>JAXHMN010000010.1:0-708857 GCA_034521465.1 Melioribacteraceae bacterium | reverse complement strand
ACAGCCCGGGTTAAGTTCCGAACGACACGAAACGTTCACGACTTCATTTCGCCAAGAATATACCGTCAATATAGTTGGAGTCACTGTCAGACTATCTTGGAGAAGTGTGACGCTAGTGTAGCTGGATGAATATGGATTCGATTACGACAATACGGAACGAGCTTCGTACTCTATCCGATGGTAGATAGACTCGCGTTGTCTGAATAATAGCGTCATCATCGTAGTTGATACGATATGGAACCAATTACACTCCGGCTACCAACTGACCTCCTCGAAGAGTTGCGATACCGATGGGAGAAGCTGGAGTCAGTAGTGGATCAAGAATACGTCCGCCATCTTCTCTTCGATCGCGACCTCGTCAACTGGCGACCACAGATGGATCGACGGCGACGCTGAGACTGAACAGTCGAAGAACTTGAATAGACCATCGACGAGCTGACTGAGCGGATCAGAAAATACTCACGCAACGGGTGACTGACCTCGAGGGGAAACTGCTTCCAGCGACGAGAACTCATCGTCCACCTCATCCTCATCTCCTGTGAGTTCAACACCGGAGACGCCCGTACTGGGTGAATCACCTACTGAAGAAACAGATCCAAAGAGAACGGTGACGCTCACTCAGCGGACAGCGATACGGATCTTGCTGAATTTGAGCACTGGGCTAAGAAAGTGACGGCCCACGGAGTGCAACGCTCGAGCTGTCTGGACGCTGCTGGGATTCTCGATGGGCGAAGGACCACTGCACAAGGCAAGCGATTTACGACAGCAACTCTTCAACCAACATTCCCGGAAGCATCTGATTCTGCCGAGGCGCTGTGGACATCAACGGTTGAACGCCTCTATGACGATCTTCCGGGATTTCAGCCAACCAGAATACGGGCAGTACGCATTTAATCGTGACGACGTTTAGAATCTCTGGCGTTTGTTGCGATTCACGCAATCTTTCTCCCTGCTACCTTTTTGCGTGTCAGTCTCTGTATTTAAGGATCATTTCCGGATCCCGATTTGCACTATCCGTCTTTAGTTAACAGAAGAACCACGTGACAGCGGCGGCTTATGGGTCTCCTTTCGAGAGGAATTCGCACCCTGCCGTTCAGAATCCTCGCTCCTACTACGGGATGGTTTACTCCTGCGGCTCATCGCCTCGCGGGTGAACTCCATTGTCTCATACGTCGTCTTCTGGGTACCGTCCTGCTCCGAGGCACGGGCTGGTCCGGTGTAATAGTTAGCCGACCAACCAATCCTCTGACTTCCGTCGGTGAGCCGTGCCGTCCCGTCGTATGGTCCTTCGTCCTCTGCCTGTTTCTCGACGTCTACACCCTCGTTCTCGAACAGATCGGAGACTTGGTGTGGAGCGTCTCCTCGGTTTGGAAGCTCCGCCAGTACTGGCTGAAGGCGACCCGATCGTCTTCGAAGTGGACGATCTTTGCTTCACGTCTGTTTGATGTCCAACTCCGCTGCCATCGGCTGATGCCCGCCGTCGGCGAGGTCATCGTCTGGAATCTCGCCCTCGTAGCTGGACTTGATCTTCGCCTTCCCAGTGGCCAGTCAGGTCGGGAACAGCGACGATGAAGTTGGGCATCCAGACGTTAGCAACCTCGGTCGAAGGATCCGGGTCAATCACACTGAACACGATTCCGAAGGCCAACCCAGGGACGATCGACGGTGGCACCTAAAAGGGCCTGCTGGTAGATCCACGAGAAGACATAGGCGTTCAGCATAAGACGACAGCGAACGCGATGACGCCCGAGTCGCCAGGAACGTCGACCGGAAGTTGTTATCGCTGGAATCGACGTCCAATTCATCTTGGTTGGTCTCGGCGTTCCCCCAGTACGTCTCCAGTGCGTCGATGAAGAGCTTCGCATCCCCCAGGTGTCCCACTTCGTTGACCCGCTCTCGAAGAAATCGGTCACGCCGTTCTGGCACCGCCAGTCGGAGTAGTCGGTTTCCTGTAGATGAGGACGATCTTGAGATACCTCTCCTGAAGGTCGTCGACGTATCGACCTCGTGGCACCCGGTAAAGGAAATACTCGCTACCGCTACACAAACCGAGCTGTGAGGATTAATTAAAGACGGATGGTTGGCCATCTTCCACCGTGGCTGGACAGCCGGTCGCGACGCCGACGCGGAGGGCGAGTGATGCCAAGCAGACGGTCACCGGATGTGTGTTCTGTGACGCGCCACCCGGTACCAAACTGGCGAGGCCAACGCCTGGAGCCAAGACGAGCAGGCCACCCGCAATCTGTTGTGTCGATTGTGCGATTCAGACGGAGGCGGATCCCAACAAGCGCGATCCGCGTCACCTGTCGGCTGTCGGCTCGTCGTCGACACGCTCGCAGCGCTCACAGGATACCGTGTTGAGCTTGATATTATTCACTTATACTGTAGATTAAAATAATTGATAATAAGTCAACAGATCAAAGACAGATTGGCGTATACTTTGCTTGATGTGGGCCATCTACGCTAACTTTCCGAGTCTGCGACTCCAGATTGACTCCGAACTGACTCCTGTTCTGCTGCTGGCGATAGACTGAAACATGGAAGTTGCCCATTCTTATTGCTCACGGGATTATCAGTTTAACGCTCTTGGGTAGGGGATTGTTGGTCAGTTCTCAGCAGTAGCTGGAAGTCACAGCAGGCAAGGGTGACGCGACCGCGTCACCCGACGAACGATGTTCCCTATCAAGACGTTCGTCTCGGAGCGTCGCGCCGCGAACCTGTTACAGCAGGTTCGCTGGCGCGACGGCGTCTATTGCCCGCGCTGCCGTGGCGAATCTGTGATTCGGTACGGCAGCTATCGCGTGTTTCAGCGGTATCTGTGTAAGGATTGCGACCGCACGTTCAACGATCAGACCGGCACGATCTTCGAACATTCTGCGGTGGCGCTCAGAAAATGGTTTCTCGCGGTCTACACGTACATCCGCTTCAACACGAGTCTCAGGCAGCTAGACGTAGAGATTGACGTTTCCTACAAGACGATCTACCGGCGCGTCCAGCGCTTCCTGCGAGCGCTGGACGCGCCTCGACTACACCTCAAAGGTCCGGTTGAGATCGACGAATTCTACGTGAAAGCGGGTCTCAAGGGCCGCGAGCGCGACCAGCCGTCGCGCTCGCGTGGCCTGTCCACGCGCGGACGTGGTACATTCGCTGAGGACAAGCCTCCTGTATTTGTTCTCGCAGATCGTGGCAGCGGTGAGCGATACGTGGTCCCGGCGAAAACCGCGACCGAATCGACGATTCGACTCCTGCTGGCCGACCGCCAGCAGGAGTCGTTGACCGTCTATACTGACGGCTTTCGGGCGTACGATCCACTTGACGAGGACGACGCATTCACCCGTGAATACGTCGTCCACGGTGACGGCGAGTACGTTGATGGAGACGTTCACGTGAACACCTGCGAGAGCCACGCGTCGCTGGCGCGACGGTGGCTCTCGCCGCATCGAGGCGTCTCTAAAGACAGACTCACACCGTATCTCCGAGCGTTTCAGCTCCGTCGTGAAGTGTTCCGAAAACCGGGGAAAGAAGCGCTCAAAACCATCCTCGAAACTGCGCTATGACTTCACCAACAATCTCCGCCACAAGAGCGATCATTGATGATCGCCCCCTTCAGTCCACCGTCCTCGTCCGTCAGACAGCGATCCATACGATGTCCCCATCGATTCATACGAAGACCGAAAAGGTAGGCTCCTGGTCGAGAACTCCACACCGATTACCGCTATCAGATTCGATGACAGCACACATTTTTTGTGCGTGAGCGTTCCATAGAGGATGTCGACAAGTTCACTCTCAAGAGACGAGATTTGTTATCCGTATCTTTGCTCGACCGTATGATGATAGAAAAGTGAAATGAATTTCGGCAAAACAACCGACGAAAGTCCTCTAGCCCGGTTACTCCCGTCGAGGAGCTCTTCAAGTCGATCCGTCGGCATGTGTGGTGCTGGAGGTTCTCCAGGTAGAATTTCTGCGTCAACGAGGATTCGCACGGTCGAACGGTGTGCCTGATGGAAGATGGGAGAGCAGTGTCTGAGCAGTGATGAGTCCTTCATATTTTAATGTAAGTTGTTTGTACTGTTCATCACAGCGATCGTCGCCCGAGTAAGGTGATTTCCCGCTAACCGTTCTCGTTGGGTAATACATTCAGCTTCACTGAAGCCTTCCCACCGCACGGCCCACAGTTGTCCGTGAGACATCTAAGACGGTAACTCTGAGTTCTCGCTTATCTCCAGGTCCCTCCAGCAAACATTCGATGACAGGTGTGCACGACGAGGCGACGGTTTCGAGGAGGGGCGGGGAAATTGTACCGCTCATTTCTTTATAGATACAGATGCTTTATTCGAGATAAACTTTTCATTAGTAGAAAAACAGTCTAGCAGTAGCTCAAACTTCTACATGCATACGACGATTATATACAAGACAGGGGGCGTTCAGATTCTCAACACCCGTTCATACTATCTGGTGGTCTAAAAATTCTGACGAGGATATAAGTAAATATCCACCGGTTCGTTTTGCTAATTGCGATGCCACAAGGTGGAGAAAACACGGCGCGATTATCTCACAAACGCCGGAGCTATCGGAACCGCATCGATCATCGGGATGAGTTCAGCTACCGCCGGCTGCTTCTACACAAGTAATCCTGGTGAATATATTCAGAAATTGGTGGATAAACATGGGAATTTCAAAATTAAGCGTGGCCAGATCGTGTCTAAGGACGGTGAAAAGTATCGCTGATACTGCCGGGAACCGACTAGACGAAAACGGAGAAAAAATCACCGAGGATAATAAAAAACGATTTCCCAAGATACTTTACGACCTTGGGTCGGCTGAAGCTCTGTTTCCAACCATCTCCAATTTGAAGACATGCAGACAAGACCCGCACTGAGACAGGACTGCAGAGTTGGACAGTAGTCGGGAATCTGCGATCAAATCCGAGGATTCTACTCCATCAGGATCCGCAGTGTTAATTAATAAGGTGGAAAGTGAAGAATTCAAGGAAGAATTTTCTTTCAAAACGATACGGAGAAAGTCCAAGAAAGCTAAGGAGGAAGCGCGGGACATCAGTATAGAACCCCAATCCTCACCTCCTAATATCTCCCCAGAATACATTAACGGTGACGACATTTCCTCACCAGTTCTTGACGACGGTACTGAGGAACTCGACAGAATAGTCTTCCCATCCTGAAAATAGTGTGGGAGCTGATTATCAAACATTCGGATAACCGATGTGGAGTCGCACAACGAAGTGCGGCATCTGACCGTTAACTCCAGTGCTACTGCAAAGAGGTGTACAATACGGAGTACGTTGGTTCGGACAGTTCTAACGCCACCATCACGTTTTAGTGGAGATATCCTTGGACCTGATTTCGAGCGTGGGTATGGGTGGCTGCATGACTCCAGGAGGGCTTCGTTCGCGATACCTCAACTGGTGACGAGGATTGCAACCCTTTCTAATGGATGCTAACGTTGGAGATCGTACAACTTCCATTTTGTTCCGGTAATGGTAACGTTGACGCCCAGTTCGGTCCCGATGACGGTACTGTTGGTGATCAACCTTATCTCTGATTATGAATTAAATACGGATCTTCAATCTGGTGAGGCTGTCGATCGGTGCCCGTATGAAGGTTGTTTTCAACGGACTCAAAGGTGGCGTCACACAGACGAACTTTATGCCTGCTAAACAATCGTATCAGGCACCGAACCTCGGGACAGAGTTCTACAGCATCGAGATAGACACCTAATACCTTCAATAATATTTCTAGATATTCTCTAGATATCGTTTCTTTATTTTATCTGTGTCCATACGTTTTAGACCTTTTCACTATTTGATCATAGCTGACCAACTTTTATATATTTAAAAATTTTGCTAATAATATACATAAAAAATATAAGTAAGACTTTAGATTAACTATGTAGTATACCACAAGATTTACAACGAAAGGCAGCAGAAAAGTTAATATGAATAGTGACCACCGCAAACCATCGGTGCGTCAATCAGGAGTAGTGATTCTCAGTATGTCCTCTGTCACAAATTCTCTTCGGACACCAATCTTCAGTAATTGGCTCGAAGCGTATCTTCCGGAAGATACAGCATTCCTAACCGCGGTTACCACAACCGGTGTGATCGGGAGTCTTGTAATTGTGACAGTGTTTCGTCCTCGCATTATTCAATTCACGTACAAACCTACAGACGACGGTCAGTCGATTTGGAACGAAGTAGTCCTCTACACCCTTACGTATATCCCAATTGTCATAGTTACTGGACTTCTTATTTCGCTACTCGCTACAGCTTGGTCGTCGACACCAGACGCAATTTCGGTTATTCACCATATACTAGCAACTGGTTTGACCGTTGGCCTTCTATCGCTTCGCCGGAAGGGCAAAATCGAGTTTCCAAACTGGCTACAGGTCGAACCTTGGGGGACGCGAGACTATATAACATTATTCGGCGGGACATTTTTCCTCACCTATGTTTACATGAACACCGCATTCGGCCCGACAGGCGTACTGTTAGTCACATTCTCGTTGTTCTGTGCAACTCTTCTCGTCGTGCTTCGGTGGACTGGAGTATTCATTCCAACTGAAGAAAATACATTATCGAGGGCTTAGGTCGAAGGCTGGACTAGGGTTTGCTATCTCTGTTTTTATATTACTCCTCCTATTCACCATCTGTTCGGAGAGCAGGATCGGTTACTATGGGATCTTGTTCAGGCGAGGAAGGTAGACACCCATGTGGTAGACAATTGGGTAGCGCATAATTAATTGATTTATACTTTAGCAGACGAGGAAATTTTAATTATTTGTGCGGCTTACAACACTCTATGAGTTCCCTCCAATCAATTCGTTTCATTATCACGGTTTGGGTTTACTTTACAACGATAGTTCTGGGTACTGGTATCTTGGTGGTGAACCCTGCTCGATTCCTCCTTATTGTGCCATTTATCACTGCTACAGTTCTTATTGGCCACGCTAAGAAAACTACCAATCTCGACGAACTTGGATACGCAACTATGTGGTTATGGGCTGGTGTGCTCGCCCTCGTCGTGATTGGAGCGGTAGCTGAGATTGTTCTTCAAGCAGATGTGCCTCCGTTAGCCAAAATCCCAGTTGCTCGCGTTCTTGGTACGTTTAGCCTCATCGGGATAGAAGTTACAGCATATATCCGTGGTATATAAGCGGTACTAGCAAAAATAGGCAAAGTGCCTCTGTTGACTCGATGGAAACGCTGCTATCCCTAGAGAACGTGAAACAAGATATGGGGCGCAAGAGACCGATAAGGATTCCGTGCCATCGAGCACGTTCTGTTGACTGGTCCATGCGCGAAAGAAGTCGAGTCATGGGCGCTACAGCCCGGATGCCGCGCGCCGCGGCATCCGGGAAAGCCCGAATACGTGAATCTCTGCTTCACGTGCTGGCATCTCGGGTGAACGAACCATGTACCTCGGAATCGACGTCCACAAACGGTACGCACAGGTGGCAGTGATGAATCAGGCTGGGAAGATCGACGAAGAGGTTCGCGTCGAGAACGCGAACCTCAACGACCTCGCCCAGCGGTACGCCGGCGCACAACCGTGCTTGAGGAGACCTCCAACTACTATCACACCCACGATACGTTGTCCGAGCACTTGGATGTGACCGTCGCTCATCCCAAAAAGATCAACCAGATCGCAGACACCGACAAGAAAACCGACCGCGTGGACGCGAAAGAACTCGCGCGGATGCTCCGGTTAAACTCGGTGCCTGAAAGCTACGTACCGACCGAGGAGGTCAGGGAGCCCGCGCACTCGTGCGCGGGCGACAGACCTTGGTCGAAAACCGTACCAAATACGCCAACAAGATCTATGGACTCCTCTCTGATCACGGCATCACTGAGGACGTGAAACCATTGACCGTGGAGGGACGAGAGACCCTGCGGGGACTCTCGCTCCCGACGCCGTTCGACACGTTGCTTGAGTCGTACCAGTATCGGGATGCGTGATGATACCTTCACATGCGGCATCAACAGCAAGATTCCGTCCTACCTGCTCTGACAAGTGAATAACCTCTTTGGGATTGCTCATGACGAAGGCTATCAGGTTCTCTCCCATAATTATTCTTATTCAGAATATGAGTTATCTAACAACCAAGGCGGCCAGAAACATCCTCTCGCAAGCAAATCGTTTGTACCCACACGTTCCCAACTGGGGGAACATTTATACTGGCAGCAGCCCGTACATAGAGATATGAGTCAGGGCTCGTACGACGATACCATCAAATTCCGCGCGGGCGCGCTGAAAGAGGCGGCTGGCGAGCTCGATGCGATCCATCTCGGTGGGATCAATATCAGCGAACTCGCCCGAGCGGGGCTTGCAGATATGCTCCGTCGGACCATGACTGACGAGGACAAAATCACCCTCTATGAACGCTACAAGGCAGGTGAGATCTCCGAGGAGGCTACTCGCCTGCTGCTTGGCGAGGAGTTCGACCTCCTCCAGGAAGATATCGAGGAGTTCGCCGCGGCAGCCGAGGACGATACCAGCCAATATCTTGTTTGAATGGCGACTGATGAACCGCAATATCCGATTCTCGTCGATACTGACGCCCTGATCGCCGTCGGGAACAGCTCACTGTGGGATCGTATTACTGAGAACATCGGACTCACGACCACGAACGTCTGCCAGCAGGAGTTAAAGCGCCATCACGAGCAGAACCGCTCTCACGCTCCAGAAGGAAGTCGCTCGTATCGCCTTCACCATGGTAGTACGCGTGTTCTTGATGCGCTTGAGGATAAAGGGACACCGTTGACACGTGTCGTGAGTGTCCCTCGACCGCATGGGGCTGATGCCGGTGAGCAATCGCTGGAACAACATCTCGTGCAGCATCCAAAGGCGGTCGATTACGTGGTGTTGATGGACGCTCACGGCCGCCGTTCGATCCGTCGAGAGATTCAGAACCGCGACCTCGAGGCGCGTGTAGTGCCACCGACTTTTCTCTTCTACATTCTCTACGATAACGATCTCATCTCGCGAACAGCGTTTTGTGAAACGTGTGCTGAACTTCTCAAAAGTGAAGGGTGGACAGGCTATCACGCCGTCGATGCTGCGTGGGAGGGGATTCCAGTCGACTGCTCAGACGTCATTGACTCGGATCTCCTTCCACCTTCATGATTATAATGGAGATTGGAGCTGCGGTCTCTACAACCCCCACCGAGATCCTGCTGAACCGCTTCGAGTAGGTCAAAGACCCGCTCTACGATTACTTCGCGCTCACTCCTTCCTTCCGGGATTCGACCGACCAGAATACGGACAGTACACGTTCAATCGGCGCAATCTGTAGAATCCGGTTTTGGGAGTGGCATCACCAGCGGTCTATCCAACGTCCCCGTTGGTGTCGCTGTCTTCCTTGCTACGGTCGTGTACGTTCCGCCGGGGATCTGCTCATTGAATTTGATTGGCTCTGTTGAAATTCTCGAAAAGTGACATATTTTGCCCCGATCGCGGTCAGTACAGACTGCGAACTGACCGCTGGGTTTCTTACCAATTTTAGATAATCTTCTTACCTGCGGACGAGCGACGTCACAAACGCGTATAGACAAACAACTACGCTAATGACAGAGAAAACGGGCGCTATCCGGTCTCCGTCAATAATGAAACCAGTCGTGAGAACCGAGATCGCTACAGCAACGAGGGCTATGCTGATGAAACGGAGGTGTACAAGGATCTCCTCTTGTTCAGGAACATGACGGTATAGTGATCGGTTCGGAATAAGCTTTGTGGAATAGAAGTAGATTTGGCTCGTATGTTACAGTATGGTTCGGTTCTTTGGTGCTATCTGTGTCCCGTCCGTCGAACTACCTGTATTGAGCGATTGAGGGTATGAAACTATTAACTGCTGAGGATTTCAACAAAGCCGTTGCTACATTATTTGGAGCGACCGCATACCTCACCCAGCACCACAACAACGTCGGCTCGCCCTGATCGCTCTCTACTCTGTTATTGGATTTGGCAATCGCTTGAGTTGAGGGGTTGTCTGTGTATTATTTATACGAGCGACTTGATTATCATTATATTCGACTGATAATTGATCGTACGATAGTGGTATTTCACCACCTCCAGATAGTCGTGTTATAGAACTACAGTTCTCAGATAGTGTGGCTGGTCCAGAGCTGGACTCGTTACTTGTGGAGATGTTCAGGGTAAACCCATTCACACCGGTCTGTTCACGTGAAACAGTAACGCTCTCATTCCGATCGTGTTTGACAATAATATCAAACGTAACATCAAAATTATCCCCATCACCTACAACGTGGACCCAGCCGGGGGAGGTATGGTTACTTGTACTCTCACACACTGGACCTGAGCTGGAAACAGCCAGTCCAGTTGATATATCCTCATTTTGGTTATTAACGGGGTCATTGAGTACCATTGCCCCGAAAAAAGAACTACCAAGAGTCAATCCAACTAACAGAGAAAGGCTACATAATACAAGTACACTCTTATTCATAGCGTTAACCAGTAATTTTTAGAATGTTTTAAAACCAATCACAGTAGTCGAACTCATGTCGAACAGATACACCATAAAACTCTACGTCACTTCCGTAGTCGAATTTCACTGTATCGTCCTGTTCGACGTAGGTTAAGCACGGAGTCGCTTACTTCCATCAGAAATTCACTGCACCCTGTTCATAAAGAAGAAGGTCCCGATTCATCTGACCAACTATTTGTCCAGTGCTGCTTCCAAGCCGTGTAGATCCTGATAGAGTGTGTATGCGCTGCGCAGAACAGAGATAGTTCCCGTACCAGATAGATTATTGAAGTTGGCAGCAAGATTTGATGATATTTCTATTTCCTCAACTTCAACAGGGTCTTCTACCCAATAAGCATCCCCATACCATTGAGCACTTACCATCCCCTCTACTTCAACCTCTGTCTGTGCGGTAATCGCTGTGAGTTCTGATTCGACTGCCCAACTATGCCCATCATATAGGCCTGTATCGTTATCTGACCCAGACTTTGTATCCATAGCGGATGGGGATCCGGATCTACCAGTAGTTCCTGGCGCTTATTCTTTAAAAACTCAAGACTTTTTCTTGATTTTGCTCCTCTAATTACGTAAGAATGTGGGCTAACTTGAACGATCTCTCCGTTATCATCTGAGTAAATTACTTTTTCACCATCTTCTAGTTGTGTACTTTCGCCGGTGACATTAGTAGATAGGGCGGCCCCAAAAATGGTTGCAGCTCCAATGCCACGAAGCGCCCGTCGGCGTGTATGGTTATTTCGCATACACGGATCACGTCAACCGCCAATGTAATAAAGTTTATTGGCCGATATTTTATAATTTAATTCTATATAACAAGAATAGTAACATGAGGGTCACCACTGGCTATCATTTCAGGCTTGTTTATATCATGAATTCTTGTAACCCGTTACAAGTGTTGTAACTTTATGTAGATGAACTCCGAGGAGCTGCCTTGATGTTCCACACTGACGGCCAATCCGATGGGTCATGGTCAAAGCTCAATGTAGAAGGAAGGATTGGATGGCAGGGTTCGGAACCCAAGTATCAGTACTTCACAAAGCCGCTTAGTTAGAACGTCTGCTTGCTGCGAATGTGCCTAGCAAACAGCAGCAAGCAGACGGTGAGATCCACGAGGACCAGCTTCTTAACTTTCTCGTCAACCGCCTTGACGAGGAAGTTCCGCTCTCCTTAGCCAATAACGCTGAAATCACTGCTGAGGACATCTATGAGGTCCTCGTCGGCGCTTGCGCCGACGGGACCTCTGTCTCTACGCTCTGTGCTTCGAGCCAGAACACACCCGCTGCGAACACGATCCTCTACCATCTCCGGACGAAGTTCGAGCCGGATCGGCTCGAACGAGTCGCTAACACGCTCCTGCGGAAGAACCTCGATGAACTGCTCCCCGAGCAGGTGGAGGTCTGCGCAGACCTCCACCTGCGGCCCTACTACGGTGACGAAGACGACACAAACGGACTCTTCCACTCAGTCGCAAAGCGCGGAACCACCGCGTTCCATGCCTACGCGACACTCTACGCGCGTGTGAAGAACAAACGCTACACGCTGGCGGTACGCCGTCTCGAAGACGGCGATACCGCCAGCAGCGTCCTCGCTGAGTTCTTCGGTGTCCTTGACGGCCTTGACACCGAGGTCAAGGCCGTCTACCTCGATCGCGGATTCTACGACAGCAAGTGCCTCACGCTGCTTCAAGCGCACGACTACGCGTACGTGATCCCGATCATCCGGTGGGGAAAGACGATTCAGCAAGAGCTCTCGGAAGGATGGAGCCGTGTCATTCAGCACGATCTGACAGGGAAACTCGACGGTCACAGCTGGACCGTCGAGTTTCCCGTCTACATCGACTGTACGTACCTAAACGGGAAGTACGACGAGAACGGTGTGGCGCGTCACGGCTACGCCGCTGACGCGCCGTTCATCGACTCACCACGCGACGCTCGATACCACTACAGCAAGCGGTTCGGTATCGAATCGAGCTATCGCTTGTTCGAGCAAGCGATAGCGACAACGACAACACGAGATCCAACGGTACGGCTGCTGTACGTCGTGGTGAGTCTACTCTTACAGAACGTCTGGCGGTACCTTCACTACGAGTATGTGGCGACGCCCCGCCGAGGCGGGCGTCGCCTCTGGTGGTGGCCGTACAAGGAGTTCGTCAATATGATTCGACGTGCTGCGTGGACGGCCCTCGCGGTGCGTCGGGCCGTCCCCGCGAATCGGCCACCTGACGACCGGTTCCACCGCTAACCACCGACCGAGCAAGCCAGCGGAGTGAGTGGCGACGCTGTCGCGTCGGCGGCTGACCGCCGCCGACAGCGACAGCTCTCCGTCGATCCGTCCGTAATTCTCTCGTCGAGACCGTCAGTACAACCGCTTCGACACAGAACTCAGACCGCAGAAACAGCTAGCCGAGAATACTTTGTGAGGTACTAAGAATCAGCTATCTAGTATCTGAGTCGTGATCGTTGTTATACGGTGGTACCGGTCTATTGTCTTGGTCGGGTTCTGGGGGATATTGCATGATACGCCATAACCAGAAGTCCTTATGATCGATCTGTTCGAGTGGCTCAACTGACTGCTGTCGAAGAGCCTCTTTAACCGGTTCTGGATAGCTTGAAAAAGGTAGTATCATATCCTCTCCTCGCGCCTCGAACTTCGTCAGTAAGTTATCCACGCGAACGTCACTCTCAAGTACCCAATCTAACCACTCAGCTTCGTCACCAACCTGTTGAGCGTATTTGTCTGATAAATTGTTGTAATTCTTAATCGCGTTAACATATTCTGTATATGCGTCATCTAATCCTAATTCTACCATTCCCCAATAGCAAATCTCTCCAGCTGGTGTGAGTTTGTTGGTGAAGCTCGTTCCTATATCTGAAACAGCTTCTGCCTTGATCAATCCCAGATTGCGAGCCTCTTCGACCCGGTTAGACACTGTATCATGGCTTACTGCTACTTGAGATACTATTTTTTTGAATCGGGCATTCTCAGGACCAATTGCGAGAATCAACCCAATTGCGCCATCTCTCTTAAAAAATTCCGCGATTTGATTGGTCATCAGGTAGGTTGTAGAGGGACATCAACTAAGATTTTGAGTCTACTCAGAATCTGAGTAATATCTGGTTTGGAATTGGCTCACCAGCTGAGGGGTATCAGAGATGGAGTCTACTCAGCGAATTCTACTTATTTGGCAGCCAGACCTCGCGTCATACGTGAATTCGTTTCCGGAAACGACACCCATACACTTTACTCAGATTCTGAGCTACTATTCAACAAAATAATATATTGTTATGAATCTCCCAGATACCCCCTCCTCCCCGGTCACAGGCCTTGGAAAGCAAGCAGATGAGATCATCGACGAAGAGACAGAATGGATAGATCTCATTGATGAGTTTGACACCGACCGATTTGAACGACGAGACAGGTATCCAGATTGGCACACTGCCACACCGTTTCCACGGATGTTTCTCGCATACGTGTGGGCGAAAGCCGAAGATATCTCCTTGACGACGATCCCGGACCAACTTGAAGCAAATCCAGAGTTGGCCACTGCTATGGGTTTTGACCTCGATGATCTTCCCTCAGAAAGCACGTTCAAGCCAACGCGATTAGATGAAGGACGATTCGAAGAACTTCAGTCACCCGTTGAACGGGGAGTGAAAGAGATTCGCCTGCTTGCAGCTGAACGGGGCGCACCGATCGGAAATGACCTTCTCAAAACAGCGGACGGCGAGGACGAACAGTCGCTGTCAAATCGAACCGTCCAACGCTTGCTCCGGAAGAAGGGTCACGAGGTGCTTGATGAGTTGAAATCAGTAGCTATCCCTTCAATCTCACTCCCTCGGCCGGATGACGCGATCTACGACGACGATGAGTTACTCGTCTTAGAAGCAATCGCGTCGATCAAACAGCAGGCGGCACACGATTCGGGCCAGAAGCTGGGCGACATGAAAAATCCAGACCCCGCTGTTGATGACCCGTTCTACGAGGATGGGCCATCTGGTGAGACGCTATTGGAAGCGCTCAAGCAGATGTCCATCGAGGAGATCGCGACTGTGCTGAATTTCGCTCTCCGGAAAACCTACACACGCGCGAAGCCCCGAATCAGAGAGCTCGAACACGGGAACGGCTCACGGTTTGGGACTCGTGCGAAAGTCGCACTGGATATGACGTACGTTGCCTACTATGGTGATCGTGACGAGATGGAATGGGTCCAGGGCGCACCTGAAGGAAAAGAGTACAGTTGGTGTCACAAGTTTGCGACGGTCGTGATCGTCGGCGAGAACACCCACTACGTCGTTGGGGTGTGTCCGCTCGGGAGTACGGATTACGCTGCGACAGACGCCTATCCCGGTAAGGATAGTTCCTACTACGTCGGGGATGTTGCACGGCGACTTCTCTCGATCGCCGAAGACTATGTCGACATCAGGATGGTGTATGCCGATCGTGAATTCCACGCTGTAGACGTCCTTCAGACGCTTATTAACAAGCGGTTGGATTACGTAATCCCTGCCAAGAAAGATCAACATCGGATTGGACCGATGTGTGACCAGTTTGACCAACTGAAGCGGGGATATCACGAATCGAACGACACCCCGCTGTATGTCGAGGAGGATTTCGTCATGCACGGTACAGTGAAGAACGGCGTCTCAAACCACGCAGTACATACGAACGTCGTCGTGTTACCCCCGCAGAAGATGATGATGTCCATGAAGAGGGATCGCCACAGCCCTTCATTACGAGTCTCGACGCGAGTGACGAGGTCGCATTAGACCGGCGCTGGACGAAACAGCAGATCGAACAGTACAGTGACCGCGGAGCGATCGAGAACTCATACTCGTCGATCAAGAACGCAGCAGCGTGGACTACCTCGAAGGAGTTCGGAGTCCGGTGGTTCCATTTCGCCTTTGGGTGTGTGATCTACAATATGTGGCTGCTGGTCGATTTCCTCACACAGGAGCGCATTGGAGTCATCAAAACCCGGAAGAAGCCACGGATAACGCTCAGCCGGTTTCTTGATTGGCTGGACAGGGAGCTGATCACACTCATTTAGAGCTCGGTCTGGGTTAGCCCTTCGAGAGAGGCATCACTGGTTGCTGAGGTATATTTCACTAGATAAGTTTAGATATTGTATTAATTCTGGTTATTCGATAGTTATTAGAGCGTAATCTCGGCTGTTTCTATCGGGTATTGGCCCGAATAGCGTCGATCCCGTGAACGTTTTCACCGCCATTCGCAACTCCACGGGCAGCGTAAGTTGAGACCAACTATCTCAATGTATACGGCCACAGCTTCGGAGGGTGTAACTGAGGTGTGCCTTTCTTTTGATATCAGTAGGGAGTGAGTCACCCGTTCAGTACGTCTCCGAATTGGTCGCATCGTAGCTTCTTAGTTTTATAGGCATAGAAAAGCGGATTGTGTATGGTCCCCATTGACACTCGAACCCTCCTACTGGGTGAGGATCAAAACGAGCAAGACAGTGGAGTATCGGTGCTGGAATACTGTTTGTTGCGTCGCTCTTCTACTTCGCAGTGGTAAGGACAGTAGACTTTCCCCTGCTTGATACGGTGCTGTGGTGGCAGGGGTATGCTATTCTGCTCACGGGTTTCGTTGCGGTCCAAGCGTACTCCAACGGTGGGATCGGAGTGAGTTGGTTGCTCGTGTTCGCTGCGGTTGCTGGAGTTATCCTGAACTTCGGTGGTATCGCATTAACTGGGGCCAAGCCCGGACTATTGCTACTCATCGGATACGCATTTGTCGGAAGCACAGTTGTTGCGACGATCCTAGGGACGCTCGGCTTTGGAATCGGAACTGTAGTCCGACGAATTACTGGATAGGATCCCTGAACTGAGCGATCTACAGTCGATGCTTCCGAGTTTGTGTGGCTGAATCAACCAGAAGATCACGCTTGCGTATCAATCGACAATTCGACTTAATAGCAACAGTACTACGCAGAGTGAAAGGAGTACTAGGCCTTCGCTGAAAGACAGAAAAGAGGTGAGATTGAGATATCCGATAACAGCGAGAAATAGTGTCATTACCAAATAAACCGTCTCGAATTTCGTTAAATCAAGCATACATAACATGGCTTTTGACCTCTACATATATTTCATGCGTTCATGAATGTGGCCAGCTAGTGGAGCTCAACCAAAGATACACTTCTGTATCGAACGATAGTTGCTTCCCCTGTATTGAGCGCATCGGACAATCGGGGGTATCTGATACATGAGCATTCATCTATCCGTAATATCAACAGATATACAATCTCAGAGAAATTCTCCCGGAACGATGAAACGTCGCACGCTTCTCGGACTGGCCGCTAGCGCCGGGGTCGTCGGCGTCTTCGGAGCCAGCCGGGTTGCCGACAAGCCGTCCATTCCACCAGCCACGTACGCTGAGGAGCCAGTATCTTCGACAGGTCAACGGAACAGCCCCGTTGTGGCCACCGACACGACGACGGCGGGAAGCAAGACGTACGGTACCGTTCGACAGTCCGCGTCGATTCTCGATCTCGAATCGACAGATCGCTACGCTCTCGTTACCAAGTATCAACTTATCCCGGGATCGAACTATGAGGCGAGGAGCGGGTGGAAAACTGCCTCGCTAACGGTCGAACACGGCTGGAACTCGGGTTCTCTTGTCTCTCACTCCGGAGACATTGTTCCGGCTGACGATGGCAACGCCGATTCGAATCTGTACTTGGGAATTGACCGATCGACGAGACGGTACCGGTGGAATCTGATGTTTGACGCCGCGACAGGGAATTCCCATACCTTTCGCTTCGCCACCGTTGTGAACCGTGAGGAGGCACCCGAGAAAGGCGATGCTCTCGCCGACGCGATGTTCGGTGCAGGCTTCACGAAGGGATTCCTCAGGGCCTCAGAACGGGATCTTGTGACGGCACGCCTCGTGATGTAGGGAACAAACAAGTAGAGACGAAGTTGCCCACACAAATGCGTCGGGCAAATCACACTCAAATTGAGAAAGCGGATCCGGTTCTCGGGCCGTTGCCGTCAAACACTTGTTCTCGATCAAGTCTAGAATAGCCAATTGGCTCTGTTGAAACACCATTCTTTAGACATAATGTGGGCTGAAACAGCCGCTCACTGAAGGGTGTGAACCGTCCACAGCTACTATAAATTGGTCTTCGAACATCGAAATATGACCGAAGAGTTCGACAAACTGGTCAGAGACGAGATCCCCCAGATCATCGAGAAGAACGGAGCAATGCCGATCATACACTCCGCTGAGGGTGAGGAGTACTCCGAACGACTGGACGAGAAATTAGCTGAGGAAGTAACGGAATACTTGGAGAGTGGTGAGGTCGAGGAGTTGGCGGACGTCTTGGAGGCGCTCCACGCCATACGAGAAGAGCGAGGTGTTTCCCTCGAATCTCTGCGGAATAAGCGGAGACAGAAAGCCGAACAAAGGGGTCGTTTTGACGAGGGGATCGTTCTCGAACGGGTCGAACGGTGAGTACCCTGTGCTGAGCGATTTGTGAGTCACCTGTATTAACCGCAACCGGGTCAAAAACTAACACTTGCTGAGGGTTTCAACAGAGACAGATACGGGTGACAGATGGTCAGGTGGGGAAAGAACGTCCTTTACCGGTGTGTACGCCGAGAAGGTAGATGAAGATAACAAGAAGTTCGACCGCAACGAATCCAACGACAGTACTGAATACGAATGCGAACCCCACTCCCAGCAAGAATACGGATACTCCTACGACTAGCGGGGAGCGTGAGCCATACTCTTTTGCTTCGGAGTAGACAAACAACGAGATGAGGGCTTGTACGAAGAGGAATATCGGGGTTCCAATACCGAATGCGGGCATAGAAACTGATTTCATCTGACTCTATAAGTATTTTCGGCGATGATCGGTCGGCAGCGTTTGACGAAGAAATAAACGGTAATTACGCAGTTCTTATCGACCGGCTGTTTCAGACGAGAAACTGTCTGAAGAATGGGGTTTCAACAGAGCCACTGTAACACATATCCGAATTTGGCTCTATTAAAATTATTAAGAATTGATCGGATCGACGTGCGAGATACAGAGGATATCGCTAGCAGCCAATACTGAGCAGTTCCGACACACTTCAACAGAGCCTCCACAAGAATCTGAGCTGTCAGAATGGACCTCAGGCCACTACTTCGATCATCGTAACGTCCGGCAAAGCTGGATTTTCTCGCTGAAAAAAGCGTACAAAAAGCCTATGCCCTTGTCGAGTTTGAATAACATTATGCCCTCCAGACGCGCACTTCTTACAACAGGAGGAACCGTACTTACTACGGCACTTGCTGGATGCTCGCTAGCGCCGAGTAAGCCCTCAACGGATTCGTATCCAGCAACTATCCCCAATATGTTCTTTTCCTTTGACTGGCACTCTGAACGTTCGACGCTCACAGTCAGGTTTGATCGGGGAAATCGCCTCACAACCAGCAACACGGAGCAGGTAGCTATTGTCACAGAGAATGATGATGAGGAGGAAACCGTGTGGATCGGCCCCGAAGAAGCGAACCCGGTGGCGGCGTTTCCACTCACCCCCAAATCAACCGTAGTCCACGAGCTCTCAACCCCAGCGAGGACACATGTCTCTTGGACTCCAGCCGGCGAGTCGTCGCCGGGATCGATCAAAGAGTGGTATCCCGAGGAGGAAATACAAGGGGATACCGAATGAACCGACGTCAGTTTCTTGTTGGGGCTGGCGCGACCGTCGTCGGTACCGCCAGCGGATATAGTGGCCTTCGGATAGCTGATGTCCGCCCGTACGACCCAGAACTTCCGACAGGCGACTCACCGCGTGAGCGTATCATCGCAGCAGCAAAACATCGTCACGCAGCCGATCACCGGGCGATTACTCGGGTGCGGGTCCTCGACGACTGGACCGGTGAAGCGCCGTACGACCTCGATGTGTTTCGACGGTGGTATCAACACTCGCGCCGCCGCCAACTCCGAGCGTTAACGACATATACGGCACCGATGGCCCGCAGCCACCCGGTTGGTGATGAACTAAATAGTGATATGTTTCCTCATGAAACTCCATTTGAATTAACCCATTCGGTCGGGGTACTCGGGGAGACTGAAAACCTTCCGTTAACCACTGTTCACTACCTTACCGACGGGAAACAAGTCTATGACTCTGATGCGCCAGTCCCTGAGGACGACACAGTTCGTGTCTCGGATGCGTACGCCACTTCCAACAGTCTCGGTCATGCTGATGAATCGACTCGGATCGATTTTATCCGTCCGCATCGCACTGACTGGACGAAAACAGACGAATCAGCCGAGAGCGTCACCTACCGCGTTACGGGTTCAGACGCATACGCACAGGTCGTTCCGCTCCGACCTACTCGCAAGTTAGGACTTGACGACTGCTGGATTACGGTGACGCTCAGTCGCGAAACAGGTCGGCTTCAGAGGATTGTCGATCATCGTGACCAGAATATTAATGTAGAGGAGGCAGCTGATCAGTCGCTGACATTTCGTATTGAGACGGAGTTCGACCAATATGGAGATACAACTGTTCGCCGGCCAGCAGGGAATATTGAACAAGATCTCAGGACTCGTCTGAATGGAATTGGATATGATTTGCTGACCTACTGAACTTATACAGAAACTTGATTTTCTGGAAAAAGTATCTGGTCTCTCGTGGCCGATTCGTGCCCTGTATTCAGCGGGCCCGTTGAAACGGCTCTGTTAAAACCCAATTTTCAGATATTTTTCGTCTGAAACAGCCAGTTGATGAAGAGTACAAACTATTCAGTATGGCAACTCGGGTTATCAATTGGACACTCAGTGTTGTTCGCGTAAAATGATGTTCTTTGGTCACGTACTTTAGCTATGACACCCACACAGCCGTCTCTATCTTCTGTATTGAAGCTATTCCACTCTCCATCTTCGTGGCGGGCCATTACCCGTAACGGTTCGTCTGGCCAGACACAATCGATGATGATCCAATCAGGGTCTACCGTCAGCTCACGAGTCTCCGTATGAACTACTTCACCGGTATCAGTGCGTTCTATCCGTAGCTCCACTGGGACCGTAGTCGATTCTGTGTTTACGAAACTAAGTTGCTGTATCGTCGCATACCCCTCACTGTCATTAGAAGCACAGCCCGCTAATAGGCTGATTCCCCCAACCGCAGTAACACAAAGGAATTGCCGACGTTTCATAACTAAACTTTCTGGCGACTATGGTAAGTGCTTTACCTGTATTGAGCGATCTACGGTTGATGCTTCCGAGTTCGTGTGGCTGGATCAACCAGAAGATCGCGCTTGCGAGTAAGTCACATATCGTCTCGATTCAACAGGTCCGGTTCACCCATCAACTGCGATTGTCTGTGTTCTTACAGGTGTTGGGATCCGTCGTATGCCAGATGGACACATCTCCGGTGCGGGACTTTTCAGTGTCTCCAATATGGATGTCGAGTCCGACACATGACGTGTCTACCTCACTGAAGTCGAACATCTCCCACTCCGAGGTCGGTTGGTTGTCGCGCCACGCGTATAGCAGATACTCCCCAACCTCGGCTGGGAAGCCCTCAAATGAACCGCCGCCAGCCGTTGCCACACTTGAGGAATCGCCTTCTTCCGGCTCAGCTGCCGAGGCATTCATTTCCGCCCAGTACACCGGCTCTTTGTCATCAAGTATTGCTACTGACACCGTGTGGGGCCGAAAGTCAAGGTTCAACACTTCCATTTCGCCGAGCGTGGGGGTGGAGGAAGCGTCACGGTTGAAGGCACTGCACCCCGAGAGGCCGGCTAGAATCGCGCTTCCGCCTGTTTGGAGGGCCTTCCGGCGGGTCAGACGGGCCATAATCCCATGGATGTAGAGATGAACCAAAAGACATGGGAATTCGAATGGTAATCGCGGTCGGCCATCCGGACGAATACGCGCGCTGCATCTGTCCTTAGAGCAGTTACAAATATTCTCCCCTTATACGGAACGGTCTGTAGTTCACTTGTATTGACCGATCCGTGAGTTCCCTGTATTGAGCACTGTCGAGTGGGTGATTCACCAAAGTAGCTTTTATCGTCGGTTATAGTAGCGCTGTCCGATGGCACCGACACAATCCTCTCGACGTGCTGTGTACCGTCGGGTCGCCCAGACGTCCTACTACGACTGGCCAGCCTATCGTGCCACGCCACTCTACGACCGGAGTTCGACAGCCGGCCTTGCTGAAGATGTCCGGGTCCTCGCGGCCGTCTGGTTCGACCACGACGCCCACGACTCTATCGAAGCGTTCGTCGCTCACTGGCCGCTGGCCTACGTCAAATTCGACGCTCACGACCGCTACGCTGGGAGCACGACCTACGAGATGGAGGCGCTATTCCGTGGGTTTCTCCTCAAGGAACTCTACGGGTGGGACCACGAAACGGCACTCTGCTCGTATCTGGAAGACCGACCCTCTCTCCGCCGTCGCCTCGGGTTCGAGACTGTGCCCGACCAGTCGACGCTCTGGCGGAGTTGGCACTATCGGTTCACCTCCGACCTCCGCGAGTGTATCGAAACTGCCGCGCGGACGATCCTCATCAAGGCGTCCGACGGTGGGGTCTCGGTTCCACGGACCCCACCGCGTACAATTCCGCGTCGCCAGACCGATGACGACGAGACGACCGGCCCATCTACCTTCGAGCGCAAACAACAGCTCACGAATCATGTCAGCCACCTCGTCTACCCGGCGTTTTCGCTCGACCGTGCGAATGGCTGTGCTATCCACGAGAACGCGTTTTGGAACCTTCAAACGTATCTCGGCCTTCAAGAGAACCTCGCTGCCAATGAGGGCGCTCGCAGCTTCCGCTACGACACGACACGCGAGCGGACACCCCTCGGTCATAATCATCGAGACCAGATACGATCTCTATCTATCGAGCGCATCCGTGAGATGTATCGCGAGGCTGCCCAGCGACTCGTCAATCGGACGGCCCAGATGCGAAGCCTGTACCAGCGTAGTTGTATCGCCATCGACACGACAGAAGCCGACCCGTTCACCGGTGACCGGACGGGCCACGAAGACGAGATCATCGGCACGAAAGAGAAGACCGCCGAGTACGCCTATCAGTGGGCGACCGTCCAGCTCGTCGGTGATTCCGTACCACTGGTTCTCGACGCACGTCCCATCCGGAAGGGTGACACCCGCTTAGAGATCGTCGAGGACCTCCTCGACTCAGCAATGGAGCTCGTCGACGTTGACCGCGTGTTCATGGACCGGGAGTTCGACAGCCAGCAGATTCTCGAAGCGATAGCCGACCGGGGCGTCACATATGTCGTACCAAAGCGGATGCACACCAGCGAGAAAGCTCAAGCCAAACGACTGCTTCAGCGCGACCAAGACCGCTACGTCACCGACCGCAAACTCCATCTGGGCAACAACGAGTGGCACGAGACGACGCTCCAGTACCGTCGAAAGAAGAACTCGGACCGGACGGATTACGGGCAGTACGCCGTGTTCATGACCAACGGCGACCCCAGCGCGATCACAGAATATGGGAAACGCTGGGACATTGAGCGCGGCTACAAGTCGATCAAGCGGTTCATGGCAGCGACAACGTCGAAAGATTTCGTGCTGCGATTTTTCTATTTCGCGTTTGCGTGTCTCCTGTACTCGATCTGGCGGGGGATCGATATGCTGTTTCAGTGTGAGAAGGGTGGTGTGTACGATCGTGAACCCGTCGTAACGGCGCAGAACACGCTGACATTGCTCCGGCAGGAGACAGGGATCGGGTAGCGGCCATCTGAGACTCAGAGGGTGCCCCAGCTCGTGAGCGGCAGCGCTCTCGTGATACTCGGTCAGTTCCCGTAATGGTTCGATGACCGATACGAAACCGCTCTCGGAGGCATCGTTCAACCGAGTATCTGCGCACCGATTCAGTCGAAATCACGCATCTCACACCCGCTAAACCCGCTGTAGTCTCAACTTCCATTGCTCTGAATTATGTATAGCGATATACAATATATCACGACGCACCAATCCGGAGTACAGACTCCTCTCTCACCGGAATCCGGGCGATCTGCGCTCACATCCGAGCAAATCACGGGAAATACGTTACTTTGTCTTAGCTGGGTAAGACAGAGTAAACTCTTAGTCACCCCCACCCGTGGCCCCAAACGAGGCAGATTCAGAATTATGGCCGACGCTTCCCGACACAGTCGCTCCAGCCGGATCGCCGCGTCTGCAGCGGTGATCCGACGGCACAACCCCCACACTCCGGAGGCCCAATGACGGGCCGCCGCTCCGTCGAGACGCCAATCGAGGACACGTTCACGAAGTACCTCACGGACAAGGGGAAGGGCGACGCCGGCGAGGAGGGCGCGTACCGAACCGACGCCGAGCGCGAGCTGCATCGATTCCGACGCTGGTGTCTCGGCAACACGTCCGACTCCGCGAACGCCACGCCGCCGGAGTCGTGGGCCGGTGTCGTCGACGGCGACACCGTCCGGTTCGCGGACCTCGACACGACGGTCTTCTCGGACTACGCGCGGTACCTCTCGACCGCCGGGTACGCCGCCGGGACCGTGCTCACCTACTACGCGCACGTCGCGTCGTGGTGCGGCTGGGCGCACGCGCAGGGCTACCTCCCGCGACACTACGCCCGCGAGTCGGACGCCGAAGACCCGCTCCCCGAGAACGACGGTCGACGTCCAGGTGACCAGCAGGCGTGGGAGCCGATCCACCGCGACCTGATCACGCAGTTCGTCGACCGCCGCGTCTCCGAGGCGTTCGACGCGCTCGGTGCGATCGAAGTTCCCCACGCCGACCGGGGCGACCCCGAAAGCGAGACTGTGGCAGGCCAAACAGAAAGCCCGATTCAAAGCGTACCAGCGGTGTCGCGAACAGGCGCTCGTGTACGTCGTCGCCTACACCGGTCTGCGCGGGTCAGAGTTCCTCTCCGCGCCGAAGGAGGACCGCGAGGGCCGCAACGGCATCCGCTGGCGTGACGTGTCGTTCGCGGACAGCAGCGTCACCGTGTTCCGGAAGAGTCGCGAGTGGAAGGAGGCGTCGCTCCCCGAGCCCGTCATCACGCCGCTGAAACGGTACGCCGAGGTGCTGGAGGTGCCGGACTCGTGGCCGGTGTTCACGACGCTCCACCGGCCGTCGCTCGCCTCACACGTCACCGAGGGGCTCGCCGACGCTGGCCTCGACGACGACGCGATCGAGCGCGTCCGGGCGGGCGCTCCCGACCTGATCGTCGCCGCCGAACACGACCTCGACGCGCCGAAGCCGCTCACCACGGACGGCGCGCGGTCGATCATGGAGCGGCTCTGGACCCACGACGCGCTCGCGGAGCGTCGCGACGAGCTGGACCTCTCGCTCGATGGCGACTACCTCGAACTCCACGGCGGCCGGCGGGGCGTCGGTGAGGTCCTCGTTCGGCAGTTCGGCTACGCCGCGGCCGCGCGGTATCTCGACAACAGCGAGGAACAGGTCCGCGAGGCGTACCAGCACATCGAGGCGGCCGAACGCGCCGATATGGCGACCGAGGCGTTCTCACAGACCGACCAGCGGGTCAGTGACCAGTAGCTGTGCCGGACTCCCTGAATTGGCTTCTGCTGTATGTCTCCTCTGTATCTCCAGATCAGGGTGGTATCTCGAAACTTCGATGCGTGGGTCACGGCATGTATGACCTCACAGGTTTTCAGCGAGATTGCACTGTACGTCGTTGCCGGACTTGATCGGCCCACATGGGCTCGCAGTCAAAGCCGGACTTGGGGACTTGCTATGAAAGGGAAACCCATCATGGTGGGCTCTCTCCCAATCTCGATACGCTCGTTCGAGAAGGGACTGATTGAAAGAAGTCAGCGCGATCTGACGGACCTCGAACAAGTACGCCGCTACTTACCGGGACACTGAGAGAGACGGCTCAAGAACGGACGACGCAGAAGTTCTGACGACTGATGACTGACGGTCGAGTCGTAACAAGAGTGCCAGTATCAACAAATTCTCCGACAGAAAAGCGTTTCGAATGATCTAACGGGGATGTCCGCTCTCGCCCCACAGATTCGGATATGGAAGACTCGAACTATCGGCCTCCCCTCTTCGTTAATATAATATAACAATGTTTCTCTCCGAATAGATTGATATATGTTCAGTGTATCACCCCGATATATTGGTATAGTGGTTATTCTTTCCTGTATTTTGTTATAAAATAACAGATCATATCTACCGTTGTATTAATGAGCTTATCAGAGTATCGAAGAAACTCCGGGCACGTGAATCTTTAATAACAACATCGTACCCGTTGTACTCGTGTTCCACACCTTCAACCCATTCGTGAGTTGTAATGTGTCTATGACGAGGTGTCCTCGTCACTGTCTCCTCGTAGTCCCTTGACTACACCCGCGACATTTCCAACGGCAATATCTTCTAGACTCAATCTTGACCTCATCTGAGATGTGTACCAGTGTCGGAAGAAATGAGGTGAAATATTTGTAGCCCAACCGCTGTGAAAGTTCGTCCACGAGTTGTTGGATTCTGGCAACTCCATATCTCTCAGCCTAATCGCAGTTGTTTTGGTTGAATGAAGGGGTAGCTGGGGAACGTTGGTTGGGGTTTCCCTGCAAGGTAACCGGGCCGAGTGTCTGCTGCCCTCTTGATCTGTCGGCAGTATCGCCTGTGTGAATTCGGTTTGTTTGTGTGCTTTTCTTACTTCTCCATTGTATCGAGATATCTTCTGTTACTGAAGAATCAATATATATCGAGTTAGACTTTCCCACCAGTTCCTAATCTGGATCGTCGATCACCTTTGAAATAGGATGATTTATGTTAATATCCCTTTCATCAAGATTAATCAGTTCAGCCCAGCCGAATACCTGTTTTTGAAAACAGTATAAATATTCCCAACTTTTGGGATGTTTTGTATTGAGGACACACACGACAAATCTTTCATACTCGATTTCAGGCCAGTCCCTGCCTCGGTCATAATCGAGATAGATCGAGGATCTTGTGCCTTTTTCAATCGCCCGACCTTGTCTCTCTCAATATAATTGTGTTTCTTTAAATATCCAATCACTCGTGTCGTGTTACTAAGATATGTTTCAGCGGTTCTTGGCTGCATACTCATTCAGCGTCCAGGTTTACACCAATACTACCGATATTTCAGAGTTGGACAACTCAAACACGTCCTTATTATTTTCATGAATATATGCTCTCAAACATTTGAAAGACGTAGAGATTAGTTCTTTCGTGTTTTCTCCTTAACTCTTTTATTTTCTCAGTCGGTTGTGGAACTCGTTCTTATCGTTTCATTATCGTTCAAGTTCCTTTCTGTTCTTCAGCGTCAAATGAGCCGATAGATATTCACTCATTTATATACCTCGAATCCGTCAAATTCAATTTCTGGGTCTTGCATCAATTCTTCCAAAATTTGATATTCCTTCTACTTTTTCGATCAATATCTTTGGGACGCACCTCGATCGCGTTGTTTTCGCCCTTCTACGGAACGAAGTCTCTGAGCGTCATTGATGAATAGCAGCTGATCGTCGAGAAGATTCGGAACCAGACTGTCCAAAATTGATCGTCTTGGAATCGTTTTGGACGAGTCGATTCCATTCCGATATTAACAAAAAAGCGAGCCGCTTCCGCTTTGTTCAGCAAACTCGTATTCGTCTACAAGTTCCATAAATTTATCATATTGAACATGAGTTTGCTCGAAAGTTACCTTTGAAGACACACCCTTCGTCGCCTTCTGTGGCAGTGATGTGTACTGCCGGGTTCCCTATCTCTGTCCCTCAGACACTTACTCAGAACTTGTTGTCCTTATTGTTGAAAGTTTTACTCAAACCGTCTTGTGTCTAATCGATACTTAATTTCGCGGGCCTTATCGGTCAGATACGAGTCCAAATTAAACATATTATTTATCAATTAACACATCATTTAGGAATCGCAAGACTGTCATCGGGGTGGTTACAAGCGTAGATGAGTGTCGCCACGCCTGTACAAGCTGTGCCGTCCCGACTATCTTGTTACTCTCGTATCGCGTACCGTCGTACTCCATAGATCGTGGATCGGTGGATAGCGCCACGTAATCGCATCCAGTAGCTAATTCTTCGAATATCTTCACAACGCCGCTTAGTTAGAACGTCTGCTTGCTGAAAGTGTGTCTACGACCCAGCAAGCTCCCCGGGCAGGTGGAGGTCTACAGCATGACTTCTCCACCTGAACGGGAAATATCTGACGAATGGTGTGGCGCGTCACGGCTATGCCACTGACGCGCCGTTCATCCGACTCACAACTCGACGCCCGATACCACTACAGCAAGCGGTTCGGTATCCAGTCGGAGCTATCGATGATCCGAGCAAGCCAACGGAGTGAGTGTCAACGCTGTCGGGCCAGCTGCTGACCACCGCCGACAGCGACGTCTTCTCCGTTCGATCCGTTCCGTAATTCTCTCGTTGAGACCGTCAGTACAACCGCCTCGACACGGAACGCAGACCGCTGAAACAGCTAGCCCAGGAATGCTTTATGACGTATTGCTGGCTTTAACCAATAAGGTCATGTTGATGGTCCACCGATACTCCGCCGTTTTGCGAATTGTGGTTAACAAGGATGTCGTAGAACGCTGCTCTCACCGTGATGATAGTGCTTCCCGGGTTATCTCCGTGTTCAGAGTTGGGATTGCGTCGACGAGACGGAGGACGCAGAGCGAGAAACGCAGGCACCTCGTGCGCGGACGTAGCCTCGGGCGTGCGCTCGCCTGCGAACGTAAGTCCTTCACTGATTCTTTGCTTCCGTTCTGAATCTCCGTACGGCGGTTATTCATCCTTGCTCTAACGTCGATTGCTTCAGATGAACATCTTCGCTATTTTCTTGCTGCGGTCTTCAAACTTGTGAAGATCGGATTTCTTTCGAATTATCAGCGTTCTATTAATTATAGAGAATATACTGACACCGCCTCTGTGGCCAGCAGGTGGTCGTACCACTCGCATGTCGTAGGCGGTATCGCCAATCATCCATCTCGACTTGGCTACGGAAAACACGTCACAGGTAACGCACATCACCGTCTCTTCCGATGCGTGTTTTGCTCTCAGTCAAACTCAGCTAATATCGGGAATCTTTTGCCTAGTTGAGACAATCGTATATTTGTAGCCGTGGTATTACTCGTCGTCGGTTGGATGTAGCACTTCGAAGCGTCTTGATCGGCGGGAATCCCCCTCATGTCGGTCAAACACCTGGTCAACCACGTGTTCGAGGTCGGTGAGAAGGCTAATCGACCAGCGTCAAAGGGTATGCATGCTGGCAAGAAATCAGCTCTAAGAGCGCAGAGTCTTATGTCCCAGAGTTATCATTTTTGTCGCAGTCGCCGAGTTCATCGGCTTCGTCAGACATCGTCACAACCAGTCACCGGGGTGTGTATTCGTCGGGGAGCAAGTCGACATCAGGTGCCTCGAACGCATCGGGATCGAAGTCCTCGCGTTCATGTTTGAGATACTTCACGCTCTCTGGGATGCCCCCATCGTCGCCGAACTGGTTCACGGCTTCTTCACGAGTCAGGCGTGGCCCCTCGTAGTATTCGTGGTGGTACTCGTTCCACGCATGACGATGTTCGATCGGGAGCTGTCGATGCCATATCCGGTAGGGTGGCTCGTCCACTTTGTGGATGTGGACGTGACAGCTCTGACACAGCGGGATCACGTTCTCGACACGCTGATCCGTATCGTCGCCGTTGACGTGATGGAAGCGACAGTTTGTCTTGGTTACGCGCTCCGTAGTCGGTTTCAAGCCATTCCTCTGGGGTTCGACCGCAGACCACGCATTGCCGGCCCCAGCGGTCGAAGACTGCTTGTTCAAGATGTGTTGGTCGCATTAAGTTGGTGTGGATGGCCGCTCGCGTGGCTGGTCGTCTGTGACCTGACGCCGACAGCTGTGTATCCACACTAGGACGTGAGCGGCAGTTCATTGAAAAGTCGAGACGGCTCTATGAGTTCTCTCGTGCGGTGCTTTCCTCTGGACTGCTCACCTCACCAATCGGGAAATAAAAATGAACGAAGCGTATTTCCGGCACCTAATCGATAAGACCGAGCTCTTCCTCGAGGGACGTCTCGTTTATCGCCGCCCGGACCAGCGCTGGGTAGAATCGTTCGTTCTTCGGCAGCTGCTCGCCATGCTCACGCTGCCATTCAACGTTGACCTCCGAGTACCGGATATCGAGGTCGTCGACGACGTCGTCAGGGAGGTAAATCGTCCGTCCATTCCAATCTTCGCGCAGCACGAATCCCTCATCGCCCGGCCCAAGCGTGTCAGTTGTTTCCGGCGTTTCGATCGTTTCACCCGTTTCGGTCGTTGATGCCGCATCAGTCGTTTCAGTCATTTCAGAGGATCGCGGAGAGTTCTCCTCAGTCGTGTCGATCGTTTCAGTCGTTTCAGCCGTTTCTGTTGTGTCAGTCGTTTCGTCCGTTTCAGTCGTGCCGGTTGTTTCGGTCGCCTCAGTCGTCGCACCGAAACGGTCGGCGATACCACCCATCTTCTCGCCGGTCTTTCCCAGCTCCTCGCTGGCGTCGTCGTTGTCGTCACTCATTGGCTTCCCTCACGAGTTCTGTCTCGACGAGTGCTGCGACATCCGCGAGTACCTCGGCCATGTCACTGTCGAGTTCATCGGCCGCAAAGATGGAGCGCTCCTGAGCAGCGATCGCACGCTGAAGGTCGACTCGCTTGTACACGTCGAATACCGGAATCTCGAGTCCGTCTTCAAACTCGGAATGCAACTGCTCGAGCATGGCGTCGGCCTGTTTGTTGTGCTCGACGCGGTTCGCGATGATACCGAGAATTCGTACCATCCCGAAGTACTCTCGAACACTGTCGATCTGTTTCTGGAGTCGATCAAGGCCCTGGACAGAGAGGGCCTCTGCGTAGGCAGGAATCAACACACCATCGCTGGCAACTAACGCGTTGTCCGTGAGCACGTTGATGCTCGGCATGTTGTCGACGAGAACGACATCATACCCGGTTGCAAGCTCGTCGAGAACCATCTTCAGCCGTTCTCGAGCGCGGGGTTCACCATTGAGTTCACCGCCAGTACGGTCAACCATCCGCTCGTTTGCGGGGAGGAGATCAAACTCCTTGCCAGTGATGATGATGTCGTCGACGTCGTCTGCGCGGCTAGGATCGAGCAGCAGCTCGTGGAGCGACACCTCCCGGTCAAGGTCGCTGTACGCCTCGTCGTAGCCGAGGATCGACGTGAGTGCTCCTTCCGGGGCAAGGTCGACCACGAGGACGTCAAGCCCGCGGTCGGCGAGTGCGCCGGCGACGTGGATTGTGAGCGTCGTTTTCCCAACCCCTCCTTTCTGGTTAAGCATTGCGACGATCGCTGGTGGCGTTTTCGATCGTTTCAGCCGTTTCAGTCATCTAGTGAAACGAGAGTAACGCGATCGTTATAATACTATGTCAGACATGGGTGTAGCTGAGTAAGGTACCCAGATCAAAAGCACAGAACAGAGGTTGATTCTATTGTGAGCTTAGTGGTGGTTACATCTCCGGAACCTTCCGAATACCGAGCTTCCCCTCCGGCTCTACGTACGGCTTGAAGTGGGTTTCAGTTTTGTTCGTATGGACGGTCAACGGCTTCGGCGGCCTCGATCTCGTCTGTTTTCTCGACTTCGGCGAACAGCTCTCGGTATGCGTCGGGCTCGAAGAGGTTGTTCCGGTCGAACAGCTCGCGGGCGGCGTCGGTGAGCTGAAAGAACCGGTATGGCTGGCCCCGTTCGAGCCCCTCACGATCCCGTTCGATGACCTCGATCAGTCCCACCTCCTCCAGCCGGATGAGGTGGTCGGTGAGCGTCGACGCTGCGACGCTCGGGTTGTAGTATTCGAGTTCCTTCTTCGAGGGAGCGCCTTTCGGATGACCGACGATCGTCCCGATGATATTCGCGCGGGTCGTGTCGTCGAGGACACTCAACGCTGCGATCGGATCGAGGCCGGCCGTGTTCTCGGCTGGCGTGAGCGAGGCGGCGTCGGGCCGGGACATTGTGTCTGAACGTTTGTGTCCCGGTCAAATAACCATTTCGGTGAAATCCGAAGTGGTAGTCAGAGTGCCTGCGTATTCCACTTCCGGTCGTATTCCCGTACCGTTAGGTGGCGGTGGTGACTGGTGCCCCAGTATGAACAACGACGACGCTACCCGTGCAGTCATCGACAAATTGGGTGACCAGCCCGGGGAGACGCTCACACCCGAACGGGTCGAGGCGATCCAGACCGCGATGCACGAGGACCTCGGACGGTTCATCAACACTACGTCCTACTTCGTCCTCGGTTCCTACGGTGAGGAGGAGCGCCCACGATTGGAGGCCGTTCGCGACCAGCTCGCGAGCGATGCCGCAGCCTCGAACTCCGATGACGACGTCGACGCGTTCCTGATGGACGATATTCTGGATGTGTCGGAGTTCTTCACGTCGAAATTCAAGCTGCTGGTCAGCTACGCGGACCATATCGTGGGAGTGTACGAACACTCCCAGGGAGGGCACGCGTGGGAAGCGGGCTACATCGACCAGCCGACCTACCGGGATCGGACGCGAGCGTTCTATCGAACCTACGAGACTGAGGAGGAACAGTACGCGGCCTACGACGGGATGTTCGCACACTATGCGACCGTAACGACATTACCGTCCAGCGTCGTGCCCCAGCCGGTCGTTGATGAATTTGAATCGGTCGATGTCGATAAACAGGACACCGAGTTTCCAGTCATGCCGCCTGGCCATGCGCCGTGCCAGATCGAACTGCTCGTCGAGCGCAAACCGGTTGGCCTTGCCTGTCAGAGGATCCTGGCGAGCCAGGTAAAGCATTCTGTTGACCATTGCGTGGGAGAATCTGACGTCGCGAAAAATGATCACGGCGCCGAGCATGCGCCCGTGCCGGTCATGAATCGGCGCTGCGCTGTCTTCGATCTCCATCTCGGAGCCATCACGCCGGACGAGGACGCTGTTGTGCGCAAGTTCCACTGGGTGATTCTCCGCAACCGCGTGCAGACCCGGGTCGCGCGCGGCTTTGCCCGTTTGGGCATCGACGACTTTGAATACTTCGGCCAGCGTCCGACCGGCAGCTTGCTGCATCGTCCAGCCCGTCATTTCGACAGCGGTCGAATTCATGTAGGCCACATTGCCGTCGGCGTCGGTGCTGATCACTGCGTCTGCAATCGCGTCCAGCGTGACCCGGGCGAGCTCATTGACCTCCAGCGATCCGGAGATCCCGTTTGAACGCTTGTTGTGCGACGACCCGTCGTGCGCGTCGACCGCGCCCCCACCGCCCTCGTTTTCCCACACCGCCACTTCGCTGGCCGCTGTCGGTCGTTTGGGGAACCGTTCCATCATTTCGGGTTTGCTTTCGTTGACCTTTCAGAATCTCCCCCGCATCCAGGGGGGAAGGTGTTGCGCCCGGCTGACTGGCCAGGATGGTCACCTGCTGGTAACAGCAGGCGGATTCTCGATGATGATCTCGACCCGACGATTCTGCTGCCGGCCCGCTGCAGTCTGATTGCTGGCAATGGGTCGCGCCTGGCCCAGGCCGATCGCCGTGGTCCGGTCCGGATTGATTCCACGCTGAGTCAGATAGTTCTGCACGGATTCGGCTCGACGCCTCGACAACCCGAGGTTGTAATCACCGGCACCGACATTGTCGGTATGCCCCTCGATCTCGATGCGCCGCTCCGGATAGCGCTGGAGAAAGACGACCAGCCTGTCCAGGTGTCGATCGGCACCGGCTTCAAGAACAGACCGGTCAGTGGCGAACAGCAGGTCGCCAAGCGTCAACACCAGGCCGCGGTCGGTAACCTCGGCCTCCAGCGCGTTGATCTGGCGCCGCAAGTCGGCCGCCTGGGCGTCAGCACCGGCCACGGCCCGTGCTTCGGAACGCCGTGCCAGATCCGCATCCCGGCGCGCCGCTTCTGCATCGGCCGAAGCCTGCGCTTGCGAAGTACGTGCCGCATCGGCGTCCCGGCGTGCCGCATCGGCGCCAGCCGAAGCCTCTGCCTCCGAAAGCCTTGCCGAACTCGCATCTCGGCGCGCGGCGTCGGCATCGGCCATGGCCTGCACCTCGGCGTAGCGCGCCGACGATGCGGCTTCCCGCGCCCTGCCGGCATCGCTGCGCGCAAGATTGGCGTCGCTTCGAGCGCGGCTGGCGTCGGCACGGGCGAGTTCCGCCTCGCGGGTACGTGCCATCAGCCTGACCTGTTCGCGCTCCTCGACCAGCGCGGCGCGCTGCTCCATGGCATAGCGTTCTGTCGCCCTGGCCCTGGCAATGTCGATCCTGCGCTCGGCCATGTAGACACGATGCTCGCCAAGGCCGGACTCGACTTCAGCGAGTGGTTGCTCGGCAATGCGAACCGCGGCTTCGGCCTCGCGCAGCTCCAAAGGCACCCGTTCAGCCAGGTTCGGATCGGCTTGCAGCGCGCTGAGCTTGCTGCGCGCATCGGCGGCCCCAGGCGGGCTGGATGGCGTTGTTGCGCAGGCGGCGAGAAACAGCAGCGAGGCCAATAGCGCGACAGTACGGCCCGTGCACCGTGTTCGTATAGCAGTCAAGATGCTCATTGCTGGCCTCCCGTGCGGCCCATTTCGTCGACCAGGGCTTGTACGCCCCGGCTCAATTCCTGGTTCGATTCCAGTGCCTTGGATGTTTCAGTCGTCGCGGATGCAAGCTCGGCAGCGACTCTGGCTTCGTCGGCAAGTCGCTCGGCCTCGATCATGTCCTCGCCGCGTACGGCACTTTCTGCCCTTTGCAGCCGCTGCCGCGCGTCGTTGAGTTCGGCACTCGCATATTTCTGCGCGTCCGAGCGCTCGGCGCTGGTGATGGCCTGCTTCGCGGCCGCCAGAGACGCCGTCGGCGCCGGCAGGGTGACAGCACAGCCGGCCGACAACAACATCAGTAACGCCATGCCCGCGCCCAGAGACAGGCGGCGGGTGGAGTTGAACAGGTTCGAGTTATGCATTTTGTTGCTCCGCAAAGGTGCTACCGTTCAGCGTCAGGCGCTGAGCACCATAAAGTTCATTGATAACAATTATTAATAGAAATCATGGCGATGGTCTGAAAGGCGTTCGTGGTGCCTTTCCTGGTGAAAAAATTCTTCAACACTCTCAATCTACATTCATTGGGAATCGGTGTCGGTTCGTTGGCGCACCTACTTTCGACCAATAAACCCCTCAGTTGCAGAAAATTACAGCGCAAGCGCCTGCGTTAGCTGCGTCCGGATTTACCGAACAGCAGCAATCCAGCGCCGGCCACCGCAGAGGCCGCGCCAAGGATCAGGAACCACGTGGTGGAATCAGTGAAGCGACCGGTAACCGCCTCCGATACTTGATCGCCCAGGCTTTGGGATGACTGATATGCGAAGAAAAGCAGGATCAAACCCACAACCAGCAACACAAACCCCAGAATTTTATTACTCGCCATTTAAGTTTCCTTCTATTGGATCAGCTGCGCTAGTTGTTCCGTAAAGTCACACGATAACTGCAGCTTGTCCAGATCCGACTGGCAGATCGATGCATCCTTGTGGATCAGCGCATGGGCATCAGCCAGCGCCTGGCCGAGCAGATACACGGTCTCCAGAAGTTGCGAGTTCTTTTGCAGTAGCGACTTCGATCTGCTTCAACGCGTTCCTGGAGCTGAATCCGGGGTTCCGGGCTATCGAGGCAACTGAACTGCTCCGGCCTTGCACGCAGCCGACTTTGAGCCCGCGTGAATTGTGCGGCCAGATTTCCAAGCATTCCGGCGAGGATCTCGGGTTGGACTTGCTCTGTCGGGTGCTGATGGCCATTCATTGTATAGGTCATCATTTTCGTATCTCGCTTTTTGCTGGCTTGAAGCGGCCTCGATCAACCCGGGCCACCCGGGCCGGTCTCACACTTGCCAGGCGAATGTATTGGTAAAACCGGGCGATCGCCCTTCGATCGCCCGGACTCTGTTCCGTTGTCAGTCTTTCGAACCCGTGCTGCGACGACGCATCGTCATGCCGAGACCGCCCAGCATTGCAAGCACGCCGCCCAGCGCAAACAGCGGCAGCGGGCCCGCGGTTGCCGGAAGAGTGGTCGCCCTGCGAGCCGGACGCGGCTCGGCCTTTGCCAGGCGCACAGGTTCTGCGGCAGGCGTGCGGGGTTCGACAACTTCGACCATCTCGGCAGGCGCAGCGCCAGGTTCAACCGCAAACCCGTAAGTGCCTTCCGGGACGTAGAAGTTGAGCTTCTGGTTATCGAGAAGTTCAGAGAACGCGTATTCACGATTGTCCAGCAACACGGTCTGATCGGCTCCCGGTCTCAGCGAAACCACCTCCAGCGACCGGCCGCGGCGGTTCAGAAAGTCGAAATCGAATGTTCCATCGCGATTCATGCCCTCGAACTCGGCCTCGAAGCGGGCCCATTTCTCTCCATTGGCCATGATGACCTCACGGCATGAGTCCATCACCCAGGGGTAGCGGGTCATCAGATCTTCATTCCAGTCCACGTTCTGGCAACTGGCCCGGTCTTCCGACGGTCGCGGCAGGTCTCTGCGATCCAGTCCATCCTGGGCTGCAAGCGTTGAAGACCCGATCAATCCGGCGATCAACAGCGCCGCGACTGGTAATTGCCCGGGTGATTTCTTGTGGTTCATAAACGTGTTCATCATAATTTCCTTTACTGGCATGAATTCCGGAACCGCATCGTCGTGCGCGGCCTGTCCGGCGATATCCGGCGAACAGAAACCTGCTCGCTAGATGCAAAGTTGTAGTTGTGTTGAATGTTCAAGCAAGGAGCGTGATTTGCAGATTGCGATGTATTGCCTGCTCGTTATTTGGCGTCAACAAATCGAGTATGACGCTAAACGGATCGCGCGTCTGTTTGACAGCGAACACCGTTGGGCGACCTTGAGCAACCACCAATGGCCACTTGGTCACTGGATGCGTGCGATATCGAACCGAACCTGAGGGCGGTTACAAGAGATAATAAGAATTGGGTTTGCTTCCGGCGTAAAAGGTAAAGAAGCCATGAACAAGAACCAGGTTAAAGGCCGCATGAAGCAGGCCAAGGGTAAAGCGAAGGAAATGTTCGGGCGAGTAACCGGGAACAAAACCCTGAAATTCAAGGGCAAGGCAACAAGGGTTGCGGGAAAGACGCAGGTTCGCGCGGGAAATATCCAGAAAAAAACTCAGGGAACCTCTAAATCCTAATACAATCGGAGGCTATTGCCTCATTCAGCTTGTATTAGTAAGCCGGGCATACGGGCAAACCGCGTGGCTTGATTACCTGCTAAAAGATGGAATATGCCTGAAGACGATCGGTTTCGCGCTTGACCACCTCGTAGCACTCGCAGCAACGTTCTTCAAGTGCGGGGCGATCCAGCACCGTGATGTGGCCGCGCTGGTAGCGAATGATGCCGGCGTTTTGCAGTTTCCCGGCCGCGTGGGTCACGCCTTCACGACGAACGCCCAGCATGTTGGCAATCAGTTCCTGCGTCATGGTCAGTTCGCGGGACGGCAGGCGATCCATGGACAGCAGCAGCCAGCGGCAAAGCTGCTGGTCAATCGAATGATGCCGATTGCACGCGGCCGTTTGCGCCATCTGCGTGATCAGCGACTGGGTATAGCGAAGCATCAGCATGCGCATTTCCGCATGGTGGCTGAACTCGTTCTTGAGTTCGGTCGACGGCAACTGCCATGCCGATCCGCCGCTCTGGACAATCGCACGACTCGGCGTGCTTGCCCCGCCCATGAATACTGCGATACCGACGATGCCCTCGAAGCCGACGACCGAGATCTCGGCTGAGGCGCCGTCTTCCATGACGTATAGCAGCGAGATGATGCAGTCAAGCGGGAAATAGACGTATTTCACCTGTTCCCCGGCCTCATAGATCATGGTCCCCAGCGGAAGCTCGATCTTCTTGAGGTGAGGAAATATCCGCGCTTTCGCGTCCTGCGGGAGCATGTCGAGAAGGCGGTTTTCCGTTTGTGTTTGATCAGAGGCTGGCATGGCAACTGTCCCGGGGTTGCTGGTCGTTCGCGCCCACAACGCGATGGTCTGACCTGCCCTCCGACGGCGGTCGGATCAGGCATTCACATTATGATAACACCTGCTATGTTGTCAGTCACACACAGGGATTGCAAGCGGCCGTGACCACGCTGTGGTGGCTCGCCATCACGCTGGCCGGCAACGCCTTCCATGTCTCGATCGGTGGCGACATCGAAAGCGTGCCGATGCCGAACGCCCACCCGCCGCCAGGCCGGGATTTTGATGACCGCTCCGACATACTGGTAATCCTTCAACTCGTCTCATGGCCAGGTTTTCATTCATACCGCCGGGCGATAGGCGGCGAAGCTCTTGTCGACATCGCGGGTTTAACGAGGGGCGTTACAGAAGATTGCGAATCAACCCCGAATTCGGTATCGTTCAGGCGAAGTTGGCGATGTGGGAGGAAGATATGGGTACCGGCACAGGGTTTCGTTCAAAAACGCTCGTCACAGTGTTCGCGACTGCCCTTGGCATGGCCACGATGGCTCCGGCACAAGCGCATGCGGACAGCAGACCATTCGTGATCGACTTCCAGAAGGCAGATGCGTTGCGCGATGGCGATCTGAGCCAGCTCGAGTATTTCGAACGGTGCGCTGTGAAAGAGCCGGTATGCGCGATTTTCGCTGGCACGGTGCTCCGCAACCACGACCGCTTCGGCGACGCGGGCCGTCTTTACAGGCTCGCGCTAGCCAACGGCGACAAGCGCGCCGTCACGAGCCTTGCCGTGATGCATACCGAGCGGAAAGCCCGTATCGAGGCCTATGCGTGGAGTCACCTCGCTTACGTGCTGGCAGATCCCCGGCGAGAACTGTCGAAGACCGAGACGTCCGGGCTGCTGAGTTTCCGCTATCTGGCGACGAACTATCAGGCCATGACCGGAAAGCAGCGCGACGAAGCAGAGCTTCGGGCAATGACGCTCGTCGATGAATGGATTCCTCGCTTGTACGAAAAGACCCAGCAGCAGCCGCACGAAGGCAAGGCGCCGGAGACAACGGCTTTCGAAGGCGTTCTGGAAATCGTCAAGCGACAGAACCCCCGTTATCCGAGACGTCTGGCAACAAAAAGGTTAACGGGATTCGCCACCGTTTACGCGCTGGTCGGGCTTGACGGGCGGGTCATCGATGCGATCGCGCTCGACTATAACAATCTCCTTTTTGCCAGCGCAGCGGTGAGGGCTGTGGAAAAATGGCAATTCCGCATCACCGACCCGGAACGAGTCGAACCGGTGCCGATCACTCAAACAGTTGAATTCGTGCTGAATGACCTCGCAAGCCGCTGATAACACAATCAGGCGTTTCCCGGCCTCTGGACCGCAGCGCCCGGGCCGCCTCGATCACCCTCGCCTCGTCCGGCAGCATCAGTTTGGCCGCATCCCCCAGCGGAATGTAGCAGTCGACGCCGGTGACGCGCTTGATCGGGCGGTCGGCGACGCCGCGCTCGACCAGTGAGGTGACCACCGCCTCGCCGATGCCGCCGTCCGGGCGGCCTTCGTCGAGCACCAGTACCGCATCGCAGGCGCTTGCGTGCTCGGCGATCGATTCGGTGTTCAGCGGCTTCAACCAGCGCAGGTCGAGGATGCGCGTCTCGATGCCGTCGGCTTGCTCGAGCTCGCGCGCCGCGCGCAGCGCCATCGGCACGCCGTTGCCGAAAGTGACGATCAACAGGTCGGTTGCGGTTTCGTTGTAGACGCGTGGCTTCCAGGGCTCCAGGTATTCGTCGGGCTTCGGATAATCAAAGCTCCACAAGCCGTCGTCCCTGGCGTACAGATCCTTGGTCATGTACAGCGCGATCGGCTCGATGATGGTCGTGACGCGACCGTCCACGGTGGCCAGCGCGGCCAGCGTGCGCAGCATCATCGCCGCGTCGTCGCCGCGCGACGGGCAGCCGATGACCAGGCCCGGAATGTCTCTGAGCGCGGCGATCGAGTTGTCGTTGTGGAAGTGACCGCCGAAGCCTTTCTGGTAACCGAGCCCGGCGATGCGCACAACCATCGGGTTGCGGTAGGTATCGTTGGAAAAGTACTGCAGCGAGCAGGCCTCGCCGCGGATCTGGTCGCAGGCGTTATGGAAGTAGGCCAGGTACTGGATCTCCGGGATCGGCAGGTAACCCATGTTGCCGTAGCCCTGGGCCAGTCCCAGTATCGTGGTCTCGTCGAGCAGCGTGTTGAATACCCGCGCGTTGCCAAACTGCCTGTTGAGGCCCTTGGTGATCGTGTACACCCCGCCCTTGCGCGCCACGTCCTCGCCGAACACCAGCGACTCGGGATACTTGAGCAGCAGGTCGTGCAACGCACGATTGATCTGCACGGCCATGTGTTTGGACGCGTCGCGTTCCGGCAGGCGGTCCTCGCCGCCGAACGATTCGGCACGGTCGCTGCCCGCGAGCGTGCGCCCGGCTTCGCGCGCGACCTGCTCGGGAGAAAAGGGCGCCAAAGGTCGCATGACGTCTTCGGCCGTGGTCAACCGCCGACGTGCGTCGGCCCGGTCTGCCTCTTCCAGGCAGCGGCTGCGAAGCTGCTCGTAGCGCTCGCGAATCCGGGTCGGGCTCAGCAGCCCGCGTTCGACGACAATCCTGGCCGAGACCAGCAGCGGGTCCAGCAGCTCGTCGCGCTCCAGGTCGCCCGGCGGCCGGTACTCGATCTCGAAATCGGTGCCGGCATGGCCCATCAGGCGGGTGGTGTTCAGGTGCAGGAAAACCGGCCTGCGGCGCGTGCGGCAGATCTCTACGGCACGCCGCACCGGCTCATATCCGGCTTCAAGATCCAGCCCGTCGGCGTAGACGTACTCCAGCCCGTAGCGCGCGGCCATGGACTTCGCCGTCCACTGCAACGGCGTGGGCACCGAAATCCCGAGCCGGTTGTCCTCGCACACGAACAAAAGCGGCAACGGCAGGCTCTGGTGACAGGTCCAGGCGGCGGTATTGAAAGCGCTCTGGGCGGTGGCGTGATTGGCGCTGGAATCGCCGAAACTGCACACGGCAATACTGTCTTCGGGTATCGGTATTTTGTGGCCGATCCGTTTAGCGTGCGCAATCGCGAGCGCTGTTCCCAGCGATTTCGGCAGATGACTGGCAATGGTCGACGTCTGGGGCAGAATCCAGAGTTCCGGATGCCCCCAGACCTTGTGCCGCCCGCCCGAGGCCGGATCGTCGGCCGCGGCGGCGAACGACAGGCAGGTATCCTCGATGAAATCGCCAGCGTCGCGCTTGCGGTAACGCTCGGCGACGAACGCGCCGGAGCGGTAGTGCAGAAATGCCGGGTCCGTGGCGCGCGTGGCCCGCCCCACCATGGCGTTGCCCTCGTGGCCCGACGAGCCGATGGTGTAGAAGACCTTGTTCTCGGCCCGCTTGACCCGCGCCATCAAATCGAGCTGGCGCGAAATGAGCTGACTTTCGAACAGTTCGAGCAGGTCGAGATCGGCAATTGAAGCGCGGCTCGAGGACGGTTCCCCGCTCCCGGACTCCAGCGCATCGAGGTGTTCCATGAACCGCGCATCGACCACCTCGGCGCGATTGAGCTGGCGCGCCCGACCCGGGTTGCTCATGATCCAGACCTGCAGTGGCTAAAGGCGATGATTGTATCGAATGGTTTACCCGCTGACGCTGGTTCAAGCCGGGGCCGTGCCACAATTCCTGATCTTCCGACACCTGCAAGACCCGATGACGCCCACCGACGCTGCCCGGCGCCAGCCGCCATTGCCGATCGACTTCCTGCTGCCACGCCTGGAGAAAGCGCTGGCCGGGAGGCCGACTGCAGTCTTGCAGGCCCCACCGGGTGCCGGCAAGACCACGCGGGTGCCGCTGGCGCTGCTGAAGGCGGACTGGCGCGGCGACCGAAAGATACTGATGCTGGAACCCCGGCGCCTTGCGGCAAGGGCTGCGGCGCGGTTCATGTCGAAATCGATGGGCGAGCCGGTGGGTACGACGGTTGGCTTTCGCACCCGGCTGGAGACACGGATATCGGCCGCGACGCGGATCGAGGTCATCACCGAAGGCATCCTGATCCGGATGCTGCAGCGCGACCCGGAACTGGCCGGCTACGCGGCGATACTGTTCGATGAGTTTCACGAGCGTTCGCTCGATGCCGACCTGGCACTGGCGCTGGCGCGCGAGTCGCAGCAGTCGCTGAGGCCCGACCTGCGGCTGGTGGTGATGTCGGCGACACTGGATGCCGAGCCGCTGGCCGGAATTCTCGATGATGCACCGGTGCTGACCAGCGAAGGGCGCAGCTATCCGGTGGAAGTCGAGTATCGCCCGCCGCGCCGCGATCAGCGCCTGCCCGACGCAGTTGTCGCTGCCGTACGCCATGCACTGACCGACAGGGCCGGTTCGCTGCTGGTGTTCCTGCCCGGCGTGGGCGAAATCCGCGCCGTGCACGATCGCCTCGAGGGGACCCTGGAGCCCGATGTCGACCTGCAGCCGCTCTACGGCGCGCTGAATCCGGCGGCCCAGGATGCCGCGATCACACCGCCGCCGGAAGGTCGGCGCAAGGTGGTGCTGGCCACCGCCATCGCCGAGACCAGCCTGACGATCGAAGGCGTCCGCGTGGTGATCGACGCCGGGCTTGAACGACGCGCACGGTTCAACCCGGGCTCGGGCATGACACGCCTGATCACCAGCCGCGTATCGCGCGCAGCGGCCGAACAGCGGGCCGGGCGCGCCGGACGCACCGAGCCTGGCATCTGCTATCGATTGTGGAGCGCATCGGAGCACAGAGGCCTTGCCGCCTACACGCCGCCGGAAATCCTCGAGGCCGACCTGGCCGGGCTGGTACTGGAACTGGCCCACTGGGGCACCCGGGATCCCGCGCAGTTGACCTGGCTGAACGCCCCGCCCCGGGCGCACTGGCAACAGGCAGTCGATCTGCTCAAGTGGCTGGATGCGCTGGACAACAAAGGCGCAATCACGGCTACGGGCCGCGAAATGCTGGATACCGGCGTGCATCCGCGGCTGGCGCACATGCTGGTGCGAAGCCGCGAAAACGGCGCGGCAGCCACCGGCGCAAAACTTGCCGCGCTGCTGAGCGAACGCGATGTGCTCGGCGCTGAGGACGGCTCGGACATTGAAGCAAGATTGCGCATGCTGGAACAGCAAAAGTCGGGCAAGCTCCGCGGCGGCCGCATTCATGCGGTTCAGAAGCTGGCGCGCAGGCTTGCCGGCGATTGTCGCGACGATTGTCGCGACGCTTGTCGCTACGATCGTCACGACGATTGTCACACGATCGTCGACGAGCGCGCCGATGCCACCGGTGGTGCGGACCCGGGCGCATTGCTCGCGCTGGCCTTTCCGGATCGGATCGCCAAACGCAGACCGGGCGGCCGGCCCCGCTTCCAGCTGAGCAACGGCAAGGGCGCCTGGCTGCCCGACGACGACCCGCTGGCGGCAAGCGACTGGCTGGTGGCGGCCGAACTCGACGGCCAGGCGCGCGAGGCGAAGATATTTCTCGCCGCGCGCACCGACCGGGCTACGATCGAGCGCGTGCTGAGCGCGCATTTAGCGGAAACCGAGACCGCCGAATGGGACGAGCCGCGCGGCACCGTTGTCGTCCGGCGCGAACGGCGGCTGGGAGCACTGGTGCTGGAACACAAGCCGGCCGGCACGCCGACACCGCAGCAAATTGCCGACGGCCTGCTCAGCGCAGCGCGCGCCGCGGCCTGGAGGCATTGAACTGGACCGAGACCGCGCGGCAGTTCTGCCATCGCGTTGAACGGATGCGCGAACTGGAACCGGACGATTGGCCGGCCTTCGATACCGAATCGCTGTCCAGCGATCTGGAAAACTGGCTTGGCCCGTTCCTCGCCGGGCTCACGCACTGGCGCGAGCTTGCAACGCTCGACCTGATGCCGGCGCTGGAGAGTCGTCTCGGGTACTCGCGCAAGGCCAGGCTGGACCGCCTGGCCCCGCCGCGCCTGGCCGTCCCGGCCGGATCGGAGATACGAATCGACTACGGCGCCGAGGGCGGCCCGGTGCTGGCGGTCAAGCTGCAGGCCGTGTTCGGCTGGCGCGAAACGCCGCGCATCGCCGACGGTCGAATTCCGATCGTACTCCACCTGCTCTCGCCGGCCGGCCGTCCGCTGGCCGTGACCGCCGACCTGCAAAGCTTCTGGGCCAACGCCTACCCGGAGGTTGCGAAAGACATGCGCGGGCGGTACCCGAAGCATCCGTGGCCGGATGATCCGCTGGCCGCGGAGGCGACCATGCGGACGAAACGACGGCGTCCGCGCGACGATTGATCACGACTCCAATCGCAGCGCGGACCTCGAACTGGACGCGGGCCCGCGTATTCGGCGCGTACCAATACCTGGCGTGGGCGGCTTGCGATTTCATTTCCAACTTCAAAGGCGGTTTCGCCGCCGGCTACGCCGGCTTTTGCGACCTACTTTTGATACGGCAAAAGTAGGCAAAACCGTTCATGCCGCGGCGGCGCCCGGCTGCGCCGGGTTCCCTGCGATGCTCAGTCCGGACGGGACGCGCCGAACTCGCTCCCTTTGGTCGCTCAAACATGCGGCGCGTCTTTTCCGCCCGGCCCTCCGCTTCTCGGCGCCTTCGAGGCAGATGGGTGGCGGTTCGAGGTTGGGTGCGAATCGCGATGACCGGTCAATTCCGGCGCAACAGCCGTAGGTACAGCCGCTTCGCCCGGCCGGGTTTTTTTGGTTACTTCGTGGGGTGCGCAGGATTATCATGACATTCATAACTCGCGAAGGCCAGCGGCGAAACCGTATTCGACTTCAAAGCCGCCGGCCGTCGGGCCAAAAAAATCAATACATATGTTGCCCGCCATTGATCGAAAGCGTCGATCCGGTGATGAAGCCCGCATCCGGCGCGACGAGAAAGATCACGCCGCGGGCGATTTCTTCGGGCTGGCCGAGGCGGCCGACCGGAATCCGTGCGACGATCTTCTCCAGCACCCGTTCGGGCACCGCGGCGACCATGCTGGTTTCGATATAGCCGGGTGCGATGGCATTGACGGTGATGCCTTTGCCGGCACCCTCCTGGGCAAGCGCCTTGGTGAAGCCATGGATGCCCGACTTGGACGCGGCGTAGTTGACCTGGCCGTACTGGCCGGCCTGGCCGTTGATCGACCCGATGTTGACGATACGTCCGTACTCGCGCTCGCGCATGCCCTCGATGACCGCCCGGCACATGTTGAAGCACGAGCTCAGGTTGGTCTGGATCACCTGCTGCCAGTCTTCGGGCGTCATCTTGTGCAGCGTGCCGTCGCGCGTGATGCCGGCGTTGTTGACCAGCACGCTGACCGGGCCCAGCTCCTCTTCCACGCTGGCGACCCCGGCGCGGCAGGCTTCGAAATCACTGACGTCCCACTGGTAGGGATTGGCGCCGCAGTCGGCGGCGAAACGATCCGCGGCCTCGGTGTTGCCGCCGTAGTTGGCAGCGACAGTGAACCCCTCGCCGACCAGGGCCCGGGAAATGGCGGCGCCGATACCGCGCGTGCCGCCCGTAACGATCGCAACCTTGCTCATGATCTACCCCGGAAATTTTGGTTTTACCGTCGGATTCTGGACGCGGCCGAAACAAATGTAACTACGCAGTGCACAAAAGTCTGGCTGATCCAAAGCCTCACCACGAGAACTTTATCAGCGGCGCGGTAGACTCAAGCTTTATGCAAAACTAATCACGATTGCCGATAAGGCCCAGATATGTCAGAACCGAAATCGAACACCGAGCGGCTTGCCGAGGATATCGAGCCCGAAGAATCCGAGATTCCGAAACTGAGTCGTACCGAACAGGTTTACCTGGTCGGCAGTTTCCGGATCATTCAAAGACTGCTGTTGGTCCTGACCGGTCTGATGACGCTGATTGCCGCCGGCATGGAGGTTTTCAAAATCTACGACATCGGGGTTGTGGCGCTGGCCGATATTCTGCTGATGTTCCTGTATACCGAGGTCATCGCCATGGTGGCGGTGTTTTACACCGGCCGGGGTTCGCCCTTCATCTATCCGATTTTCATCGCCATCACGGCGCTTGCGCGACTGATCGTGCTGCAGGGCAAGGACATGGATCCGCAGAACATCCTGTACGAGGCCGGTTCGATCGTGCTGCTGGCCATCGCGGCCGTCATCATCCTGCGCGCACCCCGGTATTCGTAGTCGCCGGACGCTGTCAGTCTCCGGACAGGTAGGTATAGGCCGACAGGCCTTCGGTGAGCAACCGTTCGATGGCCCCGGCCTGGTCGCGTTCCAGCCCGGCAGCCGAAACCTTCGCCCGGCAGGCAGCCAGCAACTGCCTGGGCTGGAAACCAACCAGTTCGAGCAGGCTGTCGGCGGTATCGCCCGGGCGCGCGTTGCGCAGCGAAAAATCGCCGTCGGCAAGCACCACGTCGACGCTGTCGGTATCGCCGAACAGGTTGTGGATATCGCCGAGCGTCTCCTGGTAAGCGCCGGCCATGAAAATGCCCAGCAGGTATTCCTCGCCCTCGGCCGGTTCGTGCACCGCCAGCGTGGGTTCCAGCAGCCCGCGCTCCACGTACTGGTCGATGCGCCCGTCGGAGTCGCAGGTCAGGTCCTCCAGCACCGCGCGCCGCGTCGGTTCCTCGTCCAGCCGCTGCAGCGGCACGATCGGAAACACCTGGTCGATCGCCCAGATGTCGGGCAGCGACTGGAAGATCGACAGGTTGATGAAGTACTTGTCGGAAAGCTGGAATCGGATCCGGTCGCGCAGTTCGCGATGTCGCCGATGCTCCGGGTCCAGGCGCTCGGCGACGCGCTCGAGGATCGCGAAGTACAGCGGTTCCAGGCGTGCGCGTTCGATCAGAGGCAAGTCACCGTAGAGGAACAGGTTGCGGCCCTCTTCCAGCCAGTGCTCGGCTTCCAGGAAGGTCTCTTCGGGCTCGCGGTTTTCGGTATCGGCCAGCAGTTCGGTGAGGTTGACGACCACCGGGTGACTGTCGCCGGAAATCGCGAAATCCGGCGCGCGCGGGAACTGTTCGGTCGCGGTCACGTTGGTCACCAGAACGGCGTGGTGGGCAGTAAGCGCGCGGCCCGATTCGGAAACCAGGTCCGGCATTGCCGATTTCACGCTCGCGGCACAACTCGGCCAGCCCGGTAACGATGGCGTGGGCGTACTGCGCCATGGAATAGTTCATCGAACAGAACGTGCGCGACCTGCCGCCTTCGTAGTCGACGCCCAGGCCACCCCCGATGTCCAGCATCGTTACCGGAACCCCGGCGTCGACCAGCTCGGCGTAGTAACGACCCGCCTCGCGCACGCCGTTCTGAATATCGCGCAGGTTCGAGATCTGCGAGCCCATGTGGAAATGCAGCAGCTGCAGCCAATCCAGGCAGCCGGCCTCGCGGATGGCCTCGACCAGCTCCAGCAACTGGCTGGCGGCCAGCCCGAACTTGGCGCGCTCACCACCGGTGTTCTGCCAGTTGCCCTTGCCCAGCGCCGACAGGCGCAGCCGCACGCCCAGCACCGGATCGACGCCCAGAGCCCGGGCGTGCTTGTAAATCAGCGGCCATTCGCCGGGCTTTTCGATCACGATGACGACCTTCAACCCCAGCAGGATGGCGCTGAGCGCCAGGCGCACATACTGGGCATCCTTGTATCCGTTGCACACCACGGTGCCGCCCGGCCGGCTGACCGCAAGTGCGGTGATCAGTTCCGGCTTGCTGCCGACCTCCAGCCCCAGGCCCGGCACCGAGGCCAGCGCGCCGACCACCGACGCCTGCTGGTTGACCTTGATCGGGTAGACCGGCGTATAGCTGCCGCCGTAATCTGCGTGCGAGATCGCATCCTCGAACGCTTGGCGCAGGCCACCTGCGCGGTGTTGCAGCAAGTCGGGGAAGCGCAGCAGCAGCGGCAGTCGCATGCCCTCGCCGCGCGCACGCGCCACGATTTCGCGCAGCACGAGCCGTGGCCCGGATTCGCCCACCGGCGCGGCAACCAGCAGGCCGTCGTCGTTGATGTCGAAAAGCCCCTCGGACCACTGCGGGATGGCGTAACGACGGCGGCCGTTTTCGACTGGATCTCGGCTCATGCAGGTGCCCGGCAGGTGGAAAGCGCCATATTGTAAGCCCATCGTATTCATCACCCGGTCGTCCCTGGACGTCGCGAGAACGCGAATCGGGGGAGCCCGGGCGGCGGCCGGTAGAATATGGTGATTCGAATATGGAGGGAGAATGCATGGTGCCGACTGACGAAAACTGGTTTACCGAAATATGCAGCGAAGCCGGCAGCGTGGTCGGCTGGAAAATCGAGGCGCACCTGGCCCACGCCGAAACCGAGTTCCAGACCATCGATGTTTATCGAACGGCGCACTGGGGCAACCTGATGGTGATCGACGGCTTCGTGATGTTGACTACGCGCGACAACTTTCTCTACCACGAGATGCTGACCCATCCGGCCCTGTTCTCGCACCCGAGCCCGAAGCGCGTGGCGATCATCGGCGGCGGCGACTGCGGCACTTTGCACCAGGTGCTGGCACATCGCGAAGTTCAATCGGCGGTGCAGTGTGAAATCGACGAGCAGGTCACGCGCCTGAGCGAGCAGCATTTCCCGGAGCTATGCGAGCGTAATGATGACCCGCGCGCCACGCTGGTGTTCGACGACGGCCTGGCCTGGATCCGCAACGCCGCACCCGGTTCGCTGGACGTGATCATCGTCGATTCCACCGACCCGATCGGACCGGCCGAGGGGCTGTTCGGGCCCGGTTTCGTCGAGGATTGCTACAAGGCGCTGGCCGACGGCGGCATCCTGGTACAGCAAAGCGAGAGCCCGCTGATTCACCAGCATCTGATCAACGGTATACGGCAGAACATGGAAAAGGCCGGATTCGAGACGATCAGGACGCTGGGCTTCCCGCAGCCGTGCTATCCGTCCGGCTGGTGGTCGTGCACCCAGGCACGCAAGCACGGCCTGCTTGCACCACCCGACCCCGACCGCTTTGCCGCCAGCGGCATCACGACGCGCTACTACAACCCGGAAGTCCACCGCGGCGCGCTGGCCACGCAGATGCCGTGAAGCGGGGAGCCTTGAACCTAAGGGCGTAAATGGTAAATAGTGAATGGTAAATAGCAGGCGCGGGCGATGGTAGGCCACGGTGTGCTCGAACGGTCCGAAGCCCTCGAGGTTGCCATTTACTATTGAGCGAGCGCAGCGAGCGGACTATTCACTATTTACGCTTTTACCATTTACGCCTTCAGGTTTACGCCTTCAGGCGGACTGGGGCATCTCAACCATCGGGATCGATACGCGGGCGGCATGTCGGCTGCTCATCAAGACTGCCTCGGCTTCGTCGGAACACTGCCCGCAGCAGTCGGCGCAGCCGGTTCGCATGCGCAACTCCTCCAGCGAATCCACGCCGCGCCGGGCGTGCTCGCGGATTTCATGGTCGGTGACGGCATTGCAGATGCATACGAACATGGCACAACGATATTACGAATACGAACGATTGTCAATAATTATCCCGTAAATTTTTCCTGGCAATTATTAACCCGGCATTGAAATGGGTATGCCGGGTTAATAATACCCGGCCGGAAAGGCCGGGCCGCGCAGCGGAGCAATAATAAATTGCAGTAAGCAGCCCGGAACCCGACTCCGGCACAGGCGTTCGCGTTCGATATTGACAATTGCTTAAAGGCTGATACTCTATTGCGTCTGATTCGCATTTGCGCTCGTTTTCGCGTTTCGAATCGAATTACGCCCGTGAAATCACCTTTTGAAGCTTTGGGAGAAACAGATGTTTGCAGAGCACGAAGATGCACAGGATTCCGAAAAGCCCCGATCGATGAGAAGCAGCGCCCCGGCGCGGAACCGCATCCATCAGCGCGCACTGGTCGTGGCCATCGCCGGCGTCCTTGCCTCCGGCACCCTTTTTGCCGACGATTCGGACGAAAAGGAGGAAAATCAGAACGAAGACGCTGCGAGCGAGTCCGCCCGACTGGAGGAGCTTCCGGCCGAACTGTCCCCGATGACGGTCGACTTCCGGGGCCAGCGCATGTCCAGCCCAAAGTACCAGCGCCCCCTGCTTGACACGCCCCGCATCATTTCCGTGCTGCCGCAGGATCTGCTAGAGGAACAGAACGTCACTTCGCTGCGCGATGCGATGCGCAATATCCCGGGCATCAGCCTGCAGGCCGGCGAAGGCAACCCGCCGGGCGGCGATCAGCTCAAGATCCGCGGCTTCAACGCCCGTGAAGATATCAATGTGGACGGCGTTCGCGATCTCGGCAACTATTTCCGCGATCCCTTCTACGTCGAGCAGATCGAGGTCGTCAAAGGGCCCAACTCGGCATTCAGTGGCCGCGGATCGGCCGGCGGCACGATCAACTTCGTCACCAAGCTACCCAGCATGAATTCGTTCAAGCGCATCGAGGTCAGCGCCGGCACCGATGATTACCAGCGCGCCACGGTCGACATCAACGAACCGCTGGACAACAACAGCGCGTTCCGGCTCAACCTGATGGGCCATTCCGCCGGTGTTCCCGGGCGCGATGTCGTCGAAGATGAACGCTGGGGCCTTTACGGCGCCTATACCTGGGGCTTCCGGCGCGATACCCAGGTTTCGCTCAACTGGCTGCATACCGAACAGAACAATATCGAAGACAAGGGTCTGCCGTTCGACCGCGAAGGCGTGCCACCCGAAAACGTCGAGGGCTGTTTCGATCCGGACGACAATCGCTTCGGCCGCACCGGAAGCCAACGCTGCGGGGATGGCTTCTTTACCGGTGAGCTGCCGCCGGGCATCGGTTTCAGCGACTATTTCGGCCATGTCGACGATTTTCAGCGAATCGATGTCGACATCCTGGGCGCAACGCTGACGCATGCCTTCAACAACCGCGTGTCCGTGCGCAACAACTTCCGCTACAGCCTGGTCGAGAACGATTCGATTACCAGTTCGCCGCGCATCAAGGTGCCCGATCAGGATGCCTGGGGTTCCCGCGACTTCTCCCGGGCTTTGGTTCAGGGCGACCTGAAGCCCAGGGACCAGCAAGACGAAGGCTTCTTCAACCAGACCGACCTGCTGTTCAGCGTGCCGACCGGGCCGATATTCCACGACCTGGTGCTCGGCACCGAATTCTCCGACATCAGCTTCGAAAACCGCCGGCGCCCGGATGTAAAGGGGCCGCGCACCGATCTGCTCGACCCCGAGCGTCGAACCCGGCCCGCAGCCCCGTTCGACGGCACGGTCCACAAGTTCGATTCCGAAACCTTTGCGGTCTACCTGCTTGACACGATTCAGTTCTCGCCGAAGTGGGAGCTGAATCTGGGCATCCGCTGGGACAGCGTCGACTCGCGCGCAAGCGACGAGGGCTGGGAAGCCAAGGGCGAGGAACCGATCGACTTGAGCCGCACCGACGAGGAGTTCAGCTACAGCGCCGGACTGGTCTTCAAGCCGGTGCCGAATGCGTCCATCTATGCCGCGCTGGGAAGTTCGTTCCAGATTTCCGGCGTCTTTGATCGCAACCAGATCCAGCTTGCCGGCGGCGGCGACAGCCGCATCACCACGCCGGAGCTGTTCAACGTCGAGCCGGAAGAGACCAAAGCCTACGAAATCGGCGCCAAGTGGCGCGTGCTGGCCGGGCTGGATCTCAACGCCGCGGTATTCCGCACCGATAAAACCAAGGCGCGTCTTCCCGGCCTGGGTGCCGACGATCCTTCGGTACTCGACACAGAACAGCGCGTGGACGGTTTCGAGGTGCTGGCCGCCGGCCGGATTACACCGGAATGGCAGGTCTTCGGCGGCTATTCCTACCTGGATACCGAGGTCACCTCCTCGACCGCGTTCCCGAACCTTGAAGGCCAGGAACTCGGTGGCTCACCGGAGCATTCGCTGAATATGTTCAGTACCTACCAGTTCACGCCACGGCTGAATCTGGGCTTCGGTATCCAGTGGATCGACGAGCAGATTTCCGCACCCCAACCGGTGCCGCTCGAGGATCAGCCGCGGCGACGCAACGTGTCGATCGACAGCTATTTCGTGGCGGATTTCTACGGCACCTACAAACTGACCGACCGCGCCGAGCTGCGTCTGAATGTGTTCAACCTGACCGACAAGAAGTACATCTCGCAACTGGCCGAGGGTGGTGCCCAGGGGATTCCGGGCAAGCGTATCCACGCTATCGGAACGTTCCGCTACACCTTCTGATCGTCTGAAGGCAACCATGGGCGGTGGCCCGGTGACCATCAGGTTCGCCGCGGGCCAGGCCAGGCGCCTCCGTTCATGGCAGTAAGACGTCTGATACGGTCGTCATGGTTATTACGCTAGACAACATCCTGGACAGCCAGCAGGTCGCGGCCGTTCGCGAGCGTCTCGATAAATGCCGCTGGGCGCACGGCATCAGCGCCGGCCCGCAGGCCAGACGCGCGAAGAAGAATGAACAGGTCCCCGACGACGACCCGCAAGTCAAGGAACTCCGGACCGTCGTCATGCGCGCGCTCAATCAAAGCCCGATGTTCATGACCGCGGTGCTGCCGTTCAAGATCCTGCCACCGAATTTCAATCGCTATACCCCAGAACACAGCCACTATGGCGCGCATACCGACAGCTCGCTGCGACCGCTTCCGGACGGCAGCTACCTGCGCACCGATGTATCGGCCACGCTCTTTCTGTCCGAGCCCGACGAGTACGAGGGCGGCGAGCTGCGCATCGAGGACACCTACGGCGAGCAGCGGATCAAGCTGCCGGCCGGAAGCCTGGTGGCCTACCCGTCCGGCTCCATCCACGAAGTCACGCCGGTGACCCGCGGCGCCCGGCTGGGCTGCTACATGTTCATGCAAAGCCTGGTCAAGGACACCGAACACCGCCGTCTTCTGTACCAGATGGACCTGTCACTGATGGCGCTGCGCCAGCGCTACGGCGAGGAGGAAAAAGACCTTGTCCGCCTGACCGGTCTGTACAACAACCTGCTGCGCCGCTGGTCGGAGTGCTGAACCCGCGACCGGCGCGGGCGAGGCCCTCGGGGATGTAACCCCGACCTTCGGAACCGGGCGCCGTCCGCCGATCCTCGCACCAGTAGGTCGGAGTGGCATCCCCGACGCCGGAACCCGATCGTTTCTCCGCCGTCTTCAACAACCCCGGCCCCGAACCGAAATCCACCGGCGGTTGCGCCGCGAGCCAGGCCAGCACGGCGTAGGCGGCGACGTTCCGGGCCATTTCGGCCGGGTCGATCTTGTCGAGGGTGTCGTTTTCTGTGTGGTGGTAGTCGAAGTAGTTCGTGCCGTCCTGGCTGGGGTCGGCGACGGCCAGGTCTGAAGCACCATTCAGCGCAAGTCCAAGGCGCAATCAGACGGCATGTAACAGTGCAATTATACGAGATGATATGGAGCAATTGGACGGTCTTTAATGTAGCAATTAGACGGCCTATAATGTTACAATTAGACGTAGAATCATAGCAAAGGCTCCAGGTGATGAACACGTCGGTGCCTGATAAAGCCTATCTGCCGCGGCATCTTGGTTCTGCCCTGGTGGCGGCCTTGTCTGATACCCCGGTGGTCTGCCTGCTGGGGCCGCGCCAGTGTGGCAAATCGACCCTGGCTCAGCATTGCGAACCCGAGCGGCATTTTGTCAGCCTGGACGAAAAAATTTATCTGGATCTGGCCTTGCGCGACCCACAGGGTTTTGTCAACGACCTGCCGGAGCGGGTGGCGATAGATGAGGTGCAGCGGGCACCGGAACTGGTGCTGGCAATCAAGCGCAGTGTGGACGCGAACCGCAAGCCGGGGCGCTTCCTGTTGACGGGTTCCGCCAATCTGATGCAGCTGCCGCGGCTGGCTGACTCCCTGGCGGGCCGGATGGAGTGCCTGTACCTGCAGCCATTTACCGTTGCCGAGATCAGGCAAGCGGCGGGCAACTTCCTCGATGATTTTCTGGGGGGAAAGCTGACACCGCAGATCGTCCCCACCCGCAAGCCGCAACGATCGGAGTTGCCGAAACTACTGTTGGCCGGTGGCTACCCGGAAGCGGTGTTTCGCGCAGGTGATCGGGCCGAGCGCTGGAAGATGAATTATCTGCAATCCCTTATCGAACGGGATGTTCGCGACATTGCTCAAGTGAAAGACGCCGGCGACCTGCTCCGCCTGCTCGAGCTTCTGGCCGACCGCACGGCACAACTGGTCAACCAAAGCGCACTGGCTAACGCGTTGGGTCACTCCAGAGCCACCATCGAGCGTTACCTGACGCTACTGGAGCGTTTGTTTTTGATGCGCCGGCTGCCGGCCTGGCACAGCAACCGAAGTAAACGACTGATCAAAACGCCCAAGCTGCATTTCGTGGACAGTGGCCTGACGGCAACGCTGGGGGAATTGGACGCGGACCAATGGAACGAACAGCGCACCCGCTTTGGCCACCTGCTCGAATCCTTTGTGCTGCAACAACTGGTTGCCATGGCTGCCTGCATGCAGCGGCCGCCGCGCTTTTATCATTACCGGGACAAGGACAAAACGGAAGTTGATATTGTGATAGAACATCGCGGCAAGATCTGGGGGGTCGAGGTCAAAGCCGCTGCCAGCGCCAACACCGCGGATGCCAGGGGCTTGCACAAGCTGGCAGCCACAGCGGTCAGCGCTTTTCAGGGCGGGATAGTACTCTACGATGGCGAGGCCACGTTTTTTCTCGACAAGACAGCCAACATACTGGCCGTGCCCATGGCCAAACTGTGGGAGCTTTAGCCAAGCCGTCGGGGATGTAACCCCACCTACGGAACCGGGCGTCGTCCGCCGATCCGCGATGCTGTGTCGGATTATTCTCCGGCGCTTTCTACAAGCCCCGGCCCCGAGCCGAAATCCACCGGCGATTGCGCCGCGAGCCAGGCAAGCACGGCGTAGGCGGCGACGTTCTGGGCCATTTCGGCCGGGTCGATCTTGTCCAGGGTGTCATTTTCTGTGTGGTGGTAGTCGAAGTAGTTCGTGCCGTCCTGGCTGAGGTCGGCGGCGGCCAGGCCGTGAATGGACATCGGCATGAAATCCGGCCCACCGCGGGCCTGGCTTCGGCCGCCCATCGCAATCCCCAGCGGTTCGAGCTCGGCGTGGATGGATTGCATGACCGGCCAGGCCTCGTCGCTGACGCGGGCCGAGATTTCGTAGACCGGGCCGGCGCCGAAATCGGATTCGGCGGCGAGCTGGTAGTTTTCGATATTGTCCTTGTGTGCCTCTGCCCAGGCGCGCCCGCCCCACAGGCCGATTTCCTCGGCGGCGAAAAGAATCACACGGATCGAGCGTCGCGGGCGATCGGCATGATCCATGACCAGCTTCGCCGCCGCGGCGACGATTCCAACGCCGGCGCCGTCGTCGATCGCGCCGGTACCAACGTCCCAGGAGTCCAGATGGGCGCCGAGCGCCACGACCTGGTCCGGCATTTCGCTGCCGGTGATCTCGGCAATGACATTCTGGCTGGTATACGGCTCGTTGACCTGGGCGCCGATATCGACCTTGAGCCGCACCGGGTCGCCCGAGGCAATCAGTCGCTCGAGCTGGTCGGCGTCCGGGTTGGAAATCGCCGCGGCCGGGATGCGGCGGCTGCCGGCGTCGAAACGCATGGCGCCGGTGTGCGCAAATCGATTCGTCGAAGTGCCCACCGAGCGGATGATCAGCGCCTGAGCATCCTTTTCCGCCGCTACCATCGAACCCTCGCTGCGCGCGGCTCTTGCGGGCCCGTAACCCGAACCGTCACGGGCGCGCTCCATGCGCTTGCGGATGTATACAATCCGGTCGGCTACGGCTTCGGCCGGTGCGGCTTCGAGCGCGGCCAGGTCGTCGAACATCACGACCTCGGCCTCGACGCCGCCCTCGGGCGTTCCGGGCGAAAAGCCGATGGCCAGTGCGACGAGTTCCTGTTCCACCGGCGCGGTCACGGCCACCCGCTCGTGCTCGCGCGTCCAGGTCGGAAATGTCGCCGGCTCGGTCCAGACCCGGTCGAAGCCCAGCGATTCGAGCTCGTCCACCGCCCACTCCACGGCGCGCGCGTCGTCCTCGGTACCGGCCAGCCGGTTGCCGATGCGCGTGGTCAACTCCGAAGTAATGTCGTAGGCCAGCCCGCTTTCCAGCGCCAGCGCGCGCAACTCGCGCGCCGTTTCCAGATCGGCGTGATCGAAGGGCTGGGCGTGCGCGCCAATGGCAACCAGGCCTGCACAGGCCGTACTCAGGATGCGATTCATACATGGTCCCCAAGAAATTCGGTAATGCCCTCCAGGAACATCTGGACCGAGATCGCGACCAGCAGCATGCCCATCAGGCGTTCGACCGCGATCAGCCCACGCTTGCCGAGCAGGTCCTTGATCAGCGGTGCGGCGGCCAGGATCACGGCCGTGGCCGCCCAGGCCAGGAACAGCGCCAGCGACCACAGCCCCAAACGATCGGGATGACGCGTGGCCAGCAGCAGCAGAATGGCCATGGCGCTGGGCCCGGCGACCATGGGCACGGCCAGCGGCACCAGAAACGGTTCCTCGTCGTCGTCGGGCTCGTCGTTGTCGCGCATCTGGCGCGGTACCGGAAAGATCATCTTCAGCGCGATCAGGAACAGAATGATCCCGCCGGCCACGCTGACCGAGTACTGGCTCAGGTGCAGCGCGGCCAGCAGATACTGGCCGCCGAACAGGAACGCGAACAGGATCGCCAGCGCGATGAGCAGTTCGCGCGCCAGCACGCGGTAGCGCCGCTCGGGCCGGACCTGATCCAGCACCGAGACGAAAATCGGGATGTTGCCGAGCGGGTCCATGACCACGAACAGCAATACAAAAGCACCTATCAAGTCCATTCAGCCGGGATCCATTCAGCGGTTGCCCTTATGCTCGGAGGCGTCGTCGGATTGCCGGCCGCTCGCCGGCAGCAGGGGTTCGAGATGGCGCAGCGCACGCTGGTACACGCGGCGCTTGAACGGGATGACATTATGCGCCGGATACCAGAAATCGACCCAGCGGTAGACGTCGAACTCCGGATGATCGGTCGCGTCCAGCCGCACCACCGATTCGTCAGCGAGAAAATGCAACAGAAACCAGACCTGCTTCTGCCCCACGCATACCGGCCGCTGGTTGCGCCGCCGAAGCCTGCGCGGCAGGCGATAGCGCAGCCAGCCCGGCGTCGAGCCGAGCACATCGACGTGATCGGGCTGCAGTCCTGTTTCCTCGGCCAGCTCGCGATACATCGCCTCCAGCGGCATCTCATCGGTATTCATGCCGCCCTGCGGAAACTGCCAGCCGTCCTGGCCGGCCCGGCGGGCCCAGAACACCCGTCCGTCATCGCGCGCCAGCACTATGCCCACGTTCGGGCGAAAGCCATCGGCGTCAATCATGTTGTCCCTGTCTGCAAACGGCCTGCAGCGTTACAGCAACGCGTGCCTTAAGCTATCGACCGTCGCAAAAATAATTGCACTGCCCTCATGTTAATCAATTCTGCTTGCCGAGACCAGACGTCGCCGCGCATTTCGGCAAGCCGGCGGCCGGGTCGGTGATTAGCGGCAGATCCAGCGCCCCGGTCATGGCGGGGTTGATCGCGCTGGTGGCCGCCAGCTTCGGGCTGGCGCTGCTGCTGGGCAACGGCACCTTCGGCTGGCCCGCCAGCGACGTGGACTGGCGCATCGTCGGCGAAATCCGCCTGCCGCGCGCGCTGGCGGCGCTGGTTACCGGCAGCCTGCTGGCGCTGGCCGGCACGCTGATGCAGGTGCTGCTGCGCAATCCGCTGGCCGATCCCTACGTGCTGGGCGTCTCCGGCGGCGCGGCGGCCTTCGCGCTGGGCGGCATGCTGCTCGGGCTGGCGGCGATTCCTACCGAACTGCTCGCGTTTGCCGGCGCGCTAGTCTCGTCGATCATCGTGTTTGTGCTCGGCCAGGGCAGCGGTCCCTGGTCGACGGCGCGCATGCTGCTGACCGGCGTAGTGGTCGCCGCCGGCTGGGGCGCGCTGATCAGCCTGATGCTGGCGCTGGGCGACGACCAGACGCTCAGAGGCATGCTGTTCTGGCTGATGGGCGATCTGAGCTACGCGCGGGTGTCGGCCTGGTGGCTGCCGGTCGTCATCGCGATCACTGCAGTACTGATGCTGCGCGCACGCAGCCTGAACATCCTGGCCGCCGGCGAAACCCAGGCCGCGCTGCTGGGCGAGGACCCGCGCCGGCGCTACACCGAGATCTACGTCGCCGCCGCGGCGCTGACGGCCGTTGCGGTGTCGATCGCCGGCACGATCGGTTTCGTCGGCCTGATCGTGCCGCACCTGATGCGGCTGGTCGTCGGCGCCGATCATCGTCGGCTCCTGCCGGCCGCGGCGCTGTTCGGCGGCGCGTTCCTGGTGCTGGCCGACGCGCTGGCGCGCAACCTGTTCAGCCCGCGGCAGCTGCCGGTGGGCGTGCTGACCGCGCTGATCGGCGTGCCGTTGTTTCTGATCTTGCTGAATCGGAGCGGGAGCAGGAAATGAAAAAGACGGTTTACGCTTTACGGTTTACGCTTTACGCAAAACCGGTTCGGGTTCTGCGGCATTTCACGTCTCTTTGCAACGGCCAATCCCGGTCTCACATTGGTTTTCCGTAAACCGTAAAGCGTAATACCGTAAACCGTTAATGCCTTAAAGAAACGAATGTCAACTCCAGCCACCAATTCCCAGCGTGAGAAACCAATCCTCGAATGCAGGAGTCTTTCCGTTTCGATAGGCGGGCAGCAGGTTGTCAACGCGCTGGATCTGCAGATCGAGGCCGGGCAGTCGATCGGGATTCTGGGGCCCAACGGGGTGGGCAAGACGACGCTGCTTCTCGCACTCGCCGGGGTGCGCCCGCACGACAGCGGAAGCATCACGCTGAACGGGCACGACACGGCACGCCTTTCCAGACGCGAAATCGCGCGCCGGCTGGGCATGCTGACGCAGAATACCCGCTTCGCGTTCGACGCCGACGCGCTGGAAGTCGCGCTCAGCGGCCGGCATCCGCATATCGGTGCGCTGGGGCGCGAATCGGCCGCCGACCTGGAAGCCGCCCGGCAGGCGCTGCGCGAAGTCGAGCTGGAAGGCCTGGCCGGCCGCTCGTGCCGCGAACTTTCCGGCGGCGAGCAGCGCCGGCTGGCGCTGGCGGTAGTGCTGGCCCAGGACCCGGCAGTGATGCTGCTTGACGAACCCACCAACCACCTGGACCCGGCCCACCAGGTCGCCATCCTCGACCGGCTGTGGCGGCGCGTCCATGGACAACGACGCTGCCAGGTGCTCGCGCTGCACGACGTCAACCTGGCGACTTGTTACTGCACCGACATACTAATGCTGTGCGGCGATGGGCGCTGGGAATTCGGGCCGACAGCCGGGATGCTGACTGAACGACGGCTAAGCACGCTGTTTAGCTGTCCGATCCGAGCCGTCAGCGATGGTCGGCAAACCGTGTTCGCAGTTGCCGGGGGCGCATAACAAAACGCCGCCGGGAGGCCCGGCGGCGCATGTTTATAGTGAAGCTGGTTCGGATTGTTACTGCGCGATGGAAGCAGCTTCCGTACCAAAAATGTCGATCGTCCAGCCCTTGGTCCAATCGTTGGTGCCGTCGAACGCGCCGCTGTAGCTGGTGGTGTCGAAGAATTCCTCGGTCTCGCCACTGCCCAGATCGAAGACCTGAACGCCGTTGCCCAGCGACGGCGAACCCGGCATCGGCTGGAAGCCGTCGAGCATCAGATCGGAGACGACAGCATTGCCCGGGAACTCGGCTGAAAGGAAAAAGTCTTCAACCGGATACGGCGGGGCATCTTCATCCTTGAACACCGTCGGACAACCGCCGCTGCTCAGCAGCGTGCCGGCAAATGCGGTAATGCCGGATGGGTTGGCTGGGGTGCCGGCCGCGGTGTAGGTCGGGATGTCCTGGAACTCCAGACAGGCATTGTTGAACCCGGTGACGCCCGAATTCCAGACCTGGCCGGCAGTGCCTTCCTTGAACCGGATACCCGAGCCGTTTTCCACATCGGCTGCATCGCCGATGAACGTCACGTTGGACAGCACCGGCTGCGTGCGCGGCTGAGCGTCGAAGTTGTCCGGATTACCGGCGCCCTCGATGCCGTGGTCGCCGCCGAACGCACTGATGTAGGTCACCAGACCATATTGGAGCTTGCCGGCCCAGCCGGTATCCCAGTCGATGCCGTCGTCTTCACCGGCGGCGAACACCGCGTATTTGACGTTGACCGTGCCGCCGAAGAACTCGACGCCGTCATCGGCGCCGCGGTAAGCCTGGATGTGATCGACCACGGTGCCGCGACCGACGCCCTGGAACGTAAAGGCGTTGACTTCACGATCCTGAACGAATTCGATGCCGGCGTAGCGCACCTGGAAATAGCGGATCACGCCGCTGCTTTCGTTATTGAGCGGGTTGTCACCGCGTCCGTAGAGCAGGTCTTCGCGAAACTCGGACTGGCAACGATTGCCGATTGCCACGGCGTTGCACTGCGCATTGCCGGCAATCACCACGCCGCCGACATCGCCGGCATCCGGAAATTCACCTTCCTGGAAACCGTCGAACGGCGAGGTCCAGACGATCGGGGCCGCGGCCGTGCCTTCGGCAAAGATCTTCGAGCCCGGGTTGACATACAGGAAGTCGGCTGCTTCACCGGCACCGATTATTGTTGTACCCGGTTCGATGGTGAGGGTAGACGGGTTGACATTCTCACTGCCGCCGGTCGAGTCCACACCACCGATCTCCACCAACCCGGAAAACACCCAGGTCGTGTCGTTGGTCAACACCAGATCCTGGTTTTCAAACTTGCCGCTGAGCAGGCAGGCGCGATCGAAGCCCGGCACTTCGGTTGCGAAGGACGGGCAGCCGGTGAATTCCTGTTCGTACGGGCACTCGGCGCCTTGCGACCGGCCGACCTGATTACCTAACGGTTCCAGGTCCCAGGTCACATCAGCAATATCGGTCAAGGCTTCGTCGAAGTCGAAGTTCAAAGTAGCGCTTCCGCAGGAATTCAGCGTGACGCTTGCATCTCCAATATCCGTCACTGAGGCGTCCACGGGCGGATTGGCAAAAGTACCGCCTTCCACTGCAGAGATATCGCCACCGGCCGTGAACTGGTTTTCCAGAAAGTCGATGGTTACGGTGACCCATTCGTCGTCGCCGTCAGGGCCAAAAGCGAATGTCGCACCGAACAGCGATCCGGAGTTATCGTCGTCCTTCAGATAGGTAAAGGTAATGCCTCTGCTTCCGTCAGGGACGGTGGACCACTGCCCGTTGAGATACTCTCCGGGCTTCATCGCCGCGGAAAGCGGATCCAGCGCCAAGATCCCGGCCAGACCGACCCCGGCCATGGCCAATTTGAGATTGCAATTCATTTCGTAAACCTCCAATGTATTAAAGTCGTCGAGTTTTATACTCAACTCCGGATAGATTAGCGGCCAAATATTTCGTGGCCTTTTCAGCCCTGCGACACTTTTGTTACATCCGGAATTGCAGCCCTACTTTGATATTCATTCCGGGTTTGAAACTGCGATTGATTTTGTTGCCCTGGCTCCACTCCACGCTCGAATCGAGAAGATTTTCAAGTTCCAGTTTCAGCGTCCAGTTGTCGCGGAACCGGTACCGGGCAACGAAGTCCAGACTGGCAAAAGGCTCCTCGAATATATCGGGCTGCCCCTGCGTGCCGGCCTGGATGATGCGTTCGCCGAAGTTGTTGTACAACGCCGTGAATTCCAGTGTTTCGCCGGGGCTGGTATACCCGATCTGGGCATTCACGGTCCACGGTGAAGCCCCTTGCAGCACCCGATTCGTGTTGGTGGCGTTGGAATTTTCCGGGTCGATACTGATGCTTGTGGTGATATCGGAGTAATTGGCCGAAACGTAGAAATTCTCCAGCCCGATATTGCGTACCCAGCCCATCGAGACCCGATCCAGCCAGGACCACGAATTGACAAATCCCAGTTTTCGATAGAACTCGGCTTCCCACCCTTCGATCTCCGCGGCCAGCGCATTCTGGATGGTAACGGTCAGGCCGGATCCGCCCGAAGTCACGACGGTTTCAATCGGGTTGGTGAGGTCCTTGTAAAAATAGCTGAACGAGATCCCGTCGATTTCATCGAAGAAATATTCGATTCTGGCGTCCAGGTTTTCGAGTTCCGTAATTTGGAGATCGGGATTGCCCACGGTGCTCAGATCGAGCACTGGGTCGATGAACGGCGCCGGCGAAATTTCACGGAAATCCGGCCGCGCCAGGGTTTGGGAATAGGCGAAACGAAACTGAACATCCTGAACCGGCCGCAGCGTCAGCGAGCCGGAAAGCAGATCATCGGCCCCATCGAGTTCGGCGATCACCGGCGGGGCCAGTGGATTGCTGACGTTATCGGTTTCGACACGCTGAAAGTTATCCTCGTGCCGTATGCCCCCGACCAGATTCACGCGCTCGAACAAATCGACCTCGAGTTGTGCATTCCAGGCGTCAAGCTGCTGTTCGGCGGTGTAGTTATCGGTCGCACGGGTGATTTCGGACAGCCGAAGTCCGCGCGGCGCGATGTTGTCCGGGTTGAAGATCGACTCCTGGTCGTCCAGCAGCTCATCACCGGAGACCAGGCCGTCGAAGGAGAACGTGCGCTCTTCGGCGATGCGGTCGCGCTCGGTGCTGGAAAGCCCACCGCGCCCAATCAGTGTGACCGGTCCGAATTCGATTGGCTGCTCGGCCTCGATGGACCAGTCGGTCAGATCATCCTCCAGATCGAACCAGGACTGCGAGTTGCTGTCGGCCCGGCGGGAGAACTGGAATTCGCCGTTGGCATTCTGGTCGCGCCGCCACTCGAGCCGATTGGGGTCTTCGCGCGAAGCATTCCCGGTCGTGAATTGCCAGTCAACCTGGGTGTCGAGCACGGGCGCGCGGTGCGACCCGATGAACTGGGTCGCCATCAGCTCGTTTTCGGTCCACTCCAGCTTGAAGCGGCGCAGGAACTGCGAATCCTGCACGCCTTCGGTAAACCGCACCTCGCCTTCGCTCTGGCGCAGCAGCATGGTATTGATGCCAAACGTCGTCCAGTCGGAAAACTCGACGCCGGCGTTGATGAAGGCACTTAGATCGATATTGCGTAGCGTGCGCTGCACCTGGGTGTCGTTGCCAAGCTGCAACCCGTCAGTACTGGCCCGAAACGTCCGGCGCAACTCGTCGCGAAACCGCCACTCGTCGGAATACTGCACGGCGGCGATACCGCCGACGCGCATCCAGTCGGTGGGCGCAAACGAGTTGCCAAGGGCCAGCGAAAAACCGCGATCGACCGGCAGCGACTTGCGCTGGGTGTCATACACCGTGCGCGCCGCGACCTGTTCACCAATCTGCTCGATCTGCTCGCTGCTTAGCCCATCCGGATTGACGATTGACGCCTGGCGCAGAAACTCGCCATCGGCGGTGGCATCAGCCAACAGCGGCGGCAAGTCGCGAGTGCCGTCATCATAGCCGGTGAAATCGATATCGCCGCCGCCGGCCGCGGTCAAGCCCGTCTGACCGGTGCTTTCAGTGTTGTAGCCCGCGCCGTAGGACAGATCGAAAACAAATTCCTCCGGAAAGCCGATCGTCGTGACGTTCACCGCACCACCACCGAACGCACCCGGCATCGTTGAATCCGAGGATTTCTGAACCACGATCCGACTGATGATGTCGGTCGGAAACAAGTCCATCGGCAACACCCGGCGCGTCGGGTCGGGGCTTGGCAGGGTGGCACCGTTGAGCCGCACGCTGGAATAGCGCTCGCCGAGACCACGCACGAAAATGAACGATCCGTCGACCAGCGTCAGCCCGGTCACGCGCTTGAGCGCGCCGCCGGCGTCCGAGTCGCCGGCGCGCGAGATCTGCTCGGCACTCAGCACATCGGTCACGGAAGCCGATTCGCGCCGGATCGCCACGACAGAACTCAGGCTGCCTTCGATAAACGGCTCGATGACGACGTATTCGGCCAGCTCCAGCCCGGCCGGCGGGAGTTCGAAGTTGCGCTCGGTGGTCGAGTCTTGAGTGATCCCGACGCCGTCGACGGTGCGGGTGGCGAATTCGGCGGCCAGTACCGATACGGCATACTCGCCCACCGGCACTTCCGCCTCGAATCGGCCTTCTTCATCGGTGCGCAGTTCGATCGGCGTGCCGGAGACGAATACTCGCGCATTCTCGATTGGCTCGCCGTCCTCCGTGGACACGACGCGCCCGGCCAGGATACCGCTGCCCTGCTCGGCGTCTTCGGCCGCGACGCCGGCGGGGGAATCCAGTTCCACCTGCGACTCGCCGTACGAGCTTTCGACGCTGACCATCGCGCGGCGTTCCGGGCCCTTGAGCGTGATGATGACCTGGGCGATTTCACCCGGGCGCAGCGTCAACGGCAGCGCGGTCAGCGCCTGGGCGTTGTCGAACACCGTGAGCCGGTCCCTGGCCGGTGCGACCTCGGCGCGCCAGCTTCCGGCTTCGGTCCGACCGGTGGCATCGGCAAAGCTGACGGTCAGGCCGTCGACCGGTCGCCCGCCCTCGAACACCAGCACTTCCAGCCGCGCCGGCTCTTCAACGTCGGTGCGCGAGACTTCGGATTGATTCCCCGCCTGGGCATGAACCTCCGAAGTCAAGAACACACCGGCCGTGATCAACAAAAGGCCCAGCAGCAGGCCGGCCCGGATCAGCAGGGAATTTCGCATCATGTTATCCGCACATCCAGGGGCTTTCGGCGCATTGCTCCATGGCCCGGCGCAGTTCGGTCGCCCGGCGGAACAGGTCGCTGCGCGAGAGCTGCTGCAGGTGCCGCTCGGCGCCCTCGAAATTACCGGACTTGAACATTGCATACGCCAGGCCGTAGCGGATGTCTTCATCCTTCAGCAAACCGACGCGCGCGAGATCGTTCTCCATACCGGCGGCCTGCTCGAACCGACCCATCTCGAGAAAGATCGACAGCCGCTGCTTGAGTTTCTTCGCCTGGTCGATGACCGCGGCGTTGAGCGACAGCGCCTGGATCAGCCAGCCGGCGCGCTTGTACAGCTCGGCCGCGTCCGAGGCCAGTTCGGGGTCGTGGATCGCCGTCGTTCGCATTACGTCGGCGGCAGCCAGCGGATTGCCCTGGTCGAGGTAGACGCGCGAAAGCACCTTGCCCAGCATCACGTTGTCGGGCGCACTCAGACGCGCCTTTTCCAGGATCACGGCGGCTTGCCGATACTGCCCGCTCTCGCGCAGCGCGTTGCCGATGGCCACGGCGTCCTGGTCGGACGACAGCCCGCTTTCGATGAACTGCAAGCCCTGATCGGCGCCTTCCTGGTACAGGCCCTGATCGACCAGCATGAAGACCTGGCGGCGGGCGAAATCGCCGGCCCGGTCCGGGAAAATCCGGCGACCCTCGCCCAGCACCTGCCAGGCCGCCTTGTACTGCTCGAGTTCCCAGTGCGCCTGGGCGCGCATGACGAAGACCGAGGGCACGCGCGCGGCGTCCGGTCCGGCATTGTCCAGCGCGTCCAGCGTCTTTGCATAAAGCTGCTGGCCGAAGTAGGCCTGCGCCAGGTACAGCCAGACGACGTTCTGCGCCTGGCCGGCGGCGATGGCGTCCTCGAAATGCGATGCGGCCAGCGGCAGCTCCTCGAGATTCAGCGCGACCAGGCCGGACAGCGTGTGGTAGCGGGCCAGGTCGAGGGTCTCGGCGTTTGTATCGACCCGGGCCAGAACATTCCGCGCGCGCTGGTAGTTGCCGTCGCCGATCAGTACCGCGGCCAGCGAGAGGAACTCGACCGGCGCTTCGAATTCGTCGGGGTCGGCATCGGCCGCTGGCGACTCGGACTGTTCCTGCCCGCTTAGCGCAGGCGGCAGTCCCAGACCGGCCAGAAAAAGCATGATGAGCAGTGCACGCATGAGTCGTCTTTGCCCTGCCCGATCAGCTCAGGTCGAAGCGCACGCGCTGGCGCGCCCACACCTTGACGTTGCGACCCTGATACTGGGCCGGCTCGAATCGCCACTTGCGCAGGGCCTCGCGCGCGGCGTCATCGAATACGCCCGAAGGCTGCGATTCCAGCACCTGCACCTTCTCGATGTCGCCGGTCGCGCTGATCAGCAGCGACAGCACCACGTAGCCCTCCACGCCCTTGGAGCGCGCGCTTTTGGGGTACTGCATCGGGGCCTGGTACGTCGGTCGCGGCGGGTTGTCGACCGAATCGTCGGTCATGACCACGTCGCGCGTATCGCCCAGCAGTTCGTCCTGGAGATTGTTCAGATCGTCGGCGCTGAAGCCCGGCAACCCAAAATCGATGCCCGAAAGCGAGCTGTCCAGGCTGACCATGGGCGGCGTGGGCGCTGAAGAGCGCTGCCGCTTCGGCGGCTCGCGCTTGGGCTTGGGCGGCGGGGGCGGCGGCTCGTTTTTCTGTACCGCGAACGAGGTCTCCTTCTGAATCTCGTCGCGATCCGGCGGTTCGGAAAGCCCGTTGATGATCAGCACCGTGCCGACCACCAGCACGGTGCCGCCGACCATGGAAGCCAGTCCGGCCGAGAGCGGCTTCCAGCCGCCGATCGGGCGGACGGGCTGTTCAGAAGATGACGTTTCGTCGTTCATTTCGTCGTTCATTTCGTCGTTCGTTGCATTGCTCATTGCAATACTCCTTGAATGCTTCGCCCGCTCATCCCGCGCCGGCTTCCTGCACGGTGGCCACGCCCACGTCTTCGGCGCCGGCACGCCGCGCCTGGTCGACCACTTCCACCAGCCTTCCGGCCGGCACACCATCGTCGGTGACCACCAGGACCGTCCCGGAAGTCGAAGAGGCCAGCAGGTCGCGCACGCGGCTCTGGATCACCCAGACACGCACCGGCTGGCCATCCAGATAGACGTCGCCGGCGTTGTCGATATACAGCCGAATCGCCTTGGTCGAGGCGGCAGTCGCGGTGGACGCGCTGGGGCGATTGAGGTCGAGCTTCATGTCCTTGACGAAGGTCGTCGAGACCATGAAGAAGATCAGCAGGATGAACACCATGTCGATCAGCGGCGAAATGTCGACGCGCTGCTCGGTGTCGGTGCGTTCGCGAAATCTCATTCGGAAGTCTCCAGCGCCGTGCCGGCGCACAGCAGATCCTTGATCTGGGCGAGTTCGAGGCGGATGACCGAGGCCTTGCGGTCGAGCATGCCGCCGATGATCAGGCCGGGTATGGCCACCGCCAGCCCCATCTGGGTGGTGAACAGCGCCTGCGAAATACCCCCGGCAATGCCGCCGGACTGCGCAAACAGCGACATGTCGCCCAGCGCATCGAAGGTCTCGATCATGCCGACCACGGTGCCCAGCAGCCCGGTCAGCGGCGCCACGGCCACGATCGTGAAGATCAGCGTGTGGAACTTGTGGGTCGCCGCTTCAAGTTCGGCAAACGCGTCGTCGAGGTGCCGCCGCAGGTGATCCGGCTTGCGCCGGGCGACATGCAGGCCCTGCAGCACGGCCTGGTCGAGCAGCCCCTTGGGCGTGCGCAGGAACTTCTCGGCCGCCACGCGCTGAATCAGCCGGCGCGCCGAGCGCACCGAGCCGCGCTTGAGCGTGGCGTAGCGATAGCCGATCGCGAACCACAGGACAATCGTGGCGGCGATCAGCGGCGGCATCCATAGCCACGACCTCGAAAAGTAAGAAAGTATCAACCAAATCAACATTGTTTTACCGGTATCTTGTTTCTAATGCGGCGCCGGACGTCATTAAAAATCCGGTTCCCATAACAATTGTACCGATTGCCATTGAACGAGAAGAGGTTTCTTTTTCCTTTATTGTCTTTTCAATCGCTGCAACTGCGGTTCCTAAAAGAACAACAAAGATCCAGACGGGATCTTGGAACGCTTGCGGGAATTTCCAGCCAAAAACCATTCTGTTAATTTTTTCTTTTGTGTAAAGATTCATCAAATCCACCGCTTTGTCGTACGCTCCCCAAAATACAAATTACAATTATGAATGAAATTAGAAGAACAACAACGCGGTCTTTTTCGATTTTGGTTTTGGCAAGCTGCCGGTCTTTGTTCCTTCGATCTTCAAAAACGGAACAAAGTTGCCGAGACTCCTTCAAATGTTTTTGTCCCCACATATAAACTGCTTGCTCGAACAGCATTCCAAATCCGGCTAAGGAAAATCCGAGATGCCACCGTGAACTTCACCGACGTAACCGACAACTAACGGAGCGGTTGCGGCGCCAATGCTTATGCCGATGTAAAAAGATTGTTAAAACCGCTATCACACCTTGGATCACCTTCTTATAAAGTCCGCGACCATCGTTGAAATATAGCTTCGATCCGACACCGATAACAAGCAAAACCAATCCCGTGTAAAAAGAGAAGACGCTGTTCGCAAGCCAAAGTTAACTGTCCGGCAGCAATTGGAGTCCACCCAATTGAGAGAGCGGTTTCTCTTTCCGACCGAGCATTATGGCAACAATTCCGCCGGGTATCGACATAACATAAACAAGCATTGTGTACCATCATAAAGACAAGCGTCGGAGCTGACCAACCCTCCGGGTTGCTTCCAATCATTTCTTTGTAAGATAAAGAACAAGACCCGCATTCCGTAAAAAGCTGAAACGTTCCCACATTTCGGTAAAGAAAAAAAGACCGGCAATCCTTTTGGGTGACGAGTTTTCATTTATTCACCATTAAATAAGAATTGAGTTATGATTTTAGCGCCTAATATAATGAAAAGTTGAGGAAGGATTTTTATCGCAGCCGCTTCAATTTTGATAACTAGAATATCATTAATTTTTCTATCTCTGCAGAATGTTTATAATCAGACAGAACATTGCGGCGTATCAATACAACACCGACGGAACAAGAGACAATGTTTACCAATTTGAAATTTTGCCGGTATTTGGCTAGAGGTAGAGTTTTAGAAGGTTAAGGCTCGATCCCTGAAAATGAGAGAGTGGAACAGTTGGGTTTGTTCTTCCCGTCCTCATAACATTGTGGACCTTTTCAACCATGAGTGGACCAGAAACAAGTTTCTTCCTACATCTTTTGTTGGGACAATTTCTATCCCGATATTAATTATCTCTCCATTGTAGAATGATAAATGTTTTACAAACAGATCATATGTTACAGCAAAATATTTTCCCAGTTTGAACCTCGATTCCAATTTTGTTTTCATAAAAAATCTGTTTGATTATAAGAATTGTATAAAGGATAACTAATGATTTAGATATTGCTTTTGTTTTTCATATGACAATGGTTCAATTAATTTGACAACCTGATAATCAGTGGAAACATAAAAATCCCTCTTCTTTCCTCCCAACCTAAAGCATAGAATTTTTCTTGAACTCAAGAATTTCAGAACTTGTAGGATTAAAAAACAATGTACCTACCTTACCTTTCTCTTTTGATTTTTTTGTTTGATGCTTTTTCGCATAGATTAATTTAATTACCTGTTTAATTTGTTCATAATCTTTTTTGTGATGAACCAGCAAATACTCTTTCGCCGTAAGGTAGAATCTTTTCAGACAATTTTCATTTTATAATCTCCAAGTATCTATTTCTTCCATTCATCTGGAATTTGAGCAACCTTATCTTTTGAGATGGTTTATGTATTGGTTATTTCGTCTAAATTTCCTTCTATAAGTGCATTAATCGTTTTTGTGCAAGTCACAATATTCTTTCTCTTTATCTATTCCTACCGCATTTCTTTCATTTTTTACCGCGGCTAAAACGGTGGAACCAACCCCCAGAAATGGATGAGGACCAAGAACTATTTTTATTTGTTAAAGCTTTAATACATCGTTCAACTAGCTCAATCGGGAAACTGACAAGGGTGAATTGTTTTTCAGGGATGGTTTGATTTAACATTGGGAATATTCCATAAAGCACTATCCAGTCATTTAAATTATTTCCCATACATCCGATGGATTTTTGCCATTGGGATTTTAGGACGATTTCCCTTTCTTCGAGCCTTTGTAGTGTCTTTTGCCTGGATATTTAGCAGGAATTCTCACATCATCTAGTTAAAAATGTAATCATCGCTTTTTGTAAACCATAAAATTGTTTCATATCGTCCTGAAAAACGATTTAGAGGCATGATCATAACCAAAATCCATCAGATTCTATTTAGCTTTAATCCAAATTTTTTAAAATGTTGATAGTAGTAAATATCGAGAAAAACTTCACCTTTATTGATGAAATTACCAAACCTGCCAGCAAATACTCCTTTTTCTTGAAAGAACTCTTGTTAACTCTGAAATAATTTCTTCTTGGGTTGTTAGATAATCTTCAATAGAAGTCTTTGTTTCATAGGATTTCCCCAAGATTGTAAGGTGGTGAGGTTATAATTAAATCAAATCCTTCGTCTGGAAAATTCTTGAGCGTTTTTAATGATTCCTTATTAATTAAACTGTATTTAACCTCGGGATTTACGAAATCAAATAACAGTTATCTGCATTGGTTGTCTTTTTTTATTCGCTAGTAGAACTTTTGCTGTTACTTTCCCAATACAATTAAATTATGAAGAAACAATGAGTCGATAATAGTTTTAGGGTCGATCAATCTGCACTTCATTTCTTCGTAAAAACCACGGCCAAAACGGTGGATTGTACCGCGCGAAGTTTGATGCGCCTATTGTTTCAATGTTTTCGTTCTTTAATTCTTCCAACAAAATCTGTTCGTTCTCTCTAAAATTTTCCTCGCTCCAAGTGCCGGAATACTCTCTTACCGCAACTGTCTTTCCTTCAACTTTTCGGATTTTCACTCGGTCGTCTTTCGGTGTTGGAATAGTTTCCATTGTATATTTCAAAGGCATTACAAAGCTGATCGAGTAATTACCGTCCGCGTTCAATTTTGCACTTTGATTAACCGGCGTTGTCATTTCAATTTCTCTCACCCTCTAGCTTTGGCTTGCTTTGGTTTACGGGAATGGTCATTTCTATTTCTTCTTTTTTAATGTTGCCGCCGGAGATATAATCGAATAAAATATTAAAAGCTGCGCTGCCCGCATCTTCAAAGGTGCTGTCGATTACGGTTTCAGCAACCAAATAGGACGAGTACTCTCTTATCTCGAACTCATCGTATTCTCCGATTACTTTATATTCCGGTTCTTCGTAAGCCATAATTTCTCCGGTACTTAATAATAAATAAAACAAGGTTATTAAAAATGTTGTTTGAACAAATGATTTCATCTTATTTCTCGATTTTTAAATGTACATTTCTAAACAAAAGAACTGATGAATTCGTTCAAAACAAAAATACCGACTCAAAAAGCCATCGATTTTTGAATAAGAATTTTTTTATCTTTATAAAAAACTCAATGAGTAAAAATTAATCGAAAACATAAATAAGGAATCAAATATGTATACTGCCGAAGATGTACTTAAGGAAAAAGGTGCTGAAATGATTTCCGTGCCATCTGATACAAAAATAAAAGACGCAATTAAAAAAATGGTAGATAGAAAAATTGGGTCCATAATTGTAACAGAGAAAGATAACATTGTTGGCATTTGGACGGAAAGAGATTTTCTAAGAAACTCTCTGTTTGATTCATTCGATATAAACAATGATTAGCATCGAAAAATATATGACAAAAGAAATAAAATCGGCTCCGCACAACTCAACGTTGTATTCACTGCTTGACATTTTTCTTGGGAAAAGATTTAGACATCTTCTCATTCAGAAAGAGGGCGAATACATTGGCATCCTTTCGATGGGTGATGTAATCAAAGCAAACTTAAACGAGAAAACAAAAGAATTGAAAGCGCTTAATGCTATTGTTAGCTGGGAGTACTACGAAAATTGGAAGTTTCAGAAAAAGTAGAAAGTAAACCAGTCATAATTGGAATAGAGTTTCGGCAGAAGACTTTTTAACGTCAACTCATTTCATTCAATTGCTCTTTTAATTTTAGGGCGGCTAGGGCATATCCGCCGGTTGAGCCGTCAAGAAAATGTACGTGTTCTAAGTTATAATCTTCAACCAAACATGTCACCAAGGAATTTGGTGATGAGTGAATTCCATAAACTATTTTTCCTTGCAGACGAAGCTGCTCCAAATAAAAAGTGAGTCTGGCTCTTTGAACTTTTGTCCCGGCAATTACCATCCGCAGTGCATCATCAAACTTTCTGAAATCTGTGTTTGTGATTAAACGGTTCTTTGTACTTTCCCCAATCAGTGTTTTTGGTTTTTTTATTTTTCCACATATACCATTTTCCGATTAGATTAAGCAGCATCAGTTTTAGGATATATAAGAATCTCCTTAGGTTAGAAACTATGGTTGTTCTTATTGATGCTTCGGAATAAAGTTTCTTAAATGAAAACGATAGAGAAAGTAATTCTTTTCTGATCGGATGGTGATTCTCTTCTTCGCCGTAAAGCTGGATTATTCTTTCGGTTATTTCTGTGTAAATATTCCCCGAATCTTCTTCGTCTTTGAGAGATTGAACTAATAAATTAATTGTCTCTTCGTGCGGACTCGGAATTTCATTCCACCTGCATTCAAAACCCTCAAAGCTTCCGATTGGTTTAATCTTGTTTTCATCAATTGCGTATTTTCCTTCAGCATCAGATTTGATCATTCTTTCAGCTTCTGCAATTCCCCGCCCCCTGAACATAGTTTGTTGATAGTGATCCGTCGGCTGATATTTTGCGGTAAATACTTTGAATCCCTTGTTTGTTAACGTCTCTATCGGAACAGTCCCGACTCTAAGGTTCATATTAAAATTATCTTTAGCTAAAACTTTAGACGCGAGCAGCGCCGATTGCGTTTTTTGAAGTTCGGAAGAAGGTATACAAAAAACAGCGCCATCGCCCCCAAACACGAATGGAATTTTTAAGGGCTTGACCGCATTTAAAACTGCGGCTATCGAAGAAGCGCCAACGGAGTTAACCTCTCTATATCTTCCCGCATTTATTTCTTTAGTTGACCCTTCAACATCGGCAACCGCAACATGCCAATCGTTTGGGACTTCTTTATAAAAAGAAATATCAACAAACTTGTTGAACTCTTTAAAGCCGGGTAAAACATCATAAAAATTTTTGCTGTTTGTCAATCGGCAATCTGTGTTTTATTGGTAGAATTTATTAAACAATCTTTCTTAGCTTCGGATTAGAAGATTATATAATTACGCTAAAAATAAAAAAGAGTGCAAAACTCAATATTATCAGTATTAAAAGCAAATGTGTCGTTGCGCGATGTAAGTCGGTGTTATAATCACTATCTCCCCACTCTTATCAAAGTGCATTAAAGAATTGCGGCTGATTCTATAATGAAATTAATTGAACACAGATTTTTATGATGATTATGATTTGTTAAGATTGAATTCAGCTAAAATAATATCTGTGAATATCGTTCTCTTCTGTGTCAGTTAGTAATCTATTCTTCGCTTTTAATTACTTTCTCAAAATATAAATGTATTGTGATAAGCGATAAGAACAAAACCGGGAATTAACCAAAAATTATTTTGACAATCGAAAACCGCATCTATTCAAATAATCCTCAGAAAACGTTTCTCTTAGAAAAATGTTTTGGACATATTTGATTCATCTTAAAAAACTAATCCGGCATGTTATGCATATTTGGGCTTTTACCGATTTTTCATAAATTTGAAAGTTTTCGTGAAAATATTTAAATAAAATCTGCGTGGAATAGCAAATCGAAAAATTAATTAAAATGATATGAAAGGAAGAAATGCAAAAAGAGAATAATAACAATCCACCTATCGAAAGAATAATGAAGCCCTTTCAGGAGTTTCTGCATGCCGAAACTTCCGGTGGGGTATTGCTAATTATAGCTACTATTATCGCATTGATATTTGCAAATTCTGCATTGTCTGAGTTTTACTACGGCTTATGGCATACGGAAATTTCTATCGGTATCGGCGAATATGCTTTAACCTATGACCTGCATCATTGGATTAACGACGGTTTAATGGCCATATTCTTTTTTGTTGTTGGTTTAGAAATAAAAAGAGAGTTGTTAGCCGGTGAATTATCTACCGGCAAAAAGGCATCCCTTCCCATTGCCGCAGCCGTTGGTGGAATGCTAGTGCCGGCTTTGTTGTATATTCTTTTTAATGCTGGTAATGAGGGCGCCTCGGGCTGGGGAATACCGATGGCAACCGACATTGCTTTTGTAATAGGGATACTCGCTTTACTTGGCTCAAAAGTTCCAATATCACTTAAGGTTTTTGTGACTGCATTAGCAATTGCCGACGATATCGGAGCAGTGTTAGTGATTGCCTTCTTTTATACTGCCGAGATATCTTTTTTTGCGCTTGGAATTGCTGGGATTTTTATTGTTTTATTGATTCTTGTTAACCTGCTTGGTATTAGAAATCTGCTTATTTACACTTTACTCGGTATCGGTCTTTGGCTTGCGTTTCTTAAATCCGGTGTTCATGCTACTGTTGCTGGGGTTTTACTTGCCTTTACAATTCCGGCTTCTTCGAGGATAAGCACGCGGGAGTTTTTGATCAGAGGAAAAGATTTATTAACCGGTTTTGAGAACGCCGGAGAAGAGGAAACCGACATTCTGACAAATTCTAATCGCCAGGCTTATATTCAAAAACTGGAAAGCCACTACGAAAAAATAATGTCGCCACTTCAGAGATTTGAACATGGTCTGCATCCTTGGATTGCCTTTTTTATCATTCCATTATTTGCATTTGCAAATGCAGGGGTCACGGTCGGTGACAGCTTTTTTGATTCTCTAATTAATCCAATTAGCATTGGCATCATTGCGGGTCTTTTCCTGAGGAAAGCAGCTTGGAATTTTCCTGTTCACCTGGGCGGCTGTTAAATTAAAAATAGCTGATAAACCATCCGAAGTAAATTGGAGAATGATTTACGGTGCAGGGATTTTGGCAGGTATTGGTTTTACTATGTCTTTGTTTATTACCAACCTTGCATTTATAGATGTAGAACTGATCGATAAAGCAAAAGTCGGTATTTTGACTGCATCCTTAATTTCAGGAATTATTGGGTATGCTGTGCTGAGTTTTGGTAAAGATAAGGTCTGAATTTGATAAGCCGTAGATGTGAAAAACTGATGATTATTCGGTCTATTTTTTTTCGCATCAGCGGTTTATATTGTAAGTGGTTAAACAAACGCTATCAAGTTATTCGCGGGGTTCCATTCCGTAATGAAGTTATTGATGGTTCTAAATATTTTTGAATTCGATCAACTCAACCGGCGCACCGTTTTCAATTATCATTGCTACGCGCACACCTTCGGAGGGCGAACTAATATCATCTATTAACTCTTTATCCTTAATTGCTTCTTTGAGGTTATCAACTTCAAAAGCAATGTGCGGTACTTGTTTTATTATATCAGCAACGGGGGAGTCATCCTCAAAGCGCATCCATTCAATTCCGTATTCGCTTGTGTCAAAACCGGAGACATAAAACTTTCAAATGCTCAATATACTTTTCGTTCGGCTTCTTTTCTTTGGTTGGAATTCCGATGTGATGAAAGCGCATTCCTTTTTTGCTTATGGCAAAGGGAGGTTCGTGATCTTTTCGTTTTGTTTTAATCTTATTAATCGTAAACTCCATTTTAACTAAGAAAATCTTTTTTAACACATCGGCTAAGTCAATACAAATTGAATCGAATACAATAGCATGAAATTAGAAACCATTCTCACGATTAAGTTGTTAATGCTGGTCAAAAACACTTCCGCCGATAAACTCTCGCAGAACGGAATCACCCGGAACGGGAGAGTTGTCTTCAACAGGTTCGATTTCACTTAAGACTCTGTTTAATCTTTTCGCTCTTGTGTATGCGTCTAGACGAAGCGGATCGTCTTTATATTTCTCCGTCCACTCTTTAAAATCATTTAATAACAGCGGTCTGTAAAGTGGGACTTCATACGGCATCGAAGTATTGATCATATAATCAGCCGAATTGCAATAGGGAAGTATGTTTCTTTTTTCTGATGAACGGACATAATGCCAGTGAAGCAAAGTTTGCTCCGGTTTGTAAGCGCGGTGAACAGAATCGCGCAGCATTCTTCTTATTAAACGAAGGTCAGTCCAGCGAATGAAATCGCCCGCACTTGTTTTCATTTGTAGTAGCGGTTCAAGATAGAGCTTAAATTTTTGTGCAGCTGGTATTGCTTTGCTGAATTCAGGGTAGAGTCCGTGCAGACTATCTATTAAAAGTACTTGATTCTTTTCTACTTTGAGAGGAGCTCTGTCTAAATATCTTTTCCCCTCTTTAAAATCGTAATATGGAATTCTTACTTCTTCGCCCTCTGCTAATCTTTTTAAGTGTTCGTTAATTAATTCAAGATCAAGCGCTTGCGGAGTTTCGAAATCATAGTCACCGAATTCATCTTTGGGGTGAAGTTCCAAATCAAAAAAGTAGTGATCGACAATAAGCGGAACGAAACTCATATTCATTTTTTTGAGTCGCTGTTCCAACTTAAAAGTAGTTGTGGTTTTGCCTGAAGAAGAAGGACCGCTTACCATAACCATTCGCAGTTCGTTGCTTCTTTCTTTTATCATATCGGCAGCTGTGTTGAGCTGATCTTCGTAATAACTTTCCGCTTCGTGAACTATCTGTGCGAACTCGCCTTTTTTTATTCTTTCGTTTGTAGATTGAATTGTGTTCAACCCATAATCAACAGCCCAGTTAAGCGAGCGCCAAATTTTTGCCCACGGAATATACTCGGATGGTTTTGAGAAATGCCGCGAGTCTTCTTTTCTCCTTCTCGCTGCTTCTTCGCGGTAAAGTATATATTCTTTTGCAACTTTAGCATGACCGTTTTCTATCAATACTTTTTCAACTATATCTTGTATTTCTTCGATGTGGGGTTTATCGTTTTCGTTGTAACGTTCGTCAATAATTTTAATTACCTGTTTTGCAAGTTCAGCGGCTTTGTCTTTATCGCGTCCGCCGACTGAAACCGCAGCTCTGTAAATTGCATTTGCAATTCTATCTTCCTTAAAAGGAACAACCGCGCCGGTTCTCTTAATTACATGTTTTACTGTTGACATCCCCGCTCCGAGTTTGTGCTAAATGTAGATTGTAATTTAATTTTTGTGAGGGTTTAATACAAACTTAGTGAGTTTGGTTTTGTAACCGTCGGCTTTATGCCGACGCACAATTTAAACTACGAGTTATAAAACCAATGCAGACATAAAGTCTGCGGTTACTGTTATATCCACTCAAGGTTTGATTTGGTAAGTTCGGATTTGATTTCACCGGTGTTTACAGTCCCGGCGAGTTCAATTAGTAGGATTGAGCATTCTGATTCTGCAACCGGTTTGTGTTCAATTCCTTTGGGCACAACATATATTTCACCCTCTGATAATTTTACTCCACCATCTCTCAACAGTATTTTCATCTTGCCTTCAATTACTATGAATGTTTCATCGGTGTCTTCATGTTTATGCCAAACAAACTCGCCTTTAATTTTAGCAAGTTTGAAATGATAGTCGTTCATCCGGGCAATTATTTTAGGCGACCAATGTTCGCTAATCTTGATAAGTTTTTCTTTTATGTTTATTGAATTCATGATGCGTTCTCTTTTTTTAGAAACTAAAACTTAACCCCGTAGAAATTGTAAACGTTCTTTTTAATCCGTCAACATTAACTTCTCTTTCCAAAAAGGGAATAGCTGCTTCAACAAAGTGTGAGTAATTTTCGTTTACGTTGTATGTAGTATTAACCAACAAGTTAAGTTGAGATTGATCGCTGCCTGGAACTTCTATGTAATAGGGAACTCCTATTGCATCCGGACTAATTGGCACAAGTACGCTAGATTCACTTAATCTCTTTATAAATAATAGTTGTGGATTAATTGATAATTGCTCTAACTCAAAAAAGTATCCTGCACGTAAAAGTAAATCGTCGCCTCTTTCTACAACTAAAAGATCTTCTGTATCTTCTCCTCTCTTTCCAGCTATTTGATACCCCGCTCCAACATTAAAATTATTGAAAGAATAATCTACTCCAAACAAAATATCGTTTGTACCTAACCCGCTTTTATAAGGTTGAGTAACATAATATTTATTTTCAGACGCTGTTGCAAGTCTCACTCCCGCTGAGACTGATAAACGGGAACGGTCTAATTCAAATCTATATCTCAAATTAAAAATTAGATCTCCGATACCGTGTGTATCGTATAAAGGACCGGACTGTATGTTAAAAGGAATTGTAAAATGTAAGCTTGCGTTTTCGTAAAAATTGTAAGTTCCACCCAGTTTAAATGAACTATAACTTATATCATCATCTTTACCGCTGTAACCGTATGAGTAACCAAATGATAATTCAAAAGGAGTGGTTGTTTCTTTTTCAATGTGTCCGCCGATTGAGCAAACACCGCCATCCGAACATTGCGAGTAAGAGTTTATGTTGAAAATGAAAACTGATATAATTATCAAAAATAATTTCTTCATATAGTTCCTCTCAAAAATTTTTGGAAAGTTAATGAATAATCTTCACGAAATTATCACGGAGAAAAATTTTTGCAGATTTTCATGTTGATTTATTGATACCGATATCGTTATATATTATTCAAATATTTAACTTCCTCATCTTTCGCCAAAGCGTTGTGGGATGAATGTTCAATTCCTCCGCGGTTTTACTTTTACTGCCGTTATGTTTTTTTAGTGTGTTGATAATAATATTTCTTTCTGCATCTTTAATGTGACTTAATTTGTTTGAAGAGTAGCTGGTTGATGAATGGAAATCTCCCTCACGAAATCTTTTCGGTAAGTGCTCAATTTGAATTACATCGCTGCTACAGAGAACAAAACAATGTTCGATTACATTTTCAAGTTCGCGGATGTTGCCCGGCCAATTGTAGTCCATTAAAATATCGAAAGCGGAAGATGAGAAGTGTTTGATGTTTCTGTTGAACTTCTCGTTAAAGTTCTCGATAAAATGACTAACTAAAATCGGCAAGTCATCTTTTCTTTCGCGCAACGGCGGAAGATGAATATTCATTACATTGATACGGTAATATAAGTCCTCTCTAAATCTTGCCGCCTCAATTTCACCTTCAAGATTTTTATTTGTTGCGGCGATAATTCTTGTGTCAATTTTTATCGACTTGTTTGAACCGACACGCTCAATCTCTCTTGTTTCAAGAACGCGAAGCAGTTTTGTTTGAACAGTTGACGAAAGATCACCTATTTCATCTAAGAATAATGTTCCGCCGTTTGCGAGTTCAAATCTGCCGACTTTAGTTTTAACCGCTCCTGTAAACGCACCTTTTTCGTGTCCGAACAATTCGCTTTCAATTAAACTTTCGGCGAATGCGCTGCAATTAACAGCTGCAAACGTCCCGGTTCTGCGTATACTATTTAAATGAATTGCACGAGCGGCAAGTTCTTTACCTGTGCCGCTTTCGCCGGTTATTAAAACCGAGCTGTCGGTTTGTGCAACACTTTCGAGTACAGTTATGATTTGTTTAATTTCTTTGTTCTTGCCGACTATGTTTTCATACTTGAATCTTTCATCCAAGTGTTCGGAGAGATTTTTTATTTCGCTTACATCTAAAAATGTTTCAACTGCGCCGATTTTTTCATTCTTATTATTTCTTAAAATGGCAGAGTTTACTCTTATTGGAACCTTCCTGCCGGTCTTGTTCATAATTTCCAACTCATTACCGATTGTCGGCTTCCCCTTTTTCATTGTCTGTTCCATATGGCATCCATTTCTACATATAGCCGAATTGAAAATCTCCCAGCATTTCTTACCGATTGCCTCATTTTCTTTAAAGCCGGTAACTTTCTCTGCAGCGGCATTAAACGAAGTGACATTCCACTCATCATCAATTGTAAAAGTACCTTCGATGTTGCTGTTGAAAATTGCATCGAGTTTATTTTTTTGGTCAACTAACTCAGTGGTTTTTTCTTCGAGGTCTTCCGCCAAGTTGAGCATCTCTTTTGTGTCGCGGAAAACTAAAACTGCACTGATTACTTTTTCATTTCTTACAATAGGTGTGATTGAGGCAAGTACATTTTTTTCGCTTTCTTTTTTTGTCTTAATGTTGAAGGCAAGATTTGTGAACGCTCTGTTATCTTTAATCGATTCTTTTAAAAAATTCATTCCGTCGGATTTTTCATCGAAAAGAATTCCGCAGTCTTCGCCCACAACGTCATCTTCGCTGTAACCTGTTATTCTAGAAGCAGCTTCATTAAAGACAACTATATTACACTCTTTTCCGATAACTGCAATTCCATCAGGAATAATTAAAACTTCTTTTCCACGGTCGATTACTTTTTTAACGTCCATTGCATCCTCAAATGAGATTTTGATGTCTGCAATATTGCAAAAATCTTGCAATAATGAAATATGCTGCAATCGGTCATTGCATTACTGCAATAGACTTCCATCAAATATTCTTAAAATAGCTTAAAAACCAACAATCCTTTAGGCATGTCTCTTGCAATCTTAATTATAATTATTTCTACCGGGAGGAAAGTTTATGAATCAGATTTCAAGTTACATGCGGAAAGGTAAGTACTTATCTCTTTTCCTTTGGCTGGTCGCACTTCACTCATTTTTAGTTGGTGTTGGACTAATTGTTTTTCCGCCCTCACTAATGGACTTTTTCGGTTACGGAGCTTGCACAGAAAGATTTTTCCCCTCGCAAGGCGGTGTGTTTCACATTGCAATGGCGGTCGGTTATGCAATGACTGCTTATAATTTGAAACGTTACGAATGCTTAATAATTTTTTCGATAGTTGTGAAGTTTCTGGCGACGGCTTTTCTTTTCATCTATTTCATTTTTGTCAGTTCTATTTGGTTGGTTATTCTCTCCGGCATCTCAGATTTCTTAATGGGTTTGATAATCTTAATTCTCTATCGCTTTATAAAAGGAGCTGGTGAGATATGAGTTTATATAACAATAATAGAAATAGAAAAATATTAATAATAGGGGCAACAGGATTTGTTGGGAAACATTTTCTTGAAAGCATCAAAGAAGAATATAAAGTATTTGCGCTTGCACGACGCTCACGGACGGAATCACATATTCCGTATCACAAAAATGTTCAATGGCTTCAATGTGATATTGCAAACAAAGAAAGATTAAACGAGGTAAAAAATCATCTGATTAAACATGGCGGCGTTGATTATGTTTTTCACTTAGCTGCTTATTATGACTTTACTTATAAAGATAATCCCGAATACGAAAGAACAAATGTTGAAGGAACAAAAAATATTCTCGAATTAGCAAAGGGATTAAATGTAAAACGATTTGTTTTTATAAGCTCACTTGCAGCGTGTGAATTTCCCAAAGATGGTGAAGTTATAACAGAAAAAACTCCGCCTAATGCCAAATTCGCATATGCACAAAGTAAAAAAGTCGGTGAAGAATTAACTCAAGAATATTCAAATTACTTTCCGTGTACAATTATAAGGTTAGCCGCTGTCTTCAGTGATTGGTGTGAGTATGCACCGCTTTATAAATTTTTAACAACTTGGCTTTCGAAAAAATTGGAATCGAGAATACTTGCAGGTAACGGAGAATCGGCGGTAACATATTTACATGTCAATGATCTAATTAATCTATTTAGAATAATTATTAGAGATTCGGACGGTCTTTCTCGCTTCGGGATCTACAATGCAAGTCCGAACGGAAGTGTTTCGCATAAAGAGTTATTTAAAATCGCCACAACATACTATTTTGGTAAAGCGTTGAGACCGATTCACCTGCCTAAGTTTCTTATTTATCCCGCATTAATTTTAAGAAAGATTCCCCAACTGCTTCATTTATCAAATGAAGAACACTTCGAAAGATTTTGGATGGTAAAGTATGTCGATAAAAAATTAAGAGTCGATTCAACACACACACAAATTGCATTGAGATGGCAGCCAACGCCACGTAACGATGTAACGCGCCGTTTGTTGTTTTTGTTAGAAAAAATGAAAAGCCATCCTGACGAATGGCATCTAAAAAATGAAGCCGCTATGAAAAAGATTGCGCGCAGAACAAACTTTATCATCTATGATTACTTAACAGACTTAAAAGAACCGATCGTAAATAAAATAGAAGAACATATTCTTTCTGCAAATACCGATGAGGTGTTCAAACGTTATCACAATATGGATCATAATGATTTCCAGTGTTACATAAGCACGGTCTATCATTTACTTATGGCAACAGTAAGAAGCAGTGATAGAGGTTTGATGATTCAATACATAGATGATATTGCAACACGCAGATTTGCAGAAGGTTTTCTTCCGAAAGAATTGTGTGCAACGCTTCAACTCTATAGAGAAACAATCATAGCTGAGTTAAGCAAGATAAAAGAGCTCTCAAAAATTCAGCAGGAAGTTTACGACTACATCGGGTTAACTCTTCAAATGGCGATTGACGAAGTTGAAGATCATTACGATAGTTTAATCAAAAAAATACCGGCTGATAAAATTGCTCAAAGCGATTTACTTCCGGATTGTAAAGAACTTCAAAGAATGATTAGACAACTAAGTGCGTTCTATCAAATTTCTCCTGAAGAAGGAATTAACTATGAAGAAATGCGATAGATAATAAAAGCAATAAATATAATTAGGAGAATTGGAAGAAATGAACAATGAGAAAACAAAACAAGCGCTTGAAGAAGAAGACAAAAGAATAGAAAGCAGTATTGCAAAAATAAAACATAGAATTGCGGTTTTCAGCGGTAAAGGCGGAGTTGGTAAAACAACTGTCAGCGTTAACCTCGCTTACGGTTTTCAACTTAATGGATTTGCGAGTGGAATTTTAGATGCGGACATAACCGGTCCTAATGTTGCAAAGATGCTCGATGTTAGAGATCAAGTTATTGTTTTGAATGAAAAGATAATTCCGTTTGAGAAGTACGGTGTAAAGATGATTTCGATTGCATCGTTAATTGATCCGGGTCAGCCTGTAATTTGGCGCGGACCTATGCGCTCAAAAGTCATTAATCAATTTTTAGCCGATGTTGATTGGGGCGAACTTGAATATCTTATTGCAGATTTACCTCCCGGTACAGGTGATGAAATACTAACAATCGCACAAAAGATGAAGCCGCAGTATGCAGTTATCGTTACAACTCCGCAGGATGTTTCTGTAATAGATGCCGAACGTGCGATCAATATGGCTCGAAAACTTGAGATTCCTTTTATTGGTGTTGTTGAAAATATGTCCGGATTTGTTTGTCCGCACTGCAGCGCTGTTGTAAATATCTTCGGTGAAGGCGGCGGAAAAAGATTAGCGGATGAATTTGGTGTTCCGTTCCTCGGTTCAATACCAATAGATATCGGCGCAAGAATTTCAGGTGATTCAGGAAAACCGGTTGTTTTAGATAAGCCATCCGGTGAAGTGAGCGAAGCATTTTCCGCTATTGTAGAATCAATAGAAAATCATTTTAAGGAAGAACATTATGAACAACTCGAAAGTTAATATCGGGATTATAATCTGTGACCGCTATAGAGATTGCGCGGGTGGAAAATGTTTCAGAGCAATACGAGAAAGGGAAGGTGCATTTGAAATTTATAAAGGAAAAGAAATAGAGATTGTTGGTTATACAAGTTGCGGTGGTTGTCCGGGTGGAAACATAGAATACGCTCCCGGGGAAATGAGCAAAAACAAAGTCGATGTAATCCATCTGGCAACGGGCATGGTGGTTGGCTATCCGCCATGCCCCCGCGTTAATTATTTCAAAAAATTTATTGAAACGTATTACGGAATTCCGGTCGTTGTAGGCACTCACCCGATACCCGAAAAGTATTATACGACTCATATAAAATTGGATACTTGGAATACTTCCGAGTGGAAAGAATTGATTAAACCGACTCTAAAAAAACGGGAAACACGTTTGGCATATGATTAACCAAACCAAGGGGAGGACAAAATGACAAACATTAAAAATATCTATGACGAACTCGGCTGGGAGGAAGCTTCCGGGTATCAAGTCGGGACGAGAATGAAAACTCTTAGGGATGAAGATGGATTCAAAACGGTTCTGTTAAAACTTCCCAAAGGTTTTCATATGGAATCTCATACTCACATCTACAATGAACAGCACATTGTATTAGAAGGCGAGTATGAAAGCGAAGGAGTTACTTATGGTTCAGGTGCGTACAGATTTATTTCTGCTCATAAAAATCACGGTCCCTTTACTTCAAAATCGGGAGCAATTGTTCTCGTTATCTGGGATAAACTGAAATGAAAAATAACTTTGTAAAAAATAGGTGAATTAGTTATGTCAATTGTATTTGGTCCTATACCATCACGCAGACTTGGGCGAAGTCTCGGGGTAAATAACATTCCGCCTAAAGTTTGTTCATATTCATGTATTTACTGCCAAGTTGGTATTACCGATTCAATGTTGGCACACAGAACAGAATATTATAGACCAAATGAAATTTTCGAAGCTGTTTCGGAAAAAGTAAATCAACTAATAAAAGCCGGTGAACAGATAGATTATATAACCTTTGTGCCCGATGGCGAACCGACACTTGATATAAATCTCGGTAAATCTATTGACTTGGTAAAATCATTCGGAATAAAAATAGCGGTAATTACAAACGCATCTCTTTTATGGAGACCGGATGTTTTAGATGATTTAAAACTTGCCGATTGGGTTTCGGTTAAGGTTGACTCAGTTTATCAAAATATTTGGCGTAAAATAAACAGACCGCACGGTAAACTAAACTTCGAGAGGGTACTTAACGGAATCGAAAAATTTGCGAACGAATATGAAGGAACACTTGTAACCGAAACAATGCTTGTTCGACACGTTAATGATAATCTCGAGTCACTTAATAAAACTGCAAAGTTTATAAAAAAGATAAAGCCGAAAAAATCATACATACTTGTACCCACAAGACCGCCGGCAGAAAAGAACGTTGAAATACCTCGCGAGAATAGCCTGAATATTGCATATCAAATATTCAACAGTTATTTGAGCGACGCAGAATTTCTCTTTTCCGGCGAGGGGATTGACTTCACATACTTGGACGAAGTTGAATCGGAATTATTAAGCATTGTTGCGGTACACCCGATGACAAAAGATGCGGTGGAGGATTTCTTAAACAAAGCAGACTCCGAATGGTTTGTTATTGAAAATTTAATAAACGAAAACAAGCTTAAAGAAGTTACTTACTCCGGCAGAAAGTATTACATAAAAAGTTTTGAAAAAGATCACGTAAATGTGAACTCATAATTAAAACCCTGGAGGTAGTTACAATGGCTATCGAAAAGAAATATTCATCCGATAAAAAAAGTCTGCCGTGTAAAATTTTCACTGCCGAAAGAGATCAACGAAAACTTTAACGAGATAAGTGTAGTGGGCGATTTTAATAATTGGGATCCGCATAAAAACAAGATGTCTCATACGGATGCCGATGGTTCAACCTGTCTCGAACTCGATTTAGAAAGCGGTAAAGAATATCATTTTAAATATTTGTGCGACAATGAAGTTTGGCTGGTTGAACCAAATGCAGATAAACAAATACAAACTCATTACGGGGATTCTCAAAATTCCGTGTTGGTTATTTAATTAACAAATAAAAAATGAACTATGAATAAAAACAATCAACCAGTTTCTAATAATGACATATTGATGTTGCAAGCATATTTAGAGCAAGTTGTATCAATTGAAAATAAATGTAAAGATGATTTCTCACATACAGAGTGGTATCTGTTAGAGAAATATTCTGAAGAGGAAGTAAATGCTATCATAAATTTCTTCAAAGAAAAAGGAGCAAAATGTGATTGCGATTTAGTGAAGAGGTTTAATTGAAAAAGGGTAACAAAACCGTTGAAACGGTTGCAGAATGGTGGCGTGTTGTTTTCGCTAACCCACGATTTAAATCGTGGGTTAATAAGAACACTAGCTCATTTTTCAACTAACCGTTTCAACGGTTTATAAAAAGCAAAACCGTAGGAGGAAGTAATGCCAAACTTAGACGGAACCGGACCTGAAGGTCAAAGGACCTTTAACCGGTAGAAGAATGGGAAAGTGCAATGATAAACGATTCTTCGAAAAAAGAATCGAACCGAAGTAGAAGACTTTGCTTACGGGCGAGGACGAGGCGGAAGACACGAGTGGTGGAGGCGGATATGGTTTTGGCGGAGGAAGAAGACACAGTCGCGGTTCTAGAGGAGTTTGGACAAGGTTATGGTTACGGTAGAAAATCCGACGATGACGCTCCAAAAGATTCAAACAAAGATGATGAAGAATGACAATCGCATTAGCAGTTGAGAAAGAGAGTTTTGATTCGGAGTTGTCAGATGTCTTCGGACGCTGTAAATATCTTTTAATTTATAACTCCAAAGACCAATCGAAAAAAATGATCCCGAACCCTTTCTCGTCGGCATTTGATGGCGCTGGGATTCAAACATCTCAACTGCTGATCGAAAATGATTCCGATGTTTTGATAGTAACCAACATTGGTGATCAAGCACTCATCTTTTTAGAATCTGTTGAGATTAAGGTTTATAAATCGCCGAAAGAAAAAGCGCTAAAAGCAATAACTCTTTTTAACGAAGGCAAACTTGAAGAAGCCAAATCTCAAAATGAATTTGTTAGAGGAAGGAGAAAGAGATACAGACAAAGAGGGAAATTTTAATCAATACTAAACAGGAAATATTATGAACCACAGATTAGCAGTTGCAATTGAAGAGTGTAGCGGAAACATAGACAAAGTCGCCGAACATTTCGGCAGATGTTCAAAGTTTATCGTCTGCGAAATTAATCAGAATAAAGAAGTTATAATGAAAGAAACGTACTTCAATCCGTTAAGCGGGCATCACGGCGGGCAATGTCAACTACCCGGTTACATCAAACAATTTGATGTAAACACAATCATCGCCGGCGGAATGGGACGTAAAGCCGTTGCAAACTTTCATCAATACGGAATTGAAGTCATAACTGCACCCGGATTAGAATATGAAAATGCATTGAATCTTTTTCTTCAAAATAAACTAAGCGGTTATGAAGAGTGCGCGGGTCACGATCATGATCACGAATGTTGAAAGGAGAGTGACTTGATTATCTCAGTTGTATCGGGGAAAGGAGGAACAGGCAAAACAACTGTTGCCGCAAGTTTAGCTTCGGTGATTCCGCAAAGCGTTTACATCGACTGTGATGTCGAAGAACCGAACGGTCACTTGATGCTGCAGCCGAAGTTTACCTCCGAAGAATCCGTAAACAAACTCCTTCCAAAAATTGATTATGAGAAATGCGACTTCTGCGGAAAGTGTATTGAGGTATGTGAGTTCAATGCGTTAATAAACCTGAAGTTCGAGATTTTACTTTTTGAAGAAATGTGTCATAGCTGCGGCGCGTGTGAATATTTTTGTCCGAAGAATGCAATCACGGAAATACCCAAAGAACTCGGAAAACTAAGAAGCGGAAAAACCGAAAACGATATAAAATTTTACGATGGACTTTTAAATATAGGCGAAGCAACTGCAGTTCCCTTAATAAAAAAAGTAAAAACAAAAATCGAAAATGAAAAAATAAATATTATAGACTCACCTCCCGGAACATCCTGCTCGATGGTTGAAACGGTTAAAGATTCCGATTTCTGTTTGCTCGTAACTGAATCTACACCGTTTGGCTTAAACGACTTAAAACTCGCAATCGATGTTGTTAAAAACATAAATGTTCCTTTTGGCGTGGTGATTAATAAGTATGATGAAACATTTGTGGAAATGGAAAACTACCTAACCGAAAATGAAATTGAAGTAATGTTGAGAATACCATTTGATAGAAAAATTGCAGAAGCATATTCGAATGGAATATTGCCGATTAATAGCTCCGATAAAATAAGAACTGATTTTATTGGCTTGATTGACTTAATTAAAAAGAAAACTAAAAGCAATGGAACGCAGATGACGCAGAAAAAACTGATTAACACAGATTTTTAATCAGCGAAAATCTGTTCATCTGTGTATCTGCGTTCTATTGTTTTTAAGAAAGAATAAAAGAGAACACTTTGAAACAAATAGTAATACTTAGCGGAAAAGGTGGAACGGGAAAGACAACCGTTTCATCGGCATTTGTAAAATTGCTGAATAATAAAATCACAATCGACTGCGATGTTGATGCAGCTAATTTATTTCTGTTGCTGAATCCAAAAGATCAAAAACAGTTTGAATATTTCGGTGGAAAGAAAGCAAGCATAAATCTCGAACTTTGTTCACAATGCGGATTATGTGAATCGGTTTGCAGATTTGATGCAATTCATGATTATGAAATTAATCAACTTAGTTGTGAAGGATGCGGCTTTTGTTATCGGGCTTGTCCCGATGATGCAATTAAATTTACTGCAATAAAATCAGGCAGCTACTTTGAATGTAGTCTTCAGGATAAATCTAAATTTTATTACGCAATACTTTTACCTGGCGAAGGTAACTCAGGTAAACTTGTAAGTGAAATAAAGAAAAGCGCACTCAACAATGTTGATGAAAAAACTAAATGGGTAATTGTAGATGGACCGCCGGGAATTGGCTGTCCCGTTAATGCAAGTTTATCCGGTGCTGATTTTGTGGTTATTGTTGCCGAACCAACACAATCCGGCATTCACGACTTAAAGCGTCTTGTAGAATTATTGAAAACATTTTCAATCAAAAGCGGAATTGTTATTAACAAATACGATCTAAATGAAAAAATAACATTACAAATAACTTCACTCGCAGGAAAAGAAAACATTCCGGTACTTGGCTATCTCCCGTTTGATGAAGATTATATCGAGGCAATAAAAGCAAACAAAACAATAGTTGAATACAGTTCACATGCTGCGGAAGACATTAAAAATATTTGGGCGAAAGTAGAATTCTTTATGGATATATCTAAAAACTAAAAGAGGCATAAAAATGAAAATAGCAATAACATCAACCGGTGGATCGCTTGATGCATTGGTGAGTGAGAAATTTGGACGCTGCCAGTATTTCTTAATTGTTGATTCCGATACGATGAAGTTCGAAGCGGTTTCGAATCTGGGTGAACAAATGCAAAACGGTGCAGGGCCTAAAGCTGCAGAGTTAATAATAAACAAAGGTGCTGAAGTTGTATTAACCGGTAACGTTGGTGATAAAGCAGAAGACGTTCTAAAAAGAACCGGAATCAAAATTGTTGACGGATTTACCGGAAACGAAAAAGTAAAAGACGTATTGAATAAGTATCTAAAAAACTAAGGAAAATTAAGATGACAAAAGAAGACTTAATCAAATTGATGAACCAAAACGTAGCTAATCTTTCTGTGCTTAACGTAAAACTTCATAATTATCATTGGAATGTTAAGGGGATTCACTTCAAACCAATCCACGAAATGACAGAAGCTTATTATGATTATTTCATAGAACAATATGATGAAGTTGCGGAAAGGATAGTTCAGCTTGGTGGTAAACCGTTAGCAACATTAAAAGATTACTTGGATAACGCATCATTCAAAGAAGAAACAAAAAATGAATTTGACGGCAAAACCGTTCTGCACGCTGTGCTTTCTGATTTTGAAAAGCTTGACTGACGAATATAAAAAGATTGCCGAAGCAGCAGACGAAATAGATGATTCAACAACTGTTGCATTAGCAGAAGATAAAATCGCCTGGCTTGAAAAGGAAATCTGGATGATTAAAGCGAGTGCTGCATAACGGTTAATAAAAATAATTACCGTCCGTTTTAGAGGTGGTAGCTTGCATAACGACCAAAGCTTTGTATTCTGAATTAAATAATGCTCGCCTCTAATCGAGGCTATAAGAGATCTTAGATGAATTGTTAGCGACTTATTTAACAGACTATAAAGTCAGCGTCTAACGAAGTTTACTTATTTGATAAACACTTTAGTCACAAGCAACTATGGTTCATAATTCACATTCGGTAATTGAGGTTATTAGAGATAGGGAGAATAAAAATTGTACGTCCCAACAAAAATATTTTTCACTAAAGGAGTCGGCAGACACAAAGATTATCTTAGCTCCTTTGAAGCAGCATTAAGAAATGCGGGAATTGAAAAATGTAATCTTGTAAATGTAAGCAGCATATATCCGCCCGGGTGCAAAAGAATTAGTCGAGAACAGGGATTAAAAGAAATTAGCGCCGGACAAATTACGTTCGCTGTAATGGCAAGAAATTCGACCAATGAACCGAACAGATTGATAGCTTCTTCAATTGGTGTTGCAATTCCAAAAGATCAAACTCAATACGGTTATTTATCGGAACATCATCCCTACGGAGTTAAAGAACAGAACGCCGGAGATTATGCGGAAGATTTAGCAGCACAAATGCTTGCAACAACTTTAGGCGTTGAGTTTAACCCTGAAACAGCTTGGAACGAAAGAAACAGGTCTTCAAAATGTCCGGTAAAATTGTCCGCACTTTTAACATAACACAATCTGCTAAAGGAGATAAACGCGGCAATTGGACAACTGTACTTGTGGCAGCTATTTTACTTCCATAATTGGTTGATATCGGTAGAAGCGATTGATATAGGTAAGAGAAGAGCGATTAAGTCAGAATGTCTTTATGAGTTATCTTAGTAAGACCATTTTGCGTGTTTCCGAAAAACCTTCCAGTGGTTAAGTTATAGTAATAAACGCCGCTCGGCAGATCTGCAGCATCAAATTCAATTTCATATTCTCCTGGCTGGAGTTTTTTCTTTAATAATGTTTTTATTTCTCTTCCCAAAAGATCATGAACAACTAAGCGGGTTTGTAGAGACGGGGCATGCCCCGTCTCTACTTTTGGAATAGTGAATTTAATTTTCGTTGTCGGATTAAATGGATTTGGATAATTCTGCATTAATCCAAACTTTTTGGGGGCATCATCTTTTTTTTTAATATCCGTGATTGGTGAAAGATCAAAATCAGCTACAACCGGAAGGTGGTCGGAAACTTCGGTATCCTCCGGACTTAATCCGTGTTGACTTAATTCGAATGAGTCTAACTTCTTCGAATCAAGAATATAACTATTAACCATCTCCATAACAGAACCGCTGTAAACTATAAAATCTAGTCTGCCGGGAGGAAAACTTCCCGGGTTTGTTGTGTAAGTCATATTTGTATTGGTGGCGTAAGGTTTTGCGTCATCCAAATTTCCGCCGTCCCAATCAGGAGCAAAATCTTCTCCGTAGTTTCCGTTAATTTTTATGTCTCCGGTAATTAAAGTTTCATATTGGCGAGAATCTCCGACCAAGTTCATATCGCCCATAATCACAATTGGAATATTTGGTTGAATGGTTAAATCACCGCCGCTGTTAACCGCATCTCTGAGAAAAGCAATTATTGCATCAAATTGATTTTGGCGTTTGTCGTCGTTTTCTCTACCGCCGCAGCATTTAGGGTGCGAAACAATCACGAGCATATCGGAGTCATACTTTGGTCGTAAGTCCAGAAGAAATGCTCCGGAAGCATCATGCCCCACATCGGAATCGATTGTAAAGCTTTGTTTTATTTGAAACCTACTAACAAGTACAATGTCACCCTTTCCGCCTGCATCTCCTTCTTTTTTATTATACCAATTTTGTCCGTCACCGGAAGGAAGAAAGAACTCCAATCTATCCGCAACCGCCTGAGATGAAGCATCGTAAACTTCAGTGAAGCCCACAATCTCCGGTTCTATTGCATCAAATATATGGTGAAACTCGGTCGTCTTACTTTGATCTGTAATTCCATCTTGCTGGACGTTGTAAGCCATTACACGTAAATAACCGGGATTAGTTTTTCTGATTGAATAATCCGGAATAGGAGGTTCAGCGTTAGAAATAAATTCGTACTCAAAACCGCCGTTGTCAGGTAAAAGATCATAGGTATCAGTGAGGGAAGTTGATGTAAATGCGGCAAACACAACTTTTATTTTATTATTTGGAAAAAGGGGAGAGCCGGAGATAGTGACATCTTTTCTTAATGCGAATTCAAACTGCTTTGCGGAAAATGTTGGAGCGCCGAGAAAATTGATATCGGAATGGCTAATGTTTTGTTCACCGTTAATAAAAGTTTTTCCTCTTCTATTTGCCAAACTATATTCAAGCTCAGCACCAATTCCGTTAAAACTTTTTCCGGTGTTTGGGTTGTTGTCAGTATCGATATAGAGATACATAAAATTTGTTGCGAAAGCATAATCAACAAGGGTAATTTCTCTACCGGATTGAATTCGGAAATAAACATATTCATCATCGTTGGTAATCCACATATTTCTAAAATCAATATTGGCATTTCCACCCGTACCATCATCGGATGGATCAGAATAGGTTGTTGTTACATTTTCCCAATCGGATAAATCTTCATCGATTAAGATTCCATCTTGAGCAAATAAAAAAGTTGTAAGTAGTAGTAATATTATTATTCGTTTCATTGAACCATATTATTGTTTGAGAGTGTAAAACAAATCTATAAAATCTTTTTGTTATTTTTAAGACTTATCGGTCTGCACTATTGAATCAAAATGATTTTCTTTTTGTCTAACTTTATATTTGACTAAACAGAGAAGCTACTATGAAAAAGTTAATTTTATTTGTAACACTAGTTTTCACCATGTTTTATTTAAGCAGCTGCGGCGATTCTCTTCCAATCGAAGAAGACTTATCGAACAAAAATTATGAACTGTTAAATCAAGATAGCGTTGAGGTTACGTTTCCCGATGTTGTGAGTGGAAAGATTGCAATAGTTGGTTATGTCTTTACGAACTGTCCGGATATCTGTCCGCTCACTACAAACAACATGAGAATCATTCAAGAGAAAGTTAAGGAAGAGGGAATTGAAGATGTTGAGTTTGTCACCGTTTCTTTCGATCCTGAATATGATACGCCTTCGGTATTGAAAGAATATGCAGAAATAAGAAAATTAGATACAAGCAATTGGACATTTTTAACCGGAGAAAAATCGGAAACAGACCGATTGATTAGAGACGTTGGTGTAGTTGCCGTTCCAAGCGATTCAACCGAAATGGAAGACGGGGAAATGATGTACTTTTATATTCACACCGATAGAATCGCAATCGTGGATCAAGAGGGAAGAGTTAGAAAAAATTATTTGGGAAGTACCAACCATCTTAATCTTAAATGTGAAAACTGCGGCGAGTGGATAGATCAAAATGTTATGATTAACCAAGATTTTGTAAACTGTCCAAATTGCAATCACAGAAACGAATTTGAATCGCAGTTGGCACAAATAATAGCCGACATAAAAACTTTAGCAAATTAAAAGGGAGGAACAACCATGAAAAAATTAATAATCATTCTCTTTTCTGCATTGATCTTTTTTGGATGTGAGGAAAAGAAAGAACTGAAAGAAGAAACAGCACAAAGAGTTGATGAATCGGTGTCAAAGAAAGAGCAAGCCGAAAAGAAAATATTGCTCGATGCATTTGAAGATGGACTTCATATTGCGGATGCTTGGATACGTCCGGCGGGTAAAAGCAGAAATACAGGAATGTTTTTCCGAGTAATAAACAATACAAATGAAAATGACACTTTACTCAGTGCAAAATCAGAACTCTCACAAAAAACCGAAATCCACGAAACTTATAAAGAGGGTGATATGATGGGCATGAGAGAAGTTGATCATCTTGTGATGGAAGCCGGAAACATTTTTCAATTCAAACCAATGTCATATCACGTAATGTTAATTAAACTAAACGAAGCTCTTGCCGAAGGTGAAGAAGGCGAAGTTACTTTGATTTTCAAAAACGCGGGTGAGGTGAAAGTGACTGCAAAGGTAGAAGATAAAATGCCGACAATCAGCAACGATGAACAAGAAGAAATGAAGGAAGTAAACTAATTTTTATTTTATAATTGGAACGCAGATCTTTATGAAAATTATGATCTTGTTAAGATCATGATTGATCATAACCATCATAATAATCTGCGTTCCATCCATTATAAAATTTATTTACTCAACTCAAGGAAAACTAATTTCTTCCCTTTTTTATTTTTGATGTTGGTTGGCTTATAAGCCAATTCAAAGATTGTAGATTTTTTGATATAAGATTTGTATTTCATTTCAGCGGTTTTATATTCCTCGTCTAAGTTTCCGCCTTTTATCGCGAACAAAAATGCTTTTTCTTTAATTAAAGGAATTGCATATCTAAAAAGAATAATCAATGGAACGGTACCGCGACTTACAATAAGATCAAATTTATTTGCATATTTTTCTTTGAACTCTTGCGATTCAACTCGGCTGTTTTCGGCAACAATATTTCCAAGTTTTAGTTTATCAACAAACTCATCAACAGCTTCAATTTTTTTGCTTGTCGAATCGGCGAGTACACCGCGCAAAAGCGGACGTGTAATTGCAAGCGGGATTCCCGGGAATCCGCCGCCGGTACCGATGTCTAAGAAATAGTTAATATCTTTAGGTATAAACTCTGAAATAAAGGATGAAATAAATATGTGATTTTCAATTATATTTTTTTCATCTCGTCTGGAAATTAGATTAACTTCTTGATTTTTACTGACGACCAAATCAGCAAAATGAGCCAATCTTTCAAGTTGATATTCATCCGGCGTGATTCCGTTTTCCCAAAAAAACTGTCTCAGTTCTCGTAAATATTGTTCTTGTTTATCCAAAAAAGTCCCCTCAAAAATTAATTCTTCAAATATACTAATAAATAGAAATATCTGAAGGCGATACCCCAGATATTCGAGATGCTTGTCCGATTGATCTCGGCTTAATTTTGTGCAATTTTCTCTTTAGATTCGGTAGAAATAGTTTTTAATTTTAAATAGTCAAAACTCTCTGGAATCTTCATTTCCTCCAGTTTTTCCATCTTATCAATTAGTTCTTGCTGACGATTAATATAACCTTCATATTTCAATTCGATCTCTACTTGCCGCAGCGCCTGCTCATTTTCAAGTAAAGATTTTACAAGTGGATATTTTTGAAAATCGAGTTCATTTAGTAAATCTCTTAAACCCATCTCCGGGCGTTTTGTTAATTTACTTACGGTTTCGGAATTGTCAATTTTATTCGTTCCTTTTGTTTCGAGCAGAGAGTTTATTTCATCCGGTTTGAATTTTATTACTTGGAAGAGGTCCACGCTTTTGTTAATCAGCACTTCCCTTTCTTTCATTTCGTTAAATTCATCATCGCTTATTAAACCATAACGGTGACCGAATTCATACAGTCGTCTGTCGGCATTATCTTGACGCAGAAGTAATCTATGTTCGGCTCTTGAAGTAAACATTCTGTAAGGTTCGTCCGTTGACTTGCCGACTAAGTCATCAACCAAAACGCCAATATAGGCATCACTTCTTTTAAGAACGAATTCTTCTTTTTCGCCGAGAATTTTTAGGGCGGCATTTATTCCGGCGACTAATCCTTGTCCGGCAGCTTCTTCATAACCGGAGGTTCCGTTGATTTGTCCGGCAAAGTATAATCCCTCGATAAGTTTTGTTTCCATGGTCAAATCAATTTGGAAAGGAGGAAAATAGTCATACTCAACGGCATAACCGGGTCGGACCATTTCCGCGTGTTCTAATCCAGGTATTAATGCCAGTGCTTCTCTTTGAATATCTTCGGGAAGAGAAGTTGAAAAACCGTTTACATAAATCAAGTCAGAATCCAAACCTTCCGGTTCGAGGAAAATTTGGTGACTTGGTTTGTCGGAAAACCTAACAATTTTATCTTCGATTGAAGGACAATATCTTGGCCCAACTCCATTTATCAATCCCCTGAACATCGGTGAATCATCAAATCCCTTTTCAAGAATTTTATGGACTTTGTCGCTTGTCTTTGTCAACCAGCAGCTTCTTTGTTCGAGGAAAGGAAATTTGGAACGATCAGTTCTTCTGGAAAATGGCTGTGGATTTTCATCGCCCGGCTGTTCTTCCAAAACATTATAGTCGATTGAATCTAATTTTAATCTTGGCGGAGTTCCGGTTTTCAGTCGTCCTGTTTCAAATCCCATTTTTACGATTGATTCGGTCAAACCGCCAGAGGGCTGCTCGCCGTACCTTCCCCCCTTCGTTGCATTCAATCCTGTGTGCATCAATCCGTTTAGAAAAGTACCGGAACATACAACAAGTGCTTTACATTTTATTTCATTTCCTTTGAGGGTTCGTACACCGACGATCTTTTTGTTTTCTTCGACCGCTTCAGTGATTGCATCTTCAACAATTGTGATTCCCGGAACGGAGTTAACAACTCTTGCCGCTTCTTCAGAATAAAGTTTTCTATCCGATTGACAACGCCCCGCCCAAACTGCCGGACCTTTCGATTTATTTAATGTGCGGAATTGAATTCCTGTTCTGTCTGCAATTTGTCCCATCACCCCGCCGAGGGCATCAATCTCATGAACCAAATGTCCTTTCGCACTTCCCCCGATTGCCGGATTACATGACATTCTGCCGATGGCATTTTTGTCCATGGTCACCACACCAACCGAAACTCCCATCTTTGCCGCTGAAACAGCAGCTTCAATTCCGGCGTGTCCACCGCCAACAACTATCAAATCAAAATACATTTATGCGATTTTCCTTTCTTTTCTAACTTTTTTCTCGTGTTTCACGTGAAACTATTTTTAACGAAATTGGATATTAACCCATGCAATACAATTTTGTTTCACGTGGAACAGTTCAAAAACCTTTGTTTTTACTTCCCTATACAGAATTTTGAAAAAATATTGTTCAAAATATCATCGGTAGTTACCTTGCCGATGATTTCTCCGAGAGAACTTTCGGCATTTCTTAAATCAACAGCTATAAATTCTCCGCTCATTCCGCTTTTAACGGATTCTTTTGCGTTATGTAAATCTTCTTTTGCTTTCTTCAGCGCACGGTAGTGACGCAGGTTCGAAACAATAGCGCCCTTTTCGCTGTAATTTTGTGAACCGATTGCAACCTCTTTCATCTTTACAAAAAGCTCCTCAATTCCCTCTCCTGTTAAAGCAGAAATTTCGATATCACAATTTATTCCGTGGTTAGAGTTGAGATCTATTTTGTTGACGATTTTTAGAATTTTCTCCTTATTGGTTAAATCCAATAATTGAGTATAAAGATCATCCGCCGGTCCTTCCAATGCATCGTTCAAGAATAAAACCACATCGGAGTTTTTAACAGCGTCTCGACTTCTATAAACACCTTCTTTCTCTACCGCATCTTGGGTTAATCTAATTCCGGCGGTGTCATAAAGCCGGTATAAAATTCCGTCGACCGAAAATTCCTCCCGAATTACATCCCTGGTCGTACCCGGAATTTCGCTCACAATTGCCCGCGATTCTTTCAACATGTAATTGAGCAAAGATGATTTTCCGACGTTCGGCTTTCCAACCAGAGCGACATTCACACCATCGCGAATTACTTTTCCGAATGCGTAGGTGTTTAAAAGTTTATCAATCTCTTCAACGATCTCATCAATTCTTGCAATTACTTTATCTTTAGGAAGAAATTCCAGATCTTCTTCCGCAAAATCTAATTCGAGTTCCAACATCGAAGATGAATTAACGAGCATTTCTCTGAGCGAGTCGACTTTTGCCGAAAGCACTCCGTCAAGCTGATTGCGTGCGCCTCGTAAGGATGCCTCGGTTCTTGAGTTAATTACATCGACAACCGCTTCGGCTTGTGCCAAGTCGATTCTGCCGTTTAAAAGCGCTCTTCGAGTAAACTCGCCCGGTTCGGCAAGTCGAATACCTTCATCCAGCAGAGCTTCAATAATTTTTTGAACGATAAGCTGGCTTCCGTGTGTGCTGATCTCAGCAGAGTCCTCGCCGGTGTAAGAGTTTGGCGCACGGAAAACAGAAACTAAAACATCGTCAATCACCTCATTTGTGTATTTAATTTTGCCGTAATGGATTGTGTGAGTTTTTGCTTCGCTCAGCTTTGCAGCACCGGAAAAAATTGAATCAACACTCGCAATACTTTTCGGACCGCTTACACGAATTACGGAGATAGCACCGACGCCGGATGGCGTTGCTAAAGCTGCGATTGTGTCTTCTGTATTTTGAAGAAATTCGTTCAAATTGTTCTTTGCGTTTTTTGAAAAAGGTAAACTTTAAAATATAGTAAAAATAGAATGGGTTTGCAATGAGTTTGGTTGCGTAAGTCATTATACTAAAATGAGTTACGCATAGAAGACGCAAAGTCTTAAAACAATTGATTGATTTTCGAAAAGAAAATTAAACTATAGGTAAATAGATAATAAAGTCTATTTATTCTTTTTGTTACCGTTTTGGAAATGAACAGTTTCCTTCAGCTCTTCTATTCTTGTAATCGCATAATTCTTTAACGAGCTATCAAGTGTATCACTGCTTGATAAATATAGTTGATAATAAATAAGTGGTACCTGTTTATCGAAGTAATATTGATCGTAAGTCGAAGCTAGATAGTAATAATAATTTGGATTTTCTTGATCGAATTTTTTTGCGGCTTTGAAATTTTTTATTGCCTCTGCATAATTTTCTTCTCGACTATGAACAATTGCAAGGTTTGTGAAAATAGCCGAGGTGTATTTTGGGTAAATTAACTCAATTGCTTTTTGCAGATGATTAATTGCTTCTTCATTTTCTCGAGTTCTTTATAAGTCAGCCCAAGATAAAGTTCGGTTAAACTTTGTGTTGAATCGATTGCGGAAGATTTATTGAGCGTTTCAATTGCAGATCCAAGTTTTTGAATTTGTGCTTCCCCGACAAAATTTTCTACTGCAATTTGGTAATAGCAAATTCCTAATCTCTGATACAACTGAGCAGACTCATCGCCGTTTGCTATAAGCCGTACAATTGCATTAACGGCACCGGGATAATTTTTTAATGAAAAGTAAATATCACTTTTTAACTTTAAGAATTGTGTGTTGTTTTCGAAAGTCTCCAAACCCTTATCAATTATAGCGATTGCAGAGTCGGACTGTTCTTTTTGAAAATAAACTTTTGCAAGATTACTAATTGTAAAATGATCTTGTGGATTTAAAGCGTAAGCAGTTTTATAATAATGATAAGCGTCATCAAGTTTATTTTCCTTTTGAAACACATAACCAAGCTGCCGATAATAAAATGAATTTCTAGAGTCGTACTTTGCTAAGTCTAAATAAATTGACTTAGCGGCATTCCATTTGCCTGAGTCAACATAAAGTTTGGCTAAATTGATCTTGGCAAAAAGATTAGTAGAATCCAATTGAATAACTTTTTGATATGTTCCTATTGCACTCTTGTCAAATCCGTTAGTTGAATAAAGTGATGCAAGGTTTGTAAGTATATCAACGTTGTTGGTGTCTAATTCATTTGCCCTTTCGATTGCTTTAAGCGCTTCGGTGTGAAGCATCAGGTTTTTGTAACAGATTCCTAATTTTAGGTATGCGTCAGCATTTTCATTTTCATGAGTGAAATTTTCGAGAATTTTAGCAGCTTCAGCGAAATTATTTTTGAGTATTAATTTGTTTGCTTTATCGAAGTTTGATTGCGCAATTGAAACTAGAGATATTAGTAAAAAAAAGATCAGCTTTTTCATTTAATAACTTTTTGAATGTGTTATAATATTTAAAGATGCTTCAGGAAAGTTAAAGTTGCTATAATTTCGAGGTGAGATTTACAATTTGTAATGTTTCCTTAAAAATGCTTCCGGCGTCAGTGCTTTTATTGGGCTATTTTTATAATGCTTGAAATTCCGGGTAATAATAAAATCTGCATTACAGGCTAGTACCGCCGAGATCTGCAAAGCATCTTCAAAGTCGGGGACGTTTAACCGCAGCGCTTTTTTAGCACTATCAGTCCCGGTTTTTGCCACATTTACAAAATCAAGCAATTCATGAATAAACTCTTGCGCTTTTTCTTTACCCGAGCCGGATGCAGCTATGTAATAAAAATTTGATAAAGTATGCCAAGCCACAAAACCGGTTAAATCTTTATTTTCTATCAAATCAACAACTTCTGCGGAAGACTCATAAAAAGTAGTGCGTTGTAATGCAATATCAAGCAAAATATCTGTATCGATTAACAGAGTCATAAGTTATAACGTTTTTTAAGATAGTCTAAACGTTCATCTTTTTTGTCAGAGACTTTTATTTTCCCCAGCCATCTTTCGGAAAATTTAGTTTCATCTTGTTTCAGCGCTCTTTCTAGTAGTTCTTCAACTAATTGAGAAACCGATTTCCCTTTTTTCTTTGCATACTCTTTTGAGCGTGGGATCAATTTTGATTTTATTGTGAGATTTATTTTTGTTTTCATTTTTTAATAATATTTATACGTATAGTTTATTTCAATATACGTATATTCTGAGTAAAATTGCAAACTGCTGAATTTAAAAAATTGTGAGGTTACTCGGATTCAACTATAAAAAGGTTGGAGCCGATATTAATTTCTTGAAGTGTTGACTTGCCTTTATAAATAACCAACAAATCAAATTTGTGGGTTGAAGTTATATTGAACGATAGTTGATCATCATCGGGGTCAACTAAAAGAGAAACTTTACCGTCAAGGTAATTTAGATTTTTGATGCCGTGTTTGTCTGTTCTATCTATTCGCCAAGTGATTTGATTTTGTGGGACGTCCATTTCTATACCGATTACATTTTCTATTAACATAGCAATCGGACCTAAACCCGACCAGCCGACAAAATCTTGTCGCGAATAAAAAGTATCATCCCACCGTGTTGCGGGTTCAGCAAATTCCGGTGAGTAGCATTCCCAAATTGTTTGATAACCGTCTCCGTATCTTTCTTCGAAAGCAATTTTTTCTTCATGCGGCTGAAATTCAAAATAGACTTCCGCCATTTTATAAAGATGATTTTCAACTATTTGACCGGCAAGATCATACTGTCCATATTTTTCTAATCCTTTTATTACCATATAATTTGTCGGAGCCCAAACTCCGCCGCGCCAATAATGTCCGCTTGAATCATAAGCGGGTTGATTAGCGGCTAAAGCGGGAATCATGTGGGGGCGCCAAAATTCATCGGGATTTGCGAGATGCTTGAACAACGCTTCGGCTCTGTCTCGAGTTGCGGTTTCGGAAAGTAAAGTCCAAAAACCGCCGATGTGCATTACCTTGCTAACTTTTCCGTCTTCTCTTAAATCATAATAAAACTGAGAATCTTCATTCCAGCAAAGCTCATTTATTAAATTAGTTATGCGGGAGTATTCATCTGTAAACTTTAATACGATTTTATTGTCTCCAACAACCGATGCAATATTAACAATCATTTTGGCTGCAAGCGCCATTTGTGCGGAAAGATCAACCCAGCCAGCTTTACCAACATTTTGTCGTGGTAAATTATCCATTCCGCTGCCGAGTTGAGTTGTGTAGTATAAACCCTGTCCGACTGAGTCGCGTAGGTTTTCATTTATCCAATCGTAATATTTAATGATCTTTGGCAACACCGTTTTGAAACGGGACCTATCGCCGGTTACTTGATAATATTTCCACTCAATCCAAGGAAAGAGCGGCGGATTTATCATTGGTTCATCGGTGGTTGGCTCAGCAAGTTGCTGTCCGTTAATTTCTGAATAGACTCGTTGAATGTATCCGTCTTCTCTTTGGTTATTATAAAAGTTATCCAGTGATTGCATTGCGGGAAATAAATTTGAAGCGTACATTCCGAAAGCAGCCATAAAATTGGTATCCCATTGATAGATTGCATCATCAAAACCTTCGTCCATATAAAAATCAACAAATCCGTTTTGGGAATTACCTTGTTTAATTTTATTCCAAGCCATTGCCCAAGCCGCGTAATAAAGCTCTATTAAAAGCGAATCGTTTTGAAGAACCGGTTCAGGGATGAGTTCTTGGGGAAGTTTATATTCATTTTTCTCTCTTTGCGGAGTTGGGGGATCACCAACCTTTACTATAGAATTGTAGCTGCTTCCACCGTCGTTTATTTTCCAGTCATTATTCGGATCGGGAATCCAATTGCTATCTACGATAAACTTATAATAGTAGTAACCCGGATCTAAATATAAAGTGGCTGACCAGATTGAATCATTTTGTTTTTTGAGGGATTAAACTCAGCCGACCAATCATTAAAACTACCGGCAATAAAAACTGAGTCGGCTTGTTTAGATTCTAAAGAAAACGCGACGGGAATTTTTTCTTGCGAAAATAATGTGGTTAAAACAAAAAGTAATATTAAAAACTTACCTGCTTTCATATCTGTAAATGTAATAAGAAAGCAGGTAAGTTGTAATGAGTTACTCGAGTTATCTCAAAAGCAGTTAATTTTAGGAAAGCTCTACGATGAAATAGGGTTCAATGAAATAGAAGAAGAATTATTCAAAGAATTAGTCATCAGCCGGATAGTATTTCCACTGAGCAAACTCAAGACAAGCGAATATCTTCTACGCTACAAGAATAAACAACTAGAAGTAGATAAGATATATCGATATTTAGATAAACTGGAATCAAAACAAAAATCGAAAGTAGAACAAATCAGCTTTAACCATACCTTGAAACTCTTCAAAGGGAATTTAAGTATTGTCTTCTATGATGTAACGACAATATATTTTGAATCTTCAGATGAAGATGATTTAAGGAAGACGGGCTTTTCGAAGGACGGGAAACATCAATCGCCGCAAATCATATTAGGGTTATTAGTAAGTATAGATGGTTACCCGTTAGCCTATGAAGTATTTGAAGGCAATAAGTTTGAAGGACATACAATGATTCCGGTTATAGAATCATTTAAGCAGAAATATGACTTAAAGAAATTAGTAATAATTGCGGACGCTGCAATGCTTTCGAAAAAGAACGTTGCCGAACTCATAGAAAAAGATTATGAGTTTATTCTTGGCGGAAGAATAAAAAATGAATCGGATCAAATAAAAAACAAAATACTTTCTCATCACTTCAGCAATGGTCAAAGCATATTAATAAAGCGTGATGAAAACACCAATTTGATAGTCAACTACAGTTTATCAAGAGCAAAAAAAGATGCTCAAAATCGACAAAAGGGATTAAAGAAACTCGAGAAATTATTAGAAAAGCAACGACTCACTAAAAAACATCTAAACAATCGTGGTTACAACAAATATCTTAAAATCGATGGTACTGTTAAGATAACTATCGATTATGAAAAATTTAAGGCAGATGGTCATTGGGATGGACTTAAAGGGTATATAACAAACTCAGAAATAAGTAAGGAAGAGGTAATTGAAAACTACAAACATCTATGGCAAATTGAAAAAGCTTTTAGAATATCGAAGACTGATCTTAAAGTACGACCAATCTATCACCGGTAAGCAGCATTTTTCTAGTTTGAACAAACTCATTTGCGGTAAGCCGGTAAAAATCGATTCCACTAGATAAATCTGATCCATCGAATTCAACTTCGTATTCGCCTGGCTCGAGTTGTTTGTTGATGAGAGTTTTTATTTCTCTTCCGAGAATGTCGTAGACAATTAAGCTCGTCTGTTGAGACGGGGCATGCCCCGTCTCTACAGTGGGAATGTTAAATTTTATAGTTGTTGTTGGGTTAAATGGGTTTGGGTAGTTTTGTGCTAAATGAAAATTTATTGGTGTTGACTCGCTCAAATCAACACTGGTTGGTAATTGGGAGTATTTAATAGTTACCTGAACCGGATGCGAGTTGAAATTAGTCGAATCATAAATCATAGCTTCGCCGGAAATAAAAATTCCATGTTCTGAATGAAGAACTGCTTTCGGATTGCTTGATTCTGTATGAAGATTCTGCGGATCATCCCAGACTGTTTCAAACGAAATATCTACTATTAACTCGGAAGTGATTTTTGTAAGAAAGAAGTTATCTTTTTGTCCAACCACATAAATAGAGTTGTCGCTATCTACAGCAAAGTATGAATAATCAACAGTATTATTTAAAGGTAATTCAGTGCTTGAGGTTAAATCACCCGCTGAACTTAATTTGTAAATACTGTCTGCGCAGACAGCAAAAAGATTCTGTGTATCATCAACGATAATCCCGAGTTTATCTTTTGTGTTATTCAATGAAAAATCCCACAACATTTCACTTTCCAAATCGTATTTCATCAAGAATAAATTTTCATCCGATTCTATACCCACCCATAAAGCATTATTGTTTTGTTTAAGATCTACAGCAAAGACTTTAGAGCCAAGTTCACTTGAAATGTTTTTCTCCCACAGCAAAGCTCCATCCGAATCATATTTTATTAATTGAACTGAATTGCTTTCGTCTATGCGGGAATTGGCACAGATATATATGTTTCCTAAATAATCTAAATCCATTGCTTTGGGTGATACATCATTCATATCATTGTTGGAATATGTTTTGCTCCAAAGTTCCGTGCCGTCTTCGTTAATCTTAATCGTTAAAACTTCAGCAAGTGAATTGGAGTTAACACTAATTCCGGTTACTACGATTTCCGAATTAAGATTAGCTAAGGAAAGATTTCTATTTACAATATTTGTATTGTCATCACCAATTGGAATTTTGTAAGTCCATTCAACTTGAGCTACGTTGTTTATTGAGTTTATTTTTTGAACAAAGAGAGTATCCTCGGAAGAAATAGGAAAGGCGGTGTAATAATAACCGGCTACAAAAATGTTATCGTTTTCATCAACCAATAGATTTAAGATTCTCCCTTCGGTTTGATCGTTGAGTTTCCAAATAAAATCTCCGTTGGGAGAAATTTTATGAACATATGGGTAATCGGAAAATTGAGTGTAGCTTCCTGCGTTAATAAGGTTGCCTTCGGAGTCGGTTGCCATAACAACTACGTTTAACTTATCTCCTACGCCAAATTCAAAACCGTTATTTGCCCAATCATAATAAGAACTTTGTTGAGCGACATTATTTGAAAAGAAAAATAATACAAATGAAATTGTAAGTAATAATATGTTTGACATGACTGTTCCCTATTCTAACAAGTCCCCAAAGTCTTAATTCAACGTACGAATCATTTCTTTAAACTGCAACAGTTAAATAAGCCTCTATCGCAGTTTTGAAACTTTTATCTAAGTTTCGCTGTATTATTCCATGATTTACTTATTCGGATATATTTATGATATTTATTAATTGATATGAAAACGAGGTGATAAATCATGGCATTTAATTTTAACAAATTTACGGTGAAGGCACAGGAGACGGTGCAGAATGCTGTTGAGATTGCGCAGAATTACAACAATCAAGTTGTTGAACCGGAACACATTCTTGCGGCAATGCTGCAGGACAGCGACAATGTTGCTTCTTCTTTATTGCAAAAAGCGGGAGCCAACATCAATCAACTTAAGATAAAAGTAACGGGAGTAATCGAAAACTTCCCCGAGGTAACCGGCGCAGGAGTCGGTAATCAACAGCTCTCGCAAAACAGTGCACGGCTTTTTGACAACGCTGCTAAAGAAGCAAAAAATCTAAAGGATGAATACATTTCATCCGAACATATTCTACTCACGCTTTCGGAAGAAAAAGGTAAAGCCGGTAAACTCTTAAACGACAACGGTATTACAAAGAATGTTTTGTTGAATGCGCTGAAAGATATAAGAGGCAATCAAAGAGTTACTTCGCAAAATCCGGAAGATACTTATCAATCGTTAAAGAAATACGGGCGCGACTTAAACGAACTTGCAAAAGAAGGTAAACTCGATCCGGTGATCGGTCGTGATGAAGAGATACGAAGAGTGCTACAAGTTCTTTCACGAAGAACAAAAAACAATCCGGTTTTAATTGGTGAACCGGGAGTCGGTAAAACCGCAATAGCAGAGGGACTCGCACATAGAATTGTTTCCGGTGACGTTTCGGAAACTCTCAAAACAAAAACTATTATGGCGCTCGATTTGGGTGCGCTTGTTGCGGGTACACAATTCCGCGGACAATTTGAAGAGCGTGTAAAAGCTGTCGTTAAAGAAGTGCAAGAATCCGAAGGTGAAATAATTCTTTTCATCGACGAACTTCATTTACTTGTCGGCGCCGGTAAAACAGAAGGCGCAATGGATGCTGCAAATATATTGAAACCTGCACTTGCCCGTGGCGAACTTCATGCAATCGGCGCAACTACTTTAAAAGAATATAAGAAGTACATCGAAAAAGATGCAGCACTCGAAAGAAGATTTCAACCGGTAAACGTTCCCGAACCTAACGAGGAAGATGCGATTTCAATTTTGCGCGGACTTAAAGAACGTTACGAAGTTCATCACGGTGTTCGAATTACGGATGGAGCAATTGTTGCCGCAGTTCAGCTTTCAAACAGATATATAACAGATAGATTCCTTCCCGATAAAGCAATTGACTTAATTGATGAAGCAGCTTCAAAGCTAAGAATCGAAATTGACTCGATGCCGGAAGAGCTTGATGTAATTGAGCGAAAGGTGCGTCAGCTTGAAGTTGAAAAAGAAGCGTTAAAAAGGGAGAAGGATGTAGAGTCAAAGTCACGGCTGGATGAAATCAAAAAAGAGTTAAGTGATTTGGAAGAACAGCGAAACAGCTTGAAAGGTCATTGGCAGTTGGAGCGCGATAAGATTCAAATGATCCGCACGATGAAAAGCGATATCGAAAACACAAAAGTTGAAGCCGAACGTTACGAACGCGAAGGCAATTTAGCAAAAGTAGCTGAACTTCGTTACGGAGTAATAAACGATCTTCAGAAAAAACTGGAAACCGAGACAAAAGAATTAGCTGAACTTCAAAAAGAAAAGAGAATGTTAAAAGAAGAAGTTGAGGCGGAAGATATAGCTGAAGTAGTTGCTAAATGGACAGGCATTCCTGTAAACAGAATGCTCGAAAGTGAAAGAAGTAAACTGCTTAGAATGGAAGATGAACTTCACAAAAGAGTTGTCGGACAAGATACAGCGGTTGAAGCAGTATCTGATGCGATCCGCAGATCAAGAGCCGGGATGCAGGATGTGAATCGTCCGATTGGATCATTCATTTTTATCGGAACAACCGGCGTTGGTAAAACAGAACTTGCGCGCTCGCTTGCAGATTTTCTATTCAACGATGAAAGTGCAATGGTGCGAATTGATATGTCTGAGTACATGGAAAAGTTTTCAGTTTCTCGATTGATCGGTGCACCGCCGGGATATGTTGGTTATGAAGAAGGCGGACAATTAACCGAAGCGGTTCGAAGAAGACCTTACTCCGTTATTGCTTTTAGATGAAATTGAAAAAGCTCATCCCGAAGTTTTCAATGTGCTTCTTCAATTATTAGATGAAGGAAGATTGACGGACAACCAAGGAAGAACTGTTGATTTCAAAAATACAATTATCATAATGACTTCAAATATCGGCTCACACTTGATACAAGAGAAAGTAGCAAACGTGACAGAAGAAAACATTGAAGATGTTATGGGTGAACTGAAATCTGAATTAGGCGAAATGTTAAGACAAACTATTCGTCCCGAGTTCTTAAATCGAATAGATGAAATAGTTCTCTTCAAACCATTGTTGAAATCCGAGTTGAAAGGAATTATCGATATTCAGCTTCAGCGAGTTGCGAAAATGTTAGCCGATAAAAACATTGAGATGGAAGTGGAAGACGAAGTGAAAGATTTCATAATAAATTTAGGTTATGATGTAACTTACGGCGCACGTCCGTTGAAACGAACTATACAAAAATACATTACAAATCCGCTTGCTACGGAATTGTTGATGAATAACTTTTCAGCCGGAGATACAGTTGTAATGAGTTATGACGGCGGTGGAAAATTACAGTTTAGTAAGAAGTAATATTTCCGTCCGCTTCTCCCGAAGGGATGGATTCGCCAAGTGGTCGGAGGAAAATGCAAACACTTAAACGGACTTTCACAAAGTGATCCTTCGGATAGCCCCATTAAATGCAGGGAATGGGGCTAAAGCCCAAAATCCTTTGTAGACTTATCCCCGCGCTAAAGCGCGGGGCAATTATAGTAGAAAATAGCTGCTCCAAAAATACTGTGGCTGCTTTAATCAAAAACCTTTTTCTTTTTGCAGCCCCAAAAATGATTTAGAAATTTCTATTATCATTCTTTTCATTAAACCACCATTCAACTTTGAGCCATTGTACACCGTTACTGGCAGTACCTCTTTCAACAATCCTCAGCTTAGAATAGTGACCATCATCATCATAAAGAAATGTATAATTATTTTCATCATCATCCATTCCATCGTCCCAAGAAGCATCTTGCATTGGAGAATTAACTCCATCATTTAAGTCACTGCTACTGCCAACAAAGAAATAAGTAATTCTGTATAGCGGATCAATCTGCTGCACTAAGTGAGCACTGCGTACTATTCTTCCTTCATTTGAAGAATAATAAACATCAATTGTATTGCGCTCGTTATTTGATTCTGCGATTCCTTGCGCTACACCTGTGCTCAAGTCAATTCCGCTTGGCTGGTTTACAGTAGAATTTAATGTTTCATAAATTGTAACTTCACCGTAGAATGTTAATTCACGATCTTCTTTTAATGAAACATTTACAACTCCAATTTGGTTTGCTGAAATTGAGATTGAGAAGGTTGTATCTTGATAATCTTCGGCTTCAAGTCTCAAATTGTATAAACCGGCTTCAGTTTCAACTGTGTCGGGAGTAAGTAAGTTTGTATCTGTTCCATCCAAATAAATTTTAGCTCCGGCAGGTGTAGAGAAAACAGCTAATTTGCCCATACTATCTTCCGGCTCTACAGGATCGGATGATTCATCACAACTGGTTAGCAGTAATCCGGTCACCAACATACATAACATAATTAGTTTATTGAATTTCATAATACCTCCTCCGTGTGTTAGTAAGTGTTAAAACAGCTAATTCAAGTTGTTATTTCTTGAATGCTTCAAAGTTATCTATAAGCGGACTATACAACAATCGGGCAAAAGGATGAAAGTGGAACTACATCTTTTGGCGGGTTATTACCTTGAGAATTAGATTATTCTCGAGAAATTTTTAAATCTTGAGGATGCTGGCCCAAGCTCCCCACGGATAAAGAGTTTGTTGTGTAACTGTCAGAATGACGCACCCTAACTTTTTGATTACACTCTACTCCAAAAAATTCTGTGGCTGCTGTAAATGATAATCTGTTATACTTTGAAATTTATGCGCCGCTGAAATTATTGTCCCTTCATCGTATAAATCTCCTATTAAAGTTATACTTGTGGGAACTCCGTCTTTAAAACCGTTCGGTATAACAACGCAAGGGTGCCCGGTAAGATTTGTAAGTATCAAGTTATTCCCCCACCAGGATGGCGCAATATAAAAATCAACCTTTTCCATCAACTCATTCATTTCTTGTATCAATTTATATCTAACTCTATTTGCATTTATGTATTCAACCGCCGGAATAAAACGTGAAGCACGGAAAACATTCGGCCATGCATTTGAAATTTGCCGTACCAACAAATCATCTTTATTTGAACGAGTTAATTCATCGAATGCGGCAGCTGCTTCTGCATTTAATATAAATGAAATTTCATACGAAGGTGTTTTAGGCAGCTCGATTGGAATTAATTCCGCTCCCAATTTTCTAAATGTTTCGATGGTCAACGAATCACTTTTATGAAATATTTCATCTTCTTCCAAATCTGTTTTTAAGTAACCGATTTTCAACTTTGAAAAATCAATTTCGCTATTGTAATTAAACGGCAAATCAACAAGTGTTTGGTCTTTTCCATCAGGACCATAAAGTGCGTTAAAAACAATTGCGAGATCCTCAGCGTTTCTGCAAATCGGTCCAATTTTATCCATTGTCCAGCTTAATGCCATTGCACCGGTTCTGCTTACTCTTCCGTAAGTTGGACGCAATCCGCTAGACTCCGGTTACCGTGGAAGGAGAAACTATAGAACCCCAAGTTTCGGTACCGATTGCGAAAGGAAGAAGTCCTGCAGAAACAGAAGCAGCCGAACCTGCTGAAGAACCACTCGATCCTTCTTCAACATTCCAAGGATTTCTTGTTTTACCACCGAACCAAATATCACCCCAGGCAAGCGCACCCATTGTAAGTTTTGCGCAAAGAACGGCACCGGCTTCTTCTAAACGATTTACAACTTCGGCGTTCTCTTCAAATTCCTGATCTTTAAAAGGCTCTGCACCCCAAGTTGTTTTGTAATCTTTAACAGCAAGTAAGTCCTTTGCACCGTAAGGAATTCCGTGAAGCATTCCTTTATAGTTTCCGGCAGCAATTTCTTTATCTGCTTTTTCTGCTTGCTTCATTGCAAGTTCTTCGGTTAAGTGTAATTACACTTTCAATCTTTGGTCCGTATTCTTTTAACCGACTTAAAATGATATGTGAGATTAATTGGAGTGAACTAATCTGTTTCGTCCTAATTAAATAAGCTAATTCCCCAATCGAATAATATGCGAGATCGTTTGCATTAACCGGTAGAATGGTCTCCGAATAATTTTCAAATTCAAGAGGCTGCTGAGTTTTATCAAATGTTTTACCTATCGGAACCGGATTGAAATTTATTGCCGGTGGAATATCGTTGGGAAGTTTTACTGAGCGAAGAGTATCGTACATACTTCTGTATTCGGATAATAATTCCAGCATTGAATCTCGTTCAGCTTCAGTGAATGATAATCCGATGACTTCGCTGGCTTCTTCAACATTTTCTTTTTCTATCTCGTAATTATTTTGATCGCAATTAACGAGAAAAAACGCAGACAATATGATCAATAGAAATTTAATTTTGTTCGTGAAATAGATCGGCATTCCAACTCCTCGTTTGAATTTAATAATAATTATTGTGTCTATAAAAAGACAGGTCTGCGGATAGTGAAGCAATATAACGAAACAAAAAAAATAAATTGTGTTAATGGAACTGTCATTCTCCACCCAGATATAAAATGGATGAAGAATGACAATTGTTTCGGTATAACTAAAACTTAAAATCTACTCCAACATCAAGAGCACTGTAACTGTAAGAACCGAAACCTAGTCTACCCGAGATAGCCAGATTGGGAGAAATCCAATATCGCATACCGCCGTGTAAGCCAATCCAAAAGCCACCGTAAGTAGGTTCACTCCAAAATGGATCGTTCGGTCCATCGTAATCAACTGAGCCAGCATCGTAAGCAATTAATATCCCCGCCCACGGATCCAGTTTTTTGTTGTCTAATCTAAAATGATAATTGCCTTGTGCGCCGATTAAAATATCAGTGTAGGTCCACCAGCCTGCATCGTAGCTGTAGTAGCGCAAAACACCGCCAATGCCAATATCACCAATATCTTTTAACTTCATTCCGTATTCATAATTTCCACCAAATATTACCGAGCTTCCGTGAAAGTAAAAACCTAACGAAGGACCGGCGTGGTGTTTGTCGACTTCAAATTGTGCATTGCTTTGGTGAGGCAAGAATATTAATGCAAATAAAATAATAATAAGTGAACGGTAATTGTTTTTTTTCATTGTACAGTCCAAGTTAATTGAGAAATTAAAAATCATGAACAAATTATAAAATTAGCCTGAAATAAAATATAATTTTAGTCACAACAATAATAAGTTAATCACACTCAGAATCTTTTTAATTTTCTTATAAGATCAAGTTGTAATAGTAGAATTGGTATGTTAAGTAGAACAATTTTCTTAATTTTTCTAAAACAAATTATTCGGGGATAATATTATGCGATTGCTTTCCATCTTTTCTTTTCTATTAATTTTTTCTTTTTCAATTTTTGGTCAATCGAAAGAAGCCGGACTAAATGCAATTACTGAAACAACGGTAAAAGCGCAACTCGATTTCCTTGCAAGTGATTGGATGGAAGGCAGGGAAACCGGAACGCGGGGCGCTTATATGGCCGCTGATTATATTACAAGCTTGTTCAAGATATATGGGTTGCAGCCTGCCGGAGATATTAAAACAATAACTCCAAGCTGGCGAGAAATGAGAGCCGGTGCACATCCGCAAGAAATTGAAACCTATTTTCAAAACTTTAGTCTGCTTGAATATGATGCCGGTGAAGAACAACTGTTATCGATTACATCAAAGAATAATGGTGTTGATGAAAAAATAAATTTCCGATACAAAACCGATTTTGATGTTCGTCCGTCTTCGATAGGAATGGAAGCGGAAGCGCCGGTTGTATTTGTCGGTTACGGTTATAAAAATGAAGAACATGGTTATAATGATTATAAAAACGTTGATGTAAAAGGAAAAATAGTTTTACGGTTAGCCGGTTATCCCGGTCACCAAGACACTTCATCAAAAGGGTATGATCTCTTTGATCCCAAAAGTAGATGGGGGCGTTGGATAATAGCTCGGGATAAAAACAACTTTGCTGAAGAAGCAGGGGCAATCGCTGTTTTAGAGGTTGACCTAAATAAGGATAACGCAATTGATTGGGCTTCAAATTATCCTTTCCGTTATAACACCGATTATTATGAAGGAACAGAAAGAATTTCTTCCGGAATTAGAAAACGAATGACTGTTCCCGGCGATTCGCTCAGTTCATCCCTAACGGTATTTACAATAACTCAGAGAGTTGCTAATCTTCTATTAAAAGAAAGTAAAATCGATCTAAATGAATTTGAAATAAAAACGGCAAGTAATTTAAAACCAAGCTCAAAGAATTTGAACACAAAAACCGTTCACATAAAAACAACAGTAGAATCAAATATTGTAAGAGCGAGAAATGTTTTAGCAAAAATCGAAGGTGAAAATCCGAACGAAATAATTGTTGTTGGAGCACACTATGATCACGTCGGAATGAATATGGATTATATTTGGAACGGCGCTGATGATAATGCATCCGGAACAGTCGGTATGATGACACTCGCAAAAGCATTTGCAGAATCGGGAGTGAAACCGAAGCGAACAATAATTTTTGCGGGTTGGACGGGTGAAGAAAAAGGACTACTCGGTTCTAAATATTTTGCGGATAATTTTATTAAAGATAATGATGATCAAAAGATTGTACTTAATCTCAATTACGATATGATCTCAAGAGACGATGATGACGATTCGCTCGGAGTTAAATGCAGAATGACTTACACCGAAATTGATACTACCGCACCGCTTAAAATTCTTGCCGAAAAAATTAACGATGAACTTGACCTCGGTTTGGAAATTTCATTCAACGGTTCAAAACAACCCGGTGGCGGCTCCGATCACTCTTCATTTTCCTCTCACGGAATTCCGGTTTTCTATTTTATGGCAGGCTTTCCTCCGGAATACCACAGACCTGCTGATCACTCCGATCTGGCAAACATCGAAAAGATGACTAAGATAATTAAGCTTGGCTATAAAATGATTGCTGAGTTCGCATACTCAACCGACCCGATAAACCCATAAATCTTTACAACTTTTCCCGTTTTGATGAGTCTAAAACAGAAATCGATTCATTAAAACGGGGGAAGTATGTATCCTAAAAAAACATACCTAATTATATTTGCTTTATTGCTGGCTGTATCTTTCACATTTGCGCAACAGAAAAAGGAATATGAAGAAACCTTTGATCTCGACAGGTACGGCAGAGTAACGATCGAAACTTATAAAGGATCAATAACAGTTGATACTTGGGACAAAGACGAATTTTATTTTCATGCGGAAGTTGTACCGGATACCGACGGTTGGAACAACACATCACCCGAAGAACAATTAGAAAGATGTGAAGTGAGATTCAATCATTCAAATGATTATGTCAGCCTGGAATCCGATTACAAGAAAAACTTATTCGGCTCAAACACCTTGGCTTTTGTTCACTATAAAATTAAGATGCCGAAAACAGCTAAACTGAAAATTGATGATTACAAATCTGAAACACTTGTTGACGGGCTTTCTTCATATATCGATATAGAAAGTTATAAAGGAATAATTGATGTGATCAATTTTTCAGGTGAATTAAAGATTGATACCTACAAAGGAACCGTGCTAGTTGATCTAAATGAGTTGAATGATGATTTAGAATTTGATACTTACAAAGGGGAAATTGAAATTAAACTTCCTTCGGATACAAACTTTGATTTCGATTTTGATCTCGGACGTAAAGGAGATTTTGAAAGTGACTTCGATATGGTTATGAAAAACTACAGCAGCGATGACGGTGCCAGAGGCAAAGTAAACGGCGGCGGACCGGAGATCAAGTTTTCTACTTATAAAGGTGAGATTGAGTTAAGAGAGAAATAAAACTATAGATTAAAAGATGGTATCTTTTCGAAAGATGCCATCTTTATTTTTAAGTAACAGCAGTAACTGTTGTTTCATAATTTTTATAAGTTCCGCTTTCAGTAACCTTCTTAATTAATTGAACAGCTTCCCAAACATCCTCAAAAGAATTATAAAGTGAGCTAACTCCCAATCTAATATTATCCGGTTTTCTGAAATCGGGGATTACTACTTTTCGTTCCGTTCATCCATAATTGCTTTGCAGATTTTGTATCCGTCTTTATGTCGAATAGAAACATGTGAACCGCGAATGTTTGAATCAACCGGTGAACCTATATTGAAACCTAGTGGCAACAATAATTCGCTCACTAGATAGATCAAATACTCTGTCATCAAAACACTTTTCTCTCGAATATTTTTTATACCGGCTTCGAGAGTAATATCAATCGATGAATCAACGGCGGAAAGAGAAATAATAGGCGGTGTGCCGATCAGAAACTTATGAATACCTTCAGCTTTTTTGAATTGCAAATTAAATTCAAAAGGATTCTTATCTCCGAACCATCCCCAAATCGGTGAAGATAGTTTTTCTTGTAAGTCTTCCCGCACATAAAGAAAAGCGGGCGCTCCCGGTCCGCCGTTCAAGTATTTGTAAGTACATCCAATCGCCATATCAGCATTTGCTTTGTTGAGTTTAATATCAACTGCGCCGACGGAGTGGCTTAAATCCCAAACAACATAAGCACCTTTGTCGTGAGCAATTTTTGTTACTTCTTCCATGTCATAAAGAAATGCACTTTTAAAAGCAGCGTGTGATAAAGTAACAACGGCTGTGTTTTCATCAATTGCTTTTTCAACATCATCTATGTCAATTGTAATTCCATCGCGACTTTTGATGATTTCGATTTGGTATTCATCTTTAAATTGGTCAACAATACTTTGAAGAATGTAATGATCGGAAGGAAAGTTGAATTCGTCTGTAACAATTTTATTTCTACCCGGAGAAACTTTGAGAGCAGCAAAAACTAATTTATATAAATTGATAGAAGTTGAATCGGCTGCAATAACTTCGTTTTCTTTTGCACCGATTACTTTAGAAATCTTACTTCCGACTTTTCCACTTAACTCATACCATCCTTTGTTCCAACTTTTGATTAACCTTTTGCCCCATTCTTTGTCAACTACTTCTTTTAGTCTTTGTTGGGTTTTGAAAGGAAGTTTTCCTAAAGAATTGCCGTCCAAGTAAATTGTTTTGGAGTCGGTGTGAATAAATTCTTTTCGAAAGTCTTTTAACTTATCTTTTTCGTCAAGCTGCTTGGCAAGTGATAAATCCGTCGAGTCAAATTTCATAATTATTTGTAATCCAAAATTTGTTTTGCAATCGGAAGAATTCTTTCTACCCAGAGTAAATACATTTTGCCGGACGGATGAAGTTTGTCTTCCGCCAAAAGTGATGCGTCATTTTTTGCTTCTTTTGAAATATCTGTTATGTAAACGTAATGCGCGCCGGCTTTATCGGATTCTTCTTTTTTGATGGAATTGTAAAGATCAATCTCTTCTCCGACTTTCTGCGGATCGCGTCCTTTATCAATTGCGAAATGGAGTAACTCCCCAATCGGGGATTGAAACAACAATTACATTATTAATCGAGTCTGTATAACCTGCTGCTCTTTGTAAAAGCTGTTTAAATTCTTTTCTGAATTCTTCGCCATCTTTTCCGCGGTATTGATTGTTAACTCCGATTAAAAGTGTAACAAAATCATATTTTCCGATAGGTTCCTTTTCATCAAGAGCTAAGGAGAGTTCGTCGGTTGTCCAGCCGGTTTTTGCGATGATCAAAGGGGCTTCAATATTGTAACCCGAATTTCTCAGTCCATCAGCAAGTTGAACCGGGAATCTTTCTGATTCAGCAACATTCTGGCCAATTGTATATGAATCGCCAAGTGCTAAATAGGTAAGATGATTTTCATTATTTGTTTGGGAAAAATTCAATGAGCTCAAATATAAAAATAGAGTTAGTACAATTATTTTTTTCATCTGCTTCCAAAATAATATTTTTTGATTACTTAGTTGTCTTGCCTTCATACAATTTTTGAAACGGTGAATCATTCGGTTCCCATAATTCTATTTTATTACTATCGGGATCGAGTATGTGAACGAACTTTCCATATTCATAAGTTTCTATAGTATCAAGAATCGTTACTCCGTTTGCTTTTAATTGATCAACAAGATTTTCAATATTAACAACACGGTAGTTGATCATAAAATCTTTTCCGGAAGGTTCAAAGTATTTAGTCGCTTTGTTGAAAGGACTCCATTGAAGATAGGCAACTTCTTTTGAATCGGATTCTCTGAATTCAAACATTGATCCGTAATCGTTTGGTGCTAAACCGAGGTTTTTATAATACCATTGTTTTATACTGTCGGGATTTTCAACTTTGAAAAATATGCCGCCGATTCCGGTTACTCTTCCTTTGTTGCTTTGATTTGTTGAATTTTCTTGTGCAAATGCCGAAAGAGTTAGAGTAATGAAGAAAATCAAAAAATATTTGATGTACATAATTTCCCCAAGAATTAAAGTAGAAATTTCTTTAATCGGATTGAGCTTTTGGTTGTCCCGCCCACAACCAAACAATATAATCGACAAGCGGAGGTTCGTGGTCAAGTTCACGAATTCTTTTGTTTATCTGTCCGCGGTGATATGTTGTGTGCATTATTACTTGAAGAATTGTATCACCAAGTGTTGTTTCTTCTGGAATCTTTCCGGTTGATTCTTCAAAGTACTTGCTCCAAGGAACATTAATCTCTTTGTTAAGATCAACTTCATTGATATTAGCTGAATACTCTTTAATTTCTTTTAAAGTTTGATCAGCGTATTTTTTAACAGCGGTTATTTCTTCGAATGATTCATTGCGGGGAATGTCAAAGTCTCTGTTAATCCAAATATGGTAAAACGCATCTTGGGTCATATGGGAATGAAAAAGTGTGTTTTTAATGTTCTCGTCTTCGGATAGAGATTTATTTGAGAGAACGCAATCCCAAATTTTATTATCTGCCCATAGAAGGTGATCAATTAGTTTTATTAATTCCGAGTTTTTCAAAATCTTTTTTCCCTTTCTAATAAAAAATTAGTAACGGTCATCATCTTCAAAAACATCATCATCAAAATCGTCAAAGTCGTCATCATCAAAAATATCTTTATCTAAATCAAGGTCATCATCAACATCGTCAAGGAATTTTTCATTGTTATTCTTAGCTTCATTAATAAAAAATTCTTCTCTTGGTGTGGCATCTTCAACCTGTTCGAGTATTAAGTCTAAAAATTCATCTGCTAGTTGTTCAACCGAAACATCGTTTCCCGAAATACTTTCAGAAGAAGATTCGCTATCGGACCAAAGATTTTCAAGATCAGCTTTTTTTAATTTCTCTAACCAAGCGGAGATAGTTTGTTTTGTTGAATCTAACAATTCGTTACTCCAAACACCTTCTTGGGTTAAATTCTTTTTAAGAACATCCCAATAAGAAGCTTTTTTTTCTTTTGGGTATTTTTCTTTTTTCAAATGTGCTGTTAAATCTTTTACGGCTTTGTGGAAAGGTATTGCCACGGAATCACTCCTTATTCAAAAAGTTTTTTTTGTACTCGAATAAATTAATAAAACGAGAGTAAAAATAAAGAGTGAATTTGTTTGTTGCTGAATAAAAAAGAGAATAAACTATCCCCTCATTTTATCCAAAATGTTGTTGACTTGGTGAGCTTCATTTTGGGAGATGCCGGAAAGCAGTTTCTCTAATTCTTTGTCCAACCTGTCAAGTTCGTCTAAAATCCGTAATCCCGATTCGGTAATTATTATTTCCGCGCGTCTTCTATCTTTTTCACAATATTTCCTGTTCACTAAACCTTTTACTCTCAATCTTTCAACAAGGCGTGAAGCATCGCTCATTTTGTCCAACATTCTCTCTTTCAGTAAATTTACCGTAGCTGGTTTAGGATGATAACCGCGCAAGATCCTTAAAATGTTATATTGCTGTGGGGTTAGATTATACTCGTTTAGGGTTTTAACTTGATAAGAATTAAGCCAGCTGTGAGTATATATTATATTCACAGCCAGCTTATGAAATTCATTTTTGAATTCTTTCTGTTGAATTTCTTTTTCCAATTTCATTGAGATTATTGTTTTATTATTTGTGCTTGAATGTCGAGATCAACTTCTTTACTAACTACGAGTCCGCCGGTTTCTAATGCGTTGTTCCACTTAAGTCCAAAGTCAAAACGGTTAATTGTTCCGGTGATAGAAAATCCGGCTCTTGTATTTCCCCACGGATCTTGAATTGTGTCCGAATGAGTAACATCTAAAACTACTTCTTTTGTGGTTCCTCTTATTGTAAGGTCACCGGTAAGTTTATATTTTTTATCGCCAACTTTTTCCATGGACTTACTGACAAACTTCATTTGCGGGTGTTCGTCGGCAGCAAAGAAATCATCAGAGCGTAAATGTTTGTCTCTGTCTTCGTTGTCGGTGTCTATGCTGTTAACATCAGCGGTAAAGTTGATTTGAGCTGTTTCCCATGCATCGCCGTCTGTTGTAACTGTTCCGTCGAACTTGTTGAATTTTCCGTCAACGGTTGTGATGACCATATGTGTAACATCAAAACCAATTGTTGAATGGGCTTTGTCAAACTTCCATGTGTTTGCGTTTATAGCAACGGCAAAGAATAGCAGTGCAATTGCTAAGTTTGTTAACTTCTTCATTTTAATTCTCCTTTGTTAATTTGGATAACTTGTCTTTGTTTACATCGTAAATATATGTTATAACATTATATGTTGCAACATCTTTTTTAATTTTTTTGATATTTTTTTCATTTATGCCGTTTTTAGAGGAATTTCAAAACATTTGTAATGATTTTTTTGCTTTTTTATAATTGTCTCCTAGTTCCCGTTAAAATTAAATTTATGTGCAGAATTGAGAGAGAAAAAGGATGATCAACTTTTTTAGTTTTGTTAGTGGAGACTTAAATAACTTTTTTATAACTTAAGATATAAATAGGTAAAGCTGAATTTTTGAGAAAAAAGATAAATAGAAAAAAACCAACTGATACTGGAATGAGTTAAAAACTTATTAAGAAAGGAAGATTTGTGGAAAGCGCGGTTTTAATAATTACTTTATTCAGCGTAGTCTTTTTTATTGTTCATGAACTTTCGCTCATCAAAAATAATGAATGGAAGATGTTCAAGTTCTTAAAGAGGTATAAAGAACATAAGCAAAAGTTGATTTTTCTCTACTTGCATTTGCCCCTTCCATCTTTGTTGATCTTTTATCTATATGCAGTTTTTATTTATGGTATTTATGAGGTCTTTATTGCGGTAAACATATTGGCTATTCTTTATTTCATAACACAGTTGTTTCTGCTCAAACATCTATCAAGTAAATACAAAACCGCAACTTCAGCTATTTCAATTTCCGGTTTAGCTATAACGGGCACTCTAAATTTATATTTCTTCCCTTACTTAATTGTTTAAGATTGCCAACGCTGATTAATCAACAAAACTGAATTTATTATTTTCTCTTTGCATGAATGCTAATTTCATATTTCGTTGAATTGGGATCTTGCACCATTGCGATATCAAAAGCCACATCTTCTTTCTTTAATTTAAACTCCGTTGAAGATAATGTATCTGCTGCAAAGCTTTGTTGATTTGCTTGGCTAACGACTTTATTCAATTCAGTTTTGGCTGCATTTTTAGTTTCATAGAAAACAAGAACATCTGCTTGAAAAATAGAGTTTTCATCCGAGACAAATGTCATTGTGTTCTTATCCTTTTTATAAAATATACAGACCATGCTTGGGTTGGAATCTTCAATGTGGATCGGTTTGCCGTAATGATTTCTAACATCTTCGATTCTCTTTCCTATGAACTTGTACGCGTCTAAATCTTGAGCAAAATTATTCTGAGCAAAGAAGCCTGCGCCAAATAAAATTAAAAATAAGATTTTAATTGTCTTCATAACTCACCTCACTGTTTATTAAATCTAATGCGAATGCAGCGCATCCGGTAAATCTATTTAGAATGAATGTTTTGGTTCGAGATAAGATGAACAGTGAAGTAGATAAGTCTGTATTTCGAAAATTAATTTTGGCTGAAAGAGATAAATCTTTACATGATTGGAAAAATAGTGGATAAATTAAACCGACGATTTTTTCAGCACTTACTCCGACCTTATTTTTCATGATGAAAAACATATAATTAATAATCGGTTTCGTCAAAACATCTGTTTTTTCTACTTGTAAATTTAATCAAAATGAAAATAAAGTTTGTTAAAAACCACCGGCTTTAATACCACTAATTGTCCATGAAAATACTTTGGCAATTCATATATTTGGCGCTTGTAGTTATAATTACTTCTTTATAAAATGGTAGCAAAAAATTACTATTTACTCAAATCTTAGAATACAGTTTTTGGAAAGAGGGGGATTAATGAAAAAAGCCATACTATTGTTATTCATTTTTGGTGTATGGTCGTTTAATCTTGCACAAGTAGTTACCGTAAAAGACAGCGAAAATAACCAAGTATTAGAATTAGTAAACATCTCAAGTGAAAATTCCAAAAGATTCACCGTAACAAATGCATCCGGTAAAGCAAATATAGAAAAGCTCAAAGGCGCTGATGAACTGACGTTTCAGATGCTAGGTTACAAAACGGAGCGGCTTACATTCAAAGAAATTGAAGAAATGAATTTTTTGATTTTACTCGAACCAACTAACATTTCACTCGATCAAGTTGTTGTTTCGGCAACTAAGTGGAACCAATTAAACAGAGAACTTCCGGCAAAAATTTCAATGATAACACCGAAGGATTTGCAACTTCAAAATCCACAAACAGCAGCAGACTTATTAAATGTATCCGGGGAGGTTTACATTCAAAAAAGTCAACAAGGCGGCGGCAGCCCAATGATACGCGGGTTTGCAACCAATCGACTTTTAATTTCAGTTGACGGTGTAAGAATGAACACCGCAATTTTTAGAAGCGGTAATTTACAGAACGTAATTTCACTCGATCCGTTTGCTGTTGAAAGGACCGAAGTTTTATTCGGGCCCGGTTCCATTATTTACGGAAGTGATGCGATCGGGGGAGTTATGAGTTTTTATACATTGCACCCGCAATTTTCTTTAAACGGAGGTCCTTTTATAAAGGGCAAAGCAGCAGTTCGGCACTCAACTGCCAACAATGAGTTTACCGGGCATATAGATATTAATGTGGGCTGGAGAAATTTTGCTTCGGTAACAAGTTTATCCCATAATAAATATGGTGATTTGAGAATGGGGAGCAACGGACCGAGTGATTATTTAAGACCGTTTTATGTTCAAAGAGTAGATTCAATTGATAAAGTGTTTGAAAACGATGATAAGGAAATTCAAAAGCCAACCGGGTATTCTCAAACAAACTTTATGCAGAAATTCCGTTATAAACCTGATGAAGATTGGGAGTTTAATTATGGCTTTCATTATTCAACTACAACAAACTATGATAGATATGACAGATTGATAAGAACGCGCAACGGACAGCCGAGAAGCGCCGAATGGTATTACGGTCCGCAAAAATGGATGATGAACAATTTAAATCTGACTAATCATCGTGAGAACAGAATCTATAATGAAATGACGGTGCGTATTAGCCCATCAATTTTTTGAAGAAAGCAGAATCGACAGAGATTTTCAAGCAGCCGATAAAAACATTAGAGTGGAAAAGGTAAATGCATATTCAATAAATTTTGATTTCAGTAAGAGACTGCACAAAAATCATAATTTAATCTATGGGGCAGAATTAATTTATAATGATGTAAACTCCAGCGGTTCAATAGAGAATATTGAAACCGGCAAAGTATCCGATGGACCTTCGAGGTATCCCCAATCGAGTTGGGAGTCTTATGCCGCTTATTTCACGTATCAATACAAAGCAATGGAAGAGTTAATGCTGCAAGCCGGTGCACGTTATAATCACTTTAATTTATCGGCTGAATTTGATACAACTTTTTATCCGCTTCCATTTACAAATGCAGACATTAACAACGGAGCATTGACGGGAAGTTTGGGGCTGGTCTTTACACCCGATAAGTATTGGTCAATAGGAGTAAACCTTTCAACCGGATTTCGTGCGCCGAATGTTGATGATGCCGGGAAAATTTTTGATTCCGAACCAGGGTCGGTTGTGGTACCTAATCCAAATTTAAATGCCGAGTATGCTTACAATGCAGAACTCGGTATTGCAAAGGTGTTTGATGATTTTATGAAAGTTGATTTAACCGGTTACTACACAATCTTAGATGACGCAATGGTAAGGAGAGATTTTCAATTAAACGGTTTGGACAGCATTAATTATGATGGCACTTTGAGTAAAGTTCAGGCAATTCAAAATGCGGCTAGCGCTTATGTTTGGGGTATTCAAGCCGGACTTGAAATAAAGTTTCCCGCCGGATTCGGTTTGTCAACTAGGTTCAACTATCAAAAAGGCGAAGAGGAATTGGATGACGGAACCACTAGTCCGCTTCGCCATGCGGGACCGTGGTTCGGTTCAACTCACTTATCTTACTCTGCAAAAAAATTAAAACTGGATCTATACGCAATTTACAACGGTGAAATTGCTTATGAAAATTTAGCTTTAGATGAAAGAGGGAAAGAATACTTGTATGCTGCAGATGCAAACGGCAACCCTTATTCACCAAGCTGGTATACACTTAATATAAAAATGATGTATCAATTAACCGGTTTGCTTTCGATTAGCGGAGGTGTTGAAAATATAACCGATCAAAGATACCGCCCTTATAGCTCAGGACTTGCGGCGCCGGGAAGGAATTTTGTGTTTTCTTTCCAAGCCGGATTTTAAGCAAATTGAGAGATTCCATCCGTTGGTCAACGGATGGAAGCTCACTAAATATCCAAATAAAAACTTAACTTGTTTTTCAAGAGTAACTTCATTAAAATCAAATTACGTTTGTAAATCTCCTTTCCTCTCAAAACCTACAAAATAAATAAGAGGTGCTAAATGAAAAAGTTACTTCTATCAATTCTAGCAGTGTTTGTTGCTTGGCAGATTCTTGATTATCTCATTCATGGTGTGATCTTAATGGACGCTTATGAATCCACAAAAGAGATGTGGCGCCCAATGGAAGAAATGAGCATGCCGTTGATGATGCTTGTATCATTATTGGTTGCAGCGACATTCTGCTATATTTATTACGCGTACATCTCAAATAAGAATTTGAATACTGCGTTAAAATATAGTTTGGTTTATGGTTTGGGTTTTGGAATTTCTTTTGGTTACGGTTCTTATGCCGCTATGCCCATTCCATATTACATGGCTTTCGTGTGGTTTCTTGGAACAGTGGTAGAGGTTGTAATTGCGGGATTGATTATTGGATTAATCATCACGCCTCAGAAAACTTCCGAAGAATAATTTTTGCAAGGTTCCACGCTTGAATCCAAGTGTGGAATCTTTTTTATGAATTTTATTATAATTGCCATCCTAAAATTCTCAAGTTTATTTATTCCCAAAAGGTTGTGGGAAAAGGAGACGGCGGGTATCTTACTTCAATAATCCGGCGAAAGAGGTAAAATCTTTAGAGAATGGTGGCATAGAGAAGAGAATTGATCGGTCGTGTATCCGGTCTTATGATTTGACATTGGTCTTAAGATTTTAGATACTATAAATGTAACGGATGATTCAGTAAAGAAAATTATAAGGAGGTAATGATATGTCTATTGTAAAAGTTATTGAGTTGATAGCAGAATCGGATAAGAGTTGGGAAGATGCTACAAAAAATGCATTGACTGAAGCCCAAAAGACAGTAAAAAACATTGAGTCGATTTATATTAAAGATATGAAGGCAATTGTAAAAGGGGGCGACATTTCAAAATATAGAGTCAATGCTAAGGTGTCTTTTAGAGTCGGCGATTAACCGATCAATCGGATTTATATTTAATGAAGAGGTGTCTCAAATGCCAAAGCTAGAACTTTCCATAAATAGTTGGAAACTAATAACTTCATAATAGTTGGAACAGCATCTGATACCGCATGATTTCGCAGATTTTCTATTTGTTAATTACTTTTGAGACACCCTCCACAGATACCGCAGATTTGAACTGATTTTCCGCAGATTTTTTAGTAGTTGACATGCTGAGACACCCTCTTTCATAATAAAGAGGGTGTCTCAAACGAATAACTTCATAGAGTTTGGAAATATATAGACCGCAGATTGAACTGATTTCCGCAGATTTTTTATTTGTTAATTACTTTTGAGACACCCTCTTTTTTTATTTTAACTTTGTATCAACTATTTCCGCAGATTTTTTATTTGTTAATTACTTTTTATATTTTTATTTTAACTTTGTATCAACTTTAATATCGGATTGAAGAGTTTTATGCACCGGACATTTATCCGCAATCTCTAGTAGTCTATTTCTCTGCTCATCATCTAGATCACCATCCAATTCAATAATTCTTTCGATTGTATCTATTTTATTTCCGCTGCTTTCTTCGCATTTGTTGCAATCTTCAGCATGGGTTTTTGAATGATCAAGGTGGACTTTTACTTCTTTTAAGTCCCACTTTTTTCTATCGGCGTACATTCTTAAAGTCATTGTCGTACATGATCCGAGAGCAGCAAGTAAATAATCGTAAGGAGAGGGACCTAGATCATTGCCGCCATAATCTTCCGGTTCGTCAGCAATCAATTGATGAACTCCGGATTTGATATCACTCGTGTACCCTTCTTCACCAATTCTAACGGTAACTTGATTTTGGGATTCCAGTTCTTCTCTCTTGGTAGATTCAATATAACGCGAAACCCAACTTCCTATAACTTGACCGGCGTAAAGTGAATCTTCTTGTTTGGACAAAAGGTGATCTGCTCCGTCAAGAGTTATAAAACTTTTTGGGTGTTTTGCTGCTTTATAAATTTTTTCCGCGTTATCAATTCCAACAATATTGTCTTGAGGCGAATGTAATATTAAAAGCGATTTCCCCAAGTTTTGTAAAACATCTTTTGTCTTAATTGATTCAATATCATCGAGAAACTGTTTCTTTATTTTAAAGGGTCTTCCACCAAGGGATACTTTTGCTTCTCCGCTTTCTTTTATTTCTTCAACGCTATCTTGTAACAAATTTTTTACATGTTCGGGCTCAAACGGTGCACCGATTGTTGCAACTGCCTTAACCGAATCGATTTGTGACCCCGCTAAAATAACTGCGGCTCCCCCAAGTGAGTGTCCGACTAAAATTGCAGGCGCTTCGTAATTCTCTTTTAAGTATTCGGTAGCATCGATAAGGTCGTTGATATTCGAAGAGAAGTTGGTATCAGCAAAATCACCTTCGCTTTCTCCCAAACCGGTAAAATCGAATCTTAAAACTGCAATATTATTGCGAGTTAACCCGTCACTTATATTTTTAACTGCCTTCAAATTTTTTGTGCAAGTAAAACAGTGAGCAAAAAGAGCATATGCATTTGGTTTGCCGTCAACAGGCAGTTCTAATCGGGCTGCCAACTCAAAGTTATCTCTGTTTTTAAACTTTATTACTTTTGTTTTCATTTAATGATCTCCGTTATTCTTATATGCTAATAAAGTGAAAATTAATTCATAGTTTTGTCAATTAATTCACAAATTACTTTTTATTTATCGGATTTATATCTAATGATACTTCTTGACAAACCTTACGTTTCCAATTTTTTAAAAGATACCATTTTGAAAAACGGTTATCCAACTTTAGCTCTTTCACCAAAAGAGGACTTGAACCTTAACGGGAGTTTAAAACTTATAAGCGATGAAGAAGCAAGCAACATTGTTAACGGAAGTGAATATCCAATGTTCTACACAAATTCGGAAAACACAATTGATTGGATTGAAAATAATTTGCAGAAAAGTAAACTTCCTAACATAATTAATCTGTTTAAAGATAAAGTTCGCTTCCGCCACTTTTTAAATGAACTTTATCCAAACTATTTTTTTGAAGAGATTAAGATTAACAATCTTACAAAAGTTGACGCATCTGCTTACCCCTTTCCCGTTGTATTAAAACCGAAGGTTGGATTCTTCAGCATGGGTGTTTATAAAATCAATTCACTTGAAGAATGGAATAGGAAAATAGATATTGTTGAAAAAGAAATTGAGAAAGTAAATAAATTATATCCATCGTCGGTGTTAAATGCCGAGTCCTTTATTGTTGAACAATATGTTGAAGGTGATGAATATGCATTCGATGCTTATTTTAACAGCGAAGGTGAGCCGGTTATATTAAATATTTTCAAACATCTTTTTTCTAATGAAAATGATGTTGGCGATAGGGTTTATATATCATCGGGTGATATTATAAATGAAAAGTTAAGCTCATTTACGGAATTTCTTAAACAACTTGGTACTTCCGCGGACTTAAAAAACTTTCCCCTTCATGTTGAAGTAAGATTTACTGAAGAAGGCAAACTCTTTCCGATTGAAATTAATCCTATGAGATTCGGCGGTTGGTGTACAACTGCAGATTCAACTTATTTTTCTTACGGGTTTAATCCCATTGAATATTTTTTTAATGGGCAAAAGCCGGATTGGCAAAACATTTTGAGCGGAAGAGAAAACAAACTTTACAGCATTATTGTATTAGATAATTCAACCGGATATGACCCGAAAGAAATAGAGTCTTTTGATTACGACAAGCTGCTTCAAGGTTTTCAACACCCACTTGAATTTAGAAAAATGAACGTTGCGGATTACAACGTGTTCGGTTTTCTCTTTTGCGAAACGGATAAATCTAACTTTAAGGAAATAGAACAAATTCTAAAATCAGATTTGCGGGAATATATAATTGTTTAATGCTTCCCCTCTGGCTGAGCAATGCGTTAACCTATGAATTGATTGAACACTGATGACCACGCCAAAGTCGGGCAGGCACTGAAGAATTAGATTCACACAGATAAAGATCAGCGATGATCGGTTTTTTCTGCGCATGCCTCTGGCGAGTTTTCCACAGATTTATTATTTGATTTTTACTTTTTATACTACCGCTATATTAATTTTACATTGCATCGAGAGACACACCTCGCCTGAGAATAAATTCTATTAATAGCTGTTTCTAAAATTCATTGAGTTATCATCAGGAGATTCACCATAATGATCCTTATAAATCTCAATGTACTTAAGGTATAATTCATGAGGAACTTTTTTGCCGTTTACATACATTGCTTTATCATCAAATTCTAATTCATGTAAATTATCACCGTCGTCAAGGATACCATCGGAAATCATTTCATCTTTTAGCTCGTTCAAAAAGTTCTTAAGAATTTTCATCTCTGCTTTAAGTTCGCTCATATCAATATCTAAGTCTTTCAATCCTTCGCGCAATTGAATCATTCCTTCTTTCAATCCACTTAAATCAACATCAACTTTGATGTTGGAAAGTTCTCGGGAAAGCTCTTTCATTTCTTTTCTAAATTCATCGGAATCCCATTCAAAATTAAAGTCGAATTTCATATCTCGAAGTTCTTCACGCAGTTCGGACATCTCCTCTCTAAATTCTTTTTTGTCAAATGGGAAGTCATCTTCATGAAGAAATTCTAAATCTTTTTTTAATTGTTTCATCTCTTCTCGAAACTCATCGCTGTCGAATTCAATCTTAATATCTTCAGCTAACCGTTTCATATCTTTAGCAAAATCTTCTCCCAGATCAACTTTTATGTTTTTCAGATCTTTTTTTAATCCGGCAAGATTTTTATTCAGCGCTCTGATTTCCCAATCAATATCATCTACTTCATCGAGGATCATGTTTTCATATTTATAAAATTCATCTTGCGGAACTTCATCGCCGTCTTTGTGGAGCTGAACGATTTCGTTTCTTTCGATTGTTGCTTCCCACTTGGATTTTTCACCATCAAATCTTTTGTAGAAGATGTAAGTTCTTAAATCGTCTTCTAATTTTCCGGTATCAATGTACCGATGATCACCGTACAGGTCTTCTTCGTAAATGAGATTAGTCTTGTCTTGATAATAAGTTTCACCGTTTGCGGTGCTGCAAGCAATTGCGCCGAATGAAATTATCATCAGTAAAAGTAGCGAAGCAGAATAAACTTTGCTCTTAATCGAGTTGTACTTGTTTTCCCCCATCATTCTATTAACTCTCCTTTTTAATGTGTTTTTATTTCCGATTGAACTCATTGCTAAGTTTGGCTGTGTTGAATTAAATTGACTGATGTAAACAAGCGCTTTCATTAAATCTGTAGGTTGATCTGAAACTTCAAGCGCTAAGTCATCACAAATGTTTTCTCTTTCTTCTCTAATTATTGATGATATCCACCACACAGCGGGATGATAAAAGAAAATTACTTCGACAATTGACTGCATTAAGTTGACTAAATAATCTGCTTGTTTTATATGAGCCAATTCGTGTGCAATTATTGCTTCTACTTGCTGATAGCTCATTCCATTTAGTAAACCAACCGGGAAAAGAATTATTGGTTTGAAGTAACCGAGTGTTAGCGGAACTTTTACTAAAGCAGATTCAACAAGATTGACTTTTTGTTTTACATTAAGCTTGTGCGAAAAATTTTCAACTATCTTTTTGAATTTGTTGTCCGCACCAATAATGCGATGGTGTTTTAATCTTTGCGAATAGAGAAATCCCCCCGTTAACTTCAGTGTTAAGAATAAAACACCAAGTAAATAAACAGTAACGATTAAATGGAAATGTTGATTGAAATAGCCGCTTATTTCCGTGAAGAGTGCGCTGCTGGTCGTTGCGTTGTTGGTTATTGAGTTATTTGTTGTTTGGTTATTGGGTTCGGTTACTGCAACTTCAATTGGTGATCTACTCATCTCAGTTGTTTCAACCGATGTATTATAATGATCAACAAAAGTTCTAACAGACATTGCTGTAAGTAGCAGTAAAGCTTCCACTGCTGTAATGTATCTGACTCTTGACGATTTTTTGTTAAGTAAAAGTAGTGTAGCAGTTAAAAGTAGTGCAACTAATGCTCCCTGCCAGAGAGAATGAACAATCATCCAGCCGGATGCCTCTATTATACTTTCTGGAATTATGTTGTCTAAAAATTTCATTCCGAATCCCGCTCAAGTTTTTCAATCATCTTTTTGATTTCTTCTAATTCTTGTTTTGATGTTTTCTTATTTCCCAATGCTTGCATAACAAGATTACTTGCCGAACCACCGAATGCCGAATCTAAAATTTTATCGATTAGAGCTTGCTGTGTTTCTTCTTTTTTGATGGCGGCAGAGTATGTGTGACTTCGACCTACTTTTTCTCTTTTTACTAATCCCTTTTCAAACATTATTTGGATTGTCTTGAGAGTTGTTGTGTAACCTATAGGTTTTCTTTTGTTTATTATATCATTTATCTCTTTCACAGTTGCCGTTTCTTCTTCCCACAAAATTTGCAGTATTTCAAGTTCGGATTCAGTTGGTTTTATATTTCGTTTTTTGTCCATTTTTTAACTTTTCTTTTGGTTCAATACTTAAGACGGATTAGATTACGAAAGGTTTCGTAGGAGTGGTCGTCACTATTTACCTTACGCTGTAACGTTATAACGTTATATTGAAAATAAAAAGGAAAAATCATGGCGCAATTATCAAAAAGAGCAACCGTATATTTTGAACCCGATATACATCGCTTGCTAAAAGTTAAAGCTGCTGAATCATCTTCATCAATATCAGAAATTATAAATGATATTCTAAAGCAAGATTTTCGGGAGGATGCTGAGGATATAGCGGCTATAAAGAAAAGAATAAATGAACCAAGTATAGCTTATCAGACGCTTCTTAAAGGATTGAAAGATGAAGGCAGAATATAGAGCATCAACAAATTTGAGCAATTAGATTAATTGCTATGCTTTTCTTTGTGCCCGTTGTGAAGCCTTTGAGTCCGTTGTGGTTAAAATGCCTTACCACAATGCTCACAAAGAAGGCGCGGAGTTCACAAAACGAATAAATTAATCTTGAGGTAAATCCGCTTGATTATTTTGTAAACCATTTCTTTGCTTATATTTGCCGAATGAATTATCAGAAGTATTCCGAGCATAAAGCATTCCCGATTTTAATACTGATCCTTCTAGGATTTATTTGGGGCAGTTCTTTTATTCTTATTAAAAAAGGATTGATTGCATTCGATGCTCTCCAAGTGGGAACAATCAGAATCATGTTTGCATCTTTTGTCATGGCTCCGATTGCTTTTCGAAACCTCAAAACTCATTTCAAGAATGATTGGAAAAAGTTTTTCGTCGTCGGTCTGATCGGCAATTTTTTCCCGGCAATTTTATTTGCTTATGCCGAAACGGGAATCACAAGTTCGCTTGCAGGAATTCTAAACGCATTAACACCGATGTTTACGTCTGGTGCTGGGAGCGATATACTTTGCCGCTCGAATAAATAAGTGGCAGTCAATTGGGTTGCTTGTCGGTTTCGGCGGTTCGTTTGCGTTAAGTTTTATAGGCAGCGAGGGCGGATTGGGAAGTTTTAATCACTATGCGGGGGCGGTCATCGTTGCAACTCTCTGTTATGGGATAAATATCAACCTCTTAAAAGCTTGGTTCCCGAGACTGAATTCGGTAACACTTACTTCGCTGGCAATGTTTTCAATCGGACCATTAGCCGTAGTTTATCTTTTATCCACGGATTTTATTTCAATTGTTGTTAATGATGATGCCGCAATTATGTCGCTGTTTTATTTGTTTTTACTTGGTGTTGTCGGGACTTCCTTTGCACTTATTTTATTCAATAAAATAATACAAATCACCACACCGGTTTTTGCTTCAACGGTTACTTATATTATTCCAATTGCAGCGGTAATGTGGGGAATAATTGATAACGAAAGCTCTCTACCCGATTCATTTTGTTGGAATGGCTGCAATTATAATCGGAGTTTACATCGTCAATAAAAACAAGTAGTGTGATACAACTTTTTTAACAAAATACCACTTTTGTAACGACTTATTCCTTTAGCCGACTGCTGTTTTGATTTTCCAAAATTACAACAACATAAAAGGCTACATCATAACTATTTAACTTGCTTTGTGTTTATAGTCACATTAGATCAAGAGTTGAGTTTTAGAAGGGTGTTAAAATCGATTCAAACAATTCCACATTGATTTATAGGTTGCGTAGAACCAATCAAGTCGCTGAAGATTTTAGAAACTGAATCGGGAGAATATTTTGCGAATAGAAAAAAGATATTTTCTTGGACTTTTGTTATTCTAAAAAACAGATTCCTTTTCAAGAATAAATCCGAACCGCCATGGATCACGTAATTCACTTTTAAAGAAGAAAGTCCGCGGTTTATAAAAACCTTACATGATCGAATTCTCCGATAATTTTTCTCCCCTGCTGTTATTCTAACTTTTAATTGATTTTCTTTCGGCGGCAGCGGACATGTTGCATACTTTGTAAAAACACACGGTGGATTGTATGCTTTGTTGAAATCGAGAATGACTACATTGTTGCTGTCCGGTCCGTCGGTATATAAAAATCTTCCCGCACCGTAAGTTTCGACTCCGGAAGTTTGATCGGCAAAAATTACAAATAAGGATTTCCTGCCTGTAGGATAGAGCGAATAAGATCTCGTTTTCAATTTCAAAATCAAGTCGTCCGTAAGCTTTAGCTTCGCTTGTGGTTCCGATTATATTTGGGATGATTAGTTCTTTCGGTGGGTCAAGCGGAACCCAATTTGCCTCAATCTTCCAATCTTTATTTACCGGAAATCTTTCAATTCCTTCAAACTCTTTAACAAGCTGAGCATTCAAATCGCGAAGTCTAATTCCGTACATTTCTCCTTCACGTTTAATTAAGTACCATCGGAGCGATCCGTAACTCATTATTGTTGTGTTTGTATCTAAATCACTTACCAAAACTTTTTCATTAATTATTTGGCTGTCAATTAGAACATCAACATCATCGTCTATTTTTACTGTTACGACTGAGTCGGTTAAATTAAATGTGCCAATATTTTGTGGTGCAGTTTTAGGAAATCTTAGATCATTGTCCGGGTCGGATCCAAAAGTGTTATCCCCTTCTTCAAGCCAGAACAATCCAACGAGATTTAACCAACCATCGTCTTCCAGTAATCTTTCGGTTCTTTTTTGATCCCAGTCCTTAATTTCTTGAATGTAATCAGCAGAACCTTTTTGTTCGTATCTTTCAGCACAGCTGACTAAGATTAGAGCAGATAAAATAATAATGACCTTGCTTAATTTATGCATTACAATTTTCCTATAAATTCGTTTATTATTTTTGTAAAATACTTGAGTAATAAAGAAAATCAAAACGATCTTCCAAAAAAAAGAATTAAGGAATATTTAAAAAGGAGATTAAGATGAAATCTAAAATAATATCAAAAATTGTATTACTGTTGGTTCTGCTTTCGGTCTCTAATGTTTTTGCAGAAGAGAATGATGTTAAATTTATAACCGGTTATATACAGGATGTAAATGACAATAAAATTACTCTATCAAACAATATGGTTTTTCGCGCGAATGAACATGTAACTGCAGTTAGCATGACTCCCGTTGTTTTTGTTTTGGGAAAAAATAGTCCGGATGGATTCGTTTATATTAAAAACCGCAAGATTGATGTTACTTTGATGAAAAAATCCGGTTCCCGCGTTCTCATGCCTGCCGCCGAACAAGATTTGGAAATGTATAGCGATGGTCAACTTTTTGAGGTAACTAGTTTCTCACTTAACAACGGAAAGATAAGCTTAAAAAATGGCGACAACTGGTTTCTAACTGAAGCCGATGCAAGAGAGCAGCTTAAGAATTGGCAGGAAGCAGATCTTGTTATAATTTATAAATCATCCGGTTCAGAAAGCATGCAATTAATCAATGCAAGAACAACCGACCAAGTAAAAGTTTCAAAAACTCATAAAAAGTTAACGGCGGAATAAAAGTTATCGGTTGTAAAAATTTTATGTTATTTTTCGTTATAAATTAATTGGCGGTAGAAATGAAACAGGCCAACATACTACTAGTCATCTCTCTTCTTTATTCTTTCATGCAGCTCTTCAATTACACATGAATATTACCAAGAAGTCGGTTACATCCAAACGCATATAACAAACGTTAATGATCAGTATGTTTCCTTTGCAAATGGGATGGGCGTAAAAACCAATAGAATTATAATTGCAGTAAACAGTACGCCGGTTTTATTAGTTATCGAAAATTATACCGGTTCCGGTTATTTTTATTTGCGAAATAATAAGGTTAACTTTTCTATAAACCATTCAGCAGCAGATCTTGATTTACTTGGTGTTCAAAGAGGCAGATTACATTACCTGCACGATTTTAACGAAGATAACAGAACAATTACTTTAGTCGACAGCACTCAATGGTTTGTTCCGGTTGAGGAGCAATGGAAGCAAGTAAAAAACTGGAAGTCCAACCCGGAATTGCTAATACCCGATAATAAACCTCCGAAGGGAGAGTTTTTCATACACACACCAACATCTCAATCAGTATTGGGAATTAATGTAGAAGATATAACTCAATAAATAAATTGAAATGAAAATTCTTTTTACCCTGCTGGTGATAACACTGACTTCTTTCGGAAGTGAGTATGGTGAAATCTCCGGACGAATTGTTGACAAGCAAAACTTACAGCCACTTGAAAGTGTAAATATCTACATTGCCCGAACAACTATGGGTACATCGTCTGACAAGAATGGTGAATTTACCTTAAGTAATATTCCTCCCGGCAGATACAGAGTTATTCTATCACACCTATCTTATAAAAATCACGATTTTGAAATAGATGTAAGAAAAAATTCTAAAGTAGAATTTTTTATAGAGCTGTTGCCAACCCCGATTGAGTTTCCCGAAATAAGTGTGACGGATAAATACGACACAGAGTGGCGGGATAATTTTGAAGTTTTTTCGAGAGCTCTACTCGGCTCAACTTGGTTTGCGGATGGCTGTGCAGATTTTAAATCCATTGAGTATTTCGTTTGAAAAGGATGACAGTGGGAGTATGATTGCGACGAGTGATGTTCCTATAGAAATTGAAAATCGCAGTTTGGGATACAACATAACTTATTTACTAAAGCACTTTGAATACAACTTTGGAACCACGAAATACTCAGGCTATCCTTTTTTTGAAGAAATGCAATCTGATTTTTCTGAAAATTCACTCGTTTGGAAGGAAAATAGATTAGAAGCTTATATGGGTTCGCTTAGACATTTTTTGCGTGCTTTAAGTGATTACTACATGTTGGCGAGCGGTAAAAGCGAACCTGATGATGAAATAGAGTTTTTTAACCGACACGGATTTCATGTTTTCTTTAATAAATTATATCAAACAGCTACAGGGGGAAGGTATTCTATTAAAGAATTTTACACGACCTTGGATGTTGAAGACACAGAACGTCCAAATGAATTGGTGCTTGTTTGTGGAAATCAAATTCAAGTTGAGTACTTTAAAGAATATCAAGAATTGAACTATGAGACGCAGATTTCTTATTTAAAATTACATTCCGATTCTGTCTATTTTGATAAGAGGGGACGTTATCACGACGAATATACAATTCAAACAACCGGTTATATGCAAAAACAACGCTTAGCCGAAATGCTTCCCTTTGAATATGAGCCGAGCGATTCAGTTATTTTTGAAACCGACTTCAGATAAAACCACATTTCCACTCTCGATTTGCATTAAAACCTTTCCCAACCTTTTGTTATATTTGGTGTTCAATTAAATTTTAATCTCAAGAAAAGAAGGGAATAGTATGAAGTTCAAAGCACTAATAATAATCGCAATTACTGCAGTTTTATTTATAAGCTGCTCGGATAATAAAGAAGAGCAACCTCAACAACAGTCAGATCAAGCGCCACACGGAAGTATGGCTTCGGAGTCTCATGAGGTTACGGTAGAAGAAATTCTTCAAGCTAACGCATATACATATTTGCGTGTAAATGAAAATGGCAAAGAAGATTGGATAGCAATAACAAAAAATCAAAGCATTGAAGAAGGACAAACTATTTATTATGCGGACGCTATGGAAATGAAAAACTTCCACAGTGAAGACTTGGACAGAGACTTTGAATCTGTTTGGTTTGTTCAAACAGTTAGCGATCAACCATTGACACAAGGATGGTCCAATGGGTGGAGCCATGCCTCACGCAAATGTAAAACCCGAAGCGGATCAATCAATCTCGGTTGCACCTGTTGAAGGTGGAATTACAATTGAAAAATTATTTGACGATAGATCTTCTTATGAAGGAAAACAAGTCAAAATAAAAGGCAAAGTTGTTAAAGTGAATAATGGAATTATGGGAAGAAATTGGGTGCACATACAAGACGGTACAGGCGATGGTGAGAATTATGATTTGACAGTTACAACTAATGACAATGCTAACGTTGGTCAAGTTATTGTTGCGGAAGGTTACGTTTCATTAAATAAAGATTTTGGATCAGGTTACAAATACGATATTATTTTGGAAGACGCAAAAGTAACACCTGCAAAAACCATGTAAATTTTTAGGTCAATTTGTCTCCGGGTTCCGGTATTTTCGGAGCCCGGAGATTTTTTATCTTCAAGTAATTATCCAACTCGTTTTTCTTATCTTTTTGCATAAAATAAAAATTGTAAATGTACAACTACCAAAAATCAAATAGATACTTTGCTCAAGCGGCTGAGGATATAAAAGACATTGCGAAAGACGAGCTTGAATCAATCGGGGCTACTGATGTTGAAGAATCTTACAAAGGTTTGTATTTCAATGCAACTCAAAAAGTTTTATACAAGATCAATCTTCACTCTGCTTTAATTAACCGTGTTCTTGCTCCGATTTTTTCATTTGATTGTCATTCAGAAAATTATCTTTACAATACTGCTTATGATATTGAGTGGGAAAAGTTATTCAATCCGGATGAAACTTTTGCGGTATTTGCGTCAACTATCAACAGTAAAATAAACCACTCAAAGTTTGCGGCGCTTAAACTAAAAGATGCAATTGTCGATCGTTTCAGAAATACAAAAGGCAAGCGACCAAATGTAGATACAAGACAACCCGATATTTGGATAAACCTTTTCATAGAAAATAATTTTGCAGTAATAAGCGTTGATACTTCCGGCGGGTCTTTGCATAGAAGAGGTTACAGAAAATCCTCGGTCGAAGCTCCAATGATCGAAACACTTGCTGCATCGATCATTAAACTTTCCGGCTGGGAAGGAGAAACAGAGTTATACGATCCTTTCTGCGGTTCGGGAACTTTGCTTTGTGAAGCATATTTGAAAGCGACTAAAACTCCGCCCGCACTTATGCGGAGTAAATTTGGTTTTGAAAAACTTTCGGACTTTGATCCTAAACTTTGGAAGGAAGTAAAAAGGGAAGCTCAAAAAAAGATCAAAGAAATTGAACCCGGTTTAATAAACGGCAGCGATGTTTCAAAAGAAGCAGTTAATGCTGCACAAACAAACTGTGATGTAATAGATAAAGAAAATCAATTCAACTGAGACAAACAAATCTATTTGATATAAAAGAACTCAACAACAAAACAATAATTTGCAATCCACCATTTGGAATTCGCCTTAAAAAAAACCAAGACCTTTCAGAATTCTACAAAAATTTTGGTGACTTTCTTAAACAGAAATGTGCGGGGTCAACTGCATATGTTTATTTTGGCGATAGAAAGTATTTGAAAAAAATCGGACTACGTGCTTCATTCAAACGACCTCTTCAAAATGGCGGGCTTGACGGGCGCTTAGCAAAGTTTGAATTGTATTGAAGTAGAGATAACTGTAGCATGAATCATATGGACGTTTTTCTTATAACAATATTAACATTAATCATAAACATTCCCTTTCGGATACTGGCGAAGCGGGCAGCGGAAATTTTCTCTTAAATGGTTTCTCGCAATTCATATACCGATACCGTTTATAATTCTTATAAGAATTTATTCCGGTTTTGGTTTTGAATGGTGTACGTATCCGTATTTAATTACTGCGTTTTTCTTTGGACAGATGGCAGGGGCAAAGTTGAGAAGTTTATTAGTTGAATAAATGTTTTTGAAGCCGGGAGGAGTTACCATTTATTCAATATCTATTTCCGGTAATTGTTGTTTAAAATTTCGTATTGTAAGTATAGAGATAAGCTTATTCTCTACTCGGTAAATTATTCTATATTCACCTTCGAATAATTCTCTTACGTTTTCTCTGTTGGACTCCGGTACTGACCCTGCCTCGATCCGGATTTGCCAGTAAGGATTCAACTTTATTAAATATACTTTCGATCAGATTTGTTGCAGCTATCATGTTATCTCTTGCGATGTAGTCATAAATATCTTCCAATCTTTCAACCGCAAGTTGGGACCAAATAATTTTCATGCTTTTGATCTCTTAACAAATCTCTTTTTAACCGCTGAGTGAGTATGACTTTTCCCGGCATTTATTTGCGACTCAGCCAATTTAATGTCTTCCAATAATTCAAGTTTATCAACCATTTGTTGATATTCCGAAACATCTAATAAAACAGCAGAGCTTTTACCGTTTTGAGTAATTACTAAGGGTCTTTTCGTTTTTTTTACTTGATCAAAATAGAAAGATACCTGAGAACGGAATTTTGAGAGAGGTTGTATGTCTTGATCTAATTGTATTTTGTGCATTATTTACCTTTCATATTTATTGTACAATATAATGTACAATATTGAGTGCAATTCCACAAGCAAATTTAAAAGGATAAATAGTTTTTACAACGGTCTTTTAGATCGCTACGGTGTCAAAAAGTATTTTCGATAAATGAACTGAGAATTGTAGAGTTAGCCCCACTCTTATCATCTGATGGGGCTAAAGCCCTGCGACATCTGAGATTGATATCCCGTGGCTGAAGAGTGTGTTTGCATAAGTCATTGATTGCCGTCACTTTAGAGTGTGCGGCATAACACCAAAGTTTTATTTGATCAACAATGTCGCCTCTAACGAGGCTATGGTAAAATGATAAAGTGACGTAGTCACGAAATTATGTAAAACAAAGAAGTAAAAAGATTAAAAAGTGCTGTAGGCACGATATCATTGACTTAGTCTACGCAACAGACTCTAAAACCCGCGGCTACAATATTTACTGCGGAGCTTCATCAGTATATTTTTCTTTCACTTTTAAATCTTCTTCTAGATTCTTTTTACCACTTATTCTTTTTGCAAGAGACATTCCATCTAAACCGTGATATGCTAAAACTTCCCAGGGTGTGCCGCACTCCGGATAATCCTCCAAGCCGATCTTGGTAAACTCTTTTCCATCCAATGCTCTTGCGGAAACCAATGTCTCCATAATTCTATCACCCAATCCACCAATTATTGAATGATCTTCTAGCACAAAAATCTTATTATATTTTTTTGTCAGGTTTACAATCCAATCTTTATCAACTTTATTAAGCCAAGGCATGTTCACAACTTTCAATCCGTAATCAGCATCTTTAAGATACCGATGTGCCAGCAGCGCTTCGTGCAGCATTACGGGTCCGTAGCCAATTAAAATTGCATCGTCACCGTCTGTTAACTCAGTACCTACGCCAACTTTAAATTCATAGTCATCAGGCAATTGAATTTTTTCCGGTGACGGTCCAATAACCAAACGAATCATACAGTTTTCTTCCGTCTCGTTAACACAGTACACAACAACCCGTTTTGTTTCTTCCGCATTGCAGGGTTGGAGTATTGTCATATTCGGAAGAGCGGAGAAGAGAGAAATATCTCTTACACTTTGATGAGATTTTCCCGGCCCTGCCGGAATTATTCCAGCAAAGTGGCATGCATAAATAATTTTGGTTTTTTCACCGGCGTTGTTGTAAATCTGTTCATTTGCTCTAGCAGAAAGAAAACTTGAGAAAGAACTAACAACAGGTAGCAATCCCATTCGCGCCATACCGCCGGCTGTTGATACCATGTCCTGCTCGGCGATTCCATTTTCTATAAATCTATCGGGATAGGCGTACTCAAATTTTCTCAATCCGCAATCAGCTGAAAGGTCGCCGTCCAGTACAACAAGGTTTTTATTGGTTTTACCGAGTTCAAAAAGTGCTTCGCCGAATGCTTCTTTAACAAATTCCATTTTACCTTTGGACGAAGTTTTATCCGGTGCTTCGTTTAGGGGATAGATGTTCGATCAATCCCAAGTTCGTCCGTTAGACAGTTTATAAGTTTTGAAACTTCGTTCAATCCCTTTAAGTAATCCTCATCGCCCGGTGCCCCCGAATGCCAGTTGTAGTAAATCTTTCCTGCAACTGTTTCGGTATCCGGTTTTTCCATGAAGGAAACACCTTTACCCTTTATCGTATCTGCAATAATAAGTTTCGGTTTATCTGTTACGTTTTTAAGTTTTGAAAATGTCTCTTTCAATACACCGTAATCATGTCCATTGATTCTTTCAACATGCCAGTGAAATGCTCTTCCTTTATCAACTAGATCCTCTATGTTGTTAACATCTTCAACAAGCATATCGGTTTGATATTTATTATGATCGATGATAACTGTTAAGTTGTTTATTTTTTGATGAGCACATGCCTGCATCGATTCATAAATTTGTCCTTCTTGAAATTCACCGTCGCCGGTTACAACATAAACGTGACCCTTGTTGCCGTTGTAAGTTTTTGCCCAAGCCATTCCGCGCCCCTTCGAAATCCCCATTCCGAGAGAACCTGTTGAAGCTTCAATCCCGTTTTGACGAACTTCGGGATGACCATCCAAGCCATGCAGTCTTCTAAGCATTAAAAGTTTTTCCTCGGGAACAATACCGACTGCGTAAAGGAATGAATAAAATCCGGGTACATCGTGACCTTTTGAAGAGAAATAAATATCGCGGTCGGGTGAATCTAAACCAACTTCAAATACGTTCATCTCATTTAGATATAAATATGTAATAATATCGGTTACGCTCAAACTTGAACCAAGATGACCCGAACCTGCTTTTTTAACGGCAACTAAAGTATTATATCTTGTCATGTTAGCAAAGAGTTCCATCTTCTTTGCCCAGTCGTTATCGAGTGCTCTAACCTTATCAAACTCTGTTTTTTGAATTAACTTAAATTCCATTCGTTTTCTCCGCTCAATTATAAACTTATCATGTTTGTATCAAGGATGTAAAAAATGTGCTAGGATGTCGAGGACCGTTCCCGGACACCAAAAATTAAATTAAAGGTATAAAAATATCACAATTCTTTTAATAAACTTAACTGCTTTGAAAATGTTAACAAAATATTAATTTAGGATAGATGATGAGGAAAATTTATAGCTGCCAAAACTTTCAGCGAATATCTGCGTCAAATTAAACCAACACAAAATAAATTTATGAAGGTAGAATTATGCTAAGAAAAACAGCTCTTCTCATTTTGTTTTCAGTTACAACTTTTGCTCAAGTCGATTTTAATAAACTTGATAAATACATAGCCGATGCGGTTGAAGACTTTAAAGCTGCCGGATTAGCAGTTGCAGTAGTAAAAGACTCTCAATTAGTTTTCTCTAAAGCATACGGTTATGCCGATATGGGTAAAGAAATTCCGATTTCTACATCAAGTTTATTTAATATCGCATCATGTTCAAAAGCTTTTGTTTCCGCAATTGTTGCAAAGCAAGTTGATGAAGGAAACCTAAAGTGGAACGATAAGGTAGTTGATTATATACCGACTTTCGAATTGAGTGACATGTGGATCAGCAAGCATCTTAATCTTGTTGATATTTTAAGTCACCGTAGCGGGCTAAAAACTTTTGCCGGCGATTTACTTTGGTATGAAACCCGCTATTCGAATGCAGAAATAATTAAGCGTATGAAATATTTACCTATCGAAAGAGAATTCAGAGATGAGTTCGGTTATCAAAACAATATGTATATGATTGCGGGAGAGATTGTTTCTAAAAGTTCAGGTAAAGAATGGTATAAATATATGGATGAAGAACTTTTCGATAAACTTGATATGAAAAACACTGTCGCAAGTTCTTCAATGCTTGGTGAAGATCAAAATATTGCTAAACCGCATGTTGACGGGAAAATATATCCGCTTTCTTTTGAAGAGCCGCATGCTGCCGGTTCAATTTTTTCTAATGTTGAAGAAATGAGTAATTGGTTAATGATGCTGCTTAACGGTGGAGAATTTGAAGGTGAGCAAGTTCTAAGTGAAAACGTTATAAATGACATGTTTACACCGAGAACAATAATGCATATCGGAAGTACGCTCAGAAAACTCGGTGCAAACTTTCATGCTTACGGCCTAGGGTGGCATATGTATGACTTTGATGGAAGAAAAGTTATCTATCACGACGGCGGAATGCCCGGCTATATCGCAAGAGTGATGCTCGTTCCAGAAGAAAATCTCGGAATAGTACTTTTAACAAATAGTTTGAATTTCCTTCCTCAAGCATTAAGTATGCAGATAGTAGATGAATATCTTGGCAAGACCGAAAGTGATTGGGCAGCATATTATCACGAACGCGCAAAACGATATGAAGAAATGAATAAAGAAAAAGAAAATGAAAAAACCGAAAGCAGAGTTGAAGGAACTAAGCCATCTCTTGAACTCACAAGTTATGCAGGAGTTTACAACGATAACTCTTACGGTGAAGCAAAAATCGAATTATCTGATGAAAAATTAGTTGTAATCTTTCCGACAAAAACATTTGTTAGCCAAATGGAACACTGGCATTATGACACATTCAAAATTCATTTGGATGATTATTTGCCTGATGGATATATTACATTCGACTTTAACTCAAAAGGTGAAGTAACAGGTTTTAAAGTTGACTTACCAAATCCCGATTTTCATTTCAATGATCTTTATTTCGAGAAAGTAAAATAGATTACAAACCAATTAATAAACTCCCGTAGTTTCATTACTGCGGGAGTCCATTTCCAACTTTTTTGTATATTTAAAACTAAATGAATGTCATTTAATCACTAGCTCAATCATCCACTAACAAAATTTTATCTCCATATAATTTTTCTAAAATTAAAGGACAACAACATGAACTCTTCTTTTGAGAGAATCTCTACCGAAGAATTAAAGATTAATTTAGATAAATCAAACAAACACATTATTGATGCTCGTCCCGTTTATGCATACAACGGATGGAAACTTAGCGGTGAACATCGTGGCGGTCATATAAAAGGGGCACGCTGCCTGCCTGTAAAATGGGCAAAGTATATGGACTGGATCGAGATTGTTCGATCAAAAGGAATTATGCCCGAGCAAGAAGTTATTATCTATGCAAGGAACAATGAAGATGCAGAAACAGTTGCAGAAACATTCAAACGGAATGATTATAAGCGCATAAAAATTTACGATCACTTTGCAGATGAATGGACTACCAATGAATCTCTTCCGATGGATTATTTAGAAAGATATAAAATGCTTGTCTATCCCGATTGGGTAAAAGAATTAATAGACGGTGGTAATCCACCCGAATATGACAATGATAAGTATGTAATTTGTCATACGCATTATAGAAATCATGACGATTACTTAAAAGGTCATGTTCCCGGAGCGGTTGCGTTGGATACACTTGAACTCGAATCACCCGAAACATGGAACAGAAGAACACCTGAAGAAATTAAAAAAGCTTTGGAAGCAAAAGGTATAACACACGATACGATTGTTATACTTTACGGCAGATTTGGTTTTCCTAAAAACGAAGATCCTTTTCCCGGCAGCAGTGCGGGACAAATTGCCGCAATGCGATGCGCATTCATAATGCTTTATGCCGGAGTAAAAGATGTTAGAATTATGAACGGTGCAGTGCAAGGATGGTTAGATGCCGGATATGAATTAGAGACAAAAGAAAATGAACCTACGCCGGTTAGTGATTTTGGAATTGAAATTCCCGGAAGACCTGAGTTAGCTGTTGATGTTCCGCAAGCCAAAGAAATGTTGGCATCAGATAAAGCAGAACTTGGTTAGTGTAAGAAGCTGGCCCGAGTTTTTAGGTGAGGTGAGCGGTTATAATTACATCGAAAAAACCGGCAGAATACCGGGTGCAATTTTCGGGAACTGTGGTTCGGATGCTTATCACATGGAAAATTATCGCAATCTGGATTTTACCACACGTGAGTATCAATGAGATTATTGCAAATTGGAAAGAAGCGAACATTACACCCGATAAGCACATTGCATTCTACTGCGGAACCGGTTGGCGCGGAAGCGAAGCTTTTATGAATGCTTATTTACTCGGCTGGCCGAAGGTTTCTGTGTTTGACGGCGGATGGTTTGAGTGGAGCAACGATCCAAATAACCCGGTTGAAAAAGGTACTCCAGAGACTAAAATTTGAAAAAAGTAGGAGGCTGTCTCAAAAGCAAAGATAATGATAGGGTTGGAACACAGATACCACAGATTTTAACTGATTTCCACAGATTTTTTAATTGAATTTTACTTTTGAGACAACCTCACTACGTTAATTCCTTTTTATAACATCGTCTTCTTTTATGTTGACGATGTTCAAAGAATCTCCACTGTGCCCGAACTTTTGAATTGTCTTCAAGTTCTCTATTTGTTTCAACTACACGGATATTATTTTTAATAATCAACTTGTTGGTTTCATTCATCAAGATTGCATTCACGCCTTTGTCCTGCATATCTGGTCGAACAGCGGTTAAATATAAATCTAACCCGGGATTATTTTTCATCGCTTTAAGAATATGCATAAAACCAAACGGGAATAATTTTCCTTTAGCTTTTTGAAACGCTTTTGACATTGACGGCATCGTAATCCCGAACGCGACCATTTCATTTTTCTCATTCAGTACAACAGGTACATACTCCGGTTTAATAAATCCGAAATATTGATTTACATACATATCAATTTGTTTATCGGAAAGTTCTACGAAACCGTAAAGATCTTGGTATGATTCATTGATCAAATAAAACATCTCGCGTGCATAAGGGAGAAGGTCCTTTGCTTTTTTAACTCGCAGCACATGAAGCTTATTTCTCTTTAATGCTATATCGGCAATTCTACTAATCTTTTCGGGAACCGGGTCGGAGGTCATTGTTACTTCATATTCAACCCAATCAATATCTTTTGAGTAACCTCTCTGCTTCAATCAATTTTGGATAGTAATCGTAATTATAAATTGAACCAAGCGCGCTGACTTCATCAAAACCTTCTATTAGAGTTCCTTCGCCATCCATATCGGTAAAACCAAGTGGACCGTGAACTTCATTCATTCCTTTTTCTTTTGCCCACTCTTCAACAGCGTTTAATAGTAATGAGCTGACTTCTTCGTCATCAATAAAATCAATCCACCCGAAGCGCATAATTTTTTTGTTGAATTTATCATTGAACTTGTGATTAATGATGCCGGCAATTCTTCCGACAATGTTATCCGTTATTATAAGCAAGCCAATACTTTGTTTCGCAAAAATCGAACGCAGGATTTTTATCTCTCCGTAATAAGAAGAGTTCTTCTTTCTTTAACGGCGGCACCCAATACTTATCGTTCTTATACAACTTGTATTGAAAATCAACAAAGTGCTTTAATTCCTTATCGGTGGTTACTTCTTTTAATGATATACTCATAAATTCCACAGCTTAAATTACTAAATAGATAATAGCATTTTTCCCAATTGGGATTTGCATTAAGGAAATGTGTTTTCCTGTTATTAATTATATCTACAAAAATGTAAAAATATAACAAGTAAACAAGGCAATTTTGTGTTTTATTAAATAATACAAATAGTCTATTATTTCAGTAACACTTTATTCTTTTATATTGACTCTAATCTCGCAATAAAATATTTTGATTTTTGATTATCAATTATTTCTGATTGTAAATGAATAATTCCTCTTTAATATTCTATGCTTACATGCCGATTCTTTTTGGAATTGTTCTAATCGTATTCAATAAGTTAATTACCGAGAGCTATGAAAAGATTGCCAAACATGACGGCTCGGCTTTCCCAAGATTTATAACTACAACACGAATTATTATTGGCGGAGTGTTTTTTATTGTTATGGGGATTGTAAAATTGATTGAAAATACAATTTGATTGCTTTAGAGAAAATATTACTTGGTATCGCACGGATAATTGTTGGGTTAGGAAGGGTTGTTACAATATAATGGTTTTGTTTAACGAAAAAACTCATTATATTCCCCTTATGGGAAAATATATTAATTCCCTATTAGGGAACTTTGCTGGAAGTCATATTGTCCAATTGGTGATTTAATAATTAATGAAAGTTCTCTCCAGAAAAATACTTGACGAATACTGTCGGAAACACTCGGATGCTAAAACTCATCTTGATTCTTGGTATTACGAAGTAGAAAACGAAGAATGGAAAAATCCTCATGATGTTAAAACGAGATTTGCAAAAGCAAGCATCATCGGTGGAAAATTAATTGTATTTGATATTAAAGGCGGTAACTATAGGCTTGTTGTAAAAGCAGCTTATAATTCACAAAAAATAGTAATTAAATGGTTTGGTACACACAAAGAATATGATAAATTGGATTTGAAACAATGGAAGTAATAAAATTAATAAAGACCGAAAAAGAATACGAAGCAGCGCTTGAGGAAGTTGAAAGACTGATTGATATTGATCCTAAACTGGGCACAAATAATTATGATAAACTTGAACTGCTTTCTCATTTAATTTCTGAATATGAGGATGAACATTATCCAATCGATCTTCCCGATCCAATTGAAGCAATAAAATTTAGAATGGATCAGCAGAACTTAACGCAGAAAGATTTGATACCGTATATAGGAAGTGCAAGTAAGGTTTCGGAATTATTGAATAAGAAACGTCCTCTTTCGCTCAATATGATACGCGCACTGCACAAAGGACTCGGCATTCCAGCCGAAGTTTTGCTGCAGGAAAAAGATGAAGAGCTTTTAGAAAACCCAAATGATATTAATTACGATAAATTTCCTGTTAAAGAAATTTACAAACGTGGTTGGCTTAACAATTATAACGGAACTTTAACCGAAGCAAAGCAAAACCCGGAAGAAGTTTTAAGAAAATATTTTATTAAAGAAACAGCATACAACTATTCATTCAATAGAAAAAATTCTCGCCTAAAAAATAGTGACGATAAATATGCAATGATAGCCTGGACAAATGCGGTAAAAAATGAAGCAGCAAAACAAAAGTTGGCAGTGACTTTTAAGCAGAGCAAAATAACCAAAGAGTTTTTAAATGATGTTGTTAAGTTAAGCTATCTTGATAACGGACCTGATTTGGCGGGTGAGTATTTAGTTAAAAACGGGATTCATTTTGTAATACTTCCTCATTTACCGAAAACACATCTTGACGGAGCAGTGATGCCGCTTGCTGATGGCACACCAATAATAGCGCTTACTTTACGATATGATAGATTGGACTATTTCTGGTTCACTCTTGCACACGAACTTGCTCATCTTTATCTGCATTATAATAACAAAAACGAATTTTTCTTTTTTGATGATCTCGAGATAAACGACAACCTTGAAAGAGCAGAAAAAGAAGCTGATAAACTTGCAGAAGAAATCTTAATTCCAAATTCACAATGGGAAAAGATTATTAAAAATGAAATTCCCTCAAAAGAAATGATACTTGAATTTGCCGACAAGTTGAGAATTAGTCCGGCTATAATTGCGGGTAGAATTAGAAAACATAAAAATAATTACAGGCTTTATTCCGGACTTGTTGGGCATGGTGAGGTTAAGAAATTGCTTGAATAGTCAATGTAGATAAGAGTGTTTCTTGGAAATAAAATTCTCAAACTCATGATAAACAAGCAGTTAAAGAATATTCCGAATGATTCCAAGTGACTTTCAGCTCATCACAGATCACTCCAACTTTTCGTATATTTAAAAAATACCTCGATACCATAATATTAAAAACAAATAAGAGAGGAAATCATGCCATACCACGAAGACCTCGACAAGATTGCCATTTCGGTAAAGTCACACAGGTTGTTAAAAAAACTTCTCAAAGAAAATCCCAAACTTGAAGAGATAATGTTCGCGGCAAAGAACGAAACCGAAGCATTAATCGGCATTAAGGAATGGGTAATAACTTATTTAAGAGATCATCCCAAAGCACTTGAGTATTATGAAAAAGGTCCGGCAAGCGGTTCTTCATTTAAGGACTTAAAATGGAGCAGCATTGCCGCAATTAGAATTCTGGATTACATCGATAATGCCGGAAGAAAATTTATCGACTTAAACTTGCGCGGACAGCTTGCGGTAAGTAATCCGATAAAACTAATCTGGCTCGGCGTTAATAAAGGTACAGGCGGCGCTAAAGCCAGATTTCTTTGAAGATATGCTGCATCTATTCAGACAATTAACCGGGGTAGATGAACGAAGACAAATTTCAAAAGAAGAATTATTTGAATGGATGGAAAAATATCCTTCCGGACTCGATCCACGCATTGTTGAACTTCGAAAAGAAAACCGCGATAGGATAATAAATATTATCATCGATAAAATTGACGAAGGTGAGATTAACGATTCAAAATATAAATTCGAGAACAATCAAACGCGCGAAGAAAAATTCAACACAGTTTTAGAATGGTGGAATGAAAGCACTTTTCATTTAAGATTTGCCGTAAGAAGTGCAGATTTATTAAACGAGATGCTCGGCTTCTCACTCGATCCCGACACGATGAAAATTTTATACGATGCGGAAAAACAAGGAATTCCTTTCTTTGTTAATCCATACTATTTATCGCTGCTTCATGTGCGTGTTCCTTACTTTGCAATCGGTGCCGACTTGGCGATTCGTCATTATGTTGTTTACAGCAAGCAGCTTGTTGATGAATTCGGTTATATAAACGCATGGGAAAAAGAGGATAAAGTTGAACCGGGCAAACCGAATGTTGCCGGATGGATTTTACCTTCGCATCATAATGTACATCGCCGTTATCCCGAAGTTGCAATTTTAATTCCCGACACAATGGGGAGAGCGTGCGGCGGTTTGTGTGCATCATGTCAACGTATGTATGATTTCCAAAACGGGTATCTCAATTTTAATCTCAACAAACTAAAACCGGAAGAAACCTGGCCGGAAAAACTTGAACGACTGATGAAATATTTTGAAGAAGATTCGCAGCTTCGCGATATATTAATAACAGGCGGCGATGCATTGATGAGCGGTGATAAATCGTTAAAGCAAATATTGGATGCAACTTACGAAATGGCTAGGCGGAAAAAGCAAGCGAACGAAGCTCGTCCCGATAACGAAAAATTTGCAGAACTAGTTAGAGTAAGATTAGGAACACGGTTGCCTGTTTATTTACCGATGCGTGTAACGGATAATCTGGCGGCTATTTTAAAGGATTCAAAGACAAAGCAAGTGAAATTGGAGTTAAGCAATTTGTAATTCAAACACATTTTGAAGCACCGATGGAAGTAACACCCGAAGCTGAATCTGCAATTCAAAAGTTTATTGAATCGGGATGGATGGTTACAAATCAACATGTATTTACTGCGGCTGCTTCGCGACGCGGACATAATTTAAAGTTACGTCAAGTGCTTAATGAAGTTGGTGTTCTTCCTTATTATACTTTTTCGGTTAAAGGATATATGGAAAATTATTACAACTTCGCACCTAACTCACGAGCGGTTCAGGAAAGCTGCGAAGAAAAAAGGTAATCGGTAAAATACCGCAGGATAATATTGAAGAGATAAAATTGCTTCCGGAAAATCCCGAACAAATGGTTGAAAATATTAAAGCAGTAAAACGTGATGCAAATATTCCGTTTCTTGCAACTGATAGAAATGTATTGAATCTTACCCGGTGTGGGCAAGAGTTTAACTTATCGAACTATCGGAATCACACGTTATGGAAGAAGAATTCTTTCATTCGATCATGATGCAACGAGAACTCACAGCCCGATTCTTGAAAAGATGGAAGAGATAGTTGTGATAGAGTGCAAATCTATTAGTGAATATTTGAAACAGCTTGAAGAAATTGGCGAAGATGTTGCCGAATACTCAGGCTTGTTCGGCTATTCAATCGGTGAGACGGAACCACGCATGCCGATTTATGAATATCCCGAATTCGAGTTTGAAGTCACCGATGAAATGACAAACCTCGAAGTCCCCGATACAATTATGGAAGGAGTTGGGGAGTAGTTTTGTTCGAGTTATATCCAACCCTTTCAGGGTTAGGATCTTAGCTATATGTTATGCCCCGAGGCGTTGCCTCGGGTTGATATATCATTCCCCTTCGGGGAATTTAAGAAAATTAGTTTAGGTAATAACTTTCTCCGAAGGAGAAAAATACACCAACGGAGGGAGAACCCCTTGATAAAAGAAAATGCCAACAAGAATTCTCCAAAGAGGATATATAAATGAATTGAGTTTATGCTTCAATGGAATCACAAGTGTTTCCTGAAGGGGAAACATAAATCAACCGAGGGTGAAACCCTTGGCAAAACAAGCAACAAAAAAAGATATTCCCTGAAAGGGAATAATACTAAGGGAGGAAAATCATGTCTCAATCACTCTCTGAAAGTTTACATTCACATAATATTCTCCACAAAAAATAGACACCCATATTTATCAGATAAACAAATAAGAAATGAATTGCATGCCTCGGCGCCACATTAAAAGAACTTCAAACGCTCCTTACAAAGTAAGGAATAGACTATAACGAGAAATTCATTTAGGACTGAGGTACCGGAACTAATCAATCTTTCTTCATTTGCGCAACCAGATTTATTATCGTACTTTCGAAAAATATTTTTGAAAAGAAAAAGAGAAAGTTTATGTACATCCAGCGCCATGGTGAAAGTGAAGCGAATGAGCAAAGAGTTTATTCCTGTATAAAATTAGATCCGTCAATTATTGAAGCGGGCAGAAAACACATCGAATCCCTTTTGCCATATTATGCAGAACTTGGAATTATATCGGTCATCACAAGTCAATCGAAAGAGCAATTCAAACCGCAGAGATTATTGCAAACCATTTGGGTTTACCAATCACAATCGATAAGGCGTTACACGAAGTTGACATGGGCGATTTAGAGGGTGAACCGCAGGATGAACCAGAAAACATTAAACTTTTTACTTCTATTATAGACAATTGGCTTTCGGGTGATAAAACGAAAAAATTTCCAAATGGTGAAAGTTTTTATGATGTAAAAGAACGAATCGATCATGTTACAAAAAACTATTTAGTTGATGATAAAATTTTGGTGGTCTCGCATGCTACTTTTCTAGCATGCCTAATGGGACAGCAGCTTAAGTATAAGGATAGTATTTTCGAACTTTTTTACCACGCGGCGGAAGAGGAAAATACGAAGACGAAAAATGGACGATGATTGATAAAAGAGAAATCTAATCAATGGATTTTTATTACAACAAAAGCACCGACCTTCTACCGAATACTGATCCCCAAAGCAGACTCGAAAAAATTGTTCAATTTCCGCTGATAAGATTATTCATTGTATTGTTGATGGTAGCAACGGTATTTCTAATTTTTGGTGTTATCAATTCTGGTTTAAGATCTGCATTTGATGAATCTATCGCCCTCTATCTTACTTATCTAACAACAGTACTAATGATAGCTGCAACTTTACTTGTATATAGAGTTTACACAACCAGCATAGAAAACCGCGAAGCTTGGGAAATATCATTAAAAAAAATAATCCCGGAACTCAGTGCTGGTTGGTTGTTGGGATTTGGATCAGTCACCTTCATTGTATCGATTCTGGCTCTTATGGGTTATTACAGAATTGATGAGTTTCAGTCATTCGGTAATGTTGTATATATGTTTTTTGATCAACTCAAAGTAGGTTTTATTGAAGAGCTTTTGTTCAGGGTAATCATATTTAAGTTGACAGAAGAAGTTTTTGGTTCGTGGGTAGCAATTGCTTTTCAAGGAGTGTTGTTTGGTTTCGCACATTCGGGTAACCCGAATGCCTCTATTTACTCATCGCTTGCTTTAATATTTTCCTTCACAATATTTTTCGGCGCCGGTTATATGATAACAAGACGGCTTTGGTTTATAATGAGTTTCCATTGGAGCTGGAATTTCTTTCAAGCCGGAGTTTTTGGTATGCAGAACTCAGGCCATGTAATGCCCTCTCTGATTGATTCTAATGTGCAAGGACCAGAGTGGATAACCGGTGGTGAATGGGGGCTTGAAATGTCGGTTCTTTCAATGGTTCTATTGTTCGGTATTAGTTTATATTTTGTTAAACTTGCATATGCAAGGAACCAATTTTTAAAACCAATGTGGCGGAGATAAATTTTGAGAAGTTTTTTCCTTTCCTCATTATTACTATTAAATTTTATGTTTTTGTTTTTTGGATGCGAAGAAGAGAAGTTAACTCCTCGAACAAGAAGATGCACAGTATAAGCAAGAAATAGTTGATGCAGCACCGATAAAATTTGACTATGAAGTTATAAAGCCCTCGAATAATTTATCCCAAACATTAATAGAGTTTTCTGGGCATTGGGTTGGCAGATGGGGTGAAAGGTATGCTAGCCAATTGATTGTAACCGAAATAAACTCAAAGGAAGCAAAGTTCATTTACTCTTGGGAGGGTAATAGGATTAGAGAAATTGAAGGCGGTGCTATAAGCGAAAAGGGAAAAGTTCAATCTTCAGGAAGAATATTATATGAAAATGAAAACGAGTCGTTAACATTTGCTATTGATACACTACTTAAATAAAGTTATCGGTGTTCATTTGATTGATGACGAAATCACAAACATTGTTATGGAAAAATACGAGTGAGGAATTATGCCGGTTAAAATTTCAAATCCTACCGTAATAGAAGCAGCGGGAAACAAACCGAAAATTATCGAAGAATATTTTGGAAGAGTTAACTCTAAGATAAAAGATATAAGTATAGCAAGAATGAAAAGTCCAGCCGGTTGGGTTGAGCCCGGACAGAAACCGGAATTTGATGAGTATACTTTAGTCCTTTCAGGCGAACTTCATGTTAAAACCGAATCAGAAGATGTAATAATAAAAAACGGCGAAGCCATTTTAACACACAAAGGTGAATGGATTCAGTACAGCACGCCGAATGAAGATACAGAATACGTCGCAGTTTGTTTGCCTGCTTTCAGCCCCGACACAGTAAACCGTGATCAATAATCTTGCGATATTATTTAATTACGAAAAATTAGATGGAACAAAAAGCTTGTATACTTATATAAGTAATAAGTATGTTGAATAACAAAAAGAAGGAATGTTATGAGTAATAGGAAAGAGTATATTGATCAAGTAGCTGAAACAATGAAGAAGTGGGACGATGATATCGTCGCTTTAGAAAGCAAATCAAGTGAAGCAAGAGACGGAATTAAATCAGATATTCAAAAGAAATTACAAGACTTAAGAATTAAAAAAGCTGAGCTAGAAGGTAAATTAGAGAAGTTAAAGTCATCCGGTGAAGATGCTTGGGATATATTGAATAAAGAATTCAAAGAAAGCTTTGAAAAAATTAAAAATGCTTTTGATGATGCAAAAAACACAATGAAAGATTAGAAAATTAAAATGTATTTTTAATATCTGGTTTCTTTATTACAAAAAAAACTCCGTCAAACGCTGACGGAGTTTTTTGTTTTAAAGATGTTTTTTAATCTACTATGGCCAGTTTCCTGAGTCTGAGCAACACTTCCACTCGGCATTATAAAGTGTCCATGAACCAGCACTGATTGTCCATGCAGACTTCCCAGCTGTCACCAGAAGGTATAATTCAAGGTCTAAAGTTCCTGCGTCATCCGGATTAACAACCATGCTGACCGGTAAAGCCGCCGTATATCAGCGCCTGTTGCCACCATATCTAAGTGATAAGTTCCATCAGCTTCAGTTTCCCAATTAAAAGTAAGTGCGGGTGAACCAGAATCCGGATCATAAAATAAAACTTCACCTGTGTTACCATCTTTAGATAAAGTCGATGTCATTAAAATCTGGTTGCTGTAAGTTTTGCCGCCGAAGGTCCCGTCAATAGTTAATGTAAGCTCATAACCACTTGAGGTTTCATTAGAAACAAGCGTAAATGTTGTTCCGTCTTGAGTCCAAGTCCATTCTCCCGATGCTGCCGAGGTTGAAGAAACTTTACCTGAACCTTGGGGCGGATTAAACAACTGCGCATAACTTGGAAGAGAATTAGCTAAATTCATAAAGGTCATAGCTTGAGCTGCACCTGGGTCACCATTATTAACTGCTGTCTGCATTGTTTGCGGTACGCTTATTTGTTTCACGTTTATAGTTGGAGGACTATCCCCGTTGTCATCCGGTTCTGTTGGTCCGTCATCATCGTCGCTGGAACAAGCAGCGAAGAATGAAAACAATATTAGTGTAAGTAACAATTTTAATAGATCTTTGAAACGCATAAAACTACCCTCTTATTTGTTTGACATGTTGTTGGTCTACTAAGGTTATGATATCTAGGACAAAAAGTCAAATATTATTGAAAGGCAAAAATCCATTTGTTAAAAGAATCACAAAAAATTTTCATTTTACAAATGGAGAAAATTTTGTATTAATATCCGGTTTAATTTTAAAACACTTGGTAAATTTTGAAAGGGACAACTTAAATGCTGGAATATAATCCGTGTGTAACTTGCGGCGCTTGCTGCGCGTATTTTAGAGTTTCATTTCATTGGAGTGAATGTAGTGATGGACATGGAAATGTACCAGTTGAGTTAACGGGTGATTTGACGCCCCATCGACGAGTTATGAAAGGTACTAACAATAGTAACCCCAGGTGTATTGCGTTACAAGGTGAAGTTGGTAATTGTGTCGGCTGTACAATTTATGAAGTTCGTTCCACAGTTTGCAGAGAGTTTCTTTTTTCTTATCAAGACGGCAAATCAAATGAAAGGTGTGATCAAGCAAGATTAGCTCATGGTTTACAACCACTTAAACCGTTTGACGACAGAGGAAACAAAGCTGCCTAAAAGTTTATTTGCACATCTCATATTTTATATTAAATTGTCCTTTTCATAAATGAAGAGTGAAATGGAAAGGAGAGAAATTTATTTAAAGTATCCCGATAAACGGGATGTTCTTTTTGTTTTAGGCGCCGGGGCATCTCATCCCGATGGAGTACCGCTTCAAAGACACATACTCCCTCTTATTCTTTCCGGTGAAATTGAAGAAATAAATAACTCTAATCTTGGTAAGCTAGTTATTGACTTTATTAACGATAATTACCAATACGGTCGAAGAGTTGATCAGTTTCCGCGTATAGAGGCAGTCTTTGGTTTTCTGGATTACTTCATTTACCAAAATGAAAGTTTGTCCGTTGATTATTCATATTCGACTTTACTTGAAATAAAAGAAGCCCTTATAAAAATTATTCACTATATCGTTGACTTAAAATCCGATAAGGGAAGAACTTATTATCATCAGTTCTGGAAAAATATTCAAAAATTTAACTCCAACATCTCTATTATCACTCTTAACTACGATACATTACTCGAACAAGGTTTTAGATTTTTATTTGAAAACTTCGGTTATATTGACTATTCGATCCATTTAATGAATTATGATAAAATTCACTCAGAGAAAAAATTTACAAGTTGGATCAATCCACGTTCGCCTGTTGAGGTGCAGGATGAGGTTTCACCGGTTCCGATTAAAATCATGAAAATTCATGGTAGTCTTAACTGGAAATATTGCAATTGCTGTAATCAAACTTTGCTAACACCGTGGGATAAAAAAATAGACCTTCAACGAGGTAAATTCCTTGGTTATACTTACCCGGAAAGAGTTGAATATGAATATAATTGTCCTTTAGACGGTACCGATTTTCAAACCTTGATCATGCCCCCTTCAAACGTGAAATCGCTAAATCATCCTGTAATTTCAAGTTTGTTAAGCGAAGCAACCCGAGAAATAAGATCGACGAAGAAAATAGTGTTTGTCGGTTATTCACTTTCGGATGCCGATGTTCACATCAAAGCGCTTTTCAAAAAGAATCTAAACGAAGATGTAAAAGTTTATGTAGTTAACTCGCACCTTGGAAACAAAATGAAATTAAGATTTAATTCTATTCACCCAAACATAGAATTTATAGAAAAACCTTTTGAGGAATTGGTTAAAGATGAGGAAGTGATGAGTCGTTTGTTATGTAAGGATTAAGGTTGATCAATAGAAATAAAGATAATTCCTTTAAAATAACTATTGATCAACCTAAATAATTTTTATAGAGTTAATTCATCATATGCAGCTTTGAGATTCATCTTAAAAGCGTTCTTCCACATAGGTGTTAAGTCATCAAAACCAGGAAGTGGCTTAGAGTTTAAAATTTCTTCTTCGGCTTTTCCCGCTACAATTTGATCCTTCACATACTCGTTCAATGCGGATAGGTAATTGCGCTTTGTAATGATATCGTTTTTTGTCCCGGTAATTTTTGTTCCATGTCCAAAAATGAATAAGGTGTCATTATCAAAGAACGAGATTAACTCATCTAAAAATTTGATCCAACCCTCAAGATTAGTTCCTCCCGGTCTATCCATATATGGATAAACACCGTTAAAAACTAAATCACCAAGATGAGCAATGTTTGCATTTTCAAAATGAATTACTGCATCACCACCTGTGTGAGCATTCCAATGGTGGAATAGTGAAATAGATTCGTTCCCAAGATCGGTTTTCCATTTATCGGAAAAAGTAATATTAGCATAAACTTGAGATGAGGCGTTTTCTCCTTTTCCGTAAAATTGTTTTTGAAGTTCTACGGCATTTTCCTGAGCAACTATTTTATCTGTTAATTTATTCATCATGAAATTGCCGGCTGTATGGTCACTATGGTGATGTGTATTGATTAGGTAATCTATATTGCGATCAGTTTTCTCCATCATTTTTGTTATAAAATGTTTGGCTGAGTCAGGAAATTGCGAATCAATTACAATTACCGCATCATCAGAAATTAACCACCCGATTGTTCCGCCCTTCTCGGTGAAAGTCCCGATATTGTTTCTAAGTAAATTCATACTACCATTTGTATCTTGCTGAAGTGCATTGAGCAATTGATTTGAAGGCAGTAGTAAACCAGCCGTGACTAAAGATGAAGTCTTTAAAAAAGTTCTTCTATTTAGTTTCATGATTACTCCAATTATTGATTAATTTAGTTTTGTGTAAGAAATTTTTAAGGGGCTTTAATGTCATCCTTCCTTGTAATAATAAAGAAAAAGAAAACTCCGGGAAGAGTTTACTCCGATACTTTTAAAGGTTATTCAAAAGCAGTAATTAATAATATAGAAATTTATTACAAAGGGAACAATGAAACACTGCTTTTAAGTTTCAGCGGTGAAAAGAAATTTATCATATCTGGTTTAGGAATTGAAAACTCAACCGAACCAAAATTTCTTTTAAAAAGGATTGGAAAGATTTATTATACAAAAACAACAAAAAAACAATTGACAAATTAAATGGTCATTTTGCCGGCTGTTTAATAGATGATGACGGAGTTTTTTGTTTTAATGATAAATTGGGTCTGCGAGAAATTTTTTATTATGATAATGATGAAACAATATGCATCTCAACAAGGAGCTGTTTATTTAAGCAAATTTTTAATTTAACACTATCGGAAGCATATCTTGCCGGACAATGGTTAACTACGTGTCCGCCATATTATTCAACTCCTTATAATGAAATTGAGAGGTTAAAACCCGGTAGTACTTTAGTTGTTGATAGGGAACATCGGGTGAATGTTACAAATTCAAAACTGACTTTGATAGATGGTGGAGTTGCTGAAATCAAGCAACAATTGAAGAAGTTTACATTGCTTAGATATCCCGGTAAAAATACTTCGCTTGGTTTATCCGGTGGACTTGATTCAAGAACACTTTTGGCAATTAATTACTTCAATGAGACAGAGAGTTTTTTCACACATACATTTGGTTCAGAAAATCTAAGTGATGTGATAATTGCAAAGCAGATTGCAGAGACGTTTAAGCTGAAGCATATGCAATATTACTCAAAGTCGATAAGCGTTGACTCAACGTTGAATCTTATTAAAACTTATCTTCCATTTACCGGATTAACAGTTCCAATATCAGACTTAATTCACATCGATTTTCACCGTAAGATTTATGAAGCGGGCTTATCTTATACAAGACGGTGGATTTGGTGAAATCGGCAGACGGCAATATTTGAACAGATTTTTATTAAACGGTAAAAAGATAATTGCACATCAAAAGACTGAAGAATTTGTTAATGCTCTGCGTATTATTAAAGCGGATGTATTTCAACCCTGCTTTGAAAAAGAGTTGAGTGAAAAATTGTTGATTGAATCTGAATTTGTCTGGGAAAACATGAGGGACATCTCTTCGAATCAAAAAGAACTTTGGGCAGATATGTTTATGACTAGATTTAAAATACCGAATGGTTATAGTTATGGACAACACTGCCTCGATCAGTATTCAGTTGCATATATGCCGTTTGCTCAACCTTCATTGCTTAGACTGTTACTTGCGCTTAATCCGCGTTTAAACAAAATGGCAAATTATATAGATCAATAATTCGATCGAGTGAGCCAAGCTTGGGAAAAATAAATTTAGTTAAAGACTATGTTGAATATCCCTATAGACTCGGCACACTTTCATCACATATAGTCAGAAAATTCACACGAAAATTTAGTGAGGTAAAAACAGTTGATCCAATTAAGTATAAAATATATGACAATTTGAAAGAATATATAGGCGATGAAATCAGCAGCAGAAAAGTAAAAAGAAAACCCATATTACGATTTGAATAAGATTCAATATTACTTTAACGAATATTATTCGGGAAATAAATCCGTTCTTCCCAATTGGATTGGTGGTTAACTTTGAATGAGTGGTTTAAGACGTATCATATTTGATAGAAGTGATAATATATTAATTTGCTAGGGACTTAGTGCGATGAAAACGATATACTTTCTAGTAATTTTATTACTCATCGGAGAGCTTGTCGCTCAAACCGATAGTGTAAACGTAAAGTTCATTGTCTATACGACCGATCGAATTGCCGATAGTTCCAGCATATATGTTGCTGGTAATAATCCACAATTTGGTAGTTGGAGTCCGGGAAAAGTTATGTTGACTAGATTAGATGATACAACTTTTCTTGGGCACTTTAAATTTGCACAAAATGAAAGTTTGGAATTCAAATTCACTCGTGGTAGTTGGTCGAACGAAGCAGTATCTAAAGGCGGTAAAATTTTAAAAAATCATACTTTGCGTGTTGCAAACGATACTGTACTTACTTTTAATATATCACATTGGAAGGATGAATTTGAGTATGAGGTGCAAGGACAAATTACCGGAGAGGTTAATTACATAGAACAGATAAAAACAAGAGATGAGTTGCTTCCTCGTGATGTGATAATTTGGACCCCACCCAATTATCATAAAAATTTTGATCAAAGCTACCCAGTCCTCTATATGCATGATGGCCAAAACATTGTTGATCCGGCAACCTCATCTTTTGGAGTAGATTGGCAAGTTGACGAAACTGCAGACAGTCTAATCTCCAACAATATAATTGAACCTATAATAATTGTTGGTATTTACTCAACTGATAATCGTTTTGTTGAATATAGTGAAAATGATACCGGTTATGCTTATATAGATTTCATCGTGGAGGATCTTAAACCACTTATTGATACAAATTACAGAACAAAACCTGACCGAATAAACACTGCAATCGCAGGTTCTTCGATGGGAGGGCTAATCTCGTTTATGGCTGCGTGGGAGCGACCGGAAATATTTTCAAAAGCAGCTTGTCTTTCACCCGCATTCAAGATTAGAAATTTTGATTTTGTTGATAATGTTCAGTCATATTCTGGAGTTAAAAAGGAAATACAACTTTATATCGATAACGGTGGTGTTGGATTGGAAGATAGTTTGCAGTATGGTATTGACGAAATGCTAAATGCATTACATCAAAAAGGGGTTGAGCTCGGAAAGATTTAATATACTTTAAAGATAAAAATGCACTACATAATGAAGCTGCTTGGGCAGAAAGAAACTGGCGTTATTTAACATTCTTTTTTGGACGAGGATCAAATTGAAAGTACTTGTTGCTTCAAAAAACCCTGTTAAAATTGAGGCAGTAGAAGAAGCTTTTAAACATTTTTTTGAAAAGCCAATAATTGAAGGCGTCAAACTCGATTCGGGTGTCTCCGCACAACCGGTTCAAGAAGAAACTTTTATCGGTGCTAAAAATAGAGCACATGCATTGAGAGCTTACGATTTAGCAAATAAAATTAATGCTGATTTTTATGTGGGAATTGAAGGGGGTATTTCAAAATATTTTGCAAGATGGTTTGGATATGGTTGTATGTTCATTTTAGATGCGAAGGGAAGATCGGCTATTGGGCTGTCTCCCCATTTTGAATTACCAAATTCAGTTTCTGAAAAATTGCTTAACGGAAATGAACTTGGAGATGTAATTGATGAACTCTCATCTGAGAATAATTCAAAACAAAAGGCGGGAGCTATTGGTTATTTAACAAATGGTGTAATAGATAGAAAAGAACTCTATGTAAGTGGATTAATTACTGCCTTGGTTCCTTTCCTAAATAAAAAATTATACTTTAGTGATGAATGATACTTAAAAGCAAAAATCTAGATATTCTTTTTACTGAAAATGAAGAAACCCAACAAGATTCTTTGTTTGTTGATGTCGATGATCTCTATAATATGTCAGAAACCAGACTTTATCCCAAAGGCCTTCCTCTTGAAATGTTATTTCAACTTAAACGAGAGGATGAAGTTGTTGGAGAAATAAAATTTAATAGAATTCGTTGGTTTAACCGAAAAGCAGAAATTAGTCTTGTAATAAAAAAGGAATATCAAAAGAAAGGATATGGCTCCGAAGCTCTTTATTCGGTTTTGAATTATGCCTTTAATAAAATGAATCTTCACAGAGTGGAAGCAGAAGTTATTGAGTATAACAAAGCATCAATAAAATTGATAAGGAAATTTAACTTTGTAGAAGAGGGAAGACTTCGCGAAGCCAAATATTCGGATGGAAAATATTGGGATATTATTAGATATGGTCTGCTCAAAAAAGAGTTCGTAAGTGAGGATATATGAAAATTGAAATCTATCAAGTTGATGCATTTACTAACGAACGTATTTAAAGGAAATCCCGCGGCTGTTTGCCCACTCGAAAAATGGTTGGATGATACTATCTTACAAGCAATTGCATCTGAAAACAATTTATCTGAAACAGCTTTCTTTGTAAAAACCGAGGAAGGTTTTCATATCCGCTGGTTCACACCAACTAGTGAAGTTGATCTTTGCGGACATGCCACACTCGCGTCTGCATTTGTAATTTTTAATTATGTTGAGTCAAATACAAATGTAATTGAATTTGAATCTCTGAGCGGTAAATTAATTGTAACAAAGGAAAAAGAATTAATTTCGCTTAACTTTCCCGCTAGAAGACCAAAACTAATTAACAAAACGAAGCAGCATGAAAATCTAATTGACTTCGAACCTTCAGAAATCTTTTTTCACACAAAAACGGTTTTTGTTTTAAAAAATCATGAAGCAGTGTTACGAGCAAAACCTAATTTTTCTCAAATTGCAAAACTAAATTCCGATGGGCTTGTAATTACAGCTAAATCAACTGATTCGGATATAGATTTTGTATCGCGCTATTTTGCTCCGCATGTCGGCATCCCGGAAGATCCTGTTACGGGAGCAGCACATACAGTTTTAACACCTCTATGGTCTGAAAAAATTGGTAAAAAACGCTTAGTCGCAAAACAAATTTCCAAAAGAGGGGGCAAAATTTATTGCGAAGATTTAGGTGAAAGAGTTAAGTTAAGTGGTAATGCGGTGCTGTTCTTAAAGGGTGAAATTTATTTGTGAGGATGTGTTCCCTCCCAACTAAGGAAGCGTAGAATTCTTTACGGGGGTAGGAATTTTACGCTTCTGATTAAATTCAAATCTCTCTGCTGTTACCCATTTCTATCGTTGATTTATTAAACATTTTAAGATAAGTTTGATAATTAATCTTTTACGACGATTAATTGTCAAATAAACCGGGACGTTAATGGATTTTAAAGCTAAAGAATTTGGGAAAGTAACCGTTGTTACTGTTTATTTAACAAGAGCAACTCTTCAATATGCGGTCGCTTTAAAGATTTCATTCTTAAACAACTCAATGAAGAGAATAAACATTTGGTTGTCGATTTAAGTATGTGTGAGTATTTGGATTCCACGTTTTTAGGTGCTTTGGTTAGTAGTCTTAAAAAAACCGTTGCAAATGGTGGAGATTTAAACTTGTTTATACTAATGAACTCTCCTCGCTGATCTTTGAGATGACAAGCATGAATAAAGTTTTTGAGGCTCACAAAGATTTAGATGAAGCTATTGCTAGCTTCAAACTTGAAGATGATACCGATGAACCGGGCGGATTGTCTTGGCAGTAAGTAGTAAACTTAATTTCCACTATTCTCAATTTTATAAATTTTATCACGTGGTCTGATTGCCTCATTGCACTTGAATGTAATCTCTTCCCCCTTTTTTGCTTCATCAATTAAAACTTCATTTTTCATTAACGAATTTATGGTTGCTTCTACAACACCGGTTTTATTCCCGATTATATAAATTTTTTCATCTAGTTTAATATCGCCGGCTTCAAGTTTTGCATGAGCAACCGAGGGTTCTTTGTAATAATTTATGATTTTTCCAACATAGATTTTCTTGGTGGTTGCAGCACTTCCATACTTTTCTGCATAATCTTCTTTGCCCGGAACACCAAAATAAAATCCGTTTGAAAATCCGCGGTTATATACTTTTGCCAATTCGTTTTTCAGCTCAAGTTTGATTTCTTGAGTAAGTTCATCTTCAAAATAAAGATCGATTGCTTTGCGGTAGGTTGAAACTACTTTGCTTACATATTCGGGGCTTCTTTTTCTTCCCTCAATTTTAAAAGACTCTATGTCAAGCTCAATTAATTTATCAACGAAGTCTATCGTGCAGAGATCTTTGGGTGATAAAACATAATCGTCCCCCAGAATAAACTCTGATTCACCTTCTTTATCTTTTATTTCATATTCTCTTCTGCAAGGTTGAATACATTCACCTCGATTTGCACTCTCACCAAACGTATAATGACTCAGCAAACATCTTCCGCTTACGGCAAGACACATTGCGCCATGAATAAAAACTTCAATTTCAACATTGCTGTTATCTTTTATTTCTTTTATCATTTCTAAAGTACATTCACGTGCTAATACGATTCGTGAGGCGCCAATGTTTTTATAGAAATTTGCAGCTGCAGAATTAGAAACTGAAGCCTGCGTTGAGATACAAAAAGGCAGATTCAATTCAGTGCACTTTTGAATAACCGCCATATCCCAGCAAATAACTAAGTCAACTTTAGCTTTTTTTGCACGCTGCAAAACATCGTTTAGTTTATCAAGTTCATTTTCAAAAACAATGCTATTTACAGTTAAGTGTAAGTCAACTTCTCGGGAGTGACAATACTCTACAATTTCATCTAACTCATCGAGAGAAAAATTTTTAGCTTTAGCTCTCATGTTAAGTGAATCAACACCGAGATAGACGGCATTGCATCCGGCATTAACTGCAGCATGCAGAGTTGACCAGTCACTGGCGGGGGCTAAGAGTTCCGGTTTCTTAATCTTTTTCATTTAGCAAAAATAAGGAACTCTATCCATTATTTTAAGTCCGGTATTTATTATCTTTATTAAATGATTTGTCGAAGTTCATAAAGTGAGTATGGATAAAATTTTATCAGATAGCTTAAAAGAAGTTGATATTCCGCTGATTATCACAAATCCAAAAGGACTGTTGCTTTTCTTTAATCGCGCAGCCGAAAATCGATTTGAGTTGACACCGGAATTATTACGCAAAAACTTTTCTGAGATCACAAAGTTTCAAAAGGATGCCGGTGGAATTGTAAAGTCTCAGAATTTACCTTTTATAATTTCGGGTAAACAAAAAAAATCCATTTCCGGAGTCAAATTAAAATATGTAGATAACAATCAAAAAGAGAGTTGGTTCAATATCAACGCTATTTATCTGCAATCCACAAAAGATGATTCGGAAAAAATAGTCACTTCCTTTTGGGATATTACGAAAGAGGTCCAAATTGAAAACTGGTTTCATGAAACCGCGGAAAATATCGGCTCTGTGCTATATTCAACCGATACGGATGGAACAATATATAATTTTGTGTCGGATGCGGCACTGAAAATTTTTGGTTATAGAAAAGATGATATTCTTGAAAATAGAGTTTCTCTGATCAGGAAAATTCATCCTTCGGATATCCCGGAGTTCAAAGAGTTTATAAGAAAACTACGTAAAGGTGAGGAAGCAGTTGTTGAATACAAATTTTTTGACGCAAACGATAAAGAGTTATACGTTAGACATACCGGCTATCCGGTAAAAGAAAATGGGAAGATTGTACGGATAGTTGGCTCAATAGCAAATGTAACCGATGAAATTGAGTATAAGCATAAGCTTGAAAAATCAGAAGAAAAATTTAGAGTGCTTATTGAAACCGCACAAGATTTGATTTTCACATTAAATAATTACGGTTACTTTGTTTCGATCAACACAAGAGGTGCTCGAAACCTCGGTTACACCCCCGATGAATTGGCAGGCAAACATTTTTTAGATTTTGTTGATGAAGAAAATAAATCTGACATAGCGGTTGTATTCCAGCAAATATTAAATCAAGAAGATATAACTTCATTTGAAGTGCAGCTTGTTGATAAGTTTCATAATATTTTGACATATGAGATTAATGCGCGTAATCTTAAAACCGACCAGGAAATTTCCGGTCTTATAGGAATCGGCAGAGATATAACAGAGCACATCACAAATGCGAATAAACTTAAGGATCTTAACGCAAAACTTATCGAAGCAAATCGTGTCATTACAATTGAAAAGGATAGAGCAAAGCAACAAATTACTGTTCTTGAAGAATTAAACAGATTAAAAAACGAGTTTGTCTCAAACGTATCCCATGAATTGCGTACACCGCTGGCGTCAATTGTCGGTTTCGCAGAAACCATTGCAACCGACAAAGATTTACCGAGAGAAATGGTCGAAGAGTTCAGCGAAGTAATCTTAACCGAGGGTAAAAGATTAGCTCGTATAATAAATGATATTCTCGATTTCTCAAAACTTGAAACCGACAGCGATGCACTTGAAAAAACTAATTTCAATATTATATTAGTACTCAAAGAGTTAGCAGATAAATGGAAAAAGACAGCCGAAGAAAAAGAGCTGTCATTTTATACCGAAATTCCGGATGCTGAAATAGTTATAGAGGCAGACAAAGATAGAATTACGAAATCAATCACCAACTTATTGTCTAATGCAGTTAAATTTACAAATAAAGGTGGTAGAATATCTCTCCTAGCAAGAGATTTTTTGAAAGAAGTTGAAATCATTGTAAGCGATACCGGTATTGGAATTCCGAAAGAAGATATTCCAAAATTGTTTCAGAAATTTAGTAAAGTTGGAAGAACGGGAACTCAAATTCCGGGCGCCGGATTTGGGCTTGCAGCAGTTAAACAAATTATTGATTTACATGGCGGTTTGGTAAAAGTAAAAAGTGAACTTGATAAGGGCTCAACGTTCATTATTAAATTGCCGAAGAAAATAGAGGGGTAAAGCTTGGAAAAGTTAGTCTTCATTGTTGATGACGAAGAATCGATTCTTAAATTGCTTACGCACTGGGTTAAAAGCAAATGGGGATACAAAGTAAAAGGATTCAAAAATGGTCAGAGCGCACTTGATGCATTACCTGAAAATCCTAATTTAGTATTACTTGATATTATGCTCCCCGACATAAATGGAAACGAAGTTCTAAAAAAAATAAAATCTGTTAATTCCAATCTTCCCGTAATAATGCTTTCAGCACAAGGCAGCGTAGAAGTTGCAATCGAATCAATCCGGCTTGGCGCTTTTGATTATTTTCCAAAACCGATTGATCAAAACCGGTTAGAGCCCGCAATTAAGAACGCAATAAAAAATTATGAATTGATAAAACGAATTGATGAACTCGAAGAAAATCTTCAGAAAGAATACAGCTTCGATAATATTATTTCGAGCGATGACGAGATGCAGAAAATATTCCGTCTCGTTTCAAAAGTATTGGATAACGATATTACCGTGTTAATAGAAGGTGAATCCGGTACCGGGAAAGAGTTAGTTGCAAGAGCAATTCATTATAACGGTTCACGTAAAGACAAGCACTTTATTGTTGTTAACTGTGCATCTATTCCAAGAGAACTTTTAGAAAGCGAACTCTTCGGTCATGAAAAAGGAGCATTCACCGGCGCTCACCAAAGGAAGATTGGAAAGTTTGAGTTGGGAAACGGCGGCACAATTTTCTTAGATGAAATTGGCGAAATGGAAATGTCTCTGCAAGCAAAAATTCTTCGGGTAATTCAACAAAAAGAATTTGAAAGGGTTGGCGGAACCGAAATTATAAAAACAGATGTTAGGATTCTTTCCGCAACTAACAGGGATCTGAAAGAAGCGGTTGATATGAAAGAATTTAGAGAAGACCTTTATTACCGCTTAAGCTCTTTCCCTATACATATTCCACCTTTAAGAGAAAGACGGGGAGATATAATTGTTTTGATAGATCACTTCCTAAACAAGTTCAATGAGAAATTAAGTAAGAATATAAAAGGATTTAAAAAAGACGCGCTCCAAGTTTTGTATGATTATGATTGGCCGGGCAATATCCGCGAACTCGAAAACCTTGTTGAAAGATGTATGATACTTTCCGAAGAAGAATATATCGATAAAAACAGCTTGCCCCCGCAAATCCAATCACCGGACGCAACAACAGCGTATGGATTGAGTAACGGTGAACTGTTCGATCAGAAATCACCCATAATTCCATTCGAAAAGTTAAAAGAAGAAGCGATCAAACATGCTGTAAAGGTTACAAGCGGAAATATTGTTGAAGCCGCTAAAAAGCTAAATATCGGCAGGGCAACACTCTATCGTTTAATGGATAAATACGGAATTGAAGCCAACAGAGAAAATTAAAGGTAAGTGATGATAGTTGAAGAAAGAATCGGTGATGTAATCGTAGAAATAATAAATGTAGAACGGGCATCCGTAAAAGAAGCAAATGAGCTGAAAGAAAGATTAACCGATGCCATTGACGAAGGATACAAAAAAATTATAGTTGATCTAAGTGAATGCGAATTTGTTGATTCATCCTTTCTCGGTGTGCTGGTCAGCTCATTAAAGAAAGTGGCTAAGTTAGAAGGAGATTTGAAATTAGTTGGATTTAGACCGACAGTTCGCTCGATGTTTGAACTCACAAGATTATTCAGAGTTTTTGAAACGTTTACAAATTTACAAGAAGCAGTGAAAAGTTATACAAAATAGATAGAATAATGGCAGAAGAATACAAAGTATTATTAGTTGAAGACGAACCAAATGTTGCAAAATTGTTTGCTTATAATTTGGGCAAAGCGGGATACGAATGTACTGTTGCTAAAGATGGCGAAGAAGGATTAGCAAAGACAAAAGAATTAAAACCGGATATTATCATTAGCGATATTATGATGCCCAAAATGAACGGGTTTGAATTTAGAAAGCGGTTGATGGAATTACCCGATTTAAAAAATATTCCGTTTGTTTTTCTTACCGCTAAAGGTGAAGATGACGATATCCTCGAAGGTTATGAACTCGATATCGAAGACTATATTATCAAAACATCCACCCCGAAAGTTGTGATTGCAAAAGTAAAGGCAATTATACAAAGCAAAAAGAAAGAACGGGACAAGACAGTCGAAGAAGTTCAGAAAGCTGCCGGGTCGCTCGGTGCAAAAGTTACCCCTTCCGCATTTCCGAAATTTGAAAATTTCCAATTGGAACATTGGCATGTACCTTTTGAAGGAACACCCGGTGGTGATTTTATAGATTATGTGAAAATAAATGACGAATATCTTGTCGCTGTTCTTGGCGATGTAATGGGGAAAAAATGGGGCGCTTGGTACTTTGCCGTTGCTTATGCCGGATATGTTAGAAGTGCAACTCGTTTTGCAATTGAATCCATTAGTGATTTAAGCGCAGGTAAAATAGTGCAGGCAGTAAATAAATCTATTTTTAATGACGAAAGAATCTCGGAAGTTTTTGTAACACTTTCTATAATCCTTTAAACAAAAAGAACAAAACGATAAGCTATAGCGGCGCCGGCGATCTTCCGATCTTTGTAAAAAAAGATAACGAAGTATCGATGGTTAAATCAGATGGGTTACTGCTCGGTTTTAACGAAGACGGCGATTATAAAGATGTTAACATAGAGCTTAATGATGGTGATGCGATTTATTTAATATCCGATGGAATTATTGAATCGAGAAATGCATCTACCGAAGAACAGTACGGTAAAGACAGGTTGATCGATGTTATAAAACGTATTCAACCGGACGAAAATCCTTTAGACAAAATTAAAAAAGAGTTTTCCGATTATACTGCCGGTAAATTTGAGGATGATGTTAGTCTTATCTGTATTAAAGGATAGGATTTAGTTATAGAAGTTTTTTAGTTGATAAATCAAAAACTCATTTAGTTCTTTTGTGATACTCACTTCCCTGTAAATTTCTTTTATGATTTCCGGCGTTAATTTTTGAAGGTCACCTTTTCTTGGTGCTACAATTAGCCCACTCATATCAATTGATGCCGGACTAACAAGTATTTGAGACTCATCCGTTTTGTAATAACAACTAGGTCTATGCAGCTTTCTTAAGAATATTATAACCTTCCATTTATTTTTATCATAAAGAGAAACGATATTCAACTTAGGTTCTTCAATATTGGTTTTAACTTTTTTCAGAAATGAATTTAAGATTGAGAAAAAGTTTAAAATCTCTACACTATTATTTGATTCAGCAACGAACGCTTTTCGTTTAAGAGAATTTAAAGATATCAATTTTATTTTGTTTGTCGCCGCTACAACATTGGCATTCTTTTCAAGCGCTAAATTAACTTGATTCACTATGGGTAATTGATCTTTGTTCCCGATTTGAAAATGTAAATGTTCGGGTAAAGAAGCGCCGCATTTAGGTCCATTATAAAAAACAGCATATCTTTCACCCACATCTCTGCTTATTAGTAACAAATCATTAAAATAATCTAATAGAGCTTGCGGTGTATGTTTAGTTTTTGCAACTGTAAAATGTTCATTTAATATCGGGAATGGATTTACTAAAAAACGGTATTCTTTATAGTAGTTAAGATAACGCTGCTCTTCGGGAAGATTTTCTTCACACAAAATACACTTTCTATTTTTTACAACCTTTTCTTCAACATTGGCGGTTGTTGAGGTCACTCTTTCCGGGTTATGCTGAAGAATTACTTCTTCACCGTCAATAATTAAGCTCTTTGTTTGAATAGAGTTTAGGGATTTATAATTCTTTGCAGCTAAACTCCAATTATCCAACTGATGATCGAGCAATGCTCTTAACCGGTCAATAATAGAATTACCTTTTGTGTATTCGGCTAATTCAGGTTCTGAAAGGAGTCTATTCATTCTTGTTTTTTCTCTGCCGGGCTAATATTTCGAAAGTTCTAATTTTATCTTTGTAGAAATTATTTTTGTTCACTTTTTCGATGGGCAGATCAGAATCGGTGTTTCCTTCCCATCTGCGGCATAAATAAAGAGATTCATAAATTCTACCTATTTTATAATCACGGGATATTGCAAGTGCCGCAGCGTAATCTTCTCCGTAGCTTACGTCAGGGAAACCAATTTTTCTTATAATCGGAGTATAAAAAGCACGTGGTGCACCAAGTCCGTTTATGCGCAATGCGTTATTCATGCCGTTATCGTCTGTCCACTCCTTGTGATCAATCAAACCGGGCGGAAGTTCCTTCATTTCAAAATTGGTCATCGTATAACTTCCGATAACCATTGCACATTTTTCCGAATAAAATGCATTAACTATTTTGTTCAATGTATCGGGGGATGAGTAAACATCATCGCTGTCAAGCTGCACGGCAAACGCTCCGCAATGTTTGCTCTGCACAGCATAGTTCCAGCAGCCGCCAATATTCAATCCTTTTTGAGGCGGAATCAAATGGATTACTCTTTCATCCTTCTTGGAATATTCTTTAATTATCTCGCTAGTTTTGTCGGTTGAGTGATTATCAACTATAATAATATTATAGCTAAACGAAGCATCTTGATTAAGTGCAGATTCAACCGCGTCTTTAATAGTTTTCTCTCTATTTTTCACCGGAATAATAACCGATGCTCTCGTTGAAAAATTATCAATCTCTGAAAAGTTAATTTCATTACCTTGCCGGATGCTTGCACCGATTTTCTTCAGGTGAATTGAAGCAGCTTTTTCCATTTCTTTCTGAACGGTTTGATTTTTAGGATCTACATAGTCGAATTGCTTTTCACCGGACTTTCGCAGATCAATCGGCTCTTGTGTGTAAAGGTGTTCCGGAATTCTGAGGATTTTATGGTTTGTCGAGATATTTAATCGCAGTGCGTAAAATGCGGCATGTTTATAATCCTCTGTTGGGATTTCATCTTCAAAAACTTTTCTTGGAATTAGCACAATGTTTCCAAAATCAAAATCATCCCTTATACTTCCAAGTTGATACTCAATAGTAGGATGTTTGATGACTTTATTATCTATAATTTCATTGTAGTCAGAGTAAATAAATCCTGCCGAAGTCTGCTCGGCAATAGATAGCATACGTTTTATTGATTCGAGGGTTATCTCAACTTTAGCGAAACCCAGAATAAAAAGCAGATACTCTGATTTTGCTGTATTTAGTATGCTTCCCAAACTTTTAGAGGAAGTTAGATCGCCGAAGTCAATTTGTGTGAAGGATTTGTTGTCATCCGATTTATCATATACTAAAACCGTTTCAAATAAATTTTGCTCTGAAACTATTCTTTTGAGTGAATTCGAATTTTTAAGAGAAGTACCGGAAATGATGAGATCGACTTTTTGCATTTGTCACTTTTTGAAAACTTTGTTTGGTAATCTAAGTATTAAATTTATTTTCCCCAAGAAATTCAATTCGGAATTTTGAATAAATGTTTTTGATATTTTCATGTGTTAAGAAATCTGAAGCTTTTGTTGATTGCAAATCAGATAGAGAGAAAAACCTTGGGCAGGGACAAGTGAAGTAAATAAATATAAACCTTTATTTTAACAGAAATATTAATAAGATCAAAACCTCTAGTAAAACAAAAATTTATAAAATGATGTGATATAAATCACGATAACTTCAGTTATATGAAACCATTTTATTATTGATATTTACAAAAGCTTTGTAATTAGCACAAAGATTCTAGAAACATTTTGAAATATTCAGCATCTAAATCTCTTTGGGAATTAGAAAGCATGTCATAAGTCAATTTACTTTTAGATTAGCAAAATGAAGCAAAGAACAATTCAATACACATATCATAATTTTCATTTCACAACACTTGTTTCGGTAATCGGCTGGGGCAAAGTCCAAAACACAAATTGCTCTAAAACTAATTGGGGCATAATAGCAGAAGTTTAATAATAACTTTTAGCGGAACATTTCAGTACAAATATTAATTTAGAATAAATAAGAGGCAGTAATTGATAAAGTTTAACAAAATATTACTTATATCCATATTTACAGTTGCGGTAGTTTTTTTAGGCGTTCGTGTTTCTGATGCGAGCGAGTATTTTACCGCTTCAGAGAACTATATTGAACCAAAAGTTGAGAATGAAATCAACATAACAATATCAGTAGATTTTATAGAGACGGGAAAAATGGTTGCTTCTTGGTACGGACCAAAATTTCATGGTAAGCAAACTGCGAATACAGAGATTTATAATCAGCAAGCATTTACGGCTGCTCACAAATCGCTGCCTTTCGGTACAATGTTGAGAGTCACAAATCTAAATAACAATAAATCTGTAATCGTACGGATAAATGATCGCGGACCATATATCAACGGACGTGATATTGATCTTTCAAAAGGAGCAGCAATAGCTCTTGGAATGATTGAAAAAGGTGTTATAAAAGTTGAGGTAGAAACAATAGTTCCGAGATATTCGTCTTTATAATTTCAAAATGTGATCTAAATTAAAATTGCTCTATAATAAGCTTAAATTTAACTTTTTACTTTGATTTTGATAGAACGTCTTCTTATGTTTATGGTACTTTTTCGGAGGGCACCGAAAGTTTGACCTCTAAAAAATAATCTAATTAAACAATCTACCACATAAAGGAGGATTTCATGAAGAAAGTATTATTTACTATTCTTGTTTTATTATTTGCTGTGAGTTTTACACAAGCTCAAACAGAAAAAGGCAAAATTGCAATTGGTGTTGGGGGCGAATTAGCAATACCATCTGGTGATGCTGCCGACGCTTCCGAACTTGGAATGGGATTTGGCGGTTCTGCAAGAGTTGAATACGGCTTTTCAGATAAGTTAGTTGGTTTTGCTGATGTTGGCTATTTAATTTGGCCCGGTGATGAAGTAACTCAAAGTTCATTTGGCGGTCAATCAACTACTGTTAGTTGGGACTGGTCAGCAATCACGGTTTTAGGCGGTGTTAAATATTTCTTCTCTAAAGGATTTTATGTAATGGGTCAACTAGGCATCCATTCATTTACATTCGATATGGAAGTTACCGGAGCCGGTTCTCAGTTTTTCCAAGGTGGCTCATCGTCTGACAGTGAATTTGGTTTTGGTGCAGGTGCTGGTTATGAATTACCACTTAGTAAAACTATGGCACTTGATTTAACAGCAAAATATGTACTTGCTGCATCAAACTTTAACTACATTGGTGTTAGAGCCGGATTAAAATTTGATTTATAGTAGTTAATATTGAAGTGAATAAATCATTAAAAAGGCGGCTGAACAAGCCGCCTTTTTTGTTTGGGGAAATTTCTCATAAAATTATGCTAACTCCTTCAATTCTTCCATCGTAAATAACGGTTTCAACTCAAGCTTTGCTTCTTTCAAATTCTCGAATGCCTTCGGTTCTCTAACTATTACACAAAGTACCGTATCAATATCTGCCCCAAGTTTACGCAGCTCATTAACACTTTTTATTATTTGTCCGCCTGTAGTTACGACATCTTCTATGACGCACATTTTCTTCCCCTCAAAATCGATTCCCTCGGCGAGTTTACGGGTACCGTACTCTTTTGCTTGCTTGCGGACGAACACGCTTGGAATATTCGTCTCAATTGAAAGCGCAGTTGAAAGAGGAATACCGCCCATCTCAAGTCCGCCTAAAACATTTGTTTCTTGTGGAACTAACTTTTTCATTTCGCGCGCAATTGGAATTAATAAATTCGGTAACGACTCAAACTTGTACTTATCGAAATACTCGTTTGAAGTTTGTCCGGAGCGGAGTAAAAATTCACCGGTAATGTGTGAAACCCTGTAAATTTCTTTTCCTAATTCATCCTTTGTCATTATTGCACCCTCTGTTTGTTTATCTTTCTGATCCGTTAATGTATGATGAAAAAAGATGTTTCTCTTTTTCAAAATTAATTAAAGAGTTGCTTGATTCAATTTCTTTTATTCGTGCCAACATGTTTTTTGCAAAGTCTATATTTTTTTGAGAATTCATATTACGAACTCTGTGGTTAGCTGCTGTAACTATTTTCTGTATTTCCTCATTTATTAATTGACATTGCTTTGTGAGTAAACTATCACTGAACTTTTCCCAAATGTAATTTATGGCCTGAGTGTTTGGGTGAAGAAGATCAACATCGTAATACCTATAATCTCTTAATTCGTCCATCATAATTTCATATGATGGAAAATAGTATGTTTTTGCAAATTCATTTACAATCTTGTTGATTGCTAAAAGCAAACTTGCTTTACTCAATTGATTGTTGTGTGCACCATCCTTAAAATGCCTAACAGGTGAGACAGTCAACAGAAATTTTGTATTACTATTGAGCGAAAGCTGTTGTTCAATAATCTCTTTTATGTTGGAATAATTTTCTTCGAGTGTGAGAAAACTCTTTGTAAATTCTTTTTGTGGAATTTTATGACAGTTTGAAACAATTGTACCACTTTGGTTGTGGTGATAAACAAAAGATGTCCCAAGTGATATTACTAACCAATCAGTTTTACTTAAGAAGCTAAAGGCGAAAGCCGAAGTTGAATTAATCTTAGAGATAATTGTTTCTTTTTTATGATGTGAAAAATCACTGTGATGATAAAAGCTGTGCCATTCATCTTGATTAAAAATCAAATCATCCTCTGAAAAAATCTTTTTTTCAGCCAGCAACCATAAAGAGTTTTTTATCGATGCACTATTGTAAAGCACACCAAAAGGATTGATCATCGAATTAAATTTTAATTCAGTGAATTTATCACCGATGTTCTCTGCAAAACAAGAGCCGATCGTGAAAATAGAATTGTAGTGTTCTATTTTTTCCGGGTAAGCGTCGATATTCACTTCTGTAAAAAACTTCATTGTATAAATTATTAATAAAATTATAGAATAACTTATTACTAGGATCAAATTTTGATGTATTCACCAATTTTTCGTATAATAAAAAACTTTGGAGGATAAAAATGAATGTAAAAATTGCTGCAATTGGTGAAATACTTTTCGATGTTTATCCAAATTATAAAAAACTTGGAGGCGCTCCATTTAATTTTTTATATCACATCTGGAAGCTAACAGGGAACGGAAAATTTATTTCGAGTGTCGGCAACGATGATGAAGGAAATGAAATCTTACATAAGTTACAAAACAGAAATTTTGATGTCTCGGAGATTCAAATTGATGATAAGCATCCTACCGGACTTGTTGAAGTCAATCTCGATGAAAACAAAGTACCGGAGTTTAATATTTTAGAAAACCGGGCATATGATTTCATACCTATGAATTCTAATCTTACACAAATTGTCGAAAGCTCGGATCTTTTTTATTTCGGCACGCTAGCACAAAGGAATGACATAACACGTGGAACAATTGATAAATTGGCTAATATAAACACAAATAAATTTTGTGATTTAAATATCCGCCAGAATTTCTATAATAAAGAAATAATTAATAACTCTCTTGTCAAAAGCAATGTGTTGAAATTGAATTTTGAAGAACTGGAGCTTGTTAATAAGTTATTACTCGGTGATGAATTTCAGTTTGAAAGAACTGCTTTTGCCGTAGTAGAAAAATACAACATCGATTTGCTTTGTATAACTCTAGGCGAAAAAGGAGCTTATTTATTTAAAGGTGATGAAAAGTCTCATTATAAAGAAAGCGTTGATAAAATTGTTGACACGGTTGGCGCTGGAGATGCGTATGCTTCAATTTTAGCAATTGGTTATCTTTTGGGTTGGAAACTAAGTAGGATCAATGAACTTGCTTCAAAGTTTTCTGCGGAGATTTGTACAATTGAAGGTGCAATACCTGACGATGATAATTTTTATAATAAATATAGAGAGAGAATAAAAAATGAGTGATAAAGGATTGTACATTCAACTTTACAATATTCATGGATTAATTAGAGGCAAGAACCTTGAATTGGGTCGTGATGCAGACACCGGTGGACAAACTAAATATGTACTAGAACTTGCAAAAGCACTTTCGGAAAAAGATGATGTTAGAAAAGTAGAGATTGTTACAAGAAGAATTGACGATAAAGAAGTCGATGATGTTTATGCAGAAAGAGAAGAAAAAGTAAACGACAAACTCTCGCTAATCCGCATTAGATGCGGCGGACTAAAATATATCAGGAAGAATTACTCTGGCCGCATCTTGAAGAGTTCGTTGACAAATCAATTAAGTACATCAAAAGCAAAGAGGAATTGCCCGATATTATTCACAGCCACTATGCAGACGCAGGTTATGTTTGCACAGAGCTCACAAAATTTTTTGGAATTCCGCTTGTTCACACCGGGCACTCGCTCGGCAGAAATAAGCTGAATAACTTGATGAAAAACGGACTTACAAAAGAAGAGATCAACAAACGTTACAAAATATTCAAACGTATTGATGCCGAAGAAGGCGTTATCTTTTATGCTGATAGAATTATTGCAAGCACTTCTCAGGAAATCGATGACCAATACGGCTTATATGAAAACACTAACAAAGATAAGTTTGTAGTTATTCCGCCGAGTGTCGAGTTAGACAGGTTTTATCCTTATAACGAAAAGAGAGAATGGACTGAAGAAGAAAAAGAAATTAGGGAAAATATTCGTGAAGAATTGTATCGATTTTTTACTAATCTAAATAAACCTTTAATACTTTCTCTGTGCCGGCCGGAAAAAAGAAAAAATATAACCGGTTTAATTGAAGCTTATGGTGAGGATAAAGAACTTCAGAAAAAAGCTAACCTCGCAATCTTCGCCGGTATTCGAAAAGATATAACCCAAATGCCTGATATTGAACGTGAAGTTCTGACTGACATTTTACTTTTACTTGATAAGTATAACCTTTATGGTAAAATGGCAGTTCCCAAAACACATGACGTAGATGATGAAGTACCCGAGCTTTATAGAGTTGCGGCAGAAACCGGTGGCGTTTTTGTTAACTCAGCTTATAACGAACCGTTTGGATTGACAATTATTGAAGCAGCCGCAAGTGGTTTACCGGTCGTTGCTACAAATGATGGCGGGCCGAGAGACATACTATCAAATTTAGATCACGGTGTTTTGGTCTGATGTCTCCGATTCAAAAAATATTTCAAAAGGTATTCATAAAATATTAGATGATACGGATACATGGGAAAAATATTCCAGAAACGGAATTAAATACGTGAAAGAGTTCTACTCTTGGGAAGCGCACACCGAGAGTTATATGAATGTTCTTTATGAATTGTTGGGTGAGCATAAAGAAGAACCAAAAACATTTATTAGCGCCGGTAAAAGATTCTTAAACTTCGATAGATTGATGATATTTGATATTGATGACACTCTCATTGGAGATGAAAACGCCGAAGAAAGAATCAAACAAGTTATTGCGGATAATAATCATCATATTGGATTTGGGGTTGCTACAGGAAGAACAATTGATTCTGCCAAAAAAGTATTGAAAGAACATGATTTTGTGATGCCCGATTTGATTATCTCTTCCGTCGGTTCGGAAATTTATTACCGTGGTAAAGATGATTACGTCTATTCAACCGGTTGGAAAGCACACATTTCGCAAGGTTGGAAGCGTGAACAAATTTATAACGCTCTCGGCGATTTTGATTTTTTAGAATATCAAGAAAAGGACACTCAACGGGATTTTAAAGTCAGTTATTACATTGATGATCCCGATGAAAACTATCGCAAAGTAGTTGATTGGCTTGTAAAAAATAAAATCAAAGCAAATTGTATTTTAAGTCATCGAAACTATCTTGATATTCTTCCCGCTAGAGCAAGCAAAGGAAGAGCCGTACGTTACATTGCATACAGATGGAATTTTGCCCACAACAACATTCTAGTTGCCGGCGATTCCGGCAATGACGAAGATATGCTTACCGGTGAACTCCTCGGTGTGATAGTCGGTAATCGCGGTGAAGAGTTAGATAAATTAAAAGGAAGAAGAAGAATTTATTTCGCTCAAAAAGAAATGGCAGACGGAATCATTGAGGGAATTGATAACTACAACTTTTTAGAAAAGGACGGAGAGTAAATGAGTAAGTTTTTGAAAGCAGTTGAAGAAAAGTCACATCAATTTTATAGCTTTATAAAATTTCTATCTCAGCAGGATAAAAAACTTTGTGTAACCGGTAATCTGATCGATTATCTGCATGAATGTTATGAGAAACATGGCAAAAATTGTGCTGACTTGGAACCTCTGATAAAGAAGTGTCAAGAGTCTGTCTCTTTCGCTGATTCTGTCTATCTCGATGTTAGAGAAAAAATTAGTTTAACCCGCTTCTTTCATGTTAACGTTGGAGAATCTTTCATCGAAGAAATTTCTGTAAAAGATTATTTGATGGTGAAAGAGAGTTTTGTTAATCCGGAAATGAATAATAACATGCTCAATCTCGATTTTTCTCCTTTTTATGATAATCATCCGTTTGTAAGAGATTCCAAAAATATCGGGCAGGGAGTTGAATATCTTAACCGGTATTTGTCAAGTCAAATGTTTAACGATTCGGCTAAGTGGAAAGAGCTTTTATTTAACTTTTTACATCTTCATAAATATGACGGCCAGCAGCTAATATTAAATGATAGAATAAATGATTCGGAAGAGTTGAATGAACAAATAGATAAAGCAACAAACTTATTAAAACAGTTCAACGATAACACATCATTTAAAGAAATAAAGCACAATCTGCAAGAGCTGGGATTTGAACCGGGATTAGGGAAAAATGTTGGTGTAATAAAAAAGAGTTTGAAATTATTAGAGAATGTTTTGAACTCACCCGATCATCAAGTATTAGCTGAATTTATTTCTCGTATTCCGATGCTGTTTAAAATTGCCATCATTTCACCACACGGATTTTTTTCACAGACAAGCGCTATGGGTTTGCCCGATACGGGCGGCCAGGTGGTTTACATTCTGGATCAGGTTAAAGCACTTGAAAGAGCATTGATCGAATCTCTCGAAGAAGCGGGGTTAGATGTATTACCTAAAATTGTTGTGCTTACCCGGTTAATTCCTAATCCGTTGGATACCGACTGTAATAAACGGCATGAAAAAATTTACAATACAAAAAATGCTTGGATTCTCAGGGTTCCTTTTAAGGAACATAACAAAAAAGTAACGGATAATTGGATTTCACGTTTTGAGATATGGCCTTACTTGGAAGAGTTCACTGAAGATTCTTACATTGCATTGATGGCAGAGTTCGGCGCTCGTCCGGATTTAGTAATAGGCAACTACTCTGATGGAAATTTAGTTTCATATTTACTTGCTAAGAGATTCAAAGTTACTCAATGCTGCATTGCACACGCTCTAGAGAAAAGTAAATATCTTTACAGCGGGCTCTATTGGAAAGACTTGGAAAAATATTATCACTTTTCCCTTCAATTTACTGCGGATTTAATCGCAATTAACTCGGCTAACTTTCTTATTACCTCATCTTATCAAGAGATTGCCGGTACGGATGAATCGATGGGGCAATATGAATCTTATAAGCATTTTACAATGCCGGGTCTTTACCGTGTAGAGAATGGTGTTAATCCAAAACACACAAAATTTAATATTGTTTCTCCCGGAGTTAATCAAAAAGTTTTCTTTGCTCCTTCAAAAAAAGAAGAACGAGTTGAGGAAGTAACCAAATGTATTGATGATATGTTTTTCAATAATGCGGAAGAACCATATTTGTGGGGTAAATTATCCGACCCGGATAAACTGCCGATTTTCGCGATGTCCCGTTTAGATAAAATAAAAAACATAACCGGATTAGTTAGATGGTTTGGTGAATCCGAAGAATTGCAAAAGAAAGCTAACTTAATACTAGCCGCCGGAAAAATTAACGCTGAAGAATCATCCGACAACGAAGAAAAAGAACAAATTAATCTTACTCACGAATTGCTTAAAAAATACAACTTGCATGATAAAGTTAGATGGATTGGTCGAGCCCTTCACAAAGATGAATCCGGTGAAGCTTACAGAAGAATTGCGGAAAAGAAAGGTGTATTTGTTCAACCTGCACTGTTCGAGGGATTCGGATTAACGGTCATTGAAGCAATGACTACCGGCGTTCCCGTCTTTGCTACAAAATACGGCGGTCCGCTTGAGATAATTGAGCACGGCGTACATGGCTTTCATATTGATCCTGCAAACGATGAGGACTCAATTGAAATATTAGAAAAGTATATAAAACGTTTTAGTGACGAGAAGGATTATTGGGAGAGTGTTTCCGGTAATGCAATAAAGAGAGTAAAAGAAAAATACAATTGGCCGCTTTATACTGAAAAGTTATTATCTCAAGCAAAGATTTACGGATTCTGGAAATACTCAACCGATATGGAAAACCGGGGTATGGAAGCGTATCTTGATTTATTCTATCACACGGTATTTAAACCAAGAGCCAAGCAGCTTCTTGAAGAACATGATAATAGATAGCACAAAATAAATCCCCGGGATTTACCAAAAGCAACCTCGGTTACTAAAACTTTTGATGAAAATTTTTCTGTCGAGAAATCCCGGGGATTTGGTGATAAAATCCTAAATTCTAATTTCGAAATACTAAACAAATCATAAGTACGAATCTCAAAATTAGAAACCTCTGATTTGTTTTGAACATTTGAATTTATGATTTAGGATTTGTTTAGAAATTAGAGTTTCGATATTAGCATTTTCTCTAAGCACTTCCTTTCCTGACGACTCTCGAATACAACGAAAGTTTCGGATCAAATAACCACTTCAGCCACAGTTTTACCCAAGAAGTATGGTAATGAAGAGTATCATAAAACTCCGGAGCCATTTTTCTAAGTTTCGGTAAATTATTCCATGGTATTGAAGGAAAATCATGATGTTCGTTGTGGTAACCGACATTAAGCGCCGGTATGTTTAACGGTCCGTAGTAGCTGTAAGTTTCCTGCGGTGGATAAGTAAGAAAATGTTCTTGGATCCACCTTGCACCAAGCGGATGAAACCCGATTGAAAAGAAGAACGAAAAAACTAAGTATAAAAATGATATCCAACCGAAGAAATAAATAATAGCGACATCAAAAGCGAAAACGAAAAACCAATTAACAAACGTCCAGGCATCGGCAAACTTTATGTTTAATCTCGGCGGGCGCAATGCTTGAAAGACCGGAAAGAAAAGCAGCCATAAACTTTTGCCCACAAAATTACTTCCGATTAATTTTGCTTCCCACTTACTTGCAAGATCAGCGTCTTGTTTGTAATCACCCTGAAAAGAGTGATGCTTTAGATGATAAGTTCTAAAAGAAATAGAACTCGGTAAAACGTTTGGGATATCCGCAATTATTCCAAAAACCTTGTTCATAGTTCTGTTTTTGAAAATTAAATTGTGTGTTGCTTCGTGAATCAGCACAAACAAAGAATGATTAGCAAATGCACCAACTGCAAAGGCAATTATCAACGCTAACCACCATGCTTCACCGGAAAGTAAAATTGCGATTGCAATTTGTATTGCCACAACTCCAATAATTATTAATCCGCTTACGGGAGTGCGAGAAATTAACTCTCTAACCTCAGGGTGAGCTTTTAAAATTTGTTTGGTTCGCTCTTTGTGAGGTTCAGGTTCGTCCGAATAAAGAAAATCTTTCGCTTTATTCATTTCATTCTCCGTTGCAATTACCAATAAATAAAATTACGAAAGTATAAGTGTTAAGTATCTTCCTAATTGCGTTATGCATGAATCGTGGATAATATGAGGGAAATCACTTGTTAAAGTATCTCTTTAAAAAGTTACACATAAAATTTGATATTGGTTCATTATTTTTAACACACTGTAAACAAATAATAGGACACGAAGTAGAATTACGAACTTAAAGAATAGGTTAAATCATAAGAGGATAATCGATGAAGACAACAAGATACAAACGATATTTACTCATTATAGGAATTATAATAGCAATTGTTGCTGCTTTCCTAGTTTTAGGTGATGGCTATTATCTAACCCATGAAACAAAAAATCTTTCAAATCAAGAAGATGAATTAAAACAAAACGAATTTGATGATCCTGGCGGCGCTCGCGAATTCGAAATGCTTCGAACTAGGGACCCTGAGTTGGGTTATGTACCTCAAGAACGCTTAATTGAAGCTTACCAAAATACTGAGCGACAGAGAGCTGCTGAAGGTACAAAATCCAATTCGGTAATGACCTCTAACTTAGATTGGCGCGAAATCGGTCCAACCGGTGTCGGTGGACGAACCCGCGCAATTATGTGGGATCCTGATGATCCTTCCGAATTCAAAGTTTGGGTCGGTTCTGTCAGCGGCGGTCTCTGGTATTCAGATGAAGTAACTTATAAGAATAATCCCACATGGCATAAAGTTGATGACTTTTGGGATAATCTTGCGATCAGTAGTATTGATTATGATCCCACTAACACCAGCACTTACTATGTATCAACGGGTGAAGGCTGGTTTAACGGTGACGCTGTGAGAGGCGGAGGAGTTTGGAAGTCCACAAATTCAGGTGGTGATTGGGAGTGGTTATCCAGCACAAATAATTTTGGATTTATTCAGAAACTAAATGTGCATCCTCGAACACCGGTGATATTTATATTGCGCTGAGAGGTAAAGGACTTAGACGTTCAACAGACGGCGGTGAGAGCTGGGACGAAGTTCTCGGTCCAAGCCACTTCGGGAAATAATACATCACATGGAAGAGCAGCCGATATTGAAATTGCTGCCGATAATACAATTTATGTTTCATTCGGAATCGGAACTTTAGGGGAAATTTGGAAATCTTCCACAGGCGATGAAGGTGACTGGCAGAAAATAAATACTGGAAACAACGGTTTTCCTAATACAAAAATTCAACGCATAGAAATGGCAACCGCTCCATCCGATGCAAGCATTGTCTATGCGATGGTGCAAGATTCTAATGCTACTGTAAGAGGGCTATTGAAAACTACCGATAAAGGAAATAATTGGTCTCAAATAAATACACCAATAAACCCCTGGGGGCACTCCTGATTGCAGGTAATCAAGCATGGTACGATATGATTCTGCAAGTTCATCCTCAAGATTCTGATACTCTATATGCAGGTGGAATTAATTTATTTAGATCAACCAATGGTGGAAGCACTTGGGGCAGAGTAAATGCGAGTCCTTTCCATGTTGATCAGCATATGATTAAATGGAGACCGAATCATCCGGATGATATTCTCTTCGGTAATGACGGAGGCGTATATTACACGAGTGACGGCGGAAACTCATTCACTAACTGCAAATAATAATTACAACGTAACTCAGTTTTATACCTTGGAAGTTGACATTAATGATCCGTCATTCTTCTCGGTGGTACTCAAGATAATGGTACGCGCAGAATTACAACAGGCAATTCGCCGCCGGCTTCGTCGGATAGACCAACCGGAGGGGACGGTGCAGCATGTTTTATTAGGCAGAGCAATACCACTTATCAAATAACCTCGTCACAGAAAATTCGTTATTATTTAAGTACGGACGGCGGTCAAAACTTCTCTACTTTCATTAACGATACCGTAAATAACGGACATTTTATTAATAGTGCTGAATATGATGAGAACGGAGATGTCCTTTACGTTAATCAAACAAGCAGCTCAATTATACGGGCGCAAAATATAAGTAATAATAATAATCGCTCAGTTGATACATTGAAAGGACTGAGTTTATTAGGTGAACCGTCTGAGTTTGCAGCTTCTCCATACTCTCAGCATACCATTTTTGTTGGCACTCCTGGTAACCCGGTCGGTGTCTATAAAATGACAAACGCAAATGCAAACTCTCCGAATTTCACAGAAATCGCAAATGGTAATTTAGGAAGGGGCTGGGTCTCCGACATTAAATTCGGTGATTCGGAAGATGAAATTGTTGTAACAAAATCTAATTACGGAGTTACATCAATTTATTACACATCGGACGGCGGCACAAATTGGAAAAGTAAAGAAGGAGACTTGCCCGATATACCAGTAAGAAGTTTCTTATTTCATGAAACCGATAAAACAATTGCATATATAGCTACAGAAATCGGTGTTTGGAGTACTAATCAATTTAAGTCTGATCATCCGGACTGGGTTCCTTCAAACAATGGTTTGGCAAATGTTAGAACAGATGAAATCGCATACCGGGATGTCGATCAACACATAGTGGCTGCCACACACGGCAGGGGTTTTTTCGAAGCATATTTACCCGACACCGAGAAACAGAATATGAATTTATTATCCTCTCGCTATACACCTTCGGAAGCTAAAGGAATTGCTGTCAACGGACAGCACATGTTCGTTGTTGATCAAACCGCCGGACTTCAAGTATTTGATGTCGAGGACCCGGATGAACCAGAATTAATTGATGAGAATGGTTTTCTTCTACATGACCCAGAAGGTGTTGATGCCGAAGACGGTTATGTATATGCTGTCGGAAACCCTAGCGACGGACGATTAATAGTTTATGATGCTTCCGATCCCGATAATGTGCACAGAACAGATTATATTGATTTCCCGACAAGTACATTAGAAGAAGTAACGGTTGAAGGAGATTATGCATACATAGCAGCCGGGAATGACGGAATGCATATAGTTAGCGTATTGAATCCGAGCAACCTTCAGAAATTACCGTCACTAAACACTCAAGGGAAAACTCAAAGTGTAGTTGTAAAAGATAACTATGCTTTTATTGCAGACGGAAATAACGGCTTCCTTATAGTTGATGTAAGCGATAAGAATAATCCGTCAATTGTTTCGCACACAAATACTTCGGGACATGTGCGCGACTTAGATGTTCAAGGAGAATATCTTTTTGTTAACGACTTTTTGCAGGGATTCAAAATCTTTGCCATCAACAATCTCTCAAGTCCGTTCCGGATATCATCCGTTACTTTCCCGAATAAAGTTTACAATGATGTTGAAGTCGCCGGTCAGTTTGCATATCTCGGGGGTTATAGCGTAAGAGTTATTGATATTTCCGATCCCCGTAACCCGACTGATGCGGGTTATTACAACGGACCATACCGAGCAACAGACATTGCAACCGACGGTAAATATGTACATCCCAAACTGAGTAAGATGATGAGTTAAATGTTTTTTATGAAATTGCTCCCATCCTTTTTTGTTTAGTTCACCAAAAGTAGGGTTTATTAATTTTGCTTCAGGGTTTTCATCAAAAAATTTATAATAATCAGCGACCTCTTTTAATAAATTCGACTTTGCAATTTCAAGTGTTTGAAATTGATAACCTTCCGGTGCGAGTTCATTTGCCGGACTATTAAAACCCTTTGGCATTGGTCTATCGCTCATTAAAATTTTTTTTAGTACCGGTAGTTTTTCTGCTTCCGTATAACATTCCACTTTTAATTTTCCGTTGGAAACTTTAAACGAGTTCATCAAGTGTTCAACCATTTTATGCGGTGTCATTGTGCCCCACCGAGGAACTGTTTTTGTGGAGAGCAAATTTATTTTTTCTAAAAGACCATCTATGTCTTTGTTCATTGAGTAACTTTCCTAATTATTTTTTAAAAGGAAACGAAGAGTGGTGCAGGTTAATTTTCAGACTGCCGTCATCACGTTTTATAAACCCGATTGTATATTCGACTTTAACTTCATTGTTTTCCGTATCAGCCAAATAATAATTACCCATTGCAATGGCAGTATTTTCGTCAATGATTATATCGGCATTATCAAATTTTATTTTTGTCCACGGCTGTAATGCAAACCCGGTATCTTCGGGGAATTTTTGATTACCTCCAACGAAATATGAAATCGCGCCTTCTTTTTCTAATCTAAATTGTTTCTCGGAAGCTCGCGTCGGCTTGAATAAAACTCTTCCGTGATCGTAATTATATTGACGTGTTACAAATGCTTCTGCTTCTCTTTTACACTCTGTATAATTGTCCTTCAGCTTTCCGATTTTAATAATTCCGTTTGCCCACTCAATTTGTGCGGTTATTACATTCTCTTTTGTTATCATGGTTTTCTTTCTTATTAATGGATAAAGATATTTTGAATATATGACACCTATAATATAGGGGCAATTGGTTTTTACATCAAGGATTTTGGGAAATGATATCCCTTAGAAATTATTTCATTTTGTGATAATAGTTTTGCGATAGCAATGATTTTTCTAATAAATTAATTCGCATAAAATTGGTGAATTCCGTTTACTATGGATAATTTTACTTATGAGATATCGGAATCATGATGGAAAATAATAATCTGCACGAAAAATATATAAAGACTTGTTTTGACCTTGCGCAGAAGGGGAAAGGTGCAGTATCTCCAAATCCTCTTGTCGGTGCTGTGATAGTCAAAAATAATAAAATAATATCAACCGGTTATCATAGAAAACCGGGAGAAAATCATGCGGAAAGGGAAGCGATACTGCAATCAAAAGTCGATCTAAAAGACGCCGATCTTTATTGCAATCTTGAACCGTGTAATCATAGTAATAAACGAACACCGCCATGTGTTCCGCTGATAATAGAGAGTGGAATAAGCCGCGTGTTTGTATCAAACCTTGATCCTAATCCTGAGGTTAACGGAAAAGGAATAAAGGAATTGCGAGCTGCGGGAGTAGAAGTTACAACCGGTGTTTTGGAAAAAGAAGGCAGTAAATTAAACAAGTTTTTTTTCAAACATATTAAAACAAAACTTCCCTATATAACCGTAAAAATTGCTCTCACACTCGATGGTTTTATTGCTGAAGAATTCAACAAACAAACATGGATTACAAGCGAAAGCGCAAAAAAACATGTTCATAAATTGCGCTCTGAATATGATGCTGTATTGATTGGAGCAAACACAGTTAATATTGATAATCCCGAGCTGACAGTTAGACTTACCGAAGGCAGAAATCCTTTAAGAGTAATTTTGGATGCGGATTTAATTTCCGGAACAAATCAAAAGATATTTGATACAACAATTGCAGAGACGTGGTTGTTTTCCTCTGCAAATTCAGATGAAGCGAAAAAGGAGCTATTGAAAAAGAAAAATATAAAAATCTTTGAACTCAAGAGAAACGAACAGAATTTACTAGACCTTAAGGAAGTTCTTAAAATTCTTGGTGATAATAACATAAATTCGGTTTTAATTGAGGGCGGCGGAGAAATTTTTACACAATTTGTTGACAACAGTTTGTTTGATGAATTACTATTTTTAAAAGCTCCGAAAATATTTGGAAAAGGTATTCCCGCATTGAACCTGACAGAACCTCTGGCACTTGATCTCGAAAACGTAGAAATATTCGAACAAGATATTGGAATAACGTATTTGAAAAAATCGTAAATTACGATTGTAAATATTGTGCCTTTACTGAATTTATAAAAACAATTTTTTTTAACCGGATTAGATGAAAGCAAAGTTGAATGTTCACAGGATTAGTAGAAGAAGTAGGAAAGATAAAAAATATTATACCGATACAAGGCGGAAAACGATTGTCTTTTTTAGCCGCCAAAGTTTTGGATGATATTAAAATTGATAATTCAGTTTGTGTTAACGGTGTCTGTTTAACCGTAGTTGAATTTGACCACAAATCATTTACAGTCGAAGCCGTCGGCGAGACTCTAAATAAATCCACATTTAAAAATCTTCAAGTTAATTCACCGGTAAACCTAGAGAGGTCACTAAAACTTTCGGATCGTTTAGGCGGACATCTTGTTCAGGGGCACGTTAACGGCTTAGGTAAAATTATCAACGTGGTTAAACTAGGTAAAAATTATTCGCTTACAGTTGAACTTCCGTCTCCTTTAATTAAATATACTATCGATGAAGGATCCATTGCTGTTGACGGAATAAGTTTAACAATCGCGAAAGTTACCGGTAACAAAGTAGAGCTCTCAATAATTCCGCATACTTGGGAAAACACAAATCTAAAATTCAAAAAGATTGGAGAGAATGTAAATATTGAAGTGGATGTAATAGCTAAGTATATTGAAAAACTTATGAATAGCAGAACAGCTAATTCTTCAATTTCAGAAGAATTATTAAAAGGAATGGGATATTAAAATGAATAACGAAAAATTTATCTTTGATACTGTTAAGGAAGCTGTAGAAGATATTAAAAACGGAAAAATGGTAGTTGTTGTTGATGACGAGGACCGCGAGAACGAAGGCGATCTTATTATGGCAGCAGAAAAAATCACCCCGGAATCTGTTAACTTTATGGTTAAAGAAGGTAGAGGCATGCTCTGTGCGCCTATTACGCAAGAACGTGCAAAGCAGCTTGATCTTGAGCTAATGGTTGATAAAAACACCGCACTTCACCAAACACCTTTTACGATTACCGTCGATTACAAATTCGGCACTACTACCGGAATTTCTGCCCACGATAGAGCAATGACGATTAAAGCGCTTACCGATGAAAATGTTACAGAATCGGATTTTGCAAGACCGGGTCATATCTTCCCGTTGATTGCAAAAAACGGCGGTGTGCTTAGACGTGCCGGACATACGGAGGCGGCTGTCGATCTCTCGCGTTTAGCCGGATTAACTCCTGCCGGTGTGCTTTGTGAAATTATGGATTCGGACGGATCAATGATGCGGGTTCCGCAGCTTAAAGAATTTGCTGCTAAACACGATCTCAAATTGATAACAATTGCAGATCTAATTGAGTACAGACGAATAAGAGAAAAGTTAGTTCAGCCGAAAGCCGTGGTTGATCTTCCTTCGGAATACGGTGTGTTCAAACTTCATCTTTACGAAAACAATTTGGATACGACCGACAACCCTCTGGCTTTTGTTAAAGGTGATATATCAACAAGCGAGCCTGTTTTGGTTAGAGTCCATTCTGAATGCATCACCGGTGATCTTTTAAATCAAAAAGATGTGACTGCGGAGATCAATTATCAACTTCTCTTAAAATGATTGAAACCGAAGGGCGAGGTGTTCTACTTTATATGAGACAGGAAGGCAGAGGAATCGGATTAGTCAATAAACTTCTAGCATATGAATTGCAGGAGAAAGGAAAAGATACCGTTGAAGCAAATGAACAACTCGGCTTTAAAGCCGACTTAAGAGATTACGGATTGGGTGCACAGATTTTAAAAGATTTGGGAATTAAGAAAATTAGATTGTTGACCAATAATCCCCAAAAAATAATCGGATTGAAAGGGCATGGTTTGGAAATTGTTGAACGCGTGCCGATTGAAATTTGTCCAAACGAAATAAATGAGAACTATCTCTTCACTAAAAAAAATAAAATGGGACATTTAATATTAACTCACGAAAAAGCAATGTAACTAAAAGGAAAAATTATGTCGAAAGTAATTGAAGGACACTTAAGTGCGAAAGATAAAAAGTTTGCCCTGATAGTGAGCAGGTTCAATGAGCTGATAACAGGTAAATTATTGGAAGGGGCTAAAGACTGCCTGCTTCGCCATGGTGGAAGCGATGAGAATTTAACCGTCATTTATGCACCCGGCTCTTTTGAAATCCCGTTAACCGCAAAAAGAGTTGCCGAATCTAACAAGTACGATGCTGTTATTTGTTTGGGGGCTGTTATACGCGGCTCAACACCTCACTTTGATTATATTGCGGCGGAAGTCTCAAAAGGGATTGCAAATGTGAGCCTGCAAACTGACAAGCCTGTAATTTTCGGAGTTTTAACCACTGACACAATTGAACAAGCAATTGAAAGAGCCGGAACCAAAGCAGGCAATAAAGGTTGGGATGCCGCACTAACTGCAATCGAAATGACAGATTTGATGAGCAAATTGAATGGCTAACCGATTTGCCGATAAGCCGTCACCTAAAACGATAATGCAGATGAAAATTTTAATGCCAATAATTCTGAGCCAAGCGTAAACTTTTTTCTTTAAGGCATGGTTACACCTAACGCTTGGCTTAGTTAAACTTTCTCAAAAGGAAAGTGCATAATAACTTTTAATTATAGCTATCAACAAAGTATAATTGAGGTTAATCATTTTCAGGTAGTTCTTCGAACTCTTTCTCTTGTTTTCAAACCACTCTTTCATAATCTCGGGAGAACTCATTAGTTCTTGCATCTTTTCCATTGCCTCAATGTGCTCTTTGTCTCCATTTTGATACATTTCCATTCCATGTTTTTTGCTCATTTCCGAAATTTCACTAAAAGTGTCAGCTCGGAATTTTGTATCACATGCACCGCCTAATTGCCGGCAACTCATTGTTTTCATAACCATCCTCTATGTATTATTAATAAATATTTGGACATTACCTTGTGACGGTAATGATATTTCCGTTCAATTCGGTATTGTATCTTCTCAAAGATGATGCTGCCGGTCCGTTTACAACATTTCCGAGTTTGTCGTATCTGCTTCCGTGACATGGACAAGCTGCAATTTCATTTGAACCGAACGCTCCCACTTGGCAACGTTCATGTGTACACTCTCTGCTGAATGCAATTACCGAAGATTCACTTTGGCGGTAAAGGAAGATTCCTTGCGGATCAATATCATTTGAGCTAAGCGTTAACAATCCGCCGACAGTTTGAAGCGATGAATTTTCCGGAAGTGAAATATCGATTGTTAATTGAGTAGAGCCGTTTCCATTTCCGCCGCCATTGTCAGGTGAAGTTGGTGATGAGTCGTCGCTTGAACAAGCATTAATAAAAGTAACAACAAATGACCCGACCGCAATTCCCCCGATAGTTTTTGCAGATTCATTCAAAAATTCTTCTAGAGCACCCGCAGTTTGTCGCAGTTAATTCTTTGAATTTATTCATGACTTCCCCGCTTGTTTTTATTAGGTTTAATGAAAATTACTTTTAATCTAAATTTAACGATGTAAAACAGACGACACATCCCATTATGTGAATTTCTGAGTTGAACCTCAAGCTAATTTTTTGTGACTCGTTATACTGAGGTTGAGATCAGGTTTTTGATTTTTTTGGAAGCTGAATTCTGCGGTGAGTTTTATTGCTCACGTATAGTCATTCTATGATGCTAAATTCTTTAAAGATATTTTTCCTTCGGGGCTGTTGTTTGACACATTATCAATTTTCCACTCGACTATACCAACTTCCTTTGCAATCTGATTAGGTGTGCCGTGTTATAGTGATGCACAATATTTGAATCAGCCGTAAATGGAGGTGAATAGTAGGAATCGAAGGATAGATATTTCAGCTGAATCCGGATAGTATCTGTTTATTTCAATGCTGACGCGACTTCCGAAATAAAAACTCTTATCCATCTTAATAAAGCCGTCTTTATTCTCCACAAATGATAAAGTGCTGATTGAATCACTTATAACAGTTGTATCTAGATCATTGTTGATCGGATTGCCTTCAATGACAATTCCGTTTATAGTTTCGGTAATCTTAAATACAGTACTATCTTCTGTTGATAGTTGAATCTTTTACTTCCCATTTAATATCGCCCTTCCACCAAATATCCTCACTCGCCATCTGGTTTGAAGTCGATAGTATATACAGCCACCAATTACCAACAGTAAAAGGAAGGTAGTCATTCAACTTTTCATGCGGGGAGTCCGGATCGTTGGGATCACCGTTTTCGAGTATTCAACCAGATTTTCATCGCAATGAAATTAGTCACAATAAAGCAATATTAAAAATTATGTAGTTCTTTTGCAATTATAGCTTCTCATTATTCAACACTTTTTTAAATACTTTGTTATCGGTTTATTTATAGGCAATTCTGCTTGATAAATTACTTCCGTCAATTTTATTGCCTGCATTAATTTGTTTTATGCAAACTAATAGCCATAACTTGAACGATTTATTGATTATTCGATATTAAACAGTGTGTAAAAAAAAACCGGATTGTTATCGGTTTCGTGTGAAGTTTAGTCGAGCTGCTTCAACAATTCATCAACCGCACGTTTAAGCTGAGGATCTTCGCCTTTAGATTTGGAGTCGGGAGCATTGTCAATAATTATATCGGGAACAGCTCCGTGAAAGTCCATGTTCTTATCATCTGCTTTAACATACCAGCCGCGTCCGGGTAATCTTACATAAGAACCGTCAACCAATCCCTGTCCGCCGGTTGAAATAACAGCGCCAAAAGTAGGCGTACCAACCAATGTTCCGATGCCTAATGTTTTGTAAGCATGCGAGAATATTTCAGCATTCGAATAACTGTTTTGATTACACACAGCTATCGAAGGTTTAATCCAAGCAGCGAAAGGCAATCGTTCACCGAGCGGGTAATAATCACGGAATTTGGTTTTTTCTTTTTCCAAATTTTCGGCAGCGCCGCGCGGTATTGTGTATGCGTGCTGTTTGTAATTTAGAACGGTCATTAAGTAATCTGTAGTCCAGCCGCCGCCGTTATAGCGAACGTCAATCACTAAACCGTCTTTACCGAGACCGCTTGCGGTTAATTCTCTTTCAAATTCTTCGAAGCTCGGCATGTTCATTCCGCGAATGTGTACATAACCTAATTTACCGTTTGAATATTTTTCGGTCAGTTGTCTTCTTTCTTCAACCCACTCATCGTACAGATCATTTCTAACAGAATTTGTAGGTCTGATAACAACTTCTCTTTCGTCTCCGTCGTTTCCTTCAACAGTTAGCAATACTTTTTCATCAGCTTTCTTGTTAAAGAATTGATAAAAGTTAACATCCGCTGTGATTTTGTTTCCGTCGACCGATTTAATTACATCGCCTTCAAAAAGTTTACTGCTTTCTTTATCTGCGGGTGTATTCGGAATAACTCTTACTACTTTTATTCCGTTTGTAACCGGTTCAATTTCGATACCGAGTAAACCGGTATTATCTTTTTGAGTTTCTGCTCTATCGGGAACTCCGTAAAGTCCCATGTGGCTTGCGTTGATCTGTCCGAGCATTTCGTTATAGATCGTTTGGAAGTCGGGTTTTGCGGAAGTCTGCATTGCCCATGGTTTGTATTTAGCTTTTAGTGCATCAAAATCTCTTCCGTGGAAATCGGGATCATAGAAATTAAGATTAAGTGCGCGCCAAGCTTCTTCAAAAACTTGATTCTGCTCTTTGTAATAATCAACAACAAAATCTGCTTTGTACGGAAGTGATTCATCTTTGGAAGCATCAACATCGAGTTTGCCGATTGAGCCGCCTCGTCTCATGAAGTACATGTTCTTTCCTTCGGGATCGAGGTAGAAATTGTAAGGACTTTTTCCGCCGCCCATTACAACTTTAAGATCAGTGCCGTCCCATTTAACACTGTAAAGGTCGTTGCCTTTATCGGTTTTACTGTCGCCGGTAAACAGGAAAGTTTCGCCGTCGTTTGTGATAACGAAGCTTTGTTCATCACCGGTCATCGATGTAACTTGAGTTAATCTTCTGTGAATATTTTCAAAATCAATTTCAATCGGTTCTACCGCGTCATCTTTCTCTTCATCATCGTCATCTTTCTTTTTGTCTTTCTTCTCACCGTCGTCATCTTTTTCTTTCCAATCTTCTTTGGTTTTCTGCCAATCGGATTTTTTAAGCCAAGCGAACCAGATGTCATAATTGCTGTTGTTTCTTTGTGACGTAAAACCAAGCTTTGAGCCGTCTTTACTCCAGAACGGACTGTAATCGCCGCGAGGATGCATGCTCACATTAACAGGATCTTTACTGCCGTCCGCAGCGTGAATATAAATTTCAGAGTTGAAATATAAATCGGATAGTTGATAAGCCAGCCATTTGCTATCGGGACTCCAAGCAACGCTTCCCGGTGTATCCCAGCCATCAAGTAAAGTTTTGGAATTGCTGAGATCACCGTCTGCTGAAATATCGGCAACAATTAATTCTCCTCTTCCGACAACATAAGCAACTTTTTTGAGATCAGGAGAAATGACGGGATTACTTTCTTCACCATCTGTTTCAGTAAGTCTAACAACTTCGTGTTTCAGTGACTTAAAAAGATCGGTCTGGTCTTCATCTGCGGAACGAACTAAATACATATCATTTTGTCCGTGTTTGTCGGCTACAAAAATCAAAGTAGAATCATTCAAGAAAGTAACCATCTGATCTCTTGCCGAAGCATCGTTGGTCAAGTTTTTACTTCTGCTTTCTTCTTTATCAACCTCTTTAACGAAAACTTCACCGCGCACAACAAAGGCCATCAGTTTTCCGTTTGGCGAAACTGCATATTCACTTGCGCCGGATGATTCTGATTTGTATTCAACAGGATCAAATCTATAGTCTGCAGAAATATTGATATTAACTTTTTGAGGAGTTCCGGCGTTTGTGTTCATTACATAAACGTCAGTCTGACGAGAAAAAGCAGCAGTTGAACCGTCTCGGCTAACCGACAAGTAACGAAGTCCGTCTTCCGTAAAATTTGTTAGCTGTTCAATTTCTCCTGAGCGGTTTCCGTTATCATCAATTGATAATTTATGAACGTTGTAAATTCCGCTTTGAGCACTGATGAAATAGAGAGTCCTATCTCCACCCCATTGCGGCATCCAATCGTGTTCTTCAAAGTTGGTTACTTTTGTGTGAGTTTCATTTTCTGTGTTGAAAATCCAAACATCATAATTAGCCGAACCGGTGTAAGCTTCTCGTGTTGGTCTGTATCCTCTAACGTAAGCAATGAATTTTCCGTCCGGACTTTTAACAGCCATATCACCGACTGCGTTGAGAATTCTTTTTCGGTTCCGCCGTTTGAAGATACAGCTTGAATCTCGCTGTTCCATTCTATCTGTTTGAATTCTCTGCCGGATGTAAAAATTAAATCGTTTGATGAACTCCAATCCGAAAGAGCATCGCCTGTTGAGTGGTACGTCAGTCGTTTTGAAGTTCCGCCTGTTGAAGGAATTACAAAAATATCGTTGTTGCCGTAGCGGTCACTAGAAAAAGCAATTTTAGAATCATCGGGACTCCATTGCGGATTTCCTTCGTATGCTTCGTGAATAGTTAATCGTACTGCATTGTTTCCGTCAACATCCGATACCCAAATATCACCTTGATAAGAGAAGGCAAGTTTTGATCCATCCGAGTTTAACGATGGATTAAAGACGAAAGGTGAATCTTGAGCAAATACAAATGATGTTAAAATTAAAAATGAAATGATAAGTTTGAGTTTCTGCATGATCTCCCCAATTTGTTTGAATGGTTGTATAATTACGAGTTTTCAATCTTGAAAGATAATAAATCTTATAAGACCAGAGTATCTTTTAGACGAAGTTGTAGGGGAAAAGTTTTTAAAATGAAGTGAGATGGAAAGTCTAAATTAAAATATGTGTGGGACTCTTGCAGTCTATACTTACTTCCTCATCACCAAAAATTTTACTCAACAATTTCCAGTATTCTAAATTGTGATTCTTTTTATTCAAAATACTTCGATCGGTTTTTGCCAGAGGGTGCTTTTCACTAAATGGGAAAAACTTTTTATAACAAACATTTTCTCATAAATATCTACTTACACCCTCCAAAGCTGGTTTTCAGCGAAGGAGGGTGTTCATCCTCAATAGCTTATTTTTTGAGCAAAGGAGGAGTCCGCCATTTTTTAGGCGGATAAAAGATGTTATAACGTTTTATCATAACAGTAAACAGTACTATTGTTAACTTATTTTTTTCGCTACAGTGTATTTAAGATCTGGCTTCAAAAATAAAATTAAAGGGAGTTTCTACGGCTACTTTAACTTTACCGAATCCGCCATTAGTTAAAACCTCAGTAAGTTTTTTTCTGCCTGCTTGAGCCCCCAAAGCAAGCCCTACATCCTGGCTCAATGAATTAGGAGTACAGATCATTGTTGAAAAAGCATAATATGCTCTTCCCAAAGGATTAAAATTTTCATGTAAATTATCATTTGCAAATGGCTCCACTATCATACAAGTTCCATCTTTATCTAATGCTTTTAAAGCATAAGCTGAAGCACCTTCCGGATCTCCCATATCATGCAGTGCATCAAAAAAAGTTATAAAATCATAATTTTGCTTAGGATATGATTGAGCATCGGCAACTTCGAATGAAACATTTTTCAGTCCCGATTCCTCAGCAATATGTTGTGCATGTTTAATTGAAGATTCATGAAAATCGTACCCGGTAAAATGAGAATTTGGAAAAGCTTCCGCCATAATTAAAGTTGAAACACCATGCCCGCAGCCGATATCTGCAGCCTTTGCACCTGATATTAATTTTTCTTCAATTCCATTTAAAGCCGGAATCCATGATGTGAGCAGACTGCTTTTGTAAGACGGACGGAAGAACTTTTCAACACCGCAGAATAAACAGTTGTTATGATCATCCCATGTAATCCCTTTACCTGTTTTAAAAGCTTCGGCAACTTTAGGCTCATCGTGATACATTGAAGAGATTGAATAATACGCTCCTGTCATTATTGCAGGGCTATCCTCATCAGCCAGAACGGCGGCTTGTTCCGGGGTCATAAAAAATTGATTTGTATCCTTATTATATTCAACAAACCCGGAAGCTGCCTGTGCAGCCAACCATTCCCTTATATATCTTTCCGAGGTACCGGTCGCATCTGCAAGTTCTTGCGAAGTAAGGGGTCCATTATTTGCAAGTGATTTATAAAGTTTCAGCTTATCACCCAGTAGAATAAGTGATCCATTTGCTGCCGCACCCATTTCGGTTACCATTTTTTCCAGTAAGCTGTTTAATCGTGTTTGATCCAGCACAGTTTTTTCCTCAATTAGTTCCATTTATTACCTCTCTATTATTATTTGTTAATGTTTTCGTTTAAGATCATTTATTGACCTATGTAAACATAACAAGCAGAATAGTGAGGAAATTTTCTAAGGAGTCTAAATATTATTCTCTGAGGTTAACTATTAAACTGATTTGAACTTCATGGGCGGTTTGTTATATATTTCCTTAAATGTGCGTGTAAAATGGGAATGGTTTTTAAAGCCGCTCTCATATGCAATATCCGTAATACTTTTATCGGTAGTTTCGAGAAGAAATTTTCCGTAATCCAATCTCTTTTTTATCAGCCATTTACCCGGTGTAGTATTGTAGGTATTATAAAATTCTGTTTTGAAAGTTGAAATACTTCTGCCGCAAAGTCGGGCATATTCTTTCAGATTCATGTTGTAATTGAAATAATTTTCCATAACATCGCGTATTGAGATTTTGCTCCTTCCGTGAATTTTCCAAAAGTAGTCGGCAAGCTCACGGTTATTGGAGCTTGTAATAATGTTTATTATTAATTCCTCAAACTTAATTGATAATAATTTTTCGGAAGGTGAAATTGATTGAGGGAAGTAGCTGAACAGAGAATAAAAATACCCGGTTAATGATTCATCCATATTAATCTCAACTATGGGTTCACTCTCGGCAAGCTCTTTTTCTTTTATGGTTTTTCCCATCATGAATTTATGCAGAACATTTTTAATGAACTCGTCAGGAACAAAAATTATTAAAGCACAAAATTCTTCATCAAAAAACTGGTGTGCAGCATAGGCACCTTTTTTAATAAAGAGTGCCTCTCCGTCTTCAAGCACATATTCTTTTTCCCGGGTCTTCCACTTTTTTTTACCGCCGATAACATAAATGAAATAATTATTATGCGTCCAGTACCCGACTTCGGTTTCTTTAATTAAGCATTTAAATTCAACAAACAGCAAATCATGCACTTTAAATTTCTTGAACATTCTACTGTCGGATACAAAATCAAATATATTTAACATTGACTAACTTTTAAGTTGTAAACGAGTTTATAAAATAGCAGTTTATATCCACTATCCAAATCCTTAATTTCATCAACTCATTTCAGTGTGGTCATTCTCCACCTAAGTGGGAGAATGCAATTAATTAGATCTACTCCGCAAGTTTCAATCCACGTTGAAAAGCGTAATCACGAGTATCATCAAATTCATTCTTTGATATTCTTCTATTCAGTTCATCGTACTTGCCTGCTTTAAATGCCGGATAATACTGATCCATCAAGTTAAAATATGTCTCTTTGGAAATCTCTTCGGCAACAAAGTCTATTATGCTTTTTGATCCGGATAGATTGTTGGGTAAAAGCAAATGACGAATTAACAATCCTCGTTGGGCTATTCCACGTTTACTTACCTTTAAGTCACCGACTTGTCTGTACATTTCTTTCACTGCTCTACGTGCAACATCCCAGTAATTTTTTATGTGTGAATATTTTTCAGCGGTCTCGTTGATTGAATACTTTATATCCGGCATGTAAATATCGATGATGCCTTCAAGAAGCTTAAGTGTTTCTACCGATTCATATCCGCCGCAATTGTAAACAAGTGGGATTTCCAATCCTTTCTCGATTGCAATGATTAATGAATCAATTATTTGTGGAGTGAAGTGAGTCGGTGTTACTAAATTAATATTATGACAACCTTGGTTTTGAAGACCGATCATTATTTCGGCTAGATCTTCAATTGAAACCGGCTCGCCTTTTCCTAACTGGCTGATATCAAAATTTTGACAAAACTCGCAGCGCAAATTGCAGTTGGTAAAAAAGATTGTCCCGGAACCAAAGTGACCCGTCAGCGGTGGCTCTTCTCCAAAGTGAGGACCATAACTCGATATGATTACTTTGTCTGTTGAACTGCAATCACCTATTTCACCGATAGTCCTATCGGCTGAACATTCATTCGGACATAAACGGCATTCTTTTAAAAGTTCGTTTAATTTTTCCGAACGATCTTTTAATTCAACTGGTGTTAATGTTTCCAAATACATCGGAAGCATACATTAATCCGGAAGTTTATCAAACAAATCTTTTATCGGCGGATCAAAATTTTCTTGAAATAATTCGAACACGGATTCTCTTTTTAACAAACCCTTTATATTCGTTTGTTCTATAACCGATTTATAAGTTTCATAACAATCTAGTGCACTATGCAATGCTTTTATATCTTCATCTTCCGCCGTTACAATGCAGTCAATCTCCTCATCTTTAGAGAAGTTTAATTTAAAGTGCGGACTTTCATTGGATGTTTGCTCATCAACAGTTACCAGTGCAAATCTTTTTGGATAACCGGCAGATTCTTTCAATTTGCAGAAAACATTTTTTACAACCGCATGCGAAACAAGGTGATCATGAAATCCGCTTATGCCGTGAACAGCGTATGTTGCAATCAACGTCAGGTTTAATTTTGTGAATGTGTTCTTCAATTACTTTTTCAATTTCACGCGGATCCATTTCTTTCAATCCGCTGTCGGGTAAATCGAGTACTGTCATGCCGGTGAGTTTCAGAGCTTTTTCAACACAGAGCATTTCTTTGTAACGAACTTCGCCCATCTCTTCAATTGACAGATTAAAATCAAAACGCTTTTTTGTCGCGCCTCCTTTTGTTAATGTGAGAAGATAAACTTCGTGACCTTCTCTGATTTGCTTGTGCATTACATGTGCCGGACCGAATGATTCATCGTCCGGATGTGGGTATATGTATAATATTTTCATTGAGCATTCCTAGTGAATTTGGGTTTAGGTAAGATAAAAATAAATGGACAACTTGTCGATAGCATATTGTATTTGAGTGATGATGGAACACAGATAACACAGAAAATATGGATTCACACAGAAAAATCAGCGATGATCTGTTTTTTCTGCGGCATCTGTGTTCTATTGAGACGTTTTAATTCTTTATTCCTTTATAAACAGTTAAGATCACTTGGTAAGGAAAGGGAACGGTTATGATTCTTATTTTCTATACCTCGAAATAAACTCCTCAACCTCCGGCAGTCCGCCTTGATAAATTAAATAACCGTTACTCGGTTCGCGTTCGGTGGTTTCACCGTTAATAGGAGTGAGCATAATTTCTTTAACTTTTTCGAGATCATTTGTTTGTCCGAGTGCCCAGCCAAGTTTTACATAAGCGACTTCAGGTAGCATGTTGGCGCAAGGTACAACACCGAGATCGAGCATTTCGCGTCCGGTTTCATAAACATACATTTGAACATAGCCCCAAAGAGTCTGAACCGTCATATAAACCGCAACACCTTTTTCCTGCGCTCGTTTGAGAGCAGGGTAAACAGGTTTGTTAACATGACCGAGTCCTGTTCCCGCAATTACAATTCCTTTATAACCGTTATCGATAAGCGAATCGATTATATCCGGCTTCATATTAGGATAGTAATATACAATGCTGACTTTCTCTTCAAAGACCGGATTAATAATTACGTTTTTATCACTTCTTCTTTTCTTGTAATCTTTTCGTAGCGGAGTTATTTCATCCTTGCTTACTTTTGCAATCGGGATATCGCCGATTGTTCTAAATGTTGAGCGGTAAGAAGAGTGCATTTTTCTAACACGTGTTCCGCGGTGAAGAAGTCCGTACATATCGGAAGTCGGACCAAACATGCAGACCATCACTTCGGCAATGTCGCTTTCGGATGCCGTTTTTACAGCGTGAATTAAATTCATTGCAGCATCGGAAGAAGGTCTGTCGCTCGATCGCTGAGAACCAACCATCACAATCGGTACCGGTGAATTTTGAATCATAAATGATAGTACCGCTGAAGTGTGATGCATTACATCGGTGCCGTGCCCGATCACAATTCCGCTTACTCCTTTTTCAATTTCGGCACCTATTGCTTTTGCGGTTCCGATCCATTGCTCGGGACCCATATTTTCGCTGAAGACGCCGTAAAGTTTTTCGGTTTCCAAATTGCAATAATCGGCAAGTTCGGGAACAGAGCCGTAAAGTTCACCGGAGAGAATGCGGGAATTACAGCGCCTGTTCGGTAATCTAAACGACTTGCAATCGTACCGCCGGTTCCGAAAAGTTTTACTCTTGGTTTGCCCTCGTCGTAAGGAAACTCTTTTTCGGGGATTTGATAATGTGCTTCCTTTCTTCCGTTTATTTTAATGTCGGATAAATTTTCAACGGCAATCCCAATGTTATAACCGATTGGCATTTTAATTACGATGTGCTCATCATCGGCAGTTTCGGAACGGGGAAGAATGATTCCTTTGTAGCGTCCCTTTTCTGTTTCGATAACAACATCACTCCAAACAGGTGCGTTAAACTTCTTAAGGGTTGCTAATGCTTTGCCGCGGTAACCTTTAAAATCTGATGTACTCATTTTCTCTCAATAATTATTTAAAAATTAGAACACTGATGACGCAGAAAAATATGATCAACACAGATTTAATCTGCGAGAATCTGTTTTTTCAGTGTAATCAGCGTTCCATTGTTTTTAACTTTTCCTCAACCAACTCTTCCTTCAACATTCATTTTTACTTCTTCCATAACCAATCCCATTAAAACTTTTTTCTTTCTTTCGGGCGAATGTAGTTTAATATTTTTCAATTCTTTTTTCTTCATTGCTATTATACTAATTAGCTCTTCCTCTAATATCGGACGCGGTAAAAGTTCGGGATAAAATTTTCCGTACTGTAAAGATTTTTTTAAGGCGATAAACATTCCCCAACGTGAAAGCAGACCGGATTTAAAATGCTTTAATATCTCGTTCATCATCTCAACAGTAATAAGCTCGGGATTAAAGCCGAGTTTTTTTAATCTCTTGGGGTAATGTATTAAAGCAACAGCAGTGATGGTTGGATCAAGTTTCCATTCGTCTACTGCTTTCTTAAATAGCTCTGCAAATTTTGAAATGGATAATTCTCGAATTGTATCCTTCGGGATACCAAGTTTTCCATACCATTTTTCCCTTTCCCAAAATTGCTCAGGAAGATTTGCTCTAAGTTTATCTAATCTTTCTTTAGCAATTTTTGCCGGTGGCAGATCTGTATCCGGATACATTCTATCAGCACCGGGGAGTATTCTTTCAAATCCGTTTGTGCCGTCGCTTAATGCTTGTCGTGTTTCCGATGGAATTCCAATGGTAGCTTCCTTTGCTCGAATTATAATTTCGTTACAGGCAGTGGTTGTATCTCGTTCGTCTCCCCAAACAATTACTATTGTATCTTCATTTTTTACGCCAACATACTTTTTGATTTTCAGCCATTCGGATGAAGTGATCGTATCGCCTTTACTATCTGAATGAATGATATTTGGGATTGTAGTCAAACAAGCAATTACTCTTACTCGATCTGAAATTTCGCGAGAGAAATATGTGTCGGTTTGTGTCTGCCAATGAAGTAAATCTTTGAAACCCCTAAGTACAACACATTTTATTTTATCTTCTTTTTCAACGGCCTCTTGAAGCGGAAGGTAATGAGGTGATTTAATTATATTCGTTATGTCATCAACCTTTGCTTCAAATGTTTTTTCTGTAACTCCTCTGTTATGAAGTTCTTCTCTCAAGCGAAGTAAATTCCATTGACGCATTGCTTCGTTGTAAGTTAATAATGGAATTATAGGGATTCTCGGTACACCTTTAATCTCAATTCGTGTTCCGCCTTCAACGCTTACGTTTACATCTTGTCTTGCCGCTCCTAAACCTCTGCGGACTTTACCTGTGCTCCTAACTAGCGCACTGCAAAGTATATTTACTTCTGCAACTTCCTGCGGTGTTCGCATGTCCGGACCGGTTACCGTTTCAATTAAGGGCATCCCAAGACGATCAGTTAAGTAAGTTCTGTAGTGACCGACATCGCTTACCTCACGGCAGGAATCTTCTTCAATCGACATTTGCACGATTTCTACTTTCCGGTCTTTGAAAGGAATCCATCCGTCAAGAGCAAAAATTGCAGTTCGTTGAAAACCCGTTGGTATGCTTCCGTCTAAATATTGTTTGCGAGCGATGTGAAGTTCGTCAACAATGTTGCAGTTGTAAAGCGTTCCGATTTGTATTGCGATATTCAATGCTTCATCGTTGATTAAAAAAGGTGGAGTGTCGTCCATTTCATACGTGCAAACAGTTTCACGGTTAATTCGGTAAATGATTTCTTTTTTGGTTTTGAATTCCATTAAGGCGGTGCCGTCATATTCGCCAAGTTCGGAAAGAGTTGGACGCATATGGCGTAAAATCTCCGCATCATATTTTTCGCTGTACTTTCCTGCAGGGCAGCGGCAGAAAAGTTTTTTTCGGTTAATAGTTGTTGATGAATTTCTAATCCCGACTTAAAACCTACTGTCGCATAATCTTCGGGAGTCATTTCTTCGAAGGGTTTGAACGTGAAGGATTTCATTAAAATTTTCCTAGCTAATAAGTTACACGGAGAACCTCTGAGGAGACACAGAAGCACTGAAATATAAAGATCAAATTATACTAATAAACTTACTCCCTTACGGAATAATTAACAAGGTACATCAATTACAACAAATTACTCGCAAGCTCAGCAAGTTCGGAACGTTCACCTTTTTCTAAGTTAATATGCGCGTAAAGTTTTTGTCCCTTAAAATGATCGATCAAATACGAGAGACCGTTTGATAATGTATCAAGATAAGGGTGATCGATCTGGTAAATGTCACCAGTTAAAACGAGTTTTGCTCCTTCTCCGGCGCGAGTGATAATTGTTTTAATTTCATGTGGGGTTAAATTTTGTGCTTCATCAACAATAAAATAAATACGCTGCAAACTTCATCCGCGAATATAGCTCAACGGTTCAACCACAAGTTTCTCTTCTTTGAGCATTGTTGTTATTGCAGTATAATGCTTATCATTTTCTTTATACTGATCTTGAATAACTTTTAAATTATCCCACAACGGCTGCATGTATGGAGCAAGTTTACTTTCAACATCGCCCGGAAGATAACCGATATCTTTATTGCTCAGCGGAATAATAGGGCGAGCTATGTAAATCTGTCTATAATCTTTTCTTACTGCCAGTGCGCTTGCAAGCGCAAGTAGATGTTTTGCCCGTACCTGCTTTACCGGTTAAAGAAACCAATGGAATGTTTGGATTTATTAATGCATCAACAGCAAATGTCTGTTCTGCATTGCGGGGCATTATACCGTAAGTCGGTTGTTTATCTACTTTTCGAAAAACCTCTTCTTCACTGTCGTAACTAGCTAAAACGGATCTGTTTTGATTGCGGAGGATGAAATATTTGTTTGCAACGACTTCTGTTTTGATTGTCTTAAAAACTTTTTCAGCGGGAACTTCAAAAGGTGATTGATATAACTTTTGAAGTAAGCCATCATCAAACGATTCAACAACTTCCTTGCCGCTGTATAATTCATCAATGCTTCTCACTCTATCGGTTGTATAATCTTCTGCAAGGATCCCGAACGCCTTCGCTTTCATTCGAAGATTTACATCCTTTGTAACGAGAATTACTTTCTCTTTGTTTTTGGGGGATTTATGTAAATCATACGCAGCACTTAAAATTCTATGATCCGGATTGTCTTCCTTAAATACTTTTTGAATATCGGAACTCAATCCTTTTGTGATAACAATACGCGCTTTACCTTTTCCTTTACCGAGAGAAATTCCACCGTTGAACAATGCACTTCCGGTAATTGAGTCGAGTGTCCGCGCAAACTCGCGGGCATTTATATTTATAACTTGACTTCCTCGCTTGAAGTGATCGATCTCTTCAATAACGGCAAGCGGAATAACAATATTGTTCTCTTGGAATTGAGTTATGCAGGTTGGATCATGTAGTATTACGTTTGTATCTAAAACAAAGGTTTTGGGAGATTTAGTTTTTGCCATAAAGTATAGAACTGGTTTAGAGTTTATGGAATCATTAATTGATGTTTCAACTTAATAAATTTGGGAACGAATTCGTACAACATTTTTTAACGTCGACTTTCAAAAACTATCATAATCCAACCAATTAAAAAACTAACGCCACCAACAGGAGTAATCATAGCAAGGAAAGTAATTTCCGTAATCGAATAAGCATAAAGTGAAAATGAGAAAAGAATTATCCCGGCAGAGATAAACGCAAAAGATTTAATAAGCTTATAACTTGAAAAAGCAATTGCAATTAGTACCGCAGAATGAATTAAGTGATAAAGTACGCCGGTTTTATAAGTCTCAAGCATATTTTCGCTTAGCGTATCGCTTAATCCGTGTGCACCAAATGCACCTAGCGCCACACCTAAAAATCCCATTATGGCAGCAATTGTAATTTGTATTCTTTGATTCATATGTTAATTATATCATTTGTGAATTACTTTGTAAATTTATAATATAATTGAAAGAAAAGAGGAGAAAACCATGCCACTCGAAACAATTAATCCAGAAAACGGAGACTTAGTTAAGTCATTTGATGAAATGACAAAGAAAGAAGTCGATGATATTATCAATCACACTCACGATGCATTTTTGTCTTGGAAAAATGTTAGCTATTCGGAGAGAAGTAAATTAATGATGAATGCTGCAAATGTGCTGAAGGAGAAAAAGGAAGAGTACGGTAAAATATTAACGCTTGAAATGGGCAAACCGATCAAGCAAGCAATCTCTGAAGTAGAGAAGTGTGCTTGGGTCTGTGAATATTATGCAAAAAATACCGAGACAATTTTAAAGAAAGAGTTAATTGAAACAGACGCCTCGGAAAGCTACGTTCAATTTGATCCGATTGGAGTTGTGCTTGCAGTAATGCCATGGAACTTTCCATTCTGGCAAGTTTTTCGTTTTGCTGCTCCGGCTTTGATGGCTGGTAATGTTGGAATTCTTAAACATGCATCAAATGTGCCGATGAGTGCTTTGGCAATTGAGCAAATATTTTTACACGCGGGATTTCCTCAAAATGTTTTTAAGACTTTACTGATAAGCTCCTCACAAGTAAGTGACATAATTAAAAATCCTAAAGTAAAAGCGGCTACTTTAACCGGAAGTGAACACGCAGGTAAAAAAGTTGCAAGCGACTGCGGGAAAGAGTTGAAGAAAACCGTAATGGAACTTGGTGGGAGTGATCCGTTTATTATTTTGAAAGATGCAAATCTGGATGAAGCAATCGATACTGCTGTAACAGCTCGTCTGATTAATAACGGACAAAGCTGTATTGCCGCTAAAAGATTTATAGTTGTTGAAGATGTTTATGGAGAGTTCGAAAAGAAATTTGTTGAAAAGATAAAAGCAGTTAAGACCGGTGACCCAATGAATGAAGAAACCGAGCTCGGACCAATGGCAAGGGAAGATTTGCTTGAAGAACTTCACGATCAAGTTAAACGATCTGTTGAGAAAGGTGCGAAGTTGTTATGCGGCGGTGAGCGATTAGATCAGAAAGGTTATTATTATCCGGCAACAGTTATTTCGAATATTCAACCCGGAATGGCTGCTTATGAGGAAGAGTTATTTGGCCCAGTTGCTTCGGTATTTAAAGCTAAAGACGATGAAGACGCAATTAGAATTGCAAATGATTCTGAGTTTGGACTTGGAGCTTCTCTCTGGTCAAACAATTTAGAAAAAGCAAAAGAGTTTGCAAGCAAAATTGAATCGGGTTCAGTATTTATAAATGGATTAGTAAAATCCGATCCACGATTACCTTTCGGCGGTGTAAAAATATCCGGTTACGGACGAGAGCTTTCACATTACGGAATTAAAGAGTTTGTGAATATTAAGACTGTTTGGATCAAATAACTTAGCGGTCTTTGCGCCTTTGCGGTGAATTAATTAAAAGCAACCGCAAAGACGCTGAGACGCAAAGAAAATTTATTAATTTTCTGCATTAAAAAATGTGAGGTATAATGAAAAGATGTGAATGGTGCGGGGATGATCCTTTGTACGTAAAATACCACGACGAAGTTTGGGGAGTGCCGGAACATAATGATAGAAAACTCTTCGCCAAACTTTGTCTTGACGGAGCACAAGCCGGTTTAAGTTGGATTATTATTCTTCGTAAAGAGAAGAAATTATTTTAAAGCATTCGATAACTTTGACCCAAAGAAAATTGTAAAATACAATTCAAAAAAAATTGAAGAGTTGTTGACCAAATCCCGGTATCGTTCGTAATAAATTAAAGGTAAACTCAGTCGTTAACAAACGCCAAAGCATTTCTCGAAGTTAAAAAAGAATTTGGCTCATTCGATAAATATCTTTGGGGCTTCACCGATTATAAACCAATTCAAAATAATTTCAAATCATTGAAAGAAGTCCCCGCCAAAACGCTGCTTGCCGATGAGATCAGCAAAGATTTTAAAAGAAACGGGGATTTAAGTTTGTCGGCCCAACAATTATATATGCTTTCATGCAGGCAATCGGGATGGTCAATGATCATCTAGTTGATTGTTTTAGATATAAAGAAATTAAAAAACTAACGTAACCATTTCTTTTGAGATAGCTGTTAATGCATAAGGTCAACCTAATTCATTCAGCTAATAATAGATTTTCTTTATATTTGTGAAAAATAGATTATAATTATATGACTATCGTACAACTCTCTTACATAATTGCTGTTGATAATTTTAAAAGCTTTGCTAAAGCGGCAAAGAACTGTTATGTGACTCAGCCGACATTGAGTATGCAGATTAAAAAACTGGAAGACGAATTAGGTGTGTTGATTTTTGACCGAACAAAAAAACCTGTTGCTCCAACCGACATTGGAGTGAAGATTATTGAACAAGCGCGAACAGTAACAGTTGAACATGAAAGAATAAAAGAAGTTATAAGAGAAGAGTCGGAAGAGATCAGAGGTAAATTCAAACTCGGTATAATACCAACAGTTGCACCATACCTTCTCCCACTGTTTGTTGAAAGCTTTACTAAAAAGTATAATGCTTTGGAGTTAATAATCGAAGAACTTCAAACAGATCGAATTGTTGATAGGTTAAGAAGAGACGAACTTGACGCAGCAATATTAGCAACGCCACTTTTTTATAAAGATATTACCGAGCGCCCGGTTTATTACGAACCCTTTGTCGGTTATGTTTCCCAATCTCACCGGCTTTATAAAAACAAAACGGTAAATCCGGAACAACTTGATGTTAAAGATTTATTTCTATTAAAAGAAGGGCATTGTTTTAGAGATCATGTGCTCCAGATATGCAAGTACTACGGGGATAAAAAAATTGGCGACGGTAAAACAGTAAACTTAGAAGGAGCTACGTTAGAAACATTGATGAAAATGGTTGATAAAAATATAGGGATGACTCTCATTCCGTATTTGGCGATGAAAGAGATTGAAGGAGCCGAAAAAATAAAACGCATTAAGAAGTTTAAAGATCCCGTACCGACAAGAGAGATCAGTATTGTCTATCATCGTACTCAATTAAAAAAGAAGTTAATAGATTTACTTGAAACGGAGATACTGAAAAGTATCCCTAAAGAACTTGCGAAAAACAAACACGAATATGTTGTCGTATCAAAATAATTACATTGAAATTTTTGGAGTAAGTAATGGTAAATACGGAGAGAATAATTGTAGTCGGTGATAGAGTTTTAATTAAACCGGAACATGATTTGGAAAAGACCAAAAGCGGATTATATCTTCCGCCCGGTGTTACAGAAAAAGAAAAAGTACAAGGCGGATATGTAATTAAAGTTGGGCCGGGTTACCCCATACCAAGCCCTGCAGATGAATCGGAAGTTTGGAAAGAAAGAGAAACAAAATATATTCCCCTTCAAGTAAAAGAAGGAGATTTTGCCTTGTTCTTAAAACGGGATGCAATTGACATTGAATTAGATAAACAAAAAATGGTGATTGTAAGTCAAGCAGCAATTTTATTATTGATTCGTGACGATGAATTGTTGAATTAATGTTTGTAGAGACGGAGCATGCCCCGTCTCTACTGAATGTGGTTTACATATCAAACCAATAAGAAAACTTCACTAAGAAAATATCATTTCCTTCTGCTTTCCAAAGGTTTTTGAAGTCTTTTCCAATATTAAAATTACCGGGATCATCGAAGTTTGTTTGATCATGAGTCCATGCAAAATAAAATATTGAACCGGGTAAAAGTTCCCAACGTAAGACTATGTTGCCCCGAAGCGATTTGAAATTAAAATTCGGATTACCGAAAGAAAAAGATTCATTAGGTCCTGCTCCATCTGGATCTACTGTATATCTATTATTTTGATTATCATAATTAATTGTTGAACCTTCATTACCATAATCAGTGTAATCAAGAGAACTAGGGCGGGCAACCTCTTTAAAGTTATCATAGGAGCCAACTGCAAATAGTGGCTGAACATATAGTTGCAAGCTTAATGTTGGGGTAAATGTCCAATTCAACCTTATATTTGCCGACAGTAAATCTCGGTCAATGTTCGCAAAAATATATCTGTTTCCGTAAGTATGAGTTGCATTAGGATCTTCCACGCGAGTAACCCATTGTGTTTCTTCATGGGTAAAATTGTACGATGGTCCAAAGCTGAATGTAATTTGAGAGTTTGGTTTCCACTCAAAATCGAGTGATGCGCCATACATTTTTGAGCCAAGTGCATCGGAAGCGTAATCAGCAGAAACAGATACGATTAACTTTTCTCTGGAATCTGAGGAACCCCAAAAAGAAACATAGTAATGAGATGGGTTTTTCATCAAGGGACCGCCGCGCGTTAAGGTTTTTGTGTAAGCTTCCATGTTATAAGAGAAGACCAGTCCAAGATCATAATAATTCATTAATTGTCCACCAAGCCGTCCCCAAATTAGATTCATTTGGTTGTTGCCCTCAAAGTCATAAGATCTTGCATGAGAAAGGTAGACCCATTTTTGTCTAAATGTGCTGTCCGGTTCGTACCAGCGATAACCGAGTGCAGTATGCCCGTTAATTCTATCTGCAATCCACTGGAACCCGAGATCGTTGTTTTCAAAACCTGGGGAAACGACACCAAGCGCTGAGTTAATATAGAAATTACCTTTCTGTTTATTTAACATTACTCTTGAGTAAATACCGGAAAGTGATGTTCTATTTGTATCAAGTGTCATAAAGGTTGCATCGGGGCGCTGGAAATATCTATACGGTCTTTGCTGCAGCCGCGTTAAATAGTCTTTGGAGCCGGAGGTATAGGAGCCCACAACATAAGCGTTTAATCCATAAGTTTCATCCTCGTCAAGCATTGTCCACCCATCTACTCCAAAAGTATAAGCTTGATCTCCCAACCTATCTTGTAATTCCGGAGTGCGCAAATCTCTATTTACAGAGGTAAAAATCATACCAAGCCCTTGTGCTCCGTCGTCAAATTCTTTTTGAGTTCTAAAAACACCGTAATGAGTAAGTGGTTCAACTTCTCTTTCAAACTCATTACCGTTAATTCTGTAGTCGGCAAAAGTTCTTTCAGTTACGGCACTTACGGCACCAACTGACCAGCTGTCGCCAATTTTTCCGGTCAATTTACCCGCGCCTAAAATTGCTGTCTCGTTGGGATAGTTTGCATAATCATTTTGTGGAAGCTGGCCTTGTGGGCTTCTTCCGATTCGACGAGAATAAAAAAGACTTGGAGTACCAAAGTTGAAACCCCAATTACTGTTTAAGCCGCCCATTCCAAAATTAAAGACATTATTCCCTTCGTTAAAGAAAGGTCGCTTTTCGGGGAAGAATGTTTCGAATGCGGATAAGTTTAATACTGCCGGGTCAACTTCAACTTGTCCAAAATCGGGATTAACGGTTAGATCTAAATTTAAGTTTGTCCCAATCCCTATTTTTGCATCCGCGCCAAAAGTAGTTCTATATTGATTCCCTTTGTAGAATGGATCGTTTTCATCATGAATTAAATACTGAGCTTTTTGAACGATGTATGGCAGAACTTCAATTCTCTGTTTTGCCTCAACACCTGTTATTCCCTCCAAAGTTGCAAAGTGAGAAACAAAACCGCTTTCTTGTTTGGGAACCATTACAAAGTATGAATTTTCTTTGTTCCTCTTTACTTGTCTTCTGAAGTTTACTCCCCATGTCATTTCCTCTGAATGATTAAACCGTAATTGAGAAAAGGAATTTTTATTTCAACTGACCACCCATCATCATCCACAGCGGTTTGAGCATGCCAAATTCCGTCCCAAGAATCAGTGCTCCAACTGTCATTATAGTAAACTCCGTCTCTAATCGAGCCACCGGCATTTACGGAAAAATAGTAGCCGGTTTTTCTATCGAGATAAGGATCGATGTAAAAAGTGAACCAATCGGAATCATGCCAAGAATCTCTGCGCGCTAAACTAGCATCTATCTTGTCAGGTTGTGAATCGTATAATCGAGCGGCGATATAAATACTCTCTTCATCGTAAGCTACCCAAACTTCGGTTTGCTCGGTTGCAGGTTCGCCTTCTTCAGGGTCACGCTGGGTAAAAGAATTAGACGATGGTTTGTTCCATATCGCTTCGGTCAGCAAACCATCAAAATTTATTGTATTGCTTAGTTTAAAAGCATTAACGCTTTTTGAACTGCCTTTTGATTTGGCGCTTAAGGTTGGTAGAATTAATAAGGTCGAAATAACTAGTGAAATTAAAAATCTCATTTTAAAGAGTCCCCCCAATTGTTACTCTAAATAAATGGTTTGATTGTTCTTACTGCTTTAGACTTGTCGAATTGAAAAAAGTTGTAAAAAAAACAGGATTTTTTTGAGGAAGCATTCTAACATAAATTTTATGAGCTGTTTTTTTGCTTTATGCCCCTAGTGAAAACTTATGGCTTAGCCATTTCTTCGGGAGTGCCCCTTGTGGTTCACGTCCATTACCACCATGATCACAAGGGAGGCACTAAGTTCACAATAAATACACACTGGTTATCAAACACTTTTACAGAAAAACTTATTAATTTGCCGCGACTTGAACATCCAATCCTTGTTCACGGATCGCTATTTCCATCAGTTCATTTAAGTTGCCGAAAATCTGGGTCATAACTAAATCATCTTTGGAAGCTGCAACAACAAACATTTCTCTTATCTTGTCTTCATCATTCTTAACACAGACTAAGACAACTTCATCACGATTAATTGACCGTACAATATATTCATAACCATCATCTCGCAAATCATCCGATAAAAGCTTAAGCGATTTCATGTTTGGTTTGAAGTTGCTCCAATCATAGTTTTTATAAACACCGATTTGCACTCTGGTAATTTTTCTCAGCATATCGTCGGTAAACTCCGGTGCATCGGAAAAATGAATCGCCATGCTGGAAAGTGTAATTGCAGCGGCTCCGACTGAAAACTCAATTTCTTTGTGAAACTCACCTTCAACATTGCTGAGAACTTTGTTTCTCATATTTTTGAAATAGCCGTCAACCGCAATACACCCGCTTAATAAAATTGCAGCAGCTATAACCAGTACTATTGTTTTTATAGTTTTCATAACTTCCTCGATTCTCAAAAAATTAGACGTAACAATTCAATAAATGTGTCGAAGTTATTCGTTTAATGAATCTTTCTCTTCCGTCTCATTCATTTTGTTGAGAGCAGGTATATCAAATTTATTTGATAATTTACCGATTGATGCAAGATCAATATCGCCCACGATGTTAATAAAGGCAGCTTCCCCCGGCTTGTCAAAAGCAAGTACAACCAAGCCTGTGAATTTTTCTGTGTTGCCGGTTCTTACAAAGACGTAAACTGTTTCGTCTTTAGCTTTTCTTCTCACCATCTTCTGCCATTTTGTGCCGTTGAGTTTTTGAGCTATGCTTTCCATTCTGTTGAGAATTTCTGTTTCATTTTCATCAGAAATTTCATAACTGTTTACTTTTACTAATTTTAAACCGTTTAAAAGATCTGCCATTTCGGGTTCTTTTTCTTTGGTCATCTTTGCAACCATTTGCAAAAGTGTCTCGTCAATGTAAACTTCCGTTACTGCTTCTCCGGTTTCAAATTCTGCTAATTCGCCGAAATCAACGTAACCGGGTTCTTTGGTAAAATCTTTTTGTTGAGCTGTTAAACTAAGCGCAAATAGAAAAAGTAATACTGTTAAATATTTTGTTATAGTTTTCATTTTATATATCTCCTTTTTTGAATAAATCATTTACGTATTCAAAACTTTCGTTTATTGGTTTTATAACTCTGTTTGGTATTATATCTTCGGTAACAGATGCTTGAGTTGATGATAAAATTTGACTTACCAACATTAATGTTTGTTTTGCTTGTTTGATTGCTAGTTCAACTTCGTTTTTGGTGTATTGAGAATTATCAAAATCGATTTCATTATTCTGCTTTGTTATAAGAGAAAAAATTAAGAGCGCAGCAACAATCGCTGTTGCGATAAAAGCTAACTGAGGTTTGGAAAAGAAAATAGCTGTTAGATCATTAAAAAAGGAATACTCTTTTCTTGTGATGTTTACTTCAGTAGTTTTTTCCGCGTTTTGTAAAATTGTATCCGGCATTTTTTCTTTTTCTAATTCGTGTACTGAATCCGCTGTGGATTTGTATTCATTATAAATATCCTTTAGCACGGAATTCTCTTTCATCAACTTTTTGGCTTTCATTTTTTCCAAAAGGTTAGCGCTGCCGTAAGCTGCGTTAATTATTAAATCCTTTTCCCCGGATCGATATTTTTGATTTTGTCATTCATAATTTTTTAATCTTTCTTGTAATTGTTTTCGCGCTCTTAGTAACTGAACTTTTACAGTGTTTAACGGAAGATCGAGAGTTTTGCTTATCTCTCTATATTTAAATTCCTCAATTTCATAAAGAACAAAAACGCTTCTTAAATTTTCGGGTAATTCTTTGATTGCTTCTTTAATTTTATTTGTTGCCATTTTTATTTGTGTTAATAAATGTGGATCACTGTTAATATCCGATGCAGAGTAAGATTCACTAAATTCTTCATCTATTTCATAAGTCGGTTTTCTTTTTCTTATAAAATCGATGCAAAGATTGTGTGTTGTTCTTATTATCCACGCTTTTGCAGCAAGAATGTTAAACGAATCTATTTTCTCCCAAATTTTGATTAACACTTCCTGTGCCGCATCATCTGCATCCATTCTATCTTTCAACATGTAAAGAGCATAACTGTAGATCATGTTTTTGTGCTGTTTTATCAGCAGATTATATTTTCGTTCCTTAGAGATCATGATTTCTACCTATAAAGACGAAGGGGAGGGGGAATTGTTACAATCCGGATAAAATTAATTTTGAAGGAAGGGAATAACCTCCCTTTTATTCAACCACTTCGTGGTTGTTAATTTATTGATCGATTAATATTCTTGGGGCGCTGCCCCAAGCTATTCATATTCAACTCCTTTGGAGTTATTTTACAAATTGTGTAAAAAACATAAATTTTTTTGTGACTGCAAAGCAGTCAAATATAAATAGCTCCGTGTGAAACACGGAGAAAAAATAAACAGATAAAGAAAAAGAACCCTGAAGGGGTTCAATAAAATATTGTAGCTTCATTTAACCCAATAAAAACAGATTTTATATATATGATTCTGTTGAGGCAGCAAAATGTATTTTGGACAGAGATGATTGAGGGCATAAATTCAGTATCATTTTGAGAAAACCAGGGTTATAAATTAAGCAATAAGTGAAGATTTTTGAGGGTTTTTTCAGCAATTGCTGTATTAATATTATACACTTGCTCCAGTTAATCTCAATAAATACTCAAATTTAATGGAATCAATATTTAACCAACTGTTTCACCTCGCTCTTAAAATGTATTAGAATATCAAAGTGAGACACAAGCCCTAACCGAAAACCCCGATTATAAGCTAAAATCAAATAATATCTTTTGGCACCACCTTTGGATAGTTATGTGTGATGAAATCAGACAAACACATAACAAACCAAATGGAGGTTACATTGGAAAAGAGAAACATACTCTCTTCCCTATTCACAGCGCTTTTAATCACGGCTCTGTTTTCAACACAACTTTTCGCGTCGGTTAATCCGAACGCAGATCAAAAATTGCCTCAATATAATCCGGCTAACGTAATTATGTCCGGCGGCAGTACATTAAAAGTATTTGGTACTGACAAGGCAAGCATGTAACATGGTATTGATAGAGAATCCTATTCGAGGTGAATCAGTAGATCAATGGACAGGAACATTTAAGGGTGATACTTGACGGTGAACAGTGCAAAATTTTATTGTATTGACATTCAGACATCCATTGGTACTATATAGCAATGGTCGTCACATGAATATACCGATGATGGCAATACCTCTGCTGAAATAACTTATATTCTGTATAATTATTATCCGTTTCAAATCACTTCCTTATTCTAGGTTCATTAGTGAAGGAAAAGAAGCAGCTGCTGTGCAGTTGGCTATTTGGCATTTTGCGGATGGTCTCGATACTTCTACAATTGATAGTAGCACAATTAGATGTAAAAGCTAGAACGCTTGATATTATCGCCGATGCAAATGCTAATGCATCTTCGGTAACTTATCCGAACACATTGGATATAGTTCCTTTGAACCAAACTTTACCAAACGGGCAAGCAGCTCAGTTTGAAATTTATACTAAAGATAATAACGGTGATCCTGCTCCTAACGTATCTGTAACTCTTTCCTCAACTTCTGGCACACTTAATACAAATTCAGTTACAACAGATGCAAACGGTTATGCAGGACCTTTCACTTTAGTACAAGGTAATGATGACTATGCAGAAGTAACTGCAAGCGCAACAGTAACTATTCCTCAAGGAACTCGTTACGTACACAAAACAGATCCTGACACATATCAAAAAATTGTTCTTGCTACACCAACCGAAGGAACCTTAAACAGAACTGCAGAAGTTAATTGGAGTTCTTCAGAAGACGATTGCGATGGTGATGGTGATAACAGTGTATCAACTTTTGATGGATTTAAATTTGAATTTGACGGTGTGGTAAATAATGGTGATGGTACATCAACTTGGACATACACAGTTACCGGTTTAGGTACTGCACCCCATTCGCTATCTCACTGGGTTCTCGGTTTGTGTGAGGACCATACAGTATTATCTTCAACTGTGGAATACGAAGTTGGTAGCAATACCGGCGGTCTAGGCACCGGAATTTATGGTGTCAAATGGGAAAAAGGAATCAATAAAAATGGCGGTACTCAAACATTTTCATTCACATTAGATGGAGTTTATGAGGTAGAGTTAGTAGATGTTGCATTTAAAGCATCCACAGATAATTTCTATTGCACAATACTAGGTCCTTCATGTGATGAAACCGAAGATTGTACAAGTAAAATAGGCGATTTCATCTGGCACGATAAAAATGTTAATGGTATCCAAGATAACAATGAACCCGGTATTGAAGGTGTAGTTGTTGAATTATTCGACGGTACAAACACTTTTACAACTACAACAGATGAAAACGGTTATTATGAATTTGCAAACTTACCTAACGAAAATTATACAGTAAAAGTAGCTGAATCCAATTACCAAAGCGGCGGCGTGCTCGAAAGCGACGACCAAACAAAATGGTATTCAACTAAAAAGAACGAAGGTAATAATGATTCTAAAGACAGTGATGCCGATAAAGGTGAAGCAGTTTCTGTTACTTTAGATTGTGCCGATGATATGACAATTGACTTTGGTTACTATAAAACTTGTGTAACCTTAATTAAAGAAGGTCCGCAAACTGCAGAACCGGGTGATGAGATAACTTACACCTTTACAGTAGAAAACTGCGGTGATGTTGAGTTAGGCGGCGGTGTTACCGTTTATGATGAAATGTTAAATCCAAATGGTAATCATCAAATCAAGTATTTAACTGTTGAAGCAGGACAAACTAAGACATTCGAAGAAAAATATACAATTCCACAAGATTTCTGCGGTGATTTAGTTAATTACTCATGGGCAGTTGGTGATCCGGTTGACGGAACAGCAAATGTTGAAGATGATTCTGAATGGACTACAGTAGTAGAATGTGCTCCAGATTGCTCAGGTGAAATTGGTGATAAAGTATGGCTGGATTATTCAGAAGACGGCGGCGAACTTAATTGCAACGGTATCCAAGATGACGTTGGTTCTGATGGTGAACTTGGAATACCCGGAGTTACAGTAATATTAAAGAATGCTGCTGGTGATGTTTTAGCTACAACCGAAACAAATCAACATGGTAATTATCTTTTCACAGAACTTTGTGCCGGTACTTACTATGTATTTGTTGATGAGACAACTTTACCTGACGACTACACACCTGCACCAACAAATCAAGGAAATGACGATGAAGTTGACAGCGATGATCAAGGTGTTGAAGTTGTCTTAAGCAGTGATGATTCTAAAGATTACTCAATTGACTTCGGTTACTGCGCACCTGAAGAAGAACCTGAAGTTGATATCGAAGTGATCAAAACATCTTCTGTAAATAATGCCGAAGACGGTGATCAATTCAATTATATAATTACCGTAACTAATAACGGTCCGGACGATGCACACGGTGTTAAAGTTACTGATATGATTCCTGACGGTGTGGTTTATATTGCACATACAGCTTCAGAAGGAACCTTCGATCAAAATACAGGACTTTGGAATGTTGGTAATCTTGCAAACGGTTCAACTGAAACTTTACAAATATCAGTTCAAGTAGATGTTGAAGAAGTAAACAATGCTGGCATTCGACTTAGGACCTGCATCGGATTACAATCTTATTTGTCCTTAGGAGATGCAGACACAACCTTCATCCGATACAGAGGGCAGAGTAGCGGTTGGTAGAGATGCAAGTTTTGCAAACTACAGTGTTGGTGCATTACTGCAACCAAATAGTGGTGATGTACTTGTAGTAGGCAGAAACTTAAACTTCTCAACCGGTGCGGTTTATAACGGAAACGTTGTTTACGGAAACAACTCAAACTTAGACAGCAACTACACAGCTGTAAGTATAACCGGCGGAACTTTAAGAAAAGACTATCCGATTGATTTTGCAGCTGCAAGAACTTACTTACAAAGGCTTTCTCAAATACATTGTTTGGTTATACAACAAACGGTTCAACCACAATGGAATGGGGCGGCTTAAAGTTAGAAGGTACAAATCCGTTGCTGAACGTATTTAAGAGTTGACGGTGCATGATCTTTCTGCAGCAAACAATGTTGCAATCAGTGTTCCTAACGGAGCGGTTGTGCTTAGTAAATATAAGCGGTGACGATAGTCAGTTGGTCCGGCGGATTAACAGTTACCGGTACATCAATTGGTAACGTGCTTTATAACTTCAAACAAGCAACAGATATAACAATTCAAGGAATAGACGTTCGTGGTTCAATACTTGCACCTAAAGCACATGTAAACTTTGTAAGCGGTGTGCAGAACGGTCAAATGATTTGTAAATCATTAGAAGGTATGGGTCAGTTTAACAACACTCAATTTATCGGAAACATTCCTGTAGAAGCAGAAATAGTAAATATTGCTTCACTTCACTCTGTTACAGAATCTGACACTAATGAAGATAACAACAGCGACGAAGCAACCGTAGTTGTTAACGGTCAAGACGACGGTAACGGCGGTGGTGATGACGGTGATGGCGACGGAAACGATTGGGAATATGTTGGTAGTTTCTTAGAAGGTCAAATCGTTTGGTCAATCACTTATACTGATGACGGATGCTTGTTGATCGGTACAATGGGTGGAGCTATTTATAAATCTAACCCTGAAGGTACTGAGTTTGAACAAATTAACGAAGGTATGACAGTTGGATTTATCTGGGCGCTATTAGTTCACAACGGTGAATACTATGCCGGTACTGAACAAGGTGTCTGGAAATATGATGGTTCAACTTGGACACAGATCGGTTTAGTTGGAATGGATGTACGCTCGTTAGTCGCGGTAGAAGGTAAAATCTACGCCGGTGTTTGGGGCGGTGGAGTTTACGTATCCGAAGATGACGGCGCTACATGGACTTCCATAGTATCCGATATGATGTCTTACGCAGCAGTTCACGATATAACAGTAAACGTAACAGTTGAACTTTGATATTCAATTATTCGTTGCAACCTTGGGCGGCGGCGTATGCTTCTCACCTGACGGCGGCGCAAGCTGGTCAACATTAGATCTCGGTTACAACTTTGTATGGTCAATAGCTTCAACTTCAACAGGTACTCTATTTGCCGGTACTTATGGCGATGGTCTTTATACTTCAGATGATAACGGTAATAACTGGTACAAAGTGGTTGAAGTAACCGGAAGCTATATCTATGACATTACAGTTGATACCGAAGATAATGTTTACATAAGTACATTACTCGGTGGTGTTTATGTATCGACTGACGGCGGCGACTCATTTGTGAATAACGGAATGGGCGGTGTTGGAGTAAGCTCAATAATGGCTACTTCCAACTCTGAATCAAGCACGCTTTATGCCGGTACAAGCAACGGTCAACTTTACAAAAAATCAAGCGGTGATGGAATCACATCAGTAAATGATGAAGTAACACCGAAAGAATTTAAGTTAGACCAGAACTATCCGAACCCGTTCAACCCAAGTACTACAATTCAATTTGCAGTACCGAAAGCGGGCGAATATAAAGTAGTAGTTTACAATATCCTCGGTCAGCAAGTTGCTGAGTTACTCAACACTCAATTGCAGCCGGGCGTACACAAAGTTCAATTTGACGCAGCTCGATTGGCTTCAGGTATTTACATCTACCAATTGACAGGCGACAATGTGAACTTCACTAAGAAGATGATACTAATGAAATAACGACAAATGTTGTATTAGTAATAAAGCAAACTTTGTTTGTGATTGATTGAAAAGGCGGCTCAGTTTTGAGTCGCCTTTTTTTATATGGAAATCCGGGTATAAACAAAAGCCCAACTTCTTTGAGAAGTTGGGCTTTTTATTATTTCGGTAGATAATATTGAGAAAGATCAGGCATGTTGTTCCAATCAATCGGCCCTTTATCAAAACTGTAGATTAATCTTGGCAGTACAACTTTTCCCCAAGGTGTGAGATTACGAATACTGCTAAAGCAGGTACAAACAATTTTTTCATTTTTCTCTCGATTGTTGAGAAGAATATGAGTTGAGCTTATCTGAAGGAGCAGCATCTTTTTGCTCAATCTTACTTCACCCGCTTCCAAAACATAAAAGTAAACTCCGCTTGAAAGGTTGGATGCATCAAACTCAACACTGTAATTACCGGGTGATTTTACTTCGTTGATGAGAATTTTATTTTCCCGTCCGAGCACATCGTAAACTCTAATACTAATTTTCTCGATACTTGCTACTTGATACTCGATACTGGTTGTTGGGTTAAACGGATTCGGGTAATTTTGATGTAAAACAAATTCGCCTGGTAAGTTTTCGTCATTTACACTTGTTGTTGAATCGGTGAACTTTTCTTCTATTAAATTCCAAAGTTCATTGTGATTCCCGTCTTTACCAAGTGACCAAATGCCAACACCTTTTAGTTGTTGGTCTAAAATGAAGTCATACTTGAAAAAGAGACTGCTTGCGTTATCTATCCAAAGTAAATTATAATTACTTCCATTTGGTGTTAGATAATAACTGGTCTGTGAAATATCATCAAAATTAACATCACTGCTTATAGAACTCCAATCAACATTTTTATAATCAACATGCCCAATCCAGTTAGAGTCTGGCTGATTCTTCGGAATTACTGAAGTATAAGGATTGCTGTTATCTACAAGCCATTTTGCTCCGTAATATGGAACACCGAGAATAAGTTTATTGCGATCAATACCTGCATAATCTTCGTTAATTGTTCTTGTATAATTGCGGCTGCTGTAATCGTCATTGCCGGTGAGGGGAGCAACCGGACCTGCATTTGTGCTCCAGCTTCCGTGATAATCATAACCCATGATGAAAAGGTAATCACAGATTTCAGCAAGCTCGTTCAAGATTCCAATACGATTCCCAATTAACTGCAGGTGTTGCGAAGGAAAGCTCTTTCGATTCGAACCAGACATCTAGTGAATCTCGAAGTTCACGGGTAAAATTTGTTATGGGTTCACCCCGGTCTTCAATGTTTAATGCTTCGAAATCGAGTATGACTCCATCCAAATTATAAGTATCAATTGTGTTTTTAATATCATTAAAAAATAACTGCTGAGCCGACTCATTATTAATTAAGTTCGTCACAATGTCAGGATCAACTCCGCCAACGGGCAAATTTGAAATAGTCATTAAAACTTTAACACCACTTGATTGAGCAGATGTGATAACAGGTTCCCAATTAACCGGCCAGCCGGGCGGATCGAGCAATGAGCCGTCCTCGGTTAATAGAAAATCAAAAATTGCGATGTGACTTAATAAATCTAATCGAATATTTGCTGAATCTAATTCCCAATAAGGCAAAAATCCGAATACGGATTTGTTGAGCCGGGAATTAGATTTCATAAGAATTTGTGATTGTTGCGGAGCTTGAATGCTGTAATTCTCGTTCCGGTTTTTGTCAATTGAATGAATGGACCCCTGTGCGGGAATTCGAATTAGCACAAACAGGCAAATAAGCACGATATTTAATATTGCTTTCTTGAACATTCGCTCTAAATATAATTCTTTCATTGCATTTTATCTTCATAACAAATAATTTCTAAATCCATATTCAAAAGGAGAACGATGAAAAAATTATCTGCGGTTCTACTCTCGATTTTACTTCTATTCGGTTTCAATTCATGCGTAAAAGACAATTCAACTCAATCTAAAAAATACGGACTAGTAATTCACGCCGGCGCGGGCTCGATTGTTCCTGGCAGATACAGTCCGGAGCAAGAAGAAGAGTTCCGACTTAAACTCAATGAAGCTTTGGAAGCAGGGTACAAAATTTTAGAAGAGGACGGTTCTAGTTTAGATGCAGTTGAAGCTGCAATTAATATTTTGGAAGATTCTCCATTTTTCAATGCAGGTAAAGGTGCGGTCTTTACAGCAGATGGAAAGAATGAATTGGATGCATCAATTATGAACGGAGAGAATTTAGAAGCCGGAGCAGTTGCAAGATTACGGCATATAAAAAATCCAATTTCACTTGCGCGGGCAGTGATGGAAAAATCAAAACACGTAATGATGGCAGGTGACGGCGCCGAAAAGTTTGCTATTCTAAATGGATTTGAGTTGGTGGACACATCGTACTTTTTCACAGAGGATAGATGGAATAGTTTACAAAACTCAATGCAAAAAGAGAAAAAGGAAACTCAAGCATCACTCGAGAAAGATGATTTTAAGTTTGGCACTGTCGGCGCAGCGGCATTAGATAAAAATGGCAACTTAGCAGCCGGCACTTCAACCGGCGGCATGACAAATAAAAAGTACGGTAGAATTGGCGATTCTCCAATTATTGGTGCGGGAACTTATGCAGATAATAAAACTTGCGCAGTTTCGGCTACCGGTCATGGTGAATATTTTATTCGTTTAGGAATTGCGCGTGATGTTGCTTCGATGATGGAATATCAATTCAAATCTCTTCACGAAGCTGCAGATGAAGTTATACATGAAAAGTTGGAAGACCTCGGCGGAACGGGCGGTATTATTGCAATTGATAAAGACGGAAATGTTGCAATGCCGTTTAATACTTCGGGGATGTTCCGCGGTTATAAACTTGAGGGAGAAGATCCTGTAGTATTATTCTTTCAGGATAATTAATAACTAACTTAAGGAGGGGCTATGTTTTTAGCCGATGTTAATTACTTGGCTGTACTTGTTTCCGCGGTAGCTGCTATGTTTGTGGGGGCAATGTGGTATGGTCCGCTCTTTGGTAAAATGTGGATGAAGTATGTGGGCAAAACCGAAGAGCAGCTAAAAGAAAATTTTAATCCGGCAAAAACTTATGGGATGGCTTTTATCGGAGAGTTTGTTGCTCTTGGTATAATGGCAAATCTTTTTGTTTACATAAACGTTGTAACCCTCGGCGGAGCATTACATACCGCTTTTTGGACTTGGCTCGGGTTTACTTTTGTAACTACATTCATTACCGGTTTGTTTGAAGACAAGAAATTCGGACTGTTGTTGATAAATCAAGTTTACCATCTTGTCGTTTTTCTTATCGGTGCAGTAATTATCTATGTTTGGTAAAAGTTAATTTAAGATTCCTGCAATTTCCAAAATTGCGGGAATCTTTTTTAAAAGACGAAAGGAAGTTGTTTTGAATATACTTTTAGTATATCCTGAAATTCCGAAATCAATAATCCAATTTACAGATATGGTTAAAGTGGCGGGAAGGAAATCAGCTTTTCCGCCGCTTGGCTTACTTACGGTTGCATCACTTCTGCCGAAAGAGTGGAATAAAAAGTTAGTCGATTTAAATACTGCTGTATTAACTAACGATGAAATCAATTGGGCGGATTTAGTTTTTATCAGTGCGATGAACGTTCAGTCAAACAGTGTTCGCGAAGTAATCCAAAAACTTAATCAATACAACAAAACAATTGTTGCCGGCGGACCACTTTTTACTCACGAATATGATGAATATGCGGGTGTCGATCATTTCGTGTTGAATGAAGCGGAAATCACTCTTCCGCAATTTTTATCTGATTTAGAGAAGGGTGAACTAAAATACATTTACAAGTCTCCCGAGTTTGCAGATGTTCATAAAACTCCAAGTCCGATGTGGGAGTTAGCAAAGTTGGAAGATTATCTTTATGCAGTTGTTCAATACTCGCGCGGTTGTCCTTATCTCTGTGACTTTTGTGACGTAACTGCCCTCTTCGGAAGAAAACCAAGAGTAAAAACTCCCGAACAAATTATAGATGAATTGGATAGCTTAATTTCTCAAGGCAACAACGAGCAAGTGCTTTTTGCTGATGATAATTTAATCGGTAACAAAAATTTATTGAAGAAAGAATTGTTACCCGCATTAATTGAATGGAGAAAACAAAATCCTTACGCACCCGGTTTCGCAACTCAAGTAACAATTAACTTAGTCGATGACGAAGAACTAGCAAAACTAATGCTGGAAGCCGGATTCCGTCATATCCTTGTTGGTATAGAATCGATTGATGAAGAATCGCTGATTGCGATGAAGAAAAAACAAAACACCCGTCGAAATATTTTAGACGACATTCGCTCTCTGCAAGAATTAGGATTTATAATTACGGGTACATTTATAGTCGGACTGGACACAGACAAACCAACAGTCTTTGACGACGTAATTAATTTCATTCAAGAAAGCGGAATTGTACTTTCGATTGTGAACATTCTCAAAGCTCCTCCGGGAACCGAACTATACGAACGAATGAAAAGAGAAAACAGATTACTCGATACATTTAAGTTTGGTGAAGAGACGACAAATGTTATTCCTAAAATGGGAATGGACAAATTAAAATCCGGTTATGAAAAAATAATTAATCAAATTTACTCACCGGAAAGTGTTTACCAACGAATTGGAAAATATTTTGAGCTAGACAGAAAATATAAAGTCCGACAGCCGCTTAAAAGAAAAGTTACTTTTAATGATTTACTTGCCGCAATAAAAATTATTTACTTCCTTGGATTTGCTGATAAGAATAAAAAGTATTTCTGGAGACTCTTCTTCAAGACATTAAAAAAGAATTACAACTACCTCGATTTAACAATTCTCTTTTCATTGATACTTTATCAGTACAGTATTTTAAGGGAGGAGAATATAGCCGAAATTGAAAGTCACACTGAGTTAGCCGCATAACGATATTGACAAATGATAGGTTATGTCATTCCGAACGAAGTGAGGAATCTCATCTCAAGTAAAAAAGAGATTCTTCGTCACTCCGTTCCTCAGAATGACTATTTATGTTAAAACGGCAACAAATAAATTAAACTCCCAACGTTGTTCCTTCACCGCGTAAATCTTTAACAGCTTGTATAACTCGTTCTTTCATACCTGTTTCAGCCATCTTTAAATAAGCGCGTGGATCGTATTTCTTTTTGTTTCCGACTTCGCCTTCAACTTTTAATACTTCATCGTAGTTTCTGAAGAAGTGATCAACAATTGGTCTGGTGAATGCATATTGTGTGTCGGTGTCAACATTCATTTTTATAACACCATACTCAAGTGTTTCTCTAATTTCCTCAAGAGAAGAACCGCTTCCGCCGTGAAATACTAAATCAAACGCCGCATCTTCTCCGTACTTAGCTATAACAGCAGCTTGTCCTTCTTTCAATATAGATGGGCGAAGTTTTACATTACCCGGTTTGTAAACACCATGCACATTGCCAAATGTTGCGGCAAACATGTAACGTGCGCCTTTAACTTGACTGAGCTGTTCATAAACATATAAGCATATCTTCGGGAGAAGTGTAAAGTTTTTCAGCCGGAGCATCTTCATTGCTTACGCCGTCCTCTTCGCCGCCTACAACACCTGCTTCAACTTCTAAAATAATTCCGAGTTCGTGGCATTCTTTCAGAAGTTCAACAGAAATTTTCATGTTCTCTTCTAACGGCAATTCGCTTCCGTCAAACATGTGAGAATTGAATAATTGGAGATCGCCACGTTCAACTCTTTTTCGTGATTCGGCAATTAATGGTTTTAAGAATGAATCAACTTTACCGGGTTGGCAGTGGTCTGTGTGCAGAGCAACATTTATGTCGTATTTGTCCGCAACAAGATGAATATGATTTGCAATAGAAATTGCACCAAGTGCAGCATCTTTTAAAGCTTGTCCGGATGCAAACTGTCCGCCGCCGGTGCTTACTTGAATTATTCCATCCGATTTAGTTTCGGCGAATGCTTCTAAAACAGCGTTTGCTGTTACTTCTGAGGTAACATTAATAGCGGGATAAGCAAATTTGTTTTTCTTTGCGTTGTCCAACATTTGTGAGTACTTTTCAAAATTAACTACTGGCATATTCTATTCCTTTGTTTCGTTATGAAATAATTTTCAAAATTAATTGGACAAATATACCCAATTAGATAATTGATAGCATATTTAAAATCATTATTATTGATTAAAACGGTAAACTGAAATTTTTATAACTTTGCAAATTGCTAATTAGATTCTGAGAATTATGAAAGACACAATTACCACTTTAGTTTTTGATCTTGACGGAACACTCGTTAAATCCCACAAAAACATTTATGATGCTACAGTTCATTCATTCAACCAACTGAAAGTAAAATTCAATTTACCGGAAGATGAATTTAATAAAAAGATCGGTCATCACTTTGAAGACATCTTTAATGATTTTGGAATTATAGTTGATGACTTCGAAGAATTTATAAACGTTTATAAAAAAGCATATTTCGAATATATTGATTCATCTGAATTATATGACAATGTTGAAGAGATATTGGATCAATTGAAGGCGCGTGAGTTTAAGATTGCGTTACTCACTACAAAGGGTCAAGATCAAGCAGATAGAATAATCAATCATTTTAATCTAGGACATAATTTTGATTACATAATGGGACGCCGTCCAGGCATAGCACACAAACCCGCACCAGATATGCTTTTGAAAATCTGTGAAGAACTTCACTCCGATCCGAAAAATACTTTGATGATCGGCGATACTGAACTTGATATTCTTTGTGGAAAAAATGCCGGCTCAAAAACGTGTGGAGTTACTTATGGTTACAGAACAAAAGAAGAAGTACAAAATCTCAATCCGGATTTTGTGATTGATGAGTTAAGTGAACTGCTGAAATTTTTGTAATCCACTTTGCGCCTTGGCGTCATTGCGGTGAGTCAATGAAAAACAACCGCAGAGTCGCAAAGACGCAAAGAAAAAGTTTAATAAGGCAAAGAGGTTTATATGGAAGGGAAAGTAACAACATCAATTGAAAATAAAATTGGAACCATTTCGTTTTTCCATCCGAAAAGCAACTCACTGCCGGGTGAAATTTTATCTGAGTTGGCGGAAACAGTTACAAAAGTTGGCGAGGATGAAAACGTAACCGTAATAGTTTAAAAAGCGAAGGCGAAAAAGCTTTCTGTGCCGGTGCATCATTCGATGAACTTGTTGCAATAAACGATTTTGAAACAGGCAAAAAGTTCTTTATGGGATTCGCAAAAGTTATTAACGCAATGCGAAAGTGTCCCAAGTTTATAATTACAAGAGTTCACGGCAAGACAGTTGGCGGTGGCGTTGGAGTAGTCGCTGCATCGGATTATGCTCTGGCGGTTGACGGAGCTTCAATTAAACTAAGTGAATTGGCGCTTGGCATTGGGCCATTTGTTGTCGGCCCCGCGGTCGAAAGAAAAATCGGGACAAGTGCATTCAGCGAAATGTCAATTGACTATGATTGGCGTGACTCGACTTGGGCTGAATCAAAAGGATTATACAATAAAGTTTTTTCTACCGTTGATGAACTCGACAAGGGAGTGAATATACTTGCCGGAAAACTTTCAAAAGGAAGTGTTAATGCCATGAAACAATTAAAAAAAGTCTTGTGGCAGGGTGCCGAAAATTGGGATGAGCTTCTTGAAAAACGGGCAGAGATAAGCGGCGAACTTGTTTTGAGCGATTTCACCAAAGCATTCATAAAATCCTTCAAAGAAGGTAAAAGATGAAAAAGGTTATATTGTTTTTCTTTATCGCGCTTCTCCTGAGTGCAGCACAATCAGAAATTGCGAAATACTTTAAAGGAATTAATGGATGTTTTGTTTTATATGATTTTGCTAAAGACGAATATCACTCGATACAACGAAGAACGATGTGAACAAAGTTTTTTACCGGCCTCAACTTTTAAGATTCCAAATTCATTAATTGCTTTAGAAGAAAAAATAATACCGGATGAAAATTTTGTTATAAAGTGGGACAGTGTTGATCGTGGATGGGAGAAATGGAATATGGATCACAATTTGCAAAGTGCGTTTAAGTATTCTGCCGTCTGGTTTTATCAAGAGCTGGCAAGACAGATTGAGAGAAGCACTTATCAAAGCTACCTTAACAAATTTGATTACGGTAATAAAACAATCGGTGATAGAATAGATTACTTTTGGCTCGACTGGAGTCTGCAAATCTCTGCAAACGAACAAATTGATTTCTTGAAAAAGTTTATAAAAAATGAGTTGCCCGTTTCACAAAGATCGATTGATATTACAAAAGATATAATGATTGTTGAAGAAACTGATGAATATATTTTACGAGCAAAAACCGGTTTAGGCGATAAACGAGATGGAATTTACACCGGTTGGTACGTCGGTTATGTTGAAACGAAAGAAAACATTTATGTTTTTGCTATGAATATGGAAGAAAAGGAATACGAAGATATTAAATCTCAAGTGCGAATTGAATTGACAAAAAATATTCTAAGATATTTAGAAGTTATTAACTGAATCAAAAGAAGAAACCCAACTTCTTCAAGAAGTTGGGTTTCTCTATACAATCAAATCTCACCGGTCAATTCAATAAACTCTTTGTAAGGAATTGCGCTCCAACTTTCGGCTTGAAATGCACCGTTAGATAAACTGATCATCGAAACTTTTGCTGCGGTTTGGTTATCGGGTGCTTCGTAGATATCCATAAAATCGTAGTCACCGAGCAAAGCATAATGCGCAATGAATTTAACCTCTGGACATTTTTCTTTTACCTGATCAAGCCATTGTCTTCCTATTTCTGCGCGGTCTTTCATCTGTTTAGAAATATCGGGTGAGAGTTTTGTCATCAAAACATAGGTCTGCATAACGCCTCCTAGTTATGATAGAAATCTTATCAACTATGTAGTGAAAAATAAATTCAGAATCAATTAGTTTTGGAAAGTACTTGTTTATAAAACTCCGGATCGGTATCCCCTCAGTGCTAATCAACATAATTTTAGAAGTGTTATCAATTTCCAGTCTATCAAAAATTGATTTGTCGTTTTCAAAAGCATACTTCAGAATGCCGAAAGAGACAGCTCCCGATTCACCCGATACAATATCATGATTTGCCAATTCCTTCATACCAATTATTGCAATTTCATCATGACATGAGATAAAATAATCGCTGTGTTTTGAAATGATATCCCAAGCAAGTTTGCTGGGTGTACCGCATGAAAGACCCGCCATAATTGAATCAAGCTGCCCAAAGACAGAATGTGGTTTACCGTCATTCATTCTAATAGAGTGATAAAAACAATTTGCTTTATGCGGTTCAACGATTATTGTTTTTGGTTTTTTGTTGCCAAATTTATTTACTAAGTATGCTTCTATTGCCGCAGGCATTGAACCGACACCGCAGTGAAGAAAAATATGTGTGAAATTTTCACCTTCGAGTTGTTCGTAAATTTCATCAATCAAAGTGAGATAACCTTGCATTATTTCAAGAGGGATTTTTTCATAACCGTTCCATGATGAATCCTGAATTAAAATTGCATCATTTTGGTCGGCGAATTTTTCAGCTTCTCCGGTTGCAAAATCATAATTACCTTCAACTACAAAAACTTCTGTTGCAAACTCTTTAATGTTATTTACTCTTGCTTTGGATGAAGTATTCGGCATAAAGACATAAGAATTACAGCCAAGTTGATTTGCAGTCCAAGCAACACCTCTGCCGTGATTGCCGTCGGTGGCGGTAACAAAAGTGAAATGAGATAAGTCTTCATTTTTTATCTTTTCAAAAGATAAATCGCGTTTATCGAATTTAAGTTTTTCATATAAGAAATTTGTAATTGCATAACTTGCACCAAGGACTTTAAAAGCTTTCAGACCAAGACGGTATGATTCATCCTTTACCCAAAGTTTATCAATCCCAAAATCAAGGGCGCTTTGTTTTAATTCTATCAATGGAGTTTCCGAAAATCTTGGCAGTGTTGAGTGAAATTTTCGAGCTTTATTCGTTGTATTACTTTCGAAATATTTTAATTGTGAAGATGATTCGTTGTTCAATAGTAAGTTAGACAGAACTTTTATCATAATTCTGCGCCGCAGTATTTACAATGATCTGCATCATCGTCATGTCCTTCTTTTCCGCAGCTCGGACAAGATTGAGTGTTTGTTCCTCGTCTTATATTTGTCATTTCCGAAGTAACAATTCCGGTTGGAACAGCGATAATTCCGTAACCTAAAATCATTATAACAGATGCAAGAATTTGTCCCAGCGGGGTTTGAGGTGAGATGTCTCCGTAACCAACAGTCGTTAATGTTACTATCGACCAATAAATACTAACAGGAATACTTGTGAAACCGTTTTCTCTTCCTTCAATTAAATACATCATTGAACCAAGTATTACAACAGATGCAAGCACAAAAAAGAGAAATATAACAATCTTTCTTTTACTTGCTTTCAGCGCTTGCTTAAGCATGCTCGCTTCGGATATATATCTTACAATTTTCAGAATCCTGAAGACACGCAGCACACGTAAAATTCTTATGACTAAAAGGTACTGAGTGCCGGGAACAAATAAACTTAAGTAAGTTGGCAGGACAGCTGTAAGATCGATAATCCCGTAAAAACTTACCATGAACTCAAGCGGTCTTCGCAAGCTGTAGATTCTGAGTAAATACTCAAATGTAAACATAATTGTAAAGAACCACTCGATTAAATAAAGTTCTCGACCGTATACATTATTTATCTCTTCTATTGAATCAAGCACGACAGCAGCAACACTGAGAAGTATACTTGTGATCAAGCCCAAGTCGAACAATTTCCCAAATTTTGTGTCGGCTTCAAAGATTATTTCGTGTAATCGTTCTCTAGAAGTTTTGTTCATTTTTCTTTAGCGCCGGTATCAGAAGAAGTTATTTTTGTTAATATTTATAAGTTTATAAAGGAACGGTTATTATTACACGATAAATTAAATATAAATTTACTCTTTTACTTCAACACCACGCCAAAATGCAACATGCCCGGTAATTTCTTGCGCTGCTTCTTTTGGTTCAGGGTAATACCAAGCTGCATCTTTATTTATTTTATCATCCACCTTTATGCTGTAATAACTTGCTTCACCTTTCCATGGACATGTAGTATGTGTGTCGGATTCGATTAAGAATTCTTTGTTCACCGAATCTTTTGGGAAGTAATGATTTCCCTCAACAACAAGTGTGTCATTGCCTTCTGCAATAACTTGGTTATTCCATATTGCTTTCATTTTTAATCTCGCTTTGTTTATATGTTGTTTGTTCTGTTTTAACAAATTTATAAAACATTATAGTTCCGCAATTATTCAATATTAATTGAACTAAGGATGTTCCAATCCGTTTCGTCAAAGTACTCTACAGGTTCATCGGTTTGATAAACTGCCGCAAATATCAATTCATCATCTACATAAAACCACCCAAGTTTTGCATACGTGTAATTATCGGCTATAAGTCCGGCATAAGCAATAGATTTCTCTTTGAAGTCTATCATCCGTGGTTTCTCTCTAATTGATACATTTTTCAATTGGTTGATTTGTTCATTCACTAACTTTAATAAATCTTCATTTTTATCATATTTACCTTGAGCAGAAACCACGATAACCTTATTGTCTTCTAATTCAATTTTACCGTTTTCTAAAAGATTATCGACAAAATCGGAAACATTGAAATCATTTTTGTAAAGCATTACACCCGGAAATATTCTGGTAATCTTATGGAGATTAAGAGTGTTCCATCCAAAAGGAATGTCGAATGAAACTTCCTTGTCATTTAATTTAAGTGAGTAATTAATTATTGTCTCTTCACCTATTATATTAATATTATTTTTTTCATTGAGTGATAATCTTTGAATTCCGGCTTTAGTCATTTCGGGGTTGATAAATCCAATGAATGCGCTGTTTTCATTAATCTGATAATCGAAATTGTAGAAAGGACCAACGTAATTATTATTTATACTTAGGAATGCCCGGTTGTGTTTTTTGAATTTGAATTCTTTTGCTTTGCCATTAAAGGATGCTTTATAAAAATTTCTGTCACCGGTTTCGAACGGACCGAATAACTCATTGTTAATCTGAACATAATCTTTTCCATTCATTCTGATAATGAATTTGAAGTATTCTCCGTCGTTACTGAAAAGTGGTTGGGCAATTCTAAATGAAGGAACATCGATCTTTTTATTTATTCCGTTGGATTTTTGAAGATACAAAGCCGTGTCTTTTTCAACCATGTATAAATATCCAAATTCATTTGGATTGTTATTGAAAATTTTTAGATCGGTTGCAAAGTCGAAATTGGGGAACGGACCAAATTCATTGCTGCTAGTTCTAACATAAGCTTCATTTTCTTTTCTAAAGATGAAGCCCCATTCCTCCCGGTTTTCAGAAAAACTTATGTGATCGCTTCCAATGTTGTATGGACCAAATTTTTCTTCTCCTATTACATAGAAGTTTTTACCGTTTTCAGATCCTTGTCTGTAAGCGAATGTTTTATTGTTCTCGGGGAACTGTATGCTTTGCACAGAAACATTTTCCAATGGGCCGGTAATTTTACCATCGAAATAAATATAGTCTTTTCTGTTGTGCAGATAGGAAACACCGACTGTTCCATCTTCATAACTCCTAAAGTTTCCTATCATATCTGCGCTGTCGATTGGTCCTTCCACTCCATCCCAAGTTTGGATGAATAATTGATTTTCTTCAATGAAAGCGTATGCCGGTTTTCCCGCTTTATTGAAAAATCCTTCGTCCGAAAGTTCTTGTTTGAATTCACCAACTTTATTTTTAGTAATATAATTTTCGTTGTTTTGGGCATCGGCATACTTGACGAAGAAATTTTTCCCGTCACTCGAATTCAATTTCTCTTGTCTGCTGAAATATAAAAAACCATCAAGCGGACCAAAGTTATCTCCATTATGCCAAACAAAACCATTCCCCTCGGAGTCTTTGTAAGTTATTAATAGTCCGGTTCCGTTTTTGCTTATTTCCATTTTATTTATTTCATCGATATCTAACGACGATATGTCAAACTCTGCTTGTGAATTTATGATTAATGTAACACTTAGTAATAGAATTAAGTATCTAAGAATGTTCATCTTTATTCCTTGTTTTTTTTATTTGTTTAACCGCAAAAGAGTATAAAGAATAGGATGCAATGTCAAATTATTTTAGTTTACTTGTGAGTTATTTCAAAAAAGCTCTTCCTTTAGTATGTTTGTTCACTTAAAAATATTTGGATTTATGATGTTAAAAATGACTTACATATCATTATTAATTTTATTAACGGTGACAATTGATGCGCAAGTCAACACCGAAAAATATCGTACGCCTACCGATCTGCAAGGATTAGCCGGCTATTTTGAATTAAGCGGTACGGTTAAAACCGGCAATGTTGATAAAACAGAAGCCGGACTGGAAGGGAGACTAGATTGGCACGTTGGTGAAGCTCTTACGTTTTTTGTATTTGAAAGCGATTACGAATGGGTTGACGGAAGCAGATCGTCAAACGAGGGACTTATTCACGTCCGTCACGTTCAATCTCTTTCAAATAAATTAAGAGCCGAAGCATTTGCTCAGGTAAACTATGATAAGAAAATTTTGATTGACAACAGAGAGTTAATCGGAGCGGGGCTGCGTTACACATTATTTACTTTTTCTAACAGTGATGTAACATTCGGCTCCGCATATATGTTTGAGCACGAAAACTATGATTTAACAGCCGACGCGAAACATGCAACAGAGACAAAGGTCAGCCGTTGGAGCAATTATCTTACGTATCATATAAGAATAAATGAAATAGTAAGGATTGGAGGTGTTGTATATTACCAACCAATGTTCTCGGAATTTTCTGATTACCGGCTTCTTTATGAAAATAATCTTGCGGTAAAACTGACTGATATTTTTTCATTATCTGTCAACTTTAAATATAGGCATGATTCAATTCCACCGGATGGAATAAACTCAACCGATACAAAAACGGAATTCGGATTAGCAGTAACATTTTAAAGAATAAATAGAAATAGTAAAGAGATGTCGGTTGTTAAAATATTATCTTCATAGTCTTCTTTGCCAAGAAGATTTAATGAACTGTATTGAAAGTTGAGATCGAGGTTGATACTCTGCAGTAATTCATAGTTTATACCTGCGTTAATACCCAAGCCCATTCTGGTTTTTGAAGGAAAAATTTTTGTTATTTGTCCACGCTTTTGATCAAAATAAGAGATTTGTGCATCATCAAAAATTCCCATAAGCATATCCAAACCAAAGTAAGGGGATAATTTTCCACCATCAACAACATATTCTAACCCCAGCGCAAAAGAAACAAGAGAGTTTTCGGTTCTTACAAAAAGAGGTTGTGAGTTTTCAGCCGGATTGATATCTATTATTCTGCCGGTTCCTTGAATTTCCGCAAAGTAATATTCTCCCTTGAATCTAAAATTCTTATCGGGAATGCGGTATTTCAAAATAAACGAATAAAAGAAATCTCCTTCTACTGTATAACTCAGCAATTTAAACGATTTTTTTTCAACAACATTATTTTGGAAGTTAAACAGACCCCACCCAAATCCGGCTTGAATGTCTTGACATAATAGCGGAGGTGAGACGATTAAAAAAAGAATTATATAGTAAAACAGTTTCTTAATATTTTTACTCCATTTTCAGATTTACAAAAATTATTAAATTATATTTTCCGATCACGGAAGAAAATATTATAATTCTACAAATTTTATTTGGAGTTATAATGAAATCACTTTTTCATGCATTTCTATTTCTTTTCTTAAATCATGTATTATTATCACAAAATTTAATAGAAAAATTAAACTTTCTTCAAGGAAATTGGACTTCTGAAAAATGGGGAGGAATAATTGAAGAATATTGGAGCGCTCCAAACGGAAATACACTCATTGGAATGTTTAGATTTATTAAAGACGGCGAGCTGCAATTCTCCGAACACTTTATGGTTACAGAACAAAATAATACACTTACTCTTAAGCTGCGGCACTTTAATCCCGATTTTACCGGATGGGAAGACCAGTATTCATATGTTGAGTTTCCGCTTGTAAATATCGAGGAAAATTTTGTCGAATTTGACGGAATTTCATATCAATTGACTAACGAAAACAGACTCATAATCCTATTAGAGATGGGTGACGCCGAAAAAATTGAAACGGAAGAATTTATTCTCAAAAAATTCTGAAAAATCGATAAAGTAAAAGGTTAACTAAATTTACAGAGAGATATTTTTATCGTATTTTAGTTACTCAGAAATATTCGAATTGATAAAACCGGAGTAATTATGGCGATAATAAGACCTTTCAAAGCGGTAAGACCAGAAGAAAAAGTATCACACCTTGTTGCAAGCGTACCCTACGACGTTGTAAACAGAGAAGAAGCGGCGGAACTTGCAAAAGGAAATCCACTTAGCTTTTTAAGAGTTACTCGATCTGAAATTGAACTTAGATGCAAAAACAGATCCCTATTCAGAAACAGTATATAAAAAAGCAAAAGAAAATTGGGAAAGATTAAAAAAAGAAGCACCGCTCGTTACTGATGAAACCCCTCATTTCTATGTTTATAAATTAAAATGGAATGAACAGGAGCAAGTAGGAATTGCGGCAACATTTTCCGCAGAGGACTATGACAACGATGTAATACTCAAACACGAAAAAACTCGTAAAGTAAAAGAAGACGATCGTACAAATCACATCGTAACAACTGAAGCACAAACCGGAGCAGTATTTTTAACCTATAGAGGAGTTCCGGAAATCAACGCCGCAGTCGATAAAGCAATGAACGAAAATAATTCGCTTTATGATTTTACTGCTCCCGACGGAGTTAGACATACAGTTTGGCAACTTCCCGATGACTTTAAAGATATTATAATTTTTGAAATCGAGAAGGTAAAAAATCTCTACATTGCCGATGGTCATCACCGCGCAGCAAGTGCAAGCAGAGCGCAGAAAGTAAGAAAAGAAAATAATGTTGGACACACAGGCGAAGAAGAGTATAACTTTTTTATGGCCGTTCTATTTCCGGCAGAACAGCTAAAAATTCTTCCGTACAATAGAGTTGTTTTTAAATTCCCCGATGGATTGGAAGATAACTTCCTTGATAAATTGAAAGAGAACTTTTCAGTTGAAGAAACCGACAATCCAAATCCACCTGAACGAAGAACGATGTGTATGTATTACGATAAAAAGTGGTATTTAATGAAACCGAATGAAAATGTTAAACCTGGTGAAACAGTCGGTGAAAAACTTGATGTAAGTATTCTTCAAAATTATGTTCTGTCACCACTGTTTGATATCGAAGATCCGCGTACAGACAATAATGTCGATTTCATTGGTGGTATTCGCGGAACGCAGGAATTAGAAAAGTTAGTTAATTCAGGTAAGGCAAAAGTTGCATTTTCAATGTATCCGGTTGCAGTTGAAGACTTAATGAATATATCCGATGCCGGAGAAATCATGCCGCCTAAATCGACTTGGTTCGAGCCAAAGTTAAGAGATGGTTTATTAGTTCACGAAATTAAATAATGAAATTTTATTAAAAAGAGGAAAGAGTTATGTCAAAGAGAATTTATAATTTCAGCGCAGGTCCTGCAATTCTACCGGAGGAAGTGTTAAAAGAAGCACAAGAAGATATGTTAAGCTATAAAGGTTCCGGTATGAACGTGATGGAAATGAGTCATCGTTCAAAAATCTATGACGAAATTTTCACAGGTGCTATGGCTGACCTTCGTAAACTTTTAGATATTGACGACAATTACACAATATTGTTTTTGCAAGGTGGTGCAACACTTCAGTTTTCAATGGTTCCAATGAACCTAATGCCGCCAAAAAACAAAGCAGACTATATTGTTACCGGATCATGGTCAAAGAAAGCGGTTAAAGAAGCAAAACGAGTTGGAACCGTAAATATTGCTGGATCAACCGAAGAGGAAAAGTTTACTAGACTTCCTAAACAAGATGAGCTAAAACTTGATTCTGATGCGGCTTATGTTCACTATACGTCAAACAATACAATCTTCGGAACTCAATACCGAACCGAACCGGAAGTTGGTGATGTTCCGCTTATTTGTGACGCTTCATCAGATATTCTTCACAAAAAAATTGATGTTAACAAATACGGATTAATCTACGCAGGCGCTCAAAAGAATATGGGACCTGCAGGTGTTGCACTTGTGATATTGAGAAATGACTTAATGGAAAGAAGTACTGATGAATTACATACTTACATGAACTACAAAATTCATGCTGATAAAGATTCATTGTATAACACACCGGCAACTTATTCGGTCTATATAATGGGACTCGTTTACAAATGGCTCCTTAATCTTGGCGGCTTGGATAAAATGTATGAAATGAACAAAGAGAAAGCTGCAATTTTATATGATTATATTGACAATAGTGATGGTTATTATAAAGGAACAGTCTTAAAAGAAGACCGTTCATTAATGAATGTAACTTATAGGATGCCGTCGGAAGAATTAGAAAAGAAATTCATTGCCGAAGCATCAGAAAAAGGATTTGTCGGATTAAAAGGTCACAGATCAGTTGGCGGTTTGAGAGCATCGATTTACAATGCTTTCCCTAAAAAAGGTGTTGAAGATCTTGTCGAGTTTATGAAAGAGTTTAAGAAAAACAATTAAGTTCTTTTAACCCGCTTTTCTAAAAGGCGGGTTTTTTATTTAACTTGATTACTGACTAGTTTCCTGTATATTAATAATTGTCCCTTACGGTTTGTTCTTTGTTTTCTGCTTCCCTAAACATTTTCAACAAATATTAGGGGGATCAAATGCTATATCAAAAGTATATCCGTTTGGTTGAAGATCACGCTGATCAATTAACAAGAAAATGGAGTACTGAAGTACGCAATAATCCATCAACTCCCGGGTACAAAAAAATACCGGAGCACCAGCTTAACGAAAGAGTTTACGATGTTTTCAAACGTCTCGGCGATTACCTCTTGCAAGATGAACCCGACTTTAAGAAAACCGCAGAGCATTTTATTAAACTTGGACGTGAAAGAGCAAAAGAAGGTATGAAAGTTTCCGAAGTTATTTATGCACTTATTTTAGAGCGTGTTGTTATTTGGAATTTCATTGTTGAGGAAGGAATAATTTCAAGCACTCTTGATCTTCATGAAGCGCTCGGGTTTTATATGAGGATAAACAATTTTTTTGATAAGGCAGTTTATTTTATTGCAAAGGGATTTGAAAATGTGCATCTGTCCGAAGTTGAAGTTAATCGTGAAAGCGAAGTTGTAAATAAATCGGTAGATGCAGTAATGAGATGGTTTATAAAAAAACAGAATTACAATATTTAGAATTTAGTTTCGCTAAAATTTTTACATAAGGATTCATTAAATACTATGATGAAATTGAAGCCGGTTTATCTTTTTGTGATTATCTTTTTTTTATTTTTTTCATGTTCGGAAGAAGAGTTAAAATTAGAAATCTATAGCCCAGAAGCTTTTGCTTTTCAATTAGAAAACGATTGGGAGTTAAACGCATCGGCACAAATAAAAGGGTTTCAACAAGTTGAAGAAAATGAAAAATATATTTCTAAGCTCTCTTACTACGCAAACCTGATAACTCCGGAAGAAGAACTTTTACAAGAAGTCGATTACGGAATGATAGACCGCGAGAGTGATGAAAAATTGACAGATATACAATTGGAGATTCAGATTATCTTAGATGAATCATTTCAAGAAGGTGAATATTCTTTACAAATTTTTGTAAACGATGATCAAAGCGGTCAGCAAGATTCAACTGCAGTTAAGTTTAAGTTAGAAAACTAATTATCTGCGCATATCTTGTTTCTTCTGCGTCATCTGCGTTCTATTGCATTGAACAAATCGCTCAACTTTCGCTCATCTAATTTACCATCAGTTCTCACCCCGCTGCACAAATCAATTCCATACGGATTTACTTTTTCGATTGCATCGTAAACATTATTTGGATTTAATCCACCAGCAAGAAAAACCGGTTTGCGTGCTGATTCAACAATCTTTTTGCTCAAAGTCCAATCATGAGTTCTTCCGGTTCCACCAAGTTCTTTCACTTTTAATTTTTGATTTCCCGAATCGAGCAGAATTGCATCAATATCTTTAGAAACTTTTACTGCCTCGTCAATAGAAGATTCGTCGTTTACATGAATTACTTGAACGATTGAAATTCCGGGAAGCGCTTCTTTCAATTCTTTGTGAGTACCTTCAATAAGATTATCAACAATTTGAATCGTATTTGTTTTACATTTTTTCTGCTGCTCAATTATTTCATTAACATTTTGTTTGCTTGTCAAAAGAAAAGTTGAAACACCCGGTGGAGTTTGTGTCGCGATATTTTCAATTAACTCTTCGGCAATAACACCCGGACCGCTCGGCATTTCGGAAACTAGTCCTATTGCAGAAGCTCCGTATTCAACCGCAAGCCGCATTTCTTCAACCGATGAGATGCAGCAGATTTTTATTCTTGGTTTGTACATAGAAACAGTTTTCAAAAATTTTATAGTAAAGAAATTACAAAAGATTTTTCAGTGACAAAAAGACTATAATCAATAGATAATCTAACCAAACCAAAACTAAATATTTAAAAATAAAAACGCCGGCAAAATGCCGGCGCTTAATCTTGTGTCTCGATACTCACATCTTGCTGCTAATTTTCTAATTTCTTGAACTTAAACCACCAATCGTAACCTTCCACATCTTCTTTTTCGCGTGCTCTTGCAGCAACAACATCTTTTGGCGGAGGAAGAATAACTTTATCTCCCATAATTTCGTTGTTAGGCCAGTTCTCAGGCATTGCAACTTTTTGAGCGTCGGAAATTTGAAGAGCTTTCAAAGCACGTAATACTTCATCAATTTGTCTTCCGATTTCTTGTGGATAGTAAATCATTAATCTGATGATTCCTTCCGGATCAATTATAAATACCGCGCGTACCGTGTTTGTACCTTTACCGGGATGGATCATTCCAAGTTTCTGAGCAACACGACCCATATCATCCGCAATTACCGGGAATGGAATTTCTTGTCCTAAGTTTTCTTTAATCCAATCAACCCATTTGATGTGAGAAAATACTTGATCGATTGAGTGACCGACTAATTCGGCATTCAACTTTTTGAACTCTTCAGCTCTTTTTGCAAAAGCAAAAAATTCGGTTGTACAGACCGGGGTAAAGTCTCCCGGATGACTGAATAATACAAGCCATTTTCCTTTGTAATCACCGGGGATATTCTTAACTCCATGCGTAGTCTGAACTTCAACGTTAGGCATTGCTTCACCAATTAATGGAATACCGCTTCTTGTTTCTTCTGACATTTTTACCTCCAATTTATTTTTTAGTTTATCATTTAGATGAGGCAAAGTAAAAAAGGATTCACTCTCTTAAAATAAAGATTTACTCATCTTATTTCTTTGATTTTACCCTTAATCTACCTTTTATATTGATTACATTTTGATGCTATTTAAAGTAAATTTAAGTTTTAGAAAAAAATGGGTTGGTAATGATAAGCAAGGAATTACTTGATGTGTTGTGTTGTCCGGAAACAAAAGCCGATTTGGTTTTGGACGGCGATTTTTTAGTGTCAACAGATAAACATACGAGAAGAAGATATAGAATTGAGGATGATATACCTATAATGTTGATCGAAGAATCAGAACAACTTGATGAAAAAATATGGCGGGAAATTATGGAACGCCACGATAAACCGGTGGATTAAAAAAATGATAACAGTATAATTTTATGATTGTAAAAACAGACATCTCGGAAATAGAAAGTTATCTCGTTGATGCCTCAAATTATAAAGGGGATTGTGAAAAAGTTTACTTTCCTGAAACTATCGATGAAGTTAAAAAGATAATTACGGAAGCAAACGAAAACAAAGTTAAGGTAACAGTCGCCGGAAACGGAACCGGTCTAACCGGCGGACGTGTTCCGGAAGGCGGCATTCTTATCTCAACAGAAAAATTGAATAAGATAATTGAGATAAACGAAAGTGAGAAGTATGCCGTAGTTCAACCCGGAGTTTTGCTTCGTGAATTCATTGAACTGGTTAACGAAAAGAATCTCTACTATCCACCCGATCCAACAGAAAAAGATTGTTACATCGGCGGTACTGTTGCTAATAATGCTTCAGGCGCAAAGACTTTTAAATACGGTTCAACAAGAGATTTTGTTCTATCGCTCAAAATTATTTTACCTTCCGGGGAAGAACTTAACTTAAACAGAGATCAAATCTTTGCTGATGGCAGCACGTTAACTCTTGTTACAGAAAATGGAAAAAGTATTTCAATAGAACTGCCGAAATATGAAATGCCAAAAACCAAACATGCAGCCGGATACTTTGTTAATGAAAATATGGATGCTATTGATCTCTTCATTGGTTCAGAAGGAACACTCGGATTCATCTCGGAAATAAAATTAAAACTACTCGATAAACCCGAGAACATATTATCATCCGTTATATTCTTTGATGAAGAAGAAAATGGATTGAATTTTATTAATGAAGCCAGACAAATTTCATTAAGTACGAGAGAAGAAAAAGGAAAAGGACTCGATGCGCTTGGCTTAGAATATTTTGATGTGAATGCGCTCAATTTTCTTAGAGATGATTTTCCAAACATTCCGCAAAATGCTAAAGCAGCCGTTTGGTTCGAACAAGAATTCACAAAAGAAAATGAAGAATCTATTTTTAACGAGTGGATCGAGCTAATTGAAAAGTGTAAAGGTAATGTTGAGTCGGCTTGGTTTGCAAATAATGATAAAGATAGAAAACAGTTCGGCGATTTCCGTCATGCCGTGGCTTGGAAAGTTAATGAATATATGGCTCGCAAAGGTATAATGAAAGTTGGTACAGACATCGCTGTTCCGAATGAAAACTTCAGAGAGTTTTATTGGTTTGCAAAAAACAGAGTTAAAGAACACAACATAACACAAGTCGCTTACGGTCACTTCGGCAATTCTCATCTTCATTTAAATATGCTTCCCGAAGATCAAGAGCAGTACAAAATTGCAAAAGAAATCTATATGGAACTCTGTGAAAGGGGAGTTGAGTTAAAGGGAACAATATCTGCAGAACATGGTATAGGAAAACTCAAGCGCCAATATTTAGAAATGATGTTTGGCGAAGAAAACTTGAAAAAAATGGCACAACTTAAAAAGCAACTCGACCCGAATTTAATCTTGAATTTCGGAAATATAATTGACCAAAAATTTTATGACGATATATAAAACTTCACTACTTGTTTTAATCTTCGTTTCTTTCACAACTCTTTTTGCTCAGGAGGATAACATTTCCAATATGTATAGATTGGGAAAAACGTTCGAGCAATCCGGAGATTTTGAGAAAGCAAAAGAGATTTATCAACAAATTCACGAAATCCAACCGTGGAATACAACATATCTGCAATCTCTAAATGAAGTTTATATCAAACTAAAAGAATACGACAAATCGATATCTCTTCTTGAAAAACAAATTGAGGAAAGCCCGGCAAATATCAACCTTTACGGAATTCTCGGAAACACTTACTACACAAAGGGAGATACAACAAAAGCATACGATGTTTGGAACGAAGGTTTAGCTTCCGCCAACAATCCGGTTACAGGATATCGCGTTATCATAAATTACGCACTTCAAAATAGAGCATTCAATAAAGCAATTGAATATTTGAAAGAGGGTAAAAAGGCAACTGACAATCATGACATATTTGCACTTGATTTGGCAAGAGTCTATTCAATGACAATGAATTTTGAAAGAGCCGCTTATGAATATTGTGAAATCATAAAAGAAGACCCTACTAGAGTACAGACCGTTATTGGCAGTATGAACCAATACTTAAATAGATCAACTGCTATTGAACAAACAATTAACGCAGTACAAGAATATTCTGAAGAGAACAGAATTGCCGGTATTTATCAATTACTAATTCACCTATATAAACTAAATAACAACTACGATGAAGCATTTAATTTTGTAGTAAAGTTAGAAGAAACAAAAGATATAGATGGCAAAGAGTATTTTAAATTTGCCCGAGAAGCATTAAACGAAAGCAAATTTGAAACAGCGGCGAAAGCGTTTCAAAAAATTATTGATGAGTATCCCAACTCTAACTTAGTCCCATCTTCGCGAATCGGTTATGCCAAAACATTTGAAAGCTCTGTGGATGAAAAAAGAAATGATCTAATCGACAACTGGAAACCATTTTCAAAACCAACAGTCGTTTTGGAGGAAGAATATAACGAAGTTATTCAATCTTATGAGTCAATAATAAAACTCTATTCAAATAGCGATTTAAATAACGAAGCATTTTTTAGAATTGCGGAAATCTATTTTCGTAAACTAAACAATCCGGATACTGCAAAAGATTACTACACAAAAGTTTTTAACAATAATTCTATTGCCCAGTATAAAGCTGAAAGCAACCTACGGCTTGCTGAAATTGAGATCCAATCGGGTGACCTTACTTTGGCAGAAAAAAGATTAAAAACAGTTTTAGCCGACAAAAAAATGGTCGATCAATTCAAAAGTGAAATTAATTTGCTTCTGGGTAATCTTTATTTTTGGAAAGGCAAATATAAACAGAGTACAGAATTTCTAAGTCAAGTAACAAATAATTTATTCGATGACAATGCAAATGACGCTTTAAAATTACTCACAATAATCGGAACGCTTCAGAAGGATTCTGTTAATCTTTCCAAATTTGCCGCGGCAGAATTACTGGCTTATCAAAATAAATTTGATTCGGCAGCAGTTGAGTTCAACAAGCTAAAAAGTAATCAGAATATTATCATTTCCGAATTCTCAAAATTGCGCGAAGCTCAAATGCTCATTGCAAATAACCAGCATAATGAAGCGCTTAAAATTTTGGATGAATCAAGTAAGTTGGGTATGTTTGCGGCTGATGCAGAATTTTTAAAAGGGGAAATTAAGTTTTTTGTATTAAAAGATTATCCGGGAGCGCTGACTGCATACCGGAATGTACTTGATAATTATAGCAACTCATTATATTTTGATAAATCAAGAGAAAGAATTGAAATAATAAATGAAATGGAAAATAAATCAATATGAATGAAAGTAAAGAAAATAACAACGTAAAATGCTCCTTTTGCGGAAGAGAAGGTGATGAGGTTGCCAGCATGGTAGCCGGGCCCGATGTTTATATATGCGATATTTGTATTCGAACAAGTGTTGATATACTAAAAAATAATTTGGCCGCATATAATACAAAAAAAGAAAGACCTAAAAACCTCACACCGGATATGATCAAAAAGAGTCTTGATGAACACGTAATTGGGCAAGAGAATGCAAAAAGAGTTTTATCAGTTGCGGTTTACAATCATTACAAAAGAATCAACACAAGTAATTCCTTCTTTGAATTAGATGATGTTGAAATTGAAAAAAGTAATATTCTTTTGATGGGACCAACCGGTGTTGGTAAAACATTAATTGCGCAAACACTTGCAAAAATTTTAGATGTACCTTTTGCAATTGCCGATGCAACCACATTAACCGAGGCAGGTTATGTTGGTGATGATGTTGAAACTGTTTTAGTACGTCTTCTTCAAGCTGCGGATTACAATCTTGAAAAAGCTCAAAAAGGAATAATCTATATAGATGAGATTGATAAAATTGCCCGAAAAAGTGAAAGCACATCAATCACAAGAGATGTTTCCGGTGAAGGAGTTCAGCAAGCGCTCTTAAAAATTCTTGAAGGCACGGTTGCCGGCGTTCCACCGAGAGGCGGTAGAAAACATCCCGAGCAGAGTTTAATAAACATTAATACAAAAAATATTTTATTTGTAGTTGGTGGCGCGTTTGATGGAATCGAACCTATTATTTCATCCCGGATAAAAAAGAACGTAATGGGCTTTGATACCGACTTTACAAAAGCTCATCAAGAGCAGAGAGATCAATTGCTTACTTATATTCAGCCGGAAGATTTACTCAAGTATGGATTGATTCCCGAATTAATCGGAAGACTCCCGATAATTGCTCCATTGCATTCATTAGATAATGAAGCTTTGAAAAATATATTGGTTCAACCGAAGAATGCAATTATCAAACAATTCAAAAAATTGTTCTTAATGGAAGGTGTTGAGCTGGAGTTTGATGACAATGCTCTCGAAGAAATTGTAGAGAAAGCTATTGAACGTAAAACCGGGGCACGTGCTCTTCGTTCAATTGTCGAAGGAGTGCTGCTAAATATAATGTACGATCTTCCGACGATGGAAAATATCGAGAAGTGTTTGATTACCGGTGATACAATCACAAAAGGTGAAGACCCGGTTTATATTAAGTCCGATAGAAAATCGGCATAGTTCACAATAAATCATTCCGAAACACAATTCTATGAATAAGTTAATTTTAACTTTTGTTCTGCTATGCAGTGTATTGTTTTCTCAAGGTAAACTCTTGATAAATATGGACCTTGAACAAAACGATCATCTTAAAGCATACGGCGTAACTTACAACTGGCTCGATAAAGGAAATATTGCCGATTGGCTCTTGAATTATCGAGGCGGATCTTTCTTGTTCGATTACTCCGATGAACTCGCAATGACTTGCAAATTAAAAGGTGTTTCATTTGAGCAAATATCTATTTCGCAGGCGACGGAGATTTTAGCATACGTTCAAAGTGAGGAACAAAACATGGATGTTGTACGATTAGAAAAATCTCCCGAAATAGCTGTGTTTGTTCCTGAAGGATTTCTCCCTTGGGATGATGCAGTTTCATTAGTTCTCGATTATGCCGAAGTGCCTTACGAAAAAATTTGGATTCAAGATATTCTTGCCGGTGACCTCAAGAAATATGATTGGCTTCATCTTCATCACGAAGACTTTACCGGACAGTATGGAAAGTTTTATGCCAGCTACAGCAATGCTCAATGGTACATCGAACAACAAATGCTTTATGAAAACGAAGCAAAGAAGTTAGGTTTCGATAAAGTAAGCAATATGGAAAAAGCAGTTGTTTTTGAAATTAGAGATTACATTGCTAACGGAGGTTTTCTCTTTGCAATGTGCTCGGCAACTGATTCTTACGATATTGCTTTATCAGCAGCAAATGTTGATATAGTTGATCGAATGTTCGACGGTGATCCACCCGATGCAAATGCTCAAGACAAACTCGATTTTTCTCAGACTCTTGCTTTTGAAAATTTTGAGTTGGAGATGAATCCCTACATTTATGAATATAGCAACATCGATATTCAACCCGAGGAAATTGGCGATCAAAGAAATGATTATTTTACTCTTTTCGATTTTTCGGCAAAGTATGATCCCGTGCCGACAATGTTAACCCAAAATCATGTTAATGTAATTCAAGGGTTTATGGGACAGACAACTATGTTCAGAAAAGAGCTTGTTAAAAATTCAGTTTATGTTCTTGGCGAACGCGAGGGAACAAACCAGGTAAAATACATTCATGGCAATTTTGGCAGAGGGTTCTTCTCATTTTATGCCGGTCACGATCCGGAAGATTACCGTCACGCTGTCGGTGATCCCGAAACAGATTTAAGTCTGCACAAAAATTCACCGGGATACAGATTGATATTAAACAACATACTTTTCCCGGCAGCAAAAAAGAAAAAACAGAAAACTTAATTCGGAATAAAAATGAAAACTCTACAAATCAAAAATAGTTTAGAGAAAGTTGAGATTGGTAAGATAGTTTGTGTCGGAAGAAATTATGCAAAGCATGCAGAAGAATTAGGAAACGAAATACCTGAGTTCCCGTTGATATTCCTTAAACCGGCATCGTCTGTAATTTACTCCGGAGATAAACTTGTAATGCCTTCAGACTCAGGCGAAATGCATCACGAAGTTGAACTTGTTTTATTAATTGGAAAAACAATTAAAGACGCCGATGAAAAAGAAGCAGAATCTGCAATAGCTGCTTATGGTGTTGGATTGGATATGACGTTACGAGATATTCAAAGCAAATTAAAAGCAAAAGGACATCCATGGACTCTTGCTAAAGTCTTCGATGGTTCTGCCGTAATTTCTGATTTTGTGTCGAAAGAAGATTATTCACTTAAGGGAAATGAAAAAATATCTTTGAAGGTAAATGAAGAAGTGAGACAAAGTTCAACTTTGGATTACATGCTTTTCAATTCCATCCAAATTGTAAAATATCTTTCATCAAAATTTACATTAGAAGGAGGAGATTTAATTTTTACGGGAACGCCTGAAGGAGTTGGTCCGGTGAAAAGGGGCGATGTTCTTTCAGCTCAAATTGAAAACATTGCCGACTTAACGGTTACAATCGTTTGAAAGGATTTAGATGTATAAATATATTTTTGTTTTCATTGTTGCGCTTTTTTTAGTCTCATGCAATGTTAAACCTGATGTCCCTAATCTAACTATGGAAAAGTTTGTGGAAAAAAGAGATGCGGATTCTAATTTAATTATTCTTGACGTTAGAACTCCGAAAGAATTAGTCGGGCCGCTTGGCAAACTAGAAAATGTCAAAAATATTCCGGTTCAAGAACTTTCCGGAAGAGTAGAAGAACTCGAAAAACATCAAGATAAAACCATTGCCGTAATTTGCAGAACAGGTAATCGTTCGACCTTTGCAACAAAAATTTTAATTGATAATGGATATGACGCATACGACGTGCTCGGCGGAATGAAAGAATATCGAAGTAATTACGGAGATAAAAATTGATACAGATTTTCGGAACAAAAAAATGCAAGGATACTCAAAAGGCAGAACGTTTTTATAAAGAACGCAGAATTGATTTTCAGTTTAGAGATTTGAAAGAAAAAGGCGTGAGTAAAAAAGAGCTTGAAAACATCAAGCAGTTTTATGATTTAGAAGAGATTATTGATAAAGAAAGCAAGCAATATTCAAAACGTAATTTGCAATATATACTTCATGATATTGAAGAAGAACTTTTAGAAGACCCGTTATTATTCAAAACTCCGATTGTTCGCAGTAATAAAAAAGTTGTAATTGGTTTTCAACCTGAAGTTTGGGAAGAGTTTATTAGCAATGTTGATTAATTTTTTGGGTTCATCGAAACTGAAGCGAAAAGTTTAGTTCCTTCTCCAATTGCAGATTTTATTTTGAGTTCACCCCCGGCAATTAGAATTCTTTCCTCCATACTTTTTAATCCCATGCTTGTTCGGCTTTTGTTAGCTTGCACTTTTTCAAGATTAAAGCCGATGCCATCATCTTCTATACGGAAGTTTAGCATATCTTCTTTTGTGCTTACAATGATGATTCCACTAGCGGCATTTGAATGTTTTCTAATATTAGCGAGAGCTTCCTGAACAAAGCGGTAAAGGTTGGTCTGCACTTCTTCCGGCAATTTAATTTGTCCGTTAACTTTCGAATAAAACTCAATTTTTGTGTTTGAGTATTCATTGAAATCATTACACATTGCTTGAAGTGCGTTGATCAAACCGGTTTGCTTAATCGAGCTTGGATGGAGAAAGAAAGTAAAGTCCTTTATATACTTTGACATGTTGATTAGTTTATCGGAGAGCCATGTAAGTTTTCGCTTTTCGATGTCGTGTGCTGCCCTTCCAAATTTTTCTAATTCCAATTTTAGAATTGCTAAATCCTGTGAGACATTGTCATGTAAATCGCGGGAAATTCTTTGCCGTTCACTTTCCTGTGCCGTTATTAATTTTTGTGTGAGGTCTCTTATGCTCTCTTCGGATTTTTCAAGTTGCGCGGTTCTTATTTTAACTTTTTTCTCTAATACACGCGAATACCGGTTTTTGTTAATGTAATCATAAATGCTTATTGAAATTCCGAAGCCAAGCAAAACCAATAATCCTAAAAACCAAGTTTCTAAATAAAAGGGAGCTAGAATTTTAATCTCAGAGGTATAGTTTATTTCGCTTTCAACACCGCGGTCATTTATTACTTGAACTCCTATTTTATAGTTGCCCGGATTCAGATTCCGTATAAAATATTCTGTGCCGGTTGTTTTGAATGTTTCGGTTGTGTCATCGTCCAATGATTCAATGAGAATTTTATATTGTAAAGAGTTTTCGTTGCGAAAACTTAGTCCACGGTATTGTAAAGTTAGAGTATTGTTTGAGTAAGATATTTGTTGCGGAACATTAAAATCATAGTCATTGTTTTCTGAGTCTTGTAAACTCACGATTTTTAGTTTTGGCTTTACACCATAATCAATGGTGTTGTGTAATTCGGGATCAAAGACGGATAAACCTTTATCTGTGCCGATATAAACCAAACCATCTTTGTAAAGAAAAGCATCTCTGTTTGTTTCTTCACCAAGTAGCCCATCTTCTGAAGTAAAGTGATAATACTCATTTGTCTCCGGGTTCCACCGGATTGCACCACCCATTAATCCGAACCAAATGTATTCATCTTCCCTTTCTATAAAGTAAACTGGGCTGATTTATGGAAAATTCGATTCAAATTCGTAAATATCAGACTCTATCAAAAAATAGCTAAACCGTTTGAAGTTCCCACTAGCCAGCCATTATTATACTTATATAATGAGTACATGTTGTTGAAGTGCGGAAAGATTAGACCTATGAACTGTTGTTTTGCCAGTGTGGATGATTACTTGCTAATATTCCAGTCCTTTGTTGCGATTAATGCAAGGCTGAGTCATTATATCAGCATACGTTTCTCTTGGAATGAGTTCTTATAAATGTCGGCTAGTGTATCAAGTGATCGCTTATGACAGCGATAGTAGTATTAAGAGCTATGCATATATAGGTAGATTTGATTGTTCATGAACAAACATATCATAAAATGTGGTGGGGAACTCATCATATCTATAAAGCCATTTGATATTTTATAAGTATCATCATATCTTTCCAAAACCTTCATATTGAGAAATAAAATAAAGACTATTATCAAATGAAGATTCCTTCATCCGAAGTACTCTTTTATAACTCAATGTCATTTACTCCTTTTTGATAAAAAGGTAATTTTATTATTTCTGATTCTTTACAGTATAGAAAAACCTTTGTTGTGACCGATTACAATACTAGTTATCTAAAATGATTGATAGAGGTAGACCTCGTTCAGATAGGAACCCTTCTTTTACATTGAAATTATGGAAGGATGATAACTGTAATTTTATTGATACCCCGAAATGATGTTATCCAAATACTATTTCTCATAGTCAATAAAGGTTGATGTTGCCACCGTTAGTGGCGATAACCATATTCATTATTTATAACTAGATAACCGATCTAAGTCTTTAAATGTATAGATGTAACCGATAAACTTAGTTCCAAAGGAAATGACGGTATTGATTGTAGAACCTTTAAATAGCTGTAAGATGGAGAAGACGGAGACGGCATTATTTTAAGAACTGTTATTAAGTTATGAACTATCATTATCTTTCGATATATCCAATTTGATCTTTTGTTAAAAAATATAATTTACTACTTGATTCCTCATAAAACAGTTCATAAACGTCTAAAAGAGGTTGAGACAATTCAATTTTTTTTACACTGTGCTGTTTCAGATCATATTCAAAAAGCCCTTGCGAGAGCTGCAATAAAATACTTTGTTATCGGCAAAATATATATCTCTTATATTTAGATTTGTTAAAGGTAATTGTGTGAAAGAAGTATCTCTGCGGCTGCTGTATCGGAAAAAATTTAGTTTATTATATGTACTAGCGACTAAAATGGTTGTATCTCTCTGTTTCAAATGAACTGAAGAAGTAACAATATCACTCCCAATTTTAGATAGCTTACCTTTACTGAAAATTTCCCATGATCCCTTTTCTAAGACATAGATGGATTCATTCCCATAATAAGGGAATGCCCAAATGTTTCCATTTTTATCTTTTTCAAAAAATTTAATTAAATTATTTGAAGGAATTGTATCATACTCAACTCCCACTCAACACCATCATACTTCATCAACCCTTTGTCGGTTGCAAACCACATGAAACCATCTTTGTCTTGTGCAGCATCGTAAACTATATGGGTCGGCATACCGTCTTCAACGGTATATACTTTTAAATTAGGATCTATGGAATAAAGAGTTGTAAAGAGAAACAAAAATATTAAGACGTAAAATTGGGTCTTCATATATAGTTATTGGTGATTTACTTTCATCGAATATAACAAATATTCATATGATGTTTCGTTCTTTTAGTGCGGTTTTGTATTCGTCTGCTGAGCGAAACTGAACAGCATCCCACCCCAAAGACTTTGCTGCTTGGACATATTCTTGAACATCGTCGGTGAAAAAATGTGTCTCCGGATTTTCACCGGTGTAACTTTCAACAGCTTTATAAATATTTTCTTCCGGTTTTCTTGCACCAACTTCGTGAGAAAGAATTAACTTATCGAAGTGGTTGAGAAAATCGTATTTCTCCCAACCATATTTTTGGTGAATGTAATTTGTGTTGGAGAGTAAAACCAATTTATAATTTTGTTTTAATATCGGAAGCAGTTCAACCATTTCTTCATTCACGGTAAACAAGTCCGAGTAAATATGATAAAACTGTTCTGCATCAATTTTATTATCCAGCCAACCAAGCATTGTTTTGGTAAATTCATCTGTTGATATTTCGGCTTTCTCAAATGCTTGATGTACGTGATAGTTTTCTGCATAGAGGTTCTCAAATTTATTGCCCAAACCGGTTTCAATCTTATTTAGATTATCAATAATAATTTTATAATCAAAAGGAATTAATACGTTGCCTAAATCGAATACAATAATTTTTATTTGTGATTTTTCCATAACAAAAAGTAAGCGGTTGGCTTTTGTGAACCAACCGCTGAAAGTATTAATTTATTTTAAATAGTGAATCGCTTAGTTCCTGATTAACTTTTATTTGTGTTACTTCTAGTTCAATCGATTGCGGACCAATTTGTTGTGTTAATTTATGGGGATAGAAAACACCGTCAATTTCTTTATAATCACCCATATCAACAGTTTGAGTAAAGCTGCCTTGCGGGGTATCCATTGTTGAAACTTCTCTTATTTTGAATCCGGTTTCTGTATCGTAATAATGATACCATTTTTTACCGGTTGGAAGAGTTAGTTCAATTTCGTATGCGTCTTTTCCGTTAATTTCTTTTATACCTTTTAAGACTGCATCAATACCATGTTTATCATAATCAAAATATAAGTTCATGGTAGCTTGAATTTTTAATTCTTCTAAACGCTCACCTTCCAACATTGTCTTTTGATTATTTGCAACTTGGGCGCCCGAATCTCCGTCAAATATTGTGGTTTGTTTAAACACAACAGCATCCAAAACTTGATGAAGCAGGTCAGGAGATTTCCTGGAAAGTGTAAGTGTTATATCAGTCCCTTGAATATTACCTTTCATTACAGTCTGAACATCATTGATGCTTTCTAGTTTTTCTCTGCCGCCTTGAGCTTCAATATATTTGTCGATTATTGTCTCAACTGTTACACCATCGGGTACTTTCTTGGCATCGGGATCATATTCTTTACCATATATATCGTAGTAGTTTATTTTTCCGCTGAGACTAAATTTTTTAAGATCATCAGCAATTTCTTCGGCTTTACCAACTGCTAAGATATAAGTTTCGTCCGGCTTAAAATATTTTTTTGAAACAGCTATTACTTCTTCTCTGGTAACTGCATTGAGATTTTTAAGATAATTTCTGTAGTAATTTTTGTCTAAATCATATCGCTCAATATTCAAGGCAAATCTTGCAATTGTTGCAGGACTTTCGAGTGACATTGAGAAACTTCCGATCAGATAATTCTTCGCAGTCTCAAGCTCCTCGTCGGTTATTTCACCTTTCGTCATGTTTTTCATTTCGGCAATTATTTCAGTTATTGTGCTGTCGGTTACTTCGTTTCTAACTTGTGTCGTTGCATCAAATCTTCCCACCAATTCATCAGTATCATACCGTGAGCGAGCGCCGTAAGTGTAAGCTTTATCTTCTCGTAAGTTCATATTTAGTTTGGAGGAAAAATATCCGCCAAGAATTGTGTTTGCAACCGATAATTTTATGACGTCCTCATCTCCAACTTCAAGATCAATCGGATAAGAAAGATAGATAACCGATTGAACAGATTGCGGTCTGTCAACCAGAGCAACTTTATTAACTAACGGACGATTGGGTTTTTTATATTCATCCGTGGGTATTTCTTTGGCTTGCCAATCTCTAAAATAATTTTCAATTAGTTCTCTTGCTTCATCAATTCCAATATCTCCCACAATTGCAAAATAAGCTGCTGATGGACTGAAGTAAGTTTCATAATAATCTTTACAAATATCCAGAGTAACTGACTCCACTGTTTCTTCGGTGACTTGTTCACCGTAAGGATGATCGAGTCCATAAACCAATGCGTTTCGAACATTGCCCGCAATTGCATTCGGGTCATCTTTTTGAGCTTTGATTCCGGAAATGGTTCGCTTTTTTAGTTTGTCTAATTCTTCTTGTTTGAATTCTGCATTTAACAGAACATCCGCCATTATATCTAAAAGTTCTTCATTATGTTTTTTTAACGAGCTGGCAAAAAGTCCGGTTGCACTTGCGTTTAAACTTGCACCGATAAAATCAACTGCTTCATCGATCTCAGCTTTAGTTTTTGTTTTAGTGCCTGTTCTTAATAGTTGTCCGGTAAGTGAAACATAACCGGCATTTTCACCTTCAAGAATAGGATCTCGGTCAATCACGAGTGAATAAGAAATTCTAGGTAATTTATTGTTTGTTACAACAAAAACTTTCAACCCGTTATCAAGTGTAAATGAATCCGGATCGCTTAATTGTATTTCGGGAGCAGGTTCCGGTTCCGGCATTTTTGATCTGTCAACTTGCGCATAGAATGATGCTGTAAAGACCAATGCAATTATTACTAAAAATTTATTTTTCATTTTATTCTCCAATTTTTCACAAACTTTTAATTCTCTTTTTCTTCCGGTGCTTGTGATTTAGGTAAGTAATAGAGCACAACTCTATTTTCTTTTCTTAAATATTCATTAGCAACTCTTTTAATATCTTCTTTGGTTACATCCATATATTTCTGAAGTTCGGTGTTGATTAGATTTGCATCACCGAAATAAACGTGATAGTTGGCTAAACTTTCCGAGATTCCGGCGACCGTTGAGTTACTTTGAACAAAGTTACTCTCAATTTGATTTTGCAGTTTCTCAAATTCTCTATCGGAAATTAATTCGTTCTGAACTTTTCCAATTTCAATATCCATTGCTTCTTCAACTTCCATAGGTTCAACTCCGGCATTTGATAAACCAAAGTTTATAAACTGTCCTTTATATTCTAATGAAAGAGGAATCGAAGCTGCTTGGAGTGCAAGTTGTTTTTCATCGACTAGCGCTTTGTACATTCTCGAACTTTGTCCACCCGAAAGGAGAGTGGTTAACATATTGATTGCATAATAATCATCAGTTCCCTGTTCGGGAATTCTATACGATTGTATAACTGCGGGTAACTGAATGTTATCATAAACTGTGTCTCTAATTTCTTCAGTCATTGGTGGTTCTTTAACTGTCGGTCGAGTAATTTCGTTTGTTCCACGGGGTATATCACCAAAATATAAATCGACTAATTCTTTAGTTTCCTCAATGTCGATATCACCCGCAATAGAAAGAGTTGCATTTTGAGGGACGTAATATGTTTTATAGAATTCAATAAACTCGTCAAGTGTGGCTAAATCAATATATTGATTTGAACCGATCGGTGTCCATCTGTAGGGATAAGTTGTGTAAGCTCGTGAAAATAATTCTTCCAGCAGCGAGCCGTATGGTTGATTGTCAATTCTTTGTTTCCGTTCTTCTTTAACGACATTCCTTTGTGTTTCAACTCCGATTGAATCAATCTTTAGATGAAGCAACCGTTCTGACTCAAGCCATAAACCAAGCTTTAATTGATTTGATGGGAGAATCTGGTAGTAAAATGTTCGGTCAAAAGAAGTGTTCGCATTTAAAGTGCCGCCGTTACCTTGAACAATATTAAAATACTCGCCCCGCGGAATATGCTCTGAACCTTCAAACATAAGATGTTCGAAGAAATGCGCAAATCCTGTTCGCTCAGGGTCTTCATTCTTAGAACCGACATGATACATAATGGACACTGCAACGATTGGGGTCGTCTTATCTTGATGCAAGATAACGTGTAAACCATTATCCAAATCATATTCAATGAATTCAATATTCTTTGAATCTGAATATAGAATTAGTGTGAACATCATCAATAGAAAGATGATCAATTTTTTTTTCATTTTAATTCCTCATCTAAATTTAATTCGTATTTTATTTTGATTTGTCATGTTTTATAAAGAAGGATATTATACAAATATAAGTGATTCACAAATTACATGTTGATCGACTAGTTATCGTAAAATTCTCCGCCCAAAACAACTGACGATTAACAGTTATTTATCAGATTTCCGATGAGTGGAGGTAAATTTATCCCTTCGCTTAAATTTAATCTGCACCAGAACAGCTCCTGCGGCGGCTATTAACATTCCAATGCTTTCTTTCATCGTGATCGCTTCACCCAAAAATATCCAAGCAAGTATTGCAATCTGGATCAACATAGTTCCGTTAATTATGCTTGATTCCATTGCGGTCAAAGTTCGAAGAGTGAGATTCCAAAGTGTGAAAGCAAAAGCTGTATTAATTACAGCAAGCCAAAGCAAATAAAGCAAGTTTGAAAAACTGATTGCCGGAAGACCCTGTGTGCTTATTCCTGTTATTAAAAGTAAAATCCCGCCAATGCCCATACTTACAACAGTTATTGTAACCGGACTGAGATTAGCATTTCTGTTAACATCTCTTCCAATAACAGCAGAACCGGCATTTGCAAGAACTCCAATTCCCATAATTATTAAACCGAGTGATTGATCTGCACTCAACACAACCGGATAAAAATAAACAATCACTCCGACTAAAAATGAAATTGAACCGATCCATTGTAAAATTGTCGGACGTTCGGAAAGAATAAAAATTCCCATAACGGCTACGACAATTGGTGTGAAGTTAAGCAAAAGACTAACCGTTACTGCCGGAAGAAGCGACAATCCAAAAAATTGAGCGCCTTGAGTAAATGTGTAAAACGTCAATCCAAGTAAAGTTAGTTTCAGCCAATCACTTTTTTGCAATTGTTTAATTTCGAGTTTTGTCTCTTTGCGAAAAGCGAGTGGAAGTAACGCAGCGAATGCGATTGTGTACCGGAGACCGGCAAAGGTCAGCGGCGGAATCTCATCTAAACCAATTTTTATAATTACAAACGATGTTGACCAGAGGAAAGTAACTAGGAGAGCTAAACCTATCGCGGTGAGATTTGATAGATGTTTATTTTTCATTTCTCACCAATGCTCTCCGTTTTTGAATTTCGAAATATATGCAAAAGAGAAATGGGACGCTGATTTTTATGATAATTATGATTAATTAAGATCAGCCGTGAACTCTTTTCCTTTTATTTTTTGATGCACGGCACTCATCCGAACAGCAGTATTCATTTTCAACTTTGCACTCCTGGCAGGTGACAAACAATTTATCACAATTTTGGTTGTGACAGTTGATATACCACGAAGCAGGATTACCGCAGTAATAACATTTACCGGTATGCCTTAATTCTTGTTTAGTGTTTGGCTCAACTATTCTTCTTTCATCAAAGACAAAAATGCTTCCTTCCCAATATTTATCGGGATTGTCTTTTGTGTAAGTGACAATTCCTCCTTCTAGTTGATAGACATTTTTAAAACCTTGTTCAACTAAATAAGCGGACGCTTTTTCACAACGTATTCCGCCGGTACAATAAGTGACAACGGTTTTATCTTTGTAATCTTTTAATTCATCCGCAACTTTTGGCCAATCACGGAAAGTTTCCATTTTAGGTGTGACGGCATTTTTGAATCTTCCAATTTCGCTTTCGTAAGTATTTCGTGCATCGATTATTACGAAGTCTTCATCTTCTTCATAAAGTTTGTTTAATTCTTCCGGCTTTAACCGTCTGCCGGTTTTACCTAAATCAACTTTACCAAAATCTGCATGAACGATTTCTTTCTTTACTCTGACGTGAGTTTTATGGAATGCGTGTTCATTGGCTTCATCTTCTTTGAACCACATGTCTGAAAACTCGGGATAGCTTCTTATTTCATCCTTGTATTTTTCTATGTTTTCAATCGAGCCCGAAACGGTTCCGTTTATACCCTCTTCGGAAATAAAGACTCTACCTTTAATCTCGTTATCCAAACAAAATTGAAGATGGTCTTTCCTGAACTCTTCAGGAGATTCAAAATCAACATATTTATAAAAAAGTAAAATTCTGTAGCTCATTTTCATTCACTTGCTTTTTTGAGAAAACAAAGATAACAAATCCGATTTTGTAATTAAACGAATAATTTATTTTTATTTTTGAATTTGGCAACATAAAAAATGAGTAAATTTTATGAAGCATTTTGTAGTGGAAATTGAATACATAATAGAGATTGAAGAAATTGCAAACATTAGACCGATGCACAGAAAATTTTTAGACACTGGGTATGAGAAAGGAATAATTTTAATGTCCGGTCCGCAGAGCAGTGGAAACGGCGGTATTATTATCGCGAGAGCAAATTCAAAAGAAGAGTTAATGAAGTTTTTGGACAACGATCCGTATCAAATTAATCAAGCAGCCAATTATAAATACATAGAGTTTGATCCCCGCAATCACCAACAAATTTTAAGTGATTGGATTGACTAAAGCCATCTGTTTAATTTACTTTGCTATTCTTATATTTCCGGTTCAATTATGGTACAAATGAGAGAACCTACAATAAGCGTTGGACTCATAAAAAGTCCTTCCATTAATTTTGAACTCTACGGAGATTTCCGTGTCCGCAGTATTGATCACAATTTCAGCGGCAAATATTCCGCCTTTTGGGAAGATGGTAAAATTACATTAACCGGAGGCGAGTTTAAGAAATCATTCGATGGATTAATAATTGAGCCGCGCGATCCGCTTTCGGAAACTTTTCTGCTGAAAGATGTAACTATCGGCATCGATTTTCACTGGCAGCAAAAAAAAGATTTTAGATATCACGGCGCACTGAAGTTAATTGTCTGTGAAGAAGAAATAATGGGTATTAATCTCGTCGCACTTGAACAATACTTAATAAGCGTGATTAGCTCGGAAATGTCATCGTTAAATACTTTGGAATTATTAAAAGCTCACGCAATCATTTCGAGGAGTTGGGTAGTAGCACAGCTAAGAGCAAAGCGTCAAAAAGAAGAAGATAATCATTTAGACGAAGTTTCAGAAAATGAAATAATCAAATGGTACGATAGAGGGGATCACGATCTTTATGATTTTTGTTCCGACGATCACTGCCAACGTTATCAAGGATTGGGATTAAAGCAAAACGACAAAGCAGTTACTGCAGTCGAGGAAACCAATGGCGTAATCCTTAGTTATAATGATGAAGTTTGTGATACACGGTACTCAAAATGTTGCGGAGGTATTTCGGAATCGTTTGAGAATGTTTGGCAGCCTGAAAAATTACGTTACTTAAGTGCCGTTATTGATTACAAATTTGAACCGGAAAATTTTGATATAAACTTGACAAAAGAAGAAAACGCAAAAAAGTGGATTCTCGGTAACCCGAAATCATTTTGCAACACAAAAGATGAAAAAATTCTCTCACAAATTTTAGTTGATTATGACAGCAAAACTCAAGACTTTTTTAGATGGCAAGTTGAATATAAACAAGAAGAGTTATCTGAAATTTTAAAAAAGAAATCCGGGATTGATTTTGGTAAAATAAAGAAATTACTCCCGGTTGAAAGAGGACAGTCCGGAAGACTGATAAAACTAAAAATTGTTGGAACCAATAAAGAAATGACAATTGGTAAAGAACTTAGAAATTAGAAGAGTTCTCTCCGAATCACATCTTTATAGCTCTGCATTTGTCGTTGAAATGAAAAATGTTGTAAATGAAATTCCACAAGGGTTTGTGATAAAAGGAGCCGGCTGGGGACATGGTGTAGGTCTTTGTCAAATTGGTGCTGCAGTTATGGGTGAAATGGGCTACTTGTTTGACGAAATTTTACTGCATTACTTTAGAGGGGCAAGGATCGAGAAGGGCGTATTATTAATAATTATTTTTGTTCATCTTGGAACATCCACACAATTTACAAGTGTAATAAGAATCATATAAAATTATCAATCTTAAACAGAAAGTTATAATTAAAAGTTAATGGTATTCCTAAATCCCGCAGTACTATTTGGTCTTATAGCCGCCGCAATTCCGGTTGTGCTTCATTTCTTAAATTTACAAAAGCTCAACAGAATTGAATTCAGCACGCTTGCATTCCTAAAAGAATTGCAAAAGACAAAAATCCGTAAGCTGAAATTCAAACAATGGTTACTGCTGTTTTTGAGAATTTTATTGATACTCTTGCTTGTATCGGCATTTGCCAGACCGACTTTAGAAACATATACAATCGGAGGAACTTCTGCCGCAAAGACATCTTCGGTGTTTATTGTTGATGACTCCTTCAGCATGTCATTAGTAAAAGGAAGCGGTTCGCAGTTTAATAAAGCAAAGGAAATTATTAAGGATATTTTAAGCAGCTACGAACAAGGAGATGAAGCACTAATCTTGTTTACAACTGATTTACAAGAAAAAAAATTCTTAACGGATTTTCAAAAATTAAATGAAGAGATCGGCACAAAAAAGATTTCTGTCAAAAAAGTTGTGTTTAGTGAAGTGGTTGATAAAGCAATTGCTTCTCTAAACGGGTCACAAAATTTTAACAAGGAATTATTCATTTTTTCAGACTTTTTCAGAAACAACTTTGGCGATGAATTTGAAACCATTGAGAACGAGTTAGGCGAGAATACAAAAGTCTATTTGTTCAACTTTGGTGATGAAGAGTTTTCTAACCGTATCGTGAGCAATTTTGAATTGAGCAATCAACTACTCGAACTCGACAAGACAATTTCATTTACGGCACAGATCAAAAACACAAACGGCAGTGCTGTATCGAACGGTGTTTCCTCCTTGTTTATTAATGAAAAAAGATCAGCTCAGAACAGTTTTAACGTTGAACCGGACGAAACAAAAACGATCACTTTTGAATCGGTTCTGAAAGAGAACGGTTTGGTTAAAGCATTTGTAGAAATTGAAACCGATGACATTACGTTAGACAATATTCGTCATACAGCATTTTATGTTCCGGAAGAGATAAATGTTTTGCTTGTCACACAATCGGAAAATGATAGTCGTTTTGTTAAGATTGCACTTGAGTCGGCATCAACAAGTACTTCGATCAACGTAGATCAAGTGAATTTCCAAAGATTGTCATCAAACTTAGTGAATGAAAATGATGTTGTAGTTTTTATCGGGGTACCTTCTTCGTTGGCAAGTTCTATAAAAGACTATCTTTCCAACGAAAGAAAAATTATAATAATGCCGAGTTCGGAAACGAAGGTTGATGAGTTTGAAATCTTTTTCAACCAACTCGGGATTAATACGAATGTTCAACAGATAGGAGAAGTAAATTCAACCGAGTCAATTTCATATTTCGGAAGTGTGGAATACGAGCATCCGATATTCAAAAATTTATTCGAAGAAAGAGAAGAAACAAAAGTTGAATCCCCGGAAATATATTCCTATTTCAAAATCGAAGCAGTGCCTTCATTAAAACCGGTTATTAGTTTGCGCGACAATTCACTTTTTCTTTCGGAGTACTCGGACGGGAATGCAAGTGTACTGATCTTTGGTATACCACCGGTTTTAAGCTGGAGTAATTTCCCGGTGAAAAGTTTATTTGCTCCTCTCATCAATAAATCAATACTGTATCAAACAATGCAGACTGAATTAGGACAACAAATAATTGCCGGTGAAGCAGTTGATATTAGATTAACAAACTTGAAACTTCCGCAAATAAAAGTGGTTAGACCTGATGAAACAGAGGAGTATCTAAATATATCGGAAATTGAAAATCGCAATTATTTATCTTACTCTAAGACGGATGAGCTTGGAGTTTATGAATTTTATTCGGGCGAAGAGTTAATTGATTTTGCCTCTGTAAATTTTGATCCGAGCGAAACTAACACGGACATAATCAAGGAAGATGATTTAGAAGAATATTTATCTAAAATAACAGACGAAAACAATATAATTTATATCGATCCTTCGGATGATTATCAAGAAGAAATTAAACAAGCAAGATTTGGAACAGAACTTTGGAAGTATTTTTTGATTGCCGCATTTATAATTGCATTGATCGAAATGTTTGTTTCAAAAAACTCAAAGAAGGATTTTGCTGAAATAAAGAAATAACAAGTTGTTTGATAAACCGTTGAAACGGTTAAAACAGCGTTTGCGTTTTTCGTTAACCACGGGATTAATCCCGTGGTTAACGAAAAATACTCGGTATAGCTCAACTGTTTTAACAGTTTTCAAAATAAAAAGTAAATTATGATAGAAACACCAAAGAAAATAGAAAACGAAGATGCGATATTAATTGGATTAGCTACCCGAAATATATCAAAAGAAAAAGTTCAAGAACACCTCGATGAACTGGAAATGCTTGCAGATACTGCTGGCGGAAAAACAATATTCAAAATATTGCAGGACAGAGCAAAACCGGATTCAGCTTATTTTATCGGTAAAGGTAAAGCAGAGGAAATAGCAGAGCTTGCGGATTTGAATAACATCAATCTTATTATTTTTGATGATGATTTGAATCCGACTCAAGTTCGCAACCTTGAAAAAATGTTCGATAAAAAAATTGTAGATAGAAGCGGTTTGATTCTCGATATTTTTGCATCGCATGCTAGAACGCGCGAGGCGAAAGTACAAGTTGGAACTTGCTCAGCTTCAATACACGCTTCCGCGCTTAACACGGGCGTGGACTCACCTTTCAAAACAGTACGGTGGTATTGGAACTAAGGGTCCCGGTGAAACACAGATTGAAACCGACCGTAGAATTATCCGTGATAGAATATCTACTCTAAAAGAGAAGCTTGAAAAAATCGAATCTCAGCAAAGAACAAAAAGCAGTAAGCGAGAAGATTTTATTAAAGCTTCGATGGTTGGATACACAAACGCCGGAAAATCTACCTTAATAAATCTATTAACCGGCGCGGGCGTGCTTGCAGAAAACAAACTCTTTGCAACACTCGATTCAACAACACGAGCATTTGAAATTGAACAAGACAAAAAAATTCTTGTCAGTGATACTGTCGGATTTATTAGAAAATTACCTCCGCATCTGGTCGCCTCTTTTAAGACAACATTGAATGTAGTAAGAGATGCAGATGTTATTTTACACGTCATTGACATTTCGCATCCATCCTATGAAGACCACATTGCAGTTGTTGACGAAACATTAAAAGATTTGGGAGCCGAGAAAAAAACACAAATCAGAATTTTTAATAAAGTTGATGCTATAGAGGATAAAAGTAAAATTGAATACGTACTTAATAAATACGAAAATTCAATTTTGATCTCCGCCACAAAAGGAATGAACATTGCGAAGCTCAATAAAATGCTGCTCGATATTTATGAAAAGAATTTTATTGAACGAACAATTGAACTGGATGTCTCCAAATCAAAACTCATTTCCCAAATTCATAATCTAGCAGATGTACTCTCAATAAAATATGAAGACAGTTCTGCGATTATCAGCTACAAAACCGACAAAGTAAGTGAGAGTAAACTGCAAAGCTTAATTAGTGATTCAAAAAGTAGTTAAAGGCGCCTGCTTTGGGTAAATATCAATTAAGTCAACTTTTCATTTATCCGATTAAATCACTTGGCGGAATTTCCGTCCACACTGCCGAAGTAACCGATCGTGGATTTCAGTATGACAGACGCTGGATGCTGGTTGATGAGACAAACAAATTTTTATCTCAGCGTAAAGTAAAAGAAATGTCTCTTCTCCAAACAAAGTTAAGAGAAGATTCATTAATTGTCTTCAACAAACTTAATCCGGAACAGATTATTGAAATACCGCTTAAACCGGAGATTAACAATTTTGAGCAATCAATAGTTTGGGATGATATTGTAAATGTTGGTGTCTACGAAAGCGAGGTTAACGAGTGGTTTTCCGAACAATTGAAAATGAGTTGTAAACTTGTTTATATGCCTGATGAAACCGAACGGAAGGTTGAAAAGGAATTTGCAAAGAAAAATCAAATCACAAGTCTATCGGACGGTTATCCATTTTTACTCATCGGACAAGAATCACTTAACTTGCTTAACTCAAAATTAGAAACACCACTTCCGATAAACCGTTTTCGACCAAACTTAGTTTTTACGGGTGGTGAACCTCACGATGAAGACAAATGGAAGCAATTCAAAATTAACGATATAATTTTCAAACCGGTGAAACCTTGTGCACGATGTGTAATTACCACAATAAATCAACAGACGGGTGAACAGAGCCCCGAACCGCTAAAAACACTCTCTACTTATCGCTCCACTGGAAACAAAGTTATGTTCGGGATGAATTTGCTGCATGAGGGAAGAGGTGTTGTGAGTGTGGGGAATAGAATAATTCCACAGTAAGAATTATCTACCTTTGACTCTAAAGGTCTTTCATTTCGGGCAATTTAAATTCGCATTTTTCCTTTCATATTTGCACTTTATAGTACTAATCCAACAACAATAACTGAAATTAAGTGAAAGAGAAAGCTTTTCATACTTCTGATTATCGCGGTAACAAGTTTAGCGCAGATTAAAATTCACAAAAATTATTCTGTGGATGACGGGCTTGTGCAAGCGCAAGTTGATGCAATATTTCAAGACAGCAAAGGGTACATGTGGTTCGGTACTATGGGCGGTGTGAGCAGATGGGACGGCAAAAACTTTACAAATTTTGAAACTCGCAACGGACTTGCAGCTTTACAAATTTATGATATAGCAGAAACAAGTGACGGCAAAATATTAATAGCATGTTATGCCGGCGGACTTTCAATTTACGAAGATGATAAAATAACATCGTTTACCGAAGCGGACGGACTTTCAACAAAATGGATTAGCGTAATTACAATCGATAATAACGGCACGATTTATTTAAGCGGCTATGACGGAATTCTTAATATTTTCGACGAAGGAAAAATTACTCGCCATAAACTAACTTCCAAAAAACCGTTCGAAGGAAGTGTTTATGATTCATACGTGACCGATGATAATGAAATTTACTTTGCAACTTTCGGGCATGGTGTTTATAAACTTTTCAACAATAGAATAACACAAATTACTACAGATGACGGATTAATAAATAATGAAGTCTTGGTCAATTGATGCAGACAGTAAAGGTAATCTTCACTTTGGCACCAGCGGAGGTGTTTCGATAAAGAGAGGTAATGAATTTGTGAATTTAAGTTTGCAGGACGGACTACCTGCCGAGAAAGTCTATTCGGTTGCCGTCGATAAACACGACAGGGTTTTTGCCGGCACAGTAAAGGGACTAGCTATAATTGAAAATGAAAAGGTGGTAGATGTAATTACAAAAGAAAACGGTCTCTCTCAAATGAAATTTGGGGATTGGGTTTGGATAATAACGAAGCACTTTATATCGGCACAAGTTCAACCGGTTTCGATATTTACAATCATAATAAAATAGAAACTTACAATAACAGAAACGGTTTGCTTCATGATAACACGTGGGAGATTCTGAGTACCGGTAATGAAATTTATTTTGCAACCGATGCGGGTATTTCTATTCTCAACAAAAATACTAACTCATTTGTGTCAATTACAAAACGAGATGGATTGATAAGTAATTCGGTTCGCCGGTTTGTAAGGGCGACGGACGGAACATTTTACGCCGGCACCTGGGGCGGTATAAATGTAATTAGTAATGGAAGAATAAAATCTTATTCGGAAAAAGACGGGCTTGTGCACAATCACGTTATGGATTTGGAATTAGATAACAATGGTAATCTTCATGTTGCGACTCAAGGCGGACTTTCAATTTTCGATGGAAACTCTTTCAAAAATTATACGGCTGAAAACGGACTGCCGGAGAATTATCTTCAGTCATTACTTCTTGCATCCGATAGTACAATGTATATTGGAACATTTGGTCATGGATTACTCAAGATGAAAGATGGAAGATTAGATACACTCACAATTCAAAAGGGATTAAGTGGAAACAACATTACCTGCATAAGTGAATACGACGGGAAGATATTGATCGGCACTTACGAAAGCGGCTTAAATATTTTGGACGATGACTCAATCTGAGTAATCGATTACGAAAACGGTCTCACAAATAATTACATCCACTCAATCAACTTCGATAAAAAAGGAAGAGTTTACCTTTCAACAACACGCGGAATAAATATTTTAGAAAACTTGGAAAGTGAAAAGGTTTACAAAACAATTAGAGAAACGGACGGGTTGGTTGACGATGAATCAAATCGGGGCGGAGTAATAATTGATGACGGTTATTTATGGTTCGGTTCCGCATTCGGCGTAACGAAATACAATCTCGATTACGTTGATAAAACATCCTTACCGCCTAACACTTTTATCACGTCAATTCAAATTTATGATCAGCCGGTCGCGGTCGACTCTTTCACATCCGTTTCCGCTTTGGAGTACAATCAAAATTACCTGCAGTTTGAGTTTGCCGCTGTTGAATTGGAATCGCCCGAAAAAGTAACGTACCGTTACAGGTTAAACGGATTGGAAGAGAATTGGAATTTCAGTAAAAGATCATTCGTGCAGTATACGAATCTTGATCCCGGCGAGTACACTTTTGAAGTAAGCGCCGCCGATGAATCAAAACAGTGGAGTAAACCGGCGCGGATAAGTTTTAAAATTGATCCCCCGTTTTGGCTAACTTGGTGGTTTATTACGGGCGCGGCACTTTTGCTGATCGGAATTATTATCTATCTCGTCACCTACCGGCTGCGGCAGTTATTGGCTCTCGAAAGAATCCGTTCAAAAATATCTGCCGATCTTCATGATTCAATAGGTTCCGGGCTTTCTGAAATTTCAATTATGAGTGAAATGATGAAGCTGAAATCCCCAAACGAAAATGAAGAGATGAAGAAAGGTTTGGAAGAGATTTCCGAAATATCGCGGGACTTAATTAAAGATATGAGCGATATTGTTTGGCTCGTTAATCCTAAAAAAGAGAGTTTTGAAGATCTGCTTCTCAGGTTGAACGATCATTATCAAGAACTATTTTCACATAAGGAAATCAATTTTGAAATTGATAACCTCAAGCTTGCGGCAGATGTGAATTTTCCGATTGACACCCGCCGTAATTTATTTCTTATAATTAAAGAAGCGGTGAATAATTCAGTTAAGTACAGCGGCTGTAAAAACATTGTTATTAAAATTGAAAAAGAGGGTAAGTTAATTTCGATAAAGATAATCGATGACGGAAAAGGTTTTGATATGGACAAGGTGAAAAAGGGGAATGGAATTGTTAATATTAAGCACCGCGCAAAAGTTATCGGTGGTAAAGCCGAAATAATGAGTGAAACCGAAAAAAGGAGCAACAGTGTTGATAAAACTTAAACAGAAGAAAAGATGATACGAGTAGTAATCGTAGAAGATATTGCAAACATCCGAGAAGGAATTGCATCGCTGCTGAACGGCACCGACGGATTTTCCTGCGCGGGTGAGTTTGAAACTTACGAAAAGATGCTGCCGGAAATTGAAAAAATCAATCCGGATGTTATTTTGAGTGACATTGGTCTGCCCGGTATGTCCGGCATCGACGGTATAAAAGAACTAAAAAAATATTGCCGGATGTAAAGATAATTATGCTGACAATTCACGAAGACAACGAAAGAATATTTAAGGCGCTCTTATCCGGTGCGTGCGGCTATTTAACCAAGCAGACCCCGCCGGTTGAACTGCTCGAGTGGATCAGTGAAGCAAACGAGGGCGGTTCGCCGATGAGTTCACACATCGCGGCAAAGGTGCTTGAGTTGATGAGAGAGTTGGATAAAGCCGGCAATGAAGAAGAGGAAATAAAACTCTCTTCGCGCGAATTTGAAATACTTAACTTACTTTCGCAAGGTAAACCGTATAAAAAAATAGCAGATGAAATTAATATCAGCTATCACACCGTCCGATACCACATCAGAAATATTTATGATAAACTCCACGCGGGAAGTCAAGCCGAAGCAATTTCTATCGCATCAAAAAAGGATTGATCTAAAATAAACTACCACATCTGTTAGTCCAGCCACAATAACCAATCGATTATTACCCATTATGCCTGTTGTCAACCGACATCATGTCCCGGTATATTAAAAATGAAATTAAAACGGGCGAAATGAAAAAAGTACTGCTGGTAGATAAGAACAAAAACGTTAAGTCAGGATTAAAGAAGATTATTGATTCGATTCCCGATCACGCGGTGGAAGAAACACTCAGCAGCATTGACGAACTAAAAACCAAGACTTTATCGAATAAAAATATCGTTCTATTTGAACTCACGGATGAAAACTTAGATGTGATTAAAAAATGAGCAGAAGCATCAGATATACCTCGGCAAAATTTGTTGGAATGAAATCAATTGAAAATCCGGATTTGGAAAAGAGGGCATTCCTTTCCGGTCTGAATGGAATAATAGACAAAAGCAGTTCCGCAGAAAAATTTGAAGAGATGTTTAATGCTGTTAACGCAAAAGGAGTTTATTTCAGCCGGGATATTCTTCAATCGATTAGGAAAGACTATCAACCCGAAGAAGAACGAACACTTAAAACAAAAATTTATTAGTGCAATTAATTTCATTAAAGGAGTTCAACTATGAAATCAATAATAAAAATTATTGTAGTTATCGTTTTTTCAATAACACTTTACAGCCAGAGCGGCAGCATCAACAACACGCTCGGCAGCGGCGGATTGTTTACTATTAAAGACGGGAGTACTACATTTTTTAGCTTAGATCAATCGGATGGTGAGTTGACCTTAAGCGGAAGTGTTAGTTCTTCCGAGTCCGGCTCAGGATTCTCAAGTAGGTACGATATTCAAGGGTTCAAAACGATTTATACATACTTACAAACCTTCCGGCGCATCCGGTGCAAATACGTTTATCGGTATTAATGCCGGCAACTTTTCAATGACGGCAAGCAGCGCAACGCAATCTACATTCAATACCTCGGTTGGATATGCTTCTATGTATTCGTTGACGACAGGGTACTTTAATTCTGCTTTGGGTTATCAAGCATTAAATAAAAACACAGAAGGTTTTGAAAATAGTGCTTTTGGTTATCATTCTCTTTTCTCAAATACAACCGGTGAGGAAAACTCGGCTTATGGATCACGTACACTTGAAACAAACATCAGTGGAAACTACAACTCCGCATTTGGTTATAAGGCTTTGGCCGATAATGAAGGTGGCAGCAGCAATTCTGCATTTGGTTACCATGCATTAAAGCAAAACGATTTCGGTGAAAAAAACTCTGCCTTCGGGCGGCATGCTCTTGCAGGTGCTCTTGCTCACCGAAATAGTGCTTTTGGATATTTTGCGATGACCTCAAGTTCCGGTTCGGACAATTCCGCATTTGGATATTATAGTATGAGAACTAACGGCTCGGGTGATTATAACAGCGCGTTTGGAAATCAATCATTAGAAGGTAATGATCAAGGCAGTTATAATGCTGCGTTTGGTTATTCCGCATTGAATAGTAATTCATCGGGTGATTATAACAGCGCGTTTGGAAATCAATCATTAGGAGATAATACTCAAGGTAGTTATAATTCCGCGTTTGGTAACAGAGCTCTGGATCAAATTTCATCTGGTAATTATAATTCTGCAATAGGTTCAGATGCACTTCTTTCAAATACCACAGGGGATAACAATACTGCTGTGGGTGCTTCGTCATTAAATACTGCTACGGGTTCTCGAAATACAGCTATTGGAAGCTATGCAGGAAATAATCAAACTTCAGGCCATAATAACATTGTTATTGGCTACAATGCACAACTAGCAAATAAAATAGCGAGTAATCAAATTAAGATTAGGCAACTCAAGTATTTCAGACGCAGATATTGAAGTAAGTTGGGATATTACAAGTGACCGGAGAGCAAAAGCAAATATAACCGATGCCGGATTTAGGATTAGATTTTATATCCAAACTCAGACCGGTTTCCTGCTACCGTAAAAATGATGACAGAAAAAGAACCGAGTATGGTTTCATTGCGCAGGATGTTGAAAAGCTGCTGGATAAATTCGGTGTTGAAAATTACGGAATGGTTTCGGTTGCCGATAACGGTACTTACAGCATGCGTTATGATGACCTTTTCGCACCGCTCGTTAAAGCAGTTCAGCAGTTAAAAGAAGAAAATGAAAACTTGAAAAAGGAAATTGCTGCCATAAAAAATTCGATTAATGAACAAGTGAAAATAGAGCTCAGCAAAATTCTTCTCAAAGCGCTTGATGAAGACGCACAATTGAAAGTTTCATTAAGCAGAACTGCGAAGTAGGGAGGGTGCCGAAATGAAACGACTATTAACACTAATAATATTGCTTGCATCGGTAATTTATCCGCAAAGTTCGATAGAATATGAATCGGGTACGGAAATAGAAGTTACATCCGGTGCGGATATCTGCGCTGATGATATTACAATAAACGGAACTTATTCCGGCAGCGGTACACAGTGCGATGATCCACTGCCGGTTGAATTGACTTACTTTGCAGGCGAACTCGACGGAGAAACTGTTAAACTTAATTGGGAAACTGCAACCGAGATAAATAATTACGGGTTTCAAGTTCAGCGTAGTATCCCCCTTGCCTCCGGCATTCCCCCCTACGAGGGGGAAATGTAGGAGGGTGGATTGATTTAGGATTTGTCCTTGGTCATGGCACAACGAATTCTCCCAAACAGTATTCTTATGAAGATGATCTTAATCTTACTCTTAACCATAATCTAAATCTATCCCAATTAAACTACCGCCTAAAACAAATAGATAACGACGGCACATTTTCTTACTCAAAAATTGTGACGGTAGATATCTCGACGATAACAAGTATTGATGATGAAGAAAAGACTTACTCGTTTGAGCTTACCCAGAACTATCCGAATCCCTTTAATCCATCGACGTTAATAAAGTTTACGGTAGGAACCCCACCCCATCCCTCCCCTTACCAAGGCGAGGGAGCGAGGGAGGGGTCTGTGCTTCTTCGCGTTTATAATGTTCTCGGTAAAGAAGTGACAACCCTCGTTAACAAATCTCTGCAGCCGGGCGAATACGAAGTTGAGTTCGACGGATCACACCTAACGAGCGGAATATATTTTTACCGCCTGCAGACAAATGAAAAAACCGATATAAAGAAGATGATTTTGGTGAAGTGAATTGAGTTTGTTTCTGCTAAAGTATTAAACTCGGAAGCAATCAACAGGAAGGAACTTCTGTATATTCAATTAAGCATTGAATACTTTTAAGAATTTGGGCAAACAGATATTTATCAAATTATCTCTCAAGACCAGGCTTTTGATTTGAAGGCAGTGTGATATTTATCCCATTAATATATCTTTATAAATACTAAAGATAATGCGCATTGCTTCTGTGTGTTTTCAGCATTGCTTTTATTTGTGAGCTATACTTTTTGAAATCTTTTTCTAATACTTTTAATATCTTTTCACTATCAGTGCTTGATTTGGGTAATTTTATTTTTGTGTTATTTAGTTTGAAGTTTTTGTATAAAAATTGATAAAGCAAAATTTGTCCGTTGTTTTCAAAATTTACAGTTATTTGTTTGTTGCCCTCTTTGAATTTTACGTTGTAATTCGCAAAGAAATTTGAATCTCCGCTGCCAAGATCTTTTGGGAAATTTGGTTCAAGGTTTGGGATTGAAATCTCTGTGCAATTTACTTTTTCTGTCAGCTCTCTATAAGTTTTTATTTCCTCGAAACGATCTTTTGCTAATTTTAATGATGAATCATAGTCTATCTTTTGTTTTTTCTTAACTGTTTGGACAGAACTTGATTTGAGTTTCCTGTTTTCGACAAATGTAATTTCTGCATTGTAAAGTTCTACTAAATCATTCACATCTAAATCTAATGTGTTAAAAATAAACTTCTCTAATTGTTTACGGTCTTCCATTTTTATTTCTTTAAAAGTGGTTAATTGTTCCCGTGTCTTTAATGATTTCAGACTTTCCTTTAAAATATTATCTGTAGGATCAAATAATTTTGGATTTACGATTAATGTTTTTTCCAAAACATTCACATCAACATCACTTAACGTTTGGCTTCCAGTTAACTGTGGATCACCGGATTTTTGGGTGGCAAAAGAATAAATTAACTTGAGAGAAAAACAATAGGATTAAATGGAAAACTTAAAAGAGTTGGCAGAGTTAATATTACCTGAGGGGATATTAGAATATTTTGAATATACAGGCTACGAGACAATAGAAAAAGAAATAACAATAAGTTTAGTTGAAAAGAATAAAGTACCACAGCTCCCAGATAAATATAGAGATAGACGAATAAGGCAAAAAGGCTTTAAGCAAATCACAATAAACGATTTTCCGATAAGAGGTAAGAAAGTCAGATTGTTATTGCGCAGAAGAGTTTGGCAGATAGAAGGAGAAACGGAACTCTACAAAAAAGAAATTCCCTCACAAATATTTCCGGGCACAAAATTATCAAAAGATTTTGCAGATTTTTGAAAGGAAGAGATTGAAAAAAGACCGATAGAAATATCGACAGTCGCCCGAGCAAATAAGTTAAAAGCAAATACATTAGAGAAACAATACAAAAATGTACTATCGACCTACAGTCAATTTAAGAGAGATCAAAGAGAACAAATATCAAAAGAATCATTTGTATACCCAGAGAATTTTCGAGAGGATATGGCAATAGATGAGACAGGCTTGATCAGACGGAGAATTATATACGATAGTAATAAATAAGACTGCCAAAGGGAAAAAGGGATCACTTGCAGCAATAATCAAAGGTACGAAATCCTCAATAATCACAAGGGAAATAACAGAATCGGTAGGCTTTGAAAAGTTAGTAAAGATAAAAGAAATAACCTTGGATTTATCGAATTCTATGGATTGGTCGGTACGTCAAATAGCGCCGAATGGAATCCATACTTATGATAGATTTCACGTACAGAAGATAGTAAGCGATGCAGTCCAAACATTACGAATAAGGTTAAGATGGCAAGCTATAGAAGAAGAAAATGAAGCTCTGTTAAAAGCCAAAGAATTAAAAGTAAAATATGAGTCCAAGGTATTTCGTAATGGAGATAGTAGAAAACAGTTATTAGCCCGAAGCAGATATTTTTTATTTAAGCCGTCAAATAAATGGACAGATACCCAGAGACAAAGATCTGAGATATTGTTCAAAGAATATCCCGAGCTTTTAGAATCATATAATTTGTCAATGTATTTTCGCAATTGTTATGAAAACAAAAATAAAACAAACAGCTTTGAGCAATGGATAAAAAAAGTAGAAACCACGAGTTTGAGAGAGATGAAGATAGCAGCAGAAACAATAAAACGAAATCTAGGTGGAATAAAGAATTACTTTCATAACCGAGCCACTAATGCTGCAATAGAGAGTTTTCATTCAAAACTAAAATTGTTCAGACAAAGAATAAGAGGTGTCGTTGATAAAGATTATTCTTTTCAGAATCATCCAATACTTTGCTTGATATCTTTTGCCACCTATTTATCCGGTGAGCCTTAACTGTCTTTGAAAACAATTGAATAAAAATCTGAATACAGTGTTGTTTAGTAAAAGAAAAATGATGTCAGAGTATTTTTTATAACCGTCTTTAACTTTGATATTGTAATTAACTTTATCACAATATACTTGTGCTTTTCTGTTGTCAATAAGGCGATATTTTTCACCGACTTTTGAAGGAAAAATAAAATCACCGACAAACAAATCTTCACCCAAATTAAACCAATCTTGCGTTCCGTCCGGTTTTATTCGTGCAGCACAAGTAGCGCGCTCATTAAATTTGTATGGCGCTGCTTCGGCTTCTTCTATGTACTTCAGAAGTTTAACTCTGTGTTTGCGAAGTGCGGGTTTTGTTTCATTACAAATCAGAACAGAGTATTTAAGCTTGTTTATATCAACATCGAGGTTATTAGCTTCCTTTTGGGTTTTAAAAGTGGTTTAAAATATCTTCTTTCAAGCAAGTAATGTTTTTTGCTCATACCCGAATAATACCAACCGTTCGCTTCCCAATTTATTTTTGAAGTCGATTTTTTATGACCGAAGTAAGCAAGAAATTCTTTGTCCGTTAAATTTTTTGCTTTTTCTGTTTCGTCTATTACATAGAAGAATTCATTTGCTCCGGTTTTAATACCGTATTTAACTTCACAATATTGCTGAGCGGAATTAGTTTATCACCTGCGGTTTCAATAATCTTTTGTATAAATCTCCGGTGATGCGTAAATACTTTGCACCCAGTTACCGTTGGTGTATTCACCATCAAAAGTGCTCTCTTCTTCAAGTTCTTTTGAGAACGGACTGTAATGAGCAAGTCTTTATCTTTGCTAATTTTATTAGTTTTTTCAATTCTGTGAATAAACTTTCTAGATTATTGAACCTATCTTTATCGCTGCTGTTACCTATAAGTTCATCATACTCCTCAAATATTCTTACAAACTTTACCTTGTCCTTTCTCTTTCTTCACGATCAGAACATTTTTCTAAAATTAGGATAACGGTATTGATGGATGCGGTCTCAAAACTTCTGATTTTTTGGTTATATATAATTGCAATAATTTTAAAGTTATCATAATAGGTACTTTTGAAAGCCGGTGCCGAAAGAAACATCCAACCAACTGCTTGAGATTACATAGCCGAGTCTTCCACCTTCTTTAAGAAATGAAGCTGTGTGCATTAGATAGTAAACATATAAGTCACTTTGTTGATTAACCTTTTTGAGTCCTTGCTCGGATTTGGCTAAATCGATCCATTTTGTTTATTCTCAATAAACTCTTGCCTTATATAAGGGGGATTTCCTACACAAGCATCAAACACAGGAATTTTAACTTTCTTCAATTTGTCATCGACATCTTTCACATCAAATAATTGGCTAAGATTTGAAAAAACTAATTTGGGGGAAGAAGTACTTTTAATTTTTGAAAAATCTTCCCTAATAATTGTTGGATAATTCTTAACCGTTTTGATATCAAGTAAGAAAATTCATTATAGCTAGAAAGCAGGGAACATACCAACTTCAATTCCCCAAAGCCGTTCAAGTAGTTGCTCGTGAGTTAATTCATTATGGTAATTTTTAAGTAACCGGTAAGCTCTTACTAAAAAAGTACCAGCACCACAACCGCTATCGAGAATAAGTTCAGAATCTTTATTAACACAAAATGCATTTACTATGTCAACTTCATTTACATTAGTAAAATGTTGTCCTCTATGATGCTGCTCTTGGTTGTCAATAAGAGTATTATAAATTGAACCGATTATATCTACGTTTAAGTCGGTAAAATTAAGATGTTGGATTTGTTCAACATTCTTTTTAAGAACAGGAATATATTCGGCATCGTATTCAAAGTCATCGAGAATGTTTTGCTGAAAAATTAATTCGAAATCATGTTTAAGAACATCATTAAATCTATCTCGCAAAGTTGAGTTAAGTTTATTCTTTTCCTCGGGTATTTCTAGTGGCTTTAACTTCAGCCCGGGAACTTCTCTCTTGTAAATATGAATAGAAAATAATTTTCAAGTAAAGCAGGTAATTGGCAAGTTGACAAATTTTATATACTTCTTCCCCGTCAAATTTCAATGAAATATTGAATATATCCTGGTTCTTGAGATAAGTTTTAAGTCTTTTCTTGAAATCATTATCAGCATCAATAACATCATACATAACCTCAGCCATTTCTAGTCGAACCTTCAAGAATGTAAGCAGAGAGTTTCTTTACAAAGAATCTGTCTATCGTATCCCATTGAATAGCTCTTGTACCATGAACAAGGTCATCCAAATCGTTAAGGAAAATTTTTAGCTGAGGGACCGCTTGTTTTTCGAAAAAGGGAGTAAGTGCTTCTGTGTTTTTACGAATAGTCGATATATCATAAATCTTAAGTTTTCTATCGTGCAGTGTGGTATCTGCTCGAAAAGTTTGATAGATCACTAATTGACGCGGAGTTCCGGTAACAAAATATTCATAACCACGATTGAATGCTTTCATCATTGCATCGTAAACGAGCTTCTCATCTGTCGCATCCGAAGAAGAATCCTTAAGTTCAAAAAGAACTTTTTTACTAACATCTTTGCTTGAATATAAAAGTCCATCGGCAAATCGAGCGTCATCAACGCCTATATTCTGTTCTTGTAAAATTTCTTTGAAATTGTAGTGATCGGTAGAAGCAAGAATATTGTTAATGAGATACCAAAGTTTTCCTTGGAACGTTCTTTCATTTGATGTAGGTATGTTAGTCATTCTTCCTTAACAAAATTGTAAGAAACTCAATTAAGATATATATTATTTTCAAATAAATAAATTCTTTTAATAAAGATAGCTTTTTAGTAAAACAAATAAAGAGACTTTAAGAGATTTTGGAGTAAAAGATGTACTTGTTATATGTCGATGAAAGTGGAGATTCCGGGAAAATTTATAAAAGGTGAATCAAAAAACTCACCACACTACATTCTTTCACATTTTGGGCCGTATTTTGGGCCGTATTATGATAGCCCAATAAAAAATATCATTGAAGATGCCTTTAATTGAGATTCCAAACATTCTTATTTCATAATACAAACAGTTGATGTTATTGCTCAAATATTGTATCGGAGGGAATACCCTAAAAGTAGTCTTAAAAAATTTAATTTAGACAAATACTTTGAAAAACTGGAACCGATATTGTTGAAAGAAGCAGCAAAATATGATGAGCTCGGAGTTGTCAGAAAATAATAACCCGGTTACAAACCGGGGCATTTTTTTTGCGGCTGCACATCAACCAAAAGGTTAATGCGAGTCGCATCTAATTCTAAGACAATTTTATCAATAATGCAAGCGAATTTATTTTCTGTTTTAACAGATAAATCATTTTTATGGTTTTATGATTCCATAGAAGCCCAACTTTTTCAAAAAGTTGGGCTTCTTACCGAATGAGATGTTCTTCTCAATAATCATTAATTGCACTTTTAAAATAAACCTCACTGTTTTAAAAGGATTCATTCATGAAACTCAAAATCGACGGCAAATCATTAACACTAGAAAAAATTCAATTTTTCCTCGATAAAAACCCAACAGTAGAATTAACAGCCGAATCAAAAAAGAAAGTTAAAAAAGCGCGAGAGCTTGTTGAAAAGTGGGTGAACGAGGAAGAGGTTGTTTACGGCGTTACAACCGGCTTCGGTGAGTTTGCAAATGTGAAAATCTCCAAGGAAGAAGATGCACAGCTTCAGGAAAACTTGATAATGAGTCATTCAACCGGCGTGGGTGAAAACTTGCCGCCTTTCATTGTAAAAATAATGATGCTGCTTCGTGTTAATGCGCTTGCTTCCGGTCATTCGGAATTCGTTTGGAAACTTTCAACTGTTGATTGATATGATGAATAATAATATCATTCCGATAATTCCTTCACAAGGTTCGGTCGGTTCAAGCGGAGATTTGGCACCGCTCGCTCATCTCGTTTTGGGAATGATAGGTAAAGGAAAAGTTCAAGTATTTGATAAAGTAAATGAAGAAACTGAAAAGTTTACAAAAACTGTTTCATCGAAAACAGCATTGAAAAAATTCGGTTTAACTCCGGCAACGCTCCGTGCAAAAGAAGGGTTAGCGCTTATCAACGGTACACAGATGATGACTGCTTTTGCGGCTGTGATCTGCAATCGTGCTAAAAAATTAGTCAAGCTTGTTGACGGAAGTGCTGCACTTAGCCACGAAGCATTACGCGCCACCGATAAAGCATACGATCCGCGTCTGCATAAACTTCGTCCTTTCCCCGGACAAATTACCACAGCGCAAAATATGCTTAAATTAATTAAAGGAAGCGAGATTAGGGTTTCTCACTTAGAAGGTGATCCTCGTGTGCAAGACTCATACTCGATAAGATGTGTTCCGCAAATACACGGAGCTTCACGCGATGCGATCGATTACGTATGCTCAAAAGTTGCGATTGAGTTGAACTCTGTAAACGATAATCCTTTGATTTTCCCGGAGCAAGGCGATCATCTTGAAGGAGGCAACTTTCATGGTCAGCCGATGGCGCTTGCAATGGATTTTATGTCAATTGCACTAGCCGAATTAGCAAATGTTTCCGAACGAAGAATTGAGAGATTGGTCAACGGTTCGCTCAGCCAATTACCGAGATTTTTAACTGAAAACGGTGGACTCAATTCCGGCTTAATGATCGCACAATACACTGCGGCGGCGCTTGTTTCGGAGAATAAAACTTTAGCACATCCGGCAAGTGTTGATTCAATTCCGACTTCTGCAAATCAAGAAGACCACAACTCAATGGGATCAATTGCTGCACGTAAATGTTTTGATATTCTGAAAAATGTCGAGACTGTTATTGCAATTGAATATTTAACTGCGGCTCAAGGATTGGAATTCTTAAAACCTCTTAAACCGGGCAAGGGAACTAAAGCTGTTTATACTAGAATCAGAAAAAAAGTGAAACCGCTGAAAAAGGATAGAGTACTTTATGAGGATATTCAAAAAGTTCTTTCACTAGTTAGAAAAGGTGATCTTTTGGAATCGATTGAAAAAATTGTTACAATAAAGTAAATCAATTATATGCGGAGGTAAAAATGAAAAAAAGAAAATTAGGCAATTCAGATTTTGAGTTAACCGATGTTGGTTTCGGAGCTTGGGCAATTGGTGGTGCTGGTTATGATTTTGGCTGGGGACCGCAGGACGATAAAGAGTCAATCGAAGCAATTCATAAAGCGTTGGATATGGGTGTGAATTGGATTGATACTGCCCCGGTTTACGGAATCGGACACTCCGAAGAAATAGTTGCTAAAGCAGTTAAAGAATATAGTGGTGAAAAACCTTATGTATTTACAAAATGTGTTATGCGTTGGGATGATCAAGGACATATTTCAAAAGTTCACGATCCCGAATCAATAAGAAAAGAATGTGAAGACAGCTTAAGAAGATTGAACGTTGATGTAATTGATTTATGGCAAATGCATTGGCCGCCTGAAGATGATAATGATAAAATCCGGGGCGCTTGGGAAATGATGGCTAAGATGAAAGAAGAAGGGAAAGTAAAACATATCGGAGTCTCTAACTTTAGCGTTGAACAAATGAAAATAGCTGAAGAGATAGCACCAATTACATCGTTACAACCGATTTACAATTTGTATGATAGAGGAATCGAAAAAGAAGTTCTCCCTTACGCGAAAGATCAAAACATCGGGGTAATTGTTTATTCACCAATGATGTCCGGATTGTTCACAGGTAAATATGATCGAGAGAAGATCGAAGCTTTGCCGGATGATGATTGGCGTCATATGCATCCTGCTTTCAAGGAACCGCAACTTTCAAAGAATCTTGAATTGGTTGAAGTAATGAAAAAGATTGCCGGAAAACATAACCGTTTCACCGGTGAAGTAGCAATCGTTTGGACATTAAAACACGAAGCTGTAACCGCTGCAATCGTTGGTGCAAGAAATGCTGAACAATCCGAAGGTGTAATGAACGCCGGTGATCTTGAACTAAGTGATGAAGAAGTAAAAGAATTAGAATCTGTTTTAAGCTAAGTTTTACCCATCTTAATTTCCCTCTTCTGAAAAAGGAGAGGGAAATTAAATAAGATCTTTTCAGTTCAACAAAACTCCAAAGAATTCGCTAAATTGACTTTTTAAAATCATCACTAATGAAAATGAATGTAGAGCTGAAAAATAACTTAAACAAACTCTTTAAACGTTGGGCAAACGAAAATTCGCTCAATATCACTCCGCTTCCACAATCCGGATCAAACAGAAAGTATTATCGAATTTCGGGTAATTCGACTTCCGCCATCGGTGTTTATAATAAAGATAAAAAAGAAAATCTTGCATTTATAAAATTTGCTAAACATTTCTATTCAAAGGATCTACCTGTTCCTCAAGTATTAGAAGAGGATTTGAAAAATAGTCTTTATCTCATTCAAGATTTAGGCGATGACACACTTTTTGAATTGCTAAATAAAAACGGATTTGACGAAACTGTCGAAAGTTATTATAAAAAAGCATTATCGTATCTTCCTAAATTTCAGATTACCGCTGGTAAAAATTTAGATTACTCTGTTTGTTACCCTCGCGATAAATTTGACCAGCAATCAATTCTGTGGGATCTAAATTATTTTAAATACTATTTCCTCAAGCTAGCCGATCTTCAATTTGATGAACAGAAACTTGAAAATGATTTCAATTCATTTGCCCGCTACTTAATGAGAGCAGATACATGTTATTTTATGTACCGCGACTTTCAATCACGCAACATCATGATTAAAGAAGATCAACTTTATTTTATAGATTTTCAAGGAGGCAGAAAGGGAGCGCTTCAGTATGATGTCGCATCGCTGCTTTGGAGTGCACGAGCGAATATTCCTTTTGAAAAACGAGAAGAGTTACTTGATTATTATTTGAGTGAAGTTTCAGAATTATCGGAAGTAAATCAGAGTGAGTTTAAAGAGTTTTATTATGGTTATGTGTTAATTAGGATTTTGCAAACACTCGGCGCATATGGTTACCGCGGTTTTTATGAAAGGAAAGATCACTTCTTAAAAAGTATTCCTTTTGCAATTGATAATCTTGAGTGGTTGATTGAAAACGAAAAAATAAATATAAAGGCGGATGAATTATTATTCGCCCTAGCTCAGATTGTAAAATCGGATTTACGTTCAAAGTTCACGGAAACTGAATCAGACAAATTAAAAGTCACCATCACAAGTTTTTCATACAAACAAGGAATCCCTTACGATTCATCCGGCAACGGCGGTGGTTTTGTTTTTGATTGCCGCGCTCTGCATAATCCGGGAAGATATCCGGAATATAAAATGCTTACAGGCAAAGATGAAAACGTTATCCGTTTTTTAGAAGCCAATAGCAACGTTGAAAAGTTTTTAGATTCAGTTAAGAAACTTATAATGAATTCGGTAAAAAAGTATCAAGAAAGAGGATTCACCAACTTAATGATTAACTTCGGGTGCACCGGTGGTCAGCATCGTTCCGTTTACTGTGCGGAACGTCTTGCAAGTTATCTTAATCTAAAAACCTGAACTTGAAGTAAGTTTAATCCATTCCGAATTAGAAAAACGCGATGACTTATGAAAGCGATGATTTTTGCCGCAGGTTTAGGTACACGGCTTAAGCCGATCACAAATGACAAACCTAAAGCTCTGGTAGAAATAAACGGAATATCACTTCTCGAAATCACGATAAAAAAATTAATCCGGTTTGGATTCACGGAACTCATCATAAATGTACATCACTTTGCTGATCAAATAATTTCATTCATAAAACAAAGTTCGTTTGAGGCGGATATTCGTATCTCCGATGAAAGAGAAGTTCTATTAAACACCGGCGGCGGACTCAAATACGCTCAATGGTTTTTTGATGACGGCAAACCCTTCCTTCTACACAACGTTGATATTATTACCGATTTAGACTTGAAATCATTTTATGATTCAAATTTGATAGACGAAGCAATTGCAACTTTAGCCGTCCGAGATAGAAAAAGTTCTCGTAAATTATTATTCGATGAAAATGAATTGCTTTGTGGGTGGAAAGATATTAAAAAAGATAATCTGAAAATCACACGCGAATCCAGAAGAAAAAACCGAACTAGCTTTCAGCGGAATTCACGTTATCGATCCTAAAATTTTCAAGTATTTCTCTCAGCAGGAAGTATTCTCTATCATTGATTTTTATCTGGATGTCTCAAAAACAGAAAAAGTCCGGGCGTTCCGGCACAATGAAACCTCATGGCAGGACGTCGGAAAGTTAAAAGATCTTCAAAATCTCAAATAAATTAGATTTCTCGACGAAATTTCGTCATCTATCACTCTCCTTGTATTTCCCAAACTTATTAACCACCACACCAAATCTGATTTTAAGTAAAATAATCTGAAACAAATCGGTACAGATTTCAAAATGAAACAGTTTTTTTGCTCAAAATGGTTAAAAACGACTCAAAATCCGGCATAATTAATGGCACACCGGTTGCGTAATATAGTAAAAATGCACCCTCATTTTTTAAGACGTAAAACAAATTTTTCGAACAAACGTCTGGTTCGTTACTGAGAGGGCGGAGGTTTGGTTGTCCTATGGCTGGTGACAATCATTTCTTTTCGCCCTTCTTTTTTGCCGTAACTCCTTTCTTGTAAATAACTTAATATTTAGCTATTTTTCGATTCTTTGTTAAATATAAATATTTATTAAAGGTAATTAGAGATGAAAAGAACATTTCAACCAAGCAACAGAAGAAGAAAAAACAAACACGGTTTTCGTGAAAGAATGAGCACTAAAAGCGGTAGAAAAATTTTATCTCACCGTAGAGCAAAAGGCAGAAAAAAATTATCAGTAAGCGACGAATAAAAATGTGAAGAAACAGGGGTTCTCAAAATCAGAACGTATTAAAAAAGAAATGATTTTGAAAAAATTTATAACTCCGGCAAAACAATTTTTTCTTCCGATAAAAAACTCAAGGCAACTTACTTATTTGAGAAAACAAATCAACGCGGCTTAGTTAGGGCTGCGTTTGCTGTTCATAGACGGGCGGGTAAAGCTGTTTGGCGTAATCGTATGAAAAGATTATTAAGAGAAGCTTACCGCTTAAATAAATCAATTCTATTAGATTCGGTTGAGCTTAAGAAGGGTGAATTGTTAATTGTTTTTTCTCCGAATCTTTTTAATGAAAAAAAATACAAGAAAATTTTTCTCAGCAATGTTCACGATTCTGTTGTTGAACTTATGTTATTAATTAAGGATGAATTAACTCCTAATGCGTAAGATTTTTATATACTTAATTAAGCTTTATCAGAAAGCAATCTCTCCTTTATTTCCACCTTCATGCAGATTTTATCCTTCGTGTTCTGAATATTCCGCTCAGTCATTTCAGAAGTTTGGAGTCTTTAAAGGTGGTGCAAAATCAATCTGGAGAATTTTAAGGTGTAACCCCTTCAATAAAGGTGGTTATGATCCTGTTGAATAAAAATTGGGAAAGTAATGGATAAACAAACTACTCTTGCATTCGTATTAATAGGTATAATTTTAGTCGCATGGCTTTATATTAATGCTCCCGATCCTCAAGAGCAAGTCCCGAAAACAACGGACAAAACTACTGAACAAGCAGAAGAACCGAGTGAACGAATCGAAGAACCTACTCAAGACGCTGCCGAAGATACACAAGTTGATACTTCTTTAATTAAGACTGACAAAGTTATACCAGAGCAGATTATCACTATTGATAACGATGTATTTAAAGCGGAGTTGACTAACAAAGGCGCCCGCATAAGAAAATTTTATTTGAAACAATATAAAACTTGGTATCACAGAGATATTCCCGACACAAATTTTTATGACAATCATGTTCAGCTAGTTAATTCAAGAGAGGGTGGCGATTTTAACATTCTTTTCGTTACTAAAAACGGTCAGTTGATCAATACCAAACATCTTCCTTTTGAATCCTCCGTACAAGGTTATGAATACAATATTCCGACAAATGATTCTTTAGTAATATCATATACCTACTCTCTCGGTGAAGATAAAGCAATTATTAAAACATACAAATTTTACGGCGATGCTTATTCGGCTGATGTCGATATTGAGTTACAAAACCTGGATGATGTAATAAGCAGTTATACTTATGATGTAATTTGGGAAAACGGAATAAACTTTGTTGAAGAAAACTCCGTGGATGAAGCGACGTTTACAACCGCATCTGCATACTCCGGTGGCGAACAAGTAATAGTTGATGCATCTTCCGAGGGTGAAGAGGTTAAGAAAGATATCAGCGGTAAAGTAGATTGGGTCGGTGTTAAAAATAAATATTTCGGGATTCTTATTGCACCGGATCAACCGGACAATGACGGCGGTGCATATTTCGAAGGATATAACACAAACACTCAGTACGGCGTAAGAGAATATTATAGCTCCACTTTGAAAGTACCTTTTAAAAATCAGCAGTATCAAAAGGATTCTTTTATTCTTTACATCGGTCCTATGGACTATGATCTTTTAGTTTCATACGACAGAAATTTTGATGCGATTTATGACTTCGGAAGTATCTTCGGGGTACAGTTACTCAGACCAATTTCAGAGTATGTGATTCTCCCGCTTTTCAAATTCTTACACAAGTTTATTCCTAATTATGGATTTGTAATTATTGTCTTTACGCTAATCATTAAAATTGTATTGTATCCATTGACGAAACAAAGTTACAAGTCAATGAAACGCATGCAGATGCTACAACCGAAAATCAAAGAGCTTAAAGAAAAACATAAAGATGATCAGCAAAAAGTTCAGAAGGAGACGATGAAGCTTTATTCCACCTATGGGATCAATCCCGCCGGTGGGTGTTTGCCGATGCTGCTTCAGATGCCTATACTCTTTGCGTTGTTTACATTTTTTAAAGTCACGATTGAAATTCGGGAAGAGCCATTTATACTTTGGATTACGAATCTTTCTTCACCGGATATTATTGCGACACTTCCTTTTAGAATTCCGCTGTTTGGTGTTGACCAAGTAAGTGGTCTTGCATTACTTCTTGGTCTGACAATGTTCTTACAGCAGAAGATGTCAATTAAAGATCCGAGTCAAAAGGCGTTAATTTACATTATGCCCGTGATGTTCACGGTGTTGTTTATGAGTTTTCCGTCAGGGCTGAACCTTTATTACTTTATGTTTAACCTATTTTCAATTGCACAGCAGTATTACATAAATCATCATCAAACAGGCGAAGAACTTGTTCCGGTTGAAAAGAAAAAAGGTAAGAAAGGCGGTGGGTTTATGCAACGTATGATGGAAGCCGCTGAAAAACAAGCGCAAACACAAAAGCAAGCTCAGAAACAACAGAAAAAGAAAAATAAAAAGTTTTAATTTTGATGGAAGAAACAATCGATAATAATAAATGGCAAAAATTTCAAAAATCTTATTTGTACTTTTTGTCTCTCTTGCAATAATTGGTCAAGAGAAAAGAGAACTCGATTTAAAACTTTCGTCAAAACAGCTTCCTTTCGGGCTTACCAAATTAGAATCAGAATACAATCCCAAAGTTTATCTAAGTTTAAGCGGAGGCGGTGCAAGAGCCGTCTCTCAGCTTGGTGTTTTAAAAGCGTTCGAGGAAAACGATATTCGCTTTGATGGGATTGTAGGAACGAGTATGGGCAGTATAATAGGCGGGTTGTATTCCGCCGGTTATTCCCTAAATCAATTAGACTCTCAAATTGTAAGAGCTCCTTGGGAAGAGTTTTTTGCGATTGAACAGACAATCGAGAAAGAACTTTTCCCGATCAGAAAGTTACCGAAGATAAAGCGATACTCTCCTTAAGATTAGATGGCTTTGAGCCACTGTTGCCAACCGCAATTAATACCGGACAACAAGTTGCAAATTATTTAAATCTGCTTACTCTCAATGCACCAATCAATACCGTTACTAACTTTGATGAATTTATTTATCCTTTTGAAGCAGTGAGCACGAACCTTATTACCGGTGAACCGCATGTTTTAAATAACGGATCGTTAAGCATTGCAATGAGAGCAAGCTCAAGTGTATCTTTAGTTTTAGCTCCTGTAAAAATCGATTCTTTAATTTTGGTTGATGGTGGATTAGTTGCAAATAACCCGGTCTCAATTGCTAAGAGACATAATCCGGATTTTATTCTAGCCGTGGATGCAACTAGTCCATTAAGAGATGACAATGAAGTTAAAATATCCTTGGGAAATTGCGGATCAGCTTGTGAGTATTCCCATGAGGGTGATCAATAAAGAACAGCTTAAGCTAGCCGATCTAGTTTTAAAACCTGATGTTGGGGGTAGAAAAAATACCGATTTTTCTAATCTGCGAAATTTAATTGATTGCGGTTACAAGTCAGCAATGGAAAACATTACAATCATTCAAGATTCTTTAACTGAACTTTATTTAAATAAAATTTCCCGGGAAGAAACAAAAGTTGAGGGCTTAGTTGTAAAAAGTGATAACTCTGAAGTGGAAGCACATTTTAAGTTTCTCGAAAGCATGAAAATCTCTGAGCGAGAAATTATTTATCATTTAACTCAGTATTCCAACTTGAATTATTTTTCAAAATTTTCTGCATACCTTAAGAAAAATGGTGAAGTTACTGATTTACACATACATGCTGCTGAAAACGAAACAATCTAAAACATTATTATCGAAGGTGAAAAATTAATTGATTCCGATTCGCTTCTCGCTAAAACCATTGAATTAAAAGATAACCCCTTCAATGGAGAGAAAGTTTTGAATACTTTGTTGGGAATATTGAGAGAATATAGAAAACAAGGATATTCACTTACTCGAATTCCGGAGATTAGTTTTATAGATAACACCTTGAGAATTATTATAGACGAACAAATTATAGATGCAATCGATGTAAGGGGAAACAATAAAACAAAACCGGAAATTATAAAACGAGAACTTCCGTTTAGCGAGGGTGATTACTTTGCTAAATAAAGAAATTGAACGAGGATTAATAAATTTAAGAAGCACTAACTTGTTTGAATCTGTTGAACTAAAGATTGAGCAAAGTGGATCTCACAACATTTTAATAGTAGAAGTAATTGAAAGACCTTCCCTTTTGTTAAGATTTCGATTGCGGATTGACACCGAGTATTTTACTCAAGCGTCATTAGATATACGCGAAGAAAACTTGTTCGGTACCGGTACTGAACTTGGTGCAATCTTTACGGGTGGTATTAGAAATCAGTTACTCGCTTTTCAACTTAGATCGAACAGAATTTTTGATACGTTTCTTACATACAACATTCGCGGTTTTTATGATGCACGTGATATTAGAACATATATTGATGACTCGGCTTCAACAGAAAGAAAGTTTATAAGATCAAAATCCGGTGAATATTCTGAGAGTCATTTTGGCGGATCGATTGGTATCGGTGCACAGTTAGAAAAAATCGGAAATCTAATGATAGAAGGCCGTTATCAGCAGGATAAGATCCGCGGTTTAGAAACTTTTCCGGCTACGGATGAATATTCTACTAACATTTCTTCATTAAGATTTGCGCTTTCAATCGATTCACAAAACAAATATCCTTTTCCTACAACAGGTGTTGCATTTAATGGTTATTACGAAACAGCTCAAAGAGCATTGGGCGGACGATGTTGGTTACTCGAAAACTGTACTTTGATTATTCGAGCTTCTTTCCTTTGAATAGATTCGCACAATTTTAATATGAAATTGAAATTTGGCTTCGCTGATCGAACTCTTCCTTTAAGTCAACAGTTCTCTTTTGGTGGACAAACTTCGTTTTTTGGTTATCGTGATTATGAATTTAGAGGAAGACAAATATTCATATCTTCTTTAGCATACAGAGTTAAACTACCATTTAAAATATTCTTTGACACTTATCTTAAAGCGCGTTATGATCTTGGCTCAATCTGGGCACAGAAAGAAGAAATAAAATTTAAGAATTTAGACACGGTATAGGCGCTTCAATTGCATTAGACACGCCAATAGGACCGGCAGAATTTTCCGCCGGTAAAAGTTTTCTCATCAAAAAATCACTCCCTAATAATATTATAAGCTGGGGAGAAACTCACTTCTATTTCACGATCGGTTATTACTATTGATTCTGTGAATCACCGGAGGATTTTTCATAAAGACGTAAATATTTCTTCTGAGATTCTAAATCTCCGGTTTTCTTAAAGTGATCAGCTAAAGTTTTATAGAGCAGACTTTTTTTCATTACTGAATGAATACCGGACTCAACAAACTCTTCTATCAATTTGTTAAGATTAAAAACCATTTCATAATTGTAAAGATTGATCGCATTTATGAAAGGAGTAATAATCTGTTGGGTTTATTTGAGCAGCTTTAGCATAATAATGCAAAGCGGTTTCAAGAGCATCTATGTTGAGTGATTTTGTTTCTAATAATTTTGCAGTCCAGAGGTATATATCAAAACCAAATTTGTTGAATTCATTAGCGAGTTTTTCGGTGTACATCGCAATTTCGTCAAACGATAAAGTGGGATTGCCTAATAAGATTTTATATAATTCTACATCATCAATTTCTAGCGAAAGCGCAGTTTGAAAAGCGTCAAATAATTCATTTGAATCATTTGATGAGCGAAATATTTGTTCTATATCTTTTTTATTCATGTTGTAAAAGTTTGATTAAGTTTGCTTTTGTGAATTCAGGCAACTGGTTTTCGAATTCGACAGTAATGTTTTTATCCCATTGTGTCTCTTTGGTTTCAATAATTTTGTGTTTACCGACTACGGCGAATCTTCTATCTAAAAGGTTTTGATCACCTTTTTTTTCAAAAACAAAAAATGCAACAATAACTTTTAGTCGAAAGTTTTTTTGCCCACTTACAATATGAATCATAGGCACGTTTGTTCAACATCCATTTGGTTTTTGTTTTGCTTTTCCAATCGAGAAGAATGGGCTTGTTTTGGAGGTAAATAAAAAGATCCGGTTTATCTTCTCCTTTTTCCCACATTCTGCTGTGCCGCTTGTCATCCCCAAACACTTTAAAATTAACACCCCATTGAGTAAGCAGATTTTTACCATGCTGTTCAGCTAGGTCGTGGAGTTTATAATTATTTTTAAAATCGGTAGTAGATTTAAATGGATTGAAATCTAAATCTTTCATGAAAAGAATATAAAAATAAAATTGGGGATTATCATGCTGAGAATTTAATAAAACGATAGAAAAAAATAAAAGAAATCATTTTAACCTTGAGTTCTCAAAGTGAAGGAAAAGGTACTTCCTTTACCGAGTTCGCTTCGTATTTTAATTCGTCCTTTATTTTTTTCAACCAGTTCTTTGCATAAAATTAATCCAAGTCCGGAGCCCTCTTCTTTTTCGGTGCCGTGAGTTGATAGATGAGCATCAATTTTGAAAAGCTTTTCTAGATCTTCTTGCCTAACACCAACACCGGTATCAGATACAGAAATTTCCACGGTTTCATCGTCAATATATTTGGCGGAAATTTCTATTTTGCCTTCTTTCGGTGTAAATTTTATCGCATTGGAAACTATGTTTTGGAGTACCGAATGAATTGTTTGTTGATCGGAGTAAACTAATGTTCTTGAAGGTATCTTGTTTTCCAGTGATATCTTTTTCTTAACAGCATTGTTACCGAGTAGTTTTATTGTGGATTCGGTAAGTTGATGGAAGTCATAGATCTCAGGATCAATGTTAATTCTTCCGGTTTGTACTCGTGACCATTGTAGTAGATTTTCGAGCAGATTAAAAACTGTTTGTGATGATTCGTGAATATTATTTGCAAATAATTCAATTTCTTCGTTTGAAAGTTCGGCAAGGTCATCTTTTAAAAGTTCTGAGTAACCGATCAAAGAAGTAAAGGGACTTCTTAAATCATGTGCAACAATTGAGAAGAATTTATCTTTTGCCGCGTTTATGTTTTTAAGTTCTTCTTCTGATCTAATTAATTGTTTGTTCACCTGTCCGAGTTCGTCAATATATTTGCGGAGTTTTGCTTCATAATTTTTATTGTCCGTAATATCTCTAATAATTCCACGATATCTTGTTACTTCGTCATTCTCATCTTTAACCGCAAAAGCCGTTTCGAGAACAGTTGCTATTGTTCCGTCACGTCTGCGCACACCAATTTCATAGTCTTTTACGTAACCTTCTTTTTCAAGTTGGTTTTTAAATTTTGTTCTGTCATACGGATTTAAATATAATTCTTCGGCAATATCAACACTTAACAGGGCTTCTTTATTTTTATAACCGAATAATTCTACGCCGGCAGGATTTATATCTATAAGTTTTCCGTCGGGAGTACTTTCATAAAGCACATCTTTAATTTCATTGAAGAGTGTTTGGAATTTATCTTCATACTCTTTAAGCTCTTTTTCATGCTCCAATTGGTCGCTTAAGTTCAGTAACAAAATAAACTTTCCACTCCGTTTGTTTGTCTTCGGTTAAGTGTGAAACCACTTTTAATTCACATGTGATTTGGGATCCGTTTTTATGGATCATCTCCGCTTCATATCTTTTGCCTAAGTTGTTTACCGGTCTCTCATTTAAAAGAGTTTATCAATATTATTATTCTTAATTTGGTCATTCGAAAAACCGAAAATTTCTTGAAATGATGAGTTTGTAAAGAGAATTTTGTTCTCACGGTCTGTTATGATTATTGCTTCGGAGAGATGATCACAGAATTCAATAAAGGAGTTTAAGTTAATTCCGGACTCGCTTTGATTTTCAATAAAGAGATTGTTTTTGTTTGCCATAGTCTTTAAAGTTGTTCACAGAAAATACTAAGCGTTAGTTTTACATTCAAGGAAGTGATAAATTTTATGGTTTTATTTGCGACAAAGAATCTTAATAAAGAATAATACAAATGAGTGATTTTGAGATTATATTAATCTTGTTCGGCGTTGGTTCGGTTGCCGGAATGTTAAACGTAATGGCCGGAGGCGGATCTACACTAACATTGCCTACCTTAATATTTCCTGGGCTTAGACGCAACTGTTGCAAACGGTACTAATAGAATTGCTATTCTCGTGCAAAATATTTCGGCAGTATATTCCTTTAAACGTGAGAAGTTTTCAAAGTTTAAGATAAGTTTTAAGATGAGTTTGTTCACTTTGCCGGGCGCAATTTTAGGGGCTATTGCTGCAACTAAAATTGAAGGTGTAGTGTTCGAAAAAATTCTTGGCGTCGTAATGATAGGCGTAATAATTACAATGCTGATTCCAAGAAAGCAAAAATTCTACGAAGAAAAAATTGAAAAAGTACCTTGGCTAGTTTATCTCGCAATGTTCGGTGTTGGATTTTACGGTGGATTTATTCAGGTTGGTGTGGGGTTTATTTTAATGGCGGTTCTTCATTATTTGCTTAAAGAAAACCTCGTATTAGTAAACGTTCATAAAGTTTTTGTCGTTTTTATTTATACAATTCCTGCGATAATTATTTTTGCTGTTACCGATAGCATAGATTGGTTTTACGGGTTAAGTTTAGCCGCCGGAAATGCAACCGGTGCATGGTGGTCTGCAAAATTGTCTGTTAAAAAAGGTGAAAAGATTATTAAGTGGGTATTGCTGATAGCTATATTTATTATGTCTTTAAAATTACTTGGATTATTTTAATCAAAATTAGCAACTGCTTTTTTTAACCTGTCCATTATCGCAAGCCCCAAATCTCTTTCGGGTATTTTTTCAATAACTATTAAGTCCAACATTTTTTCGTCTAAGATATGAAGAGATGAAAACAAGTTAGCAGCGGCTTCTTGAAAATCTACCTTTTTCGGATAAGACGATAACTTCATTGAGGTTTATCCGGGCATCGGCTTTTTCAAAAAATATTCCGCCGACTCTTTTATCAGATAACGAGCCCAAATTAACTTCATCAATAAACTTAAGTTTTGTTTTAGGTGAATAGTGAAATGGCAATTGCCCCGGAGAGTTTGGATCGGAAGAAGATTTTTTGTTTTTTATTTTTGTTTTTAAAATTTGCTCTAACACTTCTTTTGTTACACCGCCCGGTCTAAGCAAATAGATATCATCATTTTCAATCTCAATAATAGTTGATTCGACCCCAACATCCGCAGCGCCACCGTCTAAAATCATATCTACTTTATCATTAAGTTGTTTATATACATGATCCGCTGTTGTCGGACTTAAGATGATTGAATAAATTAGCGCTCGGTGCGGCTATTGGTGTTCCCGAATATTCGATCAATTTTAATGCTGTCGGATTATCATGGCATCCTAACGGCAACGGTCGGGTTGTCTGCTGTAACTATTTCGGGAACGATTTTTTGTTTCGGTAAAACAAGCGTTAAAGGTCCGGGCCAGAGTTTATCAATTAATAAATCGATTCGGTCGTTTGAAATATCACAGATGCTGCTTAATTGTTCTTTTTTATTAATGTGAAGAATAAGCGGATTAAAACTCGGTCTCTTTTTTATTTGAAATATTTTGGCAACTGCTACAGGATTTAATCCGTCAGCTCCGAGTCCATATACGGTTTCCGTCGGAAATGCAACGGTTCCGCCTTCTTTAATAATTTGCGCTGCTTTTTTTATATTTTTGTCGGTAGCTTTGACTGGTCTCATTTCTTTACTATAATGTATTCATGGTAAAGATAAAGAGATATACTCGAAAGTGGAATATCAAAGAAGACGTAAAGAATGTTTTTTCAAATAAAATTGAGTGAGAAATTATGAGTGAGTTAAATGAATTAAAAAACTTCAGTGAACTTTTGGCAAATGAAAGCGGGAAGATCATAAAACATTACTTTAGAACAAATGTGAATATCGAGACAAAAGATGACGAATCACCCGTGACGATTGCAGATAAAAAATCCGAAGAATTAATGCGCAATCTGATCGAAAAAAGAATTTCCCGAGCACGGAATTCTTGGAGAAGAGTTTGGGAAGAAAAATCCTGATGCTGAATATCAATGGATACTTGACCCAATCGACGGCACGAAAAGTTTCATTACCGGAGCTGTTACTTTTGGGACCTTAATAGCTCTATCAAAAAATAATCAACCTATTTTAGGAGTTATCAATCAACCGGTACTAAATGAGTTTTTAATCGGGGATAATGAAGCTGCCGAATTAAACGGTCAAAAGGTTAGAGTAAGAGAATGTACATGATCTGTCTAAAGCAACACTTCTCACAACGGATCATTTTAATATTGAAAAGTTTCAAAATCTTAAGAGCTTTGAAGGGTTGGCAAAAAAAGTAAACCTGTATAGACAGTGGGGAGACTGTTACGGCTACTACCTTGTTGCAACCGGTTTTGCAGATATAATGATTGATCCAATAATGTCGGTTTGGGATATTATGGCATTAATCCCAATTATCACCGGAGCCGGCGGAGTAATAACGGATTACCAAGGGAACGACCCGGTTAAAGGAAACAGCACGGTGGCGGTTTGCAAGCAGCTTCATAAAAAAGTTATTGAAGAGTTAAATGCTTAACGAAACCCTTCTGCGGCAAGCGCCTCGTATGACCGGTAAATAACAACTTCAACTGAATAAGTTTTATATACACCTTTGGATACGATTTTAATACCCTGTATTTCTTTGGTTAACTTTATTTCAGCTAACAGCTCATCGCTCTCAATTATATCTGAATTCAATGTTCGTTTTGATTCGGGGATATTCTCAAGCGCGTAATAAACACCTTTCATCGCATTTGTGTAAGCGTGTTTTACATCTAAATCAAAATTGCTTGGTGTGATTTCCTCTTGGGCGGTTACCTGAAGAATAAACAGAGAGAATGCCGAGATGAGTAAAGCTTTCATCCTTCGCCTCTTTTTTTGTTTGATATTTGAAATATAAAGAGAATATAATTAGATAATTTATCTAATTCAATATTGGGGAACCTTTCGGGAATGAAATTTAGTAATTTGAGTTCGCTGGGGGTCTAAAGTGCAAATACAAAAAAAGCCCGCCTAAAATTTAAGCGGGCTTTCTTGAAGAGATCTAAAATTTATTTTTCTTCAATAGCGTCAACTGCACAAACTTCAACGCATGATTTACAATCATCGCAAAGTTCGGGAACTATAAATGTGTGATCTTCTGAAAGAGGTTCTTTCATTTCACCATTTAATTCATATTCCTCGCCTGCTTGATAAATAGCGTTTTGTTCGCATTCATCTACACATGCTGAGCAGTCTATACATTCATCGGTTATGAACATCATTTTGAATAACTCCTTTGATTTATGTCGAATAAATTGACATTTCTAACTTAATAAGGATAAAATAAAATAACAAGAGGAAAACATCCTATAATCATGAAAAAAAATGTCGAATATGAAACGTAAATAGCTAATTAACAATCTATTCGAACCGTTCTCACAAGAAGAGACCGGTTATACAAGAAAATTTGACGGAACCGGATTAGGTCTGGCTTTAGTTAAAAAATATTGCACTGTGAATAATGCAGATATCTCGGTGAAAAGTAAAAAAGGTGTCGGAACAACTATGCGAGTATCCTTTATGAAGTTAACGGACAATCAGAATAATTGAGATAACCAACAAGAAAAGTAAAATTAACTTTCTATAAACTTTAGAGGAAATTTTTAGAAAGACTTTACTTCCGATCAATAAACCCGCCAACAGAAATGGAAACGCGTACAAAGTTTTAGTGAGCACCTGTGAAGTTGTCACCCCGGTAATAACATGAGAACTCACAATCAAAACCGATGCAAAAATAAAAAAATCCGGTTATTGTTGCTTTCTGTTTATACTTATTCCAGTCTTTTAGATAGAGATAAATTAGTATCGGTGGACCGTTAGTGTTAAAAGCTCCTCCCAATATACCTGAAGCAAAACCGAATAAAGGTCCCCATTTATTTTCAATTCCGCTTGGCTTAATAAAATTTGTGCTGTTTAGTAAAACAAAAGATAAGATTATTGCAGCGAGTATTTTTTCAACTATAAATGGATCAGCAGTCGATAGAAAGTAAGCCCCAACCGGAATACCAAACGCTGAACCGAGAATTAATAATTTTATGTCGTCGAACTTAATACTCTTTCTTAGTTGAATTGTTAGATACACATTTAAAAACATTCCGCACAAAGCTGCAATGGGGATTGCTTCTTTTATATCTATTATTAATGAAAGCAGCGGAATTGATGTGATTGCAAAGCCAAAGCCGGTAAGCCCTTGATTGAACGCGGCAAGAAAAATAATTAGTCCGATTAAAATTGTTTCTTCGGTCAATATCAAAGAAATTTATTTTGTGATTGATTTACCAAAAGCAAACATATAAAAAAAGCGGCTCAATTGAACCGCTTTTGTATTGCAGCTTATATAATAGTCAAATCTACTTAACCAAATTCATCTTCTTAGTAATTTGTTGATTATTATACTGTAGTTGATAGATATAAACGCCGCTTGATAAATTACTTCCGTCAAAATTAACCGAATAGCTTCCTGCAGATTGAATATCATTAACTAATACTTCTACCGTTTGTCCGAGTGCATCAAATATTTTTAACAAAACTTTACCGCTGTTTGGAAGAGAGTATTCAATTTTTGTAGTTGGATTAAATGGATTCGGGTAATTCTGCATCAATTCAAAAGTCAAAACAGTTTCTTCATTTTCAACCAGATGTCAATGGTTCATTCAACAGCTTGCTTTCGTAAACACCGTTACCGTGAGTTGCCAATCGAATAGCATCATTGGACGTACTGAGTGAAAAATCCATCGAGAAAACTCCGTCCGGTAAACCGGCATTAAACTCATTCCAAGTTTCACCTTGATCAAATGAAACATAAACTCCCAAATCATTTCCGACATAAATTATATCTGAATTATTCGGGTGAACCTCAACAGTAGAGGTAGGGACATCCGGCAAACCTTCCCCGATATCAATCCAAGTTTCGCCAAGATCGGTTGTCTTGAAAAGATGAGAAGTACCGAAACCTGAAAAAACTATATAAAGAGTGTTCTCATTCTGATAATCGAAAGCGATATCCATTGGATATCTATTGGGAAGATTACCGGTTACATCAATCCAGTCATCGCCGCCGTTAGTTGTTCTAAAAATTTCAGTGTTCTCAATTACGAAAGAAGGTGCGTAACCAATAAAAACTACATCATCATTAAAAGGAGAAGACGCCATTGATACAGCATATCCTTCGGAAATTATTTCACCGTTTGCCGTCAAGAACCAATTGTCTCCGCTATTTGTTGACTTAGCAATTTTAGGCATCGCAACATACATAACGGATGGATCCTGCCAGCATGAAATGTATGGATTGACAAAACTGGCACCGGAGTTAGATAGAAGTAATTTGTGCTGTGTTTCAAAAAGATTGTTGGTTTTTATAATGTTACTATACTGCCATGAACCGAATAGATAATTATCTTTTTCATTTATAGCAGCCCAGCATCCATCGCCGCCGATAGCACGAAACCAAGAAGTTTCACCGAGATAAACAGCTGTGGCATTATCCTGCAATCCGCCAATTGCAAGATTACTATCCTCCTGAGCCGAAACAAATCCACCGTAAAATTGGCCTGTTTGATATCCGCCGTTTCTTCCTTCAAAATGTTTCGCCAAAATCTTCTGTTACAAAAACACCACCGTCGTTTCCGAAGTAAACTATATCCGGATCATCCGGATGAACGGCAAATGCATGGTGATCTGCGTGTGAGTAATCCGGCGGACCTTCGAGCTCGCCTGCATAAGTCTGTCCTAAATACCAATTATACCAAAATGATTTTCTTTCTATACCTTCACCACCGTTGGTCGATTTCCAAACATCAATCCCGGCTGCTAATAAATGATTCGGATCATTCTGATTAATTACAACAAAATGAGAAAACCAACCTTGGTATGATGCGTAATCTGTTGTGTTGACAATTTCCCACGAATCACCACCATCGATTGTTTTGCATAACCAGTTTTGAGAATCACTGTAAAATCCGTCGCCAATACTTGCATAAATTATGTTTGGATCTGCATGATAAATATCGAGCAAGGTTTTTCCCCCGTACGTTTCAGGTAAACCGTTCTCTAATTTTTCCCAGCTTTCACCACCGTTACCTGTTCTGTAAATACCGTGTCCTTCTGTAAATAAATTACCGCATGCAATGTACACGAGATCAGGAGTTACAGGATTAATCAAAATGTCGGTAACCATTATTGTATTGTGAACCAACTCCCAGTCTTCCCCGGAGTTAGTGGATTTGAATGTACCTTCGCTAGAACCTGCCCAAACAATTTCTGGGTTAACCGGATCGATTGCTAATGCTTGTATTCCGGCTTGTTCATTGTAACTCCAATCCAAACTTTTTGTCCATGTTTCTCCACCGTCGGTAGTTTTTAAAACTCCGGTTCCATAACTGCCGCGTGTACTTCTGATCGCAACACCGCCGAGTGTGGTTTCATAATTATAAACTTCGCCTGTACCGATGTATATCTCTTGCGGATTTTGTGGATTAATTTCAATTGCCCCAACGCCATGCACAGGGAACCCGGTTGAAATATATTCCCACGCATCTTCACCTTTACCGGCAGTTGTAGAACGCCAAATACCTCCGCCCGCTGATCCGGCATAAATTATATCCGGATTTTCAGGATCAATTGCTATTGAAATAGTTCTGCCGCCAAAATTTTTGGGTCCGATTGGTTTCCACTTGTTAGTAGTCTGCACTTTATTAACAGTGGAACGTTTTTCATAAAAAGCCGCATGAAATTTACCTGAAGGAATATCTTTTTCCGGGAACGCTCTTTGTGAATTCCAATATTGAAGTGATTCAAAGGCGCCGGAAAATTTAAGTTCACGCTCGGTAACTAATGATTGAGTTGATAAAAAATATCCGATAGCAAATGTTAAGATGAACAAAATTAACAGGAAGCGATTTTTTCATTGTTCCCCCAATGAGATATGTTCGTGTACTAAAATGAAATTACTTCTTATAAAATAATGAGAATATGCTTAAAAATATATCAACAAAAAGATAATTGGGATAAGAATACTTATTCCGATCAAATACTTTCCTCTTCCCTTTATTCCGTTCTTACCCCTGATCATAAACATACCGGTGATGGAAAGGAATATTAACCCAAGTGCAAAAAGATCTGCCACGTAAGTCCAAACTCCTTTGGGGTTATTGAGATGAAGAAAATTTGTTTCCCGGAAAACTCGCCGGTCTCTTCACGGTTTCAATTTCAACGTTGCCTGCAAAAAACATCGGCGGATATTGTTTTTCTTTCGAAGAATAATTGAATGGAATTTGTCCCGGATCGGAAATATACTGTTTACACTATCTGTAATGCTTAATTCGGTTTTTAACATGTTCAACCATCGATTCATCAGTCAGAAGAGGAATCATTTAGTGCGGAAATAGAAAGGGAATCTTTTTCGATAATGTAATTCGGGTTCCAAATATCCACATGATTAACAGCAATGCCGGAAATACCGTAAACGATGATCAACCCGACACTAAGATAACCGATATCGCGGTGAAGAATTCTAATCCATTTTTTGATTTTCAAATTAAACTCTCAAAACCGTTTAAAGAAAAAGCCCTCACGCATTACGCAAGGGCTCGATATTAAAAAATCATTTATACATTGTTACATGCTGATAACAGCGCCTTCACCTTTAATTTGGTAAACCTTTGCAGATTCATGTTCACAATCTTCTTTTTCTTCTGCGGTTTTTTCCGAGCAATCACCTGAGCAGTCGTGTGCCGGGTTAACTGCATAAACTTCACCTTCAACAACCGCTTTTTTTCCTTTAGCTTCCATCGGGAAAACAATTACGCCGTCATCAACCTTAACTCTAATTTTTTCATAACCTTCTTTTGCGGCAACTTCAATCCAGCAGCCGCGCATTTCACATACGCTAACTACTGTACCTTCGATTAATACTTTTTTCCCTTCATAATTAGCAGGATTATCCATTATCTGGGCGACCGAAGTTTTTTCGGTTAATGTTAATTCTTTCCCGAAATTTTTATCTTCTGCATTTATTGAGATAAAGACTATTATTAACAATACAGCCAATGAATTTATTGTTCTCATATTCTCCTCGTTTGGTTTAATTTCAAGAGATAAACTTAGCTTATTAAACTATTTTATTCAATGTTTTTCTTAATTATAGCGAGAGTGTCAGTCTCGATTTATTACTAATAATTGTTTTGTTGTAACTCCTGATCGAAGTCTAAAATGTCTCCTTGATTTAACTTATATTTATCATCTCAAAAAAATAAATGAATATGTACGCACAAGTAGTATTTCCGCTTCCATTTCGTAATGCTTTTACTTATTCAATCCCCAAAAACTTGGATGGTGAGATTGAAATAGGTAAAAGAGTAGTTGTCCCTTTTGGGAGAAGGATCTTAACGGGTTTTGTGATAGACCTTGCAGAAACAACCGATGTAAAAGAAAAAATAAAACCGCTCCGCGATGTTTTAGATGACAAACCGATTTTTAACAAGGAATCACTCAAATTTTATCAATGGGTTGCAGATTATTATCTGAGCTCATTGGGCGAAGCGCTCAAAAATTCGGTGCCTTACGGCTCGGATGTTGAATCAAAGAGAAAAATAGTTGCCGATACTGTTTTCTGCAAAGAACTGTATGAGGCAGAAAAGAAAAAAACTACAATAAAAGCAAAATTGTTAAACGCTCTTTCGGAAAAAGAGACTCACAGCATATCACAGTTACAGAAGGCGGTTAAACGTAAGAATATTTATTCAACTCTTAACTCGCTTCAGGAAAAGGGTGCAATTTCAATTCTCGATATAATTGATGATGCTAAAGTAAAAGTTAAGACAGCAAAATTTGTTAAGCTGGCAAAAAGTAATGATGATATCTATGATCTTATACCGGAGATTGAATCGAGATCTCCGAAGCAGGTAGTAATTCTATTAGAGATGCTTTCCCGGAAAAGTGAATCGATCATGCAAAGTGAGTTAATTGAAAAAACTAAATCATCTCATAGCTCGGTTCGTTCTTTGGAAGAAAAAGGTTTAATAGAGGTGTTTGAAAAAGAAGTTGAAAGATCATACGAGGAGCTTTATTCCGAACAATTAAAAGTATTTAACTTAACCCCCAAACAGAAAGAAATTATTGATGGAATTACTGCGAATATAAAAGAGAATAAGTTTGAGACGTATTTACTTCACGGAGTAACCGGCAGCGGAAAAACCCAAGTTTATATTGAACTTGCAAAAGCAGCTTTGGAAAAAAATCAAAATATACTTGTGTTAGTACCGGAAATATCGTTAACTCCTCAGATAACCAGTCGGTTCATTAATACTTTTGGCGAAAAAGTTGCAGTGATGCACAGCCGAATGTCATTAGGTCAGCGTTATGATACTTGGCGTGGAGTAATTAAAGGAAAGTTTAATATTGTTATCGGTCCGCGTTCAGCCCTTTTTGCACCTCTCAAAAACTTGGGATTGATTGTAGTTGATGAAGAACATGATTCCAGTTATAAACAATACGAAATTGTTCCGAAGTATCATGCAAGGGATGCAGCTATCATAAAAGCAATGATGAGCGAGTGCCCCGTACTTCTCGGTTCTGCAACACCCTCAATTGAAAGTATGTACAACGCCCGGCAGGGTAAATATAAATTGGTAGAGTTAAGAGAAAGAATTGACAATGCGAAGATGCCGGATATAAAACTTGTTGATGTTTCTTTCGCCAAAAAACAAAATAAGCTCGAGGGTTCATTTTCTACAGACCTTTTAAAAACAATAAACGAGAAACTAAATAAAAACGAACGAGTAATTATTCTGCAGAACCGTAGAGGATTTTCCACTCAAGTATTTTGCGAAGACTGTGGTAATCTGGAAATGTGTGATGACTGCTCGGTACCGATGGTCTATCACATAAGCAAGAATATTATTAAGTGTCATTATTGCGGAAATGTTAAACCGGTTCCCAAAGCGTGTTCGGTTTGCGGTTCTATTAAAATTAAGTTTTTCGGAACCGGAACGCAGCGAGTTGAGGATGAAATTGAATATTACTTTCCCGATGCAAAAATTGAAAGAATTGATTCCGACAGTATAAACAAGAAAGGAAAACTGAGCTCAATACTAAACAGTTTTAAAAAAGGTGATATCGATATTTTAGTCGGCACACAAATGGTATCAAAGGGATTGGACTTTTCGGATGTAACTTTAGTTGGTGTAATTTCTGCCGAAACAACTTTGTGGATACCCGATTTTAGAGCAGACGAAAGAACGTTTCAACTACTTACTCAAGTTTCCGGAAGAGCCGGACGAAGTAAAAATCCCGGACAAGTTTTGATTCAAACAGCCAATAAAAAGAATTTTGTTTTGCAAAAAGTTTTACAAAATGATTACGACGGTTTTTATAAAACCGAAATCGGTTTACGGAAGCAAGGCGGATATCCGCCATTTACTCGCCTTTGTTTAATTGAAACAAAAGATAAAAACGATAACAGATCACTTAACGCTATAAAACAATTTTTTGATATACTCAAAAAGAAAAACAAAGGGTTGATATTAAATCCACCGAATGAAGCGATAATTCATAAACTTAAAGGTGAGTACCGTTATCATTTAATTGTTAAGAGCAAACGGGAAACTGATCCAAACGGAAGATTGCTTCGCGAAACAGTTTTAAATACTTACGTTGAATTTAATAGAGTATCGCGCTTCAGAGACGTGAAACTAATTATAGATATTGATCCGCAAGGTCTCTTATAAATTATTTGAACAAAATTTCTCTATCTTTTTCTGCTGCTGTTTCATGCCAATCTTGCGGTATAACTTTCCAGTTATTCGATTTTTCGATTTCTATATTTTCTTCATTTTCAATCCACTTCATTAAATAAAAACGAAGATCTTTTTCAGTTGAAGTAATTACTCTTTCGGATAATTGTTCATGCGGAATGCCAGCTCCTTTAGTTAGATGATTTCCGCCACCATTGCCTCTGTATGAATTTATTGCAGCTTCATAAATTTCGTTTTCGTTGAACGATCTACCATCGCTAAATTTATGAATCGTTACTCTTTCACCGATTGGCTTTGACAAATCGACGGTGTACTCTATTCCTTCGGCAGAATCAAAATTGTAATATCTGTTTTTGAGCATCGGTGTTCCGCTTCGTTCGGACCAAATTATATTTCCTTCATCATCCTTCTCAAAAAGTAAAAGATGGTCATCTTTGTTTTCCATTTCGTTAAACCATAGTGAATAAGAAAACTCTAAGTAATCTTTTATTTCTTTCCCGCTTAATTCCATTGTATAAAGTAGATTTTCGTATTTGTATAAGTTAAACATATCACGCACATAAATTGAACCTTGTTTAAGTTCTGCATTTAATGACAATGGTGCAGTGAAAGAAACATCGGCGTTGGTTAACTCGAGTTGAATGTTGTGTATCAAATCCGAAAACTCAGCATCGCCAAAAATTGCAGTCTGCGCTGAAATCGATTTTCCCAATTCACCAATTGGTCTTGATACGTAATTCTTTGTTTCTCGAAATGCATAATTGAATTTGCTCATAAATTCTTCGTCCGGTTCATAACTTTTCGTATCGATGAGGTTGCCTATCAAGAGTTGATTCCCATTTGCTGTTTTCTTCATCCCAGTTTAGAGTTACAGTTGCTTCTGCGATTGAACCGGCATACCCTTTAGTACCCATAATCAAAACAACTTTGTTAAAATTATTGGGTATAAGTTTATTCCACCCTTGATGATCGTGTCCGACGAAGACAATGTCAAATCCATCAACTCTTTCTGCAACAAGCTGAGATGCATTTTCGTTTTTATAAGTTTCACCTTTTGGATTATTATAAGTATGATCCAATCCCGCATGGAACAAGCCAACTAATAAATCCGGGTTTTCTTTTTCTTTAATCACATCAACCCACCTCTGTGCGGACTCGATCATATCTTCAAAGTAGATTCCTTCCCAAATTTTTTCTGGTAACCAATGGGGAATGTGCGGTGTTATCAAGCCAAGCACTGCGACTTTAACTCCAAGTTTATTAACTATTGTATATGGTTTGAAATATGGTTCGCCGGTTTCTTCATTAACGGCATTTGCGGCAAGCCAGGGGAAATTAAACTCATCAACAAGTTTGTCATAAACGGGATGTCCGGCTTCAATGTCATGATTACCGATTGATCCGGCATCGTAACTCATAAAGTTCATTATGCTTGCGAGGATGTGAGTTGTGTCGGGTCTTTCAAAATTATAATAATAAACAACACGGTTGACCTTGAAGTATGTCACCGTTATCCAAAAGAATTACATGTTGATTTTCTTTTGCTCGTTCTTGCTTTACATAAGTATAAACTTGTGCTAAAGAGTTTTGAGCCGATTGGTCATTAATAAAATCATACGGAAAAACTTGTCCGTGAATATCACTAGTTTCAATGAATTTAAGAGTTATCGTTTGTGCATTAAGTGAGACTGCAAATAAAATTAATATTAATGTTTTTTTCATTTTTTATCCTTTGCGACTTCGCGTCGTTGCGGTTTAGATAGAAACAAAAAATAACCGCGGAGGCGCTAAGACGCAATGTTTAATTATTTTATTTTTCTTACAATATCTTCCAGCCCGTTAAGTTTAATTTCGTAAACAAGTTGAAGCATTTGTCCGAGTTTACCTTCCGGGAATCCTTTTCTTTCAAACCATTCTAAGTAAAAAGAGGGGATATTTATTAATTTTCTGCCCGAGTATTTTCCGAATGGCATTTCGAATGTATTCAATTCTTTCAATAATTCTTTCTGTTTTTCAAGTTCGGGTATCATGTTTTCATTTCATTATATAATTGTATAATTCGTTTCGACCCGCCTCCCAGACTTAATATTGTGCGGAGGGCTTGATCAACCGGGATGTTAACTATGGTTATCTGCTTTTTTTGAACATGGTAAACAAAACCCGCGGTCGGTGCGGGACCGGATGGTATAAAAACTGTATAACTACCGTCCGGATGTTCATCGGTTACAAAAGCCGTCATCAAAGTTTCATTACCGAACAACTTTACAAGCGCAACAGCTTTGAATACATTTTTCTCTTCGCCGAAAATTTGAAGCACGGTTTCTTTAATTATCCTGTAACCAAAAATTTTGGAAAGAAATCTATTTTCGAAAGCTGCAACAGAGACTTTCCCCATCTTCGTCTTAACAATTAGCCCGACTAAAAAGAAAACCAGAACAATCAAAAAAACGGCAAAAAATGAAGCAACAAATTCATTTACTTGCGCTGTTTCTATCAACAGATTTGTTATTGGTCTGATATACGCGGTAAGTGATTGGAACATCCAATTGAGGACAATTAATAGAATCATTATCGGCAGGACGATTAAAAATCCTCCAACAAACGTAGTTTTAATAAATTGTTTTAAGCTACCCATTGTTATTTATCTTTATTTATTCTAAGTGACAATATAAAAGGAACAGACATAAGAGGGAAAAAGGAAACAACTTTATACATAGTATCTAATCCTATAACATCTCCCAAGACACCAACTAAAGTAACAGTTGCTGCACTAATTCCAAAATTTATTGTCATATAAACACCGTTAATAAATGCCGGTCTTTCCGATTTTATTTCATTTATAAGAGCAAGCATAACAGGATTTGAAGCAAATAAAAAGAAACCCAAAAAAATCAGAATAGTTATCATATAAAAATCACCTAGCAAAATAAAAAACCACATGAAGAATGGCAGAGCTAACGCAATGGCAAGCAATGTATTGCTTCTTCCGATTTTATCGGATATTGTGCCGGAAGAAAAAGTACCGACCGCACCGGCAAATTGAAGTATTGAAAACGATACACCGGCCATCCACAAAGATTCTCCCTTTACAATTAAATATGTAGGCAGAAATGCAGTGAGAGAAGATTTCATCATGTTTATAAAAAATATAACTCCGCCCAATGAAATTAATGTACGTGAATAATTCTTTAATGTTTTGCCGACAGTGATTTGTTCTTTTTTCTCTTTGAACTGATCGGAGATTTTAATTTTACGGAACTTAATGAACAACACTATAGATGCACCTAAACCGATCGGGATTAGTTTGTATGTCTCCTCGAGACTCCAAAATGAAACCGCACTTAGCACGAGTAAGGGACCGAGAGTTCTTGCAAACTCTGCGGCAAACATAAAAATACTCATGCCTCTACCGACTTTATTCCCGGAGATATATTTAACCATAACCGGAGCGGGAGTATGAAACAGCGCCGAACCAAATCCAGCGATTAGTAATAAAACAGCAGCGGATAAATAAGTTGAAGCGGCACCAAGCAAACTCATTGATATTGCAGTTATTGCCGGAGCAGCTATTAAAAAATATCTGAGCGGAAATTTATCTGCAAGTAATCCGATAAATGGGTTTAATATTGCAGGCAATCTCTGGAAAACCGTGAACAATCCTGCAAGTGAATAAGAGATCGAAAATTTTTCAATTAATAGCGGAAGAAGCGGGGCTAAGAATGATGAATAAGTATCGTGAACTAAATGGGCAATACTAATTGTAATAATATTACCGGTTTGAAATTTTCTTTTAGAATCCATGCTGCAAAATAATCAAAAAGATCAATTTAATTTGATGCACATGGACTCTAAAAGTTTTTTAATTATAGAGAGTTATTATGAACTCACTAAAGATTATTTGTCAGATTTTGTTTTTAGTTTTTTGATTCCTTTAATTGCTAAAATTGCAGAAACAATTCCGCCGGCAAGAATTCCGGCACCTTTTGCTACCGGTTTTGCAACTTTACTAGCGCCTTTAATAGTTTTATCGCCTACATAAGCTTTTACATCTTTTTCTACTTCTTTTCTTTTTTCCTTAATCATAGCTACTCCTTTGTTTTTAAATGTCATGTAATTAATAAATTAAAAGAAATTTTGACTTATGCAAATCGTACTAAATCAAAATGTTTTAGTAATGGCTTAATTCTGTTATCTTAGCAGCATGGATATTTATCAAATAATAGGATATGTCGGCTCTTTTCTTATTGCAGTTTCTCTCACGATGAAAAACATTTGGATGCTGCGAAGGATAAACTTAATGGGTGCATCAACATTTGCAATTTATGGAGCGCTCATCAGTGCTTACCCGGTATTAGTTTTGAATAGTTTTATTGCAATAGTGGATATTTACTACTTATGGGGAATGTATAGAAAGAAAGATTATTTTACTCTTCTGCCGACCAACGGTCCGCAAGGTAAATTTCTTCTAAAATTTTTAGATTATTACGGTGATGACATTGCAAAAATTTTCCCCAAATTTGACAGGTCGCTTTATCCCGGGGCACAGTATTATTTTATACTTCGCAATATGGTGCCAACCGGACTTTTTGTTTTTGTTGAAGAAGATGAAGACGCAATTCATATTCTTTTAGATTACGCTATTCCGGATTACAGAGACTTAAAGAATGCAAAGTTTCTTTTCTTTACTGCCGACTTTATGAAAGAGAAAGGATATAAAAAGTTGATTACAGAGAGCCATCATAAAATACACGATAAATATTTGAAAGCACTTGGTTTTGAACGTGTTGACGATAGGACGTTCATAAAGAAAATTAATTAAAGAAAAAGGATACATATTGTAGCTTTTTATTTGATTATAACATTTTTAATGAATTAAGAATTTTCGAACTCAATATTTGGAGAAATAATGTTACCATTAGTTGAAGCAGTGCTAATTCTTGTGATGTCTTTTAATATTAGATATAACAATCCCGGGGATGATATTAACAAATGGGATAACCGAAAAGATATCGTAATTAATTTAATTCAAGAGTATTCGCCAGATCTATCTGGGAATGCAGGAGGTTCGCGGATCACAATTAAATTATTTGGAGGAAAGATTAAATGAGTATAATTACTTGGGTAAATCCCGTTCGGATGATCCCGATGATGAACACTCGCCCATATTTTTTAAGAAGGATAAATTTGAGCTGATTGAATCAAGTACTTTTTGGCTTTCGGAAACTCCCGATAAACAGAGTAAAGGTTGGGATGCGGCATTGAACCGGATAGTATCCTGGGGGAAATTTAAAGAGATAGATACCGACAAAATCTTCTTTTATTTCAACACACATTTTGATCATATGGGTGAAAATGCCAGACTTGAGAGTGTAAGATTATTAAAGAAAAAAATAAATCAAATTGCAGATAATAATGATTTTATTGTGACAGGCGATCTTAACTTCGATCCTTCTACTGAATATTATGAATTACTTACTAAGCAGGATACATCCGCTGCTAATCTCGCCGATGTATCTCAATTCAATAGTGAAACACAAGCAAACATTAAAGGGACTTATAACGGATTCGATCACGATAAAGAAGCGATTGGTCCAATCGATTATATTTTGGTGAAACCAACAATTTCGGTAAAAAGCTTTAATGTGGTTGACACTTTGTATAACGGTAGATTCCCTTCTGATCATTTCCCGGTAATAGCAGAACTTGAATTAATTGCCGAATGAATTACCAAATGAAGTGTTCGCATAATAAACTTAAAATCGATAATACAATCTTTCGTAGATTTTATTAGCTCGTTTTCCGGTGGTCTTCCGGGTGTGATAGCTTTGCATGCCGAAAATATTCCTAAACTATTTGAAGCTGATTGTGCTAAAGCAAATGAAACGGTTTGTAACTTACTTGTCCTTTTCCAATCTACTCATCTATTTCAGGAGGTCATCAAAATTTGTTCAAGTTCCAAAGCCATCCGGTTTTACTTTTTTTCATGTTCTTTATTATAAATAACCGGCATCTGTCCTTTCCACTTTATCCAAGTTTCATCATTTGTAATTAGCTTCGCCATAAAATTTGCAACGTTTATGCGGCTGGTTTTCCATGAATTGAATATCGGGCTGACTTGCAGAGTTTGATAAACTGTATATTCTGTTGTCTCCCCCAAATCTATTAGTCCATCCGGACGAACGGCAGTCCACTCAATTATCGAATCACTTTGACCAATATCATTACGAAGATATTCTGCTGCCTTTTCGTTATCGGTGTGTGGAGGGAGTATTCCACGAAGTATTGCGAATACGATTTTCTCTCCGGTTGAGTTTTCTTCATTTAAATCAGGATTTCGAACTGCTGTTGTATTCATCAACACAAACTTCACTTTTTTCTTCGGCTGATTCGATTTTATTGCATTCGCATCAAACGTGCGGACAGAATCAGTGACTAACCTGCGCGGCTTACCGTAAATACCCTTGAAGTTAATGATTGTGTCCCAAACATGAAGCTACTGCGTCGCAATCCTTCAACTTGTTTAGCCAATTCGTTCATCGCTTAAGTTTAATAATGCCGCCTCCGTGATTGAAAGGTTTTCGTGAGCTGCGGATTTTTTCGGGGAGTCTGTTTTTATCTCTTACTACTGTTTTAACATTTACATTTCGGTTCAACAATTGCTCGACGAGCAGTCGCCCTGTTGCGCCGGTAGCTCCGGCAACGAATACTGCCATATTGTTTAACCCTTCTAATCTAAAATTGAATTGAAATTTAAGAAAATAAATAGTTAGTAATTGGTAAGATGATTCGATTTATAATAAACTAGATAGCTGCACTTTCAGATAAGACACCAATGTTTTTTCTTCTCTCATTCCTCATCTTTCCACAACCCAACAGGCATCCAGTCAATAACGGTGCCGTCGCATTCCGGTGCATTGGGACAGCAAATGAATTCGAAACCATTGGTACCGACATAAACTTTGAAATCACCTACGGTTATTATTTCATTGCAATGAATGCAATGTCTTTTCTCTGAAAGATCAGGAATACCATCAAAAGGATAATTGTCAACTAAATACATTTGCTTATCTTCAATCTGTATTTCTATCATTTGATTTTCTCCTTGATTACAATTTTCACATCCTCTTTTATTCAAAGAATAGTTAAGAATTTTTTGCTAAGAAAATGATTATTCAGAATAATGAGACGCATAATTATCGAGTAAATTTCTAATCAGCTTTTGATACTGACTTCCTTTTTCCTCTGCTAATTCTTTGAAAAACTTAACACTGGTTTGACTTAGGTTTAATGTCACCTTAACTGTATTATCCCTTAAAACCAATTCATCCGGCTTTGGTAAGAAGTCTTTTACAATTTCAACATCGCTGATTTTTTCATCACTATATTTTATTTTCTTTTTCATATACCTTTTTCCAAAACGCTCCTATTTTTATGTTGACTTTATATGTATAAAGATATGTATAATAAGCCATATTTTCAGAACATAAAAAGTAATTATTTACCTTGACTAACTCCTTTTATTTCCATTAGTTACGTGGCTCGATTTTTTACAGAAAGGAAACAAATTGAAAGAACTTAGAAATATCGCAATAATCGCACACGTTGACCACGGAAAGACTACTCTTGTAGATCAGCTTTTGAAGCAGTGTCATGTTTTCAGAAAAAACCAGGTTGTGCAGGAACAGTTTTTAGATTCAAACGATCTCGAGAGAGAACGCGGCATTACAATATTATCAAAGAACATTAGCATTCCTTATAAGAATTATAAAATCAATATCATCGATACTCCCGGTCACGCCGATTTTGGCGGAGAGGTGGAACGTGTTCTTAAAATGGCGGACGGTGTTCTGCTCCTCGTTGATTCTTTCGAGGGACCGATGCCGCAAACTCGATTTGTTTTAGAGAAAGCTCTGCAATTACATCTCAAACCGATTGTTGTAATCAACAAAATCGATAGACCCGATAATAGGCCTGTAGAAGTACTTGACGAAGTTTATGATCTTTTTATTGATCTGGGAGCGGATGAGGATCAACTTGATTTTCCATACGTGTTTGCAAGCGGTAAAGATGGCTGGGCTATTAATGATTTAAAAGACGAGCGCAAAGATCTTACGCCTTTACTTGAAACAATAGTTGAAAAGATTCCCACGCCGGTAATTCAAGAAGGCCCGGTACAAATTCAAGTCACAACTTTGGATTATAATGATTACGTAGGACGAATAGGCATTGGAAGAGTTTTTAGAGGCAACTTAAAAAAGAGTGACAAACTGGTTCTTCTGAAGAGAGACGGAACTGTGGGAGAAGCAGCTATCAAGCAGCTTTTTATTTTTGATGGAGTCGGAAGAACAGAAGTCGGGGAAGTTCAATGCGGGGATATTTGTGCGATAGTCGGTGTTGAAGATATTAACATTGGCGATACAATTGCAGATGCGGAAATTCCCGAACCACTACCGATTATCGCAATAGACGAACCGACTATCAGTATGACATTCACGGTTAACACCTCACCTTTTTATGGTAGAGATGGAAAGTATGTTACATCGCGTCAGATTCGAGATCGCTTATATAAAGAGTTGGAAAGCAATGTTGCGCTCCGAGTTCAGGAAACAAATACGCCTGATGCATACAAAGTTTCCGGACGCGGGATATTACATTTATCTATATTAATTGAAAACATGCGTCGCGAAGGTTACGAGCTTCAGATCCGCGAACCCAAAGTGATCTATAAAGCAATTGACGGAAAGAAAGCCGAACCGATCGAAGTTTTGGTTGTTGATGTTCCCGGTGAATCAGCAGGTAAAGTTATTGAACTAGTTGGTCAGCGAAAAGGTGAACTTGTTAAAATGGAAAACAAGGGTAGTCTGCAGAAGTTGGAATTTCACATTCCATCACGCGGGTTAATGGGGCTGCGCACGAGGATTTTAACCGCAACCGCCGGTGAAGGAATTATGCATCACCGTTTTTATCAATATGAATTTTTTAAAGGTTCGATTGGCGGAAAGTCAAATGGTGTTTTGATCTCAATGGATGAAGGTCCGGCAACTGCTTATGCAATTGATTCGCTGCAGGATAGAGGCAAATTTTTTATAGAACCGGGCAATGTTATTTACAAAGGACAAATAGTTGGTGAAAATAATAAAGATGTAGATATTGAGGTGAATGTGCAGCGCGGGAAAAAGCTTACAAACATGCGAGCATCCGGCGCTGATAAAGCTGTTAAAATTGCACCGGCAATTAAGTTCACGTTGGAAGAAGCACTCGAATATATTCAAGAAGATGAAATGGTCGAAGTAACACCTAAGTCAATTCGATTAAGAAAACTGCATCTCGATCCTCATGAAAGAAAGAGATATAATTTGGGGAAGATTTGAGGTTATGTCATCTTAACAGAATGTCATATCAGAGCCACGCCTTGACGGCGAGGTCATACGCAGAAAAAGTTCAGATACATACTTGATTTAATCTGCGATAATCAGGTCGCATCAGTGTTCCATTGCTTCTACAATCTCGCAGCAATCCTTCTAAAATGAAAACCGTAAACCGAAAACGTCATTGCCATTGGAAATTTTTTAGGATGTTTGAGTAAACTGAATGCAAACAACTTCCAAAAATGTTTTCTGCCCTTTTCACGAATTCCAATTTTCCAAAGCAATCTAAAAAATGCTTTTATCTCGTCAAGCGTTAACTTATTAGGCCACCACACCGGCAATCGATAAACATTCAAAAAATCTTTTATACGTGAGTAATATTCTTTTGGTGAGTAGATAGTATGAATTAGTCTTGAATAACCCCGGACTAAAACATCATACTTCATTTTAGGGATAAAGTTTATCGAGCTGTCCATATTGTTGCCGCTCCAATTTTCAAGCAGACGGTTTTCGGTTTTTAATCTTTTAAAAAGTTTTGTACCGATCGGTGCGTTTAGAATTCCAACCATCGCAGAAGGAATTCCGCTGTTGTGAATAAAGTTTATCTGCTCGTCAAAAATATCTTCCGTGTCACTGTCGAATCCGACAATAAATCCGCCCGAAACAATCATTCCTTTATTTTGCAGTTTGTTAATGGCAGATACAAGATCACGTTTTAAATTTTGACTCTTTCCGCATTCTTCGAGACCTTTGGCATTCGGTGTTTCAATTCCGACGAACACACTATAAAAGCCGGCATCGACCATCATTGCAAGTAACTCATCATCATCCGCTAAGTTAATCGATACTTCCGTTATAAAATGAAACGGATACTTATGTTTTTTCGACCAATCAATTACGGCAGGGAGAACATCATTTTTTAATCTTCGTTTATTACCGATAAAATTATCATCGACAACAGAAACTCCGCCTTTCCAACCGAGTTCGTAAAGTTTGTCAAGTTCCGCAATAAATTGTTCTTTTGTTTTAGTGCGAGGTACTCTTCCGTTGAGCATTGTGATGCTGCAGAATTCGCAATCATAAGGACAGCCGCGTGAGTACTGCAGGCTCATACTTGCATACTTATCTATTTCAAGAAGATCCCATCTCGGTATTGGTGTATTTGTAACATCGGGAAATACATCTGATTTATATACATACTTAGGATTGCCGTTTCCCAAATCCGTTAAAAATTGCGGAAGTGTTATCTCGGCTTCGTTCAATACAAAGTGACTTACACCTAAAAAATCTGAATACTGAGTAGTTGCAAGAGGTCCGCCTGCAACTACTTTTGTTCCAAGTTTATTACAGCGCATTAAAATATCTTTGAACGATCTTATCTGTACATCCATTCCGCTTAAGAAAACATAATCAGCCCAAAGTATATCTTCGTCTTTTAGCTTTGATACATTTGTATCGATCAACTTTAATTCCCAATCGCTCGGCAGCATTGCAGCTACAGTTATTAATCCTAACGGCGGCTCCGCCGATTTTTTCGATACAAAATCTAATGCATCTTTAAAGCTCCAAAATGTTGCTGGTGTTTCGGGTAAGACAAGTGAATTGCATTTTTCTCATTGATTACAAAATCCGATGGAATACGATGACCTCGCCAAAGGCTGCAAGATGATGCGAATGATTTTCGCAGATTAAATCAGTGAACATCTGTTTTTCTATGTCATCTGCGTTCTATTCACTCTATATAACTTGCTAATAATTTGATTAATTGTTTGTAAAAGAAGTGTAAATTTATATTTGTGCACTTTTATAATAATCTGTTAATCAAGAATATTTGCAGAGAACATATCTTAATTCTAACCATATTCTGCAAGTCTTCTGACGGGCTGAGCTCTTTGACTTAATAAAACTTTCGTGATCAAAATTATTTTTATGCGCAAGATAATGAATACAATTATTCATAAATTCAGTACGTTAAGATTTCCAATAAAAAAAGGATGCTGAATAACATCAAAAAAATTAATTCATACTTTTACTTCATTTTAATCTTCATCTTAGCTCAATTAGCATGGATGGCGCTTCTTGGGCTCTGGATATACTGGTATGTCTCTAACTCAATAATTTTTGAGAAAGTGGGTGATCAACTTTCACCGCAGATAAAAATTGACGGTCCGAACATATTTTTATTTGTCGGCGGAATTATATTAATTGTGGCAATTGCCTTCGGAATGTCGGTTATCTTCAGAAATTTAAATGTACAGTTAAGACTTACCAGATTATACGATAATTTTATTTCCAACGTAACTCACGAATTAAAATCGCCGTTAGCATCCATTCAACTCTATCTTGAAACATTAAACTCACGCGAACTTACACCGGAGAATAAAAGAAAATTTATCAATTACATGATAAACGATGCAGAACGGCTTAATGGATTAATAAATTCTATTTTGGAAATATCGAGATTGGAGCAGAAACAGATTTCACACGAATATCAGGGTTTACAACAGTGCGGATGTAATCAAACTTCGTCGGTAAACGAATCAGCTGCACAATTTCAAATACCGACCGGAACAATTAAGGATTGAAGGTGACACCTCGGCAAAAATTGTTATAGATAAAAATGCATTAAAGATTGTAATAGATAACTTGTTTGATAATGCTGTCAAATATTCAAGCGAAGTTCCTGAAATTGATGTTCAACTTCTTACAACAAAAAAGAAGTTTATGATTGAGTTTGCCGATAAAGGAATAGGTGTTGATCCGCAAAAGAATAAAAAAATATTTAAAAGTTTTACCGCGGCTACTCGAAAAATATTCCGAATGTAAAAGGAACCGGGCTCGGACTGTATTGGGTAGAGGAAATTTTAAAAAGTCATGGTGGTAAAATTGAGTGCTACAGCGAAGGTTTGAACACCGGCACAACTTTTAGAATTGAGCTCCCGATTTATCAAAGCTATAAAAAATTACTAACCAAAAAATTATTAAAGGCAACAAAAAAACGTGAAGCAAAAGAAAACGGTGAAAACTAATATGGCAAAAAAAGAAAAGATACTGCTGGTTGAAGACGAAGAGAGTTTAGCGGTTGGACTCCAATTCAATTTGGAAGAAGAAAACTACGAAGTTAAACATGCACGCGACGGCAGAGAAGCGCTGGAGTTTTATAATAAAGAAAATTTTGATTTGATAATTCTTGATATTATGCTGCCGTACATAGACGGGTTTGAAGTCGCAAAAAAAGTACGCGAAAGTAACCCGCAGTTACCAATTTTAATGTTGACGGCGAGAACGAGGAAAGAAGATAAAATTCATGGATTAGAATTGGGCGCGGATGACTACATAACAAAACCGTTTCATCTTGCCGAACTTTTACTCCGGGTTAAAGGAATGCTGAAGCGGAAAAAATGGTATGCGGAATCCATCAATAAAAACCCGGTCTATAAATTCGGGAATAATGAAATTAACTTTGAAACTCTTCAATGCAAATGCGGTGAAAATGAATTTAGATTAACGCATCATGAAGCTATGGCAATGCAGTATTTGATTGAACACAAAAGCAAACCTGTTCTCAAGAAAAGAGCTGCTCGAAAAAGTTTGGAACATTACATCGGAAGTTGAGACAAGAACGGTCGATAATTTTATAGTGCGATTAAGAAAATATTTTGAAGAAGATCCCTCTCAACCTAAATACATTAAAAGTGTAAGAGGGATTGGGTACATCTTTGATCTGAAAAATGATTAGTTACTAGCTGTTAATGCACAAATAAATAAGAAGATTCTAGAGCAGCCGCAATTTATGAAATTGTTTTAAGTTACTATCTGCAAACAAATACTATACTCAAATAGTATTTCACCAAATAACTTACTTAACCCAATAACTTAACAACCAATTCATCCCTCGTCATAACATGTTTATCCTACGAATTTACCGGTTCGTCGTCATTTTTTTCTTTTGGCTTGTCTCACGTGTTAAGTTTCGGGTGAAAATTAAATCAACAGAGTCGTAAAAAAAGGAGAAAGTAAGATGAAACAGATAGCAAGCTTAATCGTAGTATTAATATTGTCACTTACCACTTTAGCACAAAGCGAAACGAAACATTTATTCAGAATCGATGATACACCGATCGGTGGTTATATTGGTGGCAGGCGGCAGACTTACTTCAGTAGAATCAAACACAGCAGGTTTTCTTGACGGAAAAATAGTGGCGGTAATAAATGAAAAATGGGGGGTTGGTTTTTCTTTTTCAGCTCTTCATTACGATAGAGGAATGAACAAACTTGTTAACGACGGAGCTTATCATCTTAATGCGGGTTATGCCGGAATTTATGTAGAGCGTATCTTTTCATTAAGCGAAGATTTCAGGTTCTCGGTTTCAGTAACAAGCGGAATGGGCGAAGCTTATTATCAATACGATAAAGATTATAGGAAAGAAAAAGTGTGGAGCGAAGAGATAATCGATAAAACAACATTTGCAATATTCGAACCGTCTATCGAATTCAATTACAACTTCGCCGGTAATTATTGGATAGGCGTTATGGGAACTTTCCGAAATACTTCACCACTTAAATTAATTGGAGCTGATGAAAAATTGTTTCAAAAATTCACAGGTGGTATTACATTAAAATACGGTTTGTTTTAAGTCGGTTCTCTCAAATAGTCGCCAAGGATAATAGACGAAGAATCTCGCACAAATAAGGTGAGATTCTTTGCCGTAATAAAACGATTCGTCTTAATGATAAGAAAGGACTAATGCTCAAGCATCTTAACATGTTTTTAACGAATTTTACGGTATGAAAATGAAACTGAATAAAACAACCATACTTGTAATTACACTTGCCGCAGCTTTTCATTCAATTGTTTATAATTACCTACAATCATTTCACCGGATTAATATACATAAGCGGTATTTTCAATTTTTTAGTTAGGTTATTATTCGGAACAACATTTAGTGCTTTATTCGGAGTGTTAATTGTTTTTATCGATTTAAAATTTATTACACCACTTGATGAACATTTACCTCTTCCGGAAAAACTAATTGTTCGAATTCCGACGGAAGTAATTATTTCAATATTAGTTGGTGCGGTTATCGGAACAGTACTTACATTTTCCGCTAATTTTATATTTCCTTATGAAGACGGATTGCAAGTTAATATTGTTAAAAATGCCCTGATTGTTTCGGTTATTAATTTAATTGTCACGGTTGGTCTGGAAGCAATGATATGGTTCAAAAGAAATCAAGCAGAGTAAAATGATTGCACAAATACTTGAAAAGGAAAATGCCGAAATAAGATTTGAAACATTAAAAGGACAGCTTAATCCCCACTTTTTGTTTAACAGTTTGAATGTGCTGTCATCTTTGATAGGAAAAGATGCTGAAAAAGCCCGAGAGTTTGTAGATGAATTTTCGATGGTTTACCGTTACACGCTTGATGTAATTGATAATCAGGTTGTTGAGTTAAGTGAGGAGATGTCGTTCGTAAAAGCGTTTCTTTATCTGCAGAAAATTCGTTTTGATGATGCGATGATGTATGATGTTAATATTGATGCGGAAAAACTAAATCGTCTCGTGCCGCCACTCGCTTTGCAGACACTTTTGGAAAATTGCTTCAAGCATAACCGTGCTTCGGAGGACTCACCACTTAGAATTAAAATTTATGACGATAAAAATTATATTGTCGTTGTGAAATAATCTACAGAAGAAAAACGGAAGAGGATATTCAAAGGGAATCGGCTTGAATAATTTGAAAAAGAGATACGCTTTGTTGTGTGATACAGAACCGGAATTTAGCGTTACACAAAATGAATACATTGCAAAAATACCATTAATAGAATCGGAATAAACTCAGTGAGACTTCTCAGTGCTGTCCTTCCGTGGCTACTCCGTGTGATCCGCCTTTGTCCCAGAGAAGTTCCGCAGAGAAACCACTGAAGTGCCACGGAGGAAATGCTTATGAAAACAGTAATAATAGAAGACGAAAAGTTAGCTCAGGAAAGATTGGAAGAATTAATCGTGGAGATTGACCCCTCGATTAAAGTCGCCGCTAAACTTGCATCGGTTGAAGAATCCGTTAAATGGCTCAAGAAAAACAAACCGGATCTAATTTTTCTCGATATTCAACTTGAGGACGGATTAAGCTTCGGTATTTTTGAAAAAATAAATATCGACGTTCCCGTAATTTTCACAACCGCTTACGATCAATATGCAATCAAAGCATTCAAACTAAACAGCATTGATTATTTGCTTAAACCGATCCGTAAAACAGAACTGAATGAAGCGCTCGATAAATACAAAAATTTAAAGTCATCATACTTGCGTGATTTTGAATATGTGTTCAAAAGTATAATGAATAAGGAAGTGAGTTATAAAAAACGTTTTCTTGTTCAGTACGGACAGAAGATAAAAAAAGTAGAAACAGAAGATATCGCATATTTCTACGCGATGGAAAAGAGTGTTTTTATGACAACATTTGAAAAATCGAATTACCCGGTTAATTATTCACTCGATAAACTTATCGAAGTCCTTGATCCTGAGAAGTTCTTCCGCATAAATCGAAAAATGATAATAAACTTTGATTCGATAAAAAATATGATTCCTTTTTCGAGATCGAGAATAAAGATTGAACTGAATCCTCCCGCACCGAAAGAAGGTTGAAGCGCTCGTAAGTGTTGAACGTGCTTCTTCATTTAAAGATTGGCTGGATAAGTAGTGCTTTGTTTCTAAAATTAAAGAGCATCATAGTGCCCGCCGATCGCAAAAATGTGAATTGAATCTTTGTCAAAAGTATAAATCACTCTATCTTTTTGAGAAATTCTTCTTGACCAAAATCCCTTCAAATTATGCTTCAGCGATTCTGGTTTACCTATTCCTTTCGGACGGATTACCGCGCTGCATTTCTTTAAGAATTCTGCAGAGATTTTTATGCATCTTTAAATCTTTCTTTCTAAGGTCTTCGTACTTGTTCCAAGTATTTCCCTCAAATACTATTGATCTCATTCAGTTCATCTACGGTTGGTTTGTAACCTTTATTTGACTTGTAAGTTTCCAGCGATTCTGCAATCTGATTCATCAATGAATTATTTTGAAGAACATACAAAGTTTCTTGTTCTCTTTTCCGATCTTCAGCGCTCAGTACCACAAAGTCACGTCCCGCTCTTCGTTTCACCTTAATTGGAATATGGTCTGAAATAGCTCTCTCTACAAATTCCTTTAGGTTTGCGCGAAATTTATTTACCGACAACTCAATCATAGATTCTCCAAATGAATTATTAAAAATAAATGTACCAATATCCCGTACTTAAATCAAATGGAAGATAAAATAACCTAAGTTTACTTAATACTTAAGATTATCTTTGTCGAAAAGATGATTGCAATCAACGCAAGAGTCGGCATAATGAATATTACCGGAATTACATTTTCACCAGCATTTGCCATAAAAATTACTTTCGATGTAAGTGCAAGCATCAAGGTATGCATAGAAAGATCACATAAATTGTTGTAAAGAGATAACCTAGATTGTTTTTGCGAATTGCGAGAATTCCAACGACAAACGCATATCGGCAGAAGTAATCCCAAATCAAATCCCTGTACAATTAATGTTGTGTAATGCTGAAGTTGCATAGGATAAATTGCTACCGTCTAAGAAGAGGCGGAACAACAACACTAAGCCAGAGCATGAGTAACCAAAAAAGCCATTCATGATTAAAAAAATTCCGGCGTTACGCATTAACTTATACGAAGTGGAAAATTTCTTTTAATCGATTTAGGTCATATGAGAAATAGAGTTAACACGAAAGCAAAGAAACGTTGTTCCAAGAAGAAAGCATAGACAAGAAATAAATGATTATACATTCCCATTGCTAATATAAAATAGATATGTAACTAAGAAAATAACCGAGCGTCCCTGAAAGAAACAGTAATCCTTTTATCGAATTCTTCTTAAACCAGATTAAAGCCGCCAAGTAAGAAGTGGAACTCCGATAAAAAGATGTAACATAATCCTGCGCAATTCCTTGAATCGCAACATCGGCGGACATATGTTTATAAACCCCTTCGCCGTATATCAACACCGGTTCACCACGTATCGATTTGCACTCAAATTCTACCGGTTCCGTCATTGCTTAAAATTCCGGTTATAGACGCGAACATTGCCGCCAGGTAAGATCAGATAGCACCAAGAGTGTTATCTTGTTTTTATGTTTCATTTGACTCTCTTTTTTCGGTTCAACGAATAATAGCTTTTAACTTTTGGCGAAAGTGAAATAACTATAAATAGCAATGCCGACTCACACCGTACAATAAGCTGAAGCGGACGGTATCGGTCTGCCAGCCGATGATAAGAATTTCAACTAGTATCCAAATTACTAAAGCTGCTGCCAAGGCAATCGACTTCCCAGCCATCCCCAATGTCTTTGTTTTCCACAAACCAAATGAGATGATCAAGGGACAACTCAGACCTAATATCAGGAAGAGAATTATACCCGGGATCAAATAATCGTCGAACGGTGAGCCATCCGAGCCATTCAATGGGAATCTTGAAGACTTTTGCCAGATGGATCATTTATCAGTCCGAAGCCCCCGTGCAAGTCCACTTAACTCCTTGAAACAATAACTAAAGTGAATCAGACTTACAACAATTGCAGGTTTCTTGATTTAGCACATCAATCTCCCAAATATTGGCAGAATCAGATCGAAAAATGAACAATGTTTAAAATAGTAGATTCAACTATCGAAATTAGCCAAATTCGAAATCATATAATCTTTTTAACTGTTTCCTCAATAATTCAACTGGAGAAGTAAATTTTTACTCTCTGGCAGCTCAATCTTGCATTTCAGTTATCTTCACGGCAACCAATAACTGAAAATGAGATTATGAAAAAATTACTCATTACCACTGTTGCTGACTTTACGATTATCGTTAACTGCAAATTCACCACTCGAATATTAATGGTTATGATCATCAAATTGTTTATTGGGCGTTTGATCACCAATTTGATAAAGCCAATAATTTGATTGACGAAAAGATTAACGAGAATCCTGATATCCCAAAGTACTACTTCTTAAAAATTGTAACGTTATCACTGCAGCATTTGGCAGACTCGGATAATTACGGTTTTGAAGAACGGTTATGAGTTCCGTAAACAGAAAAATAGAGAGTTGATCGAGTATACTGAAAGTTCACTTGAGAAATTTGATGATCTGGAAATGACTCCCGATAACAAGTTTTATCTCGCTAACATTAGACGGTTACCTAGGAAGAATGCACAGCTTCGAAGGTTCTTACATGTCAGCTTTCAGCAACGCAAAAAAAGGTAAGGATGCTTTAGAAGAATTAGTCGAAGATCATCCTGAATTCTATGATGCCTATTTGCTCCTCGGTATGTTCGAATATTATGCTGATAGATTAAGCGGGGTAACAAAGTTTATTACTTCAATTCTTGGGTTTTCTGGTGATCGTGCAACCGGTTTAAAATATTTGCATCTTGCTCAACAAAATGGAAATCTCACAAAACCATTTGCTGAATTTATTCTCGGCGAGACATACACATTTCAAGAATCTAATAATTTTGATGCAATCCGGTATTTTGAAACATTAGTAAGAAGATATAAAAACAACAGCAGTTTTTATGATTGGTACGTTCGTTTGCTTAATTCAGCTTGATAGACTTAAAAGAAGCCGAAGAAGCAATTGAACGAACGATGAAAAGAATCATGTGTGGGGTTACACGAAAGGAACGTTTTATTTTAAAAGTGGCGAATTTCAAAAAACTATTGATTCATTAAGCGCTGCTATTGAATCAAAATCGTTTAAGTGGCGTGGAGCTTTTTCACAAGCAAAGTATTTAGTTGCTGTTAGTTCGCTGCTTTTGAATAAACCGGTTGAGGGTGTTGAAAGTGAACTTGAGCGAAGATCAATTGGCACTTCTACAATGAATTGAAGAATAATACATCAGCTGCATTAAAGGTTCATCAATTTGCTGCCAAAGTAGGAAGAATGAACATCGGTGAAGAAATGGAGTTGCCTAAGATAACAGAGCTTCCGCCCGACGGATACTTGCGCGCAATGTATGAGTTTTATTCGGGAGTTTATTTTTATAAATACCGGGATGCTACGAGGGCAATACTCTTTTTCTCTAAAGTCGGCAGAGACAGAGAACATTTTAGAAGTCAATCTGCAGAATACTTAATCAATATTTACAAGTCTGTTAAGCCAACCGAAGAGCAGCTCGATCAATTGGAAGATATTATTGATGATATTGATAACGACGATCTGCAGTTTGCTTTTATGGATTTGAGAAGGTGACACACCCCTTTGTCCCCTCTACAATGCTGTCAACTTAAGAATCGGATTAGCATATCATATAAATAAAAACAATATGTGGTGATGAAACTTTTGGTTATTTAATTATACTTTCTCGTCGACATAAAATCCCGAAGGAGATTGAACGTGAATAGAGAATGTTTATAAATTAATTAAACCAACCCCGGCGGGGTTGAACAAGTCCTTTCATATTCAACCACTCCGTGGTTGTTGTTCCCCTTTTTATTATACTATCTCTATTCACATTGAACCCCTACCGGGGTTCAAAAATATATTCACCCCAATCAATATTGTTTTGTAACAAACCGCAATTAAATATTTAACAAACGCTAGGTCCATAGTATTAACGACTAATTTCGCTAAGTTAACAGCATTGGTCCCCCAAAATTAGAATCACTTGGAATAAGGTTTTTACGTTTTGAGGATTACGAAATTTACCACGCATTACCTAAAGTGTTAGAAAAAATTGAAAAATGGATTGATGATTATACCACCATTTAAAATTCAAAAGTCCCCTCTCGAGAGGGGATTCAGGGTGTGTAAAAATCTTTTCAACTTGAGTAATCATTTTTTATCTTTCCCTATATTATAAATAACTCACCAAAACATATGACACTTAACAATACTTCAACAAACACAATTCAAGAAATATTTCAATTGCAAAAAGCCAGCCGGATAAAATTAGCCGAGACAACAGCCGATCAACGCAAAGAAAAATTAAATAAGCTGCTTAAGACAATCTTGAATTCGCAAGATGAGATTTGTGAAGCAGTTTACAAGGATCTTCATAAATCTAAAGAGGAAACAAAACTTACTGAAATATTTTCCGTAACGAGCGAAATTAAATTTGTTAAACGAAATTTATCAAAATGGATACGTCCTAAGCGAGTATCAACACCGATAGCTTTGTTCGGGGCATCGAGTAAAATTATTTACGAATCAATCGGTCAATCACTAATCATTTCTCCATGGAATTATCCGTTTCAATTGGCAACAGGACCTTTAGTTTCTGCCATTGCGGCGGGCAATGCGGTGATGATCAAGCCATCGGAAAAGAGCCCGAATACTTCTGCCTTACTCGAAAGAATGCTGAACAATTTATTTCACAAAGATGAAGTCCGTGTTTTTTTAGGCGACGCAAAAGTAGCAAGAGAATTAACCTCGCTTCCGTTCAATCATATCTTTTTTACTGGTAATCCGGAAATAGGGAAACTTGTAATGGGAGCAGCATCGAAAAATCTTACTAAGGTTACACTTGAGCTTGGCGGTAAGTCGCCATCAATAATAAATAAAGATGCGGACATAAAAACTTCGGCTCAAAAGAATTGCTTGGGGAAAATTTCTAAATGCAGGACAAACTTGTATTGCCCCGGATTATTTAATCGTTCACAGTTCGATTAAAGGAAAACTGATTGAAGAACTTAAAAATGCAATAACTGATTTATACGGCAAAGAAAACCTTACCGCACCATGATCATCACTATCGCAAGAATGATTGATGAAAATCAATTGCAATCGGTGAGTGAATCTGTTGGAGGATGCAAAAGCAAACGGCGCCAAGGTTATTCATGGTGGAGAGGTTGTAAAAGAAGATAAATATATCAGCCCAACCATAATTGATAACATAAAACTCGACAGTAAAATAATGGAAAAAGAAATATTTGGACCACTACTGCCGATGTCTTTCATTTGAAACAGAAGATGAGATAATTGCCATAACTCAAAAAAATCCAAATCCATTGGCGCTTGTACATATTTAGCAACGATAAATCATTTGTTAAAAAAATATTAAAAAAGATTCCGGCCGGTGGATCTGCGGTAAATGACGTAGTTGTTCATTTTGCAAATCATAATTTACCTTTTGGCGGAATTAATAGATCAGGTATCGGAAAAGCTCACGGTCAAGAGGGATTCAAAGCATTTTCTAACGCAAAAAGTTTGATGAAACAAAGCAAGTTATCATCCTTGAAATTTTTCTATCCACCTTATAATAATCTTAAAAGAAAATTGATTGATTTGGTTATAAAATATTTTTAAGTAACAGCAGAGAGAAACTATGACTAACTCAAAACATAAAAGTAAATCAATAAGTAAAAAGAAACAGCAGCTAAAAAATAAAATCGGTAAACCACCCGGGACATTAATACACGTCGGCGAAGGAAAAATTGAGAAAGCAAGTGTAACAGTGGTTGAGTATGACGAAAAAGAATTTTCTAAAATAAAAATTGAATCACTAGAAGAACTGGAGAAAATCAGCAAAATTGAAGATGAGAAAGTTCGATGGCTTGATATTAACGGAACCAGTGATATTGAGCTATTACAAAAGCTGGGAGAGATATATGGAATTCATACATTGATAATGGAAGACGTCGTTAATAGTAACCAACGACCTAAAGTAGAATATTATGAAGATGATATTTTCATGGTACTCAAAAAGATAACATGGGAAGAGAACGAAAATGTAAACTATGATCAAATTTCCTTACTGTTGAATAAGAATTTCATCTTCACATTTCGTGATGATCCAAAAGAAGATTACACTCAAATACATCAAAGAATAGAAGCCGGCAAAAATGTTTTTAGAAAGTCAAAAGCTGATTATCTTTTTTATGTGTTGGCGGATTTTGAAATCGACAGATACTTTTTGGTTTTGGAAGAGTTAAGCGAACGAATTGAAGCCGAACAAGAGATGCTACTTGAAAATCCGACTCAAGACGATCTAAAAGAATTCAGTCACTTAAAAAGGATGCTTACCAAATCAAACATGTTCTTCGCCCGGTAAGAGAATCATTAACAAGTATTGTGAGACAGCAATCGGATTTTATTTCTGATAAAAACATTGTTTACTTTCGAGATTCGCTCGATCACATAATTCAAGTAAACGAATCTCTTGAAACTCAGAGAGAATCTATAACAACATTGATTGATATTTATCTTTCCAGCGTAAGCAATAAAATGAATGAAGTGATGAAGGTGCTTACCATTATAGCAACAATTTTTATCCCCCTTACTTTTATTGCAGGAGTTTACGGGATGAACTTCGAAAATATGCCTGAGTTCAGGCTGGCCTTACGCCTATTTTATTGTATGGGGCATTATGCTTGTAGTTGCAGTTGTTCTTTTACTTTTTTTCAAAAGAAAGAGGTGGATCTAAATGAAAGAGATTCTAAACTATGAAATTTGGGGAAATGTTGTAACTGATTATGTTTATGCCCTAGCGGTTTTAATTGTTGCTGTAATAGTGATACAAATAATTAAAAAACTCTTCATAAATAAGATCAACAAGACAGAAGGAAGCGGGCTGCTCGGCGCGAAGTTTTTAATTAGAAGTATATCAAGGTTTGTTATTCCGCTTTTTTACCTGGGTGGACTCTACCTTGCAATGAATTTTTTAGAAGCAAGTGAAGCTGTTACGCAAGTACTTAAAATAATTTATTTGTTAATAATCGTTTGGATTACAATTAAAGGTGCTCGGGCATTTATCGAATTTTTCGTAACTAAGTATTCGCAAGAAACCGGAAAAGAAGAAGACGTGCGGCGCTTCAGACCGTTGGTAGGGTTTATTAATGTTGTTTTTTATGTGATCGGTATACTCTTCATTTTAGACAACCTCGGTTTTGAAATTACAACGATAGTTGCCGGTTTGGGTATCGGAGGTATTGCAATTGCACTCTGCCGCACAAGCAATTCTCGGCGATCTTTTTAGTTACTTTGTGATCTACTTTGACAGACCATTTGAACTTGGTGACTTTGTAGTTTTTGATGACAAGATTGGTGTTATTGAAAAGATCGGAATTAAATCGACAAGAATCAGGACGTTACGTGGTGAAATGCTTGTTACCTCAAATTCAAATTTGACTAACGCACACTTACACAATTTTAAACAAATGGAAAGACGCCGCGTAACATTTAAAGTTGGTGTTGTTTACCAAACCAAAGCAGACCAATTAACAGAAATACCAAAAATAATTAAACAGATAATCGATGATAATGAGCTTGCAACTTTTGATAGAGCACATTTTTTTCAATATGCTGATTTCAGCCTAGATTTTGAAACAGTCTATTATGTTGAAACGAACGATTACATAAAATATATGGATGCTCAGCAGGAGATTAATTTGAAAATTTATAAAGAATTTGAAGAGCGTGGAATCGAGTTTGCTTATCCAACGCGCACGCTTTATATGAAAAGCGAAAACGAAAACTAAATTTATTGGAAAGAGAAACTAGATGATTGAACTGATACTCTTTTTGGCAGGCGGACTTATTATAATGCTTATTGGGTGCGGAAGGATTAGTGCGCGGTGCTTCTGCACTTGCTCTTCGCATCGGTATTTCTCCTCTTGTTGTCGGGTTAACTGTAGTTGCGTTTGGAACAAGCAGCCCGGAATTGGTAGTCAGCATAGGTTCTGCGCTTGAAGGGAACAGCGATATTGCGATAGGTAATGTTATTGGTTCCAATATAAGCAACATTGCACTGATTCTTGGTGTAACCGCTTTGATTAATCCTGTTAAAGTAAACGTGCAGGTTATTAAAAGAGAAATTCCGATAATGATTGCGGTTACTTTTATATTTCTAATTATGTTTTATGATTTATCGCTGTCAAGAATTGAAGGCGGCATTTTATTTGCCGGAGTATATAGTTTATATAATTGTCAGTATTTTTCTTTCAAAGAAAGAGAAAAAAGAAACCGATCTTGATTTTGAAAAAGAATTGCCGGTTGCCAAAGGAAGTACTATTAAATCAATCATTTTTGTTGTGGTCGGATTAGTATTTCTTGCGATCGGTTCAAAGCTGTTTGTGGATGGCGCAGTTGAAATTGCACGTATGTTTAATCTTAGTCAAATAGTTATTGGTTTGACAATAGTCGCCGTAGGAACAAGTTTACCGGAACTTATAACTTCGGTAGTAGCATCGTTAAAAAAAGAGGGTGATATAGCAATTGGCAATGTGGTTGGTTCAAATATATTTAATCTACTTTCCATTCTTGGAATAACTGCGTTAATCCTTCCAATATCTTCTGATGGAGTTGGGACTCTTGACCTTGTTATGTTTTGTTTAACTGCGTTGATAATGCTTCCGCTTGCGCGAACAGGTTTTGTTTTAAACAGAATTGAGGGAGCATTGCTTATAGCGGCTTATATAGTTTATATATATTTCGTTTTACCTTAGTAATCTGCCGTAACATTCAAAATAATCTTTTACACAGAAGCTATGGTCGAAACGGACAAATCAGACTTCTAATTCTGAGTCCACTCCCAAAACCGAAAAATGCAGATTGTCATTCCCACTGCCATAGGCATCCCTTTGGGGGAAAACGGGAATCTCTACAGTAAGTAAGGTTTTGAGATTCCCGCTTTCACGGGAATGACATTTCTGGAGTGGACTCATTTATAAATTTCTTTTCTCTTACTTTTCTAGGAAGCAGCACTTGTCGTCCTATCAATAAATCTTAATGAGTTAAAAGAATTTAATAACATTTCCGTCATTGCTTTTTGTCCCACAGAATCTGATATAAGTTTTTGATTTACTTCTAGTTCTATTCCCGAATAATACTTAGTTCCAAATGTTTTTCTCAAGTAAGTTGTGAAACCATCAGCAGTTCCGAAGTATGGATAATTGAATCTTACACATAGCTTTGAGTGTTCGCTTTCCAGAGTACTTCGCCAGAGTGAAGAAAAAACTTTTTCCTTTGCATTCTTTGGGTCGTATAAAAAACCGATATCTGCTTTTCGAACCTCGCTTTTTAATACCGGCGTAAACGAGTGAAACGAAATGTGATATACTTGATGCTGTTGCTCTATCCATGCACCTATTAATAATTCGACTGTTGTACGGAACGGCATATAATAACGTTTGGTCAGTAAATTCTTCTCCTTCTCACTAAAGTCTTGGGATATATCAGAAAACAAATTCTTATTGTTCAAGGAACGGTTTGCATCTATTAATAACCGAGAGGTGTTAGAATAAAAATGTGGTAGGCCGGTTTTTTTTGAAAAGAGTTTAAAAACATTCAGTATACCGATGTCATAACCCCGGTGAGAGTTCAGCATAGCTTGTTTTGTTTTGAAATACTCCCTAAAATCTTGAGGAATATAGTTACCGCCATGCTCACAAGTTAAAATGTACTTTGTCATGGTATAAACATCTCATTTTTAGTTAAAGAATTGACCAGACGGCTGTAAACGGTAATGAGATTATTACGTGAGAGGTCGCTGTTTAATGCTTTTTTAATACGAGTGGAGAGTGTACCATTTTTGAAAATTGTCTCAACCGGTTTGAGTTCTTCTTTGGTAATTATTAGAGGATTCTTCGTAGAACTTTCGTAGATATGATTCCATAATTCACCGGCATTCACTTTTTTCGTAAACCAAAAATTTCAAGAAAATGTAAATTTGTTATTAAAGCATTTTCACCATCTTTTATAGTGTCTAAAAATATTTCCGCTAGAATATCCTCGCTAAATGATTTTTGTTTTTCATAGGTAATATTCTTTTCATCTATCAACTCTTTTAATAAAAGAGAAAACAAACCAACTAAAGCCAAGTCGGCTTTTGGGCATTCTTGTATGTCAATCACTCTTATTTCAATAGTGTTTCTTTCAAAACGGGCAATTGCGCCGCGGGAATTAAGCCACTCCTTTTGTAAAATATTTTCAGTGTCATAGGGAGCAATGTCTTGATAAACTCTATTAAGTATAACTTTTTCATAATCTTTTCTTGTAAAAACTTGTTCCGGAATAATTTTCCCTATTATAGAGGGAATTTTAATTTGGTTTTTACGATAAACTTCTAAGCGGGAATCGAGAAAGCCTGTATAATTGCTGTCTAAAATCGGTGAACTTGCTGCAATTGCCGGAATGATTCGGAAGCAGCAACCTAATTGCGGCATGAAGTCTGCCGAATTCTGCATCGTTTGCAAATGGTAAATTTATATGTATGCTTTGCAAATTAGACCAACCATGCCCGCTGCAATTGAATATTCTATTATATGATTCATAAACAGCGTTGCTTTCATGCGGCCATAGTTTTGTTTCTGTACCTGGATTAAAGAAAGGATGAGCACCGCTTGGCATAAGTACGGAATTGTAATTCTCTAGAATACTATTTAATCTTTTTACGTGAGAATAAAATTTATTTTCTAATCCGTTTAAGGTTTTTGCCGGTCCGTTTGTTTTTATTTCTATAACATGCAGAACAAGCTCATTAGACCAGGCAATCTCTTCGTCTTCAAAGTCCGATACATATTGCCCGACAACTGCTTTAATTACTTCGTCGGTAATTGGGTTTATCTTTAGCGTGTCTTTATTTGCAATCATGTACTCGAGTTCAACGCCAAAACCTTCAAAAAGTCCGATTGGTTTTTTCATAAATGTAATTCCTTTACTTGGCGAATGTTCTCAAGTCTATCTTTGAAAGATTTCATAATTGTTAAATATAGATGTTCCTTCATAATAAAATCTTCAATACCGGCTTCAATACTTGGGTTGTCGTTTACTTCAATAACAATAACATCATTTCCTATTTGCTTTAAGTCAACACCGTAAAGTCCGTCACCGATTTGATTAGCGGCTTTTAATGCAGCCTTTAGGACTTTCTCCGGCACTTCATAAACGGGAAGTGTTTGAATAGTTTCCATATTGATCGTCACCTTTTTTCTTCCAATCATAAATTTGCCAATGATCTTTAGCCATAAAGTACTTGCATGCAAATAACGGTTGTTTGTCAAGTATACCGATTCGCCAATCGAAGTCGGAATAGGTAAACTCTTGAGCAATTACCAAATCAGAAATGTCGAGCAGTCGATTTATTTCGGATTTAAGCTGTTCGCTATTCTCAACTTTTATTACACCTTGAGAAAAAGAACTATCCGGCTGCTTAAGTACAATTGGAAATCCTAATTGATTCTCCAATATGTCCCGGTTGTCTTTATGAACAATAACGGTTTTTGGTGCGGCAACTTTTGCTTTTGTTAATATCTCTGCAAGATAAACTTTGTTGGTACATTTTAAAATTGAATGTGGATCATCAATTACCACAAGTCCTTCGGTAAAAGCTCTTCGGGAAAAACGATATGTATGGTGATTAACAGAAGTAGTTTCGCGTATGAACAATGCATCGAATTCCGGTACTCGGCTGAAATCTTCTTTGGTAATTAGCTCACTTCTAATTCCGATTTCTTCACCTGCTTCAATAAACTTTTTAATTGCTTTTTCATTTGATGGCGGTTCACTTTCCAGCGGGTTTGTTAAAATTGCCATGTCATATTTTGCCCGACTTATCTTTGCGGAGTAAATTCTTTTTTTGGGAAAATATATTCCGGCACATTCTTCAAGAAATGGTTTGTGTTTTTCGGGTACTTCGTTAACGGGAATGGGAGTAATGCTTTGTAAAAACCATTTTTTATTAAAAGTAAAACTTGCTCTTAGTAACGGAGCCTGAAAATAAATTATATAATTGAGATGTAAGTTTATCGTATTGATGAGCCATATTTTGACCAAAGTAAATGCTTAGCACAAATTCTTTGGATTTTATTTTAACTAAACTTTTTTGAATAAGTTCTTCTAAATCATCCGAAATTATTCTTACTATAGATTGTGTTTTTATGTCCTGAATTGTAGAAACGTTGGGGAAAGATCGATGCCCTCTCGCTTCTGCCAAAAGGGATACATAATATCCCGTTGCCTGATAGCGATAAGATCGGCATAAATTAAAAACTCGAGCACTTTTTATTTCGGCAAAATTGCTTTCCGTCAAATACGATTTGGCTGATATCACTTCAACGTTGTCTATGTTAAAGTTCCAGTCCCTTGGATTATTTACTACTACAAAACTTCTCATGATTTACTTACCCTTAGGTTTTATTACTAATAAGTTTGAATCAAATGTTAAAATGCCAAGCAAAATAGAATTTATTAATCTGCTTACTTTAACAGAATAATAATTGTCGCCGGATACGGGATTCTCTCGATAAGGATCAGCAACAACCACATCATGAGAAACTTCATCGTATCCGGAAAGAATAACAAAATGACCGGTAGGATATCCTTTTACATCATCGTAGACTGATTTATTACCACTCCAAGCTTCGCGAGAACAATTATAAAGATAGGTGGCACTTAATCCGGTTAGGATAGGAAGTTTTTTTTCAAATAGTTTGTTAAATAAAGACGGTGTTAAATTAACAAAGTCTATTTTACCGCCGAGTGATAAAAACTCAACATATGAATCCGTTGCATTCCGTAACCGTCTGTTCTTTTTCAACTTCTTCTGTTCAATTAATTTTGCTTTGATATCAGTCTTGCCGTTAAACCAAGTCGGGTCAAAAACGGAAAGATTATAAGTATAAATTGTTGCTTCATAATTTCGTTTTAGTGAATGAATACCGAGCATTACGGCAAGGGTACCGCCTTCATCAAGATAAGAAATTTCGGAAATAACTTGGGAGAGCGTAATCTTATCGCCGAAGTAATTATAAACCGCATGTAAACTTGTTGGTCCGCAAGTTACATCATCGGGCTGGGTCATTATTTTAATTGGTATCATTAATTGCTCTTAAACCAACTAAATAACGCTAATTTTTAGTCAAAATAAAAGAGAATTTTTTAGCATCGATGAATATGATTTTCACATCACACTCATAAAATATGCTTTGTAAATTCAAGAACACTGATATATTTTTGTAATCGCCTTTTACGGAGGAAAAAGTTGGCTGAAGAAGTTCACATCTACTATAAGTTTAAAACAGAAATACCGGTGAAATTACCGAGGCAATTGTTCCGATAAAGAACATTGAAAACCACGCGCCAAAATTTAAACACTTATTCGATATCCATGATTATAAAATAGTGGAGAAACGTCTTACTCGTGCCGACGAATATGACAAGTGGCGGAGAGAGAGACAGATGAAATCACACCAAAGTGATTGACCCAGTAAATTATATTCTTGCCAAATCCATAAATAAGATTTATCTTTATTCAGAAAAAATTATCTGATTAATGACCGTAATATTCTCAAAAACATGTGAATTAGGACTTCAGGCCGTACTCTTTTTATCAATAAAAAAAGAAAAAAGAATTTTTACGGCTACCGAAGTTTCACAAGAATTAAAGGTACCTAAAAGAGTATATCTCAAAGGTTATGCAGATCCTTACCGAAAGCGGAATAATCGGTTCAAAGAAAGGAAAGAACGGCGGATTTTATCTTGCCAAGAGTCCAAGCAGTATAAAATTAATAGAAATTGTTGAAGCAATTGACGGACTTGAAATATTCAACAACTGCGTTCTCGGTTTCCCGGGATGCTCAAATGAAAACCCATGTCCCGTTCATGAAAAATGGGGTAAACTAAGAGACGACGCCTACAAAATGCTCTCCAACGAAACACTCGAACAGCTGAAAGAGAAGACTCTGCATAAGCTGGTTAATTTGTAGTATAACTTTTTGTTTTTCCTTTAATTATATTTAGTCGTTATGAAACTTCAATCAGCCGACACGAATATTAGAATTGAGGAAGAACTTATTAAGAAATTCAGGGCAATGAGTTCTTCCGAAAGATTTTTTAAAGCAGTTCACCTCTCAGATTTTGTAATGAGACAATCCCGAAAAGCAATCGCTGAAGCGAATCCTAATCTAGACGAATTAGAGCAAAAATTATTGTTTATTTCTGTTCATTATGGTGAAGAGTTAGCCGAACGCGTACGTAGATACTGGGCGGAAAAAAATGAACAAAAGTGATGTGATTGCTGCAATGCGCCCGGGTAATTAATTTACTCGAAGAATTGAACGTTCCATATTATATAGGCGGCTCAATAGCAAGTTCGTCACTCGGAGTTTCCAGAGCGACGATGGATGTTGATATAATTACTAGTTCAGGTCTTGTACATGTCGAACGAATTGTACAATTATTAGATGAAAATTATTATGTGGATAGCGAGATGATTAAAGATGCTATCAAACATAAATCTACTTTCAATGTGATTCACCATGATACATCGTATAAAATCGATTTCTTTATAAGTAAAGCAACAGAATATCAGCAAATTATATTTGAAAGAATCTCACGGAAAAAACTACGTTGATAAAGATGATGCTATAGAAGTATTTATTTGTGCCCTGAAGATGTTATTCTAACAAAACTTATTTGGTATTTGGAGAGAGGTGGTACATCTGAAAAACAATGGAATGATATAATGGGAGTTTTGAAAATTCAGAAAAATATTCTTGATATGAATTATCTGGTAAATTGGGCTGAAAAATTATCAGTAAAATCTTGAACTTGAAAAGGCTCTGACGTGATGCCGGGCTTTTTTAGAAACGCTTTTTGTTCCCATCAACACTAATAAATAAAATGCTCTCCAACAAAACCTTCGAACAACTAAAAGAACAACATTTTATTAAAGGAGATTAACAAATGAAGAGAATGATTTTATTCATTGCTATTTGTCTGCAAATTAATTTTGCCGGAAACGGTGGTATTACGGGCAAAATTGTTGATTCCGAATCCGATGAACCAATTGTTTATGCAAATGTTTTTCTGAGTGGAACAACTATTGGCTCAACGACAAATGATAAAGGTGAATATCAAATTAGCGGAGTACCTGAGGGTAATTACAAGTTAGTTGTTTCGGTTGTTGGCTATGAAGCCGGTGTAAAAAATATTCAGGTAAAACCGGAGGATGAATTAGAATTCGATTTTGAACTAATCCGTAAAGTATATGAATTTGATGAAATTGATGTTGTTGGAGAGTACGATGAGGAATATGAAGCGAATTATTTGAAATTCCGCAAGCACTTTTTGGGGACTTCTAAAAATGCATTGAGTTGTGAGATTGAAAATCCCGGGATACTAGATTTTAGAAATAATGATGACGGAAGTTTAACTGCAGCTGCTAAAGAAATGATTAAGATAACTAACAATAATCTTGGATACAAAATTCAAGTTAACTTGCAGGATTTTAAAATTGCTAAGATGGGTGAAGTTTATTACGCAGGTGAAACATTTTTTGTGGAGATTGACACGAACGATTTTAGTGTTAAAAAACAATGGGAAAGAAATCGAAGAGAAGCATATCTAGGTTCAAGCCGCCACTTTTTTAAATCACTTTACATTGACGAATGGTATAGCGCAGGTTATAGAACTTATTTGAGTGACAAACCAAGTTGGAATTCGGTATATGATATTATGCAGCAAAAACAACCGATCTCTCATAATCTTGTTGAAAATATAACACCACGCTCCAGATGGATTTAAGAAACTAAAACTTGATGACCACATTTTAGTAAAATATGTTAAAGAAGGTTGAAGCCGGGAATATTATTCTTATCGAGAATCTATGGGATAGCAAAATATATGAAATACTGCCGTATCAAATTATCTTGGATCGAACTATCAATGATGAATGTGAGTTTGACGAAAACGAACTTTCGAAGTATCCGGAAAATTCAATTAAAGTTTTCGGTTATTGGGGCTGGTTGAAGATGGGACTTACTCCCTTTTGATTATAAACCAACTGAAGGTTAAAGACGGATTACTTTTTTAAAACTAAAATTAAATTAGGTGATTTAGACTCATCAAACTCATTAAACTTAAGATCACCGAAAAATTTGTAATTTGCTTATACCATTTTGTTCAAACAATATTTTAAGGAAAGATTTTGTATAGGGATATATCTCGGTTGTGATTAGTTCTCTCTTTGCAAAATCATCTTTTATAAAAAGAAAGAATATTGAAAAAGACCTTCTCTCCGCAAAAATCGTAAAATCCGAATGAACTGTTTGTTGTTGGATTCGGTGATGTTGACAATTCTTTCTTGTTCGTCGAGACTTTGTTATAGTTTAGCAACTGTATAACCGCTTTACCATTTCGTTTTAATAACAACAGATATCTTTTTTGCGGAATTTTCTATTTCGTTATTTTGAATATTGGCCAATGTATTTCCCATAGATACAACAAGATCGAAACTGTTGTGAAATGATTCATCAATTTCAGAAATCTTTTTATTATAAATATCTACTTCAACATTTTGTTTTTTGAAATTTGTCTCAGCTTGTTTGAGCATTTCGATTGATGGCTCAAATGCTGTAACTGCTAAACCAAGTTTTGCAAGAGCAATTGAATCTGCACCGCTGCCGGCACCAAGGTCTGCTGCAGATTTTGTTTTATCATTAACGAAGCGTTTGAAAAAATTCGTTTTTGATTCGATCTGCTTCTCGAGCGGAATCATCGAATTATAATCTTCTGCAAAGCTGTTATAGAATTCTTTATTTAACATAATGGTCAATTTTCTTAGCTCAAATGTTGTGAAGTCTCCATGGTGTTTGGAGTTATAATAAGGGTTAATTATTGTTACAATACTTGAATAGCTTTGCCGTTCATTTGATTCTCATCGGGGTAATAATCCTATCTCTCCTTTTCGCCCTTTCTCCGATTCTCCCCTTCTCCCATTCTCTACTTAACCGGTTCAATTTTTTCAATCAGTTCGTTTAGCTTCTCTTCGCCGAATACTTCCTGAATTCTATCGAACAATTCCCGCTCTTCCTTTCGAATGTGTTGTTCGAGAATGTACCCAAGATCATTTAAGATCTCTTCTCTATCTTCTGATGTTTGTAATTTGCTTGACTTTGAACTCAATTTCCTGATGTTCGATTAATATCTCATCAATCAGCTCGTCAATTTTATCGTCTTTATTTTCAACAGCGGGGAAAGAATTCTTCTTCACTTTTTAAAATGATATTGCAGCTCTTCTTCCCAAGCATTGATCGTATATTTTGCTTTGCCCTCAACATCATTCGGCAAATCTTTGTATTCAGGTGCATCTTTTTTAATTAATTGCGCAAGACGCAATCCGTGATGATGATCGTGTGATAAACCGATTAAGTTTTTGTGACGTTTCATTTTGGTCGTCTTTCTGTTTTATTGATCATTTCTATTTTTGAGCCCTCTGTTGAACCCCGCCGGGGTTCTATTAAAATTTGCTATTAACTTTTCTATTCATTTTCGACCGCTTTGCGGTCGTCAATTTTCTATAGGGATAACCAGCAATAATTTATAACGAATCCCAGAGGGATTCAACAGAAATAGTATTTAAGAACAAAATTAAAAAAACAATCCCAACGGGGGTTGAATGACTATTTTCCTCTTAATTGTTTTTTAGTAAATCCTCTTCGAGTTGAATTGCTTTTGGAAATAGAATATTATTTTCTAAGTGAACATGAATGTGAAGATCTTTTTCAAAGTCTTCTAATTCTTTGTAAGTAAGTTTGAAAGTGTTGCATGCATCTGCAGGGGAGTAAAGTTGTTAGTCAACTCTCTTATTTTTTCCATTGCACCGCCGGCGTTGGTGTGCTCGGCTTCCATTAGATTCAATTGGATTTCTGACAGTTTTAAAACCGTTCATCTTCGGCCTTTCGTTGAATTTTTCGCAGTCAACTAAATACCGTATTACGTGGAAAAGAATTGTTTCCTCTTTGTGCATATGTGAAATCATTTCTTCCGCCACATCTTCAAAAAGAGACTTAACATCCTCTAACTCAGGATATTTATTTCCGTGCTTAAATGCAACTTTTTCTATGTGAGGCGTCATCTGGTCGATTGCATTTCTTACATATGAATGATGGTTATTCACGATATAATCTATTAGGAATTTTAAGTCCCAGTTTTCGAATCTCATATCTGCCGTTGATTCGCTTTCGATATCGTTAATGGATTTGAGTTCGGCTAAAATAGTATCTACACTTACATTCTTTTCCGCGCATGCTTCGCCGAGTGGACGATTACCCTTGCAGCAAAAATCAATTCCGTACTTTTCAAAAACGTGCGCCGCTTTTATGTTTGATGTAAGTATATCTTTTACAATTATTTGATTTGGATCTATTTGATATGTGTCGTTAAACATTTTTATACTCCTTGTTTATTTTTATTCTTAATTACGTTTACTGTTTTTGTAATGTCTTGATTTAGTCCAACTTGCTGATGAACAATCTCACCTTCTTCGTTCAAAATTGTAATGATGTTTGAATGTGAAAATGAACCGTCGTTTTCTTTCTTGTAACGAAAACCGGTTAACGCTGCTAGGTCGTCAATATCACTTCTCTCACCTGTCAGCAATTGAAAGTGAGCTAAGTTTAGATTTTGATCTTTGGCAAACTGCATTAATCGTTCCGGTGTATCTCTTTCGGGATCGATTGAGATTAGTGTGAACTCAATATCCCTCAATTGATCTTTTGTTAATTCGCTTGCAATTCTTCGCATGTCGTTTGCTAGAATCGGACAAGCGTAAGTGCAGTTAGCGAATATCATTGAGAATACTTGTGTCTTTCCGCGTAAGTCACCGATGTTTACATCGTTGCCGAATTGATTCGTCCAATCGGAATCGACTTGATAGATTGAATTATCTGTGTAATCACCTTTTGGCATTTCTCCGTGGTCGGTTGCACAGCATGATTCTTCTTTATCTTTTTGTTTTTCCTGCTGCACTTCCGGATAAGTTTCGTTTGAGTCTGTTCCGGAGAATGCAATCAATGTAATTGAAATTGCAGCCGCTAAAAAATGACTATACTAATTGCTAGTTTTTTCATTGTGTACCTCATTTATTTAATGTCCTTTGCACATCTAAATCCGAGATTTGCTGTTGTATAATTTCCTTCCAAACTGCTTCTGAATGCGAAACGCATAAAAGCAGGATAGTTTGTAAAATCAGTTGCCCCGACTGATCCGCTTCCGCAGAAAAGATTTCTGTTGATTCCGCTGTTCGCGCGGGATTCTCCGGTAACAAGAGCGTTGAAATAATCCGCAGTCCATTCCCATACTAATCCGTGCATATCATAAACGCCGTAGTAATTTTTGAAAATAGAACCGACGGCAGGAAGTGAAGATGAGTTGGGTTTTGAATACCAACTCAATATTCGTGAAATGTATTTAGGATTTTCATAACCGTTTGGTGACTGTTCGTCCGCCATCCCGGCTAATTCCCATTCTGCTACAGTTGGTAATCTTTTTCCGTGATATTGTGCGAATGCTTTCGCGGCGAACCAGCTAATGTTTGTCACCGGTGCGTCGGGATTAACATTTGGTCCTAGTTCCGTATCGCTTTTCCAATGGGTTAAATAACTGTCATCAGAAAATAGTTTTGATACTTTGCTTCGCTGCCATTTGGGATTTTCTTTAACGAAATCTAAAAACTCTTTGTTTGTTACGGGATATTTGTCAATTAAAAATGAATCTACTTTTATACTTTGGTTTGTTGTATCGTCAACGTAAAGCGGAGTATATGTTCCCTCGGGGATTAATGCCATACCGGAGGAAGTCTTTTGATCCTTCCCCATGATAGTAGTTGTGATTATAACCAGTGAAAACATCAACAGAAATTGGCTGATGTCACGCCCGAGCGTTTTAATCGGGCGTCTTAAGTTTTAGATTCCCGTCCGTCTGCCGCCGAGGCAGGCTTAAAGCATGTGGGAATGACATTTTTAGAATTCTTAGGTATGATTCAATTTTCTTCATAATTACTTCTTCGTTATTGCGTTATAGTTTTTGTTATTCTTTACGTCTTCAACCGTGACGGTTTCGTCGGTGTTGTTAATTTCTTTATAAACGTAAGTCAGTACTGCGGCTACTTCTTTATCACTTAATTGCTGAGGAGGCATTACGTTGTTGTATTGGGTTCCGTTAACGGTTACCGGTCCGTTCATACCATTAACTACTACTGAAACCATTCCCGGTTTGCCATGTTCGTCAATCCAATCGGAATCTTTTACCGGGAAAGACGTTTGGAATACCGCTTCCGTCAGCACCATGACAAGCAAAACAAGTTTTTTGATAAACAGATTTTCCCATTGCCGCTAAATCGCCGGCACCAGAACTTTTTGATTCATTATTTGAGGATTTTGCTGTCTCTGCTAAATCTGTATAATCATTTTGATTTGCTTCATTAGCAAATTGAGCAACGTACTCTTCTTTTTCATTTGAACGGTATTGACCGGTTGAAGGATCAACTGAACCGAATTGGTTTTCAACACCGCTGTAAAGTTTATCTTCAACTTTGCCGGAAAACACTTCTTCATTTTCCGGACCGGTAACTGCAATTTTACCAAGCGCTCCTTTGTTGAATGCTCTAAAGATTGAGTGATCGACTAATATAAATTCTCCCGGTACATCGACTTTGAATTCTGCTATTGCCGAGCCGCCTGCAGGTACTAATGTTGTTTGAACATTATTTTGATTCGGATTAATCCCACCTTCTTGATAAACAGCATCGAAGATTTCACCAATTACGTGAAACGATGAAACCAAATTCGGACCGCCGTTGCCAATGAACAATCTAACCTTTTCACCAACACTTGCTTTCAGCGCTTTATCACCAACCATTGAGCCGACTGAACCATTGAAAACTACATAGTCGGGATTTTCTTCCAGTGCTTTTTCCATACTGAACGGTTGATAACCTTTTTCACCGTATTTGCCTTCGGTATAAAATTCACTTTGCATTACGTAATATTCTTTATCGACCGGCGGTAGTCCTTCTTCGGGTTCGACTAAAATTAATCCGTACATACCATTGGCAATGTGTAAACCAACCGGAGCAGTTGCGCAATGGTAAACATACAATCCTGGATTAAGCGCTTTGAAGTTAAAAACAGAAGTGTGACCGGGAGTTGTAAACGATGCCTCAGCACCGCCGCCAGGACCGGTTACTGCGTGTAAATCTATATTGTGCGGTAGTTTACTCGACGGATGATTGTGCAGGTGAAATTCAATTTCATCACCTTCGCGTACACGGATAAAACTTCCCGGAACTTCTCCGCCGAAAGTCCAAAATGTGTATTCAACTCCGTCCGAAAGTTTACCGACGAGTTCGCGGACTTCGAGTTCAATCTTAACTTTTGCCGGATGATCGCGCTTAATTGCCGGGGGAACGTATGGCGCTTGTGTTAGTTTTGCATTTATGGTCGGCATTTTTTCTTCCGACTTACTCTCACCACAAGATTGAAACAGTATAAGTGAAAAAACTGTGATGAGGAAAACGATCGTGTATTTTCTTGTTTGGGGTATCATGTTTACCTCGTTATTTATATAAATAGAATATTATATCCGATTTTAGATTAAAAAATTTTGTCAGATGTCCAGCTTGCTTTCTATAATTCCAATTTCAATTGATTTATACATTAAATAGAATCCCAGTGTCTTATTAAAGCAGAACAAAAAAGCCATTTGAAAACGGCAATTAATAAACAGAATTTTTATTCTGATTATAATATATGAATAAAAAGATGTGTTGTCAACTTATGGGTAGATTTTTTCTCCCCGATTATTCGGTTCAATTAAAAATGTAAAATTGTAATAGCGATCATAAAAGAATGAGCTTATAACCGGTTCAAAATTCTAGTACTATTTAATTTCAAGAAATAGGAATAAACATGTAAACACTTTTCCAAGATAATTGTTATCTTAAGTTGAATTTAGGAGCAGATAAAATTTTAACATGTCTGAAATCGAATTAAATAAAGTAGTTCCTTTTTTTGCAGAAGCCGATGAAAATCTACTCAATGATTTTCGCGATAATGTCGTAGCTCAACGAGTTAAAGCCGGAACTTACCTTTCTATGGAAGGGGATCCTTGTAACTACTTCCCAATAATTAAGTCGGGATTGGTGCGTGTGTTCAAACTTGGTTCTAAAGGTCAAGAAATGACTCTTTACCGAATTGAGCCGGGTCAAAGTTGTATCTTGACGATTTCTTGTCTGCTCTCAAAGAAAACTTTTCCTGCTGTTGCGCTTGTTGAAGAAGATTGTGAGGTACTTCTAATTCAGGAATCTGTGCTTAGAGAATGGCTTGGAAAATATAATTTATGGAACCAGTACATATTCGATTACCTTTCCAGAGTTTTGTTTAATGTAATAAATATACTTGAGAACATATCTTTCAAAAGTATTGACATCAGAATTTTAGAATTCTTGAAATCTGCTTTTATTAAAGAAGGTTATGAAATTCAAACCACTCATCAAAAAATTGCCATTGAGATTGGAACAGCAAGAGAAGTTGTGAGCCGGTCTTTAAAGCAACTTGAAAAACAAAATATTCTGCGCCTCCATAGAGGCAAAATTGTGGTTACCGATAGTGAAAAACTACAAAAAGAACTTTCTCTCCTCCAATAAAATAATACCTCTTGTGTGATTTAGTCACAGACAATTTACTCATCTACAACTATTTTGTACTAGGTCGTACAATTAAAGACTGATACTTATTCCCAAAATTGAATTTTTAAAATTATTGTTGGATTGCGCTAAATTTTTTGGAAGTATGTAATGCGAGTAGTTCTGAATAATATCAATTGCAACCGTTGCTGATAATATTTTGGATTACCTACAATTTTGTAAATAAAAACAGTTAGGGGGCTCCAATGAAGAGCAGAGTAATTACTTTATTTTTGGTCATTTCTTTTATGGGAACTATTGTTCTCTTTTCAAGGCAGTTTAGAGTTTCTCAAATTCCTAACGGCTCGGTAAACTCTTGCCAAAATTGTCACATGAGTCAGTTTGGAGGAGATGCGAGAAATGATTTTGGAAAACTTGTAGAAACAAGATTTCTCTCCTCACCGGGAGCAGCAGGAAATGTTCAATGGAGTCCGCTGCTTGCCAGTTTGGACGCAGATAATGACGGAGTAACTAACGGGCAAGAATTACAAGATCCTTATGGGATGTGGACTTCCGGCGCTAGTAATCCGGGAAACTCCGATTTAGTTTCAGAACCCGGAAATTCATCAAGCTCACCACTCAGTTCGCTTGAAATAAATTTTTCAGGTATGACTCCTCACGTTGATCAAACTCTTTACCTGCGCATAATCGATAAATTGAATGGAACAGAGGTAGGACGCACTTCAACTCAAATTTCGGAAAGTTTTAATCTATCTCTCGATGTAATCATTCCGGGTAGAAGTTACACAATAGACTTTTTTGCCGATCACAACGAAAACGGTCTTTACGATTCGCCGCCGGCTGATCACGCATGGCGATTGGAGTTAGATGATGCTCATGGTGATGATGTAATTAATTTTGAGCACAATACTGATTTTACAGATATAGACTGGAAGTATTTATTCACATTAAATCTTACCGGCATGACTCCTCATTTAGATCAATTGATGGAGATTCGTGTTGAAGATGATTTGACTTCCGAAGAGGTTGGTCGAAAAAGAATTGAGTTTATTCCTCAAGCAGATTTTTCAGTTTCAATTCCCGGACTTGAACTGAATAAAGAATACAAGGTGGAATTTTATGCAGACCACAATGGGAATGGTATATATGATGCTCCTACAACAGATCATGCTTGGGAATTAGAATTCCAAAGTACAAACGGGGATTCTGAAGTTGCATTTTCTCACAATACCGATTTTACCGATATCGACTGGAAATATTTATATACACTGAATCTTGTGAGTATGACTCCTCATCTCGGGCAAAAATTTGAACTGCGAATATACAGGGGTGACAATCAAGAGGAACTCGGCAGAGTAACAATAGATGAAATATCCGGTGAAGATTTTTCTGTGTCGATCCCACAAATAGAAACTGAGCACAATTATGTTGTCGATTTTTATGCAGATCATAACGGGAACGGTGAATATGATGCGCCGCCGACAGATCATGCATGGAGATTAAATTTTAATAGCAGCTCAGGTAATTTTGTTCAGAACTTCACTCACAATACAGAATTCACGGATATCGAATGGCCAGGTATTAGTTCAGTGGGTGATCAAGAGGTTCCTCTTTCATACGACTTGAAGCAAAATTATCCAAATCCGTTTAATCCAAGTACCACTGTAAGTTTCTCGATTCCATCGGCGGGAACTGTTACGCTGAAAGTTTATGATATACTTGGGAGAGAGGTGGCTGTATTACTAGACAGAAAAATGAATGCGGGTCAACATGATGTTACGTTTGATGCATCAAACTTTGAAAGTGGAGTTTACATTTACAGAATTCAAAGTGATAACTTCACTGATTCCAAGAAGATGATTCTTTTGAAGTAGTTTCTCATCATTTTCTTTGATTATAAAATAATCTAGTAAAGATTAAACAGGACGGGTATGAAAAGAGTCATAATATTTATTTTACTTTCTATCGTATTGGGTTTAACCTCCGGGTGTGCTGATCATATTGTTTCTCAGTGTGAAGAGTGCAGTCCGATTGAAGGCGAACCAAAATTAAATACATTTTCCGGAATTCAAACAAAACTTTTCAATACAACTTGTGCGCTTTCGGGATGTCACGGTGAAAACGCAACACAGGCAAATCTTCTTTTAACAGAGGGAGAAGCATATTCCAATTTAGTTAATCAGCAGTCATTTTTATTTCCTGATTTTACCAGGGTAACACCAGGAGATAGTGAAAATAGTTTGTTAATAAAAGTTCTTCGGGGTGAAGCGGTTCAAATGCCCCCTACCGGTAAACTCTCTGACGATATCATTGACTCTGTTGCCTTGTGGATTGATAACGGGGCACTGAATAATTAAGAGGTATGTTATGAAAAGAATATTTTTAATAATCTTTATTGCTTTAGGAATAACATATGCACAGGAATATCATGTAGATAAGTCAAAGGATAATCTTGTTAGATTCATTCTCTGATGCGCCGCTGGAAGATTTTGACGGCATTACAAATAACATAGACGGCTATATGTACTTAAAATCGCTTGAAGATTTGTCGGATAACCAACTTTACTTTGAAGTTGATTTAACTACATTGGATACCGGAATAGATTTAAGAAACCGGCATATGCGGGATAATTATTTGGAAACGGAGAAATATAGGTTTACTTATTTTGAAGGAAGCATCCAAAACATTGAAGAGATCGAGAGTAATTTATACGAAGTAACAGTTGCCGGGCAAATTTCAATTCACGGTGTCACAAAAAATATGGAGGCAACCGGAACATTAAAAGAAGTTGATAACGGGTTTATTGCAAAAACAAACTTTGATGTTTCTCTGCCGGATTTCAAAATTGATATTCCGCAGTTTATGTTTATGAAGATCGATGAAGTGATGAAGTTAGAATTAGAATTCCATCTTAAACATCTAAATTAAAAATGGGTTTTAAGCATGATAAAAAAAATGTTGCTCATGGCGTTGTTAACAATTAGTGTTGTCTTTTCACAAGTAAAATGGGAGAGGGAAGAACCGGAGGAGAACCTTCCTGTTGAATTATTTCATTCTACCTTTGCCGTAAATCTGCCAACCGCTGAAACAGTTGGTAAGCGGGAATTGGAAATAGAAATTTCACATAGATTCATTCCGACTATTAAAAGCGGAAGTAAAGATTTTTGGGGGTTAGATGGTCCGGTAGTAAACCGTCTAGCTTTAGCTTATGGAATCACACCCAATACACAGGTAACATTAGGACGGTCAAACGCATTCGATAACTACGAACTCTCCTTGAAACAAAAAGTGTTTGAGAACGATAATGATGTTCTACCTTTTATGATAACATTAAATGCCGGTGCAGCTTGGAACAGCGATCATCCAATTATAGAATCATCAGATTCAAAAGCATTTCAATATTTTGTACAAGCAATTTTCAATACAATGTATGATAAAAAACTTGCGTTTGGGATTGTTCCTTCCTACTTAAATAATAGTCATCCTGAGTGCAAGGAAAATCAGTATAGCTTTACAATGGGGACTTATCTGCAATATTATTTGAGTGAAGTTTTCAGCTTAATTTGGGAATACAATCCAACTGTAACAGGCTGGAGAAGTTTTCATAATCCGATGAGTTTTGGATTGGAGATTGAAACCGGCGGTCATTTCTTTAAAATATTTTTAACCAATAGTACCGATCTAAATCAAACTCAATTTCTTTCCGGAGCTGATAAGTCATTCGACAATGGTGATCTGCGACTAGGGTTTATGATAACGCGCTTGCTCTTCTTATAGTATTATTACGACTAATAAATTCTCAAAAGCAAAATTACTGAGTTGAATTGCTCGCTGCTTTCCTCTTGATCATGTTTCTTCTTCGCTCTCAACTTCGCCCATCATAATTCTACCGACTATTGCGGCGTGCCGGTTAATTCTCAAGAAAAGATCGATCAATTCAAGATGAAGCTCGTTTGTCTGAATCGACTCGGGTATATCTTGGCGCAGTCTTTCAAAATGTGAGCGCTTAAGATCGAGTTCACCCGCTTTATATTTTTGATACTTACGTTCAAGCTTTTTTCCTCTTTCAAAACTTGTGTCTTTAAAAACTTCAATTGCACGTGCCACTTGTTTAACGGAACGGAGGTGAACTTTTGCTAACTCTGTTTGACCTTCAGGTGAAAATCTTAAATTGTATTTAATCCGTTTTTTGGCAAGTGTCCGAAGACGTGATGAAATTAGATCAGCTATAAATTCAAACTCGGCAGAGCATTGAAGAATTTGAAATGATTCTTCGGCAATTTCTTCTTGTACGTCTTGTTGACTGATTCTAGTTAAGTACTTCGCAGTTTTGAATTGAAGGAAATCAACCTCGTTTTCAAGCTCTTTAATTTCCTTGAGAATTTCCGGTTTATCTTCAAAGAAAGGGATAATAATTTTCTCGGTCATCAATTTAACTTTCTCTGCAAAGTTTAATACCTCTGCTTTTGCCAAATTTAATGCTAAGGCGGGAGTTGAAATTAAAGACTCTTCTAAAAATTTTGTTTTATAAGGTGAAACAATAATTTCTTCTTTATCCGGAAGAATTCTTATATATCAAGTCTGCAATCGGTGTTAAAAACGGTAAAAAGAGAATAGTAAATAGAACATTAAAAACAGTATGAGCATTGGCAATCTGACGAGGTATAACAGAATTTGATCCGGCTAAAACTTCAGCGCTTTCTATTGAAGGAGAGACCATTTTGGTAAACTCACTGAAAGCCGGAATAAACCATACAAAAATTAATACAGCAACAACTTTAAATAGCGTATGTGCAAGCGCTACTCTTTTTGCATCGCGGTTCGCATTTATACTGGCTAATATGGCGGTTATAGAGGTGCCAATATTGGCTCCGAATATAAGTGGAATTGCAGCATCAAGTGTTATTAAACCTTGCATACTTAGTATTAAGACAATTCCTAAAAATGCTGAACTGCTTTGCAGAAGTGCTGTAAGTATAGTTCCTATTAAAATACCGAGTAGAGGATTTTCCAATTCGAGCAAAACATTAATAAATGGCTGATAAGTCCTAAGCGGACTCATTGCATCCGACATGATATACATGCCGAAAAAAAGTATTCCAAAACCTAAAATCGATTCGCCTATATTTCTAAATTTTTTGGATTTCGAAAAAAAGTAGAAGACAAAACCAATGCCGATAATCAACAAGGCAAAATCAGTAATTTTGAATGCAATAAGTTGAAGCGTGATCGTTGTTCCGATCGCAGCGCCGAGAATTATTCCCAATGTTTGTGTGAATGTCATCAGTTTTGCCTTTACAAAGCTGACTAACATTACAGTTGTAGCGCTTGAGCTTTGAATGACCATTGTAATTAAAGCACCTATACCAACAGCTACAAATCTATTATTGGTTACCTTACTTAAAATCGCCCGCATTTTATTACCGGCGGTTTTCTTAAGCCCGGTACTCAACATGTGCAGACCCAAAAGGAACAAACCCAATCCACCTATTACACCGCTGGCAAGAATAAAAACCCAACTGGGCTCTCTTGCTTTTATGGTTAAATAAATTGGTTTGGTTTTTTCGTGATCGTGGTAATCTTTAATTCTGGCGGAGAAAATGTAAGTGCCGGCTTTTTTACCTAGTGAAATATTTGTTCGAGCAAAACCGGATGAATCGGTATAAACTAATTCATTGTGAATTTTAGTTCTGTGCTCATTTTCCGGTTGAGAGATAATGCCAAAAACTATAGGTATGTTCGGAACACCCGAATTAGATGAGTCGATTACAAAAACGGCAAATGGTTGTTTTAATGTATCGCCTGCAGTCGTAAAGATTGCTTGTGTATGACGCTCGCTTGCTGGAGTTTTAAGCTGTAACCCAAGCGAATCTAACTGTGCAAATAAACTTAGATTCAATAAAAGAACAAATATATATAAGGGAATTTTCTTCATTTCTCCGTAATAGAAAACTCAAAACCCTCCAATATAGCAATTTGAACATTTTTGTCAATAAATAATCTATGATTAGTTTTTAGAGCTTTTAGAAATATCTCCAGCAACGATAGATAGGATATTACAATCAACAAGGAAAAGACACAAGAAATTAGGACTAGCAACCACAAAGCCTGGATCGTTGATAAAAAAGCAAGTCCCTATAAAAACAAACCAATGGGATGAAAGTAAACCAGGATTTATAGAAGCAGACACAGTAGCTCATTGTGGTAGTTCAGTAGCGGGACAATTTGCATATACAGTAAACACAGTAGATATAGCAACTGGTTGGATAGAGAGCCGAGCAATATGGGGTAAGGGTCAGAAGGGTTGTTTTGAGGCCATACGAAGTATAGAGGAATCCCTCAGCTTCAAGATATTGGGATTTGATAGTGACAATGGTGGAGAGTTTCTAAATTGGCATTTAATGAGTTACTTTACAAAAAGAAAAAGACCTGTAGAGTATACGAGATCAAGATCATATCAGAAAAATGATAACGCACATATAGAAGGTAAAAACTGGACACATATACGTCAATACTTGGGCTTGGGGCCATTGACTATCATAGATGGGCTCACCGGATAAATAGGTGGCAAAAGATATCAAGCAAAGTATTGGATGATTCTGAAAAAGAAATAATCTTTATCAACGACACCTCTTATTCTTTGTCTGAACAATTTTAGTTTTGAATGAAAACTCTCTATTGCAGCATTAGTGGCTCGGTTATGAAAGTAATTCTTTATTCCACCTAGATTTCGTTTTTATTGTTTCTGCTGCTATCTTCATCTCTCTCAAACTCGTGGTTTCTACTTTTTTTATCCATTGCTCAAAGCTGTTTGTTTTATTTTTGTTTTCATAACAATTGCGAAAATACATTGACAAATTATATGATTCTAAAAGCTCGGGATATTCTTTGAACAATATCTCAGATTTGTCTCTGGGTATCTGTTCCATTTATTTGACGGCTTAAATAAAAAATATCTGCTTCGGGCTAATAACTGTTTTCTACTATCTCCATTACGAAATACCTTGGACTCATATTTTACTTTTAATTCTTTGGCTTTTAACAGAGCTTCATTTTCTTCTTCTATAGCTTGCCATCTTAACCTTATTCGTAATGTTTGGACTGCATCGCTTACTATCTTCTGTACGTGAAATCTATCATAAGTATGGATTCCATTCGGCGCTATTTGACGTACCGACCAATCCATAGAATTCGATAAATCCAAGGTTATTTCTTTTATCTTTACTAACTTTTCAAAGCCTACCGATTCTGTTATTTCCCTTGTGATTATTGAGGATTTCGTACCTTTGATTATTGCTGCAAGTGATCCCTTTTTCCCTTTGGCAGTCTTATTTATTACTATCGTATATAATTCTCCGTTGATCAAGCCTGTCTCATCTATTGCCATATCCTCTCGAAAATTCTCTGGGTATACAAATGATTCTTTTGATATTTGTTCTCTTTGATCTCTCTTAAATTGACTGTAGGTCGATAGTACATTTTTGTATTGTTTCTCTAATGTATTTGCTTTTAACTTATTTGCTCGGGCGACTGTCGATATTTCTATCTGGTCTTTTTTCAATCTCTTCCTTTAAAATATCTGCAAAATCTTTTGATAATTTTGTGCCTGGAAATATTTGTGAGGGAATTTCTTTTTTGTAGAGTTCCGTTTCTCCTTCTATCTGCCAAACTCTTCTGCGCAATAACAATCTGACTTTCTTACCTCTTATCGGAAAATCGTTTATTGTGATTTGCTTAAAGCCTTTTTGCCTTACTCGTCTATCTTATATTTATCTGGGAGCTGTGGTACTTTATTCTTTTCAACTAAACTTATTGTTATTTCTTTTTCTATTGTCTCGTAGACCTGTATATTCAAATATTCTAATATCCCCGCTGGTAATATTAGCACTGCCAACTCTTAATTTCCATTTAATCCTATTGTTTTTCTCTCAAGTTAATTTATTCTTTTGCCACCCAAAAATCCGGTGACCCCATAGACGTTCACGAATGAGGAACGAATAGAAAGATTTTTATTCGCGCATTAGCGGCTGATTCTTTTTTGCTTTTATTCGTTCCATTGAATTTCTTTTTGCCGAGAAAGCGCTAAAAGTGAACTTTAAAATTATTTTCTTGACAAAGCATCTTTGAACTTTTATATTTGTTAGTGAGTGATAACAAACAATTTTTTATGAGATAAATTATGGCACGTTTAACAACAGAAGAAAGACAAAAAACAATTATTGATGAAGCAATAAATATAATTCACGAAGGCGGGATATGAATCATTATCAATTCGTGAGTTAGCCGGTAAAGTTAAAATCAGTGAACCGGCTATTTATCGTCACTTTTTGAATAAAGAAGATATTATACTTGGAATTTTATCCCGTATAGGTGAGTTCGATCATGAACTAGAAACGCATTTAGCCGCCGGGAAGATTGCTGCAGATAAGTTGAAGAGGTTTATCCAGTTTCATTTCGATTTTCTGCAAAAAAATAAAGAAATGACCTCGGTTCTATTCTCCGAAGATATCTTTAACCAGAGCGACCTTTTGAAACAAAAACTAATGAGAATAATTAAATACCGGAAAAGTTTACTAACATCAATTGTCGACCAAGGAAAAGCCGAAAATGATTTTAAAAGTATTGAAACAGGTGACATTGTGACGATGATTTTAGGATTTATTCGTTTGACAGTTTTAGAATGGCGGCTCGGCGGCTTCGGATTTAATCTTTCGAATAAAGGCAATAAAATTATTAACGCAATAACTGAAATGATTGGGAAATAGTTTTTTTTGACAAATAATGTTAGTTAACGTTAACAAATATTATAATACAATGACTAAAAATGAAATTCAAAAATATCTATCAGAAAGATTTCAAGCAGAAGGGTTTCAAAATATTCCTGTTGACGATATAGCATCGGAGCTTAAAATTAGTAAAAAAACTATTTATGCGGAGATTCGACAACAAATATATGTTAATAGATAACACTATAATGAATATGCTTAACGAAGCTTACGGTGATGTAATCTATATTGTGGCAAATGAATCTCCCTTCATCGAAAAGTTCTACATGATTTTTGATATTGTCAAAAAGAATCTAAAAGCTTTTGATGACATTTCGCTTGCCGAGTTGAAACGTTCTTATCCCGAGATCTGGATTAAGGTTGCACGGTTTCGAAAACACAATATAATACCGCTGCTTCGTTTGTTAATAACAAGCGGGGTAAAAAAGGGTGTGCTGAACGATCATCCGGCAGAACTTTATCTCAAATTAATCTACGGTGCAATAACGGAAGTTACCAAAAGGAATACTAAGCATTTTGAGTGGGAGCTTGATCATCTATTGAAGATAGTGCTAAACGGTGCTCTTACTAAGAAAGGAAAGAGATTTTTAAGCTATAAGTTGGTTCCAATAAACTAAAACGAGTGAAATATGAAATGCCCAAAAAACAAACACTTAATCGGATCGATAATTGCTCTTGTACTTAATTCTAATTGTATCTCTGTTTTTTATGGATAGAATGATAGAAAATTCAAGAATGGAAACCGATCTTGATGAATATATGCCGTATGATCATCCGGCATTTGTTTTCAGTGATCAAGCAGAAGAAATATTCAATATTAAAGACGGCATATTGATCGCGGTCGAAAATAAAGATGGAATCTATAATCCTTCTACATTAAAGAAAATAAAAGATCTTACCCGCAAACTTCAGAAGATGGAAGAGATCAATAAAGATGATGTTACTTCGCTTTATACCGCGGAAAACATTGTTGGAACTGAAGGAAGTCTGGATGTAAAGGATTTTTACAATAAGATCCCTCAAACCGAAGAAGAATTGAAGCAATTAAGCAGATCGATGTTCGAAGCAACGAAATGGTTTTCAAACGAATTGTATCGGAAAATGAAGAGATAGCGCTTATTGTAGCGGCAATAGATGACGATGTTTTTACAATCGAATTTTATCACGAAATTTTGGATTTGGCAAAATCTTACAAAGGACCAGAAATACTTCACGTAGCCGGTGTTCCGATTGTGGAAGGAACTCTTGCTTATCTTGCACCGAAGGACATGATGATAATGGTTCCTATTGTAATAGCTGTTATAATACTGGTTCTTTATTTTGTTATGCGAAGTGTGCGAAATACAATCTTCACACTACTCGTAGTTCTATTCAGCACAATTTGGGCATTCGGATTAATGGCGGTTATCGGGATACCGATTTACTCGGTTTCTACAATGATTCCCGTTATGCTTATTGCCATTGGAGTAGCCGACGGCATCCACCTTTACAGTCATCTTGATCTCTATCTATTTGAACATCCAGATGCGAAAAAAATAGACGCAGTAAAAGATATGATCAAAGGGATGTGGAAACCGATTGCAATGACTTCCGTAACAACAGCGGTAGGATTCATCTCACTTCTGACATCCGAAGTCTATCCAATAAAATATTTCGGATTGTTTACGGCATTCGGAGTCATGATGGCGATGGTATTTTCGCTTGTTTTAATTCCGGCTGCAATAATCGTATTCGGATTGCCGAGAAGAAAAGTTCATCAAGAAAAATCAAAAGAAGAGAGCGGAAAGTTCTCATATAAGTTTGCCGAGTGGACGGTAAAATTCAAGCTGCTCGTAATTTCGGTTACCGCTGTTATTATAGTTGTCTCGGTAATCGGGATAAATGAAGTTTGGATCAACTCAAGTTTTCTCGACAAGTTTGAAAAAGACAGCGATATAGTTCAAACAGATGCTTTTGTAAATCAACACTTCGGCGGTACAAATACACTAAATGTAATTCTCGATTCGGATGATCAATGACAAATTCAAAGAACCGGAGGTTCAGCGTTTAATCGACAAAATGCAGACCGGCGTCGAATCGATTGATGTGGTGGGAAATTCATTTTCGCTTGCGGATTACATAAAAAGAATGAACAAAGTAATGAACGCCGATAATGAAGCCTATAACACCATACCCGATTCACAAAATTTGATTGCTCAATATCTCCTTCTTTACGAAATGTCCGGCGACCCGGATAATCTTTGGAAAGTGGTCGACTACGATTACAAGAAGGCAAACGTCAATGTTCAACTAAAGAGCGATAATTCGAAAGAAGTGAACCGCGCAATTGAAAAACTCGATGAATATAAAGATGATTTCGCAAAACATAATGTAAATATTGAATATGCCGGATCGGGTTATAAAGCTCTCGTATTTACCGATCTTATTTTGGAAGGTCAAATTAAAAGCCTTCTCCTTTCACTATTAATTATAATTGTACTTCTTTCAATTATGTTCAAGAAAATATCAATCGGCTTAATCGGCTCTATACCTATCACAATAACTGCAGTCATCAGTTTTGGACTGATGGGCTTATTCGGTATACCTTTAAGCACAACAACAGCATTAATCTCAAGTATTGCGGTCGGTATCGGAATAGACTACGCCGTTCACTTTATTGAAAGATATAAAATCTACGCACTCGAATCGGGCGATAAAGAATTAACAATAAAAGAGACTATGCATCACTCCGGAAGGGCAATAAGTTTTAATGCTATAGTTGTAATTGCCGGCTTTTTGGTCTTATTGTTTTCCGTATTCCCGCCAAACCGATCTCTTGGTGCATTGGTTTCTCTAAATATGTTTACAAGTTTCTTGGGTACCGTAACAATAATGTTTTTAGTACTCTATAAATCAAACGTGTATTTCAAAAAGAAAAGGAATAGTGATGAGAATAAATAAGAATTATAGAAGTATCAAAACTATATCTCGGTTTTTAATCATTATTCTATTTACTGCAGTTTCGGTAAACGCACAAGTAGAAATAAACAAGAATCTTCCGGATTTATTTTTAAGCGAAGACAAAGGAGGTAATATTAACGGTACAGAATGGAAAAGCTCCGATCTTAAAAACAAACTAAATATAGTTTTTTATGTAGCGCCCAACCAGCAAGGAAATGTTGAGCCGTTGCTTAATAAAATAGATAGTGCAGGTTTTTCTCACGAATACGTAAAAATGACATTGATAATTAATACCGAAGCTACTTGGATTCCCAACAGCATTATTGAGGGAAAAGTAAAAGGAAGAGCAAAGGAAGATACAACCAAATCATATGTGCTTGATAAAGATGAAGTTTTATTAAAGGGATGGAATTTATCCGAAGATAATCCAAACATAATTGTGATAGATGCTTCGGGTAAAGTTATCTCTTTCTTCAATGAAGAACTAAACGACGATATTAAAAATAAATTACTGACCATTATTGAAAGTGAAATAAAAAAAGAGGAGTTCTAAAATGAAACTCAGAAATGTAATAACACTAACACTTTTAGCGGCAGCTATCTTTAGTATAAGTTTATATGCTCAAGAAGAGTTGACCGGTAAAAAAATTATTGAAAACGTTTATTATCGTCCAACAGGTGAAGATGCAACTTCTGATCTCACCATGACACTGATCAACTCACGAGGTAATGAACGTGTACGAGAAATTAAACAGTATAGCAAAGATTACGGCAAAGAAGAAAAAAGCATAATGTTCTTTCTTTCACCTGCTGATGTAAGAAATACTTCTTTTATGAACTGGAGTTATGATGAAGAAGGAAGAGACGACGATCAGTGGATTTATCTTCCTGCGCTTAAAAAAGTGAAGAGAATCTCCAGCGACAGCAAAAGCGATTACTTTATGGGCTCGGACTTTGCTTACGATGATCTCGGAGACCGCCATCCTTCTGAAGATACTCATAAACTTTTACGTGAAGAAACAATTAACGGCGAAGATTGCTACGTAGTCGAAAGTATTTCTAAAGAGGAAGATTATATGTATTCGAAAACAGTTGTATGGGTAAGTAAAGATAAATGGATCGGATTGAAAAAAGAGTTTTACGACGAAGACGGAGATCATCTTAAAAATCTTACCGTCAAAAAGTATGATAAGATTGACGGTTTTTGGACGATACTTCATTCTGAAATGCACAATGTTCAAAAAGATCACAGAACTATAATGAAGCTGAAAGATGTAAAACTCAACACCGGTATTGATGATAATATGTTTACGGAAAGAATGATGAAGCGAGGTATCTAAAATGTTTGACAAAAAATTAATTATTCCCTTGCTGTTATTATTGTTTACGGTTAGTAATGCGCAGAATTTATTCCTTAGCGGTTATGCCAGAACATATCTCGGCGCATTAACAACCGGCGATAATGAATACTCGATTGTACAAAACACTTTCGATCTAAAATTTGAACACAGCAAAGACAACGTCTATTTCAAAGTAAACCCGTTTCTTTATCATTATTCAGACAAAGATTTGGAATTGGGATTTAGGCAGGCTTACTTGGATATGTATTTCGATTCATTCGACTTACGAATCGGTAAACAGCAGATAATTTGGGGAAAAGCGGACGGTGTATTTATTACAGATATTGTTTCGCCTAAAGATTTGCGCGAATTCTTGCTCCCCGATTTTAATGAAATACGTGTCGGCGTTACAGCTCTGAAATTCGATTATTACCTCGGCAACAACACTTTTGAGTTGGTATGGATTCCGGTATTTACGCCGACACAGATGCCGGATCAAAATTCTATTTGGAGTCTGCAGCCGGATTATCCTTTGCCTTATAGTATCGATTATGCGAATACCGACGTGAAAGATAAACTAGCAACAGTGAAATATTTGCTAAAGTATTCGCTTGCTTTCTTCCGCAATCGATTTTGAATTAATGGCAGCGTATTCCTGGGACGACGACCCGACTTTTCATTCACAAAAAATAATTAATCAAAGTACCGGTGTAATTGATTCCGTTGTGCTTAAGCCGGAACATCATCGTTTAACAACATTAGGCGGAAGCTTCAGTACAACTCTCGGCCCAATAGTTTTAAGAGGTGAAGGTGCATACTATACAGGTAAAAATTTTCAATCAATGAATCCGGTTTTAAGTGAAGGTGTTGTTGAAAAAGATTATCTCCATTATTTACTCGGGTGTTGATTATTCAGATCGGTGATTTGAAATTGAGCAGTCAATTTATTCAGCAGGCAATTATGGATTACGATAATTACATAGTTAACGATGAATTTGAAAACACAATGACGTTTTTAGCAACAATGAATTTCTTAAGAGAAACACTGAATGTGGAATTGTTCTCATACATCGGTTTGAACGATGGAGATGCGCTCATTCGTCCCAAAGTAACTTATGATTTTGTTGACGGCTTTCAAATTATGTTGGGCGCTAATTTATTTGTCGGAGATGAAGGACAGTTTGGAAGATATGATAAGAACGATATGATATACACGAAAATTAAGTATAGTTTTTAAAAAATTTTAATAGGAGGAATAATGATCAGATATATTATAGCCCTAATTTTAGTTATGTCTGCTGTAGCAACAGCTCAAACCGATAAACCGGTAATTACGGAAAGTGATTATGCCGATTATCGAATTATTCGAAGCAACTTGATGTTGATGATGCAATTAAAAAAGACATTTTGTTTAACGGATCGAGAAGAAAGATTGTACAGTTAACATTAAATGACGGCAAATCTCTCGGCAGCCATACGGTTACGATGCCGTTTATGGTTTATTGTGTTGCGGGAGAAGGAGAATTAATACTTGGTAAGAACGAAAAAAACATCGAACTTAAACCCGGTAAAATGGTGACAGTGGAAGCAGATATACCGCACGACGTAATAGGAAAACTTGACCTCTCAGTAGTTGTAATCAGATTTTTGAATGATCGAACAATAAAAAAATAGTATATTCTAAGATGCCTCAGTTAATTAGTAATAATGAAGAAAATGCCGCAATAAGACCCGCATTAATTCTAATACCGGATATAAGCGGTTTTACGGAGTATATGCATAGCTCGGATAATATGCATTGCCGCTACATTATTGCCGAACTTCTTGAAACAATTCTTGATTCGAATCAATTGGATTTATCGGTATCCGAACTGGAGGGAGATGCGGTACTTTTTTATAAATTCGGGAAGCCACCCTCTTTAGAAGAAATTATAACTCAGTGTAATTTAATATTCACAAATTTTCATCGTTATATAAAGCAGTTTTCCGTGGACACACTCTGTGATTGCGAGTGCTGTAAAACAGCCGTTAATTTATCGCTAAAGTTTATTGTTCACTACGGTAAAGTCAGTCCGGTTACTGTTAAAACTCATGATAAACTTTTTGGAAGTGATGTTATTCTTGCACATAGATTATTGAAGAATAATATCGAAGAACCTGAGTACATTCTCCTATCTGATATATATCTGAAGACTCAAGACAACAGTGAGCTGAACAAAATAATAGATTGGAATAAGATTGAAAAAGGAGAGATGAATTATAAACATCTTGGAACTGTAAAATACTATTATATTGATATCGGTAAACTAAAGGATAAGAGTTGATGTTCGTGAACCATCGCCTCCCGTTGAAGAGGGCAGCAGTAAAATTAAATTCAAAATTTATATCGATACTCCTCCCGACTTTGTACGCGGCATAATTACCAATTTCAAATTCAAAGTGAATTGGATAACGATCTTGCAGAATATCCAATTTAACGAAAGAACAATACCGCGAATCGGTGGAACGCACAAATGTTTGATGAGCGATATATTTATTAAACCTATACTGATCGATTATCAATCCGTTTATATAAACAGTGCGAGAACGGTATATATCGAAAAACTGAGCAGTAGATTTATAAATTTTGATGTTTATCTCTCATACAAAATTAAACCGAAAGGATTAGGCACGCTTCTTCAGTTGGAATTAAACTTCACTCAAAAAGGATTTTACCCGATGCTCCTTATGTTTTTCTTCAGTAGAAAAATTAGTAGAAGAAAAATCAGAACCTCTCTCAGCAAGTTAAAATCATTATGTGAAGAAATTTACAATAAGTATTATTTGGATAAAAAACATAGTAGTGAATTCGGATAAATTCTTTTAAGGATTTATACACGAAAAGAGTATACGCTACATCTCAATATCAAAATACTTTTTTAACAACTTGTAAAAATGATTGTCGTTTTCAATCTCCTTTTCTTCAACTTTGCCGTTGGTAGTAATTTTAAAACTATTATCAGTTAGAGTAATCCGTCCGGTTGAAAGAGTTAGATGATTTTAACAATGTTTTCTCTTGGTAAAACTGCTTTCGGCTAGGTTTGATGATAACTGCACATCTACCGAAAACTAGGATAATTTCATAGGCTTTAGCGAGGAATTCGTTTGTAGTCGATTAATCTTTCTTCTGGAATCGAACAGTAATAATTTGATACGGCAGTATTCCTCGTTAAATCTGTCTATTCTAAAAATTCCCCTTTCGTCTTCTTGTTCAATACCGGCATCGATTTTCAACGGACGAAGTGCAAATAGCAAATTCCCAAATCGACTTCTGGGTTTAAGAGAGAAAAGATACTCGCTTTTCCAACCGGATGAAGTTTGTTTCTGAACGGCATAGTATTACTCGTTAAATCGATCATTTACTTCATAATTTCCGTTTAGTTTAAAGACTCGCGCAGATCTATATAGGTATTAAACCAATGTTTCAAAAGTTCGTTAAAGAACCGTCTAATTCGTAACAAAACCGCTCGTTTATTATCTATAATTTTACATTGCAAGATGGTCAAACTCTTTACCATAATTTCCGTCAGTATTAAAGACTCGCGCAGATACACATAGGTATTAAACCCTAGTGCTTTCAAAAGTTCGTTAAAGAGACCGTTTAATTCATTCAAACGAAACTATAGATTGCAAGATGGTCAAACTCTTTACCATAATTTCCGTCAGTATTAAAGACTCGCGCATACGATATAGGTATTAAACCCTAGTGCTTCAAAACTTGTTAAAAGACCGTTTAATTCATAACAAAAACCGCCTCTTTTATTATCTATAATTTTTCTGTAAAAATTGTTTAGTCAATTTTAATCGGAATGCCATGATGAATATCTAAATTTTCAAACGGAATGTTTAAGAGATGGTTTTTCTGCAGCGAACATAACGTATTTAATTTAGGTGCTAATTTTCCTTGGAGACGAATTCGCTCCAAATATTTGTTCAAATATGCTTCGTTCATAGAATTAAATGAATGAAATTAATCATACATCGAGCAAATTTAGCAATCCGTGTAAATAAAACCAATTGTAATTCCAAAACTCTAAGTTTGATAAAATCAGAATATTTTTTCCGAGAATAATTTTAAAAATACTTGCTTCTGATTTCTATTTCCAATAGATTAAAAACAGAATAAAAATTCTGATTAATACTCCATGTGCTGACTGTCGCTTAAAATTAGAAATAGATCATAAATTATTTGGGCAAATTTATATGAGTAAAATCATTTCTCATCTTGTGATAGTCATTATTGTATTGTTACATAATATTAACGCTCAATCCGCCGGTGAAAAAATATTCTTTGAAAAATGCACTGCATGTCACACTATCGGTGAAGGGCAGAGAATAGGCCCTGATTTAGCTGGCATTACAGAAAGAAGAGACGCCGAATGGCTTACCCAATTTATTCAATCTTCACAAAGTCTGATTAACTCCGGCGATTCACTAGCAAATGCCGTTTATGAAGATTACAATAAAATTCTTATGCCTGATCAACCGCTTAATCGAAGTGAAGTAGAAGCGGTATTGAGTTATATCTCTATTAATAGTCCCGACCCAAACGATCCAAATAAGAAAGCGCCCAAAGATATTTTCAACGCTTCATTAGTCTCGAATGCTGATGTAGAAAACGGGAAAAAATTATTTGAAGGAAAAACTCAATTTTCTAACGGCGGAGTTCCATGTATAGCTTGTCATAATGTAAGTGTGCCGAATGTAACAAGCGGCGGACTGTTGGCGAAAGATTTAACTACAGCTTTTTCGAGATTGAGTCCCGCCGGAGTTGACGGCATACTCAGAAATCCACCTTTCCCGGCAATGACAAATTCATATACCGCAAAACCACTTACCGATGATGAAATAAAAAACCTGCTGGCTTTCTTATACGATGCGGATAACCGAGGAGTAAATCAATCCTTGGCAGGTGCATACTTTATAAATCTGTTAATACTAATAATCTTTGGAATAAATTTAGCATTCCTCTTGCTCCTGATAAACTGGCGCAGAGTAAAAAAGAACAGCGTAAATACCGGTCGTTAATTTTTAATAAAAAATATAAGTGAGTTTATGAGCTGGATTAAAGACATCAGTTTCTCCCGATACAAGAAAGTGGGAGGAGTTTTACCGGAACCGTTTTCAACATGATAGAATAGTGCGCAGCACTCACGGTGTAAACTGCACCGGCGGATGCTCTTGGCAAATTCACGTTAAAGACGGAATCGTCGTTTGGGAAACGCAGCAATTGGATTACCCTTTACTCGAAAGCAATCTTCCTCCTTATGAACCGCGTGGCTGTCAACGCGGGATCTCTTTTTCGTGGTATTTGTACAGTCCGCTTAGAATTAAATATCCTCTCATAAGAGGAGCGCTAGTTGATGCTTATAGGGAGGAAAAAGAAAAAACCGGCGATCCGTTAAAAGCTTGGGAAAATATTCAAAATGACAAGAGAAAAAGAAAAGAATATCAAACGGCGCGCGGTAAAGGGGGATTTAGAAGAACTTCGTGGGACGAAGTTCTCGAAATTATTGCAGCCGCAAATATTTACACCGCCAAGAAATATGGTCCGGATAGAGTAATCGGATTCTCTACCGATTCCCGCTATGTCGATGTTAAGTTACGCGGCAGGCAGCAGGTTTCTTCAATTATTCGGTGGAGTGAATCTTAAGCTTTTATGATTGGTATTGCGACCTGCCAAACGCTTCGCCCGAAATTTGGGGTGAACAAACCGATGTTTGCGAAAGTGCGGATTGGTATAATGCAAAAATGGTTGCCGTTATGGGTGCTAACTTAAATATGACACGCACTCCCGACTGTCATTTCTTCGCAGAATCTCGTCATAACGGAACTAAAGCGGTTGTCTTTTCACCTGACTTTAGTCAAGTAGCAAAATATGCAGATCAATGGGTGCCTTTACACGCAGGAAGCGACGGCGCTTTTTGGATGGCTGTTACTCATGTTATTCTTAAAGAGTTCCACTACGAAAAGAAAACTCCTTACTTCATTGATTACGTTAAAAAATATACCGACTCGCCCTACCTCGTTGAATTGAAAAATGAAAACGGAACTTATAAACCAGATCGATTAGTTCGAGCAAATCAATTGGAAGAATATAAAGATATCTCAAACGGCGAATGGAAATTTTTGAACATCGATTCGCAGACCGGCAAACTAGTTGTTCCGAAAGGAAGTATGGGACACAGATGGGATAAGGAAAAGGGCGGTTGGAACCTGAAGTACGAAAACTCAACCGATAATTCTTCCTTTGATCCTCTCTTAACTCTTATAGAAAACAATGATGAAGTTTTACAAGTTGAGTTTGTTGAATACGGGTTGAATCAAAAACGTCAACGCGGCGTTCCCATAAAATTTATTCAAACAAAAGACGGAAAGAAGATAGCCGTAACAACCGTTTACGATTTAACAATGGCTCAATATGGTGTCAGCCGGGGTTGTGAGGGCGAATACCCGGCTGATTATTCCGATAAAGATGCAGCATACACTCCCGCTTGGCAGGAAATTTTCACAGGCATCGATTCAAAAACCGTAATTAGTTACGCAAGAGAATGGGCAAACACTGCCGAGGCAACCGAAGGTAAATGTATGATTATCATTGGGGCGGGTGTGAATCATTGGTATCATAATAACCTTATGTATCGAGCAGGAATTATGGCATTAATGTTAACCGGGTGCATAGGTAAGAACGGTGGTGGTTTGAATCACTATGTTGGACAGGAAAAATTAGCGCCGTCGGACTCTTGGGGCGCAATTGCTTTTGCTAAAGATTGGGTTGGTCCATCAAGACTTCAGCAAACTCCGATTTGGCACTACATAAATACCTGTCAATACCGATATGACGGACTTACTTCAAGATACAGTACAGGTCCCGACAACGAGATGACAAAAAAACATATGGCTGATTTGATTTTCAAATCTGTTCGTATGGGATGGATGCCTTTCTACCCGCAGTTCAACAAAAACACTTTGGAATTGAGCAAAGAAGCAGGTTCAAAAGATCCTGAAGAAATAAAGAAGTTTGTATTAGAGAAATTAAAAAACCGGGAGGTGGAATATTCAATTGCAGATCCCGATAACGAAATAAACTTCCCGCGTGTTTGGTATATCTGGCGAGGCAATGCAATCTCGGGAAGTATGAAGGGACACGAATATGCACTCAAGCATTATCTCGGAACTCATAACAATACAATTGCAAAAGACAACGAAGAGAAAACAGAAGAATTGAAATGGCACGATGTAGCTCCCGTTGGCAAGATGGATTTGGTTGTTGATCTGAACTTTAGAATGGATTCATCAGCTTTGTATTCCGATATAGTTTTGCCGGCAGCTTCGTGGTATGAAAAAGATGATTTAAATAGTACCGATCTTCATTCATTTATTCATCCGCTCTCGGCTGCAATCGCGCCGGTTTGGGAATCGAAATCGGATTGGGAAATTTTTAAAGCCGTTGCACAGAAAACAAGCGAGCTTGCAAAAACTTATTTCAGCGAACTGCAGACTGACATTATCACCGCGCCTCTTTCACACGATTCGGCGGACGAAATTACACAACCCGAAATGAAAGATTGGTTCACCGGATGAATGCGAAGCGGTTCCCGGTAAAACAATGCACAAGATTGCTGTTGTTGAAAGAGATTACACAAAGATTTACGACAAATTCATTTCGCTCGGCGATAATATTAAAAAATCGGGACTCGGCGCTCACGGCAATCATTATCAAGTGTGAAGATTTTTACGATGATATGCTCACTTCAAATCACTTTCCGAAAGAAAAAATTAACGGTAAAGCATATCCGTCGTTGAAAGAAGCTGTTTCGGCAGCTAATGCGGTACTTGCATCTTTCATCATTAACCAACGGCGAGTTAACCAAACGCGCTTATGATTTTATGGAAGAAAAATCCGGCTTAGTTTTATCCGATTTAGCTGAAGGAAGTAAAGATGTAAGAATGGATTTTAAAGACTTACAAGCTCAGCCGCGAAGATATAACACTTCTCCGGTTTGGTCAGGATTAATGAACAACGGCAGAGCGTACTCCGCGTTTACTTATAACATTGAAAGATTAGTGCCGTGGAGAACTTTAACCGGCAGGCAGCATTTCTATCTCGATCACGAAATGTATATAAAATTCGGCGAGCATCTTCCGACATATAAACCTTCGCCAAGACCGGAAGTATTCGGCGACTTAAAAGAAACATTAAAAAACAAAGATGCGAAAGCGCTCAACTGTTTAACACCTCACGGCAAATGGCATATTCATTCAACCTATATGGATAATCTGAGAATGCTTACTCTTTCGCGCGGATGTGAACCCTGCTGGCTAAGCGAAGAGGATGCCGACGAACTTGGAATACGAGATAACGATTGGGTGGAAGTTTATAACGATCACGGTGTTTACTGTACACGAGCTGTTGTAAGCAGTAGAATTCCTAAAGGCGTTTGCATTGTTTATCATACTGTTGAAAGAACAATTACAATTCCTAAATCGCCGGAAAGAGGAAACAAAAGAGCCGGCGGAAACAACAGTATTACGCGTACACACTTAAAACCGAATCTGCTTGCAGGCGGGTACGGACAGTTTTCTTATCACTTTAATTACTGGGGACCGACTGCACCAAACCGTGATACGCACGTTGTGGTGAAGAAGATGAGTAAGGTGGAGTTTTGATGGATTTATTGCCCGTGACTTTAGTGTATGTTGCAGAACTAGCTTTATTGCCCCGACTTTTAAGTCGGGGTCAAATGCTGACAACACTCTGGGCTTTAGCCCCATTCTTATCATCTGATGGGGCTAAAGCCCTGTGATATTTGAAATTCTGATATCCCGTGGCTGAAGCCACGGGCAATAAAGACTTATGAACCTTACGAATTGACTCTAAATTCGAAGGCAATTATCCTGTAAGTTATGTGTTAATAGCAAAACAATAAATAATTTTCATAAAAAGTGAAATAAACTATGGACGTACGATCACAAATAGCAATGGTATTTCATCTCGATAAATGTATCGGGTGCCACACTTGTTCAATTGCTTGTAAAAATATTTGGACAGACCGGAAGGGTGCCGAATATATGTGGTGGAATAATGTAGAGACAAAACCCGGAACCGGTTATCCCACTAAATGGGAAGACCAAGATATTTACAAAGGCGGCTGGAAGAAAAACGGTCAAACTAAAATTTCCTTGAAAGGTTCTGGCAAATACAAAGGACTGCTTAACATTTTTCATAATCCTTATCTGCCGGTACTTGATGATTATTACGAACCGTGGACTTACAAATATCTCGATTTGATTGAATCACCCGCGGGCGATGATCAACCGACGGCAAGACCGGTTTCACTAGTAACCGGTAAGCCGATTGATATTAAAGGCGGACCGAATTGGGATGATGATTTAAGCGGCACACCCGAATACGCGCGTCAAGATCCGAATCTTAAAAATCTTAGTAAAGCAGAACAAGAAGCAATGTTCCAATTGGAAAAGATGGCGATGTTTTATCTGCCGCGAATTTGTAACCATTGTTTGAACCCTGCATGCGTTGCTTCTTGTCCATCCGGTGCAATTTATAAACGGGGCGAAGACGGAGTTGTATTAATTAATCAAAAAGTCTGCCGCGCTTGGAGAATGTGTGTTACTGCCTGTCCGTATAAAAAATCATATTACAACTGGAACACCGGCAAATCGGAAAAATGTATTTTATGTTATCCACGTTTGGAAGCCGGGCACGCTCCGGCATGTATGCATTCCTGCGTTGGAAGAATTCGTTACCTCGGGGTTTTGCTTTATGATGCCGATAAAATTGAAGAAGCTGCAGCGGTACCGGAATCGTTATTGATTGATGCACAGCTTGATTTAATTTTAGATCCGTTCGATAAAAATGTTATCGAAGAAGCAAAGAAAAACGGTGTTGCAGATTCGACAATTAAAGCGGCTCAGACTTCACCGGTTTACAAATTTGTAAAAGAATGGGGATTGGCTCTTCCGCTTCACGCCGAATACCGAACACTGCCGATGTTGTTTTACGTTCCGCCGATGCTGCCGGTTATGGCTTCGCTCAGCACAACCGATGACAGTGGACAAGCGGTAAAGCTTGATCCGATTGCAAAGTTTTGGGATAAAAATCACCGGTACGATACAACTTCAAAAACAATTATGCAGACAGTTGAACAGGCTCGTTTCCCCGTTAAATATATGGCTAATTTGTTCGGAACAGGAAGCGAAGAAAAATTAATTGAAGTACTCAAAAAGCAGCTTGCCGTTAGGGTTCATAGAAGACACGTAACTGTCGGCGATGTTGATGCCGATTTAACAAACAACACTTTGAACGAAGTGAAGCTTACTTCCGAAATTGCCGATGATATTTATCGTTTAACTTCTCTTGCAAAATTTGATGACCGTTTCAACATTCCGCCTGCGCATAGAGAACAAGCGATTGAAATGGTGGATTTTGCAGGCGATACAAAAGGTTCAACCGGGTTCGGTTTCAAAGAAACACCACAGAGAGGATTATAAATGTTAAACAAGATTGATGTATATAAAAGTTATGAAATTTATGCGGATGTGTTTGCTTATCCGAATGATTCGCTAATAAATAAAATTGAAAATGTTCAGCGCTACTTGGATATAAATTATCCCGAAGCGGCAAAATTATTTGACGATTTTACTGGGTTTGCAAAATCAGTTGACTTGAAATCGTGGAAGAAATTTACACTCGCTCGTTCGATGTTCAGGCATTAACCACTCTCGATCTCGGCTATGTCCTTTTCGGCGATGATTATAAAAGAGGCGAACTGCTTGTTAATCTAAACAATGAACATAAGAAAGCAGAAAATTCTTGTGGTAATGAATTGAGCGATCATCTCCCCAATATTTTAAGGTTGCTTGCAAAATTAAAAGATGAAGAATTGCGCGCCGATATTATTTCGTTAATTCTTCACCCGGCGTTGAGAAAAATCGAATCGGAGTTTGATTCAAAACATATTGAAAAGAAGAGCAAAGTATATCGCAAACATCATAGAACAATTATTGAGAGAAATGAATCTTACGGATTAATATACCGCAGAACAATCCAAACCTTACTGGTTATGCTTGAGGAAGATTTTTCGGAGCTGATTTTGAATCCGATAGATGATAAAAGTTTTGTGAATCAGATTAAACAAGAATTGGAAATTGAAAAATTAGGATAAACTAAAATGACTCCCTTCAATGTAATGTTTTTTATTGCTCTACCTTATGCCGCTTTGTTGATGTTTCTTGTTGGAACTATTTACAGATACAAAGCAACTAAGTTCAAGTTTTCATCTTTGTCCTCACAATTTTTGGAAACAAAAAAACTCTATTGGGGATCGGTTCCGTTTCATTGGGGAATATTATTTTTGTTCTTTGGTCACTTAATTGCTTTTCTTTTTCCGAGTTCAATTTTAGCGTGGAATCAACAACCGGTAAGATTATTAATTCTCGAAATCAGTGCCTTTGTTGGTGGTATTGTTACTTTACTGGGATTGATCAATTTGTTCTATAGACGGCTGATCCGATGCACGTTTGAGAAAAGTTACAAGCTTGATAGATATACTTTTAGAAGCATTGTTAATCACCGAAATATTCTTAGGACTTTGGGTTGCATTTGGTTATAGATGGGGATCATCTTGGTTTGCGACTGTTCTTTCGCCTTACTTAAAATCCATTTTCACATTCAGCCCAAACATCGATGCTGTTGTTATGCTTCCGTTTGTTATTCAATTACACATTATTTTTGCATTCGTAATTTTTCTGATAATTCCTTTTACTCGACTTGTACACGTACTCGTTTTTCCACTCAGTTATTTATGGCGCCCTTATCAAAAAACGATTTGGAATTGGGATAGAAAGAAAATCGGTAGTCCGCAAACTAAATGGACAATACATAAGCCTAGAAATAATTAACTGCACAAAAAGAGGAGAAGTTGATCACATATTATGTAGAAAGTTGTCAATTATAAATAAATCGACTCAGGGATATGGAAACAAACGTTACACCTAAAGCTCATAAGACATTATTCTTTAATACGTTCGCGTTTACGATCTGTTTCGCCGCGTGGATGCTCAACGGTGTACTCGTAACTTTTTTGGTTGACAATCAAGTGTTCGATTGGGGGCCTGTTGAAATCGGCTGGTTGATGGGTATTCCCGTATTGGCAGGTTCTATTTTTCGTCTTCCCGCCGGAATGCTTACAGACAAGTATGGAGGTAAACCTGTATTCGGCGGACTCCTTTTATTTTCGGCAGTACCAATGTTTTTTCTTTCCTATGCAAATAATTTTTATTCGTATGCGGTTTTAAGTTTTTTGTTCGGTTTAACAGGGATCAGTTTTGCAATCGGTATCGCTTACACATCGGTTTGGTATCCGAAAAATTGGCAGGGGAGAGCGCTGGGGATTTTCGGAGCGGGGAATGCCGGCGCTGCTATTAACGACTTTATTTGCACCAACTTTGTTGAATTATTTAACCGATAACGGAATTTAGCTGAAATAGATAATTGGAGAACGTTTACCGGTTATTTACGCGGCAACTACTTTCTATAACCGGTATTGTTATTTCTTTTGTTAACGGAAAACAAAAAACCCGCGAGCAACAATAAAACTATTAGACAACTGCTTCTTCCTTTAAAAGATATTAAAGTATGGCGGTTCGGTTTATATTACTTTCTAGTGTTCGGCTGCTTTGTAGCTTTCTCGCAATGGCTTGTTCCTTACTTTGTAAATGTTTATTACCTTCCTTTGGTTACTGCCGGAATATTTGCATCGTTGTTTAGTTTTCCTTCCGGTGTTATTCGCGCTTTAGGTGGCTGGATGTCGGATAAATGGGGCGCGCGTAAAGTTATGTTTTTTGTGTTGGCGGCTTCCGTTGTTATTAGTTTGATGCTTACAGTGCCGAGAATGGAAATTTATTCGCCCGGACAAGGAATAATGAATAAGAGAAGCGGCACGGTTGAAAAAGTAACCGATAGTTTAATAATGGTTGATGATGTTGAATACCCGGTTATTTCGAAATCAGCAAAGAATGAAATTGTTGACGATAAATTGTTGGTCTTCCCGACAAAAGAAGTTTGGCAGGAACCGGTTGTTGAAGTCGGCGATAAAGTTCAAAAGAAAGAGCTGCTGGCAAAAGGCGTTACGCGAATTTATTTCCAGGCAAATGTTTGGATATTTGCAATTCTTGTAATTCTTATAGGTAGTATTTGGGGAATTGGTAAGGCGGGTGTTTATAAATTGATACCCGATCACTTCCCGAATGAAGTGGGTGTCGTGGGAGGAATGGTCGGCGTGCTCGGCGGTTTAGGCGGTTTCTTCGGACCGATTATTTTCGGTTATCTGCTTGAAGGAACAGGCTTATGGACAAGTTGCTGGATGTTTATGTTTGTTCTTTCCGCTGCGTGTTTGGTTTGGCTGCATCTTTCGACTAAAAAATTAATGGAATCCGAAGCACCCGATGTTTTGGAGCATATTGATATGAGTCCCAAACATCAAGTGAAAAACAACTGATACGGAGTTTATGATTTTGAATAGAACGCAGATGACCACGCCAGAGTCGGGCAGGCGCTGATACAACAGATTGTCACAGATATTTATCAGTGTTTATCTGCATTTTCTGCGTTATCTGTGATATTTACTAAAAGGTTCTCCCTTAATAAATTGTAGTTGTCAAGACAAACAATTTAAGAAAGGAGAACCAAAATGGAACTAGCAAAAATTAACAGTAAATATTATTGCGGAGTAGATTTACATGACAAAAACATGTACATCTGTTTAATGCAAAAAGATGGAGAAATTCTACTCCATAAAAAATTAAGGAATAATTTTGAACTATTCCAAGCCAAAACAAAAAAATATACTGATGATATGTCGGTAGGAGTAGAATCGACACATAATTATTACTGGTTTTATGATGCCTGTAAACAAGCAGGTATCCCGTTTTATTTAGGCCATGCATATTACTTGCGGGCAATTCGAGGCAAAAAGAAAAAAGATGATAAGTTGGACTCGAGAACATTGAGCGATTTGATGAGAACAAATTTTTTCCCAATTGGATATCCGTACCCTCAGGAAAGAAGAGCCGTAAGGGATTTGCTTCGTAGAAGATGCAAGCTGGTTCAAATAAGAGCGGGACTCTATAATCACCTACACCTAATTCATTCACAAGAAGGACTTCTTGATTTGAGCTTAGGTCAACTCAAGAATAAAGAAGAAAGAAAAGAACTATTAGAAAGATTTGCAGACGAAGAAATCAAGCTTTCAATTCAGAGCGATTTAGGACTGATTGATAAATTAGATGAGCAGATAAATACTATAGAGCAAAGAATAAAAGAAAAGCTGGAATTAGAAGATAAACAATCATACAACCTACTGAAAAGCTATCCGGGATAGGAGAAATAATAACTTTGACAATACTCTATGAGATAGACCATATAGAAAGATTTCCATCAGTTCAAAAAGTTCTCCTCATACTCAAGAGTAGTAAAGACACAACGAGAATCAAATAGGAAGAGAACAGATAATAAGAATCAAAAAATCGGTAATCCATATTTGAAGTGGGCATTTTCACAAGCTGCGGTATATGCCGTAGTACACTCGCCGGAAATAAAAAAATACTTTGAAAACTTATCGAGAAAACTAGGCAAGAAAAAAGCCAGAGCAGTTTTAAGACATAGAATTGCAGTAGCAGTTTATTATACATTAAAAAGAAAGGAACCATTTAATCTGGAGAAATTTTTACAAACAACCAAAAGAAAGGAGAAAGCTGTTTAGCCGTTAATGGAACTGATAGAAAAATCAATATCTGTGATTGGGAAACAGCTTTTTTCCTGTTATAAGTAAGACAAGTTAATTAAATAAAAACCGGCTGCCTCTTTCTGTAACCGTATTGGAACTGGATGTAAAAACCAATAATTATCTGTGAGTGGAACAGAAAAGAGAACGAATAATTTTCTGATTTGTAAGAGAGCTTACAAAGTCCCGAATTATCGGGATAGACTCATTATATGTGTTTGGTGCAGTCAGTTGAAACTGCGAACCCTAAGATCGTAGAAAATCAGTTTTGCAGCAGAAGGTGATATTTAATTATTGTCTTAAATAAAACTTTAGAGATTTTTTATAAAATTAAATCTCACGGGAGAACTTTTTTCTCTTGACTATTATCCTTTAATATGTGTTCTATTGCTTGATTGATTTTCAATAAAGATAAGGATAGATAAATTGTCTCAGATTAATATCAAGGATTGGCGGGTTGAAGATGAACAATTCTGGAAATCGAAAGGAAAAAAAGTTGCGTACAGAAATCTTGCGATTTCAATTCCCGCGTTGCTGCTCGCTTTTGCAGTTTGGATGATGTGGAGTATTGTCGCAACAAAAATGAAAGAGTACGGTTACAATTTTGGGATGATAACCGATGGTATGAGTCCGGACCAAATAACGGAAAAGTTAAAAGAAATTAATACCCTTTATTATACGCTTCCGGCAATTGCGGGACTCGCAGGCGCAACACTCCGCATTCCTAATTCTTTTTAATATCACTCGGCGGTGGAAGGAATGTAATCTTTATTACAACTGTACTATTGTTGATACCGGTTATTGGAACGGCTGTTGCTTTGCATGATGTTAATACTCCCTATTTAACATTCGCAATTTTTGCGGCATTCTCCGGTATCGGCGGCGGAAACTTCGCGTCATCGATGAGCAACATCAGTTACTTTTTTCCGAAGAAAGTGCAGGGAACCTCACTCGGTCTTAATGCGGGAATCGGCAATCTCGGCGTTGGTGTTATGCAGAAAGTAATTCCGTGGGTGACGGGAATTTTTCTTTTCGGCGCAGTTAATCATTGCAGGCGAAATTGTTTCGAACGAAGGATTATCGGGAATTCAAAATGCCGGATGGATCTGGGTTCCTTTTTTAACTATTTCTGCAATTGCCGCATTCTTCGGAATGAATAATGTAATAACGGGAACTCCCAAACTGCCGGGTACTCTGCAGGGTATAGCCAAATCATTATATCTCGTTCTGCTCGGATTTATTGCCGCGACAATCGGCGCTTATCTGCTGGTTGCAGTCGATCTTAATATGTGGATCGTTTTACCTCTCGTAATTATAGTTACGCTCGCATTGATGAAATACACTACCCCGAGTGAGATACGTTCAAACCTCAACAGGCAGTTCGCAATCTTCGATAACAAACATAACTGGATAATGACGGTCATTTACACAATGACCTTCGGTTCGTTCATCGGATTTTCGGCGGCGTTTCCGAAATTGAGCCAGGATATATTTGTTTATTCGAACGAAGCGGATCCCTCATATATAAATCCAAATGCGCCTGATTTTTTAACTTGGGTTTTCATCGGACCGATGATCGGCGCGTTGATCCGTCCCGTAGGCGGTTGGTTGTCCGATAAAGTTAACAGCGGCGCTAAAGTAACAGGCTATATTACAGTTGTTCAAATTATTGCTGCGGTTTTTGTTGCTTACTTTATCATTCAAGCGAAAGCGAGTCCGACACCGGAAGATTATTGGATACCGTTCTTCTACCGGATTTATGGTTTTGTTTCTCACCACCGGTATCGGCAACGGATCTACTTTCAGAAGTATTCCGAATATCTTTAACAAAGAACAAGCGGGACCCGTTTTGGGATGGACTTCCTCAATAGCCGCTTACGGTGCGTTTATTATTCCAAAAGTTTTCGGTCAGCAGATTGAAAACGGAACACCCGAATACGCGATGTACGGTTTTACTTTCTATTATACAGTTTGCTTGTTTTTAAATTGGTGGTATTACACACGAAAGAATGCGGAAATAAAAAATCCGTAAAGGAGATAAGCTATGAATAAGTCAAAAGACCCGGTAAAACGATTTGTTGAAAAAGATTCCGGCGAAGAGATGTCGCCTTTCGATCCACCGGATGCTTACGATCCTCAAAACATTGAACCCGTGGCTTATGAAAAACTTGATCCGTTTTTACAAAAATTAGCTGACGAACATGCTGCATTCACAAATGTTTTGAACGGATTTGAAGAAGCATTAATCAATTGGCGTGAAAACAACTGGCAGTTTGATGAAGAGATTGACAAAAAGTTCAAAAACTTTTTTGAGTTTGTTGATGAGAAGGTGCCGGTGCATAATCAAAAAGAAGAAAAAGATTTATTTCCTCTATTAAACAAAAAACTTATTGAGGTTGGCGAACATAATTCAAAAGACTCTTCTCTAACTGGTATAAGTATTATGGAAGATGAACACATAAAAGTAGCGCAGGCTGTGGCAATTGTTTTTAACTTTTTGGGATTAGGTTCACGTTTACCCGATCAACGCTCAAAAGAAATTACATTTGAAGCTGCTTTCGATCAAGGCATAGCAATTATCGAAACAATGAAACTGCACATCTTCCGAGAGGAGAACATTCTCTTTCCGCAAGCGATGAAATTGTTTGACGAGGATGAATTTGAACAGATGAATTAAACCGGTAGAAACTTTGCAACCTTGCCGAAGCGGGATTGGATGATTGAGTGATTGACTGATTGGTGTTTCAATCATCCAATTATCCATTCAACCAATCTCTTGATTGAAAAAGTTTCGTGATTAAACTTTAACAATAATACCCATGAGGATAGACTAGTCAATAATGTTTTTTCATAAAAACGTTACATACGGAATAAAAGCGGTACTCTATTTATCTAAACTAGATGATAATACGATACGTTCTTCCAAGGACATTTCGCAGGCGCTGCATATTCCAAAGGAGTTTACTTCGAAAGTTCTTCAGTCACTGACGAAGAGCGGTATAATATATTCACGGAAAGGTAAAGGAGGTGGATTTCGTTTGGCGAAGGATCCGATGAATATAAAAATCATTGATGTAATTTATGAATTGGATAAAACTGCTGATTTGAATTTGTGCCTCTTTGGTTTTAAAGAATGTAAATTAGGCGTCGAATGCCCGATGCATGATTCTTTAAGTAAAGTTAGAAATGAATTCTACAATGTTATTTACAATCACTCCGTTAAAGAATTACTTTCACACGGCTGGTTTAAATTTTGAGTTGATCTTTACAATTAAATTCTCAATCAAAGCACAAGAATAATTTAATTACCCTTCGTTTTAAGCTGCGAATGCGCAAATGAAAAACTAATAAATGCTCGAATTTGGGATATGCTTTTATTCGCGAATTCTCGGCTTAAGTTTTTTACCGTAAATGCACGAATGTTTTAAAAGTTCTTCCCAACTTTTTCGGTAAACGTTTCAAATCCTTTGTCTTCCATTATTTTAATTAAGGGTGCGGGGACAAAGGGTGTGATCAAAAGATAAATTTCATCATTGTTTAATTGAAGTATGTCTTTTGTAACTTTTGCAGCGGGTTGAATTTCGTTTTCAAGATCTTCACGTGCATCGTATTCTTTAGCAATTTTATTTTCGTCAATCCAATTTGGCTTTTCTTTTATACTTTGAAAAAACTCTTCCACTTCATCAGTTTCTTCAAGTCCGGATTCTTTACGCAGTTCGTTTATTAGTTTTGCAAGTGAAACATTGCCAACAACCGAAGCTTGCTTAAGCGTTGTAACACGTGCGACGGTTTTGCGAAGAATCGGATTTTTCAATTTCTTAAAAACCGGTGCAATCTCTATTAGTTTATCTTCAAGCTGCGGATAGTTTTTCAAAAGATCACCAACCAAAGTCTGCGGCGTTATATCTAATTTTATGTCGTCTTTAATTGTCATACTGAAGGATTCTCCTTTCGCCTTCCAACTCGCGGAATTCTTTTATGTCTTGGGTTAATTCAACTGTTCCTAAATATTTTCCTTCATTATCTCTAACTGCGTAATAAGAAATGTGAACATACTTCCCGTGAAAATCTATCCAAAATTTTGCTGCGTCTTGTTTACCGGTTTTAAAATCATCTAAAATTTGATTAACAATATGAACGCTTGAAGGTGGATGACAGTATTGAACTTCGCGTCCGAGTATTGCTTTACTGCGTTGAAAAACCCTGTCTTTACCGTGCGAGAAGTATCGCACTTTGTCGTCTTTATCCACGAAAGTTAAATCGAGCGGAATAGAGTTCATCATTGCTTCGAGTTCTTCGGGCTTCAATGCACCGGTTGATACGCGGACTTTTGCATCGTCTCTTTTTTCGTTTTCTTTTGTTTCAAAATTCGGTTCCCATCTTTTTTCGGGAAAGTAAATACAGAAACCAATGTCATCGCTCTGTCTGTCAATCTGGTACCATTCGATGTCTGTAAAAGTATCAACGCACATCGGAAGCAGAATCTTTTCTTCCTTGTAAATCATTTCTTCAATTGACTTAAGTGCAGGTTCAAACATTAACTCTATGAATCCGTTTAGTGTTTCGTTGTCCAGGTTTTCTTTTTCATCAAACACAGAAAACGCAGATTTGAGTTAAAGCTCTTGTCTCATCGTGCTTGCCCCACATTACCATCGGCGGTCCGGTTATGTTGTGTTTTTCTAAAAAGGGGAAGATTAAATTTTCTTTTTTCACATAATGCTTTTCAACGTCCATCAATAAATTGAATTGTTTATTTATTTCATGTAATATTTCCTCCGGTTGATAGTTATCGTTCTCATCCGGATAAAGTTTACGAATGTTCTCAATCACTTTTTCTAGCTCACGATTTTCGTTGATCATTATATCAACCGGGTGACCTTCGGGAATTTCTTTTGAAAACTTGCTCATCAAGTTTCCTTTTAATGCATCGGAATGAAGGTCGCAAAATTTCAATACTTCTTCTCTATCCAACCCTTCTTTGATCAGTTCCTCCTCGGCTTGAATAACTTCACCGTAAGGGACTTCGCCCATTACTTTCTTTAATTCTTGCTGGGTTGATTTAACTGATTCTCCTTTGTGCAGTTTGAGAATAAGTTCTTTTAGATTATTTACTCTATGTTCGCTGTTATTTATAAATTCACTCATTAAGTTTGCCTTTCAATTATTATCTTTCGAGACAAAGCGTACTGTGTTCTCAATAAAAAAACATCTAATTTATTTGTGCCCTCTTTTAAAATTGTCCCTTCAATTCCAATCACTTTCGCATGAACCGGAATACTCTCTTCCGCTCATTTCAATTGCTTGCTGCACCATCTGGACCAAACCGCTGCAGCAGGGGACTTGCATTATCAGAATTGTAATTGCTTCTAAGTTACTGTGTGAAATCATCATCGATAATTTTTCGATGTAAACTTCTTTGTTGCTGTCGAGTTTTGGACAAGCTATTGCAAGCGACTTACCTTTTAGAAAATCTTTATGAAAATCGGGATAAGCAAATCCGCAGCAGTCAGCAGCGAGTAGTAAATGCGAATCTCTATCAGTATTGCGCCTGTGGTGAAACTAAATGTAATTGAATCGGCCATTGTGTTAAGTGAGATTTTCGTTTGCCTTGTTCTTCGGAAAAGGTTTCATCTTCAAAACTGATTTCTTGCGAACCGGGGCATCCTGTATGTTCAACTTTTTCTTTACGCAATTCCGGAATCGCAATATCATTTTTATTTAAGTATTCGATTGCTTCGGTAACGTAATCTAATTCGTTATGATCAATTAGATGTTCGAGATGCGCTTTGATCACATTCGGTCCGCCTTTTACAATGTAATCCATAACTTTCGTTTCGTCGTAAAGTTCGGCCTCTCGTTTTTCGATCGTAAGAGCCCCTTGTGGACAATGGCCTAGACATGCTCCGAGTACATCGCAGAACAAATCGCTTATTAATCTAACTTTTCCGTCAATTACTTGAAGCGCTCCTTCATGGCAGGCGGGTACACAGTCACCGCATCCGTCACAAAGTTCTTCATCTATTTTAATTATTTCTCTCGCAGCATATTTAAATCCATGTTATAAAAAGGAAAATAATTTCTGATTATAATAAAGAACTCCGATGTCCATTTGCAAGTGAAATCGAAGAAATAGTATCTTTATATCGTCGAAAATGATGATTTATTAAACGTTTTTCATTGACAAGGAAGTCTAATTATATTAATTTATAAGCAGAAATATAACTCTGATTAATAGAAAGCGGCAGTAAAATGAAAGAAAAAAAGAAGTTCATTCGAAATACAGAAAAACCGATACAAAAATATAGATTTTGGGTACAAGCAGGATTTGCACTGCTTTGTATCTGGATTGGTGTAGAATTTCACTTTTTTGTCGAATCTTTGCAAGACGGAAACCCGTCAACTGTCGGAAACCGCCCAGCCCGGAGTAGAGGGATTTTACCAGTAAGCGCTATAATGAGTTTGTATTACTTCTTTTTAACCGGAGAAATCCATCAAGCACACCCCTGCCGGATTTGTAATTTTGATTGGCATCATTTCTGTATCCTTTATATTTGGAAAGGCATTCTGCAGCTGGATGTGTCCGATTGGATTTTTATCCGAGCTTGTTGGTGACTTTGGCGATAAAGTTGCTAAGAAACTTTTTAAGAAACGGATTAAGATGCCGAAGTTACTCGACTATCCGCTGAGAAGTCTGAAGTATTTGTTGCTTGCGTTCTTTGTTTACTCAATATTTTTTGCGATGACTGCTGCTTCATTAAAGTTTTTCCTAGACAGTCCTTATAATTTAGTGGCAGATGTAAAAATGTATATGTTCTTTGCCGATACTACTCGCTTTTCTTTAATTGTGATAGCGGTGTTGTTTGGTCTACTCGATTATCTTTTAGAAATTTTTGGTGCAGATATCTTTGTCCTTACGGTGCATTACTTGGGATTGGAAGTTTACTCAAGCCCGAATAAAATAAAACGTGATCCGGTTTCCTGTATTGATTGCGGATTGTGCAACAAAGCTTGCCCATCATTTATAAAAGTCGATAGTGTAAAAACGGTTTGGTCGGATGAATGTTCAACATGTATGAGTTGTGTTGATGCATGCCCGGTTGAAGACACACTACAGCTACGAACACAAGTCGGAAAATCAAAAATTAACAAAAAATATATTGCGCTTGGAGTTGTTGGTATTTATCTTTTAGTATATTGCGCTTGGAGTTGTAACCGGAAATTGGCAGAATGAAGTAACCAAAGAACAGTACACAATTCATCAAAAAAATATTGAATCACTTGGTCACCCACGCAGTACAGCAGATATTGAAAAATTAAACAAAGCTTTCTGGAAAGGGAGAGTAACAATGCCTCGAGAAACAACTAAAAGAAAAGTTCAATAAAAAAGGTAATATCACTCTTTACTCCGCCGCCGCGATGGAGATTCCCGGTTATAATTATGCTGGGGATTTTGTTTGGCATAGGAATGCATATGTTCTATATCTCCAATGCCGTTTCTTATTTATCGGATGATCCCAATGCTTGTATTAATTGTCATGTTATGACTCCTCAATATGCAACATGGGAAAGGAGCAGTCACGCAAGAGTTGCAACTTGCAACGATTGCCACGTTACCGCAAGATCATATCGTAAGAACTTATTACTTTAAGGCGATGGACGGATTACGTCATGCAACAATGTTTACATTCCGACTCGAACCGCAAGTTATTAGAATAAAAGATGCTGGGAAAGCTGCCGTTCAAGAAAATTGTATTAGATGTCATTCAAACCAAATTCATCCGATCGCTTTAAGAGCAATTAATAATAGAAGTGTTGAAGACCAAAGATCCCGGTTACTGCTGGGATTGTCACAGAGAAGTGCCTCAGCGGAAGAGTTGGCGGTTTATCTTCAACACCATATGCACAAACTTCCTCAGTACTGGAATCAATTACTCCGAATTGGATGAAGAAGTTTTTTACAGAGAAGAAAAATTAATTACAATAAATCAAAGGTTGATCAATGAGACCAATTCAAGAAATAATTAAAGAAAAACCATGGGTGGGCTGGCTTTTATCTTTACTACAGTCGTTGTTGTATTTTTTATTGGTTTATTTGCCTCATCAATTGTGGAAAGAAGGAGTGAGGCACTCACTTTCAAACCCGTAAAACCACTTCCCGAATGGGAGCCGCGCAACGAAGTATGGGGAGAAAACTATCCGCGTGAATATGAAACTTACAGAAAAACTCTCGACACAAATTTTGCAAGTAAATATGCGGGTTCGGTATTCATAGACTATCTTGAACAATTTTCCTGAACTTGTGGTTATGTGGGCAGGTTATGGATTTGCAAAAGAATATAACCAAGGAAGAGGTCATGCTCACGCAATAAAAGATATCAGAGACATTCCAAGAACCGGCGGCGAAGATCAAAGACCTATGCCCTCAACTTGCTGGACATGTAAAAGCACCGACTGTTCCGCGTGTGATGGCTGAAGAAGGTGTCAGCTGAATTTTATGATGCAAACTGGTATGACCGTGGACATCAGATTATTAATCCAATAGGTTGTCAAGACTGCCACGATCCAAAAACTATCAATCTTCAGAATTACTCGCCCGGCGCTAGTTGAAGCATTCGAGAGACAAGGTAAATCCATGGAAGATTTTTCACATAACGAAATGAGATCACTCGTATGTGCTCAATGCCATGTCGAATATTATTTCGATAAGGAAGGGCACGACGGAGTTCCTTATCTAACGTTCCCATGGGATAAGGGGTTCAGTGCAGATGAAATGGAAGAGTATTACGATGAAATGGATTTTGTAGATTGGACACACGCTTTAAGTAAAACCCCAATGCTCAAAGCGCAGCATCCCGATTATGAATTATTTATGACCGGAACACATGCTGAGCAAGGTGTTTCCTGTGCCAGACTGCCACATGCCTTACAAGACCGAAGGTGGAGTTAAATTTACAGATCATCATATTCAATCACCTTTGAACAATATTGAAAAATCTTGTTTCGATTGTCACCATGACGAAACGGAACAGTTGATAAAAATGGTTTACAGTCGTCAAGATCAGAATTATGGAACTCCGTGGCTTATTGGAAGAAGCTTTAGCCGCTGCACACATTGAAGCAAAAACTGCATGGGATAACGGCGCAGTTCAAAACGAGATGGATAAAGCACAAGAGTTAATAAGACACGCACAATGGCGATGGGATTGGGTTGCCGCTGCCAATGGTGTCGGTTTCCATTCACCCGATGAAGCATTGAGAGTTTTAGCAACCGGTATTCACAAGGCAGAACAAGCTCGTAAAGAACTTGCTTTAGTGTTGGTTAAGAACGGAGTACGATTACCCGATTAATATGCCCGATATTTCCACAAAGGCAAAAGCGCAAGCTTACATTGGTTTGGATATGGAAGCGCTGGAAGCGGATAAAGAAAAATTATTGGAAAACACAGTTCCTAAGTGGGATAGTCTTGCAAGAGAAAGACAAGGAACTTTGATAGATTATTAGTAATAATCAAACTAATTCTAATGTATCCCCGTAATCAGCTAAATTGGTTACGGGGATTTTTTTGTTCAATTCTACATTTTAAATTGAATTCTGTTTATTGAATTTAAAGGGTATTATTTTACTATAAAACATGTAGCTAACTTATTAGTCGAAAGTGATTCATGCCAAAAATATTTGACAACCTTACAGAATTTCTTAAACAAAAAATATAATATCAAACTGACACAAGATATTGCAAACGATTTACACCGCTTTGATTTTGAACGATGAAGAGATATGAATTATTAGCTAAAATCGCTAAGAAAATTTGGCAATTTGAAAAGGTTACATCATAGGAATGTAATTTTATGATTGAACGTGAATTAAAGATTTTATTACAACAATTAATTGGCTTACCAAAAGAAACAGAATGGTTTGAGTTAAAAGAAGCAAAAACGAGTTTTCATTTTAATGATATTGGTAAATATTTCTCTGCTTTGAGTAATGAAGCTAATTTAAAGAACAAAGAATACGGATGGTTGGTTTTTGGTGTTGCAGATAATGGTAATATTGTTGGTTCCAATTTTAGGATAAATAGAACTGATTTCGACAATCTAAAATTTAGAGGTAGCGGAACGAACTAATAATCGAATTACCTTCATTAATATTTATCAGATTAGCCTATACCAAAGGTCGAGTGGTTATGTTTCAGATTCCGGCCGGCATTACGACATCCAACTTCTTGGAAAGGTCATTTTTATGGAAGAGATGAGTGAATCGTTAGTTCCACTTAACCTGCAAGAATTGGAAGTCATAAGAAATCAAACAATTCAATACTGACTGGTCCGCAGAGATTTGTCATAATGCAACTCTCAATGAAATGAACCCTGTTGCCATTAAGAAAGCAAGAGAAGAATTTGGCGTAAAGAATCCTAAACTATTAAAAGATATCAATGAATGGGATGACATAACATTTCTTAATAAAGCAAAACTTACAATTAACAACAAGATAACTAAAACGACAATCATTTTACTCGGGAAACCTGAATCGACACATCATCTTGACAATAGTACTGCTCGTCTTTCGTGGATATTAAAAAGTGAAAATAATATTGAAAAAGATTACGAACACTATCTGATCCCGCTGGTATTAAACACAGACCGGATTCTCAATAAAATTAGAAATCTTGAAATCGATTTATGCCGGATCGGACACTTTTTCCAATCGAAATTAATATGTATGACAGCTTTGTAATAGAGAGGCACTACATAATGCAATTGCACATCAAGACTATAGATTCAATAACAGAATTACTATTGTAGAAAATCCGAATGATTTAACATTTACAAATACCGGAAGCTTTTTACCGGCTCTGTTGAATCCGTTATAACTCAAAACGCTCCACCCAATTATTATCGAAATAGATCTTTTATTGCTGAAGCTATGGTTAACCTGAATATGATTGACACAATCGGAAGTGGAATAAAAAATGTTTATTATTCAGAAAGAGCGCTATTTCCCTTTACCTGAATATGAACTTTCCCAAGACCAAGCTTCGTAAGAATCTATGGTCAAATTTTAGATGAAAAATATACGAAACTTCTTATATCTCAAACTGATTTAGATATTTACGATGTTATACTTTTAGATCGTTTGCAGAAAAATAAACCAATTTCTAAAGAAGAATCTACATTCCTTCGGAAGAAAAATCTTGTTGAAGGCAGATATCCAAATATTTACATTTCATCTAATATCTCAAGAGTCAGCGGAGATAAATCATCCTATATCAAGAATCTAGCCTTTGACAAAAAGTACTATAAAGATTTGGTTATAAATTTTATTAATGAATACAACGAAGCTACAAGGGCAGAAATCAACGAACTATTGATTAACAAAATTTCCGATGTTCTAACTACAGAGCAGAAACGCAGAAAGATTAAGAATTTATTATATGAAATGGCTCATAAGGATCATCAATCAAAAATATTGGCAGTAACAAATATTCCCAATAGGTACTAAACAGCTAAATCTTATAGCTAAATCAGTCATGCTAAGCCAAACTTAAGCCAAACAATTCTAAGGTGTAATTTGCTAAGTGATTATATTATAACAAGTTGCGTTTAGCTTTTTTCGTGTACTTTTAGCCAAAAGAACTGACAATTCTTTAATATTAATCTAAATTAATGTGGTTTTCCTCGGTGAACTACTTAGGAAATAGAGAACTGTTAAACAGATACAAAATCGGTTTTCTGTGCTGCAAGGAAATGCCTGCCGAAAAAATCCTCAGATGTTACGACTAGGCAATTGAGCAGCATGAAAAGGGAAATCGCTGTTATTTCCAGGCTTCCACTCAAAAATTGAAAAGGATGTATTCCACTATTTAAGCAAAGGGAAGCAGCCGATAATATTAGTTTTGGCAAGAGGCATGTTTCTTAAATAGCCGGTGAATTCAAATCTTGTTGCTGACAATAAATTGTTGAAAATAACTGAATTTGAAAAATCAATGAAGAGAGTAACGCAAGAGCTGCTTTCAAACGTAATGAATTGATAATTGATTTATCTAGAATTGACTATCGGCTATATGGGTGAAAATGGTCTATTAATGAAACTCATGGAAGAAAAGTGTAAAAGAGCAGATTTGAATATTTCACTTTTTATAACAAGCAGTAATTGTTCCCACTGACGTAAATCCGTTAACTGACGATTTTTAATCAATCCACAAACCCTCATTTTCCACAAAACTCTCTAAGAATCTTCAAAAAACGCAATAAATTAAATAATCCCACCGTGGCATAAATATTGGGATAAAAGCATCTTATGATAATGGTTTAATTTTACCGGAGGTCGAAAATTGGATCAAGAAAGAAAACAGGCGGCAATTTCTAGCTAAAGGGCTAATGGGTACCGGTCTGTTTGCAAGTGCTGCTTGCTTAATTAGACACGGATTCGCATTTATCTTCCCGGTGAAGCCGAAGTAAAGAAGCGAAAACTATTAGTCGGAAAAATTGATGAATTAAAAATCGGTGAAGCAAAAGAAGTTTCTTACGGCGAAAGTGATTTATTCCTTGCACGAACTGATGACGGCTTAAAGTTTTTTCGGCAATATGTACTCACCTTGGCTGTAAAATTGATGGGAAGGTTACCGAAATCGATTTTATTGTCCATGTCATAAAGGAATATTCAGCGCAAGCGGTGAAGTAATGAGCGGTCCCCCGCAAGACCCTTGAATCAGTATAAAGTAGATGTAGAAGATAATCTAGTTTACATGTGGATGGAAGAAAGAGACAGAGGATTATCATAATGGGAAAAATTAGAAGATTCGTTTTGCGAAACGAATACCTGTTGACAAAGAACACGTCATCAGAAGCTTTTGAAGTTTTGATGAAAGAACCAATACCCGCTCACGTGAAACACTGGTATTACGCACTCGGCGCTACAACATTAATCTTATTCATTCTTCAAGTTGTAACGGGAATTATGCTCACGTTTTATTACATCCCTTCACCCGAAATGGCTTACGAAAGTGTAAGATACATTACTGAAGAAGTGAGAATGGGCTTTTACATTCGCGGGCTTCACAGATGGGGATCAAACCTAATGGTGATTGCAATTTTTCTGCATATGGTTCGAGTATTCTTTACACGAGCATACAGAAAACCGCGCGAGATGAATTGGATATTAGGTGTAGTGATTTTCTTATCTACTCTAACACTTTGCTTTACAGGATATTCCTTAGTTTATAATCAGTTATCATATTGGGCGGCAACTGTTCGGACCAATATGATTAAGGAAATACCGCTTATCGGTGTGCCGGTTCTTGAATTGTTGAGAGGCGAATAGAAGTAACAGCAAATACACTTACGCGGTTCTACAATTTACATGTAATATTTATGCCCGCAGTGTTATTTATTTTATTAATGATTCATTTGGTTTTTGTGCGGCTTCACGGTGTGGCTAAAATTGAAGGAAAAGACAGGAAGAAACTTATCCATTCTATCCCGGAACATTTTTATCAAACATTAATTATTGGATTATTCCTTTTAACCGTATTAAGTGCTCTAACAGTTATACTTCCCCGGATTAGGTGAAGCCTGCCGATACGCACGTTACACCAAATCATATTAAACCAGAATGGTATTTCTATGGAGTCTATTCGCTGCTGAAGTTTCCTGTTAAGTTGGGTATTTATCTCATAACCGTATTCATAATTGTCGGAACGTTTTGGCCTTTCATCGATGAATATATCAGAACAAAATGGCCCAAAATTAAAGTCATTATTTCTTCGGAAGTTTATGCGCTATTCTCTTTTTGTTTTTCCACTGTATATGAAATGTTTGTTTATTAATAAAAAGTAATTAACGGAGCTTTTCGATGGCTGAACAAGATTCTTTAAAGACACAAAAAATGTTAGTGGGGATTTTTCGGCATACTACTTGTTGTGATACTGATTATCATCGCCGGTGTTGAAATGAAACATTCGGTCGATCCCCAACCTATTACTGAAGTAAGTGGATTAAACAAGAGATGTGTGGATTGTCGTACGGGGTGAAGGAATAGCTGTAAAAGCAATTGATCACTGGGAACAGAAGCGTTACGTGCTGAACCAAATATTTCTTGTATTGATTGCCACACTGCCGAAGAAGGAGAGCTTCGACGCGTACTCCTGTCCCGAAAGTGATATTCGTGTTGCAAAACATCCGACACCCGGGGGACTGTGCAGAATGCCACGAACAACAAGTAACGGAATTTGCAGATAGTGAGAACGTGCTCATCAATTTTGGTTGATTAAAAATGCTGATCGATCGGTATTTGAATTTCCGATGCGTATCGAGACATGGATGCGAGCAATGCCGTAGCGTTGGTGCAATGTCGCCTGACGGAAGCGTTGGCGAGTGCGATGTATGTCACGCAAAACGCACCATTTCAGTAAAGCAGTTGCAAGGCAGCCGGAAACTTGCGGTGAATGTCACGTTCGGTCCCGATCATCCGCATATCGAAGATATACTCTTGAATCAAAACACGGCAATATCTTAGAGCAACAGAGAAGCACATGGACTTGACTTATAAATCGGATGATGAAGATCAAATCCCAATTGATATTCCGGTTCGCACAACATGTCACATGGATTCTGATGGAAATCAGCCAATGACTCATAACGTTAGCGCACGCCTAGCTTGGGAATCACAATCTCCTTGGAGCTTTTAGAACCGTTTGGGAAAAGGAAAAGCTTGGTGAATGGGAAATGAAACGCGGCAGGATGGAGTCGGTTTTGTAAAAGCTGTCACTCGCCCGAATTTTGTGGAAGTCTCTTTGCTTACAGCAGATTTAGTAAACCTGCAGTACGATGAAATGAGAAGAGAATTTGTTTATTGGACGAAGAAACTTACCGGTACTGGAATTATTCTGATCGATTGGAACTTGACGGGAAATATTATTCCGGATCCGGTTCTTGAACAGGGTAGGGATGAATTGCCGGAAGATATGATGTATAAAGCTTTAGGCATCACGGAGGAGGAAGATTTCGGGCACGGAGCAATAATGATGGGAGCCGATTACACCCAATGGCACGGTGTATGGGAACTTGGGGAAGATCTCATCCGAAATGATAACTTGGGCAGCCGAACATGGCGACGCTGAAGCAAAACGTTGGGTTGATTCAAATCATCCCGGTAAATGGGTACCCTCTGCATTGTATGATATCCCCGGATAATGCTTTCGGAAATTAATTCGCATGCAGATACTACTCCCTTTTGTTGTACGAATCGCGTCCTGATTATTGGGAACCTATTTACGCAAATGTTGAAAAAGCATATCAAGAACTCGTTGACGAAAGAGCAATGGGCTTTGTGGCTGGAGAGATATGAAAATAACGATCATTACCTAGGGTACAAAGTATGTTGAACAAAATGACAGCATATTTAAGCGCTACCAGAAATTGAATGGTGTTGACACAAAAAGCATTTCAGAAGCAGGCTGTTGAACTTGAACTACCCGGGAAAAGATTTTGGCAGTATTAACCTCATAATCCTCCTGTTAGATGTAATTGGATACTAATGGGGAATCAAGGGGCTCCTCAACTGCTCGGGGAGCCCTTTTAATTAAAGGTGATAACATGAAGACAAATCAAAAAATTATTTCAGTTTTACACTAGGCATTCTTTGGGAGTTGCAGAAATTTTGATCGGCGATTTAATTGAAACTTTCTCTTTACCGGTTAGGGGAATCATTCTAACAATTGTATCAGTTTTCTTCATCATAACAACAAAAAGAATTGCTGAATTCAGAGGTTCAATTCTTTTGCTGGGTTTGATTGTTGTTATTTTAAAAGCTGTTTATCTCAGAATTTTCTTCATTCAGCACTTCTCGCTGTGATCATTTTAGTAGTATTAGCAGAGTTGATATATATTTTTGTAAGTGACTTTAAGAAAGCATCAATTACAGTAAGTACCATTCTTCTTATTTACACATTTGCTCATGGAATCATAATGCATAATTTTTTCTACGGCAGAAATATATTCACTATTTATGAAAATCTTGTTTATGGTTCGTGGGGTATCGAATATTCTATAGAGCTCATTTTGATTCTTTCTTCATTATAAACTTATTGATAGGTGTTGTTGCCGGATATGTCTTTAGCCGATTCTCAAGTAAAATTAGAGAGTTTTCCGTCTTATTTTTCGAATAATCCGTTTTCTCATTAATAAGTTTATCTTTCGTAATTTCGCAATTTTTGGAAAACAGAAAAATAAGTCCGATCAATTTCTTCAATATTGTGAATTTTTTACTGGTATTATATTTGACTAATTTTTATACTGTATAATAAGACTTTGAGTATGCGAAAGAGACCAAATGCCCGATTCCAGAACTGTTGAAAAAGAAGACCTTGTTGAAATATTAGATAGTCTTGAAGTTGGAATCATCTATGTCGATAGTGAAAACCGTTTTGCTTTTGTAAACAAAGCGGGTGAACAAATTAGAAACATTAAATTGCCTGATAGGATTGGTAAATCTGTCTTGGATTGTCACTCTGATGGTATTCAAAGAGAGTTGTTCAAGATATGAAGTCGTTTCAAAAAGGTGATTATGCTACCCGTCATAAAATGATAAAATCAAAGGGAAAGTTTTTTGATAATACTTACAGTGTAGTAAAACATAATGACGAGGATTTTAAAGGAGTTGTTTTAGTCAGCCAGGTATGTTACGGAAAAAGTTGGATTGGAGAATGAACTCAAAAAAGCTAACGAACAGCTCGAAAGAAAAGTAAAAGAGAGAACAAAGGAAATAACCGATGCCTACGAAATTAAAAATTGCTCACGATCAATTAATGCAATCCGAAAAGATGGCTGCTATCGGACAATTCGTTTCGGGAGTTGCACATGAGATCAATAATCCTTTAGACGGAATACAAAACTGCATTCGTGCAGTAATGAACAAACCAGGCAATCTAAGTCTTTCAAATGATTATTTGCCGTTAGCTTTAGAGGGGCTCTTTAAAATCAGAGATTGTTGTTAAACGACTTCTAGATTATGCCCGCCCTCATTCAAAAGAAAAAAATAAAAGTTGATGTAAACGAGTTGGTACATAGCTCTCTTGAACTAACAAAATTCAGAATTAAGAAAAAGAAAATTGAATTGCAACTTAATCTTAACGAAGAACCAATTTACGTTTATGGTGAACCACATTATCTCGGACAAGTTTTAGTCAATCTAATTATGAATGCCTACGATGCCATTACTGACGAAGGTAAATTAATAATATCGACAAATGGAAATGCGACAAATGTAGAAATTACTTTTTGAAGATGACGGCGAAGGAATTTTAGAAGAAAATCTGAATAAAATTTTTGATCCTTTCTTCACTACAAAACAGAAAGATAACGGAACAGGGTTGGGGTTATATCTAAGCTATAATGTAATAAAAGAACACTGCGGAGAAATTTCAGCAGAAAGCAAATTGTATAAAGGCACAACTCTTAGAAGTTTTCTCTTCCGGCTTATGTTGAAGAAAAATTAGAGAAAGATAAAGAACTTATCTCAGGCTGATGATTATGATGAACTTAGTAGTAGTTGACGATGAAAAAACCAAACGGATCACGATGACCGATGCTCTACGTAATGAAGGTTATAATGTTGAATCATTCTCATCTTCCATTCTCGCATTAAAATATATTGAAGAGAATCATGTTGATATGGTGATTGCCGATATTCGAATGCCGGATGTTGACGGGATTTGAGGTGCTCGAAAAAGTGAAAGCTCTTTTAAAAATAACACAGCAGTAATAATGATAACGGCATTCGGTACAATTGAATCTGCCGTTGAAGCAATGAAGAAAGGCGCATTCGATTATATCACAAAACCTTTCTCCTCGGAAGAACTTTTACTGATTGTTAAAAGATATCAACAATTAAAAAATCTGCTTGATGAAAATATATCACTGAAAGAAAGTTAGAAGAACGATATTCTTTCCATAATCTCAATCGGTAAATCCAAAGTAATGCAGGAGTTGTTTGAACAAATTGAATTAGTGAGCGACAACGAAATGTCAATCCTAATTGAAGGAGAAAGCGGAACAGGTAAGAAGTTGTTGCAAACGCAATTCACTATAACAGTCCGCGTAAAGAAAAACCGTTTATAAAATTAAGTTGTGTGGCTTAAACGAATTAGCTGCTTCGAAAGCGAATTGTTCGGACACGAAAAAGGTGCATTCACCGGAGCATACAAGAGAAAAAAGGAAGATTCGAAATTGCCGATAACGGTTCGCTCTTCTTGGATGATGTTGACGATATCCCAATGACTTTCGCAAGTAAAACTTTTGAAGAGTTTTACAGGAACGAGAATTTGAACGAGTAGGCGGTACTAAACCGATTAAAGTTGATGTTCGTGTACTCTGTGCAACTAAAAGTTGATCTTTGGGAAAAAGTAAAAAAAGGTGAATTTCGGGAATATTTTTACTATCGTCTTAGAGTTATTCCGATAAGGATTCCTTCCCTACGTGAGAGGAAAGAAGATATTCCATTACTTGTGTCACACTTTTAAAAGAAGAGCGGTAGAGAGAAAAATAAAATTTACCGGAGAAGCACTCGACACAATTTCTTGTTACGATTGGCCAGGCAAACATTCGTCAATTTGGAAAATGCAGTTTATAGAATTGCCGCTCTTTCAAAAAGGAAATGAGATAACAAAAGATATGATCCCCGCGATTTAATCTGCGGTGAAAAACAAAAACCTCGTTTTACATTCAACTCAAATGAAAAAGTTGAGCTCGAAAAAATAGATAGATGATATTGAAAAAGAAGCTTTGCATTGGGCTTTAGACAAAGCAGGTAATAACCAAACTAAAGCTTCTGAAATATTATCTCTTAAGCGAACCACGCTCCGTGATAAGATGAAAAAATTCGGGTTAATTTAGTCTGACGGTTCTTTGTCCTGCTGACGCAATTTCGTCCTTTTAATAAGCGTAAAAGCATCGTAAAATCATTAATAAATGCTTGTTTTTAGACAATAAATAGAGATTCTAAATGGCACTAAAGTTGCCTTTTTATTTCTCTTAAACCTATTTCACAAAAAAAGGAGTGTTTAGATGAAAAAAGTTAGCAAATTAATTTTTATGTTATTCCTTATGGCTACGGTATGCCTCGTTGCGCAGGAAAGAGAAAGAAAATCGACTTCAAACTTAATGGTGTTTACACCGCTTGGGGTCAATTTCAAAATGATTTTAGATTAGGTGCAGTTCCCTATGAAGACCACGACATTGTCCAAATGCTGCGTTTGAATCTTGCGGTAATGTACGGCTCGGATATCAAAGCAGTAACAAGAATGGATCTCGGACAAGGTTGGTGGGGTGTTGATAACGTTCCCCCGAGTTATCGAGGTGCTTCTGGATTATTCGATAACAAAGACAACAATTATTTCTTGCATGTCGACCATGCTTATCTTTGGTTCAACTTCCAACCGCTTCAAACTGCATTCACTGTCGGTCGTTTCAATTGGTCGGTTGGTAAACAAACTTGTTCTCGATAACAATTGGGACGGTATTTCAGCAGATGTGAAAATTCAAGATAACAATTTGAAATTGGGTTGGATTAAAGTGTCGGAAGGCGCACCAAACATTTCCGATTATGATGCAGGGAAAGCACTCCCTTATGGAAACAATGACCCATTGGATGCAAATTTATTTATGGCATCATTCAACGGAAAATTTAGTACCACAAATCTTGAAATCTACGGTATGTATTACAAAGATGCCGGCTTCAACGATTCAACAGCATTAAATATTGATGGATTGAATTACAACAGACCGAGACTTACTCCCCAAGTTACTTCTCTCGGAATTTTGGTGTCGCCGGTACATCTAAGCTGGATAAGTTAACTCTTACTTACGAAAGCAAACTATTTAGTTGGTAAAGATGAAATCGATAATCAAACTCACGCCGGTTTCCTAAATACTTCTGATGGAAGTAAAACAGATGCCCTTAAATATGATATCAATAACGGCGACTTGAGCGGTTATAATGTTTATTTGAAAATGAACTATGCCGTATCTGATGCAGTAACATTAGGTTTAACAGCCGGAATGGGTTCGGGTGATGATGATCCTACAGGTGGTGAAGGTAACGTAAACAAACTTAGAACTTCCGGCTTCTTCTATCTAACAGAAGTTTGGGAAGATTCAATCATGCCTACTAAGGAAGGTATTACGCCTCAAGGTTCTCGGGCGCGCACTATATTCGTGCTTACAGAGAATTAGAAAACACTACAGCTATCCAAGCTAATGCATTATTTAAGATTACTCCAAAATGGAATTTCTTCACATCATTCACATATTTAAAAGCAACACAACCAATTTATGCATGGACGGCAGCCGGTCCTGATTTAACAAAAAGTGCTGATGATATCGGTGTGGAAGTAGATTTCAAAACCAACTATAAAATTTACGACAAACTTACACTTTCATTTATGGGTGGTTATTTCATTCCCGGAACAGGTGCTACATACCCTGATCAACGGTAATGATAAAAATGATGATCCGGCTTATGAACTAAAAACAACAATCACATTTGCATTCTAAAAAAAGAAGAAGGATAGAATAATGAAAAAATTTTATTTAACTCTCCTAATAGAATTGCTGCTGCGACAATCGTTTCTTACGGATTTATCGGCGCTCAGCAATCTCAAGAAGGAGACAAACATCCCGATGTTGATTGGAATTTAAGTTGCCAAGAGTGTCACTCTGAAATGACCCCCGATATTTATAAAGATTGGGAAATGAGCAGACATGGTGATGTTAACTTCGGATGTTACCTTTGTCACGGCGACGGACAAGAAACATTCTACCCGAAAGGCACCGATGAGTTGCGGCGGATGCCATGCTGGTCAATTGGTAGAATTTGAAAAAACAAAATTCAATAGCTGCTATGACTGCCACAACGGTCATACATTAAAATTTCATAACGAATAAGTTTTTGGAGGAATAATAAATGAGTTTAAGAGAAGAGATTTCTTACGTGCCTCCGCATTATCCGCCGCCGCTACAACACTTGGCATCGGTTCAATTTTTAGCAACACGGCTTTTGCCGGAGCTAAATTGGACGAAGCCGATTTTATGCAGGACAGCAAAGGTGTTCAGTGGCATAAATCAGTTTGCCGACTTTGCGGTGTAGGATGCGGTGTAATGCTTGGCGTAAAAGATGATAAACCTTTCGGTATCCGCGGAGATAAAGAAAACACGATCAATAGCGGACTGCTTTGTGTAAAAGGTTTTTATCTAAACAAAATGATCACGGCTAAAAACCGTTTGCTTTACCCGATGATCAGAAAGAACGGAAAATTAACAAGAGCAACATGGGATGAAGCGCTCGATTTAGTCGCTTCAAGGTTTTCTGAAATCAAAGATAAATTCGGTCCGGATGCTTTAGCATTTTACGGTTCCGGTCAAGCCGAAACAGAAGAAACTTACGTAGCTAATAAATTATTCAAAGGTAATATCGGAACTAACAACGTAGAAGGCAACCCGCGTCTATGTATGGCAAGTGCCGTTGGAGGTTACGTCACAACGTTCGGAGCAGATGAGCCGGTCGGAACTTACGATGATATTGATGAATGCGACATGTTCCTCTTGATCGGTAGTAATACCGCGGAAGCTACCCGGTAGTTTACGATAGAATTGCAGCTAGAAAACGAAAAAATCCAAACGTAAAAGTAGTTATAATCGATCCGCGGAAAACTCCTACAAATAAAATTGCGGAATTACATCTTCAAATCATTCCGGGTTACATATCTGGCAATTGCAAATGCAATTGCTAAAATACTTATCGATGAAAACATGATCGATAAAAAATTCATTGAAGATTCGGTTAACTTCAGTAATGGTTCCGAAGCAATAACCTTTGATGATTATAAAAAATTCTTAGAAAAATATACTCCCGAATATGCCGCAGAACAATGCGGTGTTAAACCGGAAGATATTGTAGCAGCAGCAAAATTATTCGGTCAAACACCGCGAGTTATGACAATGTGGACGATGGGTGTTAACCAAAGAGTTGCAGGTGTTTCTTGAACAACTCGATACACAATCTCCACTTGCTCACCGGTAAAATCGGTAAACCGGGCTGTGATTCGTTTTCACTTACCGGTCAGCCGAATGCGTGCGGTGGCGTGAGAGAAGGCGGCGGTTTATGTCACTTATTACCGGGACATCGCGTAGTCGCAAACGAACAGCACAGAAAAGAAATTGCCGAGTTATGGAACGTTCCGGCTGAAAAAATTCAACCTACTCCCGGCAAACATACGATGGCAATGTTCGAAGCTCTTTCGGCAGGAGATATAAAAGGAATTTTTGTTCTCTGCACAAACCTGCTCAATCGCTTCCAAACTTGAATAAATATCTGAAAGGAATGGAAGATGCATTTATGGTAGTAGCAGAATCTTTCCATCCTACACAAACTTCACAGATTGCCGACGTAGTTTTACCCTGCGGCATTCTGGGTGAAAAAGAAGGCGTTTACGGTTGTAGCCGAAAGACGCTCTCAGCATATGGCTAAAGCCTTACAGCCGATGGGCGAATCACGTTGGGATGGATTTATTTTAGCCGATATTGCAAAACGAATGGGTTACGGTGAAAACTTCGAACACTTTACTTTCTCCCGAAACTGTTTGGAGTGAGTATATCAAATGTACTAAAGGAAAAGATATGGACTTAACCGGCGCGACTTATTCACGATTGAAAAAAGTGCGCGGTTTAAGATGGCCTGTTCCTTCCGAAGATCATCCCGGTACAACTCATCGTTTCACCGAAGGCCGATCGCATACTTCCCGAAAGATAAAGCTGCGGGAAGAAGAATGTATTTCTATGCAAAACCTGACGGCAGAGCTGTAATATTTGCACGCCCGGATAAAGGTCCGGAAGAACCAACTTCACCTGAGATGCCCAATTGCATTAACAACCGGAAGAATTATGGAGCAATGGCATACGATGACTATGACCGGACAAGTTCCCGAGTTAGTCCGTGCAGCTCCTAATCGCATATGTTGAGATCAATCCTGAAGATGCAAAAGAATTCGGAGTTAAAACTAGAAATAAAGTAAGAATGGTAACTAAACGCGGTTCGCTTATTGTTGAAGCTAAGGTAATCGATAGCCAAGAAAAGGAACAATCTTCGTTCCTTGGCATTGGCCCGAAAGCTTAACAAATATCTTGACTATTGATGCGGTTGACCACGGGTTCAGAAGAGCCCGAGTCAGAGAAGTAGCCGCCTGCAGAATAGAGAAAGTGTAGTTAACCCTTGGGGGGCTGGAACCCCAGCTCCCTTTTATTGAAAGGAGATTTATAATGATTATTGCAAGTATGATTATAAAGAGCATTACCGGAAAACATAGATGAACTAGTACTAGAGTTAAATAGCATTCCTAGTGTGACAACTTACGAGAGTGCATCAAGAAGAAAATATTATTGTACGAGTCTGGGAAAGCAGATTCGGAAGATCAATTAAAAGATTTATCAAGTATACATCACGATTCGGAGTCTCGACGGAGTTTTAGGAACGTATCCTACTTTCATAGGTTCTGAAGAAGAAATGAAAGAAGAGATGAAATCAGCTAATTAAAGCTGTTACAAATTATTATGCTGAAATTTCTTCTGAATTATATTGAAAGCACAGTATCAAATAAACAAATACTTCGACCTCCCTGGTGCTGTTCCGGAAAAAGAGTTTTTGAATAAATGTATTCAATGCGATAAATGTCTGCAAGATCTGTTGCCCTACGACCAGTATAGTCGTTGCAGGGAATGGAACACGGTACAGAGTTCCGGTACGCCGATAATTATTTGCTCGTGATGTTCCTTGTTATTTTTGTGTATGCTATCTGTCCGCCCATTTGTCCAACCGGCGCTCTCGATAACGATCTCGTTTGAAAAAGAAGAAGAAGAATCGGCATTGCCGTAATTAATGAAGAAACTTGGTCTTCCTTTTACCGGAATAATTCCCAGAGCTTGTTTTGAAAATTGTCCCATCTTTAGAAAGGCAATTGTTCTCGAAGATGAGATGTATCCTGAAGTAGTTGAAGAACATTGCATCGGATGCGGGAATTTGTGAAGACGTTTGTCCCGTTGAAGGTTCTGCGGTTATTGTAAAGAGTGACCCGTAGATGTTTCGTGGAGATAAATCTTACAGAAATCTTAATCAGTATTCGAAAAGCAATACAAATTTTTAGTCTGTTATTTTGTATCGCAATTCCGGTTCTCAGATCTTGCTTGATATCAGAATACGTCGTCGGTAATCTTTATTCGGATTAGTTTTTGGGATTTTGATATCGTTGATCCGTCGATGGTGATTCAGACAACCGTTTCTTTCAAAAGAATTTTATCTGCCGTTATTGATTGCTGCTATTATACCAGTTCTGTTAGCGCTTGTTTTCGGCAGAGTATTACTGTAGTTGGATGTGTCCATACAACACACTGCTGGAATTGCTGGAGCTCCGTATAATTAAAAGAATGCAGAGAAAAGTTTTAAAGACACAGAAAAGTAAAAATAAAAATCCACGGACGTTTATTTATTGGCATGGGATTTGCGGCAATAATTGTTTTTACCTTTTTAATAGGTCTGCCGGTTTTCACATGGATATCTATGCCGGGAATAATATCATGCGGGAATCTTTGCAATATTAGTCGGATTTGGAATTGGAATAGACGCACGTTTTACCTGGTGCGATCTTCCTTTCTGGAAGTAGTTATTGGCAAAAGATACTGGTGTAAATATGTTTGTCTCGTTGAGCCAAGCATTAGCATTGTTTAAACAAAAATATTCATTGAAAATTAATTATAACAAGAGTGTTTAGATGCGCCGCTTATGCAGAACTCCGTGTCCAAGTAATTGTCCGTTGGATTTACGACCGAAAGAAAAAGTATTACCCATATTGTTTCAATTGCGGAAGGTGTCTAAAAAGTTTGTGAGCAGACAGTAACAGAGCATTATCATTTACTTTTACCGGTAATAAAAATAAATTAAAATGAGGTTAATATGTTTGGTTCACTTGGCGCAACGGAAATATTACTGATAGTCTTTGCTCTGTTGATTTTCTAGATCAAAGGAACCCCGAATTCGCGAAAGGTATCGGTAAAGGAATAAAAGAATTAAAATCATCGATGAAAGAAGTTCAAGAAGATATGGACATAGAAAAGATTGAAGAACTAAAAAGTGCCTGTCATTCCCGCACATTTTTAGCGAAAATATCGAAATCGCTTCATTAACAATTTGGAGATCAATTATTAATATCTAATAAAAATCGATAATCATATATTCCGAGCTGAAAATCTAAGGGAAGAATTCCTACGATTGTAAGCCGATTGGGTTTGATAAGAGAATTTATCACGCCTACCCGATTCCCGATGTGTCTGGGATGAAATATGGAAAGGAGAAAGAGGGAACTATTTTTAGGCAATTGCCTTAACGATTATTCTTGAACCTTCATTCTCCGGATGGGGTTTTTGTTGTTGAACGCGATGAAGAGAAAAACAATAGAACACAGATGACCACGCCTTCGGCGGGCAAGCGCAGAAAAAAAATGATTAACACAGATTTATTCTTCGGCGGGCTTTGCGTTGAATCTCAGCGCGCTTTGCGTGAAACGTTTCTCGCTGAGAATCACAAAGCAATCGCAAAGGAGTAGCGTTGTGTGGAAAGTAAGTTGATTAAGCAAAATTTGTCACATAGTGAATGCCCTTGTTATAGAAATACCATACCGACACGGGCTTTTATAGTAATCAAGCACGTATAAATTCGTGTTGCTTTTTCTGTGCAAATCTGTTCAATCAGCGTTATCTGTGTTCTATTGGATATTAAGTAATTAAGAAAATGATAAAATTATTAAAAATAGAAAAACTATCGGAAAGCAATTTGGTCAACACCGCGGTCTTTGCGGCGGTGTGGGGATTGGCTGAAATATCGATTGGCACTTTTCTTCACGCATCAAAAATTCCGTTGCCGTGACGAGTTGCATTAATGTCGCTTGCCGCAATTGCTCATTCTTGTTACTGCAAGATCGGTTCTCAATTATAAGGGTTCTCTGTTGCTACTCGGCATCGTCACGGGCAGCGTTCCGGCTTTTTCTGGAGTTGGTTTTAACATAACTCGCTTCGCCGCAATTCTGAATCGAGTCGCTGATCGCAGAAGTGATTTATTAAACAGGTTCGAGTCTCAATAGAATTACTTGTGTAATCGCAGGGTGCGCTAATAATGACTTACACATTACTACACGGATTAATAATGCAGGCAATCTTTCTCGGCACCGATATTTCCAAAGTTTATTATCGACTCGTTCTAAATGTCACTAATAAAACTGGTCTTGCCGAAAATATAGTTTTGATTGCTCTTCTTTCGGTTCCGTTTGTTCACTTAACATTCCGGAGCGCTTTCGGCGTCTCTTCGGTTTTTCTGTCGGCAGACAAATACAAAGTTTAATGGAGAAAAGAAAAATGAAATACTTGGTCGGGCTCGTTGTACTATCCGCAATTATTCTCCCTGGCGGAAGTTTGTGATACCGCTTTCGATAATTGCGATGATAATCTGTTCGCAAATTGATGTAAGTATTCTGAGATTATCTAAAAGGGAGTCAATCTACTTTCTTTTAAGTAATAGTAGTAATTATTCAGCCCATGATAATCGGTGAACAGAACAACCAATTATTCGGGATTACATTTTCAGCCGAAGCATTATATAAACGGACTTCGGAATGTTCTGTCAGAGCGGTCGTAAGTATAAGTTCAATCACTCTATTAAATCGAACAACAAACAGAGAAAACATATAAATGCCTTTTGGAAACGAAAAGGATTGGAGGAATTCGATAATGTCTTGCATAAAGCCGAGGAGATGCTGCCGAGTGTTAAATCAGGAATTTTGTTCAGAGTTAGAAAAAGAGAACAACTCAATTAAAACGTCGTTGAAAAATCCCGCCGAACTGATGGCAAAAGTGATATACCCACTTTTACACAAACCGGAAAATATAATTACAAATAATAGACTTAACGAGGAATGAAATGAAGAAAATGATTTTTACTTTTATCACTTTTTACACTTATGTATGCGCAACAAGACGCGTTAAAAAATTATAATCTTGGCGAAGTTGTTGTTACATCGACCTACAGCAATTTGGTTAATGCGTCTTCGGTAGTTGACGTTAAACTGAACGAAATAAATCGGAACCGACGGTTACAATGTAACTGACCCACTCAAATATTTACCTGGGTTGTATATTACAACCACATCAGAAAAACGAATCAAAAATTTATATGCGCGGATCCGATCAAAGACAGATAACGGTTTTCTTAGATGGTGTCGCATTATTACGAACCGTATTCAGGTTTAGTCGATTTAAGCAACTTGCCCAAAAGCTCAATCGAAAAAATAACCGTTTCAAAAGGAATGCCTTCGCTTGCTTACGGTTCAAACTCTTATCGGCGGCACCATAAACTTTATTACAAAAAATGAAATGGATAAAACCGCGTCGCTCAGGAAATTGAATCCGGTGCGGCGCATTCGACATCGCTTAATTTAAGTGGTGGATTTGGAAAGTTGTATTGCGTGCTTAATGCCGGTTATTCAAAATCGGATGGTTTTGATATTCCGGAAGATACGAAGTAATTATCAAAACAGAAGACGGCGGAAGGAGAAACAACAGCGATTATCGAAGAACTTAGGGCGAATGCTGAAGGTTGGAGTAAACGATTTTTATAATTTTAATCTCGCTTACTCATTGATGATAGTTGAGAATGAAAAGGGAGTTCCGACAGATGTTTACACATCACGTCCCCGATATTGACCGCGTTACACCGAGTGGAATAAAACAACAAAACAACTTAATGTTCAGCTTCCGGAATCGGTTCTTCGTTTAACTTTAAGGGGAACGTTTTTTTACGACACCTATAAAAACGTTCTCAATTCTTATGATGATGGCTCATTCACAAGTCAAGATATGAAATATGCTTTCCAGTCGACTTACGACGACCATTCCTTCGGCGTTAATTTGCTCAACGATATTGATGCTTCGAGTTTCGGGCTAGGCAAGAATTTCTTTTACTTGGAAAAAAGATGTTCATAAAGAAGAAGGAAATTTTAACGAAGGATTTTTCGAGTTATGAAGCTTCTTTGCTAAGCAGCGGCATTGAACAAGATATAAACTTAAGTGAAAAATTATCAGCTGTTGCTGCTGTTGGCTATGATTTACTTACTCCGATCTATTCGGAAGGAAATGATAGAGAAGCCAGAGTTCTTCGGTAAATGTGTTTGCTCGGATTGAATTATAAATTCAAATGAGTGAAATATCACTTCACATCAACACATCAAAGAAGAACCGCTTTCCTACATTGAAGAGAGTTTTACAGTGAAACTATCTTGGGAGAGATGTTGCTAATCCTTAACTTAAATGTTGAGCAAAGCATCAACAGCGAACTGGGAATTGATTACAAAGTAAGTAGCAATCTATTACTCAACGGAAACATTTTCTACAGCACAATAGATGATCTGATTAACCTGGTTTTTTTAGAAGATGGGTTAAGACAATATCAGAAGATCGGCAAAGCAGAAATGAAAGGTGCCGAACTTGGTCTGAATTCTCCGGTTGGAAAACCTCAAATGTGAATTTTGCATACACATATCTCTCAGCGAAAAAATGTTTCTGATGATGCACAAAGTGAAATATTCGAATACTCGTCCTGAACATGTTCTATCTCTTGTCCCTAATTATCAATTTAAGTTTTGAGAACATGAGCTGCGTGCAGAACTTTTACTTGTTGGAGGCAAATACGGCGGTGTGGATGCCGATTCAAGGGAATTTCTTAAAATGGATAATTACTTGCTCGCAAATGTGCGGGCATCACATACAGTTTTTGATAATTATATTCTGTATGTAAGAGCAAATAATTTATTAGACTTATATTACGAAACTGATACGGATTTCCGCAAGCGGGCAGAAAGTTTTTTGTCGGATTGAAAATGACGTGGTTAGAAAGACTTAAAATAATTTGTTCAACTTTTATAAATATCGTCGTGTTTTCCAATGTCGATCGGAATGATTTGTTCTTGATGATAAAGATTAGATTTAAGCGGTATGTAATATTAATGGATACAGAATATAAATCGGTAATAGCTTTCCTTTTAGTTTATGTAAACGAAGTGAAGGATGAAGTAGGGTTGAGTTCCGACAGCTTTAGCGCTTTTTCATATTGCGAAAGGATTTCAGGTGAGCTTTGAAGAACTTAACAGTTTTTTTAATGTATCGCTCGGTATAAATAATTTTATAACACTCGAATCTCTTTATAAATGTTTCTTCAGATTTCAACAAATTTACCCTCTTTTATTTTTAAGTGTTTCTTTAATCGCGGCTTCTAGTTCATATTCTCTTTAAGCATTGTGTTGCTTGATTGGGACACGTATAAATTTTTTTTGCCTCTAACCGTTATAATAGCTTCTTCTTCGTTTTGCAGAGATTTTTCTATTGCTTTTTATTCCTTTTGTTTTAATCGTTTGCAGAAAAAAGTTTTGTCATTTTATTCGCCTTCTAATCAATTGATAAAGTACTAAAAAAAGTACTATATAAAACATGATAAGTCAAAGTGATAAACAATTCGCTTATGTTTACGAAATGTTGAGGAAATATTAATGGGTTTTCCAGCACCTTTAATTTGAAGATATTTATTTTATTTCTTGAGGAAAACAAATATATTTCCAACCCCAGTTTCTAATAAGAAGGAGAAATAATGAAATATTTCTATTGGTTTCTTTTCTAGTGCTCTTTCTTTCGACCACGGCACAAGAAACAGTAAAATTCTGGGTCAGATGAGACCGCGGTTTGACAACAAAGATTTCAACAGCAATATAGATTTTCAAACTTACGGTGAAATGCGTTCGCGGTTTGGAGTGAAATTCAATCCCACTAACAATTTAACGGCATTTTTCCAGGTTCAGGATTCAAGAACTTTCGTGAAGAACCCGGCACAATTTCTAACACAAAAATTCTCTAATGTTCATTAGCATATCTTCAAGTCAACAATCTTTGATTTACCGGTTGATTTGAAAGCCGGCAGAATTCATGCCTCTTACGGAACTGAGCGTATAATGGCTAGCATAACTGGAACAACATCGGTAGAAGTTTTGACGGTGTGACTCTTCGAATACATTTCTGCAATCTGTGAAAACAAAGCTTGACCTTTTTGCATTCAGAACAGCCGAAAGCGGTTTCCCGGAGATTCGCTTGATGAAAATGTTCTTGGCGCATTTGCATAACTGCAGTTCATCGAAGTGACAAACTTCAACCATTTGCAATTTACTCAGTTTGACCGTGGCTTCATATCCCTTCAATGCGTTTGCAGTTGGTGCATATTTGATTGGAAGATTAATGGTTTCTCACATCAAGCAGAATTCATTTCGCAATTTGGTGACGAAAGAGAAGATGGACCGCAAAGTTTGTCCGCTTTCTTTGCAGGCTATAATGCCAGCTACACTTTTAACGCTGAAGTGAAACCGTGGCTGAGCAGGCGTTGATTATTACAGCGGAGATGAGAATGGGGAAGATTATTTAATAGATAACGAGTATAGAGAATACAGCCGGTGGTTCGGAGCGGGACATAAGTATCTCGGTTACATGGATTATTTTCCACGGAATGGCATATTAGGAAGAAGAAGGTCTCACAATTTTCGTGGTGCAAATTGTTACAAATTATGTTAAATCATCTTTCAGCGATAGATGGCATCTCAAAAAAAAGGAGCCCTCAAAAATGAACGACAGTATTGTAACACTTAGAAACAACAAATAACAATAGACCGCTTCAGGTGTGATCACTATATCGCTGTTGATTGGTCCCAGAATAATATGGCTATAGCATCTTCAACTCGGAAGTCAGGACAGATGCGCTCTACTAGATATTAAAAGTAATCTGATCCATCCGAAAGATTACCTTCATAATCTTAAGGGAAGCAAAATAATAACGATTGAAGAATGTCCGGCAGCCCAGTGGTTATATGTTGAGCTAGCTGATTATGTTGATTACATTCTCATCTGTGATCCATATCGAAATAGATTATTATTAGATGGTGCCAAGAGATGAAATACTTGATCCACCGAGAAACTTTGTCTCCTCTTAAGAAATGGATTGCTTAAAGAAGTATACCACACACACAACGGAATTATTTGACGTTGAGAAGAATATGTTAGTGCTTACCGAAGAAGATGTTATAAAAGCCGGTGTAAGAATCAAAAAACCAAAGATCATCAATATTCAGAAGCGAGGGAAAAAATTTCCGTCAAGAAACTTTGGAATCTGAAACTAACAGTTTTATACTTGGAATAATTGATAAAAATATCGAGACCTACGAAAAAGATAAAAAACAGTATCAAGCATTATTTCTTAAAATTGCCCGACGCAATACACTACTAAAAAATTTCGGAAATAATGCCAGGAATCGAAATTGTTTCTGCAGTGAAAATACTTGCCAATGTCGTTGATGCAAAGAGATTTCCGAAGAAAGGAAATTATCTAGCATACTGCGGATTAGTAAAACGCAAAAGAATAAGCGGGCAAAGAACTTACGGTTTTACGAACCAAGAATTTAACAGAACTCTCTGAAATCAGTTTACAAAACTGCTGCTTTAATTTCTATAACAGTTGGCAACGACAACCCCATCAAAGACTACTATGAAATGCTTATTAGGTAAGGGCATTGAAATTCATAATGCGAGAAATGCTGTTGCGCGTCATATTGCTGCTATTACCTACGGGATGTTAAAATCCGCGAAGAAAATGTCAACCGTATAAATGGAGAAGAGAACTTAATACGACTATAAATTAACTATGAAACAAAGAGAACATAAATCAAAATTATTGATGCAGAAGATGTTTCTACAACTGTTGGGAGAGAGAGTTCAACCAAAAGTATATACCAAATAAACTTGAGATATTAGGGAATGGCTAACCCTCTCCTATTTATTCTAAAATTTGCCATAGTCATAATACACTGATACGGGAAAGACTTCAAATCAGATGCGTAGAAAAATTATTTAATCTCAGCTTAATGATAAATACAAAGAAAGAATTATCAAGTACGAATTACCGAAGATTTAAGTTCTCATGAATTAATAGCTTGTTCGACCGAAAGCAAGGTCGGTATCACCAGGCAAAGCCCCAGGGTCGGGTTAGAATTATTTTCTTGACTTTCTTTTCTATAGATGCTTAAAGAAGTATACCACACACACAACGAATTATTTGAGTTGAGAAAATATGTTAGTGCTTACGAAGATGTTATAAAAGCCGGTGTAAGAATCAAAAACCAAAGATCATCGATATTCAGAAGCGAGGGAAAAAATTTCCGTAAAGAAACTTTGGAATCTGAAACTAACAGTTTTATACTTGGAATAATTGATAAAAATATTGAGACCTACGAAAAAGATAAAAAACAGTATCAAGCATTATTTCTTAAAATTGCCCGACGCAATACACTACTAAAAAATTTACGAAAGATCCCAGGAATCGAAATTGTTTCTGCAGTGAAAATACTTGCCAATGTCGTTGATGCAAAGAGATTTCCGAAGAAGGAAATTATCTAGCATACTGCGGATTAGTAAAACGCAAAAGAATAAGCGGGCAAAAAACTTACGGTTTACAGAACCAAGATTTAACAGAACTCTGAAATCAGTTTACAAAACTGCTGCTTTAATTTCTATAACAGTTAACAACAACCCCATCAAAGACTACTATGAATACTTATTAGGTAAGGGCATTGAAATTCATAATGCGAGAAATGCTGTTGCGCGTCATATTGCTACTATTACCTACGGGATGTTAAAATCCGAAGAAAAGATACAACCATATAAATGGAGAGAGAACTTAATACGACTATAAATTAACTATGAAACAAAGAGAACATAAATCAAAATTATTGATGCAGAAGATGTTTCTACAACTGTTGGGAAGAGAGTTCAACCAAAAGTATATACCAAATAAACTTGAGATATTCAGGGAATGGCTGACCCTCTCCTATTTATTCTAAAATTTGCCATAGTCATAATACACTGATACGGGAAAGACTCAAATAGATGCGTAGAAAAATTATTAATCTCAGCTTAATGATAAATACAAAGAAAGAATTATCAGAGTACGAATTACCGAAGATTTAAGTTCTCATGAATTAATAGCTTGTTCGACCGAAAGCAAGGTCGGTATCACCGGGGAAACCCCGGGTGGGATATGAATTATTTTCTTGACTTTCTTTTCTGATAGATACTTTTGGCGTTGGATTAATGGATATTCACGTTAAAGCCGGAATGAAATCCATTGGTAAACTCAAAATAAAATCAGCACTTCACATTTTTAACTCAGCCGAAGATTACACTTTAGCAAATGATTCCAAGTCAAACAGTTTCGGAACAGAGTTCGATCTTGTTTTAACTTATGATTACAATGATTACTTGGATTTTGAAATCGGAGGCGGATTGTTTTTACCGGGAGAAATCTTTGAAGAAAATTTCGGTAAAGATAATTCAACTTGGTTTTATATGATGGCTGTTGTTGATTTATAATTTATCTTAACTTGACAAAGCGTATCTAATTACGTACGTTAAGTCCAATAAATTAGAGATAGTAAAATGAAGACGATATCAGTAACAAACGCAAGAAAAGATTTATACAAACTAATTGATTCGGCAATTAAAGAGAGTACCCCGGTTCAAATTACCGGTAAACGGGGTAATGCAGTATTAATATCTGAGGAAGATTGGAGAGCGATTGAAGAAACTTTATACCTTCTCTCAATTCCCGGTATGCGTGAATCAATTGTTGAAGGAATGAAAACTCCGCTTTCTGAAACCTCCGAGGACCCCGGCTGGTGAGTTGGAAAGTCGTTTTTACAAAACAAGCTCAAAAAGATGCTAAGCGGATTACATCAGCCGGTTTAAAGGAAAAGGCGGAAAGAATAATTGATGTTCTGCGAGATAATCCATTCTCTAAAAATCCTTCCTTTGAAAAATTAAGAGGTGATTTAACCGGTGCTTTTTCAAGAAGAATTAACATTCAACACAGAATTGTATATCAAGTATATGAGGAAGAAAAATTGTAAAAGTCATCAGAATGTGGACTCATTATGAATAACTGAAACCCTTCTTTAACTTACACTCTTCAAAAATTTGAATAACGCCAATCATATTGATATATTTGTTTTTACTCTGATTTACAGAAAACAAAATGTTAAAGATTTTTAACAACATCATCGAACCAACCGGGAACACCTTTTTAGAATCACTGAACCCCTTGTCGGCTTCTTTTTCAAACAATTAATTGGATTATTCATAACACAAAATTAAACAATGTCATCACACGATAGACCTAAACCTGTAGTTATAAAGTATGGCGGCAATGCTATTGTCGATCCTGAATTAACGAGTGAGCTGTTAAGCAAAATTGTAAAGCTGCAAAAAGAAGGACACAAAATTGTTATCGTTCACGGCGGCGGACCTTTCATAAAAGAGAACTTAGAACTTGCCGGAATTAAATCCGAATTCATCGGTGGACAAAGAAAAACTGATTCAAAAGCGATGAAGTATATTGAAATGTCCCTCAAAGGTGAAGTGAACGGTAAAATCGTAAGAGAAATAAATTTGCTAGGAGCAAAAGCAGTTGGACTCTCAGGCAAGGACGGACAACTTGCAATCGCAAAACGAAGATACCATTATGACGAAGATGAAAAACAAGTCGACCTTGGACAGGTGGGTGATGTTGAAAAAATTAATACAGACATAATCGATTTATTGCTAGATAACAATTACATCCCAGTCATCGCAACAATTGCTGCCGGAAGCGATGGTATTGATTACAACATTAATGCAGACAACTTTGCCGGATTTGTTGCAGCAGCATTAAATGCAGATGAATTAATTTTGATGACGGATATTGACGGCTTAATGATGGATCCGGAAGATGAATCCACAATCATAACTGAACTAAAAACAAATGAGATCGAAGGGTTGAAAGGAAAAGTAATAAAGAGCGGGATGCTACCCAAAACAGAAGCATGTAAATATGCTGTAGATAACGGTGCCGAACGTGCAATAATCATTAACGGAACTAAACCTGAGTTATTAGAAGCTGCAGTGAATAAAGAAGAGTTTTTAGGAACGATAATTACGAAATAAAAAATGGTGAAATGTTAATATGAATTTACAAGAGTTAGATAAGAAGTATTACTTACCGACATTCAAAAGATATCCAATAACATTAGTTAACGGTGAGGGTTCAAAAGTTTGGGACAGATCAAGGAAAAGAATATATTGATGCACTTGCCGGAATTGCGGTTAACAGTCTTGGACATAAACATCCCGCAGTAGTTAACGCAATCAAAGAGCAAGCAGATAAATTAATTCACATATCAAATTTTTACTTAAGCGAACCGCAGGCAAAGCTCTCAGAAAAATTAGCAAAACTTTCCGGGTTGGACAGAGTCTTTTTTGGAAACAGCGGCGCCGAAGCTGTTGAAGGAGCTGTTAAACTCGCCCGAAAATACTCACACACAAAACGCGATGCCGGAGATGTAATTTCTTTTACCGGTTGTTTTCACGGAAGAACACTCGCAACCATTGCAATGGGCAAAAAGAAAATGCAAGAAGGTTTTGACCCAATGCCCGGCGGATTTAAACAAGCGGAGTTTAATAATCTCGAAAGTGTAAAGGCAACAGCTGATGATAAAACAGCAGCTATTATTGTTGAACCGATTCAAGGTGAAGGAGGAATTGTTCCTGCCGATAAAGATTTCTTAAAAGGATTGAGAGATTTCTGTGATGAAAAAGATATCGTTTTAATATTTGATGAAATACAATGCGGTATCGGAAGAACGGGATATATGTTTGCAAAAGATTTTTACGGAGTTCAGCCCGATATTTTAACATCGGCAAAAGCGCTCGGCGGCGGCGTACCGATAAGTGCAATAATCTGTAACAACAAAATTGCAAATGCAATAAATCCCGGCGATCACGGAACAACTTTCGGAGGAAATCCATTGGCAACGGCTGCGGCACTTGCTACTATTACAGAAATAGAAAAAGAAAATTTTCTCGAAGAGGTAAAAGAAAAAGGTAAATGGTTTGTTGAAGAAATAAAAAAGCGAGATCCCAAAAGTGTTCGGTATGAAAGAGATACGTGGAATGGGATTAATGCTTGGAATCGTTTTTGAATTTGAGACAAAAACTTTAGTCCAAAATATGATGGAACTCGGAGTACTTGCAAACGCAACAGCAGAAAATGTATTGCGCATTGTACCTCCGCTTACGATTTCAAAAGAAGAGCTGGAGAAAGTTATCGATGTAATTTTCAAAGCAGCAGAGGTGATTAAGAAAAATGCTTAAAGTAGGAATTATAGGTGCGACCGGTTACACCGGCTCTGAATTAGTTAGATTACTTCACTTTCATCCCGAAGCTGAAATTGAATTCATAACATCCGAAACACATAAGGGAAAATTGTTCTCTGATATTCATCCGCAGTTCAAAGGTTTGGCGGATATAGAGTTAAAATCAGTTGAAGAAATAGATGTAAAAAAAGTTGATGTTTTATTTCTCGCTCTGCCTCATGGTGTTTCGATGGAGTTTGTAGAAAAGTTTATCGATTACGATGTTAAGATAATCGATCTCTCGGGTGACTTTAGATTAAGCAGTAAATTTGTTTACGAAGAGTGGTATAAAAAAGATCATACTTACGAAGAAGGATTTTCAAAAGCTGTCTTTGGATTACCGGAATTATGGAGAGATGAAATTAGGAAAGCAAAATTGGTTGCAAATCCCGGATGCTTTCCAACAGGAGCAATTTTAACAACTGCTCCATTAGTAAAAAGTAAGTTGATTGATAATGAAAGAATTATCATAGATTCTAAAACCGGAGTTACCGGCGCAGGGATTAAAGCAAAAGAAGTAACGCATTTCCCGAATGTTAACGATAATTTCAAACCGTACGGTGTTAAGTTTCAACAGACATACAATTGAAATTCAAGAACAGCTTTCAAAAGTCGGTGGATAACGAAACTACAATTCAATTTACCCCTCACTTACTTCCAATCGATAGAGGAATACTCACTTCGGCATACTTAATCCCAAATAAAAAAGTAAGTGAAGCTGAGTTAAAAAGTATATACGCTGACTTTTACAGCGATTCGTATTTTGTCAGAATAATCGATCAAACACCTGAAGTGAAAAACGTAAGGGGAACAAACTTTGTTGATATTTATCCGACTTACGATGAAAGAACAAACACAATTTTAGTCTTCTCCGCTATCGATAATCTTGTAAAGGGAGCATCGGGAGCAGCAATTCAAAATATGAACTTAATGTTCGGTATAAAAGAAGAAACCGGACTAAATCAAATACCAATTAAGCCGTAAAAAAAATTTATAATAAATAGAGGATTGTAATATATAATGGATCTACAAGAAAGGAGTAACGAATTAGTAAATAATCTTACCAATGTAAAAGGAATTAAATGCTGGGGGGCGCATACAGGTATTAAGTCACTGAGGAGAGATTTGGCTATAATATTTTCCGAACAACCTTGTGCGGCGGCCGCAACTTTTACTCAAAATGATATGGCCGCAGAACCGATCAAGCTCTGTAAAAAACATATGGAAGATAATCTTGCGCAAGCAATTGTGATAAATGCGGGTAATGCAAATGCCGGTACAGGTGAAGAGGGATATAAAGGAGCAGACGCAATGGCTGCTGCCCTTGCAGAAGAATTAAACATCGGAAAAGAAATGGTGCTCGTTGCATCTACCGGTTTAATAGGCGAACCATTCCCAACCGATGAAATTGTGCAGGGTATAAGAGATAATGTTGTTAAACTTTCTAACTCGCGTAAAGCAGGAACGTTTGCAGCTAATGCGATTTTAACAACAGATACTTTTGCAAAAGAAGGACACATCAGCTTTTTAATTGATAATAAAGAAATAAATATTGCAGGTATCGCAAAAGGTTCGGGAATGATTCATCCTAATATGGCAACAATGCTCGCTTTTGTTGTTACGGATGTAGCAATCGATAAACACTTACTCGATAGAACAGTGAAAAGATTGGTCGATAAAAGTTTTAATATGATCACGGTGGATGGCGATACATCTACTAATGACATGGTAGCTGTTCTTGCAAACGGAATGGCGGAGAACGAAGAATTAAAATCCGAAGATGATCCCAACTTTAAAGAGTTCGAAAAATATCTTGAATATATTTTGATTCACCTTGCCCAGTTAATTGTTTCCGACGGTGAAGGCGCATCAAAGTTCATTCAGTATTCAGTTAAAGGTGCGCGTGATTATGAAACTGCACGTAAGTTAGTAAAATCGATTTCCGATTCTTTGCTGGTCAAAACTGCAATGTTCGGTCGCGATCCGAATTGGGGCAGAATTGTAATGGCGGCGGGCAACGCCGGAGTTAATTTGGATACAACCAAACTTGATTTATCACTCGGTGACGAAAATCAATTAGTTGAAGTATTGAAAAATGGTTCCCCGGTAGAATTCAATAGAAAGTCATTTGAAAAAGCTTTTGCGCGAATCTCATTTGAGGATTTCAATGAATGTAAACGACGGAGATGCTGAAGCAATCGGTTGGGGTTCGGATATTACAACTGATTATGTGATGTTTAATTCGGTTTATTCAACCTAGTAATAAAATCAATTGTTAATTTTTCTTTCAAAGCGTTACTTTAATATTAGGTGACGCTTTTTTTATGTAATTTATTGTAAGCTGATTAATAAAATAATTGAGATGATAAAATGAAAAAACTAATATTTTCATTACTCTTAGTTTTTACTGTATTGCTTAATTCAAATGCACAATGGCAGCAAGAATGGTCTTCGCCTTCAATTTCCGGGCTATTATACTCGGGTTGGATCGCACTCCAACAAAATGATGCAGAATGGGATTATAAATATTACGTTATTGATGGTGAATCTTTTACAATAATGAATAATTACTATTCATCTACATCTTTGTATCAATATAATTTCACGCAGGCGGAAATTCTTGGTGGCTATATGATCTATTCTCTTGGTGTTGATCTAACCGGTGATGATATTGTTGAATTCTTCGTCTTGTCATATTACGGGTCAGCTGAACCATATAGGCAGTCATTTAAAATTTTGATATAACAAACGGACAAATATTATTGGAGAAAAATAGTTCCAGTTACTTTTACTCATATCCTGTTATTTGGGACGTTGATTCCGATGGTGTTTTAGAATGTTCTTTCAGTGTGTGGGATTATCCAAATTTTGCCAATTATAATTATGAAGTCTATAACACGGGAATAACAACATCAAATTTATCGGAAGGAGAAGTTCCCAAGGCCTTTAGTCTAAAACAAAATTACCCAAATCCCTTTAATCCCGCTACTACAATTGAATTTGATACAGAGAAAATGCAGCATGTAAGTCTAAATATCTACGATATATTGGGGCAAAAAGTTTCTACAATTTTAGATCGTTCTTTAAGAGCTGGTAAACATAAAGTAAACTTTAATGGCAGCAATCTTTCTTCCGGATCATATTTCTATCAACTAAAAACGGAAGATGGCGTTAATACAAAAAAAATGACAATAATTAAGTAATTGGTTTTAGACTTTATATAAAGTTCTTTCTTTTCTGAAAGAAAAATCTTTATTACTTTGAAAACTAATATCTTTTGGGAATTACAATATGAAGCTGTTAAAAATAATACTACTTGTTTTTACTTTTGCATTAACCTCTTGCACTTCAATCACACTTACTCCGGCAAACTTTGCTTGGCCAATTGAAAGTGTGGTAACTACAGATGAGATGGGTAACGTTTCGATAGAGAGATATTCAACTGAATTCAACTCTTCTGAAATATTTAAAAATGAGTTTGGGGATTCGGTTGAAGTCGCTAATAGAGAACTAAGAGTAATTAGAGATCATCTCGGATATTATCTAATGACCGCAAAAGGTTTTATGAATGTTTATGTTTTTGAGTCAAAGGACGGAGCATTTAATCAAATCAATAAAATATTTATTGCAAAAGAAGGATTACAAAATCCCGCGCTGAATCAGCGCACGCCAAACGTAGAACTTTTAGATGGTGAGAAAAAATATATTCTTAATAGTAAAGGAACCGTGAGGTAATTAATGAAAAATAATTTTGTTTTTTTCTTATCATTTCTTCTCTTAACGCAATTTACACTCGCGCAATCCGATTATGAAAAAGTACAAAACTTCAAAGCTGAAGTTGAAAAATTGAGTAATGATATTGATAACGTCAAGTCGCTTGAGGGACTTGATTCTCTAAAACTTGCAGTCTCACTTCTTGAAAAAAATTATGCAGACGATAAAGAGTTGCTGGATAAAAGTCTCTATCCCGACAACTTCACATCAACTTTTGAAAAATTGTCTGGCAAAATCATATCGCGCAGAGAAAACTTTTCTGATGTCGGAGATTTACAAGCAAAGGTAGTATCACTTCAAAATCAGCTTGACCAGCTTTCGGATGAAAACAGTCGGTTACTTAAACAGATAAAAGAATATCAGAAGGTTGGCGGAACTGATCGTGCCTCGGTTAATGAGTTGAGAAGATTGGTCTCGGATTTACGCACTAAATTAAAGCAGCGTGATGAATTGGTAAGAAGCATTGTTGACAGTTTACTTTCGGATTATGTTCGTCACCCGATGTCACTTAATGATGCAGAAAAACAAGCGATCTATGAAAAAGTAGAAACCGGAAATCTATTTTATAATATTGAAAGGACAGTTAGAGATAATCTCGAATACTTAAAAGTCTCAACTTTTACACCGGAACAACTTAGTGATTTGAAAGAAGATCAATCTGAGTTTTATAAAATGTGGAAGCGGGTTGGTCCGAGGTTAGCGCAATTGTATAAAGAGCAAGGTGACCAGACGGGAGAAGTTGCTTACATATCAAATATGTTTTCTGAATGGGAGCAAAAACTTGATGAACGGATATGGGGAAGAATTGAGCAAGCTTTTAGTAAACATGATATAAAATTGTCATTTGATAACGGGAAAGAGTTTACGCAAGTATTTGTCAATTTTATTGAAGAGAAAAGCGATGGAGCAAGCGAAGTTGAATATAAAAACTTTAGGGATTCTCTCTGGATAGCCGAGCTAAAAGTTAATTGGCTGCCTAAGCTTATCGATAATGAGATGTTAACTGTTGAACAAAGGGATCAAATGGAAGAAGCGGTTGAAAGTTGGGAAGCGAAATATGAAAGTGATACTTCATGGTATTGGTATGTTTTAATTGGTTTTGTTTTGTTGATATTTCTTTTAATACTCATACCGAAGTGGAAAAACAGTAATAAACCATTATCGGAACAGTGATTAGTTAAATAATTCTAATTTTTTCAAAAGCCCGGGTTGAATATTATGTCGGCCTGGGTATTTTTTTAGCTCAATGTTGATTTTCTCTCTCTGCAATGTTTTAAGTTCTTTGTTCAATCTGTCCTCAGAAATAAATTCATCGTTATCGCCAATGATAATTTTAACCGGGTCGGACAACTTCTTTCGAAGTTTGTTATAATCAATATCCGGCGGCGGAAAACTTCCCCATAGAATTAAGGAAGCATTTGGTAAATCGGAATTAACAAACCATCTGCTTGCCGCAGCCCCGCCTTGTGAAAATCCAAACAATGTGATTTTTGTGTTAGTATCAATTTGAGTTGAGTATTTAGAGATGAATGTTATCAAAGAAATTCAGATAGTCATTGATTTCATTTTCGCGGTCTTCTTTCGTCATCCAGCTTGCACCGATTTTACCGTAGAAACCTTTGACATAAAATTTACTTAATCCCTCCGGCGCAATTACAAATCTTTTCTTTGATCGAATATCTTCAAAGTTTTTTATGAATTCACTCGCAAGTTGACCGTAACCGTGAAAAGCGAAAACAATTTCTTTGGTTTCATTCGTCAGTTCACCAAGTGTAAAGTAGCGCGCAGTTTTTGTTGTTTTTAGTGAGTAAGTTTTCAAAGTAAAAGTTTATACTCGTTTAATTATTTCCAGTGAATGTTTGGTTTGATATTTTTTTCAGCACATTCTCTTAAATATAGATTCATCAAATTTTGATAAGGAATATCAGTTTCGGATGCCAACTTTTTGAAGTATTCTATAGTATCATTTTCTATGCGAATTGATATTTGTTTTTTAAGTTTTTTGGTATAAGGATTTTTTACAGAATTTGAAAAATCATATTCTTTTTTCATTTTACTTCACCTCGTAATAAAATTTACTTTCAGATTTTTAGTTATCACCTCAAAGTACTCTCAAACAATTTCAAAATCCTTTTATACTCATCTTTCCAACTGCTTGGCTCTGTAAAGCTGTGTTTTTCAAGTGGATAAACAGCTAACTCCCAATTCTCTTTTCCCATTTCGATAAGCCGCTGAGATAATCGCACAACATCTTGAAAATGAACGTTGTCGTCAATCATTCCGTGACATATTAATAAGTGACCCTCTAATCCATCCAGCAAAATAAATCGGTGAACTTTGCCGGTATGCAAGACTGTCTTCCTGCGGGCTATTCAAAATGTTTGCAGTGTATGGATGATTATAATGTGCCCAATCCGTGACCGACCTCAACGCTGCACCGGATTTAAAAGCATCACCATGTTTAAACATTGCAAATAAAGTAATAAAACCTCCGTAAGATCCACCGTAAATTCCAACTTTGTCTGGATCAATACCATATTCGTCAACTAAAAACTCTGCGCCGTCAACATGGTCAGATAAATCTTTGCCGCCCATGTGCCGGTAGATTGCCGTTCGCCAGTCACGACCGTAACCGGCGCTACTGCGGTAATCAATATCCAAAATTGTGTAACCGTATTCTGTTAACATATTATGAAACATAAACTCGCGGTAATAACCACTCCACCAATCATGAACATTTTGCAGGTAACCGGCACCGTGGACAAAAATTATTGCGGGACCATCTTTCAACGGCTTTTTTGATTTGTACAATCTTGCCGGAACTTTAACTCCGTCATCTGCCTCGAACCAAACAATCTCAGGGTCGATCCATGGATATGACTTAAACTCATCTGTTCCACCGTCAGTTATTTGAATCATTTCCGCACCGGGTTTGTTTTCCATTAAAAATAACTGCCACGGTCTGTTCGATTGTGAAAATCGAATTGCAAGCATTGACTCATCCGGTGAAAGGAAAACTTGGTGATTGCCGTGACGGGAAGTGATGCGTTCGCGCTCGCCGCCTTCAGCTGGCATTCGATAAAAGTCGCGTACAAACGGACTCCTCTCACTCGATACAAAATACCACCATTTACCATCTTCCGATAAGTGCGGACTAATTCCGCCGCCGCTGCTTCTGCTTGTTCCTGTTACTTCGAATTTACCTTCGGTAAGTTGTTTCTCTTTGCCAGTTTCAACATTTATTGTATAGAGATGCGAGTAACCTGTTTCTTCCGAATGATACCAAATATGTTTACTGTCGGGCAGCCAGCCATGCTGTGTATCGGAATAATTCCAACCCGAAATTCCCGGTCCGCCAATCCACGCTTCATCACGTTGCCTGTCAAGTAATGTTAATGAAGCTGTTGATTCATCAAAATACATGAACCATCTATCTTTGTTGTCCATTGAACGGAGAAGGACGTAAGAATACTTTCCGTCATCCGAGTAATATGGACCATAGTAATAAACATCTCTTGGTTCTTCGTATTTATCTTCTTCGTTTTCTCGTTTGAATTCCGGTTTATCAAAAATTCCGGGGATTTGTTTACGATCAACATAATAGACTGTATCGTTTTTTACATCGTAGATTCCAAGTTCGTATTTTGACTCGGGTGAACCGACCTTAGCTCTTGCCGTTATCTCTTCTGTGTATCCTGCTTCGGAAACGTAGTTTGGAACTTTTGTGTATTTGTGGTCCGAAGGATATTCAATTGTTATAAAAGTGATAAAATCTTCATTGGGTGAAAGTGTAATGTTATCAACTGATTTTTTCCCGACATAAATTTCTTTCGGTCGTTCGGGTTTTAAAAGTTCATCTTCCTTTCTCCTTTTCTTCTCTTCTCCCTTTCTTTCTTTAAGAACTTGTATTAAAGATAGTTCTTCCTGCTCAAGCCATTTTTCTCTTTCGGTTTTTGATTCGTCTTTCGGTTCGTTACCTTGACGGAAATCGGTTAATTGTTTTACGTTTCCGTCACTTAAACTGATGGAATACAAATTACTGTTTCTAATGAAAAGAACTTTTTCTTCATCAAATGAAAATTGAGGAGAGGATTCTTTCTCGGTAGTGTTAGTGATTTGTTTTACTTTCATAGTTGGAATATCAAGCAGAAAAATATCATGATGCTTTGTGTAAATCTTTTTCGATTTATCTTTATTGTAATTGCCTCTTTCGGGAATTGAATTCTTTCTCTCATCGATCGTCAATTTTCGAAGTCCGCTGCCGTCACGTCCAACTACATAAAGTGATTCAGCTTCAGCCTCACCGGGATTCCATTTGAAGTAAACTTGCTTACTGTCTTCGGACCACCAAATATCATTTGAAACCGCGCCAATCCATTTTGGATCCTGCATAATTAAATCAACCGTCAAATCGGTTTGAATAACTTGCGGCGATGCATCTTGAGCAAATGTAAAAGAAATGACTAAATAGAGAGTTGCTAAAGCAGCTTTTACTGTGTTCCTCATTATAAATCCCTTATAGTTATTCTTTGTCTTTAAAACTCTTACGGTCACTTCAGGAGTAGCGTTATAACGGATTGGTGCGATCGATACTCCTAGACCGCGGTTAACAATCAACTCCATATCGCCGATTGAAAAATTGCCTTTAACGTAGTTAGTCTCCATTAATGTAGGGGTAAGATTAATGAACGGAAATAAAACTGTTAATTGTCCGCCGTGAGTGTGACCGGCTAGGTACAGATCAGTAATCTAACTCTTCTGCTAGTGCGACTAATCGTTCGTTAGGTTGATGAGTTAAAAAAATATCTAAATCATGTTTACCATTCTTCATTGATAGTAATTCGAGTGCGGCTTGTTCAATTCTTCTTGAGTAGGTATAAGTTATAAATGAAATGTTTATTGCAGCCGAATCAACTTGAATAACTCTGTTGTCATCATCAACCATTTCGACACCGACTTCCGAGAGAGCTGATGAAATTTCGCGAAGACTTCGTGCATTATCTTCCCGGTAAGCCCAGTTATCATGATCCCCGACACAAGTATAAACTCCATACTTAGCAGTTAGTTTACCGAGCCCTTCAGCTCCTTTTTGGATGTAGCGGGGTGTGCTTGTGATAACATCTCCGGCCATTAATATTAAATCGGGATTAGTTGCATTTGCTGTTTCAATATAGTTGTCTAATCTTGCTTTATCCGTATACCAGTCTGCCTGCGTATCTGCTATTAAAGTGATCCTGAAGTTTTCCAAATCTTCATGAAGATTTTCAATTTCAACTTCAGTTACTCGCGTAGAAACAAAATTGTAATCATAGGCAACACGTACCGGTACATAAACAACTGAAGCAGTTATAATTATGAGACTCAAAAGTGATGCTTTTCTTTTAACATTTTCTCGATGTTTTTTGTAAAGCGGATATAAAGTTAAACGAATCAAATCGAGCGGAATTAAAAAAACGATCGATTGAACAATTATTAAAACGGAAATCCAAAACGGGTAAACTAAAAGCCAATCAAAAAAGGGGCTTTCTATAGCTGACATTCTGGGGCTTCCGCTAATCATTAAATAAACAAAAATAAAGAACAAGTATTATTGGGAAAAGATTGGTGAACAGAATTACTGTTCGAAAAATCTTTTTAAGTTTGTTCGCATCTACATTAGGAAAAATAGTTCTGATTGAATTTTTTGTTCTTCTGTAAAAATAAAACTCAACAATAAAAAATATGAGTACAGCAAGTGTTAAACGCATAATAAAGGACATAAAAATTTACCGGGACAAAATTTAGAATACACAATTAAGACGTCGGTAAAGATACTTAAGTTCGTTTAAATTTGTTGACGACTTGAAGCATATCTTCGAACGTGACTGCCATGCCAGTATATCTTAGAGCAACTGGGACAGATAAAAAATTCATTATAATTTTTGCGGACTTTAGGCGGAAGTTGATCAACTATTTTTTCTTTTTCTATTGATTTGAGTAAGGCATTACATTCTATGCATCTTGTAAACTCTGTAATCTCGCTTTCGAGTTGAAATCTTTTTACAACTTCGTCAAGTTGTTTCCCAATCTCAGTGTTTCGAACAAAATAACCGTGAGTTACATTTCCACGTTTTAATAAGCCGATATCGCGTGTCAAAATAGTTCGATGTTCCTCTAAAGAAATATTTACAATTTGCTTGTCTTCTAAATCGTTTTTGTAAAAAGTATCCAAACCAAGCATCCGCATATAACGTGCAAGTTTTCCTAAGTGAACATCGAGTATGAATTTTGGTTCCCGAAGCGGTTCGGGTCTGAGATGTTGAACGTCTTTTATATCGAACGATTCAAAAACCGGATAGACGCTTACATCATCTTTGTCATTTAGTAAGTAAATAAAATCAACCGATTTGCCGTTTACTAAAATTAAATCAACTTCTGTATGGGGGACTCCAATTGCTTCAATCAAATCTTTTACGGATTCTCTTCCGATAAAATTTTGTTCGAATCTAGCCTTCCGTTTCTCTTTGGGAAGAAAGTCATTTAGTTCTTCGTAAAATCTGATTGTAATTGTTTTCATTCGTTTCTTTGCGTTCTCCGCGAAATCCTTACCGGGCTTTGCGAGAAACCAAAACTTAAGTTCACGCAAAGATCGCTAAGAGAAACGCAAAGACCGCTGAGTTTATAATTTTGTATTCGGCCAAGTATTTGAGACTATAAATCCTCTTGAAATTTCTTGATAATAATTATCATTTTTTTCTAACTCGGCAATTAAAAGGGGATAGGTATTGTTCTTAAAATAATTTTTAAGTTTATCAATCAATTCACTGTTTGATAACACCTTTTTATTATCATGCTCAATTACTTTTGAAATCCATTCGATTCTATCAACAATAATCCATTTACTTTGCTTTCTAGAGAAGAAGTAATCAACATCCTTCGAGAAGATCCACCACCCTTTCGGGTGATTGGGTTCTGAAAATATCGGTTGAATAAAAATATTTTCAAAATATAAGTCAGCGTAATAAAAGAGATATCCTTTTAAAAAGATTTTCGGAACAACCTCTTCCTCAATTCCTTCTATAAATAATGCTTCTTTACCTTCGTCAGTTTTTGCAAGTGCAATTTGTTCATCGACAATTTTCTTTACTTTTTGTTCTAGGTTGTCAATAGAATTTGGTCCGATAAAATTTGATAGTTTACTTGTGTTTTTATGTGCTAAATAAAATTTACCAGCGCATTCTAAATGATAAACTTTCCCATCATCTAAATTGCGGTAAACAAAATCAAACTCTCCAATAGTATTACGGCCTTTGAATACTTGGAGATTGTGCGCAAGCAGTTTTTTATCACCACAATTCAATAACCAGTATTCAACAAGCGATTCAAAATATTTTCCAAGCAAATGTGTGTTGCGGTCCTTAACAAATTCAGTTAGTCCATCCGGATCGTCATCTAATCTGGTTAAAAGCTTTCTAAACTTTTTGAATTCGGTATTGTAATAACTTTTACTGAAAAATAGATCCAAATGGTTAATGTTCTGCAGAAGTGGAGGAGAAGCGATAACCCAGGCAAGATCGCGTACAATTTTATTCCTATAATTTTGATAATGCAGCATTAGAAAGGCAGCTTATTTAAATCAACATTGCCGCCGGAAAGTATTATGCCGACAAGTTTATCTTTAAATTTATTCTTATTGTTTAATACAACTGCAAGCGGCACCGCAGAAGATGGTTCTATAATGACTTTCATCCTCTCCCAAACTAAGCGCATTGCTTCGATGATTTTATCATCATCAACTGTGATTATTTCATCTACATATTTTCTAATTACTTCGAATGTTTTTTCCCGAGTGAAGTCAAAAGTCCGTCACAAATTGTATTCGGATTTTCTGAAGGGTAAATTTTCCCATCACGAAAAGAGCGGTAAGCATCATCGGCGCCTTCCGGTTCACAACCGATCACTTTTGTTTTTGGTGAAAGATAATTTGCCGAAAGTGAAGTCCCGCTGAGTAAACCTCCCCCGCCAACCGGCGTTAAGATATAGTCAAGTTTCCCGTACTCGTTTATTAATTCCATTGCCGCTGTAGCTTGTCCGGCAATAATTGAATAATTATTAAATGGATGAACGAAAGTTGCGCCTGTTTTATCAATTACATTTTGTGCGGTTTCCTCTCTCGATTTTAAAGTTGGTTCGCAAAAAGTGATTTCAGCACCGTAAGATTTAACTGCTTTCTTTTTGAGTTCGGGAGCTGTCTTTGGCATAACGATGTATGCTTTGGTGTTATTTAATTTAGCTGAAAGTGTAAGTGCTGCTGCGTGGTTGCCCGAAGAGTGAGTGACAACGCCTTTTTCTAATTTCTCTTTTGGAAGAGAAGCAACAGCATTATAAGCTCCACGAAATTTGAACGCTCCGACTTTTTGAAAGTTTTCACACTTAAATAATAATTTACAGCCGCTTAATTTATCAATTGTGTTATTTGTCATTATTGGAGTGTTGTGCGCAATGCCTGCTAATCTCTCTGCAGCGTCTTGTATATCTTTTATTGCAGGAATGTTTTTTAATATCATCGCTTTATACTTTCCCAGAAAAAGTGTGCATGTTCTTCAGCTCTTTTTATAGCTGTCTTTAAATCAACATTTTTTTCATCTAAGAGATAGGTCAATCTAATGAAGAACAACGGAGCAATGAACTCGTTTGCGAAAATTTCCGGGTCGCCTTTTTTGATGAACTTATGTTTTATCATTTCACCGAAGATCATTTCCCAAACTTTTTGTGCTTCTTCGATATATGAATTGATTGCAACTTTTTCGCCATTAATTTCGCGCCCGTTTTCTTTAAGAACAAGCTTAAAGAACAAGATCTCATTCTCGCCACTCCAAATTTTTAAAAGTTCGTTCGAGAAGAGTTTCATAAAATTTAACGGACTACTAAGCTGTTCAATTAGTTCATCGGTTAGTAGATTTATTCCCGCTGAACTTTGTCCGAACTTATTGACAATTTCACCCAGTAAATCTTTCTTAGATTTAAAGTGATTATAAATCGCGCTTTCTCGTAGATCAACTGCGGATGCAATTTTACGAACTGAAGTTCCCGAATAACCATTTTCAGAAAATAACTGAAGAGATTTCGAGAGGATCAAATCTTTGGTTTTTTCTCCTTTTTTCATCTTTTCGGCCCGTTTTATTTGTGAACACTCGTTAATATAAGTTAATTTGACCGGAGAGGCAATCAGAAAGGAAATTAAGACCTCGGACCTGTGCACTGTTAGTTGCAGCTCCCCAGCCAACTCAGCTGCGCAGGTCCTTTGGTCCAAAATTGCTGTCAATAATTAAAACAAAAATTTACCGGAAAAGTTCTCTTTCGTTCATATTTCATTGCGTGTTTATTTCAATAGATTTACTTTTGATCATGACTCGATTAATTCCTTCATATTACTTTATTCCTTCTGTTATCCTTTGTTGTCTTCGGTCAAACCGTGTATTGTGATTTTTGTAAATCTCAGATAAAGGAAAAATATATTTCGTTTGAGGGTAAGTTATATCATGAAGAATGTTACAAAGATCATATCCAGTTACGTTGTTTTGATTGCGGAAGAGGAATAGACGGCAAGTATATAACCTATAAACAAAAAGTATATCATGAAAATTGCTACGAAAAAAATGTTGCTCTAAAATGTGACTTATGCGGAGAAATTATTGACGGCAGCTTTATATCTGATTATTGGGGAAACAATTATCATTCTTTTCATGCGGATAATGAACCAAGATGCGATTACTGCAAAAGGTTCATCTCAGGTAAGTTAACAAAGGGGGGCTCTCGATATAACGATGGAAGAGTTATCTGTACTCTATGTGAACAAACCTCGGTAAAGAGTTTAACTAAGGGCGAAACTGTTTTGAATAAAGTACGACTCTCTTTGGAAAAGTTTGGGAGTTGGGTTCGATAATGTTTTTGTTGATCTCAAACTTGTCAATAAAAACGATCTAGAACAAATTGCTTCGGGAAGAAGAGAAGTTTCTGACACAAGAGGATTTTCACAATATACTTATTACCGAAGAGGCGCTGAAATCTCGGATGAAAATTTTACAATTTATTTGCTGAATGGAATGCCCGAGAAAGTCTACGAAGCAGTGGCGGCTCATGAACTCATGCATGTTTGGCAGTATATTAATTCGCCGGACAATTTGGATTTGAAACTTGCAGAAGGAAGCGCCGAATATATCTTCATACTTGCATATGAAAAAGCAATATGATGATTATTCTAAATTCACGGTAAAAAATATTGAGGATAATCGCGATCCAATTTATGGCGAAGGTTTTAGAGAAATCAAAAGAATTGTTGATCGAAAGGGACTAAATTACTTGCTGGATTACATTAGTAAATCAAACTAGTTGACACTACTTTCTTTAAGTCGAATTAAAATTTTTATCTAGCCAGAGCATCACCTGAGTAGCCCGCTGATCCAATGATTTCAAATCGAGCAAAAATTCAACAATCAAATATGACAACAAGATCAATTTTTCTTATTTTGCCAGACAAGATTTTTTCGGAAATGATTTGAGTTCAGACAAAAATATATTCGATCTTAGTCGAAGAGATTTCCTTAAATGGTCATCTGCATTAGGACTTTCTGCAGGTATGTTCGGCAGTTTCTCCGAAGCGGTGAGCGCTGTTGAACAAAAGACCAAACCATTTCTTTTCGCAGATGAAATAATACGCGTCGGATGCCCCGCTCACAATTGCGGCGGCAGGTGTCTCCTCAAAGTTTATGTTAAAGACAAAACCATAATCCGTATTGAAACCGATGACAGACCAAACGATTCAATTGAAGATCCGCAGCTTAAGAGCATGCATTCGCGGAAGAGCTTATCTCCGCCGGCAGTATCATCCCGATCGTTTGACACATCCATTGATCCGCACCGGCAAAAGGGGCGAGGGTAAATTTAGAAAAGCTACTTGGGATGAAGCGCTGGATAAAGTTGCTTCCGAAATTCAACGGATAAAAGAAAAGTACGGCAACCAAGCAATGTACGTTCCGTACGGAACGGGAGGTTACAATCAGCTTAACGGAAGGCAGACCGCATACCGGTTGCTCAACTTAGTCGGCGGCTCACTTGGATTTTATAACAGCTATTCATGGGCGGCTATCTCCAAAGCAACACCGTATGTGTACGGAACTAACATTACGGGAAATCAACGTCAGGATTGGGTTAACTCTAAGTATATAATTATGTGGAGCTGGAATCCGAGCGAAATGCGCGACGGTACCAACAGCGAATACTTCATAAAGAAAGCAAAAGAGAACGGCGCAAAAATTATCTGCATCGATCCGCGCATGAGCATGAGTGCGGTTAGCTTAGCAGATGAATGGATTCCGATACGACCGGGAACAGACGTTGCATTGATGAGCGCGATGGCTTATGTAATGATAACGGAAAATTTATACGATGCTGATTTTGTTAATAAATACTGCGTTGGTTTCGACAGTTCGCAAATGCCCGCAGGCGCCGAAGATGCAGAAAGTTATAAAGATTATATTCTTGGTGTTAGAGACGGCATCCCGAAAACTCCGGAATGGGCGCAGAAAATTACAGCCATTCCAAAAGAAACAATTATACGAATCGCGCGCGAGTATGCAACTACAAAACCGGCAATGCTTTATCAAGGTTACGGAATGCAGAGACGCGCTTATGGTGAAACCGCTGTAATCGGCGGTTGCATTCTCCAAGCATTAACCGGCAATGTCGGAATACCGGGAGGATGGGCAGGCGGCATTGCGCTGCAGGCAGATAACGGCGGACCGAAATGGAATGTGTTTCCGACCGGAGCGAATCCTGTTAAAGCATCAATTCCTTCTTTCCTTTGGTCGGAAGCTGTTTTGCGCGGATCGGAGATGACCGAAGAAGACGGTGTGAAAGGAGTTGAAAAACTCGACTCAAATATAAAAATGATTTATGCGGTTGCTTCAAACTGTTTAATAAATCAACATGCAAATGTTAACCGTTCGGCAAAGATTTTAGAAGATGAATCACTTGTAGAGTTTTTTGTAATTCACGAACAGTTTATGACACCGACTGCGAAGTTTGCCGATGTTGTTCTTCCCGTCTGTACTCAATTTGAAATGTGGGGACTTGAAGACGGCTGGAAGTACGGCGAAGAAGTGATACTGATGCCGAAAGTTTTAGACCGTTTACCAGAAACAAAATCGGATTACGAAATATGTTCTGAAGTTGCCGAACGGCTCGGCGTTAAAGAAGAATACACCGAAGGAAGAACCGAGAAGGAATGGATTGAGTGGGCGATTGAATATTACCGATCGACTTGGTTCCCCGATATTCCTAATCTGAAAAAGTTTGAAAGATCTAACAAAGGAGTTTACTCTGTCCCGGTTACAAAACCGAAAATAGCATTTGAAGATTTTCGAAAAGACCCGGTAAAACATAAGCTGAAAACACCATCCGGCAAAATCGAAATATTTTCCAAAACGCTTTACGATATGAACAATCCCGAGTACATTCCACCGATACCGAAATACATTGAAGAATGGGAATCGCCGTTCGGAAAGGAAGCCGATAAGTTTCCGCTTCAAGTTGTCGGTCATCATTATATGTCGAGAGTTCATTCGACTCACGATAACAACGATTGGACAAACGAAGCATTCCCGCAGCGAGTTTTTATAAATGAAATTGATGCAAAACAGCGGGGAATTAAATCGGGGGATAACGTAAAGATTTATAATGAGCGCGGTACTATTATTATGCCGTGCAGAGTTACAAAGAAAATTCTTCCCGGTGTAATCGATATTCCTCAAGGCGCTTGGTGGACTCCCGATGAAAACGGAATTGACCGTAGAGGAAATGTTAATGTTTTGTCATCCGAAAAATGGACGCCGCTTGCATTTGGAAACGCGCAGCACACGATCATGGCGGAAGTAGAACAGGCGGAAGATGAGTAAAAAACAATATACATTTTATTTCGATTCAAGTAATTGCTCAGGATGCAAAAGCTTGTCAAATTGCCTGCAAGGATAAAAACAATCTCCCGCTTTCTGTGTTATGGAGAAGAGTTTACGAAGTCGGCAGCGGCGGCTGGGTTCAAAAAGACGATGCTTGGATTAATGATATAAGAACATATAATATGTCAGTTGCCTGCAACCATTGTGAAGAGCCGGTTTGTGTTGATGTTTGTCCAACTAAAGCAATGACAAAAGATAAAAACGGTATTGTAACTATTGACGAAAAAAGGTGTATCGGCTGTAAATACTGCGAGTGGGTTTGTCCTTACGGCGCGCCTCAGTTTAATGAATCGACCGGCTTAATGACTAAATGTGATTTCTGTACCGACTACGTCTCCGAAGGAAAAAATCCTTCTTGTGTAGATGCTTGTCCGATGCGGGTACTTGAGTTCGGTGAGTTAAAAGAAATGAAGAAGAAGCATGGTGTTGAAAGCGAGGTCTTTCCTTTTCCGAAAGAACATTATACAAAACCCGCAATCATAATTAAGAAACATTCTAAAGTAATTGAAGTCGATGACACCTCGGCAAGTATATTTAACGAGGAGGAGGTTTAGTTTGCGAAGCCCCGAATGGTCATTAATGATTTTTACCGTTTTCACTCAGCTTGCTGTAGGCGCTGTAATATTTTTAAGCACTGCATTCGGATTCTCAAATCACTAAGTTGGAAAGCTCAATTCCGAAAGACTACCTTGTGAAATTTCTTCTTTTTGTAATACTTATAATTGTAATCGCTCTACTGACTTCGTTTTTTCATCTCGGCAAACCGAAAAACTCAATTTACGCCGTCACACATTTTTCAAGTTCGTGGTTAAGCAGAGAAATTATTTTCTCGTTACTATTTACGATTTCACTCTGCCTATTAAGCTTTACTATTTACAAATTCCAAAATTGGATGATGGTCAAGCAAACTCTGTTAATTGCTGTTTCCTTATTTGGATTGATCACAATCTACTCAATGATAAAAGTCTATATGCTCCCGACAGTTCCGGCTTGGAATAGCTTTTCAACACCGCTGCGGTTTTTCTCCACCGCAATTATTTTAGGCGGAATTTCCGTTGCCGTCTTTATTGCATTACTAAATAAACAACCGGGAATCGTTTTTCCTGTTGAATCAGCGAAACTTGTTAAAATAATTTTGCTGATATTGGCAGTGACGTCAGTATTAAATTTAGCTGGACATCTTTTTCATTTATTCAGTTTAAAGGGTGCCGGTCTCGCAGGACTTGAAAGTTATAAACTAATCCTTGATGTTAATCCAATTCCATTTTATTTATGGAGTGGATTGAGTTTTATCGTCTGTAGTATTGTTGATTTATTTTGGTGTTATAAATAATCAGTTAGTAAACTTTACATTAGTCAGTTACAATTGGTGTTGGTTTACTCTGTAGTAGAAATAATCAGCAGATATCTTTTTTATGCTTATTATGCACGAGTTGGAATTTAAAACAGACTTTTTCTTTCTCTCTCAAAATCTCTTTCATTAATTGCTATTACGATATTTGTCGTTATTTGACTAAAATCATTTTTTTTGTTGAGATAAACTTTCCTTCAACGTTTATTCTATAAAAGTAAACACCGCTGGCAAGTTTTTGTGACCCAAACTTAAATTCATGATATCCAGCATTCATATCTTTCTGACAACAAGGCGCTGAACTTCTTGTCCAAGCACATTATATATTCTCAAATCAACGGACCCTTTTTGGGGCAGGCCAAATTTAATGATTGTAACCGGATTAAAAGGATTCGGGTAATTTTGAGAAAGTGAATATTCTTGCGGCAGTAAGTCGTCAGCAGATGTAATAGTAGAAATATCAACTGTCAGCTTTTTTGAGTAACCGTATTTGCCGTCATTGTCAATTTGTTTCAAACGATAAGTCACTTCACTTGTATCCGGTAAGTTTGCATCAATAAAAGAATATTTCTTTGGTGAGTTCGTTGTGCCGTGTCCTTCAACAAAACCGATGTTCTGCCATTCCTTTTTATCATCAACTTTATTTGTTTGTCTCTGAATATAAAATCCATAATTATTTACTTCCGTTGCAGTTTCCCAATTTAATTTAACACTGTTTTCAACTAATTCAGCATCAAAGCTTGATAGTTCGACTGGAAGTGCCGCAGAGCTCTCGGTTGAGCTGATATAACTCCAAGAGCCGCCGGTTTTCACGGATGTTTCCATTTTTGAGTAATTTGTAATTCGTATTGCCAAATATTCACCTTCATTGAGGTCAACCGCTGAGGCAGAAGTATGAAAAATTGCATAATAAATATCGTTGGCTGTAGAACCATCGATAATTGATTCACATAAACTCATTTTTGGGCCGGCTGCTTCAAAGCCTGATCCATCCAGTAGAACTGCTTGTTCCAACTTCAATTTTAAGAGAATCTATATCGGTAATTTCATCGGCTAAAGTAATAAAACCACTCCATGTAGTAGAATCAGCCTTGTTGCCGGTAATAAAATTTATAGTTTCATCTGCAGGAGATTCCATTACCCAAACTTTGCTCTGTCCACTGTTAATAGGTACCTTTTCTTCCATTGCAGAAAAGTTATTATGAAGAAGTTTTTCATCTGAAAGATTCCATATTTGAAAATTATAATTCTCTTGGGATTCGAGGAGGGGGGCTAAATCCTTAATATCAGTGCTATTCCTAATTAAGAATGGTTGATCAACCAAACCATCAAAATCTATCATCTGGATCGGAGTTGCAACTGTAGAAATTACCTACTGAAACTTTTGTTATTTGTTGAGTTATAATAATAACTTACTTTAAATGGAGAATTCCATGAGGAAGTGTTTTTTGGCGTTTCGCCGCTCTGATTCCAATTTGTAAAATCATTTCCGAAAAACCAGTGATCTCCGGCATCATCATTATTGTTGTCTGAAGTTCGAAAAAGTATTAAACGCTATAATATTACCTCTATTCGGTACAGTGAGTGTACCGTTAGGAAAATAATTCAAGAAGCAATATGGTTGTACCCCCAACTGATATTATAATTAACATTTATGAAAACTGCTGGATTAGTATTTATTCCCGAATTATTTATAAATGTGTTACAATCATAAACAATACAGTGTAAACACCCCCACTAGTACAATTATTGAAAGTGTTGTTATAAATAATATCATATTCAGAATAGTGCAGATAACATCCCCAGTTTGAACTGTAACTAAAATCATTTTCTTTTATAATATTATTTGTCTGAGAAGAATTAAAAAATACTTGATAATTCATATAATCGTATAATCCTCTATAATTATATTTAACTATATTATTTTGAATAATGCATCCTGAAGAACTGGTAATTTCGATCCCATAATAATTCTTGTGTTCGGAATCCCAACCAATTCTACAATCTTCAACTATGCAATAATTCGATTCCATGATTCTTATTCCTGCCGGTTCTATAGTTGAATTTTTTGTAGCTCCGAATATATCCAGTCCTTTAATTGTTATTTTTTCAGAATCCCAAATATAAACCACTCGTAAATTGCGCCCATATCTGATCTGTATTTGCTTCCACTTGTGGTCGTGTATCATCATTATCAAACCTTTCAATTGTAATATTATTCTTCTCATAAATCACAAGCATGTTATCAGTCCAACTTGAATTATTATATGTTGTTTTTTCCATGTAATCTGTCGTTGTAGAATCATCATCATCCATAACTTTTATTACATCGCCGTCGGAGCATTGTTCAACAGCGTAACCAATTAAGCCGATAGGGATTATCTAATGAACCATCACCTTCAGCTATCGCTTCCATCGGGACTTACATAAAAAGTACTAAAAGAAGTATTCTCATATTGAACAGAGGAATCAATCGCAGACCATTCAGTTTCGTTACCTGCTTCATCGCGAGCTTTTACTCTATAATAGTATTTTGTGTCTAACGATAATCCATCAAAAGTTTTGGCTGTTCCGCTGATCCAGCCGGCTTCCTTATAACATTCGGCTGTAGTGGAATCATTATCAAAAAGAGTATCGGGCGAGCATTGTACCCAATACAAAACATCACTCAAATCATCTGTAGAACCAGACCAGGAAATTCTGTTAGATGTGCCTTCTGTTTGAGCAGGTTCTGGGTTTAAGACCGGAGTGGTAGGTTTGTTTATATCTTGTATTGATGATTCTTGCGATGACCAGCCGCTTATATTGCCTGCATTGTCAAATGCTTTTACCCTGTAGGAATAATTTGTACCGTGAGTTAAATTTTCAATTAGATAATGACTTCCTGAGCTAGAATCTACGGTAACCTCCGAGGTTGAGTGGTTTGTAATTTCCACCAGTATAAGTAATCAATGCCTGTTTGAGTATCGCTGCTTATATCCCAGCCGATCATATTGGCAAGAGCAGGGGTATAGGCAGGCTCAGGTTTAATTGCGGGAATCTCCGGGGGATCGGTATCAAAACCAGAGGTTTGATAAGCATAAAGTGCTTCGTCTTCCTCAAGATGAATACCCCTTACTTTAATTCCTTTCAGCTGTCCTCTAAACATTCTCTTTTCATCTTCATCCGGGGCTTTGCCGATAATAAAGCCGTTTAAGTCTAAACTCAGAGTTGTAGTTGTTATAGAGTCTTCGGCAACCTTTGAACCATTTAAAATAAAGTTCGGCATAAACTTTTCCGTTTCTATTTTTGTATGTTCCGAGAACATGATAAAATTCTGTATCGAGTTGGTAATTACCGCCGTAAAGAGAAATTGAATTGTCGTTATCCCCAATATAAAACGCAAATCTACCCCCTTCACCTTCAACATCAACTTCTTCTGCAACGCTTAGGTGAATTTCTTCGTGGTCTCCCCAGCCATTTGGAGAAGTGGTAATCAAAAATTTCATCTCCTTCGGAATAGTGGATAATGTGACCCCTGTATGTTACAGCTTCAACCGGTTTAACCCATGCTTCAAATAGTTCCTTCTTTTGCTAAGTCTGATTTATCGTCTTCATCATAACCTCTTACACCGAAGTATTCATCTGTGACAGACGTCATCAAAATGAGCTGCTGTCGGATTCAGCCATAGTACATTGTTCGGAGGTGTGGCATTACTTCCTCTGTGCCGCCTTATATAATTATCTTGACCCCAATACTTCAGTTTCTGGATCATAGAAACTGACACCTAATGGATAATAATCTGCGTAGTGTCCTAAATCCTGAATTATCTTTCAAAGCATAAGTCCCAGGGATCATCTGCTTCATAATCCTGCAATTCACTTCTATTGTGCCTTATCCACTGATTTCCAACTGCGGGCACCGGGAATCCATTCGCCATTAATTCCATCGGTAAATACTTTTATTTCGGTCACTGTCCCGAAGTAAACCCGAATGCAGAACCGGTTAAAGCGCCCGAAGCATCTGCTCTTACACCTACGTTAACAACATTCACAATATCGGGATCACATTCTAAAAGTAAAAGATACTGTTTCTGTTTGACCGCTGAGATCTTGTAAAAGTTTGAGCCAGACCAACTGCATCGTAGATTTTTTTTACATACTTTACAGCTTTTTTAACTTTACTAGGGAGCGTTAATGAAAGCTGAAATTCCACCGTAACCTGTAGCAAGTGAAGCAATTTGCTCAACTTTATCATAAATATTTTCCCAACTCAATCCAAATTCAATGTCTTTAGATTTGTATTGATTGTTTCCTCCATAAACGATTCGTGTCCCGGCAAATGAACCGAAGCCGTAATTAATAGTTGCATTAATAAATTTTACTTTTGCAATAACTTTAATAAGTGTATTATCGCTAATATTGGTTGGCAGAGAATACTTTTACACCACCTTCTGCTGCGGAAACACCCGCCCAAGCACCAACGAACGCTGCAACGGCGCCGCTTTGGTAATTGGCACTGGCAATTCCATCGGCTACTCCGTAATCAATCAGCCATTCTTTTTGATCGTCATAACTTGGGTTATAAGTAGTCTGAGAAAATATTTGTAATGCTGAGAACTGGTATGATGAAGAGGATGAAAAAAACCGGGTTCAGATCTTTCATAATCGAAACCTATGGGCTAATTATATAAAAGAATGTAGATGTCTAAGAATTAATTTCTTAATATTTTATTGAAAAACAGAGGGTAGTTGTCTTAAAAGAAGAAATGAGACAAATTATAATGGTAAGTTATTCTTTCGATTAGATAAATATTGAGTGGGAGATTGGTGAGTTACTTCTTTAAAAGCCCGGTAGAAAGAAGCTCTAGAATTGAAGCCCGATTCTTGTGCAATGCCCCATATCGTAAGATTATTGGATATGCCGCTTTCAAGGTTTGAAATTATTTCTTTGATTCGATATTCGTTTATTAGTTCATTAAAATTTTTTTGGAAGATTTTATTTAATATAAGAGAAATTGTTTTGGACTTAATTTTAACATTTTTGCAACGTCGGTTAAAGTTAGATCGTTGTTTCTATAAATCTTTTTTTCAGTTAATAGTTTTTTTAGTTTGTCTACTTCTTTTTCATTCTCACGAGATATACTCTGTCTGCATTTTTCAATTTGTAGTTGTATTCTTTTTTCAATAACCAAGCTAGTGCCTCATTGAAGTTGGAAAAAGCATTTATATCAATCTGATCAATTTTTTCGATAAACTTTAGCAAGCTGTATTTACCAAAGTCATCTTCTGAGCTGACAAATGAAATTTTTTTAAGAGATGTTTTAAGAACTAATGGAAGCCAAGATTTAAGGAGCCATTCATTTGATTGAACCCAAGTTCCTTTAATCTCTTTTTGATTTATAAGTAACAGTTCTGCTTTTGTTTCTTTGAGGTAATGAAAGAAAACTTCACCACTTTTATGCACGTCTTCAGGTGCAATTAATCCATGCCAGTGAGCATATAGTAGTTTAAGGCTGGGAGTAATATTCTAAGACTCCACCTTTGTATTCTATTAAGATTCTTTTTTTGAAGCCGACTAAACTTCTCAATTTTATCTAAAGAATTATTGTGAATTCCTTTTTACTATTCGTTTTTTTTATCATCGTTTCCTAAAAATGCATGAAAACATTCTTATAAAAATTAATTTGAAATAAAATAGAGAGTTAAAATCTTATTAATATTAGAAGAATATTATAATGTATCGATTTAGAAAAAAATAGAAAATTTTGAACAACACTATCTCATTTACTAAGAGTGAATAAGAGATCTGCAAATAAATGTTTTACGTTTAGGGATGTATGATGTGTGTCCCCGCAAATAATATTTAAATGAATATTATTTAGTTCTTATTTCGGCGATATCCTCTCTTAGAACTTCAGCAATCAAAGCACCGGCTCCGGCAGCGGCATCATAAACACTTGCTTGTATTTCTTCTTCGGATAAATTAGCGAGCTGTGCAGCTCCGATAACGCTCGATACAGTGTTAATAGTCCTATCAAAACTATGTGCTGATTCTTTTATTGGAACAACATTGCTTCCTTCATATTCCCAAACAACTGTTGCAGTTGTTCTATCAATTATGCGTGAAGTTGCTTCAACTAAAACTCCAACCCCGGTCTCGTTTGAACCTAATTGACATTTTGTGAGGGTTGTTTCTACAATGAACATTGGCTGTTCAGTTACTGATTCGACGCCTTGGATATCATAATATCTTACAAGAGTTTTTTCAATACCTTCGGATACGTAATACGCCATCTCGTTCATATCGATTGCATTACGAAGTTTTTCGTTTGTTTCCGAAGAGACAACTGCCGAGGCAATTGAACTTACAGCTTCTGCAACATCGAGTGCAGCGCTAAACCCGCCGGAAGAGAAAAGACTTTTTTCTGTCCCCAATGGAGTTGTAAAGTCTACTGATACTTGCTGTGCTCCTCCGGATAACCCCGTCTTCAAAATGAAATGTTTTTGATTGCAAGTCGTAATTTGCTAATTCATTAGTATGACCACAGCCGGTAAATAAAAGCGCCATTAGTGTAACTAAGGGAATTAATATTTTCTTCATGTCGTTTCCTCCACTTTAATTAAAGAATTTTTGGGTAATGGAATATTCTTTTTCCAAGTTTTCCATAATTATAAAGATAAGTTATCTTATTATTATTTGGTTTGCAATAGCATGAAGATGTGATATGATTTTTTCTGGAGAGAGGTTAAGAATGTGAAAACCTCTCTCCGGTTTTGAATTACTTTCTGCCGAAGTCTATCTAATTAAAAGCATTTTCTTTACTGAAGTAAACTCACCGGTGTTGATTTTATAAATATACATTCCGCTTGAAAGATTGCTTGCATCAAAAAATATTTCGTGATTACCCGGTTGAAGTTTTTGGTTTACAAGAATTGCAACTTCTCTACCAAGGACATCATAAACCAACAGTGTGGTTTGTAGAGACGGGGCATGCCCCGTCTCTACGGAAGGCACCAGTGAATTTTATCGTTAAGGGATTCGGGGTAATTCTGCTTTAGCGTAAACTGCATATAAAACATCATCGTCAACGCTTGTAATTGATGTAAGATCAACAGTTACTACTTTTGAGTAAGCAAACGTACCATCGTTGTCTATTTGTTTTAGTCTGTAGTCTGCTTGAGTAAGATTAAGATTAGGATTAAGAGTAAGATTGTCTATAAATGAATACTCTTCAGGTGAGTTTGTTGTACCGGTAACCTTGAACAAAACCAACTTTTAAATACCTCCCATTCATTTCTCACTTTAGGGATGTCGGAGACAAGGTTGACTTCTTTCCATTTGAACTTGGAAACCGTAATTGTTTACCTCTGTCCGCAGTTTCCCATCTGAGGCAGAACACCATCATCGGTAGCCGATCCTTCAAAAAAAGTTAGTTCAACAGGTAAAGCATTTTTAAAAACTAAATCTACGGTAACAGGCAAATGATCACTTGAATAATAGAGTGCTTCGGCAATTGAATCCGGAACGGCATCGTTCGGCATGTCAATTAATTCTAAATCATAATGATTGCCGTCATTTCCTATATTTGTATAAGAATCATCAACATAACTAATTCCGCCGTAATCATTAACTGATTGTGAAAATAAAATTAGATCAAATCTGTCATCAAGTCCGCCGGTTGCTCCACCTCCGAATGCCGTCGTTCGAGTACTTTGTGTAACTCGTCCTTGTTTCACTAAGAAGTGCTGAGAAGGCACAGAGTATCACGGAGAATTATCATAGTCTCTTATATCCAAAATCTTCACATCACTTTTTTCAAAATCTCTATTAATCTTATTCATTACATCTTTGAAAACACCGAGCGAGCGTTGGCTCAACAAAATCTATTTTAATTAAACCGTAATCTTCAATCGGGTACATATCCGGTTGAGTTACAATTAAACCGAGACCTTTGTTTTTAGCGTATTCTACAGCAAGGTAGTTGGTTATTGGTTCTTGTGTTATTACAATTCCGGAAGGATGAATACTCAAATGTCTCGGGTAACGTGAAAGTCGTTCTGCAATATTTATTATCGATTTCCAAGGTTTGTTTTCAAAGTTGATTGATCTTGCTTCAGGAAATTTTTCCGAAAGGTTGCTTAGATTTTTTGCACTAGTCCAGGAATAAATTTGCTGTAAGTCGAAATCTCCGACTGCGGTATCCCGAATGCTTTGGCAACTTCACGAAAAGCGGATCGCGCACGGAAGGTTACCGTAAGTTGAGATCATTGCTACATGATCATAACCGTACTTATCAAAAACATATTTGATTATTTCGTCACGTTCTTTCCAAGAAAAATCTAGATCAACATCGGGTGGAGTTGCTCTGCCCCGGTTGAGAAATCTTTCAAAGTAAAAATTGTGCTTGAGTGGATCGACCTTAGTAAACCCAAGACAATACGAAACTAAACTGTTTGCAGCCGAGCCGCGTCCAACGTGCAGCATCCCACGGTTTTTTGCTTTCTCTTATAATATCCCAAACAATTAAAAAGTAATCGGAAAAACCCATTTCGTCAATTACTTCTAATTCGTTTTGCAACCGTTTTACTGCTTGCTCGGTTATTGGTTTATATCTGTTCTCTAATCCGCGAAAAGCAATCTTCCATAAATATGAAAAGGAGGTCTCGCCGGCGGAGAGCGAATAAACCGGGAATTTATGCTTGCCGAATTCCAAATTTACATTACACCGGTCTGCGATTTTTTCTGCGTTGGAAATTGCTTCGGGTAGTGCTTGCCAATCGTGTTGTAGTTCGCCGCTTGTTTTTAGATAAAACTCTTCATCTACTAATTCTTTTTCATCTAGATTTTCAAGTGTAGTATTTAGGCGGATTGCAGTAACGGTTTTATGTAAGAGAAAATCTTCTTTCTGTAAAAAGTAAGCGGGATGAGTCGCAACAATTTGTAAGTTATTTACCTTTGCAAAATCGTAAAGTTTTCGTGTTTTTCTTTTATGCTTTTTTGTGATTATTAATTCGACAAATAAATTCTCATATAATTCCGGTGTAAATTTTATTTGTCTAAGCAGATCGAGTGATGAAGTTATTATAAACAGATCGTTAATCTGTTCTTCAAAAAAATCTATTAATCGGAAATCATCTTTTAGCTTACGAGTTGTTATTAGTTTGCAAAGATGTGAATAACCATTGTTATTTTTTGCGAGAAAGATTGCGTTTAAAATTTTTCATCGGAAGGATCATCAATCGCAGGCACCGAGTACTGGTTTAATGTTTTCTTCTTGTGCTAGTTTAGCAAATTGAATAAGTCCGTACATTGCGTTCGTATCGGTTAAAGCTACATAACGGCTCCCGTTTTTCTTGGCAAAAGAAATGAGTTCTTCAATGGGAATTGTTCCCTCTAAGGAGAGAATAATTTGAATGTGCATGGAGTGTTATCATTTTCCCAAAACTAATTTTGTACGCTTAACTACATCAAACAAATGTAAACAACTAAATATTCACACTCTCTTCAAAAACTTGCCCCCATCTATCAGTCACTTTCACCGATATTTTTTTTACCGATAATGGATCAAAGCCGACACGGTTAACCATTTCGCCTCTCGGGGTTTGTGAGTAATCGAAATTTAGCGATGCCAAAGAAGCAGAAGAGAGAGCTGCCGTTTTTAGAAATGCTCGTCTTTTGATCATGGCAGGTTCCTATTTGTTTTTATTTAAAAGTGAAGATATGAATAAGATGAATTGTAAGGCAAGTTAAGAAACGTTTAAAAGTATTATTCTTATGTCAAGGTTTCAGTCGATAAAATTTTAGCAGAGCCCAAATAAGTAAAGTCGCATTATATCGATATTATACTTTGAAAGAAAAACTTATTGAAGCTGTGCCAAATAATTTGAATGATTATATTAATCGAAATATCAGCGCAATCGTAAATAGCAATTCAATTCTGTTTTTGGATAAATTAGAAAAAAATTATTGAATTCACAAGCAATAACTGTTCCGGATAATGGTTTGCCTGCGGCTTACAGTATTGCGTAGTGCCGATGCACAGTAATAGTAACTGTTTGAATATTTGTCTGAGCTTTTGCTGCGTGAAAATAAATTATTCACAAAATAAACACTTGAAAATAAGAAACCCAACTTTTTAGAAAAGTTTGGTTTCTAGCAACACTAACCGGTAAATCAAATAACAAAATATCCTTATATTCGTGTTGTGAAATATATCTTTCTCATATTATTTGTACTAACCGGGATTTCACTTTTTGCTTGCGAGCAGGAAACGATGAATCAATGCAATCCTCAAGAAGTAAAGTTACTGAAACAAACCACTCATCCTCCGACGAATGCTGCAACGATTATTGATATGCAACTGCTGTACTAAAATCCCGGTGATGAATGATAACAGTAACTTTACTAATCTTCTTTTTTACTCCAATCGATTTCAAGTCAGCATAAACCAAGAGCTCTGAATAGTTATTACGACCATTGGCAGCCGCCTAAACGATTCTAAGTCCATCCGTAACAGCACATTTTTTTAACCTAATTATATTCCAAGGAGGCGAACGTGAATCGTTTTGCTTTATTCATAGCAATCATTTTGCTGAACATAAATTTATTTGCTCAAAACAAACTGAGCGGAGTTATAGTTGACGAATCATACCCATGAAAAATTAATTGGTGTAAATATTGTTGTTGAGGGAACTTCTATCGGCACATCTACAAATGCTGATGGTGAATTTATTCTGTTGAACATTCCACCCGGTAAGCAGTCGATAAAGTTCTCTCATATCGGTTAGCAAAGTTGAAAGAATCGAAGTAGAATTTCCTTACGACGGGGATGAACTCGAAATAGAACTTGAATCCGAATCGGAGGAAGTTGAAGAAATCTTGTCAACGCTACACGCTCTTCACGCACAATTGACGCAGAACCAACAAGGGTTGAGGTAATTGCCGGTGAAGAAATTGATGAAAAGATCAGTATGGATCCTTCAAATATTTCAATGATATTAAATGAAAGCACCGGCATTCAAGTGCAGCAGACATCCGCTGCAAGCGCTAATAATGTCTTCCGGATACAAGGACTTGACGGAAAATATACGCAACTGTTGAGAGACAGGTTCCCTTTTTCGGCGGCATTTTCCGGAAGCTTAAGTTTGGTACAAGTTCCACCGCTTGATCTTAAACAAGTGGAAATAATAAAGGGAAGTTCCTCAACCCTTTACGGCGGCGGAGCAATAGCCGGGCTGATTAACTTAATAACGAAAGAGCCGAGTAAAAAGGGAGAGGTTTCATTTTTGATTAACGGTACTTCGGCTTTGGGCTTAGACTTAAGCGGGTATTATTCAAAACAATTTGAAAACTTTGGTATGACTCATTTTAGCATCGCGTAATACTCAAAAAGCATATGACAATAACGATGATAATTTTTCCGATCTTCCTCAAATTGAAAGATACTCGCTAAATCCAAAATTCTATTTCTACTTTGATGAAAGACAAGTTTTAGAAGTCGGCGGAAGTTTTTCGCTTGAAGATAGAATCGGCGGATTCATAAATGCCATTGAAGATCAAGCTGATCGCAATTCATTTTATTTTGAAGAAAATAAAAGCAGCAGAATGACATCTCAAATAAAATATGACAGGAGAGGTGAAGCTGATCGATTAACACTCAAAAACAGCATATCATATTTCAACAGAGAACTTAATCTCTCCGATTATTCGTTCAAGGGAATTCAATTATCAACATTTTCTGAAGCGGTTTACAATTTTAATTTAGATAAATTTGGAGGAATGGCTGGTTGGAATCAATTTATACACGGAAGATTTTTCCGATGAAACCAAACTCGAAAACAAACATAATTATACCGACATTACCTATGGCTCATTTGTTCAGAACAACCTGGAGTTATCCGAAAAACTCTCGCTTGAAACCGGGCTTAGAGTTGATTACAGATGAAGATTACGGGTCTTTCCTTTACCCCATGTAAATCTTTTAATCGATATTTAGCGAAAAACTTAAAAGCCGAATTGGCGGTGGATTTGGGTTATAAAATTCCAACCATCTTTACAGAAGAATCCGATGAACTTGCTTTCCGAAATATCCTACCGCTCGACAAAAAAAATACCGAAGCCGAAAGATCATACGGCTTAAATTTAGATATCGATTATAAAACAATTTTGTTTGGCGGTATTACATTATCAATTAATAATCTTTTCTTTTATACAAGAATTGACGACCCGCTTTATTTGCAATTCAACAATGATAATAATTCATATGAATACTTGACCTTAGATGGATATGCAGATACAAAAGGTATCGAAACAAATTTAAAATTTACTTATGATCATTATAAATTATTTGCCGGCTATACTTTTACCGATGTCCGCAGTCATTCAAATGGGACTTCGTCAAATTTTCCTCTTACTCCCAAGCATAGTCTCGGACTTGTATTGATCTACGAAATTCATGGTGATTTTCGAATAGGATTAGAGGCATACTATACCGGCACACAAAAATTAAGCGACGGCACAACGACAACTGATTACTGGATAAACGGTGTGATGATTGAAAAAAGATTCGGAAACTTAAGATTCTTTTTGAATTTTGAAAATTTCCTTGATACCCGTCAATCTAATTACGGACCGATGTTTACCGGGACTCCGCAATCACCAAACTTTGTGCAATTATACGCACCAACCGATGGAAGAATTATTAACGGCGGCGTGAAAATTAGGTTATAAGAATTGTAATGAGAGACTTGGTTTTTAGATACTATAAAAAAAGGGAAGCTGATTCGGCAGCTTCCCTTAATTATTAATGCAAATTAGTTAAACTTTAGTGTAAGACAATTCAATTGAGATTCGCTTTTAAAGAATGTTGCTTCATAAAATCATTATTTATGTAAAACGGAGAACCCACGTTTACCTTTTTTGATATTAATTAGACACTAAAAATCTTTACCGTATCCAATTTTTGATATTCGCTAATGACTTCTTCTAAAATTGATTGTTGAGTGGAATTACGTTTATGAAATTTACATGGATATCTCATTGTTATGTTCATCTTGCCATCGGCGAAAAAGAATTTTACGGATGGTTCAGTCCTTGTAAACATAACCTCCTCTGACTCACGTTGAATTTCTTTTAAATCTTCCTTTGTAAACTTGTGAGAGTATTTTTCTAATACTCTAAGTGCAATTTCTTTTGCAGTTTGTAAATCGCTGTTAGCAGTCAGTTGAAGTGAGAATTCATTCCATATTAAATTCAATCCACGAGAATAATTGGATATCGGCTGGGTTAAAACAACACTATTAGGAAATTTAATAACCCGCCCGGTTGCTTCATCACCGCTTGCCCAATTACCAATTTCAGATATACTGAAAAACAGCGGTCCGGTATCCATAACATCGCCCGATTTATCGGCAACTTGAATCCTATCTCCCGCTTCAAATAACCCTCGCATAATAATAACTCCATGTGCAATGAAATTCAAAATTAATTCTTTGGAAACAATGATTACCGCTGCAACCGCCAGTGAAAGCAAGGTTATTATCGATTGAAACCACTGAAACCAAAATATAATTATTAAAAGAATTGTGAGTGTTAGTATGACGTAATTATTAATTTGCCGCGCTATATAACGGCGTTTTAACTTTTCCGCTCTCTTAATTATTACTTTATTAATTAATGACCGGATTAGATAAAGTATGACGACAACAACTAACGTGAACAGCAAGCGAAATAAATTATAGGAAAAAATGTTTTCAATATTTTGCATAAAGAGTAATATTATTTTTAGATATCGATATTAAATAATTTTGCGCTATTCTTACAAGCAATTAATTCTTTTCTTTCTTCCGGCAGTTTCAGGTTATTTAAAAACGATATATATGTTTCCATGTTAGCTATCGGCCAGTCTGTTCCATATAACATATACTTTGGCTCCCCGGCAAATAAAATCATCTCCTCTACTTGCGATTTCATGTACTTCTCAAATTTAGAATGAAAGTCACCTAACACCAGTCCTGAAATATCAGTATAAACATTCTTGTTTTTATAGACTACTTCCATGCAATCTCTTATCCACGGGTTCCCCAAATGACAGATAACAAAATTAACATCCGGGTTATCTACAGCTACATCATCTATTGCAATTGGATGAGCGTACCTAACTTTCCCTTTCGGATCAAATGTATCGCCGGAATGAATCATTACCGGAACTTTGAACTCGGCGGCTAAATCATATATCACCTTGCATCTTTTGTCATAAGGATAAAATGGTTCATAACCCGGATAGAGTTTTAATCCTTTTAACAAACCATCTTTAAGGTAATCTGCGATCTCCCTCAAATCCCTTTCCTTGTAATTCACGAAACTTATACCGGCAACGACGGAGAGATTTTTATAACCACTTACTGCGCTTACAACCTCCGCAATTGATGGTCTATGTTCGCTTACTTTATATGATGTTAGAATTACAGAGTGATCAACTTTATTTTTTTCCATTGCTGCGAGTTAATTTTTCAAGTGATTTTGACAGTGATACTTTTTCAGACTCGTGATAGTTGTTCAAGTGTGTATGGCAATCAATTATTTTCATTTTATTACTACCTTTCATTTAATATTTACACTTTGCGAAAGCCGGGTTCTTTTCGCTTATTGATTTATTGCTGTTTCTAAAGATCATAATTGATAAGTAGTTAAAACTAATAAATCATCTTCACCGTTCAGATCAAACAGCTCATCTTTTGCTGGATTAAGTTTTATCTCTTTTCTGTTTGCAGATTTTCCTACTCCCAAAGCAATATCGCCGTGTGCAAAAATTATTCTCTCTAATTCACCAAAACTCATTCGAGTATTCGAAATTCCATAATACTTGCATTCTCTTAAATAAATCTCCGCGCCTCCGGTCGTGAAAAGTTCATCGAAGACAACCTGAAGTTCTTTTCTTAAAGAAACCTGTGCAATTAAATGACTTACAAGCAAGGGACTGAGTACAATTTCATTACTGAATTTTTCAAATAATTTTTCATTCTCCGGGTCCATAAGTTCGATCAATACATCGGGTTGTTTTGGTAGAGTAATTAATAATTCTCTTAAAACTAAATATCCCATAATCGTTCTGGCATCGGCTTCTTCTTCATCATCATTGATCCAATCACTGCTCAGGAATACAATATTATCAAAAGAAGATAAATCTAATTCTTCGAGTTCGGATGAATTGGAATAGGATCCCTCGATGTAAATGATTTCTAAATTACTTTTCTCTTCCACATATCTCGAAACTCTTTCGGCACGTTTTGCTTTAGGTAAAAGAGACATATTTACAATTCTGAAACTCTCGTTCGTATAACTGCTGAATTCTTCAATTAGTGTTATTACTTTTTTACTCCATCCTAAAAACAATATGTTTTTATGTCCTATCTTCTCTTCTTTCCATAATTTCTTTTCCCTCGAAATTTCTTCCTTAACAATTTCATCATCGGTAATCGTATTCGAATAATTCTCAGCCATTATTACAAATTTGTCATTCGACTGCAGCTTTAGATTGCCTGTTGGATTAAGATATGTCTGAAGTTGATTACCAACCGATCTTAACACTCCAAGAATTATACCCTTTCTGCATCTGTTCCAAATATCCGTAAATTTATATCCATCGTACTCCGGTATTTCCCTTAAATAAATTTCATTTCCTTGATAATGAGTTAGTAACTCATTGTAGATATCGGATAATCCTCTATGTCTAACATTTTGTGCGATAAGTCTGCTGATTATCTTACTGCTTGAAATAATTTCTAATTCACCTTTATAAGCAGACTTTGCAATTTTTTCTTTTTTGGAATCCAACAGTTCGGCAACTATGATTGGTAATGATTCTCTTTCTTTGATTTCCTCGCTGTTCGAAATAGTAAGCAAGGTTTTTATTGTATCTCTGTCGGCAGATCGAGTTTCCTCTCTAAGAAAATCTCCTCCCGGTATTATAATAATGCTTGCATTAGAAAAATCTACTCTCCGAAGGTGTTCAATGCGAATGTGATCACCCGATCTAAGAATCAATTTCTTGCTGTCCCAATATTCGGCTAACTCATCCCTAAGTTCAAAAACCAAACTTGAATCAAGGTCTTCAACCAATAAAACAATTTTTAATTTGTGTTCTCCAATTCTTTTTAGAAATCTTTTTACTCTACCTTGAGAAACTAAAAGTTCTTTTACGATCGTCTTTGTTCTATTTGTCCATCCCAATATTAAAATATGATTTTCCAAAGTTATCTCAGAAACACCGCTTTCAAAAATTCGCATCATTCGGTGCAGCCATTGAGTCATTATTGCGACTAATGCACCCATGAACAAAACATAACCTAAAACAGTTATTGCTGTGGATACGGTTCTTAAAAGAATACCTTCATCATCACCAAGGTAACCGGGATCACTTAGACGTAAAAAGCCCCACCATATTGCTTCGAAAATTGTTGAAAAGGAATCGCTGCCAATATAAACTATGATACCGCCAATAACGGCAACAAGAATGATTAAGAAAGCAATAAAGAGTAGCTGAGACCAAGCTCCTCTCAATAAATACCGTTCCAACCTAAATTGAATTTTACCCATTAGACGTGAGATCATTATTCACTCGCTTATTTTCTGAGAAGTTTCTTTTGCAGTTTCAAACTCATAAACGATAGAAAATAATGAATTATTTTTTATAAAGGAAAATTTTATTGGATATCTGTAAGTTAATGAGGTTATAGAAATTAGGTGCAGTATAGTATAGGTGGTAAACGCCCTGAACAAAATACCTATTCAAGTTTTTATTCGCCTTTCATTAGCGCATTCGCGGCTTAAAAGAAAAACTCGTTCAGGGTTCTTTTATACGTTAGATCAAAATCGAAACATCACTTCCATTGCACATGTTGTTAGAACGTTTAGCATTACTCCGGACGCAAACAGATAACAATCTGTAGTGAACAGTTTTTCTGAGAACGCCCTAACGACGATTCAAATTGTCAGTTTGAAAAAATATTTATTAAATCGATTACTCCTTGATGTGAAATACATTTCGATTGTTAATCATATACATAGAACATATAAGAAAAAATAAATGAGAGTTAATATTATGAGAATATTTTTAACACCGGCATTAATGCTATTAATTATTTTTATGACCGGATGCTCAAGTATAAACGTAATGGTTGATTACGATAAGTTGAACGATTTTTCGAGTTATGAAACTTATAAAATCATAATCCCGAAGAAACCAAAAGAAGAAAAAAGTATTTATTTGAATAACTTGAATCAGAAAAGATTTGTAAACAACATCGAGGACGTTTTATCTCGAAAGGGATTTGATAGAGTGCTGGAAGATAATGTAGATTTTGGGGTTGTGTATCACTTAAGATTTGATAAAAAATTGGAATATAACCGGGTACGGTTATAAATATCATCCCGCTTCAGGTTACCGGGAACGTTATATTCAGACAAGAACATATCAACAAGGTTCAATAATAATCGATATTATTGACAGAGAACAGAAACTGCTTGTATAGCGGGGAGCTGCGGAAGGTGTGCTTCGTGAATCTGATAATCCTGAGAAGGTTATAAAAAATGCAGTTCAAGAAATGTTGAAAAAATTTCCGCCTGCTGAATAGGCAAAGTTTAGTTCGTACCAATAAAGCAAACATTAAAAAAGGGTCTTTGTAAATAGTGAAAATCAGTTCAAATATTTGCTAGTCTGCCGCTGATATGAACCCTTTTATTTAACTTCTAAACCGATTTATTGTCGCTTATACTGGCTATTGTAATTGGTTCTATTGGATTGTACATCTTGTGCTCAACAACATTTGAAGGCAGACTATAACCGTTCTTAAGCAATAGTTCAACAACTTCTCGAAGAATCTGACTTCTAATCGGATGACCTAATGTATCCGGTGCTTCTGTTTTAGATTTCAAAATATCTATCCAAAATAAAACTCTAACATCGAGCGTGCTCACTCCAATATTTTCGACAATAACATTCGGCTGTGGTTTGTTAAGAATTCTAGTATGATTCTTCAAGTGTGTCAGTATTATCGATCTTACTTCTTCTATATTCGCATCGGTTGCTAGTCCTACAACAAAATCTAACCTGAGTAAACCATCCTTCGTAAAGTTAACAAGGGAAGATTTTACCAAAGTAGAATTCGGGACATATATATCGCGTCCGTCCACTGTTCTAAGATGGGTTGTTCGTAATTCGAGATTTTTAACAGTTCCTTTATATTTATCAACTTCTACTATGTCCCCCACATTAAATGGCCTGTTGATGGCTAATAAAATTCCCGCCAAAAAATTTTCCGCAATATCTTTAAAAGCAAAGCCAATTATAATTGCAGAAATTCCTGCACCGGTTAGTAAACTTGCTGCAAATGTACCAAATCCAATAATATGCAATGCAGCCAAAATTCCAAAAAGATATATAATCCATTTACCGATTTGTGCAACAAATCCGGATAAAAGTCCATCTTTTATTCTCCGCTGGATTTTATTAATAAAAATTTTGCGAAATATCCGGCCGAGAAAAATGGTGAAGAGTAATATTACAATGGCTGCTAGAATTTTGGGAGTATTGAGAATTATCTTATCAAAAAATTCAATGAAACTTTGGGCTAATGGTTCAATCATCTATGACCTCAGGTTATTATTAATCATACAACTTTGTTAGTTAAGAATGATCAGGAAATAAAATTTAAGAAAAGAATAAATCTGATTAAATCCAACTGCTAAAATATTTCCGAAATATAATTGTTATAAATTGGATAAGTATATTATTAGTAGTAAACTTTCTCAATAAAAAATATACCGATTCGAGTTTTTATTCGCTTTTCATTAGCGCATTCGTGGCATTTTTTTCTCAAAAAGATTTTTCTTTTTCGTAACTATTCATTATTCCAGTAAATAACTTTTGGCTTCGAAAAATAATACGCACCCGTAAAACTTCTTTTATCATTCTAACATTGAAGCAGTTGCGTTTATTTATATTATTTGTATCTTAATTTGCAATGATTTAATAAGCAACTTGAGAATCTAAGGATACTATCATGAGAATAGTTCTTCTTCTATTAATTTTGATCTCAAATATATCTTTTCCCCAAAGTCTTGAAATTTGAAAGTACTGCTACTCAGTTTGGTATTTATATGAGCGAAACATATGGTGATAATTTTTTGGTTTCGCCATTACTTAGTATTAGATACGAAATGGCAAGAACAATTATTTCGTATACTTATAAATATTTAGACCACTTATATGGAGTTCCGATTTCAATAAATCGTCCAATTGAAATTGATATGCGCGGAAAAAATAGATGGACACTCGGACTTGGTCTGACCGTGGAGTACTCCTTTCTTAATTTAACTTTAGGTTATAAATTTGCGGCTACACCTACAATTAGAGGCGGTATTTCTTTTAATATTTAAAATAATCTTCTTTATAAAGAATCAATAAATTTTTCCGTAAAAAACTTTTTTGAGATAGGTAAATCTTATAAAAAAAAGCGGCCTGTTTCCAAGCCGCCTCTATAAATGCTAACTGATTTCTTAGGATAAGATTATCCCAAGTCAAATCTATCGAGATTCATTACTTTGTTCCATGCAGCAACAAAGTCGTTTACGAATTTTTCTTTAGAGTCTTCGGATGCATAGACTTCTGCAAGAGCTCTCAGTTCGGAATCCGAGCCAAATACAAGATCAGCTCTTGTGCCTGTCCATTTAACATCACCTGACTTGCTGTCGCTGCCTTCAAAAGTTTCTTCTTCTTCGGAAGCCGCTTTCAAAGTCGTACCCATATCGAGCAAGTTTACAAAAAAGTCATTTGTAAGTTGTCCCGGTTTGTCTGTGAAAACACCATGTTTAGAGCCATCATAGTTTGTATTGAGAACGCGCATACCACCAAGTAAAGCAGTCATTTCCGGAAGGAAGAACAAAACAATGAATAATCCATGAACACCGATGTAAATCATTATTTTGCGAATTGTAAAATCTGCACTTTGTGTACCGGCATAGATAAAAACGACAACAGCAATTAATAAAAGTACAGTTGTTACTGTGAACATTGTAAGCGACTGGCCATGTGATTTTTAGCGCGATATAACGGCGCCGAATATCCCGATACCGATTACCCCAAAGTATAAAATGTTAATAGGGTTATCTTTCGATTCAATAATTCCGACTGCAAGATTAGCCCAAGTGAGGAATAAATTGGAGGCAAGTGAAGGAGAAAAAGTTAGTTTGTAAAATTCATCTCTACTTAAAATCTTTATAGTGAAGAAGAATTATCGTAAATTCGAATAACTTTCCAAATATGATTTGGGGTTATGGCACTATTTCAAAAATCAGCTCTCAATAAGTATCTCCAATCTCTCGATCAAACCAATGTTCAAGATGCTTTCCATAAATTCAAAGAACTTTACGTCGACAAAAATAGAATAGGAAACATTGCACTTACAATTCAACCAAGGGAAATCTAAATATGTAAATAAGTTGGTCTTATATGTACCACTTATATTGCATTAATAAATAAACCAAATCAGTAATACGGAGGAATTATGTTTGCAAATCATACTCCCCGTTTCTTTTCCCTACTACTTACGATAATCTTACTAATAGCTGTTCAAACACATGCACAGAAAATATTATTGGTTGATTTCGGACAAGATGCTACAAGTAATTCATTCGGTCTAGAAGGTTGGAACAACTTATTACTTGATGACGATATGAGTTACTCATCCGAAGGGCCGGGAGGCGTTACTCTTCAAACAAACTTAGATATCTTTTCTGATTTTATGGGTGTCAGCGGTATGGATAGAGAGTTTTCAATGGGTGAGAGAATCGTCGTAACTTGGTATAATATTTCGGACGATATAATTTATTTTACTTCGAGAGTTAGTTTCACCGATAATGATAATCCATCAGAACTTCCCGACGGGAATTGGTACACAATGCGCTCGTTTGATGATTATAGAATTACATATCAAGAAATATTACCGCACGATTCAGCCAAAACAGTTTTTAATATTACTGACAGCGGTGTACACAAAACCGATTCGGTTTATTCTCTGGTGAATATTAGTCTAAACATTGAGTGGTTCGATTCTTATATGAAGCAGTTTCTTGTCTGTGATAAAATCGAATTGTGGAATGATGCCGATATATCTCCACCATGCATTCCTAATGAATTAAGTGCCGTATCTGTTTCTGAGTTTGAAATTCAACTTGAATGGAATTATCCATGTGATGATCTCGATCCGGTTGAATATATTATTTACCGGGGAGATGAAATTGAAGGTTATTCCCGTGAGACAAATTTCACGGCATATCATTTAAATCATAATACAGAATATTCATTTAGCGTTACTGCTTTGGATATGATAGGAAACGAGAGTGAGCATTCCGAAGTATTTACGGTTAGTACTGCTAGTTTCTTAGCTTCAACCGATATAATTAATCCATCCGGTTTTGAATATCTTGGCGCGGTTAGACTTCCGGAAGATTTTGCATATGGTGCCGATGGTCTATCTTATAATCCGAACGGAGACGGAGGTCAAACCGGCAGCGGTGCTTCTGATGGTTTCCCCGGTTCATTTTTTGTCACTGATATCAATCAACCTGAAAGAGGTTTTGTGGGTGAGGTTTCTTTTCCCGAACCTTTATTATCGCCGACAAAAAATTTAGACGAACTAAATCAATCTGTAATTCTTCAAACTCCTGTAAATATAAGACCGGAAAATGTAAACAACTGGGAGTATGTTGATGTATGGTTGACCGGTTTGGAATATGTTGAAGAAGAAAACCGTCTATATAGTTCGTGGGCAATTTATTATGATGTCATATTTGATAAAACAGCATCAATAAGCTGTGTTGATGCAAATGATTTAGCAGGCGGAGTAAAATACGGCGCTTGGTTTCTCGGAAGCAGTGATCAATCAATAATTCCGAATGACCCTTATTTAAACGATTATTTATTCCAAATACCACAAGACTGGGCTGATGAAAACACGGACGGACAATCTTTAATAAGCGGAAGATATAGAGAAGGAGGATTAAGCGGATTAGGTCCTACCTTATATTCAACAAATTTAGGGTCTACCATTCCACCGGCAGCAAATTCAGAAACAGATTTTTCAACATTGCTTCAATACGGTTCAGTTGAAGGATCCGATAATTATAATTTCCCGAACTCACTTAATGATTATAATCATGCAGATTGGCTGAAAGGTGCAGATTGGATTTCAGTTGATGAACAAAATGCCGTTGTTATTATCGGCAATAAAGGATTAGGACATAATTATTATGGTTATAACGGCGAGCGAATGAGGCACGATTGGGTAATTGCAGATTTGCCATACCCTGAATTTTTCGAAACGGATCCAAATGGGAAAGGATGGAAGGCATATAATACTATCCCGATAATTTTATTTTACGACCCTGCTGATCTTGCAGACGTTGCTGCCGGAATAACGGAGTCGCATCAACCTCAACCTTATGCTGCATTACGGTTAGATAAAAACTTGTTCTTCGGTGAAACCGCTCAAATTTCTAGTGCTGCTTATGATTCGTATAATAATTTATTATTTATAACCGAATACATACCGGAAGAATTCGGTAATGTTATTATTCATGTTTGGGAAATCAATTTTGTTGAGACAGGTATTGAAACAACCAACAATATCCCTAATGAGTTTAAGTTAGAACAAAACTATCCAAATCCTTTTAATCCAAGTACAAAAATTGAATTCTCTATTCCAGAGCGATCGTTTGTATCATTAAAAATATATGATGTATTGGGAAGAGAAGTTTCTAAACTGGTAAATGGCGAAATGCAAGCCGGATTGCATTCAGTTAATTTTAATGCTTCGGGACTATCAACAGGAATTTATTTCTATAAAATAGAAGCAGGTAATTTTATTAAAGTAAAAAAGATGAGTTTGCTGAAATAACGACAAATGTCGCCTCCGAAAGAATTAAATTAATTAAAAAGCTGAGGTGATAAATGCGAATAAGTAGACGAGTAACAAAAACACATTCAAGACCACACGTTTCTAATGATAACCCTTATTCGGAATCAGCTTTTAAGACTCTGAAATATCGTCCCGGTTTCCCGGAAAACTTTGGTTCCATTGAAGATGCAAGATCTTATTGCCGAGACTTTTTCTTTTGGTATAACAATGAGCACAGACATTCAGTAATTGCTATGTTAATGCCGGAAATGGTTCATTATAATTTAGTTGATGAAGTTATTGAGAAGAGAAATATCGTTCTTCAAAAAGCTTTTCAATCAAATCCTGAGAGATTTGTTAAAGGAGTTCCAAAAGCTAAAATACCCGAAAACGAAGTCTGGATTAATAAACCCGAAGGCCTAAAAAATGTTGCTTAATTAAAATTATTTTTTGTCCCATTTTTATTGACAAGTTCTGCTACCGCTTCATCTGTTATTCTCGTGATTCTTGTCTGTCTCAATACTGCCTAGCTCTTCGATGCTTATTATACTTACTTCTATTTGGCCTTCTTTTAAAATCGATTCTCTTAATAAACATTCTTTTGCTGTTAGTAATATCAATGAACTTAATTTTGGGGAGAGTTCATAAGAGTTTTCCAGCTCCCAAAGAAACTCTCCCTCTGAACTTTTTAACTCTCTTCTTTTCGTTACTCTTTTAACTATTCTCATGTATCACCTCAGATGTCTAGTTAATTTAACGCTTTTTTCTGAGGCAACATTTGTCCTTACTTCATCAAAACTTGTCCGCCGTAGCTGCTTTTTAACGTAGGAGGATCATTTTACAGGTTTGATTAAAACTGCCGGAAGTCAATCTGTAAAAATATATTCCGCTTGATAATTCTGATGCATCGAAAGTCACGCTGTATTTACCCGGAGCTTTTTCTTCGTTGACAAGCGTCATTATTTCACGCCCGAGAATGTCATAAACTATTCAAACTCGTCTGTAGACGGGGCATGCTCGTCTTACGGTGGGAATGTTAAACTTTATAGTTGTGCTTGGATTAAACGGGTTCGGATAGTTTTGGGCTAATGCAAATTTAGTTGGTATTTCTTCCCCGGTTTCTTCTTCTACACCGGTAGTTAATCCAAATTTATTATCTAATACATTTGTGAGGAACTGAGCGGCACCTTCTTTTTCCATGTAATAAAGCGGAAAACTCAATGTTACAGTTTAAAGTCTTCACCCAAATACTCAACTCCGACTATCATGCCTCTCAAGGCACCTTGCGGAGAAGGCGGCTGGTAATCCGAATCATACTGAAACATTTCTATTGCATTGCTTTGCGGGACAATTGCTTCAACACCGCTAAAGTGAAAATCGGAATCCGGTTGAAGTTTATTTTCGTCTGCACTAAAACTGTTATAACCGGGATTGACACCTATAACTCCTTTGAATTTTGCTAACAGATTATATTTAATCCAATCAATTTTTAAGTAATCGTAAATAAAATCACCTTCATCAAACTCTTCCGAGAGATTTGAGGTTCCATCAAAAGTTTTTGAAGGACGAAATCCCGAGTATAAAAAGTTACCGCCAAAATCTAGATACTTTTTAATTTCATCAACAAATTGTAGAGCTTGGTGATCTGTTTTATCATCACCGTGCCAAATTACTGCTGAATAAGCTCCCAAGTCTGCAAGACCAATTTTTTGCTGAGCTTGTAAATCAAAATTTGTTTTTTGATAACCGGATAGAATTGAATTATAAAAATCATCAACTTCATCATCGGTTGGACTCTGTATTGATCCGTCGCCATCGGTTGTTTCATCAACCAAAAGAATTCCGCCGTCTAAAGTAACAGCACGAGAAGTTAAAACTTCGGAACTTTCACTCTCGTTTCCGTCCGTATCAATTGCCTTCACAATATATTCATAATAAACACCGCTCATAAGTTCATGATCATTAAATTGAGTTTCTGTAATAATCTCGTCATTAATTTTAACATGATCCTCAGAATCAAGGTAACCACGATATATATTATAACCGGCTAAATCTTGTTCTTCGTTAGGACTCCAGCTCAAATTAACGGCATACATAATCGGTTCAACCGTAAAATCTGACGGAGCCAGCGGAATAGAGTAAGGAATTTTTGATCTTTCGGTGGTGAATGATTCATAGCCATCCGCATCGACTGCCGAAATACCGACGTAATAAGCTTGACCTTCGCTTAAGCCGGTTATTGAGTAAGTGTTTTCAGTTGTTTCATACTCTTGGGTATAAACTCCCTCTGACGTCCCGACTTGTATTTTATAAGTAACAACATCCGGCTCTGTATTATAATCCCAAATTAATTCAAGAGTTGAACCGTCACCCGCATCGACGATGTCGAAATTGCTTACTTGATCGGGTGCAATTGCTCCGGTAATTAGTGTGGCAGCCGATGCTTTTATTACTTCAGCGCAATACTCCATGCTGTAACGATCAATTAGGTCTTCGGATGAGTGATAATAATTACTGAAATCATTCTCAGCAAAATACACAACATTAAAGCCGTTTGAATAGAACGGATAGCTGTCCGAACTTGCGCTGTTGCTGTTTCCGGGAACTCCACCAATAGCGGAAAATTTTTGGAGGTTTGTTAATGCTAAATCTCTATAGACTTCCGAACCTGTATAGTAATTAACATTGACTAAACTATTTTCAAGTGATCGACTTGTATTACTGATCATATCATGGTTTATCATAAATTTGATATCCATTCCCGCATCTGCAGCTTTACCGGCATAATCAAACGCACCGTAAAGCCCAAGTTCCTCCGCTGCAAAAGTTACAAACTTGATTGTTACTTCGGATTCAAAATTTGAATTCATTATTGCTCTAGCAGTTTCTAAAACGGCTGTTGTCCCGCTTGCGTTATCATCTGCCCCGGGGGCCGGTGCATTTACGTCGCTCAAACTTTCCGATGTAATGGAATCGTGATGTCCGCCGATAACAATTACTTTTTCAGAATTAGTCGTTGCAGGATAAGTTGCTACAACATTGTACTGTCTATAACTTCCTACCATAAATGAATCGAGAACAACATCTGTATAACCCATCAATTCAAATTGATTTTTTATCCATAGTGATACTTCTTTTCTATTTGGGTGACGGAGAAATCTTGTTCCGAAATCTTGAAGCCCTTGTATGTATCCTCGTACACTCTCCGCGTTAATCTCGGTGATGATAGAATTTATTAATTCATCCAATGCATCGGATTGAACGGAATTGTATCGAACTTTTTCGTTTTTGAAGTAGCTATTATTTTTAACCAATGGGATCAGTCTAATATCAGCGGAATAAACTGAGGGTTGCTCTTTAGCCCGAACTAATGAGAAGTTTTCAAATTCATGAACTCGCTGAAGTTCATCAAACTTTATAGAATTTCTATTCTTTCTTTTTTGGGAAAGCATGAATAATTCGTCTTCACCGATCACCTCGCTCAACAAATCATAGACAATATTATTCTGATTCAAGAAAACCACGTCTTCATCATCGAGTGTAGTTGTCAGATGTGTTTTATCTATGTCAACTATTTTTAATTGAAGTGTTTCTAATTGATTTCTTGTTTGGGAATCTCCAAGTTCAACTTTAGCAAGGCGAACTAAGTCCCCGGAAAAAATAAGTGAGTACGAGATTAAAAATATTGTAATGCAGCTTAAAAATCTTTTAGACATGAATCCCCCCCGTATGTAGTAAAGAAGTTAGTTTAGAAAATTGAGTGTACAAAATAGATTGGTAAACGGAGAATATCAATACTTACATGTCTTGTTTGATGTAAAAAAAATAGCCGCACGAAAATGCGGCTACAATGTTAAATTATGAATTAACTACTTCATCAAAACTTGTCCGCCGAAGCTGTTTTTTAGCGTAGGAGGATCATTTTACGGGTTTGATTAAATCTGCCGGAAGTCAATCTGTAAAAATATATTCCGCTTGAAAGATCAGTTGCATCAAAAGTTACACTGTAATTGCCTGGTGCTTTCACTTCGTTGACAAGCGTTTTTATTTCTCGTCCGAGAATATCATAAATAATTAAACTCGTCTGTAGAGACAGGGCATGCCCGTCTCTACGGCAGGAATGTTAAACTTTACAGTTGTGCTTGGGTTGAATGGATTCGGATAATTTTGATAAAGTTCATAGCTGGTTATCAAATCTCCGTTATTTTCATCGACGCTTGTTAAATTATTTCCTTTAATGATCAATCCCCATTCGTTAAGTATTCCGGTTTCACCGTTAATTCCCTTATCATAAACTCTGATCTTCCAATCACCTTTGGTTGAACTGCCGTACAGTTGAGTTAAATCAGAATTGGATGGCGCAAAAGTGCCTGAGGCAAAAAGAGTATCTGCTAAATAGGCGTCACTTATATTAAAATATGCTTCATGATCAAAAATAATTGTAGGAAATCCCGCCGCAGTATTTGAAGTTTCAAGCCATGCTTGATCGCTTAAAATATATTTACTCCCTTGTGGGTCAACTAACTCAATTGCTAAGTCGCTGAAAAATAAATTATCCGATTCGAAATAAATGTTAATGTCTTCAATATTAAAATCATCTTCAATCGTTAATACATCTTGAGTTGCGAGAAGCGAAATTTTAGTCTCATTTATCTCCACATTTGGTAAACGATTGTAATAGTAACCTTCGGCAATATCCAATCTAAAGAAATTATTTTCCGGTAACCGCGTAATATTTTTATTTGATGAGTTATCGATTGCCGTAATTTTATAATCAACTAAATCACCTTCGCTTAATTCATCATCAGAATATTCGATGCTTCCAAAGAAAATATTACCACCGAGATATTGCAGTTCGGTTTTTATCCAATCGCCCTCATTTAGTCTATACTCAATATAAGTTGAATCTAGTCCAACATTATCTGATATGACTGCATATACCGGCAGCGGGAAGTTAAACTTCGGCGTACCTAATAAAGTATTGTGCTGCACAACCGGCGGTTGATTATCAGCGCCGATGTAAAAACTGAAAGCTGAATCAGGTGCGGATTCCGGGAAGAAAATTTGTTGTCCGAGTTGATCGGCTACGCGAAAGTAATAATCAATTTGAACTTCACTTCCGGGATCAGGAACTGTGGCGGAGTATTCATCCGTATTTCCTGTTGCTAGCAACGGAAGTGAGATGAAGCCGCTTTCGTTGATTTGGTAAAATAATTTCAGCGAATCGATATAAGCTAAGTTTTGCGGTGTGTTTACATTCACGACAAACTCAATATCACCACCGGTTTCGGTATCCGAAAATGGTTGATGATCAAACTCGGCGGTTTGAAATGCATCAAAGCTGAAAACATAATCGAAATTAGAACCACTAGTCGAGGTGGCGGCTAAAACAACAATCACTTCTTCAATTTCCGAAAGTTTCGGTTCAACAAAAAGATCGAAAACGTTTGAGTTATCCAATTCATAAAATTCGGTGTTGGTTGTACCGTCAGTGTAACTGAAAATTATTCCGGCAACATTATTACCGTTTGGCGTATCGAGTAACAATTGCAGATATTGATTTTGATACTGACTGTTGAATAAAAGAAAATTCCCTGAAAGAGCTGCACGACCACATCCTTCTCCTTCATAAGGTAAATCGGAAATTGTCCGGCATAATATAGATGTTGGATAAGATGAAGCTTCACCGAAACCTGGTAAATTCGGATTGTAACGATTGCCTGTATTGTAAAGCCATGTATAATACTCAGCAAAAGCTTCATCAAAAAATGCACCGTAATTCGCAAGCATGTTGCTTACACTGCTGTAAACAGACTCACTAAACTGCTCTCTTCTTTCCCAAATTTCTCTATTGGTGTTGTCACCGAATTTTTCGGTGAAATAATGAAAGTAAAGATTATCTTCGTAACCATCACCTTGTGCAAGTCCACGCCCGGGTTGACGAATTTGTGATGAACCCAAATAATTGTAATAGTCATTAGTTGCATCAAACCCAATATCTTCCGACCAAGTAGCATCCGCTTCAATGAACCAACCCGGTTCACCCCAATTAGCATAGATAAATTGAATTGCGTGTTTAAACTCGTGAACTGCTGTAACTTTTGCGGCACCGAGAACATTTCCATCCGGATCGGTATTTGAAGGAAATCCTTGGTAATTGTTATGCATTACGATTTCTGTACCGGCAGAAGTGTTAGTCCAAGTTGTATATCCGTAATACGGCATATCCTCAAAACTGATTTGATAATACTCACCCGGACTCAGCGGAATTGGTTTAAAACCAAGAGTATCAATTAAAACTTTCCATGAGTGGTCGAAATAGTTTGCAACATGTTCCACAAAATCGGGAACGCCGCTGTTATCCAAATCTTGTGAAGGTACACCGTTTGATCCCGATGTAGAATAAGTCAGTTCAAACTTTCCGTACGGCGAAATATATGTCTCCGATGAAATTGAATTATTACCTTTTCTTGCAGCCGGTTTTATTAATTCATCAATTATATTTATTGTTTGATCGGAAAGTTTATCAAGGTTGTTCCGGTATTCAGCAATTAAATGCGTTGCGCATTTTTCCACTGATTGGTTGGAAACACTAAAATCTTGATATAGTTTTGATCTATCAAACCCGGCATAAAATTTTTGCAGCAGAGCTTGTTCATAATCTATTTGTCCGGCTAAATAAGCTTCTTCAATTTTTTCGATGGTTTCATTCTCGTGTGCGTTGATTGAAATAAAAATGGAGATTACCCCAACCAGAAAAAGAAAACGATTCATAAGGATTCCTTTGATTAATTTATGGTGTGAAGATTTGTCGACAATATTAATTTAATTTGGTGAGATTAACAAGGTGGGGGATAAATCCTAAGATTGAAATTCTAATCCGTTAGCTAGCGGAATAAAAAATTCCAAATGAAAAATTAGAATGTTCAAAACTACCGCATCACCCATTTAGGATTTCTGATTTTGTGCTTCGAATTTGTTTAGGATTTCAAAATTAGATTTAGATTTCCTAAAAGTATGCATCTAACCGAAGTGAAAAATTTCTAATCGGGCGGATGTTGCCGAGGAATTCTACATAGTTATAATTCATAATGTTATAAATATTAGCAGAAATTTTTAGCGGTGTTTCAAATAGATTAAAATTGTAACCCGCGCTTGCATCCCAGACGTGGACTTCAACTCTTAAATCTCCTTCTACAATTAACTCAATTGGTGGACGAGCAATTGTTTCGTCAATCTCTTCGACCCGGCTCCAATAACGATAGTAAACACCAAACTCAAATGGATAAGGAGTGTAATTAAGCGATGCATAAATTCTGTGACGTGGTCTGTATTTCATTGCTTTTTCAAGTTCGAGGTCACGGCTCCACATGTAATTATAGCCAATATTAAAGTTTAGTAAGCCCGGGAATATTTTATAATCCGCAATTAATTCCAATCCCTGTATTCTTGCTCTCGGTAGATTAATAAACTTGATAGCTAAACCGTCTTCGTCATTAATAAAGTTCGGTTCAATAAAGTTATCATACTCGTTTTGGAAGAAAGCCGCATCAAAGAATAGATTTGGAAATGGTTTATAAATTGCACCGATTTCAAATGAAACGCTTGTTTCATAAGTAAGATCAGTATTCTTTTTGATATCGACACCACCGACACTAACCGTAGTAAAAACTTCAGCCGGAGTAGGCGCTCGGAAACCGGTACCGATTGATCCGCGCAAAATTAAGTCATCGAAAAGTTTGTAGTTCAACCCAAGCCGCGGTGTAACTGCGTTTGCACCATCGACCGAGTCAATTTTTATGTAGTCATATCTAAAACCTAATGTTGCAGTAAGTTTATTGATCCCTCTGTATTCAGTGTGAACATAGCCGGATGCAGTAAAAAATTTCGGACTGGAAAAAACATTTGAGCTTACTTCTGCAAAAGTTTGCTCGGTACCGGTTATGATTGTCCAATCTTTTGTTGGAGAGTAATTGGTAATTAATTCATTTCTCCAAAGCACCGCATTTGATTCGGTTATCTCAACACCTCTTCCTTCAAAATCAGAAGAGTAAACTCCCGGCTTTAATTGAATTGAAAACTTATCACTGAATTTATGATTAAGCGAAAGTGTACCAAAATATCTATCCGATACAATGATTTGATTTCTGTCGGCATCCGGCGGAACTAATGCATTGCGCGAGTCTTTCCAAAAATTGTATTGCCCTCTATCCATAAACAGATAGTTACCGAGAAAAGTAAGATTTGTGTTTTCACTGAAGTCATAACTTAACTTTGCATAAGTGAGATGACGTTTGTTGTAATCATTTTCGCGATGGCTGTCATCGTTTTCACGTCGGTAGGAAACCGAATAACCAAGATTGCCGATTGAGTTTGAGTGTGTTAAAGAGTAACCGTAATAAGTACGTCTTCGATCGGTCCACTTCCACTGATCGACGGACGGATCGTCATACATGCCGCCGTGCGAACTCAAATGAATAATCGGTTCCTTTGGAGCTTTCTTTGTGATGATATTTATTACACCTCCGATTGCGGTTGAACCGTAAAGTGAGCTTGCAGGACCTTTGATAACCTCAATTTGTTCAACATCGGTAAGCGGAACAAACTCCCAAACAATTTCTCCGGTATCTCCCGTGTACATTGGAACGCCGTCAATTGCAACAAGCACACGAGAACCTGCACCAAGACTATAACCACTGGAGCCGCGGATGCTCGGCTGCTCTTCAGCCATGCTGAAACCCGGAACGTATCTGAGTAAGTTCTCCAGACTTGTAAAGTTTCTTTTTTCAATTATCTCCGGTGGAATAACGGATGTGCTTACTGTGAGGTCTTCTATATTTTGCTCATACTTTCCGGCGGAAACAACTACTTGATCAGTCTGAATTGCTCGTTCAATTAAGGTTATTGTTAAGGGTTCGTAACTTTCATCAAAATTTACTTCTACACTCCTTTTAGTGTAACCCACGGAACTTACTTCTAAAGTATAGTTTCCATATTTAATATTGGGGATTTCAAACTTGCCGTTTACACCTGTAGCAGCGCCAAGAGAAGTGTTTGAGATAATAACATTAGCGCCAACCAATGGTTTACCTGATTGATCGGTTACAAAACCGGTGAGGTTGCCGGTTTGTGCAAATAGAATGCTAGTAATATAAATAATATGAGAAATATGTTTTTCATTTTAGTAAACCGTTGAAACGGTTAGATTTCTTTTAGTTACCCTTTCCACCCACAGTTAAAGAGTGTGTGGCATAATCATTTCATTGCCGTCATCTCAATGAAAGACGGGGAAACTAGTCAATCAACTGGACTTTTCCCATTACATGCTTTGAGAAGGGGCTCACAAAGGGACTAGAGTCCATTAGTTGGTAATCTTAATCTCCTGACTAAAGTCACGGGCAATTATGTACTTATGCAACACACTCTAAAACTGTGGGATGATAAGCAACCAATAACCCAATAACAAATAACTACCCACCAGGCGGCTGCGGTGGTGGGTTATCAAAATCGCAAAATATATCAACACCTTCAGTTACTTTTCCTTCATTAATGATAATACTTCCCGGTCTGGATTCATCATTACCCGAATAATAAACTCCAACAACGAACCAATCTTTTCTATCTAATGAAAGCTGCTCTTTTTTTGATTGCGCAACTACAATATATCTGTAAGTCCCCGGTTCAAGGTTCACACCTAATAAATTGTTTGTACGTGAATCATATTCTAGCGTAGTTGTTCCGCTGTCAATTTCATTACTAACGTAACTTAAGTTTGGCGGAAAAAAATCACCTTCATTTTGGATTTGATTTCTGAACAATACTATATGCGTCCGCGCAACACCCGAAGGCCATTCACCCGAAAAAGTTACAGTTCCTGCAATTGCCGTATTCTCTGGATCAACCGGTTCGGGATAGGGTTCTATTCCTTTATCACAACTGATCACCAAAAATATGAGCGATATTACGAGTAAAATATTTTTCATTAAAATGCCAAAGTCATTAATAGTTCTGCAAATCCAAGTTTGGAAGAATAATTTTCCGTAACATGATCACGGAATAAGTAAGTATAAGAAAGATCGAAAATAATATCACGTACCGGTTCAATTCTTGTGCTAAAAATAATTTCGGTTGAATTAACACGGTTGCCGTCTAAGAAAACTGCATCATCAGAATCAATGTATGGTCTATAGGGTTCAAAAACGTTTCCTCCCACATTTCTAACCAACACACCATCTTCATAAATATTTTCACCGGCTCTAATGTAACTGAATGAGAGTGACGGTCGTATCCATTCGTTTAAATTGTATGCTGTCTTTACGAAAATCTCATCGGAATTTGGTCCGATATGATGACCGACAATCTGTCCGTATGCCGTATGATTATCTGTTAAACTTTTATGTGTATAAACATAAGGTCTTATTCTTGTGTACTCAACAAAAAGTGAGAAATCATTAATCCCGAATGCTTCATAATACATAGCGCCAAGTTGGTAAGCGGTCTTATTTGAAAATCTTGTAAGATTCTGTAAGTGACCGAGAATATTTTCATCCAAAAAAAATGTTCCTTGGAACTCAAGATTTTTTAGAAACTTTGTTTGAAAATCTAAAAAGACCAAACCATTATCCCGGTCTTGTAAATGACATTTCCGCAAATTTGTAGAACAGTAGCGGATTTAGATAAGCGAGTTCCAAACCACGACCGGAATAGACAATTACTTCACCGATACCAAAATCGGCAAAGTTCTTCGAAAGTAAATTTAAATCGATTCATCGCAAAATACTTTGTGTACCGTTCTTCATGTTCGGTGCTGAAGTCGCCGACAGTTGATGCGTGAATTGAAGTGAAATTTAGAATGCCGTACTTAAAATTAAATTTGATAAAATCCATCGTAGGATGATTGCCCGACATTGTCAAACTTTGGCTATACCCGTAACCGAAGGTTGTTTTCTCCCTTCCGATTTGAAACGTTAAATCCATATCCATCGACCGGCTCAGTATAGTATTGCAGATAACCTTCTGTAAAATCATAGTTACTTATGTTCTCAATATTCTCGTTGAACTTAAAATTGTAATTCAAGCGCGGATCTACGCTCCGGGCAAAGTCCCGGTTACCGCTGACACCCCCTTTAATTATTGTTAGGTTATAACCGAGGTGATCGAAAAGCGTGCCGCGAAACCTGAATCCTATATCATAGAGTGCGGCATTATTTGTTGTCGGCTCAACACGCTGACCGTAATTAAAATGACCGATCATTTCCGCAAATAGATTTACATCATCTTCTTGATAATAGTAGAGATATTTTGCTCTATCATCGAAAACAGAAAAAGGAGAGTTAAAGAAGTTCGGGTTTTTCCCGAATAGCTCCCAAGTGTTTTCGTCGTTGATTTGCTCATCAAAAAATTCAATTTGATATTTTTTTAATAGAGCTATTTCCGTCGTACTAAGTTGATCTTTTTGAGCATCAATTTCTTCTAGGAATTCTTTCACTTCCCCACGGCGTAAATTCGGGACATCGTCATCAATTCCATAAATGATTTTTTTTACTTCCATTTCTTTAAGAAAAGTATAAACCCCGTTTTCGAGAGAGACGTTTTCTACTTGGGCTGAGGTACTTAATACAATCAATAAAATTAGAATTGTTTTTTTCATCTGGACTATAAAATTAGTTGAATTTTAATGGTAATGATATCAAAATTTTCTTTTACATACGAGATTATTTCAAGCTAGTTTTTCGAATACTAATCGAAGTAAGGTCTTTTGAAAGTTTCAATTCCGGGGAATTCTTTTGCAATATCTTTCATTAATCTGTCGAGATATGCGAGTATGTCTAAAATCTTATCTTCGTCTTCGGTGAGGAATTCATATAAAACGCGCCAAGCTTCCAGAGACTTTTCGCAACCAAGCCAAGCTACTTTCGCTTGAATATAGTATTGCTCTTTATTCGATTCGGGATCATCAAGCGGGTCATAAAATTTTGTCCGCAATGCTCTAATTATTTTAACGCGGATAAGTGTAAAATACCACTGTATAACTTCCAATGCATCATGAAATTCATGAAGGTTTTCTTCAATTTTATCCTCATCTAATCCCAACTCAGCGAATTGAATAAACTCATCAGCTTTGCCTCTTACAAACTCACCTCTCGATTTAATCCACTTATTAACTAATTGAAAATATTCGTAAGATCTATTTGCCAATGGGTGTGAATGAGCTCTTTCTCTTGCCGATTCATAATCCGACATATCAATTTCTTCATTCAGATCAACTCCGGCTTTTTCTGCTTCTTCTTTCAGAAAAGATAATACATCGTTAAAGATGCTATTTATTAATGCGGAAGTCTTTTCTGAAGCCGAGATTTCATCTGATTCTTCCTGTTCCAATTCCATAAAAGTTGCATAGTTCATGCACCTATCGGTAAATGAGCATCGCTCACACCAGCGATCACAATAATTATAAATGCCGGGAAGAAAGTTGTCATCATCATCGGCTTGATCCATCATTTTTTTAATGATATTATCATCCATTGAATATCACCACTTAGTTAAGAAAATTATTTAAGTAGATTCAAGAGAACTGAAGAAAGATAATAAAAGCGAAGTGAATAATAAAAAGAGGGTGTCTCAAAACGCCTGAGGTTTTACTCGATACATTCCGACATAAAGCGTCGGAACACTCGAAAACCGCTCAACTTCAGCGGTCATTGAGTAGTCCGTGCTTTTCGGACGTATCGAAATGACCTTTTGAGACAACCTAAAGTGAAGATAACAACAGAAACCGGAAAAGTTAACTATCAAGTTTTTTGTTCTGAGAATCTTTACATAAGTCTAATTCGTCGGGTGAACTTATGACTAATCTTATCGTAACCGGCGCCGCGAGATATTGCTATACCTTCGTTCACCGATTTTATAATAATTTTTGAACCTAAATCAACATTCGCTTGTTTAAACCAAATCTCGGATGTTGATTAAGTTCCCGAAATGTTTTTAACATCGCTGCATGAAATTAGAATTGCTGCTGCGGAAGTTATTAGTATGAGTATAATTTTATTCAGCATTCCGTAATAGTCGGCATTGAATTTATGATAGTGTACCAGTTGTCTTAATTTAATAATTTTTGTTGTTATATTGCTAGCCTAATTTCAATAACAACGAATAGAAAATCGAATTATCATTTGAAATTATTTTAAGGAAAGGAAAGCGAATGAATAGTAGTGAGTTAAAATTAGCAACTTTCGGTTCCGGTTGTTTCTGGTGTACAGAAGCAATCTTTCAGAGAGTAAACGGCGTAGTAAAAGTCGAATCCGGTTATTCCGGCGGGAAAAGAGAAAATCCATCTTATGATCAAGTTTGCTCCGGTGCAACAGGGCATGCGGAAGTTGTTCAAGTAACTTATGATCATGCTTTAATAAAATATGAAGATCTTCTCGAAGTATTTTGGAAAACACATGACCCTACTACTTTGAACAGACAAGGGGCAGATATCGGGACTCAGTACCGTTCTGTAATTTTCTATCACGATGATGAACAAAAGAAACTTGCCGAGAAATATAAAGACGAGTTAAATAAAACCGAAATATTTGACAAGCCCATTGTAACCGAAATAAGTCCATTCGACAAATTCTATAAAGCAGAAAAAAATCATCAGGATTATTACAACAACAATCCGGCTCAACCGTATTGCAGTTTTGTAATTACCCCGAAGATTGAAAAGCTTGAAGCGTTATTTGCCGACAAACTTTCCAAATAAAATATTATACCGGGCAATTGATTGTATATGATAGGGGAAAGGAACAATAGTGTTCGGAGAGATGGGTAACACTTTAAACTAACTTACTGCCTGCTTATAACTATGCTTCCTCCATTCACCGTGCAATTTCAGTAGATTTTAAATTGGATTAAAATTTAGATAACATTTCATTTAGTTGCTTATTACCTTTAATGACTTTTCAAAAAATAATGGTTATACCAGAGGGCCTCTTACGGTTTGTTCTTACTGATGTAAAACTTTCTTTTTATTGTTTAATATGCTTTCCTTTTTTTAATAATTTAAGGATTTTCTACCTTAATTTAATGTCCGGTTTTGGGAAAATATGAAATTCTGGATTATGCCTCATTTATAAAAACAGTTTGTTATGAAAAAACTCTATGTCGGAACAGCGGGCTGGTCATATAAAGATTGGATTGGGAGTTTTTACCCCAAAGCACAATCCGCGGATTTTAATTGGCTGGAATATTACTCTCAATTTTTTAACTGTGTTGAAGTAAACGCAAGTTACTATACTTACATCGATCCGAAAGTTGTAAAGAGTTGGCTGCAGCACACATCAGATAAAAACGATTTTCTATTCACAATTAAACTACATCAAGATTTTACACACAAGAAAAATTTTACAAACGAAAACACAAAAGCAGTAAAACTTGTACTTGATCAACTTGCGGGAGATGGAAAACTCGGTGGACTTTTGATGCAGTTCCCTTATTCATTTTCACTTGATAAAGAGAATGCGAACCATGTTAAAAATCTAATCGATACTTTTGGTGAATATGAAAAGTTTATTGAAGTAAGACATAAATCTTGGTTTATTGATCGCTTCTTCAATTTTGTTAAAGAGAACAAAGCTTCACTCTGCACAATCGATCAACCGGTATTGGGGCAAGCAGTTGAATTTGAACCGACTGCAGTTGGCAAAAATTTATACTTGCGCTTTCACGGACGCAACGAAGAAGCGTGGAGTAAGTCGATTAAAAATTTCGGCAAAAAGCAGACTTACGAACAGCAAAGCGCGCGGTATGATTATCTTTATTCTCCCGGCGAATTAATCGAGATCGATCAAAAATTGAAAGAGGTAATTGATACGGTTAACAAAGTAATTGTAATAATGAATAATCATCCGCACGGAAACGCCGTTGCAAACGCGCTTGAGTTGCTTCATTTACTCAACGAAAAAATGAAAGTGAACGTACCGGAGAATACTTTGAAGTCTTATCCGAGATTGAAGAAAATCGTCGTTTAACTATCCCATAATAGATCACAGATGCCCCATCAAATACGGGCATACGCAGATTAGGCAAGATTAACGCTGATTAAAAGCCAACTGCGTAAATCTGTTAGATCTGCGCCATCTGCGTTCCATTGCTTTTCATATATAAGCTCTCTTCAACTTTTCCTTTCCCAAAGAATTAACGAGATGTATTTCATCGGGCACAAGATCTCTTTCCGCATCGCCGAAGAAATCTTTGCTTGTTCTATCTTTTTGTGTTATCGACTGCGCTTTGACCGCAGAAAGCACAGCCATTCTTTCAATAATAATATTGTTACCGTTTTCCGCATCGACTTTCCCTTCAACCAAATATGGTCCCATTGAAATTGTTAACTCCGCATATTTTTTATAAGCTTCGGGAAAGATGACCGCTTCAAATGTTTCTGTTTTATCTTCGAGCGAAAGGAATTTCATCAATCCACCTTTGCTTGTAGTGACCCGCTTCGATGCCATATACCATCCGATCATTTTAATTTTTTTGTTATGATACTTATTCATATCCGCTGCCTTAATAATATCTTTACGGTTAATTTGATTAAAGAAATCCAACGGGTGACGCGAGACCATATAGCCAAATATTTCATATTCGTTATAACAAACTTCCTCTATGCTAAACTCTTTATTTGTTACTATTTCTTTTTCAAGTTTGCTTGTGCTGTTCGCGAATAGATTCATGTTCTCATCTTCTACGAGTTTTTTATTGTAGAAATAAATATCGAGTAAACGCAAAAGTGTCGGACGCGTCTGCTTAAACGAATCCATCGCGCCGCATTTTATTAATCGTTCGACGCTTTCGAATCCGAGATGAACACGCGAAAGAAAATTCACAAGTGATTTGAACGGTCCGTTCTTTTTTCGCTCTTCAATAATTTTATCGGCGTTCTCCTTTTCAAAACTTTTTATTGCAACAAAACCGATTCGTACTTCGTTATCTTTTCCGGTGTATTCATATTCACTTTTGTTTATGCAGGGAAGCAGAACTTTCAAACCGAGCCGCTTACATTCGCCGATGTACACCGCGGATGAATAATATCCCCCGCCGTTGCTCAGCACGCCCGCCATAAATTCCGCGGGATAATATGTTTTCAAGTATGCAACTTGATACGACAACACGGCAAATGATGCACTGTGCGCTTTGCAGAATGCGTAACCCGCAAACGATTCAATCTGATGCCAAAGTTCTTTTGCAATATTTGGAGAATAACCTTTCTCGCTGCAGCATGAATAAAATTTATCCTGAATCAACTGCATTGCTTTATGCGAACGCATTTTTCCGCTCATCGCGCGGCGGAGTAAATCGGATTCTTCGAGTGTGAGTCCGACAACGTGATGCGCAACTTTAATTACATCTTCCTGGTAAATCATCACGCCGTAAGTTTCACCGAGATATTCTTCCATTTCGGGAACGAGATACTTACGCCGTTTGGGATCTTTGTGCCGCTCGATGAATTCTTTCATCATTCCGCTTTCGGCAACGCCGGGACGAATAACCGAACTTGCCGCGGTGAGCATTTCAAAGCTGTCGCAGTCGAGCCGTTTGAGAAGCGATCGCATTCCGGGACTCTCAATATAAAAACAGCCAATCGTCCGCCCGGATCGAATTAAGTCATTCGTCTTTTCATCGGTAAAGACTTTGTCGTAATCGAACATATTGAAGCCGGTATGCTGAATTACTTTTGGAATCCGGTCGAAAATCTTTCCGAAATTCTCCGAATTCGGCAGCTTGTAATCCGCCATATCCAGTAAAACGGGCTTGCTCTTTTCGGGCGATTTGTTGATATTTATAGTGAACATTTGAACACTATTATACGAAGTGATTTTAAATGTGTCAAGAAGAAAAAACGGGGATTTTTGAGCGAAAAGGGGAGAAAATGGGAGGTTGAGTCCGAGACTGTCATTCTGAGTCCCGGTTGGCTTAAAGGACGAATGCCATTCGGTACTCGTCGAACTAGACGCAATTCACGTTCAGCGGAATGACCAGAATTTTTGCCTTTGCGTTCTCAGCGACTTCTTCGCACTCTTTGCGTGAACCTCTTAGTTTTAGTTTCTCGCAAAGACTTTCGCGAAGTTCATAAAGAAAAATTGCCGTCGGTTTTAACCGACGGATTAGATTATACCCAAATAACTTTGGGACTTTAGTCCCATCCAATCTAAGAATGGGGCTAAAGCCCAAGTTCTTTTTCACATCCATTCCCATTCCCGACTTAAAAGTCGGGGCAAATGAAAGTTCTGCAACAGATTCTGAAGCGGACGGCAATTATTACTATGAAAACAATATTCCACTTAGATATGGACGCGTTTTTTGTTTCGGTTGAACGAAACTTGGATCCCTCGCTTGAAGGGAAGCCGGTTATCGTGGGCGGCAGTCCGAAAAGCGGACGCGGAGTTGTTGCGGCATGCAGTTACGAAGCGCGTGCTTACGGACTTCATTCCGCTATGCCGATAAAAACTGCGTACCGCTTATGTCCGCACGGAGAATACATTCGCGGACACGGGAAAGAGTACGGACGTTACTCGAAAGCAGTCAAGAGAATTCTCGAAAAATATTTCCCAACTGTCGAACGTGCGTCAATCGATGAATTCTATCTCGATTTTTCCGGCTGCGGAAAGATGTACGGTCACCCGGAAGAGTTTGCAAAAAAGTGCAGACCGAAATTTGGCTCGAACTTCACCTCCCATGCTCAATCGGAATTTCGAGCAACAAATCAATTTCAAAAATTGCATCCGATTACAGGAAGCCGAAAGGAATAACATTCGTGCCGCACGGAAAGGAAAAAGAATTTCTTGCGCCGCTGCCGATTGAAAAAGTACCCGGCGTCGGCAAAGCAACATTTCCGATACTTCGTGCACGGGGATTTAAGACCGTAGGCGATATTGCAAACGCATCGCAGGATTATTTGGCAACACTGCTCGGCAAGTACGGAATAGCACTTTGGGAAAAAGCAAACGGCGAAGGAAGCACACACTTTTCTATAGAACATGAACGTAAAAGTATTTCGAAAGAAAGAACATTCGGCGAAGATATAGTCAACAAAGAAAAAATTGAATCGATATTATTCGGACTTGTCGAAGAAGCATGTCAACTTTTACGGAATGAAAATTGGCAGACATCAACCGTTTCGATAAAACTTCGCTACTCCGATTTTGTAACGTGGACACGTTCAAAAACTATTCAAGCAACCGATGATGACAAAACAGTTTTCGATGTTGCGATCGATCTTTTCGCAAAGCTTACACGCGGAGAGTCGGTGTGCGTTTGATCGGAATTCATCTCGGCAAACTTGAACATTTTACAGAGCAGGGTTTGCTCTTCGAAGACGAAGAGACAATTCGTAAAAGAATGGTAAGAGCAGTAATGAAAATCCGCGACAAGTTTGGTTTTGATGTAATTCATATGGGGAAGAATGTTTGAATATTAGTGTCATTCAACCACCCATAAATAATCACCATAACCGAGTTCCTTCATTTTATCTTTAGGAATAAATTTCAAAGAAGCTGAGTTAATGCAATACCTCAAATTTGTTGGCTCTGGTCCGTCATTAAAAACGTGCCCTAAATGTGAATCTGCAATTTTACTTCTAACTTCAACTCTGTTCATTCCGTGTGATGTATCTTCTTTTTTCTCGGTGAATCTTGTATCAATTGGTTTTGTGAAACTAATCCAACCACTGCCGCACTCGAACCGATCTTTTGAACTGAACAACGGCTCGCCCGAAACTATATCGACATAAATTCCTTCTTCCTCATGATCCCAAAATTCATTTTTGAACGGTGGTTCAGTTGCATTTTTTTGAGTTACGTTATATTGTAATTCCGTGAGATTTTCTTTTATTGAAGAGTCTCTTGCATTACGTTGATATTCGTCTATTCTTTCATCTCCCCAAACACCTTTAATAAAAGTTTCTCTTCCCGATCCTTTTTTATAGTTGAGATATCTCTCGGGATTCTTTTCGGAATAATCTTGATGATAATCTTCTGCAGGATACCAAGTTGTAAATTCTGTAACTTCAGTAACAATTGGATCGTTGAATATTCCAGAATTGTCTAGCTCTTTTTTGGATTTTTCTGCTATAGCTTTTTGTTTTTCATTGTGATAAAATATGGCTGATTCATACTGTGAACCTCTGTCATAAAAAGAGCCGCCTTTGTCTGTAGGATCAAATTGTTTCCAGTAAACATCTAGTATTTCTGCATAACTAATAATTGCGGGATCGTAATGAACTTGAACTGCTTCTTTGTATTTCGTTTTGCCGCCTGCCACTTCCTCATATGTCGGATTTTCTTTTACTCCGCCTGCATAACCTGAAACAACTTTCACAACTCCGTCAATCGATTCAAACGGTGCTTCAATGCACCAAAAACATCCGCCGGCTAAGGTTGCAATTTCAGTTATTCCGCTGTATGATTCTAATTGGTCTGGTTTCATTTGTTTCTCTTTTATGTTTCCTTCACTGCAGCCAGAAAATATGAGCAGCGAAAAAATTAATATCGATAAGCGTTTCATCTTTCCTCAAATAAGTTGTTTAGTATTATTTAACAGAAATGTTAACCAAAAAGTTGCAATATCGAAAGGGGAATTATCTATCCGGCTTATTTATAAACTCTTGGAACTCTTGTGTTTATATTGGTTAGAATTTCATAAGGAATTGTGTCAGCCCATTCAGCTAAATCCGCTGCTGATATTGAACTTCCACCATCACTGCCAAGTAAAATTACTTCGTCTCCGTTATAAGCGCTGTTATCACCAATGTTTACGATAATTTGATCCATTGAAATTGTTCCAATGACAGGATACTTTTCATTTCTTATTATCACTTCGGCTTTATGCGACATGCTCCGGAAGTAGCCGTCACCGTACCCAACCGGCACAGTTACGGCACGAACATTTTTTTCACTCTTCCATTTTAAACCGTAACCAACCGGATGACCGGGTTTGATAACCTTAAAATAAACTACTAATGATTTCCAAGTTAAAGCCGGTTTAACAGAAATAGTTTTAGGAATCTCTTTAGAAGGATACACACCGTAAAATAAAATTCCCGGACGCACCATATCTAAATATGTTTCCGGCATCTGGAGCATTGCACCGGAGTTAGCAATGTGTCTAATCGGCAGCTCGATTGATTCCTTTTCAAAAAAGTAAAGTGATTCTTGAAATCTCGCGAATTGTAATTTTGTATGGGCTAAATCGGTTGAATCTGCATTTGCGAAATGTGAGTATATACCTTCGACTAAAATATTTTTGTGTTTATAAACTTTCTCCAAAAAATCATGTGAATTATAATAATGAACACCGACTCGTTCCATACCCGTGTCAATTTTAATATGGACCTTTGCTTTCTTATTCATCTGCTCAGCAGTATCGTCAATCTGTCTAACCTTTTCAAGAGATGAAGCGGTGATTGCCAAATTATATTTAATGAATAAAGGAACCTGGTTTCCCCAAACACCGCCGAGTACAAGTATAGGCATCTTTATGCCGGAATTTCTAAGAAGAATTCCTTCTTCAACAACAGCAACGCTTAAATAATCTGCACCGATTTCTTCCAATAATTTTGCGATGGGGACCAAACCATGTCCGTATGCATTTGCTTTCAGAACTATATTAATCTTCGCCGGCGAAACATGTTTTTTGATTTCTTCAAAATTATGTTTCAATTTTACGAGATTAACCTCAACCTTTGTTGGGCGGATTATCTTTTCGTCTTCACTTATTGTAGGGTGATTGTAATCTGTGCTCATCTTATTACAAAGATAATATTTATTTGGTTATATTTTTTTATTCGCAAAAATCTAAAAAGGTTCGTAATTGTTTTCAGATGAAGCTATAAAATTTTATGGAAATCTTAAACTACCAAACAATTTACCTAGTCAAGTTTCGGTGATGAACCCTTATGAATCCGAAATCACTTTTTCTTTGGTAGAAAAGTTTTTTAATAAATTTTACGATGATAAGAATAAACGTACGTTTATTGTCGGTATTAATCCCGGCAGATTCGGCGGCGGCTTAACCGGAATTGCCTTCACTGATCCGATCCATTTAGAAGAAAAATGCGGAATCAAAAACGATCTTGATAAAAAGCGCGAACTCTCAAGTCGATTTGTTTATAAACTAATTGATAAGTTCGGTGGCGCGGAGAAATTTTATTCCAAGTTTTTTATATCCGCACTTTATCCATTGGCATTGATTAAAGACGGCAAGAATTACAATTACTACGATTCGAAAAAAGTATACAATGCTCTCAAACCGCAAATCATAAAAACGTTTAAGCAGCAGATTGATTTTGGTGCAAACGATAAATATGTTATTTCATTCGGAAAGAAAAACGCGGAGTTCTTAAAAGAAATAAATGATGAAATCGGGTTTTTCAAAGAGATATTAATTTTTGATCATCCGCGGTTTATAATGCAGTATAGATTGAAAAAACTTGATATTTATTTATCAAGATATACGAAACTGCTCAATTCAGTTAAGGAATAAAAAAATGCTTTCAACATTACCCAAATCAAAAAATCTATTAAGACAAAAGATAATTTTAACAGTTTTGTTAATTCTTTTTGTTATTTCATGTTCTGAAGATGATGTAGTCAATCCAAATGTTGATTCTCCGGAGCTCACAATATTATATCCGCTGGAAGGATCTCAATTTAATTTCGGAAGATTCTGTAATCGTATCAGCCACCCTAGATGGAATAAGATCAAATTCACTTGTTAAATCTTTTTTTATTGTTAACGGATTTATAATAGATTCTACTGAAGCAAGTAAAGTCGAATTTCTTCTTAATGGAATCGATTACAAATTAGGTAACAGCCAACTTATGATAAAGAGTATTTTAAGCAGTGGCATAAATGTTTCGGACACCATAAATATTACCATTAGTTCAACAGAAACTCTCTAGTTTATAAACCGGTTGTTTACAACGTTTATCCACATGATAATGAAGCTTTCACTCAAGGATTACAGTATCATAAAAACTTTTTATACGAAAGCACTGGCTTGTATGGTCAGTCAACATTGCGGAAAGTAAAGCTGGAAACCGGTGAAGTATTAATGCAGAAAGATCTTTCGCCCGCTTTTTTTGGTGAAGGAATTACGATAGTTGATGATAAGATTTTCCAGCTAACTTGGAATGAAAAAATTGTGTTTATCTATTCGATAGAAAAATTTGATTCAATAGGATCCTTTACTTATGAAACGGAAGGGTGGGGTTTAACCACAAACAATAAACAATTTATATTAAGTGATGGGTCAAGTTCACTTCACTTTCACGATTTTCGAATCCTTTGCTAAATCTTATTCTATTGAGGTAACGGATAATAGTTCCCTGTTAAATGGCTTAATGAACTTGAATTAATCAAAGGCGATCTATTTGCCAATATTTTATATCTAAAACATTCCGATAAAATTGCAAGGATATCTTTGAACAACGGTAAAGTGATAGGGTGGATAGATCTTTCATCCATTGCCTCAAATCATTCTGGTAATTTAAAATGGAATTGCTTACCGTTCAGATAATAATAGATTATTAATTACTGGAAAAAATTGGGATAATCTTTATGAAATTGAATTGACGGTTTTTAATTAACTTTTAAAAACTTCTAAGGATCAAATGATAAGAAAGGAGTGATGTAATGGGTGAACCGAAAACAGCGATCATAACTGGCGCAAGTCGTGGAATTGGTAAAGAAGTTGCAATTGGATTAGCTCGCGAAAGCTATAAAACCATTCTGACTCGCACGCAAATGAAGAGAAATTAAATGAAACTAAGAGTGAAATAGATAAAGTTGTCGGCGGCAAAAAGAATTGGAAGCTGAAATCCACCCGGTCGACATTTCCGATTTTGATAAAACTAAATATGTAATTCGCAAAGTAATTGCTGAAAATAAGAGAATAGATGTGCTCGTAAACAATGCAGGCATCTGGCGGGACGGTTCGGTCGATCTTCCTGTTGATGAATATAAAAACGTACTTGATGTAAATGTTGTTGCACCTTATGTAATTTTGCAGGAAGTAATCCCGCAAATGAAAAAACAGAAGAGCGGTTACATTTTTAATGTTTCTTCCCGCGCAGGGCACATACGGTTTCCCGACTTCCGGCACATACGTTTCCTCAAAGTTTGCTTTCAACGGAATGAACGAATCGATTTACCGCGAACTTGCCGAGTATAATATCAAAACTACAGCACTCTGTCCCTCATACGTCAATACAGGAATGGCTGAGGAAGTCGGACCGACAATTGGCCCGGATGAAATGATACAGCCGATTGACATAATGAAAACAATTAATTGGTTGTTAAGTTTATCACCTTCAGTTTATGTTAAAGATGTTGTTATTGAATGTCAGAAGAAGATAAAATAATTAAATGGCACACAACGAATTATTAGAAATACGGCTGCGTGATTTATTTTCCGATGTCAAAGGATCATCCGAAAAGAAGATGTTCGGTGGAATTGCATTCTTTATTAACGGCAATATGTCATGCGGAGTGCATAAAGATCACCTCATAGTTAGAGTTGGTCCTGAAAAATATGAAAAAGCTTTATCCGATCCGGTTGCGAAAGAATTTGATATTACCGGGAGACCGATGAATGGTTGGATTATGATCACGGCATCAGTTTTGACTCCTGATGAAGTCTTAAAAGATGGGTTTCCCTCGGACTTGAATTTGCGGAAAGTCTACCAAAAAAGCATAAATAGGTTTTACCACATGTAACAATTTAAGACTTAAACTCGTCTTTATACTTTACTGCAAATTATAAGGAGGATAAATGTATAAACTGGTTTTCAGCTTGCTCGTATTTTTCTCGATTCAAATGATGGCACAATCAACTGTAAAGAAAGAAGAAATATCTTATCAAAGTGGAAGTATTCATTTAGCCGCGTCAATACTATTACCACAGAGCCCTAAAAAATTACCAACAGCTGTAATTGTTCATGGTTCCGGCAGCAGTGACAGAAGTAATCCTTGGACGACAGCCTACGCCAACGCATTATCCGATCGGGGGATTATTGTGCTGCATCCTGATAAAAGAGGAAGCGGGGAAAGTTCGGGTGATTGGGAAACTGCATCAATGGAAGATTTAGCGTATGATGCTATTGCGGCGGTTGATTATTTACTAACCCGTAGTGAAGTTGATACTTCGAAAATTGCTTTGATCGGTTTTAGTCAAGGCGGACACGTGTTACCGATTGCAGCAACGGTATCTAATGATATTGATCTACTAATCAGCATTTCAAGTTCTGTGGTTTCATTGCGAGAGCAGACAATTGATGAAGTAGTAAAAGCTGCTCTACGTGAAGGAGTTTCCCAAAAGAAATGCAAACAATGAATGAAATAATTGAACTTGCATTTGCTTATGCTTACGGTGACGTTGAATGGAGAGAAAATACTTCAACGCTCTTCAAGAAGCTAAACAAACTTCGCTCGGGAAAGAGAAATCATTTCGGCTGCTCCGACTCAAAAAGATATCTGGATTTGGGATTGGCTTGATATGGTAAGCCGACATTCACCCTTAGATTATTGGAGGAAAGTTTCTGTCCCTGTTTTATTTGTTTACGGCGGCAACGATACACAAATAAATATCAAAAAAAGTATAGACTTAATTTATTCTGAACTAGAGCCGCTTAAAAAGAATTTTTCAATTCTATATTTTAATAAAAACGGTCATGCACTTTTTAGGAATGACTGTAATGATTTTATTCAAACATGGATTAATGACGGTGGAGCGAACTAAAGTGAATATCCATTTAACAAGAAATATTACTTACTATCAATTCCCTCTTTCGAATTAATTCGTTATCATTGGGCTTAAATCAGCTTACAGATGATAATGGATCACCAAATAGAAAAAAGATACGAACGCTTAATCAATTTTCTCACCGATTATATTTATACAGTGAAGATTGAGAATGGAAAGGTTGTAGACACTTATCACGGTCCCGGTTGTGTTAATGTAACCGGTTACAATCTGGAAGACTATAAATCCGATCCTGAACTTTGGTTTAGAATGGTGCATCAAAAAGACAGCAAAAAAGTATTAGATCAAGCGCGCAGAGCTTTAGCCGGCGAAGATGTTGAAACGATTGAGCACAGGATAATCCACCGCGACGGCTCACTGCGCTGGGTGAAAAATAGTATCATCATAACAAGAGATCATGAAGGCAATCCAATTTACTATGATGGATTGATCAACGACATAACAAATTTAAAGAAGCAGAAAAAGAAGCATCACTCCGCCAGCAACAATTAATACAAGCCGACAAGATGGCATCACTTGGTGTGCTGATTTCCGGTATTGCTCACGAGATCAACAATCCGAATAATTATATTCTTCTAAATATTCAACTTTTTCAAAAAATTTGGAAAGATGTTGTGCCGGTCCTCGAAGATTATTTTAAAGAGAACGGAGATTTTGTTATTGCCGGTATGTTATACAGCAGAGCATCGGAAAAAATAAATCACTCTCTCGAAGGAATCCTTAACGGTTCGGAAAGAATTAGAAAGATTGTCAACAGCTTAACCGAATACGCAAGATTAGACACCGGAAGGTTAGATGATTCGGTCGATATAAATAAAATTGTTGACATGGCAATTACTATAACAAATAATCTAATAAAAAAATCCACAAATCATTTTTCAATTAAGCTGGATCATTCACTCCCAAAGATTAAAGGAAACTCGCAGCAGCTTGAGCAAGTTGTAATTAATCTTTTGACGAATGCATGTCATTCGTTGAAGAAAAAAGAATCCACGGTCTCGGTTAAAACTGAATTGAATAAAAAGGATAAAGTGATTAACATAATTGTTGAAGATAAAGGAAGAGGAATTAAAGAAAAAGATCTTAAACATATAATGGATCCTTTTTTCACTACAAAGAGAGAGCGGGGGAACTGGGCTCGGCTTATCGATTTCATATAACATTGTAAAGAATCACGGCGGTGAGTTATCTTTGTTAAGTGAGTTCAATAAAGGAACAACTGCTGTTGTAACATTACCAATAGGCATGGAAAAATGAAACCAAATATTTCACCCGAAAAACCAATATTATTAGTTGACGATGAAGAGCATTTTTTGTTAAGTGCAGAGTTAACTTTTTCGTCGCACGGTATAAAGAATATTGAAACGTGTAAAGAAAGTCCGAAAGTTTTGGGACTGCTTTCAAAAAAAGAATATGCACTTGTTGTCCTTGATATAAATATGCCCGAAATCTCCGGCGCAGAGTTACTTCCCAAAATAGTTAAAAAGTATCCGCACATTCCCGTAATTGTTTTAACCGCGGTTAACAATGTTGAAAATGCAGTTCAATCGATGAAAGACGGTGCTTTCGATTATGTGGTTAAGCCGGTTGACGATACACGGCTGATTGCCACAATTAAACGTGGTTTGGAATTCACAGAAATCCGTAATGAAAATGAATTGCTTAAGCAATCTCTTTAAAAGAGAAGCTGGAACACCCGGAAGCATTCGAAAATATTATAACTCGCAGCGGATCAATGCGGGCAATTTTTAGATACATCGAAGCAATTGCTAAAACAAATCTTCCGGTTTTAATTACCGGAGAGACCGGAACCGGTAAAGAATTAATAGCAAATGCCATTCACAAAGTAAGCGGAAGAAAGGGCGAACTTGTTCCGGTTAATGTTGCGGGTGTAGATGATAACCTCTTTTCAGATACTTTATTCGGACATAAAAAAGGTGCGTTCACCGGTGCCGAAATTGAAAGAAAAAGGATTAATAGAACGTGCCGAAGACGGAACTCTTTTCCTTGATGAGATCGGCGACTTGAACATTGAATCTCAAGTGAAATTATTACGGTTACTTCAAGAGGACAATTCTATCCAGCTCGGTTCTGATATTGCAAAGCTTTCGAACGCAAGAATTATTGTAGCTACAAACAGAAGTATTAAATCTTTACAGAGCAGCAACACATTTAGAGAAGATCTTTATTACCGGCTACGTTCACATCATATTAATATACCGCCGTTGCGCGAAAGGAAGAAAGACATTCCTTATTTAATAGATTTCTTTTTAATACGTGCCGCTAAAGAATTGGGTAAGACAAAACCGCGACCCCCAAAAGAGCTTTATACTTTGCTCAGTAATTATCACTTTCCCGGAAACATAAGAGAACTTGAAGGAATTATATACGATGCAGTAAGTCTTCACAAATCGGGTATTCTTTCGCTCGAATCAATTCGATCAAAACTCTCCGATCAAGTGCCGCAAAAATCGACCATCGAAAAAACCGGAAATGAAAATGATGATTCCCCAATTTTGATTACCGGCAGATTTCCATCAATTAAGGAATCCGAGACTGCTTTAATAAAGGAAGCACTCAAAAGGGCGGAAGGCAATCAAACAATTGCCGCAGATTTACTCGGAATTTCACGCAGAGCGTTGAATAACCGACTCCAGAGGAAGAAAGATTCGAATTAATTATCTAATACCTTCTTGCCTGTGCCACATTTCTTCACATGTAAAAATTGTGGCTATCCGTTAAATCCTTTCTATATAATCACTTATCCACTTTTTAGGTGATTGGCGTGCATATTTGTGGCACCCTTCCCAATTGTCATTTGGCATAGTCTGATCTGCTTAAATGGTTCTAAAATAAGCACTTAGACGCAGTTTCTATTTTCTGGCATCAGGATTGATGTTTACTAAGCAGTTGATCAAAAGAAAAGGAGAAAAATATGAGAACGATCAAAATATATATAATCTTATTTACAGTACTAATATTCTCGACAAATTTGTTGGCTCAAAGACCCGCAAATTTTTCAACAATTGTTACGGACAACCTTGTTCGATCACTAAATCATGATATTGAGGGAGTTGTGGAAGCGTCTATTTACAATTCATTATTCTTGACAAAATATTATCCCGATGCGAATATTGACAAGGTACTAAATAAATTAAATGAGATAGCGGTGGAATCAGAAAAGCCGTCTTTAAGATATAAAGCACAACTAGCAGTTCTTTACATGACAAATTATTCAACCGAAGAACTGAAGTTGGAAAATTACAAAGATAACCGTGGAGAAATCTTTAAGATGATCTCCACCAAATTGGAAAATTCACTGTTGGTTTCAAACTAACATAAATATAAAACTTCCATCCTCCCTGTACCGGCTTATGGAGTTCGTGGGTCTCCTGAGCCGGTCTTCTTTTAAAGCAAATTCTAAAATCTAATTTCGAAATGCTAAACAAATTCAAAGCACAAAAAATAGAATAACAAACATAATCTATAGTTCATACTGGTTCATCAAAGATTATTGACATTAACTGAAGTTCATCTGTCGAGGGATTTGACAGCCAAGCAAATGTTATAGCGGTAAATTGTATGAGTAGAAGTAGATTGGGGAGTACGTTCCTGTTAAACCGTGATATAAGATTGAGTGAGATACAAACCTTGATATTGCAACTGCTTATACAAGCTGTTGTGGTTAGTTTTTCTTGTATTGAGTTCCAATTCTTATTACATGTGCACTAATTTCGGTAAAGAAATCACGCAACAAAGCTTCAAGTTTATCAGCAATGTTTCTTAATTCATTCTTTTTTCTTGGACAAATTCATCAACGATCTTGTTTATAAACGATTTTATAGCGTTCTAATTCTTTATTATTAGCAACTTCAAGAGCAATATAAAAGCCCTGGATATCAGCAAGTCTTTTTTCATTATATGATTCGGAATGTGCAAATACGATTTCTTGAGTATCTATATTTTTCAATAAACTTATCAAGCTTTTTCATAGATGTGCTTAATGGCGTTCCCTTAATTTTGTCATTTTTAATAATTGTTGATTCTTTACATTCTCTATCAGGTAGACCAATTTCAAAAACAACATTTGTTAACTGTAATATTTGTCAAAAATCGATGTGATCCTTAAGTAAAAATTTTCGAGAATAAAGACAATATATTCATTTCTATTCATTATCGATTCTTTATTACTTTTGTATCCAGACAACATGTCGATCGTATAATTTATTTGGTCTAAGCATTCTGTAATATTCATGGCAGACAACAAAATATCAATATTATACTTTTCAAACTTGGTTTGCTCAGTAATAATCTTATCAAACTCTTGATGAGAAATATAGTTTTGTAATATTGGCATCAAGGTTTTGAAAAAGTCTAAATCTTCAAATCTATTAATTGTCCTCATTATCTATCTTTAACAGTTTTTAAAATTACCACAACGCGTGTTACCCTGCAGCACTTCATCAATCTAATGACATCTATCTCATCAATAGTTTATTGTTATTTCACCTAACAACCACTTATCTACAACTCCTAATTCTTCGGGCGTTATAAGTTCGTATTTCCATTGCTCCACTTTAAAATTAACTGGCGTTTGAAAATTACGTGGGACAAAATGATATTCCCTGATATCAGAAAAACTGACTGATGAACCACCTTTTTTCCAAGACTTCTTAATTGTCCCGGATTCCTCAACATAAATTTCACCTCTTAGAGAGCTGTCTGGGTTCATAGCAAATTTGAAAATATAACTTGTATCATCTCTATCAACGGAAAGATTTCCACACAAACTTATTGTCGTAAATAAAAACATGGGAGTTCTCCATTTGTGGCTCTAAATTATTTGAACAACTAATTAAAGCAAGCAGCAATAATGAAATGAATATACATCCTCTGTGGGAGGAGTTAATTCTTATTAACTTAAAATTAAACTCCCTTCTTTTCATCCTCTTCCAACTGTTTTTTTATTAATTGATTTACTTTATCTAAACGCTCTTGGAATTTTTCGAGTTTAGTGGGTAAATCTTGGCGTGATCTGTATGCATCATTATTAAAAACTTCAATAGCAATTTCTAGTACTCCTTTCTCATCAAAATATCTTTTTTGTTTCCTATAAATTATTGCAAGCCGATTATAGGGGTGGCTTCCCTCGAACCTACATTTGATATTTTCTTCGTAGAATTTAATTGCTAGCTCTACTTCTCCATTACGTTCAGCTTCGATTCCTTTTTCATTTAATTCGTATGATTGTTTGTTTTTTTCAGCTAGCTTTCTTGACTCAATTAAGTACTTTTGTGTATCGTTTGGTAGTTTTGAAAATTCAGTGTTCTCTTGCAAACTTTTTTCTCTTTTTCCAAATATTGATTTAATGAAATTTTTCAAACGATTTCTGATCTACTTGTGAAAAAAATTATTATCTAATAATAAAAATTCTTATTAACATTCGCAATTCTTCGTTTTCTGCCTCACATAGTTTTATTCAACTTGAAAATCAGACATAACATCTTAAACTTGATCTAAATATCCTATTAAATTATCTTACTTCTCAAATAATATATTACTCGTCAAGTAATAGATAAAATGCAGACCTACATCACACGAGAACAAGATTATGCACTTCGAATTACTTCTGCTTTAGCGGCGCTTAAAGAAAACGAACAACTTCCGGTAAGCGAACTTTCAAAACGATTATACATCTCAAAAAACTTTGCAGCACGCATTGTACATAAATTAACGAAGAGTGGAATTCTTGTAACAACTCAAGGTAAGCATGGCGGCGTTGCTTTAAACAGAAATGCTGATAAACTTTCACTTTTTGAAGTACTTGACACAATAGGATTTAAAACAAAATTCAATCAATGCCTTAATGAAGGATTTCATTGCGAGTTTTCAAATAAATGTCTGTTCCATTCTTTCTTTGATGAAGAAGAAGCAGCTTCATGAAAAAATGAAACAGAAAATGATATCAGAATTTGTTATCTAAATTTTCTACTAATAAAACTACGGAGAATAATTAAATGGATGTTGAAATACTTGCTCGTATTCAATTTGCATTTACTATTGCCTTCCATTACATCTTTCCGCCTTTAAGCATTGGGCTAGGTGTACTTTTGGTAATTATGGAAGGAATGTATCTAAAAACTAAAAATCCTCTTTATGAGCGCATGACAAAATTTTGGGTTAAGGTTTTTGCTTTAACCTTTGCAATCGGAGTTGCAAGCGGTATAGTTATGGAGTTTGAATTTGGTACAAACTGGGCAACTTATTTCAGATTTGTTGGAGATGTTTTCGGAAGTGCACTTGCGGCAGAAGGCATTTTCGCTTTCTTTCTTGAATCCGGTTTTCTTGCCGTGTTAGTATTTGGTTGGGACAAAGTTGGCCCTAAAACTCACTTCTTTTCAACAGTTATGGTTTCGCTTGGATCAATGTTAAGCGCAGTTTGGATTGTTGTTGCAAACTCATGGCAGCAAACTCCAGCGGGATATCACCTAGTTGGCGAAGGGATGAATATGAGAGCGGAAATCACTGATTTCTGGGAAATGGTTTTTAATCCCTCCTCTATGGAAAGATTATCACATGTTCTCTTCCGGCTGCTGGCTTGCCGGTGCATTTTTAGTAATTAGCGTTAGCGCTTATTATTTAATTAGAAAAAAACATGTTGAGTTTGCAAAAGCTTCAATGAAGATTGCATTAGGTTTAGCTTTGTTCGCATCACTTTTTCAGTTATTTACCGGACACCAAAGTGCAATTGGTGTAAGTGAAAATCAACCTGCTAAGATGGCTGCATTCGAAGGACATTATGATTCATCAGCAGTTGCTCCTTTATATTTATTTGGTTGGGTTGATGATCAAAAACAAGTAAGTAAAATACGGTATTGCTGTACCGGGGTTACTCAGCTTTTTGATTCATGGCGATGCAAGTAAAGAAGTAACCGGATTAAATGCATTCAAACCGGAAGACAGACCACCGGTAAATATTGTTTTTCAAGCATATCACTTAATGATTGCAATAGGTTTTTTCTTAATTGCAATTTCTTTGGTAAGTGTTTTTTATATCAAACGGAAGAAACTATTCGAAACAAAATGGCTGCTATGGATTTTGGTCTTCTCGGTGCTCGGTCCTCAAATTGCAAATCAAATTGGGTGGATTGCAGCTGAGGTAGGAAGACAACCTTGGATTGTTTACGGTTTATTAAGAACGGCTGATGGTTTATCGAAAGTTGTTGATGCAAATCAAGTGATCTTTTCACTAATTCTCTTTTTTGTGATATATGCTCTTCTCTTTGTTCTCTTTATTTATTTGTTGAATGAAAAAATTCAACATGGTCCGGAAGAGCCTGATACCATTTCTTCAGAATATGAAAAACAAAAGGGAGTTTTAAATCACTAAAATTAAATTTGAGGATGAATAATGGAATTCACATTTGACTTAAATACAATTTGGTTTATTCTAATCGGCGTATTGCTGACCGGTTATGCGATTTTGGATGGTTTCGATTTGGGAGTCGGCTCATTACATTTACTTGTTAAAGATGACACCGAACGAAGATTAATGATGAACTCAATAGGCCCGGTTTGGACGGCAACGAAGTTTGGCTGGTTACCGGCGGTGGTGCATTGTTTGCCGCATTCCCGCATGTCTATGCAACGGTTTTCTCAGGATTCTATACGGCGTTCATGTTGCTGCTAGCCGGATTAATTTTCCGTGCTGTAGCAATTGAATTTAGAAGTAAAAGACCCGGAAAAAAATGGCGAAAGGCATGGGATGTTGCGTTTAGTGTTTCGAGTATTTTGATTGCACTGTTAATGGGTGTTGCTCTCGGTAATATAATTACGGGTGTTCCGATTGGAGCGGATAAAGAATATGCAGGAAGTTTTTTCTCAATGATTACTCCTTACACGCTGATGGTAGGTATAACAACAGTTGCATTATTCATGATGCACGGCGCAATTTATGCAGTCTTAAAAACAGAAGGCGAACTTCAGAAAAGAGTTAGCGGCTGGGTTAACAATACAATCATATTTTTTGTGATCATGTATGTTACAACAACAATGGCAACGTTAATTTACTATCCGCATATGATCGACCACTTTAAAGCAGAACCGGTTTTATTTCTTGTTGCATTATTAAACATGCTTGCGATTGCAAACATTCCGAGAGAAATTCATCACGGCAGAGAGTTCAGGGTTTTCCTTTCTTCTGCAGCAAGTATTGCCGCACTGTTAGCATTGTTTGCGATTGGGCTATTCCCAAATATCGTGCTATCAAATCCAAATCCGGAGTTTTCATTAACAATATATAATGCAGCTTCATCACAAAAGACTCTTAACATAATGTTGATAATGGCAATTATCGATATTCCATTTGTGCTCGCTTATACAATAAGTATCTATTGGATTTTTAGAGGTAAAGTAAAACTTAACGCGATGAGTTATTGATTTATAAAAATCCCCGGGATTTGCCAGTTTAAAAGTGAACTATGAATTTTTGGTTCTGCTATTCTTTTTGAAAAATCCCGGGATTTCTTTCCTGCATCAAATCAATCCTTTACTCCATTCTGATACACTTCGAAATTTTAAAAAGATCAATTATCAACTAAAATCTAAATAAAAAAGTGGTATCACTTTTGCCTCTTACTCCCCGAATAAAATATCGACTAACAAAAAGAGGTAAAGATGAAAACCAGATTCACTCTGTTTTTCATCGTCGCACTTCTATATATATCGCAAGCGACGGTGTACGCACAAGCAACATTATACGTATCGCCAACGGGAGGGAATAATGCACCCTATTCAAGTTGGACTGATGCTGCCACAAATATTCAAGTCGCAGTTGATGCGGCAATTGCCGGAGATTTAGTTCTTGTTGGTGACGGCACGTACGATTTATCAACAGATGTTTCTATCACAAAAGGGATAACCGTTCAAAGTGTTAACGGGTATTCGACAACAACTGTTGATGGAAATAACGCAACAAGATGTTTTTATATCAATCACGCTGATGCTGTGCTGGATGGTTTTACAATTCAAAATGGTTATAACCCCAGCGCTCTAGATAATGGTCACGGTGGAGGTGTAAATATTATTAGTGGCGGAACTGTTCAAAATTGCTTTGTCACCGGAAACCAAGCTAGAGATGGTGCCGGAATAGCAATCTGATAACGATGGCTTAATTAATAATTGTATTATAACTAATAATGCAGCCAATAATAATTCCTCCAATGGTTACGGCGGTGGTGTAAGATTATTAAACGGCGGTACTTTGCGAGGAAGTATAATATACGGTAACTCTTCTGAAGTTTACGGTGGGGTAGTAAATATTTGGGAAGCAGGAATAGTCGAGAATTGTACTATCGTTAATAATACCGCTCCCCAAGGCGCTGGTATTAGAGCGAAGGATAACTCAACAATTATTAATTCAATTATCTATTTCAATAATGGAGATAATTGGCAAACTAGCGGCAGTGGTTATACTTTTGATTATAGTTCTTCAACTCCAGCTTTACCTGGCGGAACTGGTAACACAACGGATGACCCTTTATTTGAAAATACTGCTTCTAATGATTTCCATTTAACATCAAGTTCAACACTAATTAATGCCGGACTAAATCAAGCCTGGATGACCGGCGCATATGATCTTGACGGCAACGATAGAATTTTAGAAGGTACCGTTGATATCGGAGCTTATGAATTTTCAGCAGGAGTAAATATTGTCTCGGATGATTTTTATCCTGAAACGACATTACAATCACCTTGGACTTTTTATAATCCAGCCGGCGATGGTACATTAACATTAACCGGGACAAATGCAGAAATCGGTGTTCCTTCAGGTACTTCACACGATCTTTGGAATACAAACAATAATGCTTCGAGATTATTACAGCCTGCTCCGGATGATGATTTTGCAGATAGAAGTTAAATTTGAATCCGTTCCTTCTGCTTCAACCCAATTGCAAGGACTGATTGTTCAGGAAGATAATGACACCTACCTGAGATTTGATACATATTCATACTGGCAGCGCAAAATTATTTGCTGCTTTTATAAACGGTACAAATTCTCCACAAGCAAAAACAGTCGGATCGATTGCCTCGATACCGGGATACTTAAGGGTTACCAGGTCGGAGACAACTGGACTTTCGAATACTCTTATGATGGCTCTACTTGGAGTATTGGTTCAACCTTTACTCAAGCATTATCGGTTTACTCAGGTTGGATTTACTTCAGGAAATGCCGGCGCAAATCCTGCATTTACTGCCAGCGCAGATTACTTCATGAGTGGTGATGATCCGATTACAGATACCGATACACAAATTACCGATCCACCAACAATTGAAGTTTGGTACGGAGATAATCAAACATTCGGTAATATTGGCAATCCTCAGCAATGGGTTAATATCTAGGAAGAGTTTCGGATGATAATGGAGTAACAAGTTTATCATATAAACTTAACGGCGGCTCTTCTGTCTCGTTAAATATCGGACCGAACGGAACACGCTTATTGAGTGCCGGAGATTTCGTAACAGAAATTGACTATGCTGATTTAAATGACGGAGTTAATACTGTTGAATTTACCGCAACCGATGCATTGGGAACGCAAACAACAGAATCAATTACATTAAATTACGAAGCAGGTAATATTTGGTCTCTCCCATACACTGCGGATTGGAAAACCTTAGGCAGTATAGATGATATAAACAATCTAGCAAATATTGTTGATGGTTTATGGGAATTAACTCCCGATGGAATTCGTACTACTGAACCGGGATATGATAGATTAATTGCCCTTGGGGATGAAACTTGGACAACCAACTATGAAGTTACTGCAGAAATGACTATTCATTCTATATCTAGCGGTTCCGGTGTTGGTTTTGCTATTGGATGGCAAGGACACGACCGGCACGGTATCACCAAGAACACAATGGCCGCTCGAGGCAATTGGATGGGTATGGCAATTCGAATAAATTAAGAGATTTGGACTTATCCTACTGCAGTTCCAGCTACAACCACCTACTCACTTAGTGCTAATAAAAGATACTTTCTCAAAGCTAAATCAGAGGATGTTGGCGGGGGAAATAGTAGATTCTCCGTAAAAATTTGGGAAGATGGCACATCAGAACCTTCGAGCTATATGATTGATGCTGTTATTGCAGATCGCAATGGTTCAGTATTACTTATTACTCACAATGCGGATGTTACATGGGGTACAATTTCGATTGAACCTTTGAGTGGCAATTTTGCTCCTCAGTTTACAAGTTCTCCGATTTCAAATGCACAAGTAGATCAAGCTTATCTTTATAATATTACAACTTCGGATCCGAATGCAGGAGATGTTTTAACTATAACAGCTCCAACATTGCCAAGCTGGTTGACTTTTAATGATAACGGAAATGGCAGCGCTGCATTATACGGAACTCCAACTAGCGGTAATTTAGGTGCACACACTGTTGAACTTATTGTTGATGATGGTAATGGAGAAACAGCAGTTCAAAACTTTACTATCACCGTAACACCTGATGCAAGTTCACTTCCGTTTTCAGATCAATTTTGCGGACCTAATATTGAATCGTATTGGACAATTTACGATCCATACGATGCCGGCGCAGGTACTCAAACAGGTGCAATCAACTTTCGGAATAAATAACGGTGTTCTTGAAATTTCTATCCTGGGTAACGAGGGTACTCACGATCTTTCTCAAAACTTAGCACCGCGAGTTTTGCAAACTGTTCATGATGATGATTTTGGAGTTGAAGTGAAATTTAATTCTGTCCCATCATCAACTTATCAAATGCAGGGTATTATTGTGCAAGGCGCTGGTTATCGATTGAGATTTGAAACATATTTTGGCGGACAAACATATTTTTATGCTAACGGTTATGGTGCTTCATTTGGTGCTCAAGTTAATCAACCAATCGGCGGACCTATTCCCGCTTACTTGCGTGTAGTAAGAACAGGTAATGATTTCGCATTTGATTATTCTTACGATGGTTCAACTTGGACAAACATTGTAACAAGAACAGTTCCGGTTGTTGTTTCCCGAAGTTGGAATTTACGGTGCTAACGCATAATCCAAATCCTGCTTTCACAATGCAAGCAGAATATTTCAGAAACATTGATGATCCGATTCCATCATGCAGTGTCGTTGAAGTAACTTCGCCTAACGGAGGAGAAACTTGGAGCGGTGGAGATACTGAAAATATAGCTTGGACTTCTTCAGATGTGACAAATGTTAATATCGAATTTTCTTCCGACAACGGTTCAAGCTGGAATACAGTCGCAACTTCCGTGGATGCTTCCTCCGGTTCGTATACTTTCGCAGTTCCGAATATTAACTCAACCGAATGTTTGGTGAGAATAAGTGACACCGACAACTCAAGTATTTTCGATATCAGTGATGCTGTCTTTACCATAAATACAGTTGCGGTAGATCCGACAATAACTATTGGGTCATCAACTACTGTAGCCGGTTCATACGTTACAATCCCAATCGATCTTACTGCACCAAGCGGCTTCAAAATCGATTACTTACTGCAAGGTAAAATTCATTTTGATGCAAGCAAACTGAAATTCTTATACGGCGACTATGATGCCGGAACCTTGGTTAACGATTACGGTTGGACTGGAACTTTTTATTCGGCTATCCCGGGAACAGTTGATATAATTCTTTCCGGTGCAAATCCATTAAATAATAGTGGAACAATGTTTTATCTAACTTTCCAGGTCATTGATGGTAATGCAGGCAGCGCTGATCTATCAGCTTCATCGGCAGAGTGGCCGGTAGATGTTTTAGAAACTCCTCTGACAGTTGTTGACGGTTCTGTAACTTACAGCGATAATTCCGGTACATCTGAGAACCGAGGAGATGCAACTTTAAATTATATCGTTGATATTTATGATGCGCTTGCGGTCATCTATCACTGGGTTGGTATTTATCCGTTAAGCGGACAAGCATTCATTAATGCGGATGTAAATTTCGATGGTCATGTTAACATTAAAGATTACCTCAGAATAATATTCTTTGTTTATTTGCATGATTGGGATTTTGTATTCCCAAGTGTTTCACCAAGTAGTTCAATAGTTCTTAACGGCGGGGAGTTTGAAGATAGCGAAACATTTTCAATTCCTATCAGACTAGAAAACTCCAGCAATGTTCAGTCAGCTGAAATACAGTTTGAATACGATCCAAATGAACTTGAATTCATTAATGTTCATTCGAACATAATGAATTTGAGAACTGCAGATAATAATGGAACGCTTTCGGTAGTTGCAACTAACTTAGAAGAAATTTCAAACGGTGAAATTGCTTCGGTTAGATTTAGGAAACTCAATACAAGTTCTTCAACCGAAGTTAATGCGAGTTATAATCTGAATGAGGAACAACTTTCGAATAGTAGTTTACTAACAATCGGCAATGGAACTATTACAAACGTGGAAGATGACATTAAGAGTATTCCGACTGAATATGAACTTTCTCAAAATTACCCGAATCCGTTCAATCCAAGCACAGTTATAAAATTTGCAGTTCCAAAATCGGGTAACTACAAATTGAATGTATATAATGTATTGGGACAAAAAGTAATGACACTGATTGATAGACAATTACAAGTCGGTTATCACTCGGCAAATTTTGACGGAACATCTTTAGCTTCCGGAATTTATTTCTATAGTTTAGAAGGTGCGAATGTAAACATTTCCAAGAAGATGTTATTGATCAAGTAGCATCTCTTAATTTGGTTAAAAGAGCGGCTTCCAATGCCGCTCTTTTTTTATGCCTAATAAAATTTTAATTTACTCGGCAAAAAGGAATATGTTATGCAAAAACTAGCATTTCAAGATTACTATCCCGACGATGTAGCACACTGTTACGGCTGTGGTAAACTGAATGAGAAAGGTCACCAAATAAAAACTTATTGGGATGGCGATGAAACGATAACACGATACACACCGAAAGAATATCACACAGCAATTCCCGGTTATGTTTACGGTGGTTTGCTTGCTTCTTTAATTGATTGTCACGGAACCGGTTCTGCCGCAGCGGCAATGTACAAACACGAAGGAAGAGAAATGGATACCGATCCACCGCTTCGTTTTGTAACTGCACAACTTAATGTAACTTATCTAAAGCCAACTCCCCTTGGACCGGAATTAATTTTGAAAGGGAAGATCCGTGAAGTAAAAGACAAAAAAGTTATCGTTGATGTAGAACTCTTTGCAGAGGATGAACTTTGTGTTAAGGGCGAAGTTATTGCTGTAAAGATGCCGGAAAGTTTGGTATTGTAGAGTAAAATTCAATTAATAAAACGGTTCTTCGTTAAAATTCTGTTATTTTTTCCTGTGCAGTTATAAAAGACGGACAAACATTGATTAAGTAGAGAAATACTAATCAGCGAAAATCTGTTTTTTCTGTGTCATCTGCGTTCAATTTTTATAAATTGTTATTTTTGAAACAGTTCCATAAAGTCTACAGCAATCCGCTAAAATTCTCCCAAAATTCATAAAAATTCCTCATATTTCCTTACAACCTTTCAGAGAACAACAAGTCTAATGTAATAGAGCTTAACTATGATTGAAGATTTCGAACTAATTAAAAGAGCGCAAAAAGGAGATCAATTGGCTTTTGAACAATTGATATACCGCTACGACCGGCAGGTTGTAAATATTGCAATGTCATTTCGAAATAACGAAGATGACGCAAAAGATATTTACCAGGAAGTTTTCATCAGAGTTTTTCGCGGACTAAAAAATTTCAAATTCAAAAGTGAATTTTCAACTTGGCTTTTCAGGATAACGACAAATGTTTGTCTTACACATAAAACAAAAAGAGAAAAAATGAGTCACGATTCAATTGACAAAACGGTGAGCCGAGATGAAGAAGAAGTGAGAACCGCAAGCGACTTTATTGAATCGGGGGATGACGTGAGTGAGAATTTAGAAAACAAGGAAAAGAAAGAACAAATAAACAAAGCGCTTGAACAACTGCCGGCACAACAGAAAATGGCATTTACATTAAAACATTTTGACGGATATAAAATAAAAGAAATTTCAAAGATGATGCAGTGTGCAGAAGGAACTGTTAAAAGATATCTTTTTAATGCTTCACAAAAAATGAAAGAACAATTAAGCACTGTACTTGAAGGGTAAAGATATGAATAAAGAAAAATTACAAGAGTTACTTCAACTTTACGTGATGAATGAACTCGACAATGAACAAAAAGAAATTGTCGAAAATCATCTGATGGAATCAGATGAATATAAACGTGAGTACGAGGAATTGAAAAAGTTTTACTCCACTATTTCCGGAACCAAGCCCGAAATGCTTAGTGATGATAAGCTCAATGAATTTAGAAGTGAGCTATTAAATAAAGTTGAACTCGAAAAGAATAAAGAATCACTATCAACAAAATTTGTAAATTCGATCAAGCAGCTGATTTTCGGAAATTATGCCCCGGCTTACGGGATGGCGGTTACATTATTATTTGGGTTTTTACTTGGGTTTGTAATTTTCAATAACTCAACATCTCGGTTCAACACAAACGAAACTGAAATTGATCTTGATGCAATTAATAGAGATGAGCTTAACATTTCCAACGTTCGTTTTCAAAATCCATTTGATAACCAAGGCAAAATTGAAATAAAATTTGACGCCGTTAGACCGGTAACATTCAAAGGTGACATCAAAGATCCGCGTGTACAAAGATTATTAGCTGCTGCATTAACAAAGAGCGACAATCCCGGTGTAAGAATTAGAACCGTAAATACTTTGTCATCAAGTTCATCCGAAGTAACTGTGCAAGATCCCAAAATAAAATCTGCCTTGATCAATGCATTGAAAACAGATGAAAACGACGGCGTACGGAGAGAAGCTCTAAATGCACTAATGAAATATCCATTCGCTGAAGATATACGAGATGCTTTATTATTTGTGCTCGCGAATGATACAAATCCCGGTTTAAAAGTTGGTGCAATAAATGCACTTGCACAAATGAAGTACGAAGGCAGATCAATAGACAATGAATTAAGAAACGTAATTGAGAATGAATTAAAGAGCGATGATGAAAACTATATTCGTTTAAGAGCCGCTTCCTTAATTCAGGAGGTTAAATAAAATGTTAAAAATGAAAATCACATCAATAATTTTTTTGCTCTTTGCAGTTTCTTTAGCAAGTGCTGAACTTCAACAAGAAGCTATCGCCAAAACACTAACCGCAAAGAAAGGGGGGACTCTTGAGGTTAAAGTGAATCCCGGTGATATACAAATCAATACTTGGGAAAAGGATCAAGTCCTTGTAAAAGTTGACGGACTCGATCAGGATGATGAAAAAGCGCTAAAGCTAGATGAGCAAAATGGAAATGTAACTGTAAACTACACCGGCAAATGGGGCTGGGGACGCAGCGCAGAGTATAGTATTACCGTCCCCCAAAATTACAATCTTGATTTGCACACTACCGGCGGTGATATTGAAATAGAAACCGACATAAACGGAAACGTTGCAGTAAATACAATGGGTGGTGATATCGAATTGAAATCAGTTTCCGGTAATGTAAAACTTGAAACGATGGGTGGAGATATTTCTCTAAATAATGTAGATGGTACAACATACCTTTCTACCCAAGGCGGTGATATTAAAGCTGACAACTTGAAAGGGTTTGTCGAAGGAATAAAAACAATGGGCGGCGATATAGAGATCGAGTCAATTGCCGGATCCAAAAAGGTTACAACTTTCGGAGGCAGAATCAAAGTCAATTTAGCTAAAGAAAAATTAGAAGTAACTACATTCGGCGGAAATATTGAATTAGGTAGATGCCTTAACGGAGTTGATGCAAGTACACACGGCGGGAACATAGCTATTAAAGAAGCAAACGGAAAAGTTGATGTAAGCACAGGTGGCGGCAATATCAGCTTACATAAAATTAATGGGGAAGTCCGCGCAAAAACCGGCGCCGGTAATATCTATCTCGGTCTTCAATCACTAACCGGAAAATCGAATTTGCGAACTGGCAGCGGAGATATTGAAATTCAACTATCCTCCGGAATTAAAGCCGAAGTTTACGCTGATGTTGAGTCATACAACCGGAACGGAAAAGATCTAATCAAATCGGATTTTGAAGGACGCATCTCAACAGAAAGACATAATGTTATCGGGCAATTCGAAATTAACGGCGGCGGACCTGAAATAAATTTAAGAGTAAACAACGGAACAGTTACAATTAAAAAACAATAAACATTCCTTGGGGGAAAAATGAAAAAGTATCTATCACTAACAGCAATTTTATTCTTTGTAATAACCATCGCGGGGATGCCGCAAGTCGATAAGCAATTCGAAGTTAAGCCCGGACAAAAACTCGTGGTTGATATTGAATGCGGATCAGATATTATAATTGAAGGATGGGAAAAAAACATCGTTGATGTAAATGTTGACATAACCGGAAGGGATGCTGCTTCGGTTGTGGTTGATGTTGAAGAAACATCGTACGGAGTTTCAGTAAAGGCAGAGTCTAAAAAAAGTAACAACAATTCTACAAGCGGAAAAATAAATATAAAAGTTCCGAACAAATTCGATGTAAATCTAAAAACTATGGGTGGTGAACTTAATGTCGCAAACGTTGAAGGTGACTTATCCGGCAGTACGATGGGCGGCTCACTCAATTTAAAAAAGTTGAAAGGTCAATTGAAATTTTCAACAATGGGCGGATCAATTGAATTGATAGACTCCGAAGTAGATGGTAAAGTAAGCACAATGGGCGGAAGTGTACTCGTAGAAAATGTAATTGGTGATGTTGATGCTTCAACCATGGGTGGTACCGTTACACAAAGAAACGTAACGAGTAGTAAGGGCTCTACAGGCAAAGAAGTTAAAATGAAATCCATGGGCGGCGCTGTTTACGTTGACGAAGCTATGAGCGGAGCAAATGTAAGCACCATGGGCGGCGCGGTTACGGTGAATAAAGCAGCGCAATTTGTAAAAGCATCAACCATGGGCGGAGATATTAAAATTAAAGAAGTTGCCGGCTGGGTAGATGCCTCCACAATGGGTGGTGATATTGAAGTTAAAGTAACCGGTACAGAAGGTAAACGCAGCGTGGAACTTTCATCGATGAGCGGAGATATTTGGTTGTACGTTCCGGCTGATCTTTCGATGGATATTGAAATTGAAATTGTATATGACGAAGGTGAGGAAAATAGAATAGATCTTGAAAGTGATTTTAATTTATCCGAAAGAGTTGAAGATGCCGGAAGTAAATGGAGAGGTCACGACAAAAAACTTGTAGCAGAAGGATCAAACGGTTCGGGTGAAAACAAAATTAAGATCAGCACTGTTAATGGAAAAGTTCATCTTAAAAAGAGTTAACCATTTGTAGAGACATCTCGACTCGCTGGGGTGTCTCTACATTCCCGTATAGATTTGATTCATCAAATCTCTATGCAGACACAAAAAGCACACCACAAAGACTTCATAAATGAAATCTTTACGAAATGGATTAGCAAAATCAATTTTAAGTGACAAATCCTCACAATTATCTCAAATTTTCTTTAATTTCCTAGTAAATTACTATTTTGAAAGAGTAAAACAACTTGGAATTAGGGGGGCTGTTTCGTAATTTTTTCATAGAGTTTTTATTAAAAACTGAAAAAATAATTACGTGAGCAGTTGAATTTAGTGTCATTTCATAAACAATATAAATCTTCCCTTAAGGTAATTGAAGCAGAAGAAATAATAGATTTGCTTTTCTTTCGTCCGTTAGCTTTTCTTTTTGTTAAGTTGATTTATCCAACCAACATAACACCAAATCAAGTTACCATAATTTCTATGCTATTTGGAGTGATCGCCGGTGTTTCAATTGCTTACGGTACAATTAATGCCGTTGCTTGGGGAGGAGTATTTTTTGCGTTAAGTCTTATTTTTGATTGTGCCGATGGTCAACTTGCCCGCATTAAAAAAAACGGAACCCCGTTCGGCAGATTATTAGATGGTTTAATTGATTATATCTCCTCCTTTTCTGTTTTTATCGGTATAGGATTTTGGGGGATGGGGCTGTGGGAAAATCCCTTTCAATGGTGGATTATTGTTATAATTACAGGCCTGGCGTATGCAGTACAAGCTGGGTTGGTTGATTTTTATAGAAGTGAATATATTGCAAATGCAGAAGGCAAATCCAATTTTGTTGAAAGCGAACTTGCTGAATTTCAAAAAGAATATGACGATGTAAAAAATGACGGAGGACAACCGGTTAAAAAATTACTTCTTTCTTTATATATCAGTTATTCTAAAATTCAGAATGCGAAAAGAAAAATGACTAAAGAGGAAACCGCAATTCCGCCTGAAGGATATGTTAAACAGAATGCCTTTCTCGTTCGTCTTTGGAACTTAAATGGACTTTCAACACACGGTTTTGTATTAATTATTTTTGCATTTTTAAATCGGCTCGATTGGTTTATCTGGTACATTCTTTTCTTCGGCAATTTTTGGACGTTCTTTATTTGGTTAATACAAAAATCAAACGATAAAAAAGTAGAGAAGTTATATCAAATAACTCCCGATAACATTCGTTAAAAAGATTTCAACAATTTTTATTCTTTCAATATGATAAAGAAATAGTTAGCTCTCAAAACCGAATAATTTAATTTGTCATTCCCCACTTATGTGGGTATATATTTACAACATATAGGGTTTTGGGATTCCTGTTTGAACGGGAAAAACCTCCTGGAGTAAGCCATGAAAAAAACAACGCAATTAAAAAAATTATTGACAAGTCCTGATCTTGAATTCATCATGGAAGCACATAACGGTCTTTCGGCTAAAATTGCAGAAGAAGCCGGCTTCAAAGGAATTTGGGGGAGCGGACTTTCAATCAGTGCATCACTAGGTGTACGCGATAATAATGAGGCAAGTTGGACACAGGTACTTGAAGTAGTTGAGTATATGAGTGATGCAACTACTGTCCCAATTTTATTAGATGGAGATACCGGCTATGGCAATTTTAATAATATGCGCAGGCTTGTAAAAAAACTTGAGCAGCGCAATATTGCAGGCGTATGTATCGAAGACAAACTTTTCCCCAAGACAAACAGTTTTATACGTGGTGATAAACAACCTCTCGCCGATATTGAAGAATTTGCAGGGAAAATAAAAGCGGGTAAAGATAGTCAGCTTGACGATGATTTTTGCATCGTAGCACGTGTGGAAGCCCTTATTGCGGGTTGGGGACTTTCCGAAGCACTTAAAAGAGCAGAAGCTTATCGTCTTGCGGGCGCAGATGCAATTCTTATGCACAGTAAAATTTCCAAACCGGATGAGATCCTTGCTTTTATGAAAGAATGGGGAAACAGGTGTCCGGTTGTCATTGTACCGACAAAATATTATTCTACCCCAACCCAGGTATTTCGTGATGCTAAAATTAGTCTTGTAATATGGGCTAATCATCAACTTCGCTCAGCAATAACTGCAATGAAAGAAACAGTACAGAAAATTTATACTTCTCAATCCCTAATTGAAGTAGAAGATAAAGTTGCACCATTAGCAGAAGTCTTCCGTTTACAAAATGATGATGAATTACAACAAGCAGAAAATATTTATCTCAAAACACCTGAGCACGAGAAAATAAGCGGGATAATTCTTGCAGCATCGCGCGGAGCTGAGTTAGGTGAATTAACAGAACATCTACCTAAATCAATGATAAATATTAACGGTCAGCCCCTTGTAAAAAAAATGTTAGAACTTTTTAATGAGCGAGGAATAAAAGATATTTCAATCGTCCGCGGCTACAAAAAAGAAGCATTCACTTTTCCCAACATCAATTATTTTGATAATGACGATTACGCAACTACAGGTGAATTAGTATCACTCTATAAAGCACAAGCAAAAATCAGCGGTACATGTATTATAACTTACGGTGATATCCTATTTCGTAAATTTATTCTTTCGTCACTATTAGATGAAAACGGAGATATTGTTGTTGTTGCCGATGCAAATCTTGAGAGGCGCTGCTGTGGTAATCATGGTGATTTTATTATTTCTACACGTTCTTATTCAAAAGAATTTTCCGAAGAACCGGTTTATCTCAAACAAATTCAGTTTGCAGAATTGAAGAAGCCGGATCAGTATGACGGTGAGTGGATCGGTCTAATAAAGACAACTCAAAAGGGTTCAGATGTATTAAAATCTACGCTGCAAGAAATGTCCTTAAAAGAAAATTTTAATAAAATGAAAATGCCCGATCTGCTAAATGTACTTATTGAAAAAGGATCACGGATTAACGTAGTTTATATTGATGGTCACTGGCTTGATGTTGACAACCTGAATGATCTCGGCAATGTTATGGCATATCATTAATTATTACGAGGAATTTTTTAAAACATATTTATACAATCTATCCGGTAAATAAAATGATTAAAGCAAATGAATTTTTAGATGAGTGTTTATCGCTTGGTTTTAATTTTTTTACGGGAACGCCATGTTCCTATTTAAAACCTTTTATTAATTATGTTATAGATCACGATGAATTTCATTTTGTTGATGCTGTTAATGAAGGGGATGCAATTGCCATAGCTGCCGGAGTTACTGTAGCAGGAAAAAGAAGTGTAGTCATGTTTCAGAATTCCGGATTCGGTAATGCTGTTAATCCGTTAACATCACTAACTGATACCTTCCGCATACCGATGCTGGTTATTGTAACTTATCGCGGAGAACCGGGCGGACACCCCGATGAACCGCAACACGAATTGATGGGACAAATCCTTACCGATTTACTCAACGCAATGAAATTAAAATGGGCTTTCTTTCCGAACGAAAGCGGACTAATTAAAAATGCATTAAAAGAAGCAAACGATTATATGCTTACCGAAAATAAACCATTCGTTTTTGTTATGAAAAAAGATGACGTAAATCCATATGAACTTCAAACTAAGCGGCAGGATAATCCATTCCGTTTTTCTATCGCTCATAAGGATGAATTTCAGTTTGCATATAACGAAAGAAGCACAAGAACCGATGCATTAAAATCAATTCAAACAGTTGCAGATGATAAAGCTGTAGTGATTGCAACAACAGGCAAAACCGGGAGAGAATTATACGAATTGGATGATAAAGAAAATCAACTTTATATGGTCGGCTCGATGGGCTGCGCTCTCGCATTCGGACTCGGAATAGTTTTTGTAAAACCGAATTTGCACATATACATAATTGATGGTGATGGGGCTTTACTTATGAGAACCGGCTCAATGGCTACTGTCGGCGCTTATCAACCACAAAACCTGACTCATATTCTTCTTGATAACGAAGCTCACGATTCCACAGGCGGACAAAGTACTGTATCGCATAATATTTCGTTTGCTTCCATTGCAAAAGGGTTTGGTTATAAACATGCCGTTTCCACGGATATGCTGCAAACATTTCAACAGTATCTTTCTTCAAGTGAATTGAAGGAAGGACCAACGTTTATTCACTTCAAAATCAAAAAAGGTTCTCCTAAAACATTGGGAAGACCGGGTATAAAACCTTACCAGGTTAAAGAACGATTAGAAAAATTTATCATGTCGAAATAAAGGAAACTATGAGCAGAATAAGATGTGCCGTAATTCTTGCAGCCGGAATCGGTTCGCGGCTGCGTACTATTCATAATGATAAACCAAAAGGATTTCTTCAGTTAGGTGATAAACCGATTATTGAAGAATCAATTGCACGGTTAGTTTATGCGGGCATTAATAAGATAATTATTGTAAACGGTTATCAGAATCATTATTACGATGAACTGAAAAACAAATATCCCTTTGTGCAAACAATAAAAAATGAAGTATATGAAACTACCGGTAGTATGTATTCTTTATGGATTGCCAAAAATTTAATTAACGAAGATTTCTTACTGCTTGAATCAGATTTGCTATATGAATTCAACGCGCTGCAAACCCTTCTGAACGATGAACGAAAAAATGTAATTCTTCTTTCTGGTAAAACTAATGCAGGGGATGAAGTGTACGTCGGTGTTGAAGGAAATCAAATCGTTAATATGTCAAAACAAATTGATGATATAAAGAATTACGGCGGCGAATTAGTAGGCATTTCTAAAATTTCTTTTGACTTATATAAAATAATGAAAGGTTATGCTGAAACACAGTTTGAAGCAAAAAAGAATTATCACTATGAAGATTGTCTCACAGATTTAGCCCCATCTTGTGAAATAAATTTTAATTTGGTTGATGATCTTGCATGGATTGAAATTGATGACGAGCAGCATCATAAACGTGCTGTGGAAGTGATTTATCCTCTAATAAATAATAGAGATAAGGAAATTCAACTATTAAAGAGAGTTGATAGAAATGTATTACTTAACCCGGGACCTGCAACAACAACTGATACAGTTAAATATGCAATGGTTGTTGAAGATATTTGTCCGCGTGAAATTGAGTTTGGCGAGCTTGTTGAAAATATCAGGCATGATTTAGTAAAAGTTGTTCACGGTGAAGGTACTCACGAAGCCATATTATTTGCGAGCTCCGGAACCGGGGTATTGAAGCCTGTCTTACTTCGGTTATACCGGATAACAAAACTGTGTTGATTATAAACAACGGTGCTTACGGTAAAAGGATGCAGCAAATTTGCGAGGGGTTCGGTATTCGGCAGGTAAAATTTGATGTTACATATGGTGATGCAATTGATCTTATAAAGTTGGAAGAAGAAATTCGGCGGCATAAAGAAGAACTTTCACATATTGCATTTATTCATCACGAAACAACTGTAGGAATTTTAAATCCCATTGATAAAATTTCCGCAATAGCACAAAAGTATAACCTCGAAATTATAGTTGATGCTATGTCTTCCTATGCCGGAATTCCTATTGACGTTAAGAAGGATAACATACACTTTTTAATCTCTTCGGCTAACAAATGCATACAGGGAATGGCGGGTTTAAGTTTTGTTATTTGCAACAGCGATTCGTTAATTAAAACAGCAAATTATAAACGAAGGAATTTTTACTTCAATCTTTTTGATAACTACACTTTCTTTACCAAGAACAAACAGATGCAATTTACACCCGGTTCAGATATTCTATGCATTACGGCAGGCAATTAACGAATACTTCATTGAAACAGAACAAGGACGCGCAAAGAGGTATGAAGAAATGTATGACAGTATTGGTATAAAGGAATGAGTGAAATGGGATTTAAGTTTTTAGTTGAAAAAGAACATCATGCCAAATTGTTAACAGCTATAATTGAACCGGATGACCCGAACTATAATTTTAATAACATGCACGATTACTTATTCGAAAAAGGGTTTACCATTTATCCCGGCAAAGGAGCTAAAGTCAATACATTCAGAATATCAAACATAGGACAAATTTATGTGGAAGATATTCGGAGATTTTTAAAAGAATTAAAAGAATATCTACAAATAAATAAAATCACTGTTAAATAATTTTTGTAGAGATTTGACCTGATCCGATGATAAAAATACAGTGATTAAATCAAAAGCAAAAGCTGTTGCCGCTAATGCGCGAATGTATTAGCGTATTCGCGGCTAAAAAAAGGGGACTCGTTTTAGGTGTTATGTTTTTATTAGTTCAATTCAAAAAGGGAGGACGTTTTGGGTGAATTAATTTATAAAGAGGAAAGTTACCAGATAATCGGTAAGTGTTTTGAAGTTCACAATAATCTTGGTCCGGGATTTTTGGAAATTGTCTATAAAGATGCTCTCGAACAAGATAGCACCTTAATGAATTGGTATGTGAAAGTTATTTATGGATTACATACTTATGTAATTACAGGTATTCTTTAAATACCTATAAGAAAAATGAATGAAGGTAATGGTAAATTATTTAAATCAATTTTTGAGAATTCCCGAAAAATAAATGAGCTATATAATAAATATAATGTATCCAAAACCCCGCAAGAAAAGAAAAACCTCGAGCGTCAAATTGCTGCAACAGACAAACAAATCGACCGACTCGTTTACGAACTATACGGCTTAACCGAAGACGAAATAAAAATTGTGGAAGAGAGTGTGAAGTAGAAAAAATTATATCCGTCGGTTTTATGCCGACGTGAGTGCATAACTCAGAATGTATACATATTCCGCAGACATGAAGTCTGCGGCTACAAAATGATTACCCAACAACAACTTCCATTTCCAACTTCACTTCGGTTTTAATTGAGTTTGAAATCAAACAATGCTTCTCAGATTTTTCTAAAATTCGTTCCGCTCTTTCAATATCTTTTTCTTCGGTGACGATCACTTTCGGTTTCAAAACAATTTCCGAGATCATAAATCTGCCGTCAACTTTTTCAAGCTTACCTTTTCCGTCGCACTCAAAACTCTTGAAATCGAGTTTTGAATTTTCGGCGATTGCTAAAAAGGTTGTCATCAAACATATATTTGCCGATGCTACATAAAGATGTTCGGGCGACCAAGTATTCGGAACACCTTTTGGAAATTCCGGGGGTGTTGCAACTTCAATCGTAGGCATTGTCGGTTCAATTAATTCGCCCTTTCTTCCTTCTGTCCATTTAACTTTGGTATCATAATAATGTACGTTATCCATTACTTCTCCTTTTCGTTTCCTGTATTTGAATCAGACTGATCTTCATCAAGTCCTAAAAATTCAATCAGTCTATTATGAGTATCGTCATCAACTTCTACGTTATATTTTTTGTAGAATTGAATAGTTGTATCGACACTCTTAAAATATTTTTGACAGCTTTCGCACTCGTCTAAGTGTGTTTTTATCTCGACGCATCTCGGCGAATCAAGGTCTTCACCAAGATTATCGCAGATGTGGCTCATAACTTCTTTGCAGTTTACTTTTTTATTTTTCATAGCTCAATTTTTCGTTTAGTTCATTTCTTAAAAATGCTCTGGCTCTATGAAGCCGAGATTTAACTGCCGGTATTGAAAGATCGGTGACTTTACCGGTTTCTTCGGTTGAAAGTCCTTCAACATCTCTCAATAAAAAGACAACTCTGTAATCAGCCGGTAATTTTTCGATTGCTTGATCTAAAAATTCTTTTAATTCGTTATTCTCGGAAAGATTGTCCGGTGTAACTTTCCAATCGGCAATATTATTTTCTGAGATTAACGATTCATCAGTCGTCAAGTGATGTAGCATTATGTTTCTTTTGCGAACGAGCGAGCATCAAGCAATTATTTGAAACAACAGTGTAAAGCCAAGTAGATAGTTTTGATTTTCCGCTGAACTGGTTAAGATTTTTAACCATACTCAAAAAAGTTTCCTGCATTGTATGTTCAGCACGTTCTTTGTTACGGCAAATTTTGAACGAAAAATTATAAACCGTCTGCTCGTATTGCTTTACTAACTCGGAAAGCGCATGTCTATCGCCGTTCTGCGCTTTTTCTATCAATTGTTCTTCAGTCATTTATTTGATGATTAGTTGGAAAAAAAGATTCAATGATTTTTTTATGACCAGCAAATTTAAATATTCGGTCAGCTAACTCAAAATTATCGAATAGCAATCCAAACTAACCTCTAAACCTAAATTAAAAGGGATTACTCTCTTTGTGACCCTTTTGAAAGCTTTTGGCATAGCCATCCTTTTGGGAGTGTTCCTCGTGGTTAAGAGGGATAACCACAACGTTCACAAAGAAGGCACAAAGTTCACAAGAGGAATAAATTCACTGTATTAGATACAAACCCACAATAATGAGAGTGAGTGCAGTAGCTTAAAAATTCTACATTCTTACATTTTGGCAATGACCTTGATTTGATTGCAATTACTATACTTTTTTAGTAATGTTTATAACATTTTTATCGTATTTTAAATGTGAAAAATGTGGTCAAAATCTGATTAATAAAAGCAAACAAAGAAATCAATAAGCAAGTAAAGGGAATATGGAAAACCAACTTTACATAGCGTTAGAAAGCAATAAATTGTTTTTAGATATTGATTTAACCGATTTGGACTTAGCCGAAATTCAAGGCGATCTTCAACCTTTAAAAGAGGGTGAGATTTTATACCGGGAAGAAGATTCCGCCGATAAAATATTTCTTGTAGTAAGCGGTGAAATTAATTTGCTGAAAAAGAAATTGCTCGGTTCAACAAAATCTTTCATCTTCGGTGAAAATGATTTTTTCGGTTATGATGAAATTGCAGAAGAAACTTCTCGCACTTCCACAGCTGTTGCCTTACGGGACAGCTATCTTATCTCGTTGACCAAAGATGAATTAAACATGCTGTTAGATCAAAACCACATGATCAAAACCAATCTTTTGAACTATTCCGATATTCAACCTGATATACCCGGTGAAAAACGTGATGATGTTGTTGATACGGATGAAGAAAAAATAGAGCCGGAAGACGAAACTCAAACAGCTTCACCGAGAGATAAAAAAACAGACGTAACATCTTTCGAACAAAGTTTAAAGATGATTTGATTGACAAACATGATACATCAATAGAAGAAGACACTTCACCTTACGAAGAAGAATTAAAAGAGGATAAATTCCAGAAAGTTCATTCCGAAGAATTACCGGAAGATCAAGTTGAACAAAATATTGAAGAAACCGAACATCTCGCCGAAGAGCCACTTTTTACCGAAGATGACGATGATGAAATAAGCATAGAAACAGAAAAAGATATTAAAAAAGATTTTGAGGAAGAAGAAAATTCCGAAGTAGAGGACTCATCTTCGCTCGATGATGAAACCCTAAAAGCTCTTGAATCACAAGACGAAGCACCGGAAGAAGAAACGAAATCAAAACAAAAATATAATGATTTTGACGAGGCGTTTTTCTCTGCTTTCAGTGAAGAAGAAAAGCAAGCTGAAGAAAAAGCAAAATCACAAAAAGATGATGCTGATTTTGATAGCAGCCAAGAAGAAGATTCTTTTGTTGAACCTACTGACGACTATACTCCGCATGATGCGGAAGAATATATCAGCAAAGAAATTGATGAAAAAGAAATTGTTGATGATACCAAAGAATTAGACAAACTGGATGAACATGAACCCGAAGAAGCTGAAGTGGAAGTTCCGGTTGAAGAAGATAAACATGATGTAGAGGAAACAGAAACTGCACCACCTTCTTTTGAATCGAGATTAAATTCAAGTTCAGAATCCGGATTAAAATCTGATCAATTTAAAAAGATCATAAAAGCGTTACAACTTGTTAACTCCAACATTAGAATTGACGAAGTTTTAAAAAACATTGTAACTGTCGCAACAGACTTAACAAATGCTGACCGCGGAACACTTTACTTAATTGACAAAGAAAATAATGAACTCTGGTCTAAAATTGCGATGGGCAGCGAGACAAAAGAAATTCGATTGAAGATGGGCGAAGGTATTGCCGGATGGGTTGCACAAAATCGTGAGACTGTAAACATTGAAGACGTTTCAAAAGATGATAGATTTAAATCCGACGTAGATAGATCATCCGGTTATGAAACTAAAAGTATGTTGTGTTTCCCGATAAAAGATCGGGAGGATCAAATTGTTGGCGTACTTCAATTACTCAACAGCAAGAACGGAAAATTCGGTGAGCATGATGAAGAATTCTTGAGCGCTATTTCAATCCAATGTTCTTTAGCATTGCAGAATGCCGAAATGCTTGAAAAATTCTTGCAAGGGGAGCGGGTTAGTTCGCTTGGAAAGATGACCAACTTTTTAATTCAGGATATTAAAAAGCCGGTTCTAGTAAGTAAGCGTTATGCGGAACATCTTAAAACAAAAGAACTCAACAAAGACGCGGATCAAATTGTTGAGATGATCCTCGAACAATTAACCCAAGTAGCCGATTTAGTTCAAACAACATCAAGCTATGCGGAAGGCAAATCAGTGCTGCGAACCTCGCGTGTTGGATTAAATGAAACACTTAAGGAATACAGCGAACGTTTAGAATCATATGTAAAAACCCGTAATGTACAAATTGAAAACCAATTTGCCGATGATGTAAAAGTTCAGCTAGACAGTAAAGAATTTTTTCAATGCTACAACCATATAATCCGAAACGCTTGTGATGCAATGCCGGAAGGCGGCGTGGTTAAAGTTTCTACTCATGTCGATAAAAATGAAGCAAAAATTTTATTTGAAGATAATGGGCTCGGTATTCCGGAAAGCATGGTTGAAAAAATCTTTGAACCTTTTATGACGCACGGTAAAAAAGAAGGAACCGGTCTCGGTTTAACTATTACAAAGAAAATTGTTGAAAGCCATTCCGGTAAAATAGAAGTTCAAAGCGCTCTCGGTGAAGGTACTAAGGTAAAAATTTCATTACCGCGGTCATCGGCTTTTTAACAATCATTCCATAATGAATTTTAATTTAATAACCATCCTCGGTCCAACGGCTGTTGGAAAAACTAATCTTGCTGTTAACCTTGCCTCAAAATATAACGGTGAAATTATTTCTGCTGATTCTCGTCAAGTTTATCGCGGAATGGATATTGGCACAGGAAAAGACTTAAGTGAATACGACACTGATGCCGGACAAATACCACATCACTTAATTGATATTATTGACCCGACCGAAGAATTTGATCTTTATAAATTCAATAAACGTATTCTACAAATCTTTTGAGGAAATAACCGAAAGAAGAAAGCTTCCATTTTTAGTTGGCGGAACCGGTTTGTATCTTAATTCAATATTGTCCTCATATAAATTAAAGCCGGTTGACTTTAACACACCGAGGGCAAAAGAACTAAATGAATTAGATTTGTCAACTTTGAGGAATATTTTAGTTGCTAGAAGCGATTCGCTGCACAACACTACCGACTTAACAGATAAGAAACGGATTATAAAAGCAATCTTGATTGCTGAAGCGGAACGAAGTAAAGACGAATTTCAACAATCAATTAGCTCACTTACAATCGGGGTTCGACTTCCAAGAGAACAAATAAAAAAACGAATCACAGAACGATTAAAATACAGATTGCAAAATGGAATGATTGATGAAGTGAATGGCTTACTGAAAAAAGGTGTTACTCATGATAAATTACAATTCTTTGGACTTGAGTATAAGTTTATAAGCGAACACTTAAAAGGTGAGCTAAATTATAACGACATGTTTCAAAAACTTAACAGCGCGATTCACAATTTTGCAAAAAGGCAAATGACATGGTTTCGCAAAATGGAAAGAGAAGGAATTGAAATAAACTGGATCGAAGGACCAAATGTAAATGAAGCCGAAAAAATTATTTTTGAGAAGATGGAATCTTGATGAGTAAATCTTCTTCCGTTAAAATAACCGCTTATCTTAAAAAACGCGGCGGTGAGAAATGGCTTAACTATAATTTGCAAAGTGATTATCAATTAATAATTGTTATACCGTCTATTGCAGAATCAGAAAATTTACCTACAGTTATAAACTCCCTTAACAATTGTTTGCTGCCTAAGGAAGAAAGAGTATTAGTAATTGTCGTTGTGAATAACTCCGTAGATGCATCTCAACAAATTATTTCAGATAATGCTAGCACAATTGATTACTTAAAGCAAATTAAAGAGAGCGGTAAACTTACATTTGATATTGAATACATCGATGCTTCCTCGGGGAGAAGTGCTCTTCCCGCAAAAGATGCGGGTGTTGGTTTAGCAAGAAAAATCGGGATGGATCAAGCGTTGCTTCACTTTGATTACACTAAATCAAATTTAGGTATAGTTTGTCTAGATGCAGATTGCGAAGTTGACAAAAATTATCTTGAAGAATTAACTTATTTCTTTAGAAAAAATAATCGAGCAGCCGGCGTAATTAGATATCGGCATAAACTTACAAATGAAGCAATAATTTGTTACGAAATATTTCTACGCTATTACATACTTGGATTAAAGTATACCGGTTCTCCTTACGCCCATCATTCAATTGGTTCATGTATGGTTATTGATCCTTATACATATGTGAAAATTGACGGAATGAATAAGCAAAAAGCCGGCGAAGATTTTTACTTCCTTGAAAAGGCAGCTAAAGTAATTGATATCTCGCAAATTGACAGTACAACAGTTTATCCTTCTGAAAGAAAATCATGGCGCGTACCTTTTGGAACAGGACAGCGAATGACACGCTTTGATGAAGAGGTTAAAGATGAATATATGTTATATAATCCGGAATCTTTTATAATACTTAAAAAATTTTTAATCATCTACACGAAAAAAGTTGAAGCAGCACAAATTGTTCAAAACGCGAAAAGTATTTCTCCGGCTTTGTACGAATTTCTAATCATAAATAAGTTTGAGGAAAACCTAAAGCGAATCTTGCAGAATTCAAAAACGGATGAGCAGCTTTTTCACCAAAAGAAAATTTGGTTTGATGGTTTCAAAACGATGAAGTTAATTCATTATTTAAGAGACAACGGGTATCCTGACATTCCTATGTTTACTGCTTTGAATAGAATATTTGATTTAATCGATCAAACTTTTGAAAAAGACGATTCCAAATCTCTCCCTTCCATTGAAAAACAAATAGAATATTTGGAACAATTAAGAGAATTAACGTAACTCATTATCACTCTTCTCGTGATAACCGTTTTAGATTTTGGAAAGCAACTTTGGTATATTTGAAATCGATTTTTGAGGACGCTATGGATTTATTAGTAAAGTTAAAAGAATTTAAAAATAAGTTTGACAACATCACAGAACAGTTGTCAGACCCCGGAAATTACCTCGAATCAAGAGAAACTTATTAAGTTAAGTAAAGAACGAAGCAGTCTTGAGGATATAGTTAAAGCATATGATGAATACAAAGATGTTATCGATAATATAAATGAACAAAAAGAAATTTTAGAATCTTCATGATGACAATGAATTGATTGAATTAGTTGAAGGCGAGTTGCCTGAGCTTGAAGAAAGAAAAGAGACACTCGAAGAGAAAATTAAATTTTTGCTCATACCCAAAGATCCAGCAGATGATAAACCCGCGATACTTGAGATAAGAGCCGGAACGGGCGGTGATGAAGCCGGCTTATTTGCTGCGGATTTACTCAGAATGTATTCCCGGTATGCAGAAATAAAGGGCTGGAAGATTGATCTGATTGATTTAAATGAAGGAGTGATGGGCGGAATTAAGGAGGCAGTTTTGAATGTCTCCGGCACAGGTGTTTTTGGAGAGTTGAAATTTGAAAGCGGTGTTCATCGAGTTCAGCGTGTACCGGAAACAGAGGCGAGCGGAAGAGTTCATACATCGGCTGCATCTGTTGTAGTCTTACCGGAAGCTGAAGATGTTGAAGTTGATGTTGATCCAAATGATATTAGAGTTGATGTTTACAGAAGCGGCGGTGCAGGCGGACAGAACGTGAACAAAGTCGAAACCGCAATCCGATTAACGCACATTCCGACAGGCATTGTTGTCCAATGTCAAGATGAAAGATCACAATTAAAGAATCGACAAAAAGCGATGAAAGTTTTGAAAGCACGTTTGTATGATGCGAAATTACATGAGCAGAATAGTGAAATAGCTGCGCAAAGAAAAACAATGGTTAAAAGCGGCGACAGAAGTGATAAAATAAGAACCTACAACTATCCCCAAAACCGAGTAACAGACCATCGCATAGGATTAACTCTTTACAATCTTTCCGATGTAATGCAGGGCGATTTAACCGAATTGATTGAAAGATTAAAGCTAGCCGATAGGACCGAGAAGTTGAAGGTTGTTTAATATTGCCCCATCTCAGATGCTTTTCTATACTCGATATTATTAAGTAAATTGTAATAAACAATAATTGACCTTCGGTTTCAGTTAATGCATGCAAAGTTAAATAAAAACCAAATTGAATATATTTTTTATCATCTCAACCATCACTTTGTTTTTACTAATGAGATTAAAAACAGAATAATCATTGATGATGAACCAACTCAAACTATTCCTCAGATAAGATTTCAACTTTCTTGTGATAAATTAGATCGAGTTAAATACATAGATAAAATTCCTATTCTATTTCCCATTAATGACGAAGATGCCTTTTACAAATTTGATGATGAAAACAATCTTATATTTAATGATGATTTGATGAAATCTGCATTTTATCTGTTGTCCGGGTTTCAGGAATTAAATCACCCGGTTTTAGATAAGTATGAACGCTTTTCGTATCAGCAAAGCATCCAGAAAAAATTGAATATAGCCGAGTTTCCTTTAGTTAATCATTATTTCAAAGTAATTACTGAGGGGATAGAAAAATTTTGTTTAAAAAATAACTATAGCTTTAGTCGAAGAAATATTTGGCAAGATAAAGCATTTGGATTTTTGCTAACTCATGACGTAGATAGAGTAGATAAGTACAACATCGCTCAAGTTAAATTAAAAATAAAACAGTTATTTGGTCTTTCTCCTTCAAAGGTAAGTAAATCCAAAACTCTCAAATTACTCATAACAAATATTGTAAGATTGTTTGGCAGTGATAATCCGTTCTGGAATTTTGACTGGTTGAAGTCATTAGAAATTAAATACGGATTTAGATCAGTTTGGTTTTTTCTCCCTCAAGGCGATCCTCATAAGGATGCATACTTTTCTTTTGACGAACAACGTATTAAAGAAGTCGTTAATAAGTTAATTCAATTAGGGGATGAGATAGGTTTGCATGCTACTTACAATTCCTTTGATAATGAGGAAGTGATGAAAAATGATTACAACGCTGTAAAAAAACTGCTTAATCAAAATCCTTCTGGAAGCAGGCAGCACTGGCTAAGATTTAATTATCCAAATACTCTTAGAATACTGGAAAAACTTGAAATTAAGTATGACTCAACTTGGGGGTTCCATGATCAAATTGGATGGCGAAATTCTTATTGCCTCCCTTTCCGCCCTTATGATGTAGAACAAGATAGAATGATGAATATTTGGGAGTTTCCATTGACTGTGATGGACACAACTTTATTTGAATACCTTGATCTTAGTGAAGCTGAAGCTGAGCAGGCTACCGATAAAATTTTAAATGCCGTGGAGAGTTACGGTGGTCTTTTCGTGTTACTCGGCACAACAACAATTTTATTTTTGAGACAGGTAGAAATCTAACAAACTTTTATATAAGATTATTTGAGAGAATAGCAGAAAAGAATCCATTATCTTTCATTCCGAACAAATTGATTGAAGGCAAACTAAAAAGATTAAATGAAAATTAAAGACATCAAATATTATTTAACTGAATGGACAAGCTCAAATTTTAGTTATATAAGACAAATTAAAAAGAATATTTATTATAAAGAGAAAGAAAATCATTCAATTTAATAATGAGTTTCTATCTACTATAAAACAAGATTCCTCACCTTTGTTTGTGCTCTCTACAGGTAGGTGTGGTACTGAATATCTAACCAAGATATTAACTTTAAACAATCAAATAGATGCATATCACTCACCTAATCCCGAACTCTGTATTGCATCAAAGTATGCTTATGAGAACTATTCGGAAAAAATGAAGAGTTATGTAAATAATTGAATCAGCACGGCTCAGAGCTTATTATCGAATCTTTTTTGCGTGACAGATATTTTGTTGAGACAAATAATAAAGTTACATTTTTTGCCTACGCGATTAATGAAAGTATTCCAAAATCAAAATTTATTCATCTTGTGAAGACATCCTGGAAGTTTTGTTAGAAGTGGAATTAGAAGAAATCGGTATCATAAAAAAGACAAACACGATTTAGGACGGATCGTCCTGAAAAAACCTCAATATGATTTTAATCACTTGAGTGATGTTGAAAAGATAGGTTGGCTTTGGAATGAAACAAATAAATTTATTGATGATTTCAAAGATACAGTATAAAGATGAAAATCGTATATTGACTTTAAAGCAGAAGACCTATATGGGAATAAAGTAATAGCATATTCCCTATATGATTTTATTGGATGTGATGGCGTATCCGGCTCGAAACTTAATTCAGTATTAAATAAAAAAATTAATGTGCAAACAAATAATGATTTTCCAAAATATGAATATTGGAATACTGATGAACGTGCAAAGTTGAAACTAATGTGCCGCATAGCTGAAAAGTATAATTACAGTCTATAGTTGGTATGAAAGACCTAATTAAAAGTGATTTCACAAAAAACGTAATAAAGCATTTTAGCGGTACTGCTGGTGCTAATTTAATTACAATAATATCACTTCCAATTCTAACCAGAATTTATAGCCCGATCGATTTTGGTCTTTTTCAGTTAATGTTATCAACCGTACTTACCTTTAGTGTGATCAGTTCGTTGAAATTAGAATTAGCTGTAGTAATTCCTAAGTATAATGTTGTTTCAAATACCGCTTTAAACTTGCCTAATCGTTTTATTAATTACAACAACGATCTTTACTTTACTTTTCTTTTTACTGGGAGAATTGATTCTTTCCTTTTAAATGCAGAAAAATTGAGTCCTTATGTCCTTTATATATCATTTGGAATTTTTGCTAATGGCTTATTTCAATTGGTGCAATATGTACCAATAAGGAAAAAGGAGTACTCATTTTTAGCAAGGACAAAAATTATTCAGTCAGGGTTATCGCAGTCATCATCATTGACGGCTGGACTATGGGCGCTAGTTTTCTTGGACTTTATTTGAGTATGGTTGCCGGACTGCTGATTCAAATGTTCTCCTTCCTGTCGAGAAAAGAAAGACCTTTTTAGTATTCCATCTAAAAAAAGATTACTTACCGTTCTTAAAACGTTACAAAAAATTTCCTTTGATCAATACACCAATGACCTTCCTAAATACGGCAGCCAACGAACTTCCTGTATTTATGTTCACATTTTATTTTGGTCCCGAAGTTGTTGGTTTTTATATGGCGGCGACAGATTAATAAAAAGACCTATTCTCGATGATTGGGCAGTCGCTTTCTCAAGTATATTTTCAATCTGCATCAGAGGCTTATAATAAAGGTGGTTCATATATTATCAAGTTATTTAGGAAAACTGTTTTTAGAATGTCTTTACTGGTAGGATTTCCTCGTATTAGTAGTTGTATTTTGGGGACCTGATCTAATTTCTTTAATCCTTGGTAATGAATGGAGAGTGAGCGGTGTATATATGCAGATTTTATCATTTTGGCTTTTCTTTCAACTTGTAAATTATACAGTTGGAACAACTTTCTTGATTATTGATAAACAGGAGATAGGTTTTTATTTAATAATTATCTCGCTAATTGTTAGATTTCTTTCGATGTATATTTTTGTAGAAACGGTAATACGAAATGATGATCGCTCTTTCGATTTCAGCGGGATTGTTTTACTTCATTTACATTATAGTTATGTACTTATTATTAAAAAAGAAAATTGAGGGGAACAAATACTCTCAAGTTAAGAGTAATTCATAATTTAATATTTTTCATTTTGGCTAATAATGGACTGTAACTTTTCGGCTATCTTTTTATGGCCTGCTTCAGAAAAGTGAACACCATCTGGATAATCCGTCGAAACCAAAATTTTATTTGTGTCTAAGAAGATTTGTGTATAATGGTTTGTAATTTCTTTCATAATTAAATTGTAAATTCGTTGCTTTCTAAATGATTCCTGGGCAACTGCTTTTTCTACTCCGTTCGTTAGCTTCATTATACTCAGCACAATTATTTTTGCGTTAGTCTCTTTAACTAAGCTTTTAATAATTAATTCAAAATATTTGCCGAACCTCTTTTGTGATATCCAAGAACGCCGGCCTCTTAGATTTACAAGAGATCTTCTAAATTTTGAAAGAATATTTCTGTAAAAAAGTGCGTTGAAAACGTAAAAAGGGTTCAAACTTTTTTTAGTAGCTAAGCGATAAAACCATAAAGGCACTTCACGCGTTGATGCATCAACAACTCCGAGATTTATAATATAATAATCGGGAAATTCTCTAATAAAACTATCAATTGTTCCATAAATATCTTTTACCGTTGAAGCACCGTAACCTAAATTTACAATATCGAAATTATTATCGGAATTGTCACGAAGCAACTGCGTATAATTTTTGTTGTTCGGTATTTCAACCGGTGGGCGGACTTCTAAGCGCAACACTGTTGCCGATTATACATATTTTACTTTTTTTCATACTCTTTTCATTTTCAGTTCGGCAAAAACATATTCTTCTTCAACTAGTTTTACGAAATAACCTCGGTTTTCTAAAAGGTTCAATATTTTTCGTGAAGTTTTTTCCGTACCGGAATCATATCTAGCGGCAATCGAAAGATTTTTTGGTTTAACTATGTTTAATCCTTCCAATGCTTCGTATTTCACTCCGTTTAATTGGATTATCATAAAATCTACATGCTTGGTATTTGCTTCGTTTGAAATATTATCTAAACAATCGACTTCGAATTCTAGTTTGTTTTTATTTTCGCTTGATAAAACTAAACTTGCTGATTGATGATCGTCTTCCTTTTTATAGAACACCATCTTATCCGTTTATTCCAAACTCCTTTCGGGACAATCAAAACGTTATTTAATTTGTTCTTTTCTACATTTAATCTCAGGTAGTACAGATTATCTTCAATTGGTTCAATCGCAATAATTTTTCCGGTTTCTCCGATTATTTTTGATAAATAGACTGTATAGTATCCCGATAAATGCGCCCATCTCCGGCAATGATGTCTCCTTCTTTTGGAGTGTAAAACAGTTCTTTTTTGGGGCCGTGTATTTTTAATCCTCTTTCATGATAACGAATGATTATATCATAAACTATATTCAGACATTTGACTTTCACGATTTTTTTAAGTCTTCGGGATAAAAATTTGTGATATTTATAAAGTTTTTTTCTAGTGGGAGAAGACCGTAAAATCTAAGTCCATTCTCAAGTTCCACGTAAACTTCACCGGCTTCAAATCCGGCTTTTACGATACCCAAAACATCCGCACTTTTCAACAAGGATACTCGTTTGTAGAAACTGTTTCAAACTTTTTATTGGGTTTTTAATGCTCATCGGATTCCTTCCAAATAATCAAACTTAATGCTCGCATCATCCAAGATACTGCCCACCGTATATAAGCGGATTTATCGATTTTATTATTTGCGTATATTCTGTAATAGACAATAGCCTTCGGCATCATACATTTTTTCAATCGTCCAATTCAATATTTTTTTTGCTTTTTCTTGAAATATTGATGATACTTTGTGATGATAATAATGTATAAGTAATAATTGCCTGCGCCAGAGACTGAATGTCGATTGGGTATAAGTTTTTGTTATTGTGTCTTAGGAATAAGATTTTTAGTGAAGAGATGGTTATTATAATATTCTAATCCTTTATGAAAGGCTTGTTTTATTTTATCATCTTGTAAGATTTTCCAATATGATAAGAAGTGATTCTAGAACAAATCCCGTATGATAGTGATCAATTTTTCCAACGACTTTATCCGGCGGTGCCCAGTAAAACCAAGAACCATCGGTATTTTGATGTTTCAAAGTGAAATTGACGGCCCTTAATCCGAAGTCTCTAAATTTATAAAAAAATTTGGAAATGCTGCCAGGTGCGGGATCAATACAGCAGCTGCAAGCATATTTATCGCCTTATGAATGTGATAGTTGTCCTCTGTTGTATAGCTGAAGCAAATATGTTTATCGGCGTCCTCATCCCAATTTAAATCGTCTATAAAAAAATTGCAGACACTTATTGCAACTTCTAAAAATTGTAATTATTCGTTACTTCGAATAAATCTAAAAAAAGGAAGCTGATTGTGAGTTAACCGTTGTTTGAGGTGTAAACTTTTTAATTATTTTCCGGTAGTACCAATCGTACGGTTGACCCTAGTAGATCTTAGTATTGAAAGGATTTATTCCTGTTGTCCATTAACCATTCCGCAATAGATTCCGCCTTTCTCAAATAGGAGACTTCATTATATTTCTTATAGACATCAAAATAAAGATGAAGCAATAAGCGCTTGGGCTTGTGGATAAGTACGCTTTTCAATTTTCATTATTTTGCGGAATATATCGGGACTTCTTTTTTGCAATTTGATTAAAAGGGTAGCAAATTTCCCGAGTTTGAAATTCGAATGCCTAAGAGAGTTTAAGTTAAAGAAGAATTTTGTTCCTTTAACATCGCAAAGATCGTAGCTTTTGAAGTTTTGGAGTTTACCCAATTATTCAATTTATCATATATTGATTTATAGTTGCTCATATTCAAAAATTGACCAAGAAAAATACTAAGTACGCTTTTGCTTTACAAATGAAGTGAATTCCCATAATCCATTATTTTCTAATTCAGAAATTTTGAAAATAAGGCAAATTTGGTCATATTAATTTTTATTCACTTCATTATATAAATCTATTAACTTTGTCCCAAGACACCTTCAAATTATATTTTTCATGCACTGCTTTTTCACCATTATTGCCCATCAATTCTCTTTTGTCAACATCGTTAAGGAGTTCAATAATTTTTTGTGATAGTTCTGCATCTTCGGATCTAAAAGCGAGGCCGCAGTTGTTTTCTTTTACTAATATTTCCTGCGGCTTGCAATTGCTTACTATTAATGGTTTTCCAAAAAGCATATACTGAAAAACCTTGTTTGCAATCCCCGATTCATGCTGCTTATTTTTAACTAAGGGTGAAATGCAAACATCGCTTGTTGAGACATACGATGGAAAATATTTTATATTCTTCCATGGATAATAAATTGTTTTGTCTTTTAACTTCTCTGAGCTCAGATAAATATTAAACTGTTCCTGGTCTTTTCTCATCAACTGGTCCAATTAATAGTAATTTTATTTGAGGATAGTTGTCGACTAATTTATTCATTGCATCAAATAGCGTAAATATTCCTCTTCTTTTTGCAATTACTCCGAAATAAAAAAGCAGTAAAAGAATCACTTTTGTCAATTATATTTTTATCAATGGAGCTAGTAATTTATCAATTCTTGGATAATTCGGTAAACTATAAACTTATCTATTTCAATGGATGGATAAGTTGCCAAATAATCACGAAAGTTCTCACTTAAAACAACTATTTTATCAATAAATAAATAATGTTTTCTTTTCTAAAGCAGCCCATTTTGATTTATTTACTAACATTTTCAGAGGAAAAGAATTTATCCAGCTATATGAAAATATAGCCTCTATGTAATTTTCGTGAAGATCGAGAATTAATTTTATTCTTTAAAAATTGCTTTAAGAACAGGGATGGCCATATATAAATCGTGAACATGAAGAACATCGATTTTATTTTTTATTACAAACCTGGAAATAAATCTCTTCCATAATAAACTATAGACATCTAAAGGAGTATTAACGAATGGGCGAAGTTTACTTTGAAAAAATTTAGGGAATTTAATTCTAGTAATCTTTGCTCCCTCAAAATATTCTTCCCTAGGTTTTGAACCAAAGTTTAAGCAAAGTACCGTAACATCAAAATCAGCTTCTCGAAGAATTTTAACTTCATTTTCAACTCGAAGGTCGCCGGTAAATTCATTGTCAACAATTACACCGATTTTCAAATTAGGCATCAGTTATTTCACGTTTACGAATTAGTTTAATTGAATAAGGTAGAGCGATTAATATTAATATAAGAATATTCACCAACCCAAACAACCGTCATACTCGTATAATATGTCTGTGGTTCAAAGGTTAATGTTATTGAATAATTACCTGCTGGAATTTCCATCCCGCGAAGAATGTGATTTGTTTTTAGTATTTCTAATTCTTTGTCTTCGCTTGTTACTGCTTGCCATCCTTCGGGATAGTAAACTTCCGATAAGACTAAAAATTGTTCTTCGGTAGTGTTTACTTTTAGTACAATTTCGTTGGGTGTATATTTTTCTACTTCAACTTTTCCCTTGGCGGAAAATCTCTCGCCATCAAAATCCGAATTAAGGAGTAAAGCCAAGCTGTCTGGTTTGAATGAAGGATCATTCATAAAAACAACTAAGTTTTCCGGAGTATCAAAGGATTTTGTTTCCTTTACGAACCATGCTTTGGATAATACGCTTCTATTCTCATAAAGAATTTCTTTTCTCTTAGGAGCTTCCGCAAGTTTGTTTAAGAAAGGGTAGTTCAAAGGGTTTGAACTGATAATATATTTACCGTTTAGCATATTTATTACGTTCCAATTTATCTTACCCTGAGATGGATAGTTAAATAAGTTGTGATCGATTATATCTTGAATCAATTGGAGTTTTATTGCGCTGTAACCATTTATAGTAGGATAAAAATATGCATAATAATTGCTCTGAAATTCTTTGCTGATTGCAAGAGCTCTCATATTATCGTCTCTAGATTTCAGCACTTGCGTAATCTCTGTTTCTTGAAAAGCATTTTGCTCTAATTGCTCTTCTTCAACTAGATTTATATGGGTAACTTGTCTGCCGGTAATTGCAAATATTTCAATACCGACTAAAATTAGTATGGCAGCTACTGCCAATTCCTTTCGGATTTTTCTAAATAAATATCCAAGGGCGGTTAAACCGGATAATCCAACGAGAATAAGTACTCTAATAGTATCTGTTGTTAGAAACTCAATTCGAATATTTTTGATAATCTCTAAAGTTTGCTGATTATATCTTCCTGCTTCATTTGGTCCGATGTACTCATATGATCCTTTAGTAAAAAGAATGATCAATAAAAACAAAGCGCCGCCGCCAAATACATAAAGTACCTTTTTGTAATCATTTTGTTTTATTTCCGTGAATAGTGCTTTAAGACCAAATCCGCCTAAAATAAAAGTTGCAATAAATGTAATGTGAGCAAACATTACCGGTACTCGGAACTTGGAGAAGAAAGGCATGTATTCATAAAATAAATTGTATAAAAATGGAAAGTGTCTACCGAGGGCAAGTAGAACAGAAAAAACAATAAAGATTGTTAGTGAAATAACAAAAGGGTTCTTTCTGTAGTAAATAAAACCAAGTATTGCAAAGAAGGAATAAAATCATCCCCATTGCGTCATAGTTATCGGTAAAAGGCATCTCTCCCCAATAGCCGGGAACTTGCTGACCTTTTACTTGCTCATACTGATCACCGTCATATACTTCGGCTGAAGTTCCTCCGGTAAATCTTGGAATAAAGAAATCAATAATTTCTCGAGGGGCTAACGACCAGCGAGTTGCATACTCCAAGCTTACGCCACCACTTTTTACTGCAGTTTCTGCTTCATCGCCAAGCTGAACCGGATTACCACCGCGAGTTGAGTAGTCGGCATATTCATAAGTTGCAAGCATCGGTTGTGCGGCAGTCATTATAGTTAATATAATCGCTAGAACAAGTTTTGAAAACAGTGAGAGGAATTCCTTGTAATGTTTATCGATTAATAATTTTATGAAAGGATAGATATAAAGAATCAGAAGTAACAAAATTCCGTAAAAAACAATTTGATAATGGTGAGTTCTTACTAACCATGAGAATGCAAGAGCAAATAAACCGGTGCTCAGCCAGGTTTTCTTTTCAACAAAATAATCGAATGTAAACAGCAGCCAAGGCAAATCCATAATAGCACGTACTTTAGAAAAGTGACCGTTGCCTAGCATTGCCTGCCAATCGGGTAAAGCGACGAAAGCCATTGCAATAATTGCTGAAATATACCATGGAATTTTTCGTTGTCGAAGAAAAAGGTACAAACCCAAACCACCAAGTAGAAAATACCAGAAAAAGTGATAAACAATTTTTCCTAAAAATGAAATTATAGAATCCATATGAATTGATGTTGGGGAGATTCGATTATAAACCGGCATTCCGCTGAAAAGTGAAGGATTCCATAATGCTTCTTCACCGGTTCTCTCTTCATATTTTTGCATCAGATTTGTATTACCTTTTGAGCCGACAATATCCGAACCAGCAGCGGTTTTCCCTTCTAAAATATATGGAGACATGAATGTGAAAATCGGTATTAAGAGTAATACCAACAGAATGAGATATTTCTGGTAAAGTTTTAAATTGTCAAAAAAATAGGTTTCTCTGCTGTTTGCTTTTTCTCTTTTTTCTTACTCATATATCCTTCTTTAAATTTTTCTGAAGTAAACACTCACAACCAAACGCTGTAAATTCTCTTATAATTGGAATGTTAAAAACTTTCAAATGATTTACACCAAAACGAAGTTTATAAATTGGTCTAAATAAAAACAAATCTCTTCTTAACAAATCGGAAAGAGTGTTTTTTGAACAAGTTCCTACAAATTTACTAATACTTAGTCCGATGTAATAGTTCTCAATTATGTGCTCGATTAATTTATCACTTTGTTTAAAAACTCTTCCTAAAAATCTTATTAAAAGATTTGGGAGAAGGTGAATATAGGCAAAGAAACGAAAGATCGACTTACCGTTTTGCTGATGACCCGCAAACCCGGAAAAACGAGGTGGAAAGGTAATGAATAAATAACCATTCTCTGTTAATAAGGAATAGATGTTTTTGAATGCCGAATTTCTATTAGGAATATGTTCAATAACATCACGCATAACAATTAGATCATATTTATCATTTAGATTTTTCACGATGTCGGGATCAGTTATATCAGCTTGTATTATATCAAGTTCGGGTGCTTTTTGAATTGCAATATCAACCCGTTTTTGCTCAAGTTCGAAACCTTTAACAGATAAACCTTCCTCATGAAGCACTTTCACAAAGCCACCTTCAGCGCAGCCAACTTCGAGAACTTTGAGATTTTCAAAATTGGGAAGATGCTCTTTGAAATAAGGGAGCAAGTATGATTTGGTGAACTCTATTTGTTCGTAATAATGCTTTTCAGCCATTGTTTAACTATATTCTTCCGATTTTTCTTAATGCTTTTAATTTTACTTTGTACATCCTAATGGCATTTATGAAAGTATCTTGTTCGGAGAACTTTTCCGAGTAATCCTTGAATATTTTTTTATTTGTAAGTTGGTATAACATTTCAAGTTGGTTGATATGAAGTCTTTGATAACCGATAGTCGCTGGATCAACTTCCGGATACCAATCTGCATTACATAAATTATATCTCGACCAATATCCCAAATCATACTCTGGCAATATTTTTTCTAATGTATGAATACCATCATCAAAGATCTTCTTTGCAGTTTTGTTTTCAGGGAATACTCTAATGAAATCATAAACACCACAAAGTGCAAAGATCATTCCGTTTAACACTAATGTTGGCACAGTAGAAGTATACTCTTCGTAAAAGGGACCATGTTTTGTAAAAACTGTAACGCCTCCTTCGTTGTATGGGATGGTAAAATTAATTAAAGCTTGTTTAGCAAGTTCCGAGTATTTGTTGTCATTTGTTAGTTGATAACCTCTTAATAAAATTGAAATTGCACGGCTTTGAGAAAAAGCCGATTGCCATGGACCGGGATTTTTATACTGCGGCAGCGCAACATCAGTTAGCCATCTAACGCCAAGCTGTTCCGAGTAATTGTAATTGTTTTCATCTGCAAACCATTCAGCAAATTTTAGAAATCGCTGTTTATCTTTTTCATGCTTGGTTTTCAAATAAGTGTGAAAAACTGCCAGTCCCATTTGCCCAATTGAAATAGGAAAATGAACATATTCTTTATCAGTAACATCAACGTATGTTTTGTTGATTGGTATTCCGTTTTTATCAAATTGTTTAATAAGTCTCTGCTTTTTCCCGGTTGAAACAGAACTCTCCTCAAAAAGGAAGTAATAGTACTCTAAGTTGTGTGAGTGTAATTCATCCGCAATTTCATAATGCCTTTTCGGTGAAAGGAGATCGACCCATAATTTATTTACCATAAATATTTTCTTCTTCAGACTCATATCAGTGAATCGAATAGGTCACTTAATTTTTTAGTCAAATTGAACCGGGTAAATTCTTGTGAATCGGAATCAACGGGTGATAAAATGTTTTTCTGCCATTCTCTATATTTTTGAAGAATCACTTCAGTTGGATCTTCCGAAAAATCAAGAGTTGTTCCGCATTTCAATGAATCGATAATTGCTGCTGCATCTCCATCTTTAGGGCCGAAGCACAGAATAAAGTTTTTACTTCCGATGTATTCAAAAAGTTTACCCGTTAATATGCCTTCATTGTTGGGTGTATTGGGAATTGTTAAAAGAAGCAAGTCCGCATTTACAATATGATGAAGCAATTTGTTATGCGGCATGTAATTTATTATCTCTATTTTATTTTGAATAGAGTATTTCTTAAATAAACTTATTGCATCAGGGTGTAATGTCCCTATAAATTTTATTCGAAGTTTCTCAATTTTATTATCTGAACTTAGTTTTGAAATTGTTGAAAGAAATTTTCCGGAATTTGGCTCTTTCGTAAACTTCCTGTATACACAACAGTAAAAAAATCTGATTTGCTGCGATTTATATTCATAAAATCATTTTCGTCATAACCGTTTGGTAATTACATAATAATTATTTTCTACTTTCTGCTTAAATAAATTTATAAGCGATTCACTAACAGAAATAATTGCATCGCTCTTTTGAAAGACATCTTTTTCAAACCTTAGATCTTTTTGTCGAGCATAATTTGTCGGGGTAAATCCTTCTGCCAAAAGCCGTCTGTCCAAGGATCGCGAAAATCCGCAACCCATTTTAATCCGCTTCGCTTCGCAAGTTTCATTGCACCAATCTGTAAAGAATGCGGAGGCGAAGAACTAAAATAATATCCGGTTTTTCAATATCTATTGTTTTTTTCCCTTCCTTAACTATTGAAGGTATCCACCCAACTCTTGCATCGGGAATAAATACATTAGCACGCAGCCACTTGGATAATTTCTGGACAAAACTTTCATTTTCACTTTTGCTTAAAATGCTGAGTCGGCAGGTTCCCTTTTTGTCCGGATAGCCCTTTGTATAAATTGAATGGTTCAAATGATTTCGTTTTATAAACTTTTATTCCTTCGGGAATTTCATCTAATAAGCTTTCATCAATAGCAGGGTATTCACCGTTTTCAACGGTTAAAATAACCGGTTCCCAGCCAAACTCGGGTAGGTACTTTGCGGATTTAAAACTCGCTGAACTCCGGGTCCCGCCTGCGGGAGGCCAATAATATGTAATAATCAATACTTTTTTCAATTTACTCAATCAGTCAATCATCGCAATCTGCAAATCCGTACAAGAGATTGAATGATTGGTTTATAAATTACTTATAATACTTTTTAACAAATCCGGTAAACTCATCCTGCTTTAATATAATTCTTCTTATAAACGCGATAATAAATCCAAGCCCATACCCTAAAATCTGAGTTGGAACGACTAAAGGTATATAAAAGAAAGTTCGGACATCTTTATACTTAAACACACCATGAATGCCCATCCCGATTAACATAATTATACCCAAAAGAATAAACCAGCTAAAAATCTCAGGATATAAAATTGTTAGTAATATAAAAATCAAAAGAACAATGGTTCCCAAAGAAGGGAAGAAGTGAACTGCCTCAAGCATTCCTTTGTCAATCTTGTAAAGATTAATTCTAGCCACACCCCAATTAAAAACCTGCCGGAAAAATTTTTTAATCGACATTCTTCTTTTATGATAAACAACTGCATCGTCAACTTTAATTACCGGTTCGCCCGTTGAAGAATTCTATGACTAAATTCAATATCCTGACCGTGTCGGAGTTTTCCCATTCCGCCTATTTTTTCATAAACATCTTTGCGCACACCCATATTAAAACTTCGGGGATAATATTTTGAAATCCCTTTTTTGAATGCCCGCGAATTCCACCGGTTGTTATAAAAGAAGTCATCGAATAATCTATTGCTTTTTGAACGGGAGAAAAACTCGAAAAGCACCTTATCCGGTCCGCCGAACCCAGCTGGTTTTTGTGTTTCTGCTTCAAGTCTGGTTTTATATGCCGTTAACCAGTTTTCATCAGCAATACAATCGCTGTCAATGAACAAAAGAAATTCACCTTTTGCATTTTCCATCCCTAAATTCCGTGCTTCGCCGGGACCCTTATGATCTTGTTTAAGAAAAGAAAGATGAAGGGAGGTTTTATCTTGTATGCGGTTAATGATTTCTTCGGTATTATCTGTCGAGCCATCATCAACAATAATTACTTCGAAAAATGAATCATCTATAGTTTGATTAACTAAGGAATTTAAGAGTTCATTAATCTCATCTGCACGGTTGTATGTTGGGACAATAACGGAAAAAATATATTGATAGGAAGACATCGCTGATTGAAATTACCTTTTCTCTTTGATGTTGTAATCTTCATCTCGTGGAGTGTTGTGCACAATAATTTCACCGAGCAGACCGACGGCAAAAAACTGTACCCCGACAACTATTAAAAGTATACCGAGTAAGAGAATTGGTCTATCGCCTAAATTCTTATCGAGAAAAATCTTTTCATAACTAAGCCATAAATTAACGAGTACACCTAGAATAAATGCAGTAACGCCAAAGAAACCAAATAGGTGCATTGGTCTTTTGATATATCTCGAATCGAACATCACCGTCAGTAAATCGATAAATCCCTTGAAAAATCTTGAAATACCAAACTTTGTTTTTCCGTACCGGCGCGGATGATGTTTTACCGGAATTTCAGTTACGGTAAATCCTTTATTATACGCAAGTACCGGAATGTATCTGTGCAATTCTCCGTAAACATTAATGTTCTTAATTACATCTCTTTTATATGCTTTCAGTCCGCAGTTGAAATCGTGGATTTTAATTTTGGTAAGCACACGAGTTGTATAATTGAAAAATTTAGAAGAATGTTTCTTTACGAAAGGATCGAATCTGACTTTCTTCCAGCCGGAAACCATATCCCAGCCGTTGTCTAGCTTTTCGAGTAAGTTTTCAATTTCTGCAGGATCATCCTGAAGGTCTGCATCCATAGTAATAATTGCATCACCGCTGGCTTTTTTGAATCCGACGTTTAATGCGGCGGATTTACCATAATTTTTTCTAAAAGATATGTAGCGAACATTCCGATCCTTTCGATTCAATTCACGAAGTTTTTGTAGTGAAGAATCTGTGCTGCCATCGTCAATAAAAACAATTTCATAATTGATTTTGAGCTTATCGACAATCTTTTTAATTTCATTGTAGAGCGGCATCAATGATTCTTCTTCGTTTAATAAAGGTATAACTAAAGATACCTTTTTGAAAGAAAACCGGCTTTCATTTTTCTTTTCGGGGTTCGACTCGTTTTTATTCTTATAATATTTCTTTTTATTATAAAAATTTTTCTTCTTTGGGGCAGAATTTTCCATAAGATAAGTACAGATTTTATTGTAATTTAGAGCTAAAATTAAACTAATAAATTTCTAAAAGCAATTTAGCTATTGCCAGATAGGATTTCGTGATGGGTAGAATTATTTATTGGGGATTGATTAGAGTTGGCAATTCTAATTCCCGTACTTTGGATTTTCATAGATTGGATAGATTATAAGTTTTGGTGGATAATTGCGGTTATGGCTGTTTATGGCGTGATCATACATCCGGCAATAATTCAATACAGACTTTTTACTGAAGAAAATCAACAAATTTTAGAAGATACGATCTGTTCGCAATGCAAACATTTCGATGCCTCTGCAGTGCTTTGCACCAAATATGACGAACATCCAACCGAGGAATATATTCCGTGTGACGGAGTGGATTGGGAACCGAACTAAAAAATTATTCATTGCGGGAGAAAATTGTTTGACAATAAGATCAAGTGATTATGGAACTTTAGTGATTGGATACATGGATGAATGGATGATTGGGTGAATAGGACAGCTATTAATCAATCAATCACTCAATCAACCAATTGTTCAATCATTTTTTTTCAGTCTTGAATAAAAGTCTGTGAGTGCATCAGTAAATCTCGGTCCGGGTCTGAAGTAAAGATCGCGTCAACAAAAAATACATTTCCTTTTTTTCACTGCAGAAAGTGCTTTCCATTCGGGATACATTCCCCTTAAAGTTCTCAATGTTTTCGGAAGCCGGAAGATGGATAAACAAATAATCTGAGGATCCCTTTCAATTACAACTTCTCTACTAAAGACTGGATAATTCATTTTAAGATCTTCGGCAAAGTTTTTCATGTTACAAATTTCTAAATAACTATTTATGAATGTGTTTCTTCCCGCTACCATTATCGGATTAAGTTCAACCAAAATCATAACATCTTTTGTTTTAAGATTTTTAGATTGATCAAGAATATAATTGTAAGTAGAATCCCACTCGTTAGTTAGGTTATTAGTTCGCTCTTCTTTATCAAAAATTTTGCCCAAATCATTAAACGTTTTTTTTATACCAGTATAATCGCGCGGATTTGAAACGAAAACTTTGAGACCAAGATCAATTAATTTATCATAAGCAGTTTTCTGGTTTCCTTCGACCGTTATAAAAATTAGATCCGGGCTAAGTTCTACGATCTTTTCAAAATTAAAATTTATCATATCCCCAACTTTTGTAACTGATTTCGCTTCTTCGGGGTAGTAACAGTACTTGGTATTACCGACTAACGTACTATCAACTTCTAATAGATAAATCATTTCTGTAATGTTGGGGGCTAATGATATAACGCGCGAAGGAGACGAATCGAATTTTATTTTACGCTCAAGATCGTCAACCACATCAAACTTTTGAGCAGTAAGCGATGTCGTAAAAAATAATATTGCTAAAAAGATATGATTAATTTTCATTCCAATATGCTGTAGTAAAAATGAGAACAAGTTTAACTAAAAATTTTGAAAGTAAAAAACGAAGGAGGTATATTTGCGGTGCACCCTTAGCTCAGCTGGCAGAGCAACTGACTCTTAATCAGCAGGTCGGGGGTTCGAATCCCCCAGGGTGCACGAAAGTTTAAAATTGTTTCACAAAGTAATACTCCAAACCTTCAAGTGCTTCTCAAGTATAACCTTGCTTTACATTCTTTAAATTCACATTTTTGCATATCCTCCCCGGCTATCTTTAATAACATGATTTTTGTTTTCACTTTTGCTTTAATAAGAGTGAAGATATTCTTATATTTATACCTTTATGTCTAAATAACTAGGAAAATTATGGGAAGAATAAAACTCAAAAAAGGGTTAGACATACCAATCCAAGGAAAGCCGGTTCAAGAGATTTCCGATGGTACGCATGTTAAACGAGTGGCTCTTCTTGGAGATGACTTTGTTGGAATGAAACCAACAATGCTGGTGCAAGAAGGAGATGTTGTAAAACTTGGGCAACCGGTTTTTACTGATAAGAAAACTCCGGGCGTAAAATATACTTCGCCGGGAAGCGGCAAAGTAGTTGAAATCAATCGTGGAGCAAAACGTGTTTTCCTTTCGATGGTTATTGAATTGAGTGGTGACGAACAGATTGAATTTCCGGCAAAGTCTGAGGTGATTTAAAAGCTATAAAAAGAGAAGAAGTTGTTGAACAGTTAATCGAATCGGGTGAATGGACAGCAATTAGAGTTAGACCATTTAGTAAAGTGGCCGATCCGGAAACAACACCTTCCGCAATTTATGTTACCGCTATGGATACAAATCCTTTAGCTCCCGATGTTGACAAAATTATTGCTATGAACGAAAATCATTTTAAGAGTGGTTTAAGTGTTCTATCAAAATTGACCGATGGAAAAGTTTTTGTATGTAAATCAACTGACACAAATGTTCCGGTTATTGATTCGGATCAAATTTCTGTTGAGGAGTTTGAAGGTCCTCATCCAGCGGGCAATGTTGGTACGCATATACATTTCTTAAGTCCGGTTGGCAGAAAGAGATTTGTTTGGTACTTAACCGCACAGGATGTTATTGCAATCGGGCATCTTTTTTCAACCGGAAGAATTATGGTTGACAGAATTATCTCACTTGCCGGTTCTTCGGTTAAAAATCCCCGCTTAATAAAAACTAGACGAGGCGCTTCAATAACAGAATTAATTGCAAATGAACTAAAGGATGAAAACTACAGACCGATTTCAGGTTCGGTTCTTTCCGGAAGAAGTGCTGTTGACACCGAAGCTTATTTAGGTAGATTCCATCAGCAAGTTTCGGTAATTCCCAATCCGGTTAAAAGAAATTTTCTTGGATGGTTAAATCCATTTGTTAATAATTATTCGATGAAGAATATCGTTTTCTCAAAAATATCTCCCAACAAACAATACGAATTCAGTACTGAAATTCACGGAGGTAAAAGAGCAATTGTGCCGAGCGGAAATTTCGAAGAAGTTATGCCGATGGATATTCTTCCGACTTATCTTTTGCGCGCCATCGCTGTTAATGACCTAGAAGAAGCCGAACAACTCGGCGTTTTAGAGTTAGATGAAGAAGATTTAGCTCTATGTACTTTTTCTTGTCCTTCTAAAATAGATTATGGACCAATGTTAAGAGAAAATTTAACAATTATTGAAAAGGAAGGTTAATTCGTGAAGCTTATAAGAAATTTTTTAGATAAGCAGGAAAAACATTTTGTTGATGGTGGAAAGTTGGAGAAGTATTATCCACTTTACGAAACGATTGACACTTTTCTTTATACTACCGGAAGACCTACAAAATCAGCTTCTCATATCAGAGATGTAATGGATCTCAAACGTATGATGATGATGGTAGTAATCGCGCTCATTCCTGCTGTCTTTATGGCACTCTATAATACAGGATTACAAGCTAACTTAGGTTTGCAGCAAATGGGAGCATCAAGCTCACCGCATTGGCAGGCTCAAGTTTTACAATGGCTTGGTTTTAGTCTTGATCCTTCAAATATTTTAGGAAATATAGTTTTCGGGGCTTTGTACTTTCTGCCGGTTTACATTGTTACATTAGCTGTGGGCGGTTTCTGGGAAGTTCTTTTTGCCGTAGTTAGAAAGCATGAAGTAAACGAAGGATTTCTGGTTACATCTCTGTTATTTCCTTTAATACTTCCACCCGATATTCCATACTGGCAAGTTGCTTTGGGAATCTCGTTTGGTGTTGTTATAGGTAAAGAAGTATTTGGCGGTGTTGGAATGAATATTCTTAATCCAGCTTTAACGGCAAGAGCATTTCTATTCTTTGCATATCCCGCAGAAATTTCCGGTGATAAAGTTTGGGTTGCTGTTGACGGTTTAAGTCAAGCAACACCATTGGCTCAATTTGCAGATTCAACCATGACCGTTTCTGCTTCATGGATGGACTCATTCTTAGGTTTCATACCCGGGTCAATGGGAGAAACTTCAGCTCTCGCATGTTTGATAGGTGCGGTAGTATTGATTGTAAGCAAAGTCGGTTCTTGGAAAATTATGGTTTCCGTTGTTGTGGGCACGGCAATAACCGTTTTTGGTTTGAATGCAATCGGAAGCGCTACAAACCCGATGTTTGAATTACCGTTTCACTGGCATTTAGTTATCGGCGGATTTGCTTTTGGAACCGTCTTTATGGCAACCGATCCGGTTAGTGCAACTATGACAGAAAAAGGAAAATATGTTTATGGATTTTTGATCGGCTTTTTTGCTGTACTTGTGCGCGTTGTTAATCCGGCTTTCCCGGAAGGAATGATGCTCGCAATTTTATTTATGAACGTATTCGCCCCTATAATAGATAGATATTTTATTAACCAAAATATTAAGAGGAGGCTTGCGAGAAATGTCATCTGACAGTACTAAAAAAACCATACAGGTTGCATTAGGAGTATGTCTTGTTTGCTCTATACTTGTTTCTACTGCTGCGGTCTCTTTAAATGCAATACAAAACGAGAACAGACAAGTTGATAAAATAAAAAATATTCTTGCAGCCGGCGGAATTGATTATCAAAATAAAAATCCGCAAGAAATTTATAACGAAAAAATTAAACCGGTTACAATCGAATTAGAATCCGGTGAGATAATTAACCCTGAAGAAAAATCGGAGCTGCTTAAGCCGAAAAATTTTGACATAAAAAAAGTCAGCAATATTCCGGAATTGAGTACAAGCATTCCCGCTTCCGAAGACATTGCCGGAATTAAGCGCAAGCCGGAGTATATGACCGTATACAAAGTTCTTGATGAAAATAATAATGTAAATAAATACATTTTCCCGGTTCACGGAAAAGGACTTTGGTCAACTATGTACGGATTTATTTCTCTCGATAAAGAATTAAAAACTGTTGAGGGAATTACATTCTATGAACATGGCGAGACTCCCGGTCTTGGTGGTGAAATTGACAATCCAACATGGAAGGAAAGCTGGCAAGGTAAAAGAGCTTTCAATGAAAATGGTGAATATATAATTGACGTTCTGAAAGGAAAAGTTGATCAGAGCAATCCGAATTCAGATCACCAGATAGACGGATTATCCGGTTCGACTTTGACAACCAGAGGTGTTGATTATACAATGAAATACTGGCTTGGTGAAAATGGTTACGGCCCGTTTATAGAAAAAGTAAGAAAGGAGGGGTCTGATGAAGAAATATAAAGAAATACTACTTGACCCGATATTTAATAACAATCCAATTGCTTTACAAATTCTTGGAATCTGTTCTGCATTAGCCGTTACGGCAAAACTCGAAACATCCGTAGTTATGTCACTCGCAGTAATATTCGTTCTAACTTTTTCAAACTTATCTGTGAGTTTAATAAGAAAACATATTCCCGGCAATATCAGAATTCTTGTTGAAATGACAATTATTGCCTCGCTCGTGATTATAGCAGACCAGGTAATAAAAGCATTTCTTTTTGATATAAGTAAACAACTCTCGGTTTATGTCGGATTGATTATTACAAACTGTATAATTATGGGTAGAGCCGAAGCATTTGCATTGCAAAACTCAGTAGGTAAAAGTGTGCTGGACGGCATAGGAAATGCACTCGGGTATTCTTTTGTGCTATTGTTCGTCGGTTTCTTCCGTGAATTGTTTGGCTCCGGTAAATTGATGGGCTATACAATTTTCCAGTTAAATACTGAAGGCGGATGGTATAATCCTAATGGTATGTTCCTTCTTTCTCCAAGTGCATTTATCTTGATCGGTTTACTTATTTGGGCAATCCGAGCTTGGAAACCCGAACAAGTTGAGGAGGCGTAATTATGCTTGAACATTATTTAAGTCTATTTATAAAATCTATCTTTATCGAGAATATGGCACTCGCATTCTTTCTTGGGATGTGTACTTTTCTTGCTGTATCTAAAAGAGTTGAAACCGCAATAGGTTTGGGAATTGCAGTAATTGTCGTTCAGACAATAACCGTTCCCATCAACAATATTATTTATAACAATATCTTAAGAGAAGGTGCATTAGCTGCTCTTGGTTTCGACGATTTAGATTTAACATTTCTCGGATTGATCACTTACATAGGTGTAATTGCATCAATGGTGCAGATCTTAGAAATGGTTCTCGATAAATTTGTACCCAAACTTTATAACTCACTTGGAATATTTCTTCCTCTTATAACCGTTAACTGTGCAATACTAGGCGGAACTCTCTTCGCGGTTGAAAGAGATTATATATTTGCTGAAAGTGTTGTCTTTGGGGTAGGGTCAGGAACCGGCTTTGCTATTGCGATTATTGCACTTGCCGGCATTCGTGAAAAAATGAAATACAGCAATGTCCCTGAAGGTTTAAGAGGTCTTGGTATAACTTTTATAACTGTTGGATTAATGGCAATTGCTTTTATGCTGTTTTCCGGAATTCAATTATAAGGATTTTTATTTATGGAAGGAATCAACATAATAATTATCGGCGTTGTAATGTTCACCTTGATTGTGTTGGTCTTGGTTGGAATAATTTTGCTGGCAAAATCGAAATTAGTTGCTTCAGGAAACGTCGAAGTTGTGATAAACGATGATCCAGAAAAAACATTAACAGTACCTATAGGCGGAAAATTATTAAACGCCTTGGCTGATAGGGAAATTTACCTCCCATCTGCTTGCGGCGGCGGGGTACTTGCGGTGAATGTAAATGTGTTGTTGCCGAAGGTGGTGGTGATGTTTTGCCAACCGAAAAGTCAAAATTAAACAGAAAAGAAGTTCGTGAACATTTCCGTTTATCATGTCAAGTTCCGGTTAAGAGTGATATGAAAATTGAAGTATCGCCGGAAGTATTTGATATCAAAAAATGGGAGTGCACCGTTACTTCGAACAAGAACGTTGCAACATTTATTAAAGAACTTGTATTAAAACTGCCCGAAGGAGAAAATGTAGATTTCCGTGCCGGTGGTTATATACAAATCGAAGCTCCGCCGCACGAATTAGATTATAAGGATTTTGATGTTGAAGAAGAATTTAGAGAAGACTGGGATAAGTATAATGTTTGGCAGTATAAATCTAAAGTTACCGAAGATATTGTTCGAGCATACTCGATGGCAAGTTTTCCGCTTGAAAAAGGAATCATTATGCTAAACGTTAGAATTGCAACTCCGCCACCTAAATTACCGGACGTTCCACCGGGACAAATGTCTTCTTACATTTTTAATCTGAAACCCGGCGATAAAGTTACAATCTCAGGACCTTACGGCGAGTTCTTTGCAAAAGATACAGATAATGAAATGGTATTCATCGGTGGCGGTGCCGGTATGGCTCCTATGCGTTCGCATATTTTTGATCAGTTAATAAGATTGAAATCAAAACGAAAAATGTCATTCTGGTACGGTGCTAGAAGTGTTAGAGAAATTTTCTATCAAGAAGATTTCGATAAACTTGCCGCCGAGAATGATAATTTCACTTGGCATATCGGGTTGTCCGAACCACTGCCCGATGATAATTGGGAAGGTTATACCGGGTTTATTCATCAAATAATTTATGATAATTATCTCAAAAATCATCCCGCTCCGGAGGATTGTGAATATTACATTTGCGGGCCCCCGATGATGAACTCATCTGTTTTAAAGATGCTTGATGATCTTGGAGTTGAACCCGAGAACATCTTACTTGATGATTTTGGCGGTTAATGATAAAAAAAGACTTTGAACCGTTTTAACAGTTTATAAATGTTGAGTAATTAAATTACCTTTAATTAGCTGTTGCTCCGAAGTTAGTGTAGCAACAGCTTAAATTTTTATGAAGCTAAATAAGACAAAATATATAATACTTGTTTCGTTAGTATTTTTATTTTCTTGCGACAATAAGACAAACGATCCAATCAAATTGCGCGGTCTTACAATGGGTACAACCTACTCGGTCAAGATCGTTGAATCAGAAACTTCTCCGGTAATAGAAATACCAATACTCAAACAAAAAATTGATTCTGTTTTGATTGAAGTTAATGATCAAATGTCAACCTATATTCCCGAATCTGAAATTTCATTATTCAATAAATATAAAGAGACTGACTGGTTTGAAGTTTCAGATGATTTTGCTTTTGTCTTAGATGAATCGATTAATATGTGTGAGTTGACCGAAGGTAGTTTAGATATAACTGTCGGACCAATTGTGAACATCTGGGGATTTGGACCGGATCAAAGACCACGAAAAATTCCATCGGAGGAAGAGATTGCCCGCAACATTAATTATGTGGGATTCGATAAACTAGAAGTAAAATTTGATCCGCCAAGTGTAAAGAAAAACAAAACCGATCTGCAGATTGATCTATCAGCAACCGCAAAAGGGTTTGGCGTTGATAAAGTCTTTAATCTCTTGAGTGAATTGGGATATGATAATTTTATGGTGGAAATTGGTGGTGAAGTAAGAACCGCAGGACTAAATCATAAAAATGAGCATTGGAAGATCGGTGTTTCCGAGGCAGACCATTCCGGGGGAATAAATAAAGTTCTCGAATTAAGCAACTTAGCAATGGCGACATCGGGTGATTATTGGAATTATTTTGAGGAAGAGGGAATAAGATATTCTCATACAATTGATCCGACTACCGGAAGACCGATAACTCACAAACTTGCCTCGGTCACGGTAATCGACTCAACTTGTTTAAGAGCTGATGGCTTGGCAACCGGAATTTTTGTTAATGGGACCCGATAGAGGTTATCAGTTCTCGGTTGAAAAGGAACTTATGGCTTATTTTATTGTTAAGAGTGATACAGGATTTATTTCTGTTACTTCGCCGAAGTTTATTGAACAGTTTGAAAATTCGAAAGGAATAGAATGACACAGATTATAGTAGTGACATTATTTTTTATTATTGCATTTTCATTAATGGCAATGGCACTGCACTTTGCAAAATATAAAAAAGGTGATTCCGGATGCTGCGGCGGCGGTAACTGTGAGACGGGCGGCGGAAGTTGCTACAATAGTAAAGTAAACTATATTGATGATAAAGTTATTAAGACAAGTACTAAATAGACTATTTAAGATTTCTTTTTTAAGAAAGGAATTTTCTCATAACCTTTTCTAAAAACATTCGTTCCAAACTCCAAAGTTTTACTACCTCTAATTGATTGATAGCTCTTATCAAGAACCAAAGTAACCGGGTTAACTGCCTTTTTAAAAATTGTTTCCGACTTCTCTTTTGCCAAAGAAATCATATTGTCTTTAATCTTTGCCAGCATATCTTTTGTTAAATCTTTAGCAGCCGCAATCACAAACGCCGGTTTCGGAAATAACTCTCGTTCATTTTTTATGTATAATTTTGTGCAGTAATTTTCAGTTATTAAAGAAATTCTTGTAAGCAAGACCGCATTTACAAAACCATCTGCTAAAGAGCTAAATATTTTATCGAGAAACGGAATGCTTCTCATCGAATCGGTAGTTAGTTTTGAGAAGACTTCTTCCGAAGCATACTCAATTCCTTGACTTCCTCCAATCACAATTGAATAATAAATTCTCTTCCAAATTGAAAATAAATCTCGGTTATTAACTCTTCCGTTATATAACTCAAATATTTCTTTGTTCAAGTTTATGGCGGCAGAAAATATCATTATTGCATCCAAGAAACCGTTTTGAGAAACAGCAGTCCCGTAAAAAACAGAATTAACATACTTCTTTCTGATACGATGCGATTCCGGTTTTATTGCATCGATCATTCTTTCATAACTTTGGTTATCATTCTTGACTGAAGAAAAATCAAAGTTTATCTCTCGCAGATAAGAGTTGCCGCGCAGTTTTTTTATGCGATTTTCAAGAAGTGTTTCTACTTTACTTTCATCTTTGGTTGGGCCTAAACTTGTAGGCAGCAAAATTATTTTTGCAATCGGTAAAATCCCAAAATAAATTATAACGACTGTAAGCAGAGCAATTACGATAATTGCTAATATTGGGCTTATATTAGATAAGTATGAGTAAAGCTGTAGAAATTCTTTTACTGTTAGGTAAAGAAGTACTAATGATATTACAAAAAATATTTTCTTAAATATCTTTAACATAATACCAGTAAGATAATAAATTGTATTAACACTCGAGTAATTTAAATAAGCCGACCACTCAAGAAACAAATGACCGGCTCTAATTAAGCTGGGAGCTTAATAATTATTTGATTAAAAACATCTTCTTGGTAAGACGATGTGCACCAGCTGTTAGAGTATAGAAATAAACTCCGGACGAAACATTATGCCCGGATTCATTTTCTCCATGCCAAGTCACTGAATGTTGTCCTGCTGAAGAATGATTGTTAACCAATAGTTTAACCTCGTTTCCCAGTATATCATAAACAGTTAAACGTACTTCTTCCGTTTGTGGAAGAAAATAATTTATAGTTGTAGAAGGGTTAAAAGGATTGGGTAATTTTGAGATACAAAAAATCTGCTTGGTAGTAATGTGCTCTTAACACTTGAAATAAAAATTTTGTATTTCCAAAGTCCGCCGCCTGCTGTGCAGACGAATATTTCATTTGTATTATGTTTATTAAATCGTGCAGAGTTAATAAAAGTATGATTTAACCCGGTTGATATGTCGTTCCAATTATTCCCTCCATCAGTGCTTAAAAATAATGCGGGTATATCTTCCCCTATTCTGTACCACTGCTGACCGGCAGCCAATAAAGTGTTATCATCACCTGGCATCGATGTAATGTCGGCAATCCGCGAGTGATCTAAAATTTTCATCCAGCTATCTCCTCTGTCAGATGAGTGATATAATCCGCCCGTGTAATTCCAATTGAAGTTATCCGTAACGCCTGCATAAATTCCATTTGAATTAACATCGATTGATAAAACATCGCCTGCGGGAAAGTTCGGTAGTACTTCCCAATTTTCACCGGCGTTTGTACTTTTATATAAACCAATTAACCCTGCCCCTCTGCTATTTAATCCGAGATAAAGAATCTCAGCATCCGAAGGATCGTTAATAATTTCCCAAGCATATTCTTTATCGGTTCCCAAACCATTATTAATCTCAATCCAAGTTTCTCCGCTGTTGGTTGATTTATAAACACCGTAATGAAAAGCAGCGGCGTATAGAATTCTACTTCCGGGTTCACCGGATTGTTTGTCCAAAATTAAATCACATCTGCCGGATGGTAATCCCTGATGAAATTTCTATTTGTGTATCTCCCTTATCATCACTGAAAACTACTCCGCCCGAACTGAAATCAGCTTCGTATCCACCTTGAGAACCTTGATACCGGCTTATGTACAAATCTCCGTTTAGCGGATCGACTTGGATATCTTTTACCGCATCAACATCCGAAAGACTCCCGATGATCGGATCCATAACAGGGTCGAGGCGGATAAATGAAGTTCCTCCGTCTTCGGATCTGAACAATCCCATATCATCGTAACCAACCCAAAAGATATCAGGGTTGGTAGGATGGAAAGCAATGGTCTCTGTATTCATCAACTCAAGGCCGTTTCCTTTCCACGCATTCCCAACTGCAATAGTAAAAGCATTCTCCCAGGTGTTGCCAGCATCATTGCTTATCTCAACATTATCTAATAGCAGAACCCAGCGATCTGGATTTGAAGGTGCCATTAATATCTCGAATCCGTAAGGATCATCAAACCATCCTTCCATCCACCCTCCGATAACCGGGTAGTAAATATAATCCCAAGTAGCTCCGCCGTCATAAGTCGCATACACTCCAGCCTCATTATAAGAACTTCCCCTAGTTGTTGCAGTTACAATTATATCCGGATCGGTCGGATGTGTATCGAGTTTCCAATATTCAAAAAACAATTCCGCATCGGCATTATAACGCGGAAGGTCGCCTGTAATATCAACCCAGTTATCACCGAGATCAGGACTTTTAAATATTCCGCCTTGAAATGAATTCGGATCTACAGTATCGCCAATTGTTTTTAATGTTGCATAAATGATAAACTCATTTCCAGCAGTTTTACCGAATAACCTGTGAACATTTATGTGCGGCAACCCTGTGTTTGAGCTATGCCAGTTCTCACCGCCGTCGGTACTTTTATAAATTCCTTTTGAAGTAGAGATAATAATTTTCTCCGGTTCATCCGGGACAATAATTATCGAATGAACATTGGTGTGAGCAGGCATACCGGTATCCAATTCTTCCCAGCTTTCGCCGTTGTTCAAACTTCTATAAACGCCGGTCGGCTGATCAAAATCTTCGAAAGGTTCAAAGTCCGCAAAAGAGCCGACCGCACCGTCGCCTAATCCGATAAATAATCTATTGTTGTTCGGATCAACTGCAATAATTGATACTGAACGTGCTTCTTCATCCGGTATATAATTTGTTGGATAAATTAGCTCCCAGTTATCACCGGCGTTTTCACTTTTAAACAAACCGACACCGGAACAGTAATAAACTCGATTATAATTAGTCGGGTCTATAACGATATCGTTTGTCCAATAAACACCCGCTCCAAGATCTGTGTGAACAATATTATTGTTTATATTTTTCCAGGTAGTTCCTCCGTCGGTAGTTTTAAATATTCCCTCAATATCACCGCCTACATAAATAACATCTTCATTATCGGGTTGTATGGCTGCGAAATGCAAATCGCTTCCCGCACCGGGACCAATATTTTCCCAATTTTGACTGAGCACCAAAATGTTCAAGAATAAAAAATTTATTAAGCACAATCTCATTATCACCTCGATTAAAAAACGTAAACAATGAATCTGAGTTTTATCTGATCAGAATCATTTTCTTTGTTTCAACATAATTTTCTGCAATAAATTGATAGAAATAAACGCCGCTGCTCAAGTTGGATGTATTAAAAATTACTTTGTGATTGCCCGAATTTTGGAATTCATCAACCAACAGTTTTACTTGTTGTCCTAATATATTATAGATAACAATTTTTACTTTAATCGGCTTGGGTAAATAGTATTCTATTGTTGTAGATGGGTTAAAGGGATTTGGATAATTCTGATACAAACTAAAATTAGCAAGCAGTTTTTCTTTTGGACCACCTACACTGGTAACTTGCGATGAATCTACAATATGTACGGCGTTGTTTGTAGTTGCGATTGCCATTCCTTTATTATCAACAGCAAGACTGATAATAGGCAGTTCTTCCAAACCGCTGTTAATTTTTTGCCAGCTCGCACCTTTATTAGTGGATTTATAAACTCCTCTCATCTTGCGGACCGCTTACGGAGACGTAGATAACACTATCCTTCAACGGATGAAATGCTATATCATTATAACCCCAATACTTTGGCAAGCCAAATGTTTTAACTTCTTCGGTAAAGAAATCTTTTGTAAAGAGCCCGTGATTAAATGAGTAAGCAACTAAACTTCTCTCGGCATCAAGTTTTGCTATGTTTGAAGAATGATCCCAGCTATCATCTATTAATGTCCAACTACTGCCGTTATCTTTCGAGTAATATATTTCATTAAAATCTGTAAATGCGAAAACATTACCGAGTCTGTCAACTACTATATTCTGACCTCTTTTAGTGTGGGTATTCAAAATATTATTATCAACATTCTGCCATGTTGATCCTTGATCGGTTGTTTTGTAGAACAAATAGTTTAATCGGTAAGATGATGCATAAATATTACCAGCGGAGTTAATTGCAACACCGGTAACAGGATTGAAGTTTATTTCCTCATCAAGACCGAGATGTTCCCAACTATTTCCCTTATCTGTTGATCTCCAAACACCATCGGTTAAGTGTGCCGATAATAATTGTATTCGAATCTACAAAAGCAGGCCTTGTCTGAACATCAAATGAATCGGAGTAAATATTAAAAAATTTATAGTCCGGGTGTTGCGCGTAATGCAACCCACCGGCAGGGAATGAAACACCATAAATTCTTTCATTTCCATCGAAAGTGAGATAAGTTAAAGTGCTTCTCCACTCGCTCCAAGCCCAATAAGTTTCATCGTCCTCGCTTTCAACGGAAAGATCATAGATGTTTTCGTTGTGTCCTAAGATTTAATACGACACAAACTACACATATCTAAATCATACGAGAATGAAAATATATTATGACCTATTCCAGTTGTAACAGAATCGTACCAAGCAGGTGAACCTCGAGGATATCCAATAATTTTTCCATGAATATCTGTACCATGCAAATCAACCTTTACGGAATCTTTTAATGGATCTATCTTATGATATTCGATACTATAATTTTTCAACGGTAAATTTGCCCTTGTGATATTGGGTTTATCGAACTTCGATTTCAGTTTTGGTTTACCGGTTATAGGGTGAACATAACCAAAACTGGAATCATAAACTTGGCTGTTTGCATAATTCGCTACAGCCCAATTAGAAAACAAGGTGTTAAATTTATATCCTTTCCATTGTTGAAAAATTTTACTTAAACTTGTATCGGCATGCGATTTATCCTCTACAACAATTTTCGGTTTTTTGTTTTTTAATTGTTCCATATAGTATTGTGTAAATATTCCAGCTCTTGAGTAGTCGGGAAGCACATTATTTCTATCCCAAGAAAACAGAGACCTATTAGTATTTTGGAAGTATAAATTTGGACTTCTAAGCGGATATCCGCAAAAGACCTCCGAATAAAGGGACAATCCTTCATTAAGAAATGTAGTTTCGGTTTTATCATAATTGTAATGAATAAGGTGTTGGAATTCGTGAGCAAGAGTAGGCAAAGCTTGGTTTACGGTGGTCGGGTTTGTATCTATATATAAAATATCGCGCTTGTTGCTGAATGTTCCGTCGGTTTGGTCGTAACTGTAAAAATATCCGAGAGTTACTGCATTTGAATTTTTTTTATCTATAATATCTAACAGAAGAAAGTCTGTAAGATTATCTCCGTCTTTATTAGGAGGCGAGCCGAAGTTTTCCGTAAGAAGTTTAATAATACCTTTTGCCGGGTCTTTTGAACCTGCCGGTGTTTGATTTTCCAATGCATTAAGCAGTGTATTTACATTTGCAGTGGTTACGTGGTTGTTTGCCAGTTCATTTGTATCCGCCCAAATTTGAACAAGACTTCCTTTTATCATCAGCTTTGCATTAACCTCGTAAAAAACATTTGTTCCCGAAGTATCGTTAAGAGCATAAAATTTTCTACTAGTGCCGACCGTATCGTTTTGAATTTGAGGTGACTTCGACTTTTGAAGAGCCCTTTGATAAAGTTCGGGATTATATAGTTTTGTGTTTTCTTCTAATTGCTTATAATCATAAGCTTTCAAAACGGGATCTGCCGCAGACGCCGTTAAAGTTTTCACCGGTTTGTAATTTTTGTGCAAGTATTTGAATATCCGGAAATATGGAGAGCAAACAAATGAATAGTGATAGAGAAAAAATCTGTTCATGTTTTACTCCTCTTTTATTTTGAATTCCTTTATAATAATTCGTCATCGACGGTTTCATATATTATTTCAATTAATTCAGTCTGATGCTTCCATAATTCATCATAAACAGGTGAATCCTCCGATATTTGCAGCATTGTTGATCTGTCAATTTCAAAGGCTAGATATGTGAAAGGGTCGTTACCGATAACATAAACCTTACCGGAAAGTATTTGGGTGGAAGAACATGATGCCAAGAGTAAAAAACCAATGAATGCAGCATGCAATATCTTGTATTCGCCTGGTGTTTGTAGCCCTCATAAATGAATGTAATCATAATAAGACATATTATGTCAATATATCTTATTAAGCAAGGTTGAAAAAATGCTAAGCGGCTATTTTGTGAGCAGCAAATAATCTCTTAACAACAAACCCAACAAATCTAATATCGGATGAGTTGCTCTAATTAATCTGGGAGCTTAATAATTACTTATTTCTTAGGTCACACAACGTTATCTGATCAACATCATTTTACGGGTTTGAGAAAAGTTTTCAGTAGTTAACCTATAAAAGTACACACCGCTTGCGAGATTACTTGCATTGAAGGTGATTTTATATTCACCTGGAGAGAGTTTTTCATTCAGCAAAGTTTTAACCTCTCTTCCGAGAATATCGTAAATAATAAGTTTTGTGCTGTTAACAGCAGCATGATTTGATTGTGGGAGCGTGAATTTTATAATCGTACTCGGGTTGAACGGATTCGGGTAATTTCTGGTCGAGTCTGAACTCGTTAACTAAATACTCGTCTGGTTACGTCCGAGGGTGCTATTTCATTGTAATGATCCACGGCTACCTGCATAACGGAATCTAAAGTCGCTTCACTTAAAGCCGCGGCTAATGCAATGAAGACATCATAGCTTTCACCGGGGTTTACTGCAACATCTTGAATAGAGGGTACGATAACCGAGCTGCTGTCAGCCGCCATAAATGAATCAACAATTCCTTCATAAAATAAGTTTGCATAAAGAGAGCTGTCCGAACGGTTGTAACCAGAAATCCAATCCTCTGCATATAGTGACGTAATTGGTGAGCTCAAAATTTTAATACCGACAAAAGTTGTTACCGTATCTCTGTAAATCCGTATATAATCGTCTTCCTCATCATAAACTACAATCTCGTTCCCGAAAAAATTATCTACGTAAGGGAGAATTTCAAAACCAAATTTTGATTGATAAGAAACAGAATCAATATTTGTTACGTTGTAATGAGATATAGCAAAATCACCATTTTGCCATCCGTAAGAATTTAGAGTTATTTTATAAGCAGGCGGTGCAAATGAGTAACTGTTATCAAACATGCTTTGAACCTGGAATTGACCGAATTGAGGAGGATCGATAGTGTGAGCTGCGGTTTCTGTACTGTCGGCATCGTTTAAGTAATCAAAAACTTCACCTTCGCTGCCGCTTATCAATGGACTAACTCTTACAATCTGCAACGTTTGTTTATCCGGCGCACCAAAAAGAGTTGATCCGGCGTTTGTAAGTTTGAGATACACTTTGCCGGTATTAAAGACTCTGCGCTTGAGCAAATGGAAAAACTAAAATAACAAGCAGTAATAATAATTTGATATTCTTCATAAACCTAACTGTTGTTTGATCGGCTTTGTAAATATATAAAATGTTGTGACTTTGTGAGAGGTAAAATCTGTTGACAAAATAATTGTAAAACTTCAAGTGGTTATTTTTCATAGATTCTGCTTATTTTTGAAAAAATCTCATTAACGGAGAAGACAAATGTTCAAAAGAATTTTATCTATTCTATTTATTAGTTCTGTCTTATTTGCTCAGTCGGAATTTTCATTTTACGCTACTAAAGATTACAACGAACAAATTAAAAAACCGGCACAGTTTTTAGAATTTGCTATCGGGGAACAACCAATACGTTATACTCAAGCAGTTGACTATCTTATGTATTTGGCAGATGTATCGAATAGGGTTGAAATTGATTGGCGCGGTCAAACGCACCAAGGAAGAAAATTATATTATCTGATTGTTTCTTCTGAATTCAATATCAATGACATAGATGCTATCAAAAATAACATACAAAATATTGCTGATCCGAGGAAAACCACTGAAGCAGAAGCAGTTGAGTTAATTAAGGATACACCTCTTGTTTCAATGATGATGTATTCAATTCACGGTAATGAACTTTCCGGCGCGGATGCCGCAATACAACTCGCATATCAACTTGCAGCGGGTGAAGATCCTGAAACCCTCAACTTACTTGATAACCTTATTACAATAATTTACCCGATGGAAAATCCGGATGGGAGAGAAAGATTTTTAAGCGATGTTGAACAATGGAAAGGTAAAGTGCCCACAGATGATAACCAAAGTTTACCGCATTGGGGAACTTGGCCGACGGGTAGAACCAATCATTATCATTTTGACTTAAATCGCGACTGGTTCATTCTATCACAGCCGGAAACTAAATCGAGAGTTTCGGTAATGATGGAATGGCTTCCGCAGTTTGTAGTTGATGCACACGAAATGGGATCGTTCAGCACATTTCTTTTTAATCCACCGCGCGAACCGATCAATCCTTATTTGGATAAAGAAATACATGAGTGGTGGAACGTATTTGCTGAGGATCAAGCAAAAGCAATGGACGAATATAGCTGGAGCTATTACACAAGAGAATGGCTTGAAGATTGGTACCCCGGTTACGGAAGTTCATATCCGAGTTATTTTGGCGCTGTAGCAATTCTATACGAACAAGCAAGAACAGCGGGATTGGATATTAAACGTCCGGAAGGCAAGACTTTAACTTATGCTGAGTCGGTTCAACATCAATATGTAAGTTCAATTGCAAATTTGAAAACTGCGGCAAATAATAAAAATGATTTGATGAAAACATTTTACGACCTCAGGAAAAGCGGACTTACACCGGCACATCCAAACGGAGTGAAAGCTTACATTATCGAAAAAGGGGAGAATCATACGCGGGCAGATTCACTTGTGAAAGTTTTGCAATTCCAAGGTGTGGAAGTTTTTGAAGCGGCAGAGGATTTTAGAATTTCGAAAGCTAAAAATTATTTTGATGATAACACTTCCGCTAAAAACTTTTCAAAAGGTTCCTATATTATTCCGCTTTCACAACCGCATCAGGACTTAGTGAAAGCAACTTTGGATTTTGACACAAGATTAAAAAGTTCTTTTCTAAAAACCGAACGTGAATCTTTGTTAAAGGGAAAAGGTTCGGAGTTGTATGAAGTTACTACTTGGTCGCTTCCGCTCTCTTTTGGATTAGATGTATACGAAAGTTATTCGGATATTTCGGTTAATACGGAAGATGTAAATTTCGTAAAAAGTGAAGGAGACATTACAAACAAGCAGCCGAAATATGGTTACCTGATCGAGTACAAAGATGATAGAGTTATAAAGTTGTTGAAAGATCTGCTCGAAAGAGATGTAAAAGTCCAAAGCGCAAAAGAAGAATTTACCGTTGAAGGAGTGGCTTATGAAAAAGGAACGCTGCTTATTCGCATCGAGGAAAATGATGCCGGTATTGAAACTGTTTTGGATGAACTTGCAAAAGAACATTCGGTTGCCATAAAAGGTGTAAATACTGCTTTAGCCGAGAGCGGCGCCGATCTGGGTGGTGGTGAATTTGAATTATTACAAAAGCCGAAAGTCGGATTTATTGTGGGGCGTCAATCAAGTCTATACAACTTTGGAGAAATGTGGTATCTGCTCGATGACAGAATCGGTTTGAAAACTTCAATGTTGTACCTGGATAATCTCGGTTATTATGACTTGCGAAAATACAACGTCCTCATCCTACCTTCTGCTTGGGGAAATCTAAAAGAGAAATTCGATAAATCAACTTCGAGTAAATTAAAAACTTGGATTGAAGAAGGGGGAACACTAATTGCTATCGAAGGAGCAGTTTCAGCTTTATCTGATTCTTCGGTTGGCATTTCTAAAGTAAAAGTTAGACGGAGTAATCTGAAACAACTAAACGATTATTATCAGCGAGTTGCAGAACAGATTGCTTCTGAAAATGTTAAGATTGACAGCGTCGCAATTTGGGAATCGGATCAACCGGAATTACAGTCTGTTGAAAAAGTAATATCAATTGACGAAAAGGAAGAAGCCAAACGGGACAGAGATTATATGAAGTTTAAACCGCAAGGAGCTATACTTAACGTTAAACTCAATAATGATCATTGGCTTAGCTACGGAATTAAGGGAGAAAATATTCCCGCATTTTACTCAAGCTCATATTCATTCTTCGGATTAGAGCCTGTTGAGATTGCGGGAAGGTTTGAATCACCGGATAAAATTAGATTATCCGGATTACTTTGGCCGGAAGCAAATCACCGTTTGGCTTATGCATCTTATTTATTGAGAGAACGTGTCGGGCGTGGACAAATAATTTCGTTTGCAGAATCGCCTTTCTTTAGAGCGCAATATCATGGCAGCGCAAGATTATTTTTGAATGCGATTTTCTTAGGGCCTGGTTTCGGAGCAAGTAAAGAAGTTGAGGTTTAAATTTATTTGAGTGGAGATGCTTGTGGATCTTTCGCAAGTATCTCTACTCTAAATTCTTAATTAGAACAGTGAAAGTCGTACCTTCACCTCGTTTGCTTTCTATTTCTATTTCAGCTTCTATTAGGTTGCAGTAGTTTTTCACTAAAGACATTCCGAGTCCGCTTCCTTCAAACTTGCGGCTGTAACCGCGTTCTTCTTGGGAGAATGCTTCGAATATCTCTTTTTGATATTCTTCCGACATTCCTATTCCGCTGTCCCGAACTTTTACCAAGTAACCGCTCTCTTCGTGATCATCAATTATTACTTCAACGAATCCTTTCTTAGTATATTTAATTGCATTGTCAATCAAGTTGGCAAAAATTTGGGTTACGGCATATTCATCGGAGGTGATAATCGCGCTGTCATATTTTGAAGCAAAACGAAGTTCAAGATTTTTATTCTTTGCTAAGTTTGAATATTCCTTCCTGATATTTGAAAGTAAACTAACGATATCAATTTCTCGTTTTGTTACTTCGTATGTACCAAGTTGGAGTTCGGACATATTTAATATAAGATCGATAGTTCGGACAATTCGTTTACTTGCTGACTCGATACCGGAAAAGGATACTTGCATATCTTCGGTCAGTTTATCTTCACTGTCTTCTTTCAGCAACTGAGAAAAGTTTATGACAGCATTTAACGGACTGCGTATTTCGTGAGAAATCTGGGCTAAAAATTCTGATTTCAATTGGTTTGCTTTTTCTGCTTGTTCTTTTGCTACTTTCTAATTCTATTTCAGCGCGCTTTCGTTCATCGATATCTAAATGAACACCGCTTGCCCTTAAGCGGATTACCATGCATCATCACGTTCGATAAACTTTTCCCCAATTAAGAATCCATTTATAGTTGCCGTCTACGGTTCTAAGACGATGTTCTACTTTAAACTCCGGCTGCATACCTTTTTCATGAGCAAAGATGGCTTTCTCAACTTTATCTTTATCCTCCGGATGAATCAGCTCTTTCCACGTTTTTAATTCCCTATTTACTTGCTCAGTTGAGTACCCAAGCATTTCACCCCAGCGCCCGAGACGCAATATTTCACCGCTCACAAAGTTTTGATCCCATATACCGATGTTAGCCCCGTCAATTGCAATTTGGAGTCTTGTATTAATTTCCTTCAGTTTAGCTTCTGCTTCTTTTTGTTTGGTAACGTTATGGGCAACACCTTGCAGCCCAACTACTTCTGATCCTTCAAATATCGGCTTTTCATAAATTTCCAGAAGGAGATTACTCTCATCAGCATGTTTTATTTCAACATAAACCGGATCGAAATTTATTTCTCCTGCTAAACTTTTCCAGGTCTTTTTGCGGGCGTCCTCATTAATTGGAGCATCGGTTGTAAACCAGTGATGCTGCCCGATCCATTCACTTACCGGGTGTCCTGTGATTTTTTCGGCAGAGGGTGAAATGTAAGTGATATCGGCATTTTTGTCTTGTACATAGAAGAAAAGATGAGGCGTACCTTCAACAAGGACTTGCATTCGTTCTTTAGCGGCTCTTAGTTGTTCTTCGGCTAACTTTCTATCGGTAATGTCTCTCATTATTCCGATGATACTGATTGTATCTTCATCACCTAAAGAGACAGTGCTGAGTTCAACATCCTTTAGTTCACCATCTTTGGAACGTATTTGAAAACCATATGTAATGGGAAGCTGTTCACCACGTTTGCGAGCCATGTATCTTTCGTGTACAAGGTTTTTACTTTTTTCTGTAAGCAGAACATTAAAATCAAAATCAACCGAAGTCAGTTCTTCCGGCGAGTAACCGGTAATTTCACAAAATCTTTCGTTTACGTAAGTGTATCGTTTATCGTCCATCATGTAAATTCCGTCAAATGCATATTCAACAAGTGTCCGAAATTTTACTTCGCTTGAATGGATGAGGTTCTCAGTTTTTCTTTCTTCCGTCTGATCACGAAAAACGAGTACAACTCCGATAATTTTTCCCTCAGCAGTTTGTATCGGCGCTCCGCTATCCGCAATCGGAGTTTCAGTTCCGTCTTTTGAAATTAATAATGTATGATTAGCCAAACCTATTATTGCACCTTTTTCCAAAACTTTTGTAACCGGGTTATCTACTTCTTTGTGCGTTGCTTCGTTGATTATTTTGAATACTTCTTGAATTGGCTTGCCGTTTGCTTCTGATTCACTATAACCGGTTAACTTTTCGGCTATTGGGTTTACTTGTTGAATCATTCCATTTGTGTCGGTTGTTATAACACCATCGCCGATGCTGTAAAGTGTTGTTTGGAAAAGGTCTTTTTGGTATTGCAAAACATTTATCGATTCGATCATTGATGTGATGTCGTAACAGATGCCTAAAGCGGCTTCTTTGCCATCAACCTCTAAAGTTGTGGCAGCAAAATCTACCCATTTGGTTTCACCCGATTTTGTTAGAATTTTGAACTGATATCTATTTCTCAACAGATTCTTTGTTTTGTCGCTGCATCCCGCGGGTTCTTACCAATTCTTGATGATCCGGATGAACTACCGACCAAAAGTCGCGTTCTAAAAGTTCTTCTTCTGAATAGCCGGTCAGCGTAACCGCACCACTATTAACATAAACAAATTTTGTACCCTGATAAATAAATATCGCCGATGGTGAAGTTTCGGTAATTGCACGAAATTTATTTTCACTCTTCTTTAACTCAGCAATTAAAGCGTTCTGATTTTCTTGATCTAGTAAAATCTTTCCAATGATCACCGTGATAACCGGATAGACTCCAATAACGGTAATACCAATTGTTTGATAAACTTCGGCAATAATTCCGGAGGGAAGTGTTACAACAAAAATCAGCAGCGCAATATGAACAATCAGACCAAAGATATAGAGCCGGACAGTGGATATCTTCCCTTCGGGTTTTTCGATTTTATTCTTATGAAATATATATCCGATAGCGTAGGAACTCAGTATTACGAGAATACCCATAATAATTCCTGTACCGCCAATGGAAACTCTGAAAAGAACTGCTAGGAGTGATGCAATTCCACCGGAGATTGGACCAAAAAACAATGTGCACAATCCAACTACAATTGATCTCCCGTCAAAAATTAATCCTTCCGCTAGCACAAAGGGATACATCATACCAATAATTGCGGTTATACCGAAAAGTAATCCTTGGAAAATTTTGCCCAGTAGTTCAGTTCGTTTAAAGCGGATATCAATAAAACCGGAAAGTACGCTGAATGCAACAAGTAACGAAAGATTATAAATTAGTTCAATTATTATCAATGGTCATATCCAGTTTAGAGAATAAAATAAAGATAATTATATCGCATTTAAGAGGCAAATTAATTCTCAAGTTTCTTTAAGTAAAACTGTCAGTCTCAAGCAAGACAGTCTTCTTCAGTTCAGCAGGGTGAGTTTGTATGAATGTAATCAAGTTCTGTAACACACTCTCAAAAAGCAATGACTGTTTTACTTAATATTATCGAGCATTCTATTCAAACAAATAATGAAAACATAGGCATATTGCAGATAAACAGACAACAATTTCTTGTTTCTTTGCTTCGACTTATTTATATTTAATCCAAATAAAGATAGTTATTAATGAGCAAATTAAAAATCATACATTACGACAACCAATTTTTAGCGAGAGCCGGGTTTAAGTATCTTGTTACAGAATCCGGAAATTTCAGATTGCTCGGAAGTTTCGAAAGTAAAGATGAATTTCTTAACGCAGTTGAAAAACAACTACCTAATGTTGTCGTTTTCGATTTTACATCGAAAGATTCGCTAACCATAGAAGATCTGGACAAACTTAGAAAAGTCTCAAAAAAACCGGGCTTCTTAGTAATCTCAAATGATTTTAAAAAAGAGACAATTTGTGAGTACATGGATTGCGGAGTAGAATGTTTTGTTACGAAAGCATGCAGCAAAGATGAAATTTTACTGGCAATTCAAGCCGCGGCTAAAGGTGAAAAATTTTTCTGCAACAAAGTTCTCGATTATATAATTGAAAAATCATTTGCTCCGAAAGACAATTGTGATTCAACTACTTTAACTAAACGTGAACTTGAAATTCTGAAAATTACCGCACAAGGTTTATCCAACAAAGAAATTGCCGATAAACTTTTCCTCAGTCTTCATACAGTTTATACTCACCGAAAAAATATAATGAAAAAGCTCGACATCAAATCAAATTCCGAATTCATAAAATACGCCTACGATACGGGAGTAGTATCTACCTAAGTTTAGGTATATCCGGCTAACAAATTTTGTGATCTAAAATCATAATGCTTGCTATTGATAAGGGAAGCGTCGTCCGCTAATTTTTATTATGAAAATATTACTACATAAGTTGTGGATTTTACAATAATTAATTAATCATTTGAGGAATTTATGAGAAGTATTTTATACGCATTTTTTATATTAATCATCTTTTCGCTTTGCAGTTACGCACAGAGCGCCTTAATTAAAGGAACGGTGCAAGACGAGAAAGGATCACCGCTTCAATACGCAAATGTTTATCTCGAAGAAGCCGGTTTAGGTACGAGTGTTAAGGAAGACGGCACTTTCATCATCGAAAATATTCAACCGGGCAGTTACACATTGCGAGTAACAATGGTTGGATATAAATCCTACTCACAAGTTGTTTCAATAAAAAAGGACGAACAATTATCTTTTAATATTACCTTAGAAGAAAAATCTTTTGAAATGCCGCAGATTGAGCTAATCGGAAAACGCCCGCAACGCCTCGATAGAGTTCCCGGTTCGGCAACCGTTATAAAACAGCAACAAATCATAGATATTGCACCAATAAGCGGGAACGAAGTTTTCCGTAAAATAACCGGTGTCCATGCACTCGAAGAAGATAATGTAGGACTTCGTGCTAATATCGGTATTCGAGGTTTGGATCCAAGCAGAAGCCGATCGGTCTTGATGCTTGAAGATGGAGTACCTGTGGCGCTCGCACCTTACGGTGAACCGGAAATGTATTACACGCCTGCAATGGATAGAATGGCCGGTGTTGAATTAGTTAAAGGAAGCGGTTCAATCCTATTTGGTCCGCAAACTTTCGGCGGAGTTCTGAATTATTTAACCCCTGACCCTCCTGCACTACCAACAACATCATTACAGCTGAGAGGCGGTGAAGGCGGATTTTTTACCGGGCAACTCGGTTACGGAACAACACTCGGCAATACAGGTTTTAACGTAACCTATCTTAGGAAACAAGGCAACCAAGTCGGGCTGTTGAACTACCGCATTAACGACCTGACAAGTAAAATCAAATTGATGCTTTCCGAAAATTCATCGCTCGGTTTAAAGTTTGGTGTCTATGACGAGACTTCAAATTCAACATATGTCGGGCTCTCCCAACCTATGTACGAAAGCGGTAGTTATGATTTTACACATCTTTCACCTAACGACAAACTGGATATCAGGCGTTATTCCGCCAGCATAACTCATAATCTTTTTATCAACGATAATGTCACTTTGCGTACCACTGCATTTGGATATACAACAACGCGGAACTGGTCTCGCCAAGATTTTGATAATTCTTCTAATCCCGAAAGAGACTATGTACGAATTGTCGGAAATCCGGATGTTGAAGGTGGAGCAATTTATTTCCGAGACGGAACCGGAAATCGTGACAGATCTTTTGAAGTACTCGGTATTGAACCAAGATTATCACTCAATTATAATATCGGAAATATTTCAAATGAACTCGATCTCGGTGTACGGTATCTTTATGAAAGAGCATTTGAACAGAGAGTAAATGGGAATGTATTAAGTCCGGCATCAGGCGAACTTCGAAACGACGAAATTAGAACAGGACGAGCATTCAGCTCATATATACAAAATGCATTTAACTTAACAGAAAGTTTTTCAGTAACACCGGGTGTTCGTTTTGAATATTTTGAATACACACGCGACATCAAACGTTTGAACAATGAGAATGTAGAGATTAAAAACACCGATGAAGTTACCGAAGTAATACCGGGAATCGGATTAAACTACAGGATTCAACCGGGCATAGTCTTTTTTGGCGGAGTTCACCGCGGTTACGGTCCTCCCAGAATTAAAGATGCTATCAGCGCAGAAGGTGTAAGCGAAGAACTTGATGCCGAAAAAAGTTGGAACTATGAATTGGGAACGAGAGCAAATCTGCTAAGCGGTTTAGATTTTGAATTGACCGGTTTTTATATGGATTTTTCAAACCAAATTATTCCTGTTTCCGAATCGGCGGGCGGAACCGGTAGACCGGGTGCAAGTTTAACCAACGGAGGCGCTACAAAACATCTCGGTGTTGAAGCAGGTATTTCACTTGACTTAAGAAAAATGATAAAGACGGATTACGGGATTATCTTTAATACAAATGCAACGTTTATCAATGCAGAATTTAGTGAAGATCGTTTTGTAAAAGACGGAGACAAAACAGTAAACATTAACGGGAACAAAGTACCCTACTCGCCTGAAATTCTTATTTCATCAGGTGTTTCGATTGCAACACCTATTAACATCGGGTTATCACTAACCGGAACTTACATCGGTAAACAATACGGTGATCCGTTAAACCGGGAAACCGGAACGCTTAACGGGCGTGAAGGTCCGGTCGGGGCTCATTTTGTTGTTGATGCCAGGATAAGCTACAAAATACCCCAACTTCAAAATTTAGTATTGTCATTATCCGTAAAGAACTTATTTGATGAAAGATATATTGTGTCACGCAGACCGCAGGGTATCCGTGTAGGTTTACCACGCTTTATAACTATGGGATTGGATTTAGAAATTTAACCGATACGCCTTCCATAAATTATTAATGCCGCAGTAGTAAATTTAATTTATTTCTGCGGTTTTCTCATATATAGTTCTATTAATAAATCAGTGTAGGAAAAACTTCAACTTATTATTCAAATTTTCCAGTTTTGGGCTGATTAAAGTTTGCAAACTATATTTTCCCGGACCGGTTAAGAAAAGAAGAATAAAACTGAAGAGATACATTAATGCTTTTTCCTGAGTTCCAAAAGGATCATCTGCATGATAAAGAAAAGCCGCGACCGCCATTGTTATAATAAGTGTTACCGAACTTAATCTTGTAAAGATGCCAAGGATAATTAATCCGGCGGCAAAAAATTCGGCAAGTACCGCAAACCCCAAACTAAAAGATGCTCCAAATCCCAATGGATCGAAAAATTTAATTTCTTCACCGCCGAATAATCTATTTAACTTCCCGAGCCCGTGACCGAACATCATAAAAGCACTGATGGAGATACGGAAAATCAACAATCCAATGTCATTCAATCTGTTATTCATCAATTCCTCACTTTTTATTCAACATAACGAAGAGGTCTATCCAAAAGTTCAAATGAAATTTAATAAACTAAAAACGGGCAATCAAAATTTGTAATGGTAATGCGATTGGAAATTAGTTGATGAACCCGGGAAAATGATAAAGCGAAATTACAACTCTCTCTTTCCTTTTGGCAAAGTAAATGAGAAAGTGGAACCTTCTTCGGGTTTACTATCTACCCGGATTTTTCCGCCATGTTTTTCGACAAATTCTTTACAGAGGATTAAACCAAGCCCGGTTCCTGTTTCACCGCTCGTGCCAGGCTTAGAGTTTGTTGTGTCTAGCGTAAATAAATTTTTGAGTATTTCATTATTCATACCAACGCCGGAATCGGCAACCGATACTTCAATATAATCCTCATCAAAGGCCTCGGCTTTTACTTCAATTTCACTCTTTTGATTGCTGAACTTAATTGCGTTGGTTAACAGGTTTCTTAGAACGGTATTCAACATATCTTCGTCCGCAAATACAAATAAGCTTTTATCAAGATGGTGTTTGAGCCGAATACCTTTTTCACCGGCGGTATTATTAACAAGTTGAAAGTTTTCATTAATAATTTCGGCGAGGTCAATTTTTTTCGGGTTATAATCTATGCGTCCGGTTTGAGCTCTTGACCATTGCAATAAATTTTGCAAAAGGTTATGTGACAGCTTAGCAGATTTATCCATTTCGGTTATGTAATATTTTCGTTCTTCATCTTGTAATTCATTGTAATCTGAAAGAAGGATATCGGAAAATCCAAGAATCGTTATAAAAGGATTTTTAAGATCGTGGGCAATAATTGAAAAGAATTTATCTTTGGTTGTATTCAGTTCTTTAAGTTCTTCAGAAAACTTTTTAATGGCTTCGGCATTTCTTTTTCTTTCAACCACTTGAGCAATCTGCTCAGCAACAAACACTAAAATTTGTTTTTCTGTTTCACCGTAAGTATCTGCATTGTGATAATCTTGAACTACGATCACACCTATAGTTTTCCCTTCAACTTTAAGAGGTACGCCGAGCCAGATTAAAGTTGGAGTGCCAACCATATCTACTTCGCCGGAATCTCGTAATTTCAAATCCAACTCTTCATCAACAAGAATCGCTTCGCCGGTTCTCAGTACATACTCAGTTAAACCGCGTCCTAATTTGTGCGGTTCATAAGGCGGATCAAATTCATCAACCATATAAGGAAATGAAAGCATGTCGGTTTTATCATCATGAATAGCGATATAGAAATTAATTGCCGGCATTAATGTGGAGACCGCATCATGAATCTTATTATATAATGACTTCATATCAGAGGCAGTGAAAGCAGCTTCGGAAATTTGGTACAACGCTTCTCTAATATTTTCATCTTGTTTACGTTTTGTAATGTCTCTTACAATAGCAAAAACAACTTCATTACCTCTTATTGTAACTAAAGAGAGTGAAACTTCGGCGTCAAACAAAGAACCGTCTTTACGTTTATGCTGCCAGTAAAATCTTTGAGCTTCTCCGTTTTTAGCTTTTTCTATTTTTTCGCGGGAGGCAGTTAACGAACTTTGACCGTCCGGTTGGAATTCAGGAGAAAACACGGATGGAGTTTTTCCGACTATATCAGATTTTTCGCAGTTAAATAAGCTGCAGACCGCTTCATTGCAATCAACAAATACATTATCGAGAAGAAACATTCCGTCGGAGGAGTTATCAAAAATTGCTTTATAAGTTTCCTCACTCTCCTCTAAAATTTGTTCCGCACGCTTGCTGTCTGTTATATCTCGAAAACTCCAGACTCTTCCGATTATATTGTCATCCAGTTTTTGCGGGATGGAGACGCGTTCAAATACGCGACCATCTTTGAACTCTATTATATCGTAACTTTCTTTTTCGGAAGCTTGGTATAACTCGCTAACTTTTTCTAAAAATTTGTTTGGTTCTTTAAGTTGCTGCAGTATAAAATCAAGAAGTTTTTGATCATCTTTAGATTTAATTATCGACGGCGGAATTTTCCAAAGTTCTTCGAATTTTTTATTTGTTATAGAAACTTTTCGATTATTATCGACGACTAAAATTCCATCTCGTGTTGCTTCGATTGTAGTTTCAAGTAACGAGTTGTAAAAAACATTTTCTTGGTGTATTTGCTTCCTTTCAGCTATGTCATCATTTCTTCGCTTAATTAATTCATTATGATGACTTACTATAAAATAAGCGGCGATTGAAGCTAGTAGTGCACTAAAAACTACGGTTACAATGTTTGAATAAAGTAAAGTTATATCGGGAAAAAAGTTGAACTTTACTATTTGATAAATTGACATGAAGACAGCGGTAAGAATAAAAGTTAACGAAACTTGATAAATAATTCTTCGCTTTGACCTTCTCATCGTGTTTTTATCAATCATTTCAATAACCTTAAACTCTTTAGTAAACTGTGAATAAAACAATTGAGTGAAAAATTACGTAAGTCGTTTTGTTTATCCAAAGAGATTGCTTTTAATATAACAAAATATGTTATGAAAATTGAAAAATTTTTTAAATTAAGAAAAAGTTGTTTTGTGAAAACAAATTGTGACATATTTAATAGCAAATCATTACTTTTATTTTTGATGATAAAAAATCAAGCAGTCTGGCAAATAATTTTAAGTAAACTTAATAATTGAAAAAAATCGAGGAATAAATGAGACGAGCTATTCCGTTTATAATTTTATTGTTTACCATATTAATTTCATGCGGACCGAGTAACTCCGTATCGATAACAAATTTTGAACCTGCCGGCGAAGTAAATAATTTAACAACGTTCACAATCGAGTTTTCCGAAAACTTAGCTCCGGCTGATCAAATTGATAAATGGACGGATCAACAATTTGTGGAATTTGAACCCGCCATTGCCGGTAAATTTAAGTGGATTGATTCTCGAACCTTAATTTTTTCTCCCGATGTTCCGCTTGAACCAATTCAAAATTATAAAGCGCAGGTAACTAAAGAAGTTCTGTTCAACACAACATTTACTCCCGATTTCGATGAGTATGAATTTCATACACCCGATTTTGATGTTACGGCTGTCGATTTTTTCTGGACAAAAATACCAAATGCGGCATACACGCTTTCTGTTCAAACAAATATACATTTCAATTATGCAGTCAATCCTAGCAGACTAAAAGAATATTTAAGTGTGTTCAAGGAAGGAAAAGAAATAACAAACATTGAAATTGTTTCTCAGAATTCAGCAAAAACGATAGCAGTCAATTTTGGTGAGATTCAACAGACCGATGAAGAACAGGAATTCGAAGTAGTTGTTAAGAAAGGATTGGAGTCAATAATCGGAAAAAAACCGCTTCAAGAAACTCGTGAGTTTGCCCAAGACCTTCCTCCGATTACTGAGCTGGCAATAACAGGAGTTGCGTCTGAGTTTGATGGTCAAACAGGAGCAATAATTGTCGGTACTACACAAATGGTTGATGAAGAACAGCTTAAAAATTATGTTTCCCTCGATCCGCAAAGAGAAACAAAATATTTTGTAACCGAAAACTCTTTTCGTATAGAAGCAAATTTTGAAAATCTACAGACGGTTACTTTAAAAATTGAAAAAGGTATGCCGGGACTTTACGGTGGCGAACTTGAGTACGAATATGAGCAAGTAGTTTCTTTAGTCTCGCTAAATCCATCGATAAACTTTGGCGATAAAAGTGGCAAGTACTTAATGCTCAGCGGTGAGAAAAACATTGAAGCAAATGTTGTTAATGTTAATGAAGTAGAAATTGAAGTTTCGCAGATATTTAAAAATAACTTGCTTCATTTTCTTAACCGTTATTCATATACATATAATAATTACTCCGGTTATTATAATCCACAGTTTTACACTGAAAGTTTTGGAAGAGAACTTTACACAGATAAACGAGAACTTCGTGGAAGCCGGAACTGGCTGCAAAAAGTCAATGTTAATTTGGATGAAGCAATCAAGAATAATTACAAAGGTATTTACACGGTAACCGTCAGATCCTCGGAAGATCGATGGATACAAGATTCAAAGATGGTTGCAATTTCTGATTTAGCGATAATTACAAAACAATCAACTGATCAAATTAATGTTTTTGTTAATTCCATTAAAACCGCGCAACCGGTTGAGAATGTTCACGTATCTGTTATTTCTTTTAACAATCAAATAATGCTTGAAGGAAAAACAAACGAACAAGGGTTTGTTGTTTTTGAAAAAACAAAAGATAAATTAAAAGACTTTCCGCCACAGTTAATTACCGCAGAACTTGAAGAAGATTTTAATTATATCGATCTGCGGGAAACATACGTTGAAACATCCCGGTTTGATGTCGGCGGAAGAACTGAATATTCCAACAGTTACCAAGCATTTATTTACGGAGATAGAAATTTATATCGACCGGGAGATAAAGTAAATCTTTCGGCAATCATACGTGACAATCAAACTAAGGTTGTGCAAGATTTGCCTGTTATAATTAAAGTAATTTCACCAACAGGAAAAACCTTTGACGAGTTTAAGAAATCATTGAATGAACAAGGTTCGTTTGAACTATCTTTTAATATGCCGGATTATGCTTTAACAGGTGAATATAAAACCGAAGTATATATTGGCGGCAGCCAACTGATCGGCGTATATACTTTTAATGTTGAAGATTTTGTACCGGATAAAATTCGTGTGGCATTAACAAACGAAAAGGAGAAATATTACCCGGGAATAGAGTCAACATTAAAGCAGATGCAGAGTTTCTCTTCGGGGCTGATGCAGCGGGCTTAAGGTACGAAGCCGATATTCAACTTCGGCATCAACCGTTCTCCAGTAACACTTTTAAAGATTATGATTTTTCAAGATCAACAGCACAAAATACTGCAATAGAAAACACTTTTCTTGAAGGCATGTTGGACGAATATGGTGAAGCTGAGTTAAGTTACATTCTTCCGGGTGACATTGCTGCTGGTGGAATCGTAAAGGGATATGCTTTCGTAAGCGTATTCGATTTAACAGGCAGACCGGTAAACCGTGTAGCAGATTTTACTGTTTACCCGAAAGATTATTTTATCGGAGTAAAAGCGCCGGGTTATTATTTCGGAACAAATGAAAGACTCAATTTCAAAGCCGCGGTTGTAAATGAAAACGATGCAGCAATAAATTCATTCACCGGAACCGCACAGCTTGTCCGTTACGAGTGGCAGACTGTTCTTAAAAAAGATTACGGTGACAGATATTATTACACGTCGGAAGAAAAGGAAATTGTTGAGTGGGAAAAAGATATAAAATTTAACAACGGTTTAACCGATATACCGGTTGTGTTGGATAAGTCTGGTAAGTATCAATTAAGAATTGCGAAGAAGGGAAATGAAAACGAAGGTTATGTTTACAAAGATTTTTATGCATACGGTTGGGGAAGTTCAACCGCATCATCTTTTGAAGTTGATAAAGAAGGCAGAATCGAAATAGTATTCGATAAAGAAAAATATGAGCCGAACGAAAATGCAAAAATATTATTTATGACTCCTTTTGCCGGAAGGATGTTAATTACATTTGAACGAAACGGTGTGTATGATCATCGCTATGTTGATGTAACAGATCGTTCTTATGAATTAAATATTGAAACAAAAGAATTGTTTATGCCGAATGCTTATGTAACGGCAACTCTATTTAGACCACACGAAGCTGATAATCAGGCACCATTTCTAGTTGCTCACGGATTTGCTTCAATGAAAGTTGAAAAGAGTGCAAACAATCTTCCGCTTACAATAACATCAAACGAAAAAGTAAAACCAAGTACTAAACAAAAAGTAAAAATAAAAACGAGTTCCAATAAAAATATTTACATAACACTTGCGGCTGTGGATGAGGGAATACTTCAGATAAAAAATTATCAAACACCCGATCCATATAATCACTTTAATGCAAAACGTCCGTTGAGAGTAAGCAGTTATGATTTATATAAACTTTTGCTGCCGGAAATAGTCTCTATTTCATCCTCAACGGGTGGTGATAAATTAGCAGCGGAGTTACAGAAACGGGCGAATCCGATTACAACTAAAAGATTCAAACTGTTTTCGTATTGGAGCGGAATTAGAAAAACCAATTCAAACGGTGAGGTTGAAATTGAATTAGATATTCCGCAGTTCAACGGTGAAGTAAGACTAATGGCGTTGGCTTATGACGGACAAAAATTCGGCAGTAGTGATAAAGCAATGAAAGTTGCGGACGATCTAATCATTGAACCGGAAATACCAAGATTTTTATCTGTCGGTGATTCGCTTGTAATGCCGGTAACCATCATTAATACAACAAGTGAGAGGGGAGATGTTAACGTAAATGTTTCTGCAGAAGGACCGATTAATCTAATTTCAGAATCATCTCAAAAAGTGGAAGTAGAAGGCAACTCAACCGCAAAAGCTCAGTTTGTGATCATAGCCGAAGATCGTGTCGGTAATGCTAAGATAAAAATTTCTACAAGTGGAATGGCACAAGTTACAAACGAAATTGAAATCGGAGTTAGACCAATATCTCCGTTTGTTGTTGAATCCGGATCGGGTTTAATTAAAGCGGGTGAAGAAAAGTTGATTCAAATTCCTTCTAACTATTTTGCTGGAACTCAATCAACAGTATTAACGATAAGTAAATTTCCGGCTGTTAAATTTGCAAAACAATTGAAATATCTAGTCGGTTATCCGCACGGGTGTTTGGAACAGACAGTCTCGAAGCTCTTTCCTCAAATTTATTTTGACGAACTTGCAAAAATTGTTGCACCGGAAATTTATAGATCAAATAACCCGGTTTATTTTGTTAAAGAAGGAATCCGGAAAATTGAATCGATGCAACTCTTCGACGGCGCTTTTGCTTATTGGCAGGGTGCAGCTAACTCGAATTGGTGGAGTACTGTCTATGCAGTTCACTTCTTGCTCGAAGCAAAGAACGCCGGTTATCAAGTAAATGAAACTGTTCTGAAAAATGCTGTAAACTATTTGCAAAACAAAGTGAAAGAAAAAAGCACAACGGATTATGTTACTTACGAAGGTTCACGGCGAACAGTTTCTAAGATAGCTCCGAAAGAATCGATTTATTCACTTTATGTTTTAGCTCTTGCGGGTAAAGCTGATTTATCAACAATGAATTACTACAAAGCTCGCCCGCATTTGCTGTCACGGGATTCAAAATATCTTTTAGCCGGGGCATATGCATTAAACGGTAAATGGACATCGTACAAAGATATGCTTCCCGAAATATTCACTCCTGAAAAAACCGAAAGACAAACCGGAGATACTTTTGATTCGGAAGCGCGTTCAAATGCAATCATGTTAAATGTCATGTTGGAAGTTGATCCGAACAATGAGCGGGTGCAGTCGATGGTAAAACATTTATCGAGTTTGACGGAGCAGCTTTATTCAACACAGGAACGTGCGTGGGTATTTTTAACTCTCGGTAAAGCCGCTAGTTTAAATGCCGATGCTGATGTGAAAGTGGATGTTTCTGTTGACGAAGCTAAACTCACTTCTTTTGACGGAGTTGATTTATCGCTATCCGATTCAATATTAAACGGGGCGGAGATCATACTTAACGCAAGTGGTGAGGGCGAAGTTTATTATTTCTGGAGTACCGAAGGAGTAAAAGTAAACGAACCGGTCAAGGAAGAAGATTCGTTTATGAGTGTTCGTAGAAATTATTATGATTATCGAACAGGGAGTTCAATTAATAATTTTGAGCAGGGGCAGATGATACTTGCTAAAATTACTTTAACCGGATACGATCGCTCGGCTGAAAACATTGTTATTACGGATATGATTCCAGCCGGATTCGAAATTGAAAATCCGAGATTGACTGAAGTTAATAGACTAAACGTAAATTCAAATTACCTAATGAACATTCAATATTCAGATATCCGCGATGATAGAATAATACTATTCACTGATTTACAGCGAAATAAATCGAATGAGTTTTATTACCTGCTTCGTGTGGTTAATAAAGGAAAATTCGTGCTTCCGGCAATTGGAGCAGAAGCAATGTATGATAAAGAGTATCGATCATACAATGGCGGTAAAGAAATTATCGTCAGATAAACATTATGGTTTTGGTTCGCCGATATAGAATTTATTTATGCAGTAATGATTTTATAATCAAAATAAAATTTATACCGCGATATTAGATTCGTGTAAACTATAAAGCTTCTTTTTCTTTGCTTTGGTATTTATAGAACCAATCATAAAAAAGATCTGAAAATGGTGCTGCTACAGTCTGTCCACCGAATCCATAATATCTAAAAATCAGTGCCGGAACTTCAGTTACTTGGATATCTTTTAATCTGTTTTCATTTATCTGTAAATCTTGTTCTTCGGCTAATTCAATAGTTCTATTCTCAACTAGGTCTTTTAATTTTTCGTAAAATAAAATCTCTCGTTCATTATCAATCTGCAATTTATTTTTTTCTATGAATGATAATTCACGTTTCTCTCTTTGATGTAATTTAATCACCGAATAACCGTCTGCTCTCACGACGGGTCCATAGATACTGCCGGGTTCCATATCTTCTATAATATTTGTTAATTCGATATACTCAGAAATAGGTTTTAAAGAGTCGCTGTGATGCAATCGATTTGAAGATAGATTCAATGATTGCACGACCTCCTCAAAGCTTTCACCCGACTGCATCCTGGAAAACAGATAGTGTACTTCATCTAGGTTATTGAATTTTGCTTCTGTAATCGAAACAAACGTTGTTGAAATTAGTGAATCACTGATAGCGGAAATGTGTTTCTCTAGTTCTGAATCAGTAACTCTTGCTTTGGAAGTATATGTATTGCGAAGATATTGAGATAAAAAATTATTCTCCCACATATCAAGCTCGTTCTGAATTTCAGGAAGTAAGTGCAGATTTTCTTTATATCCTTTTCTTGCAATTATTTCGAATTGGATAAATTCTCTGACGACGCCATTAAGTGAGTTTCGGATAGAAGCTTTATCTAAACCGTTTGATTTAAAATTGTTGGTATAGAGGTAATATAAAAAGTTCTTAAATGAAATAGGATTTTCTCGAAATTTTATAAAATCTTCTGCTAATAAGTTCGATTCAACGGAATTTATGATTTTCAAAATATCATCTTCGTATAAATAGAAAATGGAAGTCTCAGTGTTAAAGTCTTTTTTGGATAAAGCCGAGAAAAGCAAATCAACAAGTCTTTGAAACATTTCACCGTCGGCACGAATGTTTACGTCTTTCAATAGATTTCTCAAATAATCATTCATTAATTTCTGTTTTTTACGTGTAGTTAGCACTTCGTTCAACTCTGAATAGAAGGTTTCTTGATCGCCGAGCGTAGGACCACTTAACTCAACTTTATTTTGCAAGTAATAAATCACCCAACCGATATCATTGAATATAGGTTTAGTATATTCATTAACATCGAGATTATATAACGAATCTTCCAAACCTTCTTTCATTTGTCCAAAGACCACTTTGACCGGTGCTATTTGTTCCTTTCTTTCAGGGCGATCTTGCAATATTGAATCAACAGGTACTTCTGATAGCAGTTGGTAGAGCGAATCAATATCACCTTTAGATTGACTGAATAAAAACTTGAGATGGAGTTCACTCCTTTTTCTATTCATTGCTTCACTTAACTCTTCGGAAGTTATGTTGATTTTACTATCAACTTCTTTTTTAAACAATGCATCCCGGACAAACATTTTTTCAAGATTCATAATGTACTGTTCAAATAACTCAAGTGTGTCGAGGTTTTGTCTTCTGGCATCTTCCGCCCAAAGTTTCTCGGCGGTCAAAGTATATAGAAAATGCACTTTCTGAGAATCAATATTCGTAGAAGAACGGATGCGTGGTGTTAGTTCAAATCTTTTTAAAAATTCTTCACTCGTAATTTCGGAGTTATCCAGCTTTGCTAAAATGTTACTCTGCGCTATCAAATCATTAATAAATAAAAATGCTATTAGAAAAAGAAAAGGTAAATATTTCATAATTTTGCCTTATTAAATGTCTTTTTTCGAAATGAAAAAATAAGAAATTAGCATTATTAATTTGTTAGATGTAATTTATTGTATATAAATTTATAAAAAAATTAATGGCTCTGTTAAATGAGTGAAGAAAATAAAAAGAAAACCTTCTTTAAGCCATCTTATTTTTTCTGGATCGTCAGTGTTGTTGTTTTAATATTTGTCTATATCTACAGCAACAATAATTATGAAACAATTAATAATGCTCCAAATATAACTGAAATCCATTATGCGGATGCTATAACCGAAACTCACCAAAAGATAATTGATAAATTTAATGAGAAATACTATGGAAGGATAAAAGTAATCCCGATAAATCTTCCTTTTAGAAAATTCAGTACAAACGAAAGAAAAGAACTTTTGGCGAGAGCTTTGAGAAGCAAGAGTGAAAAGATTGATCTATTCTCTGTTGATATAGTCTGGGGTTATCGATTTGAAAAATATGCCGAAGATTTAACAGATTATTTTGATGAATCATTCTTATCTAAAATTATTGATCCGGTATTTCCTACTTGTTATTACGATGAGAGATTAATCTCGGTCCCACTCTCACTCGATCTTGGTACTTTATATTATAGGGAAGATAAGTTATCACAACTTACGAATTATAAAAAATTAAAGACACGTATTGAAAACTCAATAACTTGGAATGAGTTCATTGATCTAGGAACTAAACTTAAGCATAACAATGTTCCCTTCTATATTTACCCGGCTTCCGATTACGAAGGCTTAATTTGTAGTTTTATGGAATTAGTCTTAAATCAGAATAGAGATTTTTTTTCTGGGGATAGGATTGATTTACTTCAGCCTGAATCAAGAAAGGCATTACAGACATTGTATGATTTAATTCATAAATACAAATTTACACCTAAAGTCGTTACAGCGTTTACCGAACATCCTGCTTATCAATATTATGTTGAAAGTGGTGGTTATTTTATAAGATCATGGCCGACGTTTTTTTCGGAAAATATTGTTAATCTAAACGAAGAGGCTAAAAGCAAAATTAAGAGAGCGCCTCTTCCTCACTTTAAAGGAACTAAACCCGCGGCAGTTTTTGGCGGTTGGAATTTGATTGTATCTAAATTTTCAGAGAATAAACCCGAGGTGATTGAGTTTATTAAATTTGTGCTCCAACATGATTCTCAAAAATTGTTCTTCGAGGAGAATGGTTCATTACCAGTAATAAGATCTGTTTATGAAGATTCAACAGTTGCTAATTATGAAGTGCTTGATTTTTATGAGCAGCAATTTGAATACGGTGTGCATCGACCTTTGCTGGTAGATTACTCACGCATTAGCGATATTATTTCTTATTTTATTCACAAGGTTCTAAACAACGAACTTGAAATAGAAGCTGCTTTATCCGAAGCAACCAAAATGGTCAATTCAAAAGAAGTTATATTTAAGTAAGCCGATGACAAGACAAAAGTTTATACAGAATCTAAAAAGGTATCGATTTGAACTTAGGCATATAACGGTACTTTTCATTGTGCTTATCTTTTTCCAAATAATTCTCTCTATAATTCAAAAGCAATCTTTACAAAATTTTCTGGAGAATACTCAGAAGTGGTATCAACAAGACTCTGCCGAAAAAATTGGTCATCTTGCCACGACTTCTTTAGAACTATTGTTGGAAAATGTTGACATAAGGAATATTGAATCTGATTATGACGAAAGAAAAATTATACAGTCCTTCAACATAATTTTTAGCCAGCAATTACTTGTAAAAAATATCGAAGATGTTTGTCTGTTTGTAACGCGACAAAATCAACATTATGCAATTGATGATGGTACAACGCTCTATAATTATCTCCGTGGAAATATTCAAATCAATCAACTTGAAGAAGAAAGTAAAAGGCGTTTAGCGGCGATGGAACAATATAGCTTGTTTAGCGATTCTTTGAAAAATAACGAACGGATTTATAGTAAAATAGAGGGACGCGAAACCTTTCATGTTTTTGTCCCTTTTGTACCTAACGGTGAATATCATGGAGTGCTTTATATCAGGCAGAACCCGGATTTTGAAAACATAACCGGTGAGATAATCTCGAGCTATGAAGAAACCGCAATTATTTACTCATCTTTAATTTTATTCGGTTTACTTGCGATGTATTATATATCGTCGTATACCTTAAAAGAAAGAAACGAAGCACAAAGAATGCTTTATGCAGAAAATGAAAAACATCTAAAAGAGCAGATCATACATGAGAAAGAATCGCTTTTTACTAAACGTATTTATCACACGCATCATAAAGCCGAAAAGGTGATGGGCTTTATTAAAGAGGATGTTAAAAAACTATCTCAAACTAATTCAAAAGAAATAATTGATAGGGTTACAAAATATTCAAATTTTATTTCACGTGTCATTTATGATATGAAGTGGTATGATCCGCCGCTGCATACTGTGCGCGGACAAATGTTTCAAACCGATTTGAATGATTTAATCAAATTTTTGATTGATCATTTATTTTTAAGAATTTCTTCAAAAACCGAGACTTTCGATTTCGATCTAAAATTAGATCCTAATTTACCGAAGATAAACATTAACCAATTTGTTGTGTGGGAAATTTTCGAACCCTTAATTCAAAATTGTATTGACCACGCAAACGTAGAGAAAATACTTATAACAATAGAGACGAAGTACGATGCAAGCGCTGAAATAATAACAGTAGAAATTTCAGATAACGGAAAAGGATTTGATCCTAAATTGCTGAAAAAAAATAACGAAGGTAAAAAAGAAGTATTTTCAGAAAACGTCTCAACAAAGAATTATGAAAATCAAAACAGTGGATACGGCTGCTATATTGCACATCAAATTGCAGTTAAAAGATGCGGGTGGGAACTCGATGCGGTAAACAAAAAAGATAACGGAGCAATGTTCATAATAAGAATTCGTAATTAGGTTTAATAATGACATCAGAGAATAAAATAAATTTATTGTTAATAGAAGACGAAGATTTTGATGTAAACAGGGTAAAGAATACAATCTCAATTTTCAACAAAAGTTTGCAGATCGGGGAAGTTGTAAGCAACGGTGCGGATGCGTTAAAACTGCTTCGGGATAATTCTGAGATATATGACGTAATTATAATGGATTATCAAATTGCCGGCGCTATACGCGGTGAAGAACTGATCAAAAAAATCAAACAGATCAATCATACTCTGCAAATAATTGTAATTACAAAACTTACAATAAACATTACGGATTTTGACTTTGCGAAAAAATTAATGGACGCCGGTGCAGTATGGTACTGTACAAAATATCCGGGGGATATTGAAGAGTATATTTACCAACCAACGGATTTCTTAATGAGCATCTTTAATGCTTATGAAAAAAAGCGCCTAGAGATGCAGACTTATTCCTCAAAGAAAAAGCTAACGAAAAATATAGAGGACATATTAGAGCGTAAAAAAATTATCGGAGTATCGGAAACGACAAATAAATTAAGGGAACAGATTAGCAAACTGGCGGAAATTGATCTCAACATTTTGGTAAGCGGCCCTTCCGGTACGGGAAAAGAATTAGTTGCAAATAATATTCACTTTAGAAGTAAAAGAAAATTAGAAAACTTTGTCCCGATAAACTGCGGAAGTATTCCCCGCGATCTGATTGAAAGTGAATTATTTGGATATGAAAAAGGTGCTTTCACCGGCGCTGCGGTTGAGAAAGCCGGTTTGTTTGAAGTGGCAAATAACGGAACAATCTTTTTGGATGAAGTAGCCGAACTCCCGCTTGAGGCGCAAGTTAAACTTCTCAGAGTTATTCAAGAAGGTGAGTTGGAAAAAATCGGGCGCACTAAAAGAATACAAGTGGACGTCAGAATTATTGCAGCAACAAATAAGAATCTTGAGAAGGCAGTTGAAGAAGGTAAGTTTAGAGAAGATCTCTACTATCGTTTAAATGTTGTTCCGCTTATAATCCCACCGTTGAAAGAAAGAATTGACGACATCCCGATTTTGATAAAACATTATTTGCAACTTTACAGCTTGGATTTAGGAAAACCGGTCATCCAAATTGATGATGACGTTGTTGAAAAACTAAAAGAATACCATTGGCCCGGAAATGTTAGAGAGTTAAAGAATGTTCTTCAACGCCTGATCATAAATGCCGAAGACCGAATTACAATGAAGGATCACGACAAAACATTGATTAATGTTTCGAGCGAAAAAAAATCTTCAAACAACATATTTAACTTTACTGCACTTAAAGAAATTGAGAGTTTGAAAGACCTTGAGCAAAAATTTAAAAAAGATTATGTCGCCTTCGTAAGAAAAAATTCGATATCCGATGCCGAAGCCGCTGGAAAACTCGGTCTAGCTCCTTCGAACTTCCACCGTCTCTGTAAAGACCTTGGTCTAAAATAAGTCATTATCAATTTGATAATTATTCCGCCGATTGAATATGCCGAGCTTCTTTTTTTCTAAATAATACCGGTAAATCTTTTGGTCTAATATTTGATTAATCCTTCTCAAAAAACGAGGATGGAATGCGCTATAAATTACTGCTGCTAATTTTTGTTTTATTGTTTTGTGAAATTTCCGCACAAGGATTTCTAAAAGTTGACGGCAAAAAAATTGTTAATGATGAAGGCGAAGTTCTACTTAAAGGAATAGGTTTAGGTGGTTGGCTGCTGCAAGAAGGTTATATGATTAAGACTTCCGGATTTGCAGATGCCGAACACCAAATAAGAGAAAGAATAGTCGACCTAATTGGAGAAGAAAGAACCGAAGAGTTTTTATGAAAGGTACTTGGGCAGAATTATGTAAGTGAAATAGATATAGAAAACATTGCCGAATGGGGATTTAATTCCAGTCCGATTCCCCATGCATTACAATAAATTAACCGATCTCACAAGATACCTGATACATATTTCGAAAAAGGATTTCAACAAATTGATTCACTTCTTGCATGGTGTGAAAAATATGAGCTCTATTTAATACTCGATTTACATGCTGCTCCCGGCGGACAAAGTGACGAACCGATTAGCGATTACAATCCGGAATATCCATCGCTCTGGGAATCTGAAACAAATAAAGAAATTACCGTAAAGCTTTGGCAGAAAACTTGCAGAAAGATATGCGTGATAAAGAATGGATCGGTGGTTATGATTTGATTAATGAACCAAAGTGGAATCTCGGAAGTAACAATGCACCTTTAAGAGAACTTTATATAAATATTACGAATGCCATTCGTGAAGTAGATACAAATCATATTGTTTTTATTGAAGGGAATTGGTTTGCAACAGATTTTAACGGACTAATCCCGGCTTGGGATGAAAATCTAGTTTACAGTTTTCACAAATATTGGAACGAAAATACTCAAAGCTCAATTTCAAATTATCTTGCCGTTAGAGAACAAAGCGGATAAGCCACTCTGGCTAGGAGAGACAGGAGAAAATTCAAATGTCTGGTTCGCCGATTGTGTTGAACTTATGAACGACAACAATATTGGCTGGGCTTGGTGGCCTCACAAAAAAATTGATAATATTGCGGGGCCATTATCCGCCGTGTTAACTCCGCAATATCAACAGATTATTAAATTATTGGAATAATGGCGGAACAAAACCGTCGGCAGATTTTGCTTATGCGGCTTTGCTTATTCAAGCCGATAAACTCCGTTTTGAAAATTGCAGATTTCAACCGGACGTAGTTGATGCACTTATGCGCCAGCCTGAAGATGATACAACTTTACCATTTAAAGAAACATAATACCCGGAAAATTATTTGCTGTAGATTATGATTTTGGAAAACGAGGATCAGCATATAATGATGCAGTTTATCAAAATACTAAAGGACAGGGCGGTGAAACATGGAACAACGGTTGGGCTTACCGCAACGATGGTGTAGATATTGAAGAATGTACAGATGATACAACAAACGGGTTTAATGTTGGATGGATCGAGAGCGGCGAATCTTTAAAATTCACTATCGATGTGGAAAGTGATGGTGTGTATGATTTGATCGTGCGATATGCAGCCGATAACGGAAATGGTCAAATTAGATTTGCATTAGACGGACAATTTTTAACTCAAGCTTGAAGCCTTGCAGTCAACCGGCGGTTGGCAGAATTGGCAATCACATGTAATTGAGGATATTGAATTAACTCAAGGAACACATGAGTTACTAGTTCAATTTTTCTTCGGCGGATTCAATATAAATTACTTTGAATTTGTTCAAACTGTTGTCGGCGTTGATGAAGAGGAGGATAAACCACTTAATTATGAACTGAATCAAAATTATCCGAATCCTTTTAATCCGGAAACTAATATTGAATATTCCATCACACAAAATTCATTTGTGAAGTTGAAAGTTTATGACGTACTAGGCAATGAGATTACTACTTTAGTTGATGAAGAAAAATTTCCCGGCAAACATAAAGTTAAATTTAATGCCGACGAATTATCAACAGGTATTTATCTTTATAAGATCAGCAGCGGTGATTATACAGAAACACGAAAGATGCTTTATTTAAAGTAACTTGAGAATAAAAAAACTCGTTTCATTGGAAAAGAAAAAGTACTCAATTTGGTTTTATGTAGTATTGGTTGTCATTCCGTTTTTGATGATTCTTCTGCTGGAATTATCATTAAGAGTAATCAATTACGGAGATGATTATTCTACATTTGTTGAAATAGAAGAAATTTCACCGGGTGATTACTTTTTAAATCCTGATCTTCCCAAAAAATATTTTTCCGGAACAACTGCAATACCGTCGGTCATTCCTGATCCATTTACAAAAGAAAAATCAGAGAATACAATTAGAATTTTTGTATTTGGTGGTAGTACAACAGCCGGTTATCCTTATCCGACAAACGCTTCATTCCCAAGACAAATAAAAAGAAAACTGGAGATGTTTTATCCTAAGAACAAAATTGAGGTAGTAAATCTCGGGGTATCGGCAGTCAACTCATATTTCATCTATGATATTTTACCTGATGTGATTCAACAAAAACCAGATCTAATTATTTTGTATGCGGGACATAATGAATTTTACGGTGCTCTGGGACCGGCTTCATCCGAAAATATCTCCGCAAGTCCCGGGATAGTGAAGACGATACTCTACTTGAGAGAGTTCAAAACCTACCAGTTGGTTTACAATTTTGTAAAATCTATAAGCGGTTTATTTTCAGGTGGGGAAGACGTTACGCGCGGAACATTAATGAAGCAAATGATAAAGGACCAAGAAATACTTCTAAATTCCGAGCTATATAACGATGGGCTAATACAGTTCAGAGAAAATATTAGTGAAACTATTTCGCTATGCAATGATGAAAATATTCCGGTTATTGTCGGTGAATTGGTTTCAAATCTTAAACAAAAACCGCTGAGTCGAACACATCACGGAGCTTTAAAATTATTTGAAGATGCCAATGAGATTTTACAAGAAGGAGATACGTCTAGAGCACTTGTGCTGTTTGAAGAAGCAAAAGATAAAGATCAGCTGAGATTTAGAGCTCCTGAAGATTTCAATAAAATTTTATATGAACTTGAGCCGTCTCATAATTTGAAACTTGTGAAAATTAAAAAGGGATTTGAGTCAAACAGTTCTGATAAGATTACCGGCTATGATTTAATGGTTGATCATCTTCATCCCAATTTAGATGGCTATAAGTTGATGGCTGATCTATTCTATGAGGCAGTTGATGAATTATTAAAAGTAAGGTTCGATAAAAATGAAAAAGTAAGCGAACATGCTATAGACAACTATTTAAGTGATAACTTTCCTTTTACGCGATATGATTCGACGTTAGCCAATATTAAAATAGAAATCCTTTAAATGACTTTCCATTTGAAGATAATAATGAATTTGATCTTAACGGCTTTGAGTTGGAAAACTATTCTGACTCACTTGCAATGCAAAGCATTAAGAGCGGGCTTGGCTGGGCAGCCGCACACTTAAAGCTATTCCATTATTTTTACGGAAAAAATAAATTTGAACTTGCTGCAAAAGAGTTATTTACTTTAATGGAAGACAGACCCTTCTATAAATCTGCATTGCAATATGCAGTCCCCAAATTGATTGCTGCAAATAGGGCAAGAGAAGCAAAACATATATTGGTTAGGAATCATAACCGTTATCCCGATGGGTTTACTTCAAAGCAATTGGGAATCATAAATCTTGAATGAAGGCAACATCAAACTTGCTAATAAACTTCTTGAAGGAAGCTCTGAACTACTCTTCTCAAGATGCCGAAATTTTCTTCCATTTATCTCGCTCTTATTTTGCGATGGATAATATTGATCAAGCAATTGAATCACTTAGAAATTGTCTTAACATTTCGCCGGAATATCCGGAAGCAAATAAGATTTACGAACACCTGTAAATCGCTTGCAACCAAATACATAAAATAAGATAGCTTCGTCCCAGCATCTTATTAAAATAATAATCTCATTCTTATCAAAATGATAATTTTTTATTGCGGTTAAACTGAAAAATTAAATTATGGTGCAAATATCTAAATAATACATTTGGCACCGATTATGCATGTTATAAGTGTCATAAACCCCACGGATATGATTTGATTGAAAGTATAAGTTTAATTGATAATATTGTAATCATTATTTACTTCGGAATAGTCCTCCTTATTGGTGTCTATCATCAACGTTCCAAAGTAAAAACTTCCGAAGATTACTTTCTAGCCGGCAGAAGCATGGGGTGGATTGCAGTCGGCGCTTCACTTTTTGCAACAAACATTTCTTCCGAACATTTAATCGGTTTAGCCGGAACGGGATCAACACGCGGTTTAAGTGTTGGTCAGTTTGAATGGCTGGCTGTTTTTGTATTAATAATCCTCGGTTATGTTTTTGCCCCGATTTTTATTCGTTCAAAAGTATTTACAGTACCGGAATTTTTCGGACAAAGATTCGACCGGCGCAGCAGAACATATCTTACAGCGATTTCTATTGGCGCTTACTTCTTCATTAAAATTGCCGTAACATTATTGGCAGCAAGTTATCTTCTTAAATTGGTGTTAGGTTGGGATATGTTTGCCTCTACTGTCTTAATTGTTCTGCTCACCGGTCTTTATACTATTGTTGGCGGTTTACGAAGTGTAATCAAAACACAAATTTTTCAAGCTGGACTTTTACTTTTTGGAGCTTTCCTTCTAGTCTATTACGGAATTTCGGCTGTTGGTGGTTTTTCCGCTTTAACTGCGCAGTTACCGGCAGATTATTTTACTTTATTTAAACCAATCGATGATCCCGATTTTCCTTGGACAGGCATAATTTTCGGCGCGCCTATTTTAGCAATTTGGTACTGGTGCACGGATCAATATATTGTACAAAGAATCCTTAGCGCGAAGGGTATTGAAAATGCGAGAAGGGGAACATTGCTTGCAGGCTTTCTTAAAATTTTTCCGATCTTTTTATTCATACTGCCGGGCATGATTGCCGTCGTTCTTTACCCCGGAATATCGGGTAATGAAGCTTACACTTATCTGCTGACCGGAGACCTGCTTCCGATTGGAATAAAAGGAATTGTTATTTCCGGTTTGTTTGCTGCACTAATGTCATCATTATCAAGTGCATTTAATAGTTCGGCAACCTTAATTGCAAATGATATTTACAAACCCCGCAAAAAAAATGTTAAAGATGAAGAAGTCGTTTTGGTGGGAAGGTTAGCAACAACATTAATAGTTATTCTTACAATTTTTCTTATACCGCTTTTGAAAATGATGAAAACTGATATCTACTTGTACTTGCAGACTTTGCAGGCATATATCAGTCCACCGATTGCCAGCGTATTTGTGATTGGTGTTTTTTGGAAAAAAATTACTGCAGATGCTGCAATTTGGGCTCTCATTACCGGCGGAATTTTAGGCTTCGTGAAAATTCTTTTAACGATACCAAACCCGGAAATTGTCGGCAAACTTGGAATGCTAAGCTATTATGCCGATATAAATTATTTACATTTTGCTTTTTTACTTTTTTTAGTAACATCTTTTGTATTAATCACAGTAAGTTTATCGAAAACACAAACAGCACAAGAAAAATTAAAAGCGGCACAGTTTGTTTTCCATAAAGCAGATTTAAGTGTAAACTGGATGCATACAAAAATAAAAAACTGATTACTTGGAATATGATGATTGTATCAACTAATTATTTCACAACAACACTAAAGGGAGGAATTCCTCATGAAACAGTTATTACTAATTAGTCTTTTATTAATTATGGTGTACGGTAGTTCGCGCTAGGACAGAAATCAATTAACGATTTCGACGCTGCACCGGACTACATGTTACTGGGTATTGTTATCAAGGTGAACTGCAGATTACAACGCTAAGTTTTACGAATTACGAATTTATACGGACGATGTTTGTGGATGGTGCTGCAGCGCATGCAGAGTACAGTATTCTATTGGCGCATAATTCAGAGGCTTGGGGATCGGATTTGTAAACTTAGAGCATTGGAATCTGAGATTGCGACAACCACTTGCCGATTGGTCTACTAAGTGACACGCTTTCAGTATTTGGCTACAATAATACTATCACCTGCAAGTGAGGAAGACATGAGTCATTCAGATTGAATCTTCATGATGTAAGTGATGCCAACGAACGGACCGGCAACTAACGACGTTACTCAAGTTGAATACTGGTATTCATTTAATTATATCCTTGACTGAATGAACCGGGCTGGAATGATTAACATTTGTTCTGAACGGTGTAGCAGGATACTGATCAATCCGGTGATGACAAATTCCACTTAACCGGCTGGTCAGGTAGTTGCCAGAAATACCAGTGAGTTAGATCTAGATAAGATTATTGGGTATAATTCATCTGCAATCACAACTGGTTAACCGGTACCTGAGAATGGTCATGCTGATTCTGGTCGAAATAATATTATGATAAAATGTTCTCACAAGCATCTGCTGAAAATCGCGCTGTGCCATATATCTTCTTTAACGGTGCTGCAGTACTGTGCAAGTCTACATTTGGAACATAGCGGCTTGGAGTGATAATGCTGTTGAATATTACTGATCGAAGAAGCTTCAGGAGCTACTGAAGGTACAAACTCAATTAAATGGACTATTCGGAGAGTGACTGGGCAGTTTGGGACGGTACTCAGGTGTGGACATTTGACAACAATTAGAAACTATAGCTTTCAGATGGGTCTATTATCGTTGATACGCTTAAATTTAAATTAAAAGCTGAAGCTGGAATTGGACCAATTAAAGCTGTAATTCTGATGACGATACAGACGGTGATGGTGAAGACGAAGTTTGAAGCCGGCTATATGATTGAAGAAGCAATGGTTGGTTATGACGGAACATGGAAGCAAGTTGCTATTCCATTAAGAGACTTTAACAGATTTGAAGGTGGTTGGGACGGCAGTGGCACAGCTCCCGGTGAAATTGGATTCATCCAGAGTAAAACAAGTTAGAACATGCTGATGGCTCCCGGTGCTACTCCTGGTTCAGTTGTATATCTTGATGATGTATGGACAGGTGATCCTGAATTTGATGTTATTGCACCAGAAGCACCTGGTATTAGTTACTGTAGCAGCCGGTGACTATGTAAATCTTAGTTACATGGACTGACGTACCAGGCGAAACCATATGAATCGTATGATGTTTACTATAGTCTTAGATCCAATTACTGATGTTTGATGCTTAGGGTGTTGAAGTAGTTAAACTCGGTGTGGGTGAAAATGAACAATTAGCTACTCACACTTTAAGAGCTCCGCTTACTGATCAAGATGTTGACTTTTTACTATGCTGTAGTATGTAACGATGCTTCAGGTAATCCAAGTGAAATTGCTGCTTCGGATCCTGCAACAGCAATGACAAATAACGTGCACGAAGGTGTTGCGGTTATCAGATTATAGCAGTACCGGTGGACTTTGCAGTTGACGGTGATTTAGCAGATTGGAGTAATGTTATGCCGTTTAGAATGTATACCCATCAAGATGGTATACGTGGAACAGTCGTAACAAATACTGATATTGATGGCGACGCAGATCTCTCGGTAAATGCATATTTGGCTGCCGATGCTGATTATCTTTACTTTGCATTTGATATTACGGATGATATAAACTCGGTTGATACAACTATTGCTACTTATATGACTGACGGCGCTGATTTGTTCATCGGTCTTTATAACTGGCACGGCCCTTCACATGTCGGTCATCAAAGAGGTTGGGAACCGGATTACCAATTTAGATTTGCTTCTCAACGCAAGTGATTAGCCGCCAACGCTAGGTGATGCAATGTAGTTAAAACACCCGGCGATGAATATGTCTTCAACGAAAAATTCCCGAGTGGATATACTATTGAAGGAAGAATGTCATTCGAAGAAATTAGTCAGCTTTCAAGCGAAGATATACTATATACACCTTCCTTAGGTCATAGAATTAAAATCGACTATTCAATTAATGATGCCGATGCAACAGGACAAAGAGAAGGTATTTTAACTTACTCACCATATCAACGAAGATCAGATCTTGGATATAGATGTTAGTAGATGGTTATACACTTGGATAGGCGATTCAATGATTTCCGATGTTGAAGGCGATGAGTCGGTTGAATTGAAATTCGAACTTTCACAAAACTATCCAAATCCATTTAACCCTAGTACAACTATTAATTATTCTGTTCCGACAAGTGGATTGGTTACTTTAAAAGTGTACAACATCCTCGGTCAAGAAGTTAAGACATTGGTAAATACAGTACAAAACGCTGGTTTCCACAATGTTTCATTTGATGCCAGCACATTATCAAGTGGTGTTTATATCTATAGATTATCTAGCGGTAATTTTGTAAATACCAAAAAAATGATTCTCCTTAAGTAAGTAATGTTGTACAGCGGGGCATTTGGTACCTCCCAAAATGTGCCCCGCTTTTTCTATTTTTGAAAATATGACTCAATTTTATGAGGTTGAAATTGAAAAGTGTAAGCAAAAGTATAATCATATCATTTTTGATATTAATGTTTTCATCGGCAATATTTGCCGGACAAACAGGTAAACTAGCCGGTTATATCAAAGATAGCGAAACCGGCGAACCGGTCATCGGAGCAAATTTAATTATTCAAGATACATACTTGGGTGCCGCTGCCGATATCGAAGGTTATTACTACATTAACAACATCCCCCCTGGTAAATACACAGTTGTTATCACTTCTGTTGGTTACGCCAAAACAACAGTTACAGATGTCAATATTCGTATTGATCTAACAACTGACCTAAATGTAGAACTCGTTCCTGAATCAATTCAATTAGGGGAAGATATTGTAGTGGTTGCCGAAAAACCAATGATCACAAAAGATCTTACTTCTACGAAAGCAACTGTATCTGCCGGTGAAATTGAACTGTTACCTGTTGACAATGTTGACCAGGTAGTTAATTTACAAGCCGGAGTAGTTGACGGTCACTTTAGGGGAGGAAGATCTAATGAAGTCGCCTACCTTGTTGACGGTATCCCGATCACCGATGTATTCAGCGGGGCAAACTCTGTTAGAATTGAGAACTCTGCAATTCGAGAATTAGAAGTGATCAGCGGAACATTTAATGCCGAGTACGGACAAGCTCTTTCCGGTGTAGTGAATATTGTTACCAAAGAAGGTACCAGTAAATATGAAGGTTCGGTCACTGCGTATGCCGGTACTTATTATTCAACTGAATCAGAACTGTTTCCGAATTTAGATAATATTAATACTGATGGAGTTAGGGATATTTCTGTTTCATTGAGCGGTCCGGTTCTTTTGGATAATCTAGGATTCTTTTTAACCGGAAGGTATTTTAGGAACGATGGTCATTTTTACGGAAGGCGAGTATATACTACAACAGATTCCGACCCATTTCAACCAACCGGTGATGAAGAGTTTGTTAGAATGAATTATGAGTACAGAAATTCATTGAGCGGTAAACTTTCTTATTCACTTCCTTCGTGGAAGTTTAGCTACGGTTTTTTCTGGGATGACTCAGAAAATAAATATTATGACCATTCATTTAGATGGACTCCTGATGGATTGATGAAACATTTTGGGGAGGATTTAATACACAATTTTCAAGCTTCGTTTTATCCGTCACAAAGTACATTTACAACATTAAAACTTTCGGCAAACACTTATAGATACAACGGGTATCTGTTTGCTGATCCTTACGATTCACGTTATGTTGACCCAAGACAAGGTATTCCGGTATCAAATTATACCTTCCGTCACGGTGGTCAACAATCCGATAGATATAGCAGATATACAAAAACATATATTGGTCAATGGGCTTTTGAATCACAGGTATCTAAAGAACATAAAGTAAAAGTCGGTGTCGAAGGACAATACCACGAGCTATTTAACCACTGGGCAACAATTTATGATTTGACTGAAGGACAAGTCGATGAGAATGGTAATCCAATTTTTACTCTCGGCTATAGACAACCCGGTACTCCCGGCAATCAATCTTATCTAAAAAAACCTTATCAAGTATCTGCATACGTTCAAGATAAGATGGAATACGATATAATGATTATTAATGCCGGTGTTCGTTTAGATTACTTTAATCCGAATACAAATTTGCCGGTAGATTTAAGAAATCCATCAAGAGTAAATCCGAACCCGAATTTCCCGGGCGGCGGAGAGTCAAAAGAAGTTGAAGCAAAATACCAGGCCAGTCCAAGAATCGGTGTGTCATTTCCAATATCCGATAAAGGAGCAATCTATTTTTCATACGGACACTTTTTCCAGATCCCGAATTTCGAAAATTTATATAGAAATGATGAGTATATAATAGATCAAGGACAATCGCTAAATACAATTACCGGTAATCCTGATTTGGATGCCCAAAAAACAGTTAAGTATGAATTAGGACTTCAGCAAGTATTATTCCCGAATTTATCACTTGATGTAACGGCTTACTACAGCGACATCAGAAATCTACTCGGAATGGAAATAATAAATACTTACGAAGGATTTAAATACGCACGATTTATAAATAGAGATTACGGTAACGTAAAAGGTGTGATCTTAACACTTGATAAAAGATTTGCTGATTATTTTAGTTTCACACTGGATTATACTTTCCAAATTGCTGAAGGTAACTCTTCGGATCCATTTGCAGTTTATAATGATAATCAATCAGATCCACCGGTTGAATCTGAGAAAAAAGTTGTACCGCTTGATTGGGATCAAAAATCAACGGTCAGTCTTCAAGCTTCGGTCGGTCAACCGGGTGATTGGACTATCGGCCTGATTGTGCAAGTATGGTTCCGGTATGCCTTATACCGAAGACATACAAATTTCCAATGGTGTTAGATTTGAAAATGGTGGTCGTAAACCTGCCACTATTAACGTTGATCTTAAAGCCGATAAATTCTTTGATCTATTCGGGTTGAGGATGAACGTTTATATGCTGGTCTATAATCTATTTGATACCCAGAATGAATATGGTGTTTATGCCACAACCGGACGAGCAAATTCTGATCTTAATACAAAATATGCCGGTGATATTTACGGTTTGAATACCATTGAACAATTTATTAACAATCCGAGTATGTATTCTGCTCCAAGGCAAATAAGACTTGGTGTTAGTTTCGGATTTTAAGAAATGAAATTGGCTTACGGAGGAAATTAATGTTTCGAAAAATTTTTGTTTTTGTACTCCTTCTAGTTTTGACATCTGTGGCTTACGCGCAAGTTACTCCTCAAACCGAGGCGTATCGCTCTGAGCCATATGGTGATATTCAGTTTCGGAAAGAAGGAACTATGGATGGTAATTTGGTTCGTACTCTCTTTTATAATAATGGTGAAGTAGGGCAATGGCCTTTTTCACCTTCGGGAGAATGGCCAAAAGGCAGCGGCCATAATTACCTAGATGGTGTCATGTGTTTTGATCGCAACTGAAGTTGAAACCGATGGTGGAGTTGTTCATCCACTTCAAACTTCTTATCGTGAGTGGATGGATAGAGACCCGATTAAAGGTACTATTTGGGGTTTGGAACCTGTTCCTGGATATGTTAATCCTTCATCGGAAAAACCGGCGATTAATAATGATCCAACTTCTTGGCCTTCAACTTGGCCCAGATCACTTACCAAATACTGATCCATCGTGGGATGGCCTTTGGTTCGGATATTTTGGTCAAGGTATTGCCAATTCAGATTTCGAAACATTCTTTGTCATGGATGATTCAAAAGATGGTGAGTGGTCAAGGGCGCCGTATAATTTTTTCCCGATAGCTTCAGATCATGATCGTAAAGGAATTGGGTCTGAGAGTTGAAGTTAGAGGATTTCCAATGGTCTCACGTTTTAGCCGAAGATATAATCTTTTGGCATTACGATATTGTAAACATCTCCGATAACGACTATGAAAAGACATATTTTGGTTTTTATACTGACACCGGTGTTGGTGGTCAAGCTGACAACGCTGATGATAATGCTTCATACGATCAAATACTTGGATTTAACTTATGCTTTTGATGATGACGGTAGAGGTGCTCCAGGAGGTTGGCAGACCGGATATTACGGGTATGCATATCTCGAAAGTCCAGGAAACCCTTGGGACGGTATAGATAATGACTTTGACGAAATGATTGATGAAAGACGCGATGATGGAATCGATAATGACGGAGATTGGGTTGGGTATCTTGATTTGAACGGTAATGGTCAATGGGACCCGGAAGAAAATGAACCTTTAAATAACGATGTTGGTAGAGATGGTCTCGGGCCTTTTGATCCAAATTATCCCGGTCCTGATGATGGTGAAGGTGATGGAGTTCCAACCGATGGTGAACCAAACTTTGATCGTACTGATAAAGATGAATCCGATCAAATTGGTTTAACAAGTATGTCTATCTATAGATTAGGCGATGGTGGTACGGGCGGCGGCTGGCCGAAAGATGATGAACAAATGTGGCAAAGAATGCAGTCGAATAATTTTGATACTTCACTTCAAAGAGCAAATATTAGTATGGTTTTCGCATCCGGTACATTTCCGACTTAGAGCAAAATCTGCGTGAGAGATTTTCTATGGCGCTAGCTCTTCGGCAAGCAATTTGGAGGACTTAGTTTTCAATAAAGAAACTGTTCAAAATATTTATAACGCCAGATTATAATTTCTCTAAACCACCTTTAAAACCAACAGTTACCGCGGTTCCGGGTGACGGTAAAGTCTTCTTGTATTGGGATGCTGTTGCAGAAGAATCACGCGATCCGTTTTTAGGTTTTGAGGATAATGATCCAACTAAAGGTTTTAAAAAAGATTTCGAAGGTTATCTAATTTATAGGAGTAGAGAACCGGAATTTAATGACATAAAGATAATTACAGATTCTAAAGGTGAACCAAAGTACTGGAAACCGATAGCACAATTTGATTTGAAAAATGATATAGAAGGGCCTGATCCAGTGGGTATAAACGGTGCTCACTTTTGGAGAGGTAGCAATACCGGGCTGCAGCACTCATACATCGATGAAGATGTTGATAACGGAGTCCAATACTACTATGCTGTAGTTTCTTATGACCAAGGTGATCCGGAATTTGGGACAACAGGTTTAACTCCTTCAGAATCTACGAAGATCATAAGCGAAGATTTTTCGGGAGTTATTAAGTTTATCGATATAAACTGTGCGGTAGTCACGCCCAACGCACCGGCTGCCGGTTATCAACCGCCGCAAGTTGAAGGTGAATTGGACAGAGTTGCCGACGGAATCGGTACAGGCAATATTAATGTCTCTTTACTAAATCCCGAAGAAATAAAAGAAGGTGCTAGTTATAAAGTTCTTTTTGAATCGGAAGGTGACTTCCCGAACTACACTACAACAAGTTACAGACTAATAAGAAGTTATGATTCTTCTACCGATACTCTAAGTGTAGAGGATACAACCTCAATAGGAACAGGAAGATTTAGTCCTCCTGTTGACGGATTGACTTTAGAAGTTGTTAATGAAACAGATATCCATGTAATTGATTCTTTAACAGGATGGCTGGTTGGTAACAGTAACTTAACGATTAATGTTAGTCCGGACGCCAGCGCTCCGGCAAGAAATGTAAAATGGCCATCCAACTATGAAATAAAATTTTATGAAGATCAGCAAGCAACTACGCCTTTCTTCAACATCCCGGTTAACTTTTTGGTCACTAATACAACTACAGGCGAAGTAGTTGACGCAGAAGTCTTTGATAACGACGCCAGTAAAGACTTATCGCTTGGAGATGAGATTGTAATTATTGAATATGTTGACACTCAGTTCAGGTTAACTTGGCGAGTGACATATTATCAACCTGGTGGAATTGGTTTTCAACCGCAGCATCCGGTTCCGGGTGATGTTTTCCAAATTGTCACTAGTAAACCATTTAGCTCAGGTGATTATTTTGAATTTGTGACAAAAGCTTCAAAAGTTGATAACGAAGAAGCTAAAACTGACCTAGATAAAATTTCGGTTGTGCCAAACCCTTACATCGGAGCGGCAAGCTGGGAAAGAAGAAACTTAAACCAAACAGGAAGAGGCGAGAGAAGAATTGACTTTATTAACCTTCCGGCAGATTGTACTATCAGAATCTATACGGTCGCCGGTCAATTGGTCAAATCTCTTTATAAAGACAATTCTCCAACGGACGGTACGCTATCATGGAATCTTGTAACTGAGGATGGTATGGATGCTTCCTACGGGTTATATATTTATCACGTAGATGCACCCGGTATCGGAACTCATATTGGTCGTTTTGCAATAATCAAATAGGAATAGAAAAATTATGAAAGCTAGATTAATATTAGTACAGATACTAATCCTATTCACTATAACAGCAAGTTTTGCTCAGGAAAATTTTGAAACAAATGTTTCGAAAAGAGGAACTGTTGCTGCACCATTTTTGACTATCAGTCAAGGGGCAAGAGCAACATCTATGGGCAGCGCGTTTGTTGCCATAGCTGATGACCCTTCTGCGATATTCTGGAATCCTGCCGGGTTGGCTAGATTAGAACGAAATGGTTTTATGTTCGATCATACTGAATGGATTGCAGATCTAAAATATAACTTTGGTGCTGCTGCACTAAGTTTAGGTTCGTTTGGAACGGTTGGTGTAAGCTTTATTACCTCTGACTATGGTGAGATGAATGTTACTACAATTGAAGAACCAAACGGTACCGGTGAAACTTTTTCGGTAAGCGATATTGCTTTTAGCGTTGCGTGGGCAATTAATTTAACAGAAAATTTTTCGATTGGGTTTAATCCTAAAATGGTATACCAAAGTATATGGAACATGAGTGATTTTGCTGTTGCTATTGACATGGGAGTACTTTATAACACGCCGTTTAAGGGTATTACTCTCGGTATGTCAATATCCAACTTTGGTTCAAAAATGAACTTGAGTGGCAATACCGGCGTAGTTCTTCATGATCCCGACGAAACAACTACCGGCAATAACGGAAGAATTCCTGCCGAGTTACAAACGGATAGCTGGGATCTGCCGATGGGCTTCAAAGTTGGCGTTTCCTATGAAGCCATAAAAAGTGAAGACCATAAATTAATGTTTGCTGTTGATGCCTCTCACCCAAATAACGATTATGAAAGTTTGAATTTCGGTGGGGAGTATGTATTCAATGGAATATTTGCAATACGAGGTGGTTATAAATCTTTGTTCCTCGATGACAGCGAAGAGTCCTTTACACTCGGTGCCGGACTCACACAAAACATTATTGGTAATATTAACATTACTTTTAATTATTCTTATTCGGACTTTGGACGGTTAAGCAGCATTCAAAAATTTTCTGTCGGTATAAATTTCTAATAAAAATATGAATATTAAAAAACTCTATTTATTGCTTTTATTTGCTGCACTTCTATCCATAGATTGTTCTGTAATGGCAAAGCAATTTAAGGGTGCCGAGCTGCGCACACGCGATACATTTTTGTACGGACGTTTCGAAGTGAGTTATATACCGGCGAAACGAGAAGGTGTTGTCTCTTCATTTTTTACTTATCACGAAATAAGTAGCGTAAGTCAGTGGAATGAAATTGATTTTGAGTTTATCGGCAGGTACGATAATCAGATACAAGTAAATATAATTTCACCCGGTCAAAGAAATCATGAAGCAAGCATCCCGCTCGAGTTTAATCCGTACGCTGATTTTAATACATATGCATTCGAGTGGACTCCGGATTATGTAGCTTGGTTCGTAAACGGAGTTGAGATTTATAGACAAACGGAAGCTCATGTCGGTGAGATAAATCGCGAACAAAAAATAATGATGAATATTTGGCCGCCTAATTACATTGATTGGGTGGGCAAAATTAATCCCGCAAATTTACCTGCTCACGCTTATTATGATTGGGTCAGTTATTCATCTTATACACCGGGCAGTGGTAATACAGGAACGAACAATGATTTCACTTTTCAATGGCGTGACGACTTTGACACATACGATTCAATCCGATGGGGTAAAGGCACTCATACTTGGACTGGTAACGAATCCGACTTTGTTGTTGAGAATGCTCAGTTCCAAGATGGTATGTTGATCCTTTGTTTAACTAAAGAAGGTGAAACAGGATTAGTTGATCAACATCCACCGGTATTAATGTTGGCAAAAGAAACATCGCAAAATCAAGTTGTTGTTCAATTCGGTGAGGAGCTTGATAAAACCAGCGCAGAGATAGTTGCCAACTATATTATCTCGGGTGTGACCATCTCAGATGCGGAACTTTCAGGTGATAAAACATATGTCACTTTATCAACACAAAATTATAACTATGATCAGACTTACAATATAATTGTACAGAATATAGTTGATGATTCGGAGGAAGCGAACAAACTTTCAGCTGCTGCAAAGACAATCAAAAAAATAAACGGTCTTGAATTTCCGGTTAAAGTTAATGCCGGTGGATCAACCTTGGGCGATTTTTTGCCGGACCAAGAATATAAACCTACATTCTATTATGGACACATGGACGGTTCGCCAACTTTATATGCGGGTAATTTACCAATTGCCAATACAGATATTCCTGATCTTTATCGCGCGGAAAGAAGCAGAGTAGTTACATACCGTTTTGATTTACCAAGAGGTATATATAATGTTAAACTTCACACCGCCGAAAATTATTTCGACGAACCACAAAAGAGAGTATTCGATATAACTATTGAAAATCAAAAAATTGCAGATGATTTGGATGTTTTTAGTGAAGCAGGAAAAAACACTGCGTATGTAATTGAATCAGAAATTTTTGTTGATGATGACAGACTGGATATAACTTTCACAAACGAAATTGACTACGCTGTTATAAGTGGAATAGAAATCGAACAAATTACTACAGACGTAGAAAATGAAGAAACGATCAACAATTCATTTCAATTAAACCAGAATTATCCAAATCCATTTAATCCGGAAACCATTATAGAATATAGCATATCAAAATCGTCACATGTCAATTTAACGATTTATAATTCGCTTGGTGAAAAAGTAGAAACAATTATTAATGACGTTAAAGACGCTGGCACTCATTCCATTCTTTTTAATCCTCACGGATATTCAAGCGGGGTCTATTTTTACGAGCTTCATGCAGGAAATAATAAGGAAACTAAGAAAATGGTATATCTAAAATAAAATATGGATAGCAAATGAATCTCTCTAAAAATCGCTTCGTAGATTCTTTCAAATTCAACTCCACATTCAAGTTATTTACTTTTGCTTTTATTCAGTTTTTATTATTGACTTTAATTTGTAATACCGTCCAAGCTTATAATTTATCACCACAGGATGAAGAAAACGTGAAGACAAAAGTGGAAAAGTTATTATCCCAGCTTACACTGGATGAAAAAATTTCTATGGTGCATGCTAATTCAAAATTCACGATTGCCGGTGTTGAACGGCTAGGTATACCTGAATGGAAAATGTCTGACGGACCTCACGGCGTTAGAGAAGAAATTAGCCGTGACAGTTGGGATCCGGCAGGATGGGATAACGATTACTCAACATATCTTCCTGTTGGAACCGCGCTTGCATCTACTTGGAGTCCGGATTTGGCATATCAATTTGGAGTTGTGCTCGGGCGTGAAGCAAGAGCCAGAGAAAAAGATGTGATCCTCGGTCCCGGAATTAATATTCTACGAACACCACTTTGCGGAAGAAATTTTGAGTATATGGGCGAGGATCCTTACTTGATAAGCCAAATGGTAGCTCCTTATATCAAAGGAGTTCAAGAACAAGATGTTGCAGCATGTGTAAAACATTACGCTCTTAATAATCAAGAGTATGAGAGATTCAAAGTAAATGTTGAGGCAGATGAAAGAGCTCTGCGTGAGATTTATTTGCCGGGATTTAAAGCAGCAGTTCAGGAAGGCGGCGTTCTTTCAGTAATGTCTGCTTATAATAAATTCCGTGGAAAGTGGTGCAGCGAAAATAAATATTTACTTACAGATATACTTAAAGATGAATGGGGATTTGAAGGTGTTGTAATATCTGACTGGGACGGCACACATTCAACCGTTGATGCCGCACTTGCCGGTTTAGATATTGAGATGGGAACTAAGCGAGATGACTACGATGATTATTACTTTGCCGATGCGCTCAAAGAAGCTGTTGAAAATGGTGATGTGCCCGTTGAAGTAATTGATGATAAAGTAAGAAGAATCTTAACCGCAATGATCAAATCAAATGTGTTGAGTGATGAACGATACGAAGGTGAATATATTTCCGAACGTAACTTTGAAACAGCCCGAAAGGTTGCCGAAGAAGCAGTGGTCCTCCTTAAAAATGATGATGTGTTGCCGCTCGATAAAACTTCTCTTAACTCAATTGCAGTAATTGGTGAAAATGCCACGCTTAAACAAGCGTCCGGCGGTGGAAGTTCTGCAATAAAAGCTAAGTATGAGATTACACCTTTAGAAGGATTGAAAAATCTGCTCGGTGATGCGGTTGAGATTAATTATGCTAAAGGATATAAATCAACAACTACTTTTGATTGGGAAGGTGGGGTTATTGACACCAGCAAATCAAAAGATGATTTCAGAGCTAACATGAGAAATGAGGCAGTCGAAGCCGCAAAAGATGCAGATTGTGTCTTGATGTTTGTCGGTTTGAATCACCACTTTGATCTAGAAAGTGTCGACCGCCCGGACATGAATTTACCTTATGAACAGGATAAACTAATTGAGGAAGTTCTCAAGGTAAATAAAAATGTCATTGTAGTTTTAGTAAGCGGGTCACCTGTTGACATGACTCTCTGGGTTGATGATGTCCCGGCAATCGTACAAGGTTGGTATGCCGGTTCGGAAGCAGGCAACGTTTTTGCGGATGTGTTATTCGGCAATGTAAATCCTTCCGGAAAACTTCCTTTTACATTTCCCAAAAAACTTGAGGACTCACCGGCTCATAAATTGGGTGAATACCCGGGTGAAGATCTTATTGTAAATTATAATGAAGGAATCTTTGTTGGTTACCGATATTTCGATACCTACAATGTTGAACCGCAGTTTGCATTCGGACACGGTTTGTCTTATACCACTTTTGACTTCTCAAATATCTCACTGAATAAAGATACATTGACAAAGGATGATAATCTTGAAGTAAAACTCAGTGTGAAGAACACCGGCAATAGACGCGGTGGAGAAGTTGTTCAATTATATATTCAAGATGTTGAAGCTTCGGTTGATCGTCCTAAAAAAGAATTAAAAGCATATCAAAAAGTATTTCTTGAACCAGGTGAAGAAAAAGAAGTAACGTTCATAGTGGATGAGGAAATGCTTTCTTTCTATGATACGGAAAAATCAGATTTTACAGCTGAACCAGGAAACATCATAATTCATATAGGTAGTGCATCCGACGACATTAAACTCTCGGCAGATTTTAATTACGTCATTACTCAATAACAATTTTCTACTAAGGTACCATTATGGAAAAAGTCTTATCGATTAAGGAAAAAGTTGGTTACGGGCTGGGGGATTTTGCAGCCAATATAGTATTCCAGACTGTCATGATTTTTTTGATGTTCTATTACACGGATATTTACGGTATCCCTGCTGCGGCGGTCGGAACGCTCTTTTTAATTGCAAGAATTTGGGATGCTATCAACGATCCTTTGATGGGGGCAATTGCTGATAGAACCAAATCAAAACATGGTCGTTTTAGACCATGGATTAAATGGACTGCAATTCCCTTTGGTGTTTTAGCCGTGCTTATGTTTACTACACCTGACTTTAGCGTAAGCGGTAAAATAATTTATGCATATGCTACATATATTCTCATGATGATGGTCTATACTGCCAACAATATTCCATACGGAGCATTATCCGGCGTAATGACTTCTGATTCGGTTGAACGAACGAGTTTAAACTCATACCGGTTTGTATTCGGTCAAAGTGCAGCCATAATGGTTCAAGCCGCAACGTTGCCTCTCATTGCATACTTCGGAGGAGGTGATAAGGCGCTTGGGTATCAGTTAACAATGGCTCTTTTTGCAGTTATTGCTATTGTTATGTTCTACGTTACATTTTATAATACTAATGAAAGAATTGAACCGCGTAAAACTCAATCTACTCCACTGAAGGAAGATCTAAAGGATTTATTGCAAAATAGACCATGGATGATCCTATTCTTAATGGGATTGGTTACCTTCATCTTTTTATCACTCAGAATAGCGGTCGGTCTTTACTACTTCAAGTACTATGTCGGTGATGAAGGTCTTTTCTCAATGTTCGCAGTTTTGGGAACGATAGGACTTATAATTGGTATTCCGCTTTCCAAACCATTGACGAAAAAGTTCGGTAAACGTAACACATACATTGCCAGTAACGTGTTATCCGGTCTAGCAGTAATTACATTATTCCTGCCTTCACCGGATCAGTATATAATTGTTTATATAATTTCTGCATTAGTTGGTTTCTTTAACGGTCCCGGGGTTCCGATACTTTGGGCAATGTATGCAGACACCGCTGATTATTCAGAATGGAGATTCAAAAGAAGAGCAACCGGCATTGTGTTTTCGGCTGCTACCTTCGGTCAAAAATTTGGTTGGGGTATCGGGGGTGCTATAACCGGATGGCTTTTGACATTATTCCATTATGTCCCGAATACAACTCAAACGCCCGAAGCTATTTTTGGTATAAAACTTATGTTGAGTATTATTCCCGGAATTTTAATGATCCTTTCCGCCGGACTTCTATTTTTCTATAAGCTTTCAGAATCATTTATGGAAGAAATACAGATCGAACTTGCTAACAGGAGAAAAGAGTATGAAACGTAATCTGTTAAGTGTATTATTTTTAATATCGGTTTTGATTTTTCTGCCGAGTTGTGCCAGCGATGAAAGCGAACCCAAAGCGGCTGATGATAGTATTAATTTACTAAGTGATGAATGGCCCGGTTGGGCTATTGCGTATTCAGGTTACAGAGATGGGCAGGACCCAAGAATCCACGTTTTCCCTTCAAAGGAAGAAGTTTTAGAAGATCTAAAAATTCTTGAAAAGAATTGGGAAATAATTAGGACTTACGGAGCGGATCAGCACGCAATAGATGTATTGGAAATTATAAGAAAAGAAAATATCGACCTAAAAGTTCTATTAGGTATATGGCTTGATGGTGAACCTGAATATATTGAAGATAACCAAAAACAAGTACAGCTTGGTATAGAGTTAGCAAATAAGTATGATGACATTGTTATCGGTGTAAACGTCGGTAACGAATCGCAAGTACATTGGTCGGATCATAAAGTGCCGCAGGAAAAAATAATTCAATATATAAATGAAGTTAAAGCGAAAGTAGATGTTCCGGTGACTACCGCCGATACTTGGGATTACTGGGCGAATCTTGAAGAGAGTCAAAAAGTAATTGACGCCGTTGATTTTATTGCGGCGCACATTTACCCGATTTGGGGTCGTGTTGATATTGACCGTGCAATGGAAGTTACCAAATCTACTTACGATAGTCTTAAAACAGTTATCCCCGACAAAAAGATAATCATAACAGAAGCCGGCTGGGCAAGTTACACCGAAGGCGATAAGCATGTTCCGAAAGCCGGAGACGAAGTAAAGCAAAAAGAATATTTTTATGACCTGATGGAATGGTCGGAAGAGAATAAAATAATAGTCTTTACTTTTTCCGCATTCGATGAACCATGGAAGGGTACAGGTACCGAAGGTCATTGGGGCTTATTCTCCGAAGCAAGAAAGGCAAAGTTAGTGATGGAAACATTGTATCCGGAACTAAAATCGGATACTTCTACATCGCCTAGCTATAAATAAGTTCATAACCCTTTTTACGAAAATAAATCTATCACCTAACTACTAATTTTAGGAACTACTATGTTTAGAAAAATTTTGGTGGCTGGACTAATTATGGTATTAAACATGAATGCTCAAGAATTTAAAACTGCAGAACTCGACGAAAAAATATCGACTCTTATATCTCAACTCACTCTCGAAGAAAAAGCATCTCTCTGTTCCGGTCGCGATGATTGGAGCACACAGCCAATTGAAAGATTGGATATCCCTTGGCTATGGTTAGCCGATGGTCCGCACGGAATCCGAAGAGCACCTGAAACAAATAAACCCGGTTACGGAGATCAACTTCCCGCAACTTGCTTCCCGACCGCATCAGCTTTGGCCGCGACTTGGGATCTTGATTTAATACACAAAGTTGGCGAGACGATTGGCGAAGAGTGTCAAGCTCTTGATGTGAATGTACTTTTAGGACCGGGAGCAAATATAAAACGATCGGTTTTGGGTGGAAGAAACTTTGAGTACTTCTCTGAAGACCCGATTTTAGCCGGTGAATTAGCCGCCGCTTTTATCAACGGTGTTCAAAGTCAAGGTGTCGGTACATCTCTTAAACATTACGTCGCTAACAATGTCGAAACAAGACGGATGCACATAAACTCGGATGTTGATACTCGAACACTGCATGAAATTTATCTAAGACCGTTTGAAATAGCAGTAAAGAAAGCACAACCCTGGACTGTTATGGCGTGTTACAATCGAGTACAAGGAACTTATGGTACACAATCAAATTACTTGTTAAATGAAACTCTTAAAAAAGAATGGGGATTTGAGGGTATCGTTATATCCGATTGGTTTGCAGTTGTTGATAGAGTTGAAGGCATTAAATCAGGTATGAATATTGAAATGCCGGGTGTAGCCAAGTATAACGATAAGCTGATTGTTGAAGCTGTTAGAAACGGCGAGCTCGATGAGAAGGTACTTGATGAAATTGTAAGAGAAATTTTAACCGTTGTCTTAAGAGGAAAAGCATTAGAGAAAGATGGTGTTGAACTTAACGTTGACAAGGATCATGAGTTTGCAAGAAAAGTGGCAGCGGAATCAATAACATTATTAAAAAATGACAATAACATATTACCGGTTACCGAGAAAAAATATAAAAAGATTGCTGTGATTGGTGAGTTTGCTGCAAATCCTCGTTTTCAAGGCAACGGTAGTTCGGAAGTCAAACCTACTAAACTCGATAACATTCTAGATATTCTTAAAGAAGGAATACGGTGACAACTATAAAATCGAATATGCGCAAGGATACTATTTAAAAGATGACGGTGATTTTTCATTGATCGATCAAGCAAAATCACTTGCTGGAAATTCCGATATTGCATTGATCTTTGCCGGGCTTCCGCTTCACTACGAATCGGAAGGGATTGATCGTAAACATATTGATATGCCCGCATCACACAATAAACTTATCAGTGAAGTAGCTAAAGTTCAGAATAATACCGCAGTGATATTAACCAACGGTAGTGCCGTTGCAATGCCGTGGGTAAACGAAGTTAACGGAATAGTTGAATCATGGTTGGGTGGACAAGCCGGTGCAGGCGGAACGGTTGATGCACTGTTCGGAAAAGTTAATCCTTCCGGTAAATTAGCCGAAACATTTCCTGTAAGATTAGAAGATACTCCTGCATTCTTTAATTTCCCCGGTGAAGAGGGTGATGTGTTATACGGCGAACGTATGTTTGTCGGCTACCGGTATTATGATTATAAAAATATCAAACCGCTTTTCCCGTTTGGCTACGGTTTATCTTATACCACGTTTGACTATAGCGATATAAATATTTCTTCCTCATCAATCACCGATAAAGATATACTAACTGTCTCTGTGAAGATAAAGAACACCGGTGATTTAAAAGGGAAAGAAGTCGTACAACTTTATGTAAGTGATCCGGAAAGCAGACTCATCAGACCGGAAAAGGAACTGAAAGAATTTCAAAAAATAGAATTGGCGCCTGGTGAAGAAAAAACCGTGACATTTGAATTGGATTCGAGAGATTTTTCCTATTATGATTCAATAAGGGAAATGTGGATTGCCGAAAGCGGAGATTTTAAAATCTTAGTCGGTTCATCTTCACGTGATATCAAACTTGAAGAAACTATCGAACTGAACTCAACTCAAAAAGTCCCTTTGGCTTATGATGAATATAACTTTTTTAGAGAATATTGGGATCATCCCGAAGCACGTGAACTACTAAAAGAATTGGTCCCTAATTGGATCAAGGCATTTACACCTGAAGGGAAGACAATGGATGAAGCCGAGTTTAATGATTTTCTAATTGATCACCCGATGATAAAATTTCCCTATATATCAGGAGGAGAAGTTAACGCTGAACAAATTAGTGAATTTGTTGAAAAGTGCAGCGAGTTTACATTTACTCCTTAATTATACTTTAACTTTCTGAGATGTGGTAAAACATGAAGCCAAGGTTAACGAACAAGAATAGTATTTTTCTTATTATTTTATTTATAGTTTCTATTTTATTCGCCTGCACGAATAATAAGGAAGAAGAGAATCACAATTCATCGATCAAGCAAAGTCCCAATGATCTTTTAGAAGGTGTCGTGCAAGCGGTGGCATATTCCGGATTTAGAGAAGGTCAGCATCCCGATCGCGGCGATGGTGCAGTTAACCCGTCTTACGAAGAATATTTGAGGATTTGACAATCCTTGCACGAGATAACAATTTCCCGCTCATTCGATTATATGACTCGGGAGAAAATTCACAAATGGTTCTCCGTGTTATCGAAGAGAATGAAATAGACATAAAAGTTATGCTGGGAATTTGGTTGAGAGCTGAGATAAGTAATCATGAAGGTTGTCCGTGGTTAAACGAACCGATTCCTGACGAAGAGCTTCAAGAAAATAAGAAAATGAATCTCGCCGAAATAGAACAAGGCATCGAACTTGCTAATAAATATCCGGAAATGATTGTCGCGGTTAATGTCGGAAACGAAGCGCTTGTCGATTGGAATGATCACATGGTAGAAGTAGATACTATGATCAATTATGTGAAAATGGTAAAAGAAAAAGTGAAACAACCGGTTACCGTGGCGGATAATTTCTACTGGTGGGCGACGGAAGGTAAAGAGCTTGCTGAAGCTGTTGATTTCCTTGCGGTTCATATCTATCCGATTTGGGAAGGACAGGATATCGATACAGCATTGGCATACTCCATTGCAAACATACAAGCAGTAAAAGATTCTCTTCCGGGTCACAGTATTGTAATCAGTGAAGCAGGATGGGCAACCACTGCATCCGAGTTTGGTGAAAGAGCGAGCGAAGAAAAGCAAGTTCGTTACTTTAACGAAATTATGAACTGGGGTAAAGAAAATAATTACACAATATTTTTCTTTGAAGCATTCGATGAACCATGGAAAGGTGATCCGAACAATCCCTTAGGAGCAGAGAAACACTGGGGTTTATTTTTCGAAGACCGGACTCCGAAACTTGTTATGCATGAATTATATCCTGATTTAGTTAAGTAAAAAATATTCTTAAAAGATTTTGAAAAGGTGAATTTCTGTAATGTCAAATAAATCGATGTTTATAGGTGAAAGTAAGATTCTTAATAATAATGGAAATGTCTCTGGCGATTACGTTGAGTTAGAAAACGAGTCATACTATAAAATATCCAACTACGATCAGATGGATCCGTTTTTTATGAGTATAGTTAGCGGATCTGATTTTTGGATGTTTGTTTCAAGTACCGGCGGATTAACAGCCGGAAGGAAAAATCCTGACAATGCACTATTTCCTTATTATACTGATGACATAATTCATGATTCCTCGGAAAAAACCGGCAGCAAAACTTTACTGCGAATTGAGTTGAATGGTAAAACTTATTTTTGGGAACCGTTTTCAAATTACTACCGCAATATTTATAACATTAGTAGAAATCTTTTCAAAAATATACCCGGGAACAAAATTTTATTTGAAGAAATTAATCATGACTCTAAAATTAACTTTTCAGTACAGTTGGCTTACTAGCGAAAAATACGGAATTGTAAAACGATCAAAATTAATCAACAATAATGAGACTGAAATAGAAATTGAATATTTGGACGGCATTCAGAATATTCTTCCATACGGAATTGACCAACAGTTTCAGAATGCATTCAGCACTCTTGCCGATGGTTATAAGAAAAATGAGCTAATAAAAGAAGTTGGGATTGGAGTATTCTCATTAAGTTCAATTCCATCCGATAAAGCGGAACCGAGTGAATCCTTAAAAGCGACAACAGTTTGGTCAACCGGTATTAAACCAAAAAAATATCTTCTCTCTTCAACTCAACTCAATGATTTTAGAAATGGTAAAACAGTTGAAACCGAACATGATGTGAAAGGCAGAAGAGGTGCTTACTTTATTAATGGCAACCTCTCACTTAAACCGGATAAGAGTGAAGAGTGGTATATCATTGCCGAGATAAATCAAGATTCTTCCGATTTGACAGAATTGATTTACCACATTAAAAATAATGATGGATTAACAAAAAAGATAATTACCGATATTTCTGCCGGTACTGAGGAGTTAAAAAAGATCGTTGCTAAAGCAGACGGACTTCAGTTAACTCAAGATAAATTAGGAACCTCCAGACACTTCGCGAATACTCTTTTCAATGTTATGAGAGGGGGAATTTTCCTCGATTCATATACAATCGATAAAAAAGATTTTCTTCAGTTTGTGCAATCTTCCAACAGCCGTGTTTTTGAAAAGAATGAAAAATTCTTGAACGAGCTAGACAATGAAATTGAATACTCTGAATTAGTGCAGCAAGTAAGTGAAGTTAAATGATAATGAGTTGATCTAAACTTGCTTACGAATATTTGCCTTTAAGTTTCAGCCGCAGACACGGCGATCCGAGCCGACCTTGGAATCGTTTTTCAATTGATATCAAAGATGATAAAAATAATAAGCTTCTCAACTATCAGGGAAACTGGCGCGATATCTTCCAGAATTGGGAAGCGCTTGCCGAATCTTTCCCAGGTTATATTGAATCGATGATAACCAAATTCTTGAATGGGTCAACCGCAGATGGTTACAATCCCTACAGAGTTACAAAAGATGGATTCGACTGGGAAGCGCCGGAACCAGATCAACCGTGGGCAAACATCGGTTATTGGGGCGATCATCAAATAGTTTATCTTCTCAAGTTATTAGAAATCTCTTACAATCATGATTCAAAAAAATTAGGCGAGCTTATAAACCAAGATATTTTTGCATACGTCAATGTTCCATACAGAATTAAAAAATATGAAGAACTGCTGCGCGATCCTCATAACACTGTGGACTTTGATCATGAGCTCAATAAAAAAATAGAAGCTGAAGAAAAAGTAATCGGTTCGGATGCCCGCTTCATCACAAGTAAAGATGGAAATTTATATCAAGTTAATTTGGTAGAGAAATTACTTTCACCTCTTCTTGCAAAACTAAGCAACTTCATTCCGGGCGGCGGTATTTGGATGAATACTCAACGTCCCGAGTGGAACGATGCAAATAACGCTTTAGTCGGCTACGGTATCTCAATGGTAACGCTTTATTATTTAAGAAGGTATGTAAGTTTTCTTGTTGATTTATTCTCGAGTCAAAAAGATAATAAAGCACAGATCTCCCAAGAGGTAAAAGTATTTTTCGATAATATTAGCGAACAATTAACTGTTAATGAAAAAAATCTCGAATCCGGAATAACCGACGAAGATAGAAAATCGATACTTGACGGATTAGGTATCGCCGGCTCGAAATTTAAAACAAAAATTTATGAGAATGGATTCTCCGAGGAGAAAGATAATATTGAAATTAGTGCGATTATTGATTTCTTAAATACAACCCAAAAATATCTTGATAAGACAATTGAAGAGAATAAACGTGAAGATGATTTATACCATTCTTATAATTTAATGTCTCTGCAAGACAACAAGTTAAGTATAATTAATCTTTACGAAATGCTGGAAGGGCAAGTAGCGGTATTAAGTTCCGGTTACTTGAAAACACCGGATGCACTAAAACTTCTTGAATCTTTGAGAAGTAGTGCGTTGTACCGGGAAGATCAAAACAGTTATATACTTTATCCGAATAGGGAACTGCCGCATTTCATTGAAAAGAATATTATACCGGGCGAAGAATTTAATGCGTCGCAGATATTTAAGAAATTTATTGACGAAGATAACAGAGATATTGTTTTAAAGGATGAACAAGGAAACTATCATTTTAATGGTGAGATTCGCAATGCGAATGTTTTAAAGTCAAGATTAGAAAAAGTACGACAAGACAGCACCAATCAAATCACCGATGAAGATATTAATAAAGCATTACAAATTTACGAATCTGTCTTTAACCACAAATATTTTACCGGCAGATCAGGTACATTCTTTAAGTATGAGGGATTAGGATCAATATATTGGCATATGGTTTCAAAGCTAGGTGCTTGCGGTACAAGAGACTTATTATCAAGCAATTGATAACGGTGCAAACGCTAAGATGAACTGAAAAAATTGAAAAATTATTATTATGAAATTAAGGAAGGAATAGGCGTTCATAAATCCCCGGAAAAATATGGTGCATTCCCAACTGATCCATATTCACATACGCCGAGTTTTGCTGGTGTCCAGCAGCCCGGAATGACCGGGCAGGTTAAAGAAGATTTCATTTCGAGAATTAGAGAACTGGGTATTCACAGTTAAGAGCGGTAAAATAATTTTTAATACAAGCTTGCTGAATAGAGATGAGTTTTTAACCGAAGAAAAAACTTTAGAGTATTTCGATACAAACGGGGAGAAAGCCAAGTATTCAACTGCCGAAAAACTCATTAGCATTTACATATTGCCAAATACCTGTTATCTACCTAAAATCTGATGAAAGCAAAGTATGTGTTTATAAAGAAGATACAATGGTTCAATTGAATTCACTCGAATTAAACTTGGAAGAAAGTCAATCGCTGTTTCGAAGAGAAGGAATTATTGACAAAATTGAAGTTTACGTAAAGTAAAATAAACAGTAGATTATTTATCAAAACAATTTAACCTATAGGTATAGTATGAATTTCACAACTACAGACTATGTCATATTTGCTGTTTACATAATTGGAATCGTTTCGCTCGGATTGTATGTCTCGCGAGATAAGAAGGGGCATGAGAAAAATTCAAACGATTATTTCTTAGCAGGCAATAAGCTTACTTGGTGGGCAATCGGCGCTTCACTTATTGCCGCAAATATTTCTGCTGAGCAGATCATCGGTATGTCCGGTTCAGGGTTTGCAGTCGGTCTCGCAATAGCCTCATACGAATGGATGGCAGCCATCACTTTAATAATTGTCGGTAAATATTTTCTCCCAATCTTCATTGAGAAAAAGATTTACACAATACCGGAGTATATCGAAAAGCGATACAATAAAAATCTTAAAACCATCCTAGCGATCTTTTGGATATTCCTATTCATCTTCGTTAATCTCACTTCCGTTATTTTTCTTGGGGCTAAAGCGCTCGATACAATTATGGGAGTTGGTGACGGTTCGATGATAATTCCGTTTATTATTTTACTTGCGGTAATTGCTGCCGCTTATTCTCTTTACGGAGGATTGTCTGCCGTAGCTTGGACGGATATAATTCAGGTTGTCTTGTTGGTTGGCGGCGGTATTATTGCAACTATTATTGCCCTGGATTATGTAACTCCGGATGGCGGTGTATTTGCCGGTTTGGCTCACATTTACGATACTGCTGGTGATAAATTTCATATGATCCTGGAGAAAGGACATCCCGAGTTTGATAACTTACCGGGCATTGCTGTGTTAATCGGTGGTATGTGGATCGCCAATCTATACTACTGGGGATTCAATCAATATATTATTCAAAGAACACTTGCGGCAAAATCTTTACGTGAAGCACAAAAGGGAATAGTTTTTGCAGCCTTCTTAAAATTAATTATCCCGTTAATAGTTGTAATCCCTGGAATCATTGCTTACGTATTATATGCACAACCCGAAGGTACTGCAATTATTGAAGGCGTTAGGGAGTCTTTTGATAAAACTAACGGAGGAATAAATTACGATAAAGCTTATCCTTGGTTGATCAGTCATTTTATACCGACCGGGTTAAAAGGAGTTGTTGTTGCCGCATTAACTGCAGCAATTGTTTCTTCACTTGCATCAATGCTGAATTCAACATCAACAATCTTTCACGATGGATATTTACAAACCATATCATCGGTAAGGATAAATCGGAAAAAAGATTAGTAAGAGTTGGTAGAATTAGTGCTGCTGTTGCTTTGATAATCGCTTGCTTTGTTGCACCTTTATTAAGAAGTGTTCCACAAGCATTTCAGTACATTCAAGAATACACGGGATTAGTTAGTCCCGGAATTTTGGCGGTAGCAATGCTCGGTCTATTTTGGAAGAAAACAACAACGCGTGGCGCAATTTGGGGAGCAGTTCTTTCTATACCGGTTGCTCTATTTTTAAAATTGGATTTTATACAGCTTCCATTTTTGGATCAAATGTTATACACATTTTTGATAAGTATTGTAATTATTGCGATGGTAAGTTTAACCACGTCTGAGGTGGATGATGATTCACAAGGCATAACACTTACTTCAAAAATGTTCAGAACAGATAGTTCATTTAATATCGGTGCTTATCTTGTCCTAATAATTTTAGCAGTTCTTTATACAATATTTTGGTAGGTGAAAAATGAAAAAAGTTAAAATACTATATACATTATTCTGCTTGTTGCTAATAAGCGTTTACGGGTGCTCGAATGATGAAAGCGCTCCAACTGAAAATAATCAAAACGGTGATGTTTATCCCGGCTATCAATTAGTATGGAGTGATGAATTTGAGGGAACCCAAATCGACTTAAATAAATGGGAACATGAAGTAAACGCTAGCGGCGGCGGTAATAATGAACTTCAGTATTACACAGCTCGACCCGAAAACTCATTTGTGCAGGATGGTCATCTTCACATTGTTGCAATTCAAGGAGAGTATACCGCTGAAGAAGGTACTCGTTACTATACTTCTGCTAGAATGCGAACGCCGAATAAAGGTGATTGGAAATACGCTCGTGTTGATGTAAAAGCGAAAAGTCCCTTTCGGACAAGGAGTTTGGCCGGCGATTTGGATGCTTTCTACCGATTGGGAATACGGCGGCTGGCCTTCATACCGGTGAGATCGATATTATGGAGCATATAAACTTGCAAACCGAAATTCACGGAACCGTTCATACCGAAGCTTATAATCATAAAAGGGGAACACAAAGAGGTGGACAGATTGAAGTGCCCGATGCCGATGAAAATTTTCATGTTTATTCAATCGTTTGGACAGAAGATAAAATTGATTTCCTTGTTGATGATCAGCAATATTATTCATTTCCGAATGATAAAAAAGGCGATCCTGCAACTTGGCCCTTTGATAAGAGATTTCACTTAATTCTTAATGTTGCTATCGGCGGTGATTGGCCTGGAAATCCTACAACAGATACAAAATTCCCGAAAGAAATGATCATCGACTATGTAAGAGTTTACCAGGAAAAAGAATAAAAAGGTTATAAATGTTTTCTTATAATTTTGCTTCGAGATTAGGGATTATGATTTCCTTAATCTCTTTTTTACTAACACCAAATTTACACGCGCAAATTTACCTTGACTCAACCGCAGCAATTGATCAAAGAGTAAATGATCTTCTCGGCAGAATGACGCTTGAGGAAAAAGTGGGTCAAATGACTCAGATTGATCTCAATATCATAAAGAACGATCCGGAAGTTGTTACAGAGTACTTTTTAGGTTCAATCTTAAGTGGAGGTGGTTCCGTACCAAGTTCTAATACACCATCAGGCTGGGCGAATATGTACGACCAACTTCAGCAAGCTGCTCTAAACACACGTTTGAAAATTCCGATAATTTACGGCATCGATGCCGTACACGGACACAATAACTTAAAGAATGCCGTTATATTTCCTCACAACATTGGTTTAGGCGCTGCGCGTGATGCCGAACTTGTTGAACGAATCGGAAGAGCGACTGCAATTGAAGTTGCCGCTACCGGATTGGATTGGACGTTTGCTCCTTGCATTGCGGTACCTAGAGACGAACGCTGGGGAAGAACTTATGAAGGATTTGCCGAAACCGCAGAAGTTACCGGGTTACTTGGCGCTGCTTACATTAGGGGATTTCAAGGCGATACATTAGCCGACAGTAAATCAATTCTCGCCTGTGCAAAACATTTTATCGGTGACGGTGGAACAACCAATGGAGACGATCAAGGCAATACGGAAATTGACGAAGAGACTCTCCGGGAAATTCATCTTCCTGCCTATATCGATGCGATTGAAAATAACGTCGGTTCGATAATGGCGACGTACAATAGCTGGAACGGTGAAAAAGTTCACGGCAGTCATTATCTATTGACGGAAGTATTGAAAGAAGAATTGGGCTTCGAAGGATTTATAGTTTCCGATTGGGCGGCGATTGATCAACTTCCGGGCAATTATAGAAGTGACGTAAAAGAATCGATTAATGCAGGTATTGATATGGTTATGGTTCCCGATGACTATGATGAATTCACCGAAGATTTGATTGATCTCGTCAATGACGGGGAAGTTTTAATCGAAAGAATAGATGATGCAGTTGCGCGAATACTGAGAATAAAATTTATGATGGGATTATTTGAACATCCCTACAGTAACAGATCATTAATTGATTCTGTGGGAAGAGCAGAACATAGAGAAATCGGAAGAGAGGCGGTCAGAAAATCGATGGTACTCCTTCAAAAAAAAGACGGGACTCTACCCCTTTCTAAAAAGTGATGAAAAAATATTTGTTGCCGGAGTTGGTGCGGACGATATCGGAATGCAGTGCGGCGGTTGGACGATTTCCTGGCAAGGTGATATGGGTGATATTACCGAAGGCACAACAATTTTGGAAGCCATTAAAGATAGAGCCGGTTCGCAGAATGTAGTTTATTCAGATGACGGAGACACGGACGAAGAGTTTGATAAAGCGGTCGTAGTAATTGGAGAACAGCCGTACGCAGAGGGAGAAGGCGACCGGGAAGACTTAACTATTTCAAATGATGATATTGCTTTGGTAAGAAAAGTTTATGAACAAGGAAAACCGACTATTGTAATTTTACTTTCCGGCAGACCAATGATAATTAATCCGATACTTCATTACAGTGATGCAATCTTTGCCGCATGGCTGCCCGGTACAGAAGGACAAGGAATAGCAGATGTTTTATTCGGTGAATTTCAACCGTCAGGAAAGCTGAGTCACTCATGGCCAAAGTATTTGGATCAAATACCTATTAACGTTGGTGACCAAAATTATGATCCGCTTTATGAATATGATTTCGGTTTGACTTCAGTTAACGATTCCGAAGAAGGAACTGATCCTCAATTTTATTCTGCGATCATTAATGAAGCTGAGGAAACCATAGAGATTGCGTTCAACAAATCAATTGATCCGGCTTCATTAACCGAGTCGACATTTAGTTTAAAAGTGGACGGAATTCCGAATGAAATAATCGTCACACCGCGGCTATCGGAAGAGAGCAGCGATAAAATTTATTTCGAGCTTCCGGTGGAAATTGAACAGGAACAAAAATTAGTTATCTCATATTTATCCGGTTCTATTAAATCTGAAGACGGCGGATCGCTTCAACTTTTTTCAAATAAGTTTGTTTATAATGTATTCAATGAAGTTTTACAACCTTTTATGCTGCCGGGCAAAATTGAGGCGGAAGATTATCATTATATGTCAGGCATTCAAACCCAGGTTACTTCGGATGTTGGCGGTGGTTTAAATGTCGGCTGGATAGAGAGCGGCGATTGGCTTCAATATTATGTTTCGTTTGCCGAATCGGGCTTATATCAAGTGAATTATAGAGTAGCGGCAGAAAGTCAAAACGGAATATTGTCTCTTCGCAATGAGGAGAGTATAATCAACTCAACACTGTTGCCGGTTACTAATGGTTGGCAGAACTGGGAGACGGTCTCTGCCGAGGTTGAAATGGAGAAGGGAGAATATTTCATTGATCTCTATGCAGCACAAGGAGGATTCAATATAAACTGGTTTTCATTCGATTTAATATCGAATGTCGATCAACAAAATCTTGAGTATAATTTTTCGCTTGGTCAAAACTATCCTAATCCTTTCAATCCCTCAACCTTTTTCAGTTACTCAATTCACCAAAACAGCTTTGTTAAATTAAAGCTATATGATGCATTGGGATGTGAGGTGGAATGTATAGTATGCAAATCACAAACTGCCGGTAAACATACTATAGTTTATGATGCTTCCGATTTATCAAGCGGCGTGTACTATTATAGATTAACTGCCGGGACAAAATCTGAAGTTAAAAAGCTGCTTCTCCTCAAATAGTTTAGGCGATTTTATGAAACGACTGCTATTCATTTTATTACTAACAACATCTATTCTTATTATATCCGGCTGTGATAAATCGGAAAGCAATCCAAATGAACCTGTTGAAACAAATAAAACAATAGTTGAACATTTTGGTCAGCTCAAAGTTGATGGCGGAAATTTAGTTGACCAAAACGGAAACATAGTTGTCTTGCGCGGGATGAGTCTGTTCTGGAGTCAATGGGGCGGACAATATTATAATAAAGAAACAATCAAATGGCTGCGTGATGATTGGAAATGCACAGTCATCCGTGCTGCGATGGGAGTTGAAGGCGGCGCCTATCTCGATAACCCCGAAGCAGAATTTCAAAAGGTAAAAATTGCAATTGATGCGTGCATTGAATTAGGAATTTATGTTATTGTCGATTGGCACGATCATCGTGCTGAAGAACATCTCGAAGAATCCAAAACATTTTTTGATCGCGTATCAACCGAGTACGGAAATTATCCGAACATCATTTATGAGATTTACAACGAACCGTTAAATGTTTCCTGGAATAACATTTTAAAACCTTACTCTGAAGAAATCATAAAAATTATTCGCGCAAATGACCCCGATAATATTATTGTTGCCGGCACACCTAATTGGTCGCAGGATGTTGAAGATGTTATTAACAATGAAATTGAAGATGATAATATTGCTTATTCATTTCATTTTTATTCAAGCACACATAAGCAAGAGTTGCGGGATAAAGCAGCAGAAGCGATCAATGCCGGAATACCAATATTTGTTACCGAATGGGGAATGAGTGAAGCTAACGGCAACGGAATTATTGACAACGTCAGCTTAAACGAATGGGCTGATTTTTTGGAAGCAAATAACCTAAGCTGGTGCAATTGGTCGATTGTCAATAAAGATGAAACCTCAGCAGCCCTTCTTCCGACAACTTCTGCACTAAGTGGCTGGACTGAAAGCGATCTATCCGAATCCGGGAAAATTATAAGAGATTATTTAATACTAATGAACAGTGAGTTATTTGACTTACTGTAAATTGGTGAGACTTCATCACGATTAAGATGTACTGAAAAATAAAGAATTATTAAAGGAGGCGAAAATGAAGTACAATCATTATTTGAAAAATTGTCCGCGTGTATCTGAAATAGGAATTGGTGCTTGGCAGTTAGGAGAAAGTACGGACTGGGAAAGTATGTCGGAAAAAGAAGCAATCGAATTAGTTAAAAAGTCTTTGGAGATGGGAGTTAACTTTTTTGATACCGCACCGAATTACGGAAAGGGTACAAGTGAAATTCGGCTGGGCAAAGCTCTTAAAGAAGTTGATAGAGATAAAATTGTAATTAACACAAAGTTCGGGCACAAAGTTACCGGCGGAATAAATTATGAATCCGATTATATTAGGGAATCTTTAGAAGGGAGTTTAAAAAGATTGCAAACGGACTATGTCGATTCGCTAATAATTCATAATCCACCTTTCGAATACCTTGACGGAAATAAAACAGATCATTACGAGATTCTAGAAAAACTGAAAGAAGAAGGTAAAATAAAAGCTTACGGAGCATCGCTGGATACTTACGATGAAATGAAGTTATTAATGGAAACGACCGGTTCGAAAGTGATCGAAGCTTTCTTTAATATACTTTTTCAAGATACAGCCAAAGCATTTGAAATGGCAAAAGAGAATGATGTTGCCATCATCGTAAAAATTCCACTTGATTCGGGATGGTTAACTGGACGATATGATGAAAATTCTCAATTCGATGATATAAGGAAACGATGGTCAAAAGAAGACAAAAAAGTGAGATCTGAATTAGTCGAAAAAGTTAAGAAAATAATTCCGGATGAAAATAGAATTGTGCAAACGGCAATAGCATTTTGTCTTGCCTATGATGCAGTCTCTACTGTGATCCCGGAAACAAGAGTATTCAGCAGTTGATGAGTAATATAGAAAGTACCAAAGAACCGATGCCGGAAGAATTAGTCAAGAAACTAGAAGACTTTTATAAAACGGAAGTCGAACCGCTCAAACTCCCTTGGTAAAATAAGGTGATGGTCTGAGATCGTTAATTAGTATGTTCAGTAGGTAGCCGTATATGAAAAAAAGTTGGCGAAATATTATTTATTATAATTTTCTTTTCGAGTATTGCTGCTCAGGAAAATCCGTTTAATAAAGGAGTCAACTTAACGAGTTGGTTTCAAACTAATAGTCCAACCGAAATTCATTTTACCAAATACACTAAACAAGATTTTGAAAATATAAAAAGTCTGGGAGCAGATGTCATCCGGCTTCCTATCAACTTGCATAGTATGACGCTTGGATCTCCAAACTATGAACTTCATCCTCTCTTCACACGCTTTTTAGATGAAGTGATTGATTGGGCAGAAGATTTAGAACTTAATCTGATTTTGGATAACCACACGTTCGATCCCGCAACTTCAACTGATCCGAATATCGGCGAAGTATTAATACCGGTTTGGGAAAATATGGCTGAACACTACAAAGAACGATCAGAGTTGATTTACTATGAGATATTAAATGAACCGCACGGAATAGGAGATGCTGAATGGAATGCGATTCAACAAGATGTGATTGATGCAATTAGAGCGGTCGATTCAGTACATACAATTATTGTAGGCCCCGCCGGTTGGAACAGTTACAATAACTTAAAGTTTATGCCCGAATACGAGGATGATAATCTGCTTTACACTTTTCATTTTTATGATCCGTTTCTGTTTACACATCAAGGTGCAAGTTGGACTGATCCGTCACTCGTTCCTTTAGGGGGAATGCCGTTTCCTTATAATTCTTCAAGAATGCCCGGACTACCCGCTCAACTTGAAGGAACGTGGATTGCTTCTGCATATAACAGCTATTATAGTGAGGGAACAATAAGTAAAGTAAGAGAGTTGATCGATATTGCAGTTCAATTCAAGGAAGAAAGAAATGTTCCAATATTCTGTGGTGAGTTTGGTGTGTACATGAACAATTCCGAAAACAATGATCGTATTTTATGGTATCAAGTAGTTCGGACTTACCTGGAATCGAATAATATTGGGTGGACTAACTGGGATTATCACGGCGGTTTTGGTCTATTCGAAAAGAATAGCAGCGGTTTGTTTGATCATGACTTAAATGTAAATATACTAGGCGCACTCGGATTCAACATTCCGCCTCAAAGTGAATTCGAACTTAAACCGGACTCAATCGGATTCGGTGTTTATTCTGATTTTATTGAAGCAAAAATAGTAGGTTCAAATTATACGAACGGGCTTCTTAATTTTTATAATGAAAACTCATACGCTGGGGACTTTTGCATTAGTTGGGAAAATCCCGCTCAGTATAATCATATCGGATTCAAATTTATTCCAATAAAGGACTTAAGTTATTTAGTAAATAATAATTATCATATCGGCTTTTGGGTTAAATCAAATAATCCAACAACTAAATTTGATATTCGGTTTATTGACACAAAAGAGAATGCAGAAGATCATCCATGGCGGATGGGAAAAACGATCAGCAATTCAGATATTACTTTCGACGGTAATTGGAGGTATTTTCAAATTGCATTATCAACTTTAGTCGAGTTGGGTTCTTGGGATGATGAATGGTTCAACCCCCAAGGTCTATTTGATTGGAGCAAAGTCGATCGATTTGAAATTGTTGATGAACACGGAGTTATGGGTTCAACAGCAATCTGGTTTGATGAAATAAAAATCTTTGATCCGAATTCAACAATTGTTGAAGATGAAAACTTAGTAAAGGAATTTAAACTTTATCAGAACTATCCAAATCCTTTTAATCCGACAACAAGAATAAAATTTACTGTAGGAACCTCTCCCTCAGTTTCTATACTTGGCAAGGAAGGGATAAAAGGGTGAGGTTGGAAATCTACAATGCACTTGGACAAAAAATAACCACATTGGTAAATAAAAAGCTTTCTACCGGAAATTACGAAGTTGATTTTGACGGGGGTAATTTAACAAGTGGAGTCTATTTCTATCAATTGAAGACTGCAGATTATCTTGAAACGAAAAAAATGTTACTCGTCAAATAGTTTATACTCATAAGCCCACTCAAAAAATCCGTTATCAATATTTTCTAATTCATTTAAAGATAGATTATCATTTGATAACTTTGTGCGTTTGAGTTCATCAATAAATACTTTGTTCATGTTGCCCGCTGTCTCTGCAACTCGTTTCAGGAACACAACCTGGTACCAAGCATAATTTTCGACACCAACACGAACGTAAAGTTCTTCAAAATCTTTGAGTGAAGTATAGTTCGGTGAAATGTCATCCAGCAAAATATCTGCAACATCCAACCATAGTTGATTCTTATCCGGTTCATTATTGTTAAATAAAGGTAAGCGAAGTAAGTCGCCGCAAATTCAAACGTCCATTTGTTCGGAAAATTGATACCATATTCCCTCGCGTAGATATGTCCTAATTCATGAAAACCTATAAGTGTAATAAAAAGCTTGGCAATTTCATCATTGGAGAGGGAATATTTCTCACTCAAGTTACTTTTTGACAAAGAGTTTTTTACGATCAATCCAAGCTCGTTTTCTGTATCGGCAGGGATACAGACAATATACGGGGGACCGGATACAAACGGCAAGCCGTAAGGAATTTGAGTTATTTTTAACCAATCTTTTGAATCTAAAACAGTGAGTGAAAATGTCTTCGATAATCCAAATTCATTTTCAAAATAAGAAGCAGCATTGCTCAAAATGCTCTCTATTCTTTTGGAGTCTGCTTCAAATCCATTCGAGTAAAATGTTTTACCGCCATCTTGAATTGTCTTTAGATCTAAACTTTCCACTTTCTCTAAAGTTGATTGTGAAGCAATTACTAAGGGGAAAAATGCAAGCAGAAAAAATCTTTTCATGTTGATATGCATGTTCCATCTTTAAGTTTTTGAGATACTAAATTTAATAAAAAAGCAAGCGGTATTTATTGAAAAAATTATTCGGCAATTCTTGCCCATTAAAAAGTTTATAACTAAACGGGATGGTTCTGTTATTTTGTATCTCGCTAAAATACTATTGCCACAAGATCAAAAATCATCACTATGAAAATGCTCAAAATAAAACTTAAATTATGATTGGATGAAAAAGAATAAAAGAAAAAGTAACCGGAATAAGTCAAACTGATCAATAGTTTAATTATATCTCAAAATCAGAAACTATCTGCGAATACGATTAAATATTAAGTGACTAACCGACTGAAAAAAATAGTAAATAGTAAAATTCTCAAAATCATTACCGGGTTTGTTCTATTTATTGTTATACTCAATTTATTCTTCCCACTGCCGCGAATAAAATCATACTCACAAACTATTTATTCAGACAACAGTAAACTTCTTAATGCTTACTTAACCCATGACGATAAATGGCGGATGAGAACCAAATTCGGAGAAGTCTCGCCGGATTTAATTAAAGCAATAATTGAAAAAGAAGATACTTGGTTTCACTGGCATTTTGGTATAAATCCGGTTGCGTTAGTAAGAGCATTTTATCAAAATATTACGTCGGGTAAACGAGTTTCAGGTGCATCAACAATAACAATGCAGGTTGCTCGTCTTTTAGAACCTGCAGAGCGAACTTATTGGAACAAGTTTTTAGAAATGCTGCGGGCAATCCAGCTTGAACTTCATTACAGCAAAGAAGACATTTTAGAGATATATTTTAGTCACATTCCTTACGGTGGTAACATTGAAGGCGTGAAAGCTGCCTCGCATATTTATTTTAACAGACCACCGGATAAACTGAGTTTATCCCAAGCAATTCTTTTAACTGTAATTCCCAATGATCCGAACAATTTACGTTTAGATCAAAACACAGAAGAAGCAGTGCATAAAAGAAATTACTGGATTGAAAGATTTGTTAACCATGAGATTTTCCCTGAAACAAGATTTACTTGACGCTAAAGATGAACCGGTAACAGCAGCAAGATTTGAAATTACAAATTCAGCGCCGCACTTTTCTCAAGTTGTTGCGGCTAACTATAATCAGGATGAACTTAATACTTCACTCGATCAATCGATTCAGAAGAAAGCGGAATCACTTTTAGCAAACTATGTGAATCGTGTTAAACAAAAAGGTGTAACTAACGGTTCGGTTTTGATAATTGACAACAAAACAAACAGTGTTGTCGGTTACTGCGGCTCGGCAGATTTTTATGATGAACAAAATTCAGGTCAAGTAAACGGTATAACATCAGTCCGTTCCCCGGGTTCAACTTTAAAACCAGCACTTTTCGCTTTGGCCTTTGATCAAGGTTTACTAACTCCTAAAATGAAATTGCTCGATATTCCAACTGACTTTGGTGGCTATGAACCGGAGAATTATGATCTAAAATTTTATGGTGATGTAACTGCGGAATTTGCCTTGATTAATTCGCTTAATGTACCCGCTGTTAGACTTTTGGGTAAAACGGGATTATCAAATTTTATCAATGCACTTACCAAATCCGGATTTCAAACTATTGAGAAGTCCAGAGAAAAGTTGGGACTTTCATTAATTCTCGGTGGCTGCGGAGTAACTTTGGAAGAGTTAACAAGACTATTTGCTTCATTTTCAAATGGTGGGAAAATTCCACAGTTTAAGTATTTGCTTAATGAAAACGAAAGTGACGGTGCAAAGGTCTTCAGTGTAGAATCCTCATATTTAATTTCGAATATTTTATCAAAGAATGAAAGACCCGATTTCCCGGTTGAATTTTTACATTCAACTAAATTGCCCAAGATTGCCTGGAAGACCGGAACTTCTTACGGCAAGCGGGATGCTTGGGCAATTGGATTTAATTTGAATTACACAATCGGAGTTTGGATGGGAAACTTTGACGGAAAAGGTTCGCCGCATCTATCCGGTGCAGAGATGGCGGTGCCGTTGTTGTTTGATTTATTTAATGCTGTAGATTATGATTCACAGAGTGAGTGGTTTGATTTACCGGAAAATTTAAGTGTTCGAAAAGTCTGCAGCAAAACCGGATTACTGCCGTCAAAAAACTGTGCAAATTTAGTAGATGATTATTACATACGCGGAGTATCAACAAACCAGCAATGTGAATTATTTAAAGAAACTTATGTTGATGATGAAAAGACGGTTGAATATTGTCCCGAGTGTTTACCAAAAGAGAATTACAAAAAAGTATATTACCCATTTTATGATCCCGAATTAACATTGTGGCAGATTCGAAACAACATAGAAGTAAAAAGACCACCGAACCATAATCCAAATTGCAGCGCAAAGTTTTCTTCCGGTGGACCAAAAATCATCTCACCATCTGTCGAGTTTGAATATTTTGTTGAAAGAGAAAACAAAGAAGAAATTCTGCTCCAAGCTGCATCGCACCCAAATGTAAAAATACATTACTGGTTTGTGAATGATAAATTTTACAAAAAGTGTATGCCGAGTGAAAAAGTTTTTCTTAAACCAAAGGAAGGAAATCTGAAAATTACATGCATGGATGACAGAGGTAGAGAGAGTTCGATTAATATTAGTGTGAGAAGTTATTGACAATATTTTTTATATTTCAATAAACTTACTTTCTAATTGGCATAATAACATGAAAACCATAAATGAAATAGTAGAAATATTAAACAGGCAAAAGCTTTACTTAACTGATAAGTATGGATTAAAAGACATAGCAATTTTTGGTTCATTTTCTAGAGGGGATCAGACAAATATCAGTGATGTCGATATACTTGTTGAATTTGATAGACCTATTGGGTTGGATTTCGTTATGTTTGGTGATGAATTAGAAGAGTTATTAGGTGTTAAGGTTGATGTCGTTACCAGGAATAGCTTGAGTGACGAAATGTATCGTAATATTCAGACTGATTTGAGTTATGTCTAAAAGAGATTCAAAATTGCTAATAAGGGATATTCTAATCTCTATAAACAAAATTAAGGTTTATACAGAGAATAAAACTTATGAATCTTTTATGGTTGATGAATTAGTTAAAGATGCGGTTGTAAGAAATATTGAAATTATTGGTGAAGCATCAAATAGAATTCCAGATGACCTAAAATCAAAATCTCAAAATATTCCATGGTCAAAACTAAGGGGTATTAGAAATCGGATAGTCCATGATTATTTTGGGGTTGATTACTCAATTATTTGGTTTATAATTGAAAATGAATTGATACCCCTTGAAACAGAACTTCAAATACTGCTCAGTGATTAATTAATCACTCTCTCCAATTTCTCCAAAATCCTAACCATCGCAAGTGTGTCCAATTTACAGTATTCCAAAAGCTGCTTTTTTATTTCATCAATTTTTATAAAGTCATCTAAACTAAGTAAGCTTTCATATGCAAGCGATGCAGTTCCGCCGTCGGCAATTTCCATATTATCATAACTTAATTCCGGTACCAGCGCCGGTAAAACATACTTGATAGAATAGGAGCCGTTCATTTCAGGGGTGTAATAATATTTCTTTTGAAACGGCAGCATCAAATCTTTTATCCGGGCAATTACGGAGGTTATTTCTTTTTTGTATTTGGGAAATACTTCGGCAATCTCTTTCATTCTTGTTATTTCAAACGACTTGTTGTAAACAATGATATCCCCGTTATCTCCGACAGCTTTTAACAAGTTTTCAATGAATGGTATTCTGGGATCGGAGTCGGGATCGGCAATAAATTCGTGATGTTCAAGATTTGCTTTAGGATTTTCCTTGTAATGCACCGAATATTGAAAAGGAATTTGCTGATAGGGTCTTGAATTATCGTAAAGAGGTACAGGTGGTTGGAATGATTCGAAATCAACAAAATACATTGGGTAGCTCAATGTATCTAAAAACATTTTAATTGCTTCTTTATCTATGATTGTAGTGTCGTTCAAAATTCCTTCAACTTGAAGCTGCTGGTTTTTATTTAATCCAAAATCAATTGGAATATCTTTTACTTTAACAACCCCTTGCTCGTACAGCTCAAACTTTTTTCGGAGGTGCATTCCGGAAATATCGAAAATGGAATTCTCCGGAATGTGTTTCCAACAATGACCGATAAATCCGCAAGGATATGGATCGGTACAATGCATTCCAATCTTCACTTCCGGAACGGATTTTCTCCCTAAAATGTTTTTCTGACGTTTTACTTCTTCAGTCACAAAAGTTTGTTTCGGAAGTACAAAATCCAAAACAGATTCAACGTTAAAAAGTGAATTTAAGTCGAGCTCACCTTCTCTTTCATATTGATTGTTGATATAAACAATGGCAATATCATTAATCTTATAACCGAGATTACTAATTATCCAATACTGAACAGCCGCATCATTTATGTGAACTTCATTTACAGAAGTTGAGCTTTTCACTTCGTAAATACTTAACTCATCATTTTGTTTTACCACAATATCCGCTGCGGCCAATACTGCGTCATTAATGAAAGTTGCTTCGTAAATAATCTGCTCATCATTTTGAAGTAAAGACTTTGTAAGTTCGGCAGATTCACCAAATCTTTTAAGAGATTTTGGAGTAGCATCGATTCCACCGGGGAAAAGTTGTTGAGCCAATTTTCCTACATCAGTGCCGCGTGAAAATATTGCTTCCTGCATTTCAGTTAGTGGATCGAGTAATTCTTTCTTGTATTTGTAAAGGAATAAATGCTTATCGCACTGAAGTCCTTTAAGAAACGAAGATTTGCTGAGTAAATATGAGGATTTCATTTTCAACTAAAATTTTAATCTCAACATACTATAAATTATCCCAAAACTAAATCGACTGGATTGAAAATTTGCGTTTTGATTAATTTCATAAATGAAAAAATCTTATATTAACCGAAGATGTTTTTAGCAATAAAAATATTTTTAACAATTTATTTTTTCATTCAATTAAATGAAGAAGCGACTATGCAAGAATTCAGCAACAGTATTGTTGTGGACAGCGAGTTAAGTTTTGAAGATGCCGTAGATGGACTCGACATTCCCTTAGAAATAAAAAAGAATCTTACTTTAATTACCGTTCTTTATAACGGCTATGATAATAAAATTCACAAGGGACAACTTTTGCTCCACAGAAATATTTCTGCTGAAGTCAAAGAAATTTTTGATGTTATACTTTCAAAAAGATTCCCGATCGAGAAAGTAATTCCAATTGTACATTACGGTTGGGACGATAATAGATCGATGAATGATAATAACACATCCGCTTTCAACTATAGAAAAATTGATGGATCGGATAAATTATCTAATCATTCATATGGAGTCGCTATAGATATCAACCCGCTTCAAAACCCTTTTGTTAAAGGCAAAAAAGTTCTTCCAAAAGGAGCAAAGTATGATAAAAATGAAATAGGAACGATAGATTCAAATTCAATTGTAGTGAAAGTATTTAAAAGAAAAGGGCTGGCAGTGGGGCGGCGATTGGAAGTCAAGAAAAGATTATCAGCATTTTGAAAAGCCTGAAATTCGTTAATCTAATTTCCGATTTACAGCTTTTAGAATACCTCTCTGAATAGGTTTACATTAATTAATAAGGAAATATATGGATATAAAAGTAGGTGATATTGTAAAATATACTTTCCCGAATCCGGTTTCTTCGAAAAGCAAGTCAGTTACCGGTGTTGTCGAATCATTGGATGAATTTTATTTAGTTCTTTTAACGGAAGAAATAGTTCGTTTGAAAGGGAGATTCAAAAATTTTGAAAATTTAGAAGTAGTTAAAAGTTCTATTTCGTCAATAAATCAACAAACGGAGACAGACGACGCCCACCTAAGTTCGCCGTCCCGGTAATTTAAACCCAGTCTCCGGTAATTAATTTATAAAAACTATAATAAAATTAAACAATGTGATAAATATCATTGTGATTAGCAGACTAATTGTATTATTTTAGAAACAAAAATACAAGGAGTCTTATTACGTGGCATTAAGCACAATAGTATATTCGGCATTACTTTTATTCACTTCATTTGTTGTTGGAGTTCTCTTCATTTCATACGTTGCGTACAAAAGTAAGAATAATGATTAAATAGATATTTTTTGGCTGGTAAAAGTGTCGTATCAGATTTGAGTTTTTATTGATGCGGCACTTTTCTATTTTAAACGCATGAAAACTGTCAGGCGAAATATTAAGAAAATTCTTTTTTTATTTTCTCTCCTGGTTTACATCGGATTTTGTTTTTATCTGTCAACCGATACTACAAGTCAATCAAAATATCTTTCTTACCAGGAAGCGATGGAAGAAGTTAATTTAAAGCCATTCACATTTTTCATCAGCAGAACTAATAATAAAATATCCGATGATAACTTTTTATTATCTCTTAAAGACCAAACGGTTTATGCTGATTCACTGATTTATGCAATTAGTTACGAAGATGATAGGCGTTATCTAAAAGCATGTATTCCCAACCAATTCGGCAAACGAATTCTTCTAAAGTTGCAATTGGAAGATAACCAAAAGTTCACTGAAGCATCTTTATGTTTTACTCGAGCTGTTATAGAAGCAGAAATCAAGGATGTAAATTTACTGCCGGTTTTTTCGGAAATTGAAACTTTTGATAAATCTCCTTTTCTCACCAGCATATCTTACGATGTTCTGTTAGAGGGAACCTTAATTGATCTACTTTACTCGGCGAAAATCTAACGGATTCTCACAAATTAAAATATCTCTACTTTCGCAAAACTTTGCATAATTTTTCTTTTGTGATTAATTATTATTTTTGAACTATGAACAGTACACTAAAGAAAATTATATTGCCCTTATTGTTCGTCGTACTGATCCCGGCAATCAGCTACTCTGTTTACGAAATTACCTCTCTAAACGAAACCGAAAAAGTAATTGAAGAAATTTATAAAAATCAGCTTGATGTAATTCTAAATTCCGTCAACCAATATTCTGATTTAATAGTTACTAATTGGGTGAATGAAATTAACTCAAAGTTAACCTCGGATAAAATTAAACTCTCCAAAAAAGATGTGGATGATTTATTTCAAAAAAACAAATCACTTTTACAGTTGTATGTTTTTAATGACTCAACATTGAGTGACGGATATAGTCTAAAGCGAGAAGAAGCCAATAGCGAAGAAAACATTAAAACTATCATAGAAAATAACAGTCAGAAAGTTGAAAGATTATTTAGATATATTAAAGCAGAATACAGGAAAATTGAACCTCTTGAATCGGGAATTAATCAGAGACAGTTTTTGGCAGTACTCCTTAACAATACAGATAAAGAAATCCTCGCAGTATTAGAATTAAATACTTCCCGATTTATAGATGAAGTCCTTCGCCCGGTCATATTAGAAGCGGCAGGAAATGAATTTGCAATTTCGTGTAATTCGAAAAACTGATACTCACAATTTTAATTTTGATGAATCTATCGAAGACAAAGAAGCAGAAGTAACAAGCTCACTTTGGCTTATCCCGGATTATGAACTTAGGAATAATCTTGAAAGGAAGAACACTTGGCGGATTAATAGCAGAAAGAACTTATACGAATTTACTGCTGATAGTCCTAATGAATATTGTAGTTATTGTGGGCGTAATTATTATCTATCGTAATATTCGTCAAGAAATAAAATTAGCTCAGATAAAATCTGATTTTGTTTCAAATGTTTCTCATGAATTACGAACACCACTTGCTTTAATAAGTATGTATTCCGAAACGCTTGAAATGGAAAGAGTGAAAACAGAAGAAAAGAAAAAGGAATATTATAGAGTAATTAGTCAAGAATCTAACCGGTTAAGTAGAATTGTAAACTCAATATTAAGCTTCTCAAAAATTGAATCCGGGAAGAGAAAATATAATTTTCAACCGGCTGATCTAAATGAGTTAATTACTCAAGTTTATGAAAATTATAAATATCATCTTGAGACGAAGGGTTTTACATTTAAAATTAGTTCAAATGAACAAATGCCGGAATTAGAACTTGATCGCGAAGCCATAACCGAAGCAGTTATTAATTTAGTTGACAATGCAGCAAAATACAGCAAAGAGGACAAATTTATAGAATTGAAGACATTGTACTATAATAGTAAACCGGCAATCGAAGTTGTTGATAAAGGGATCGGGATTTCAAAAGAAGATCAGCATAAAATATTCGATAAGTTTTTCCGTGTTTCAACCGGACTAGTGCATGATACAAAGGGAACCGGACTTGGTCTAACAATAGTAAAACACGTTATTGATTCTCATAATGCAAAAATAGAACTTGAGAGCAATGAAGGAAACGGTTCAACGTTTAGAATAATTTTTAATTCTACAAAAAACTCAGCTTAGGAGCTTACGGAGGAGATATGTCGAAAATATTAATAGTTGAAGATGAACCAAGCATGCGCTTGGGATTAAAAGATAATCTTGAATTTGAGAACTACGAAGTTGAAACGGTAGAAGATGGTGAAACAGCATTAAAATCAATTCGCGAGAATAATTATGATTTAGTTTTACTCGATGTTATGCTGCCTAAGCTTTCCGGTTTTGATGTTTGTAAAACTTTGAGAAAGGAAGGAAATAATACTTCTATCATTTTACTTACAGCTAAAGGTGAAGAAATTGATAAAGTCTTGGGCTTAGAATTAGGAGCAGACGATTACGTAACAAAACCATTCAGTCTGCGTGAACTGCTTGCACGCATCAAAGCAATTCTTAGAAGAACTGAAGGATCGGCATCAAATCAACAAGAGAAGATAAAGATTGGGAAACTTGATGTAAATTTCGATTCATTCAATGCATTTGATGAAGGAAAAGATGTTCAAATGTCTCACAAAGAATTTCAAGTATTACATCACTTATGGAAAAAACGAAATAAGACGGTTAGCAGAGATGAGCTCCTAACAAACGTTTGGGGTGAAGATGTTTACACAACCTCCCGTACTGTCGATAACTTTATACTAAAGCTGCGACAAAAAATTGAGAAAGATCCGAACCATCCGAAAATTATTTTAACTGTTCACGGGATAGGATATAAGCTTGTAAGTACATAGTGAAACACCGTGACATTTCATTACAATCAATTACTTGTATTTGACAACGATTACAAACTGCCTCTGTAGATTTGTAGTAGATAATTTAACACAAAGGAGGCAGCCATGAAAACTTTCAAATCATCTTTACTCATTGTAACAGTAGCCGTATTGTTAAGTGTAACTTTAACTCAAGCACAAGTTCACGAAAGCTTTTCCGAAAAAGAAATTGAAAATCTAATCTCAGGAATTAACTCAGAAAATAACGGATTAATGAGAAGCTCGGTTTACTTTGCTGGCAAATATCAAATTGAAGCAGTGGTTGAAACTTTAGTGGACAAATTGGAAAGTGAAGAAGAACCTTCAAACATTATCTTGATTGCAATGACTATTTATAAAATCGGTGACAGAGAAGCTTTAATGAAAGTGTTAGATACAGCAAAGTCTTCTGAGAACGAAAGAGTTAAACATATGCTCAATGCAATTGTTGCTGAATACCTTATAGAAACTGAAACAGAATTTGTTCGTAATTAAAAGTTAATGAGTTCGTGACAATTGGTGACAATTAATTACACATGATAAACAAATTAATCGCCGGTTTTAGCGAATTTTATGAAAACAAAATGAAAAACTTTAGACAAAATATTACAACAATTTTACTAGCCACTTTAATGTTGAGTGCGTCAATTAGGGCTAACGAATGGACAAAGGTGGTTAACTTAAAAGGTTACTGGAAGTTCTCAATCGGTGATGATATGAAATGGGCTGACCCTAATTATGATGACAGCGGTTGGGAGGAAATCGGAGTTCCGTCTTCTTGGGAATCGGAAGGTTTTCACGGTTACAACGGTTATGCTTGGTACCGCACAGATTTTAATATTCCGGAAGAAGTTATAGGTTATAGTCTGAAAGTGAATTTGGGATTTATTGATGACGTTGATGAGGTTTACTTAAACGGAAAATTGATTGGAAAATCGGGGGATTTTCCGCCAAATTATAACACGGCGTACAATTCATTTAGAAGTTATCCAATTCCTCAAGACTATTTAAACAGTGGATCAAATTATATCACAGTTCGGGTTTATGATGCTCAACTCGATGGCGGAATTGTAAGTGGTGATATCGGAATCTTTGCATATACTCAAGGAATGAAACTTGATATAAATTTAGAGGGTGAATGGAAGTTTAAACTTGGCGATAATTTGGAATGGAAAGAAACTGATTATGATGATAGCGATTGGGATCAAATAATTGTTCCCGGAACTTGGGAAACTAGAGGTTGGCAAGATTATGACGGCTATGCCTGGTACCGTATTACAATAGAAATTCCATCCGATTTTGATGTTGACCGTGCTGTTTTGGTGCTCGGTAGAATTGATGACTTAGATGAAGCATTTGTTAATGGTGAAAAGGTAGGAGCAACTGGGCAAATTTACGACGATCCGCGCAGAAATTCTTTCGACAGAGAGTATCAGCAATTTAGAGGTTACTACATATCTCGCGGAATATTAAATGCCGGAAGCAAAAATGTAATTGCGGTTCGTGTTTACGACGGCTATTTGGACGGCGGTATTTACGATGGCCCGATTGGATTAATCTCTCAAGAAAATTACCGGGAATATTGGAACAACCGTAAAAAGAAAAAAATATTTGGGATATAATTTTCGGTAATTAGTACCTCCCAACAGACTAACGTGAACCGGTGTTGGAAGGGGTGAGCACCGGTTTACGTTTTTTCAAATTCAAAATCCTTCACCAAATATTGATAATAATGTTATAAATATTTATCATGCAAATGATTTTCAGGGGTTTTAAATGAAACTCATTTTACTAACATTTCTTTTCTCAGTTTCAATTCTATTATCACAAACATCCGTACTGGTATCAACCGAAAACGATCCATCCACATTTGAGCAATGGGAAGCAAAAGTTTTTTCTTTAAACGACTCAAAGAATATTGCAATATGGAGAGATTACAGAGATGGTAACTCTGCTTCGTATGCTCAATTTCTGGATACCGGTAATAATCCTATTGGATCAAATTTTAAAGTGGCGGGAGATGCCTTTAGTTATTCCAATGGACGGTGATGGTTTCTTGAATTTCTATGATGCATCGTCATCATTTTTTGATAATTCAATCTACACTTTTGGCATTGGGGTTTTTGATCAGAACAATAATTTGATTGAAAGAAAACCGTTGCGCTCTGTTGACTTGGGATGGTGCGGTACCGGTTATTTAGGGATCTATAAAGATGTAATCCCCAAAGAAGATTACTTTATACTCATCGGAACATTCAACGGTATTCATGAAAGAAGATTCTTTGATTATAGTGGAGAAGAAATAACCGATCTTGGTGATGGTATTGATAACGTAATTTCAGAAATGGCAACTTTAAGTTCAGCAGCTGCTAATTCTGCGGGTCAATATGCCAATCTCTATTATAGAATAGAATTCTATGAAGACTATTTTTTGCAATGTGATTTTTATGATGAATCCAACAATAAAACAGATTCATTAATTTTACAAGAATTTGGTGAAGGTGAAGAACTTTGGAGCTTAAGTTATGGTGAAAGAAAACTAACAAGAGTAGTACCTGATCCAAATGATAATTTTATTCTAACCTGGCTGCATCCATACGACGGTAAAATTTATTATACAAAAGTTAGTCCGCAAGGCAGTTTGCTGTATGATAAACCACGTACCCTAAACATAAACGACAGTTTAACCATGCCCTCAATAAACTCTTTCAGCATCTCTCAATTTACAAATGATAATGTGAAGATGGTTCTTTCTTATAAAGTAGATGAATCAGTTTACGGTGGGGAATATGCACACGCACTTTTGGAACTTAATAGTGATTTTGATATTATCAATTCTCTTTATGAAGTTAATAACATTTATATTGAAGCTGGAATCACACCGGTTTTTGATGAAAATGAAAATTTACTCATCGGAAGAATACATGATAAAGATGCCTACTTAGCAGCACTGAATAATTTTGAAATAACCGGAGAGATGAAACTTAACGATGATCAAACCGGTGCTAATCAATACTCTTCAACTTTAAGGCACATGGGTAATGATAATTATCTAGTCGTATGGCGCGATGAAGTTGGATGGAAGGGAAGAGAAATTGATAAGGCAAACAATTTTATTTCAGAGCAAATTAATCTGCCAAATTCAAGTGTAATTTACTCCGATTTCGGATATAAATTTATTCCATACACAAAAGGAAGTAACAATGGTCCGCGTTCTGCCGGATTTAGAGTTTATAATGACAAATGGGACTTAGTTGATTGGGTTTTAATAGACACCACACAAGGCAAGCACTTAACTTTTCAACTGAAGAAATTACCGAATAAAGAAATCATCTCTGCTTCATCACATAATGATACACTTCAGCTCAACAAGTACAATTATGAAGGGGAATTAATTCAACAGAAAAAAATTCCCTATGAAAATGACCTTAGTTCTATTGGAATATTTCCAGTAACTGAATCTACTTTTTTGGTAAGGAGTAATAACCTCGGACGATTTTATAATACTGATTTTGAAAAAATTTCTGATCTTGAAGTGAAATTTAATTACGGCAGCAAATTTATTGTTGGTTCAAATAAACTTGTCACATTGCAGCAGTCTTATAATGTTTATTACAATGAGACTGATATTTTAGTAGAAACTTTTGAGGGAGATACTGTCGCACTTCACGAAAATGTAATTGGTTGGGGAGAATTAGTCGGACTTCAAAAAATTGATAATAACGAATTCATTCTTACTTATAAACTCAACGGCAAATATTGGATAAAAGTTTACGATAATAATGGTACACTTATTAGAGACGAGGTTTTAATAGAAACAAGCAATGAAAATCCAACACGAGATTTTGCAGTGAATTTTGGTGAAGACAAAATTAGATTTACTTGGTCGGAAGCACGTGTACCGGGAGAAGGATTTAACATATACTCGTCAATATATGATAAGTCACTTATCACAACTGTTGAATCGAATGAAAGCAATGAATTACCCACAAAACTTGTTCTCGAACAAAATTACCCCAATCCGTTTAATCCGAGTACAACTATAAAATTCATAATCCCGATTGTAGAGACGACTCGTCAAGTCGTCTCTACGAAGTTGGTTGTTTATGATATTTTAGGCAGAGAAATTAAAATACTATTGAATAGGGAACTCCAGCCCGGAGAATATAAGATAGAATTTGATGCTGATAATTTACCAAGTGGAGTATATTTTTACCATTTGGACGCCGGGGAGTTGTCGAAGAGTAAAAAAATGTTGCTCATCAAATAAGCAGTTAATTCGGATTCTCCCAAAGCGGAATAAACCCGGCTTCTTTAATTACAGCTTGACCGGCTGGCGTCAGCACCCAATCAATAAAATTTTTAACTGCACCTTGCGGCGATCTTGAAGTAAATAAATGTAAATAGCGGGTAATCGGATAAGTATCGTTTCTGGCATTTTGTTCTATTGGAGCTATTCCTTCAACAGTTGCATTGATTGACTCTTCTCCGTAACCGATCCCACCGTAACCAATTGCATTTTCATTGTTCTTTACATATTCAACTATTGCAGCCGTTGTCGGAAGCACTAACAAAGAATCACAATACTCTTCACCTTCAAGAACATGTTCTTTAAAATAAAGATAAGTACCGGAATTAGGATTACGAATTACGCCATCTATTCTTTTGTCTTTTCCACCTAACTCTTTCCAGTTTGTGATTTCGCAAGTAAATATTTTCTTTATTTGCTCCATCGTTAAATTTTTTACACTGTTATTTTCATTAACAAAAATGCTGAGTGCGTCTTTCGCAATTAAATAATAGAGTCCAATCGAACCGTAGTACTCTGCTAAACTTTTTGCTTCATCCGCACGCAATAACCTCGAAGCAGTTGCGATATCAATTTCGTTGTTAATTAGTGAATTAATTCCGCTTGCGCTTCCGCCGCCTTCAACATAAATAGAAACATCTTTATTCTGCCGCATATATTCACGTGCAAGCGCTTCGGTTAATTGAAGCATAGTGTCAGAACCTTTTATCCGGATTGTTGATACTTGATTATTGATAGAAGCGCATCCGGCAATAAAAACAATTAGCAAAAATGGAATTAACTTATTCACTTATCTTTTCTCCGCAATCGATCGTAATCGTTCGTTAATAAAAGGGGAGTTCTCATACCATTCAGGTGCTTCACACGAATTTGCAAGATTTAAAATAAAGTCTTGTAAAATTTTTACGTGTTGAATAGCAGCTTCATAATTAATATCAAAACTGAGGTCATCTTTAGGAGTGTGATAATAATTATTATTGTAATCGATAAATTGAGCTATTCCTTCTTCTTTGGTTAGATTTTCATAATCTAGTCCCTCATAAATCAATATAGAAGGTACGCCGACGTTAGCAAAAGAAATTTGATCTGAGCTTATGAATGCTTCGCTTGACATAAAAATATTTGGAATCTCACTTATCACTAAATCATTTTGAGCAGCGGTCTGCTTGAGAAAATCAGAAAGAGTAGAGAACTCCGCTCCAATCCCAACAATACTTTTGAATTTATCGAAAACTGCAATGCCATCAATATTAACATTTGCGATGGTTTTATAAAGCGGAACCGGAGGATGATCAACATAATACCGTGATCCGAGTAAACCCTTTTCTTCGCCGGTAAAGAGCGCAAAAATAATAGATCGCTTTGGTTTGATTTTACCAGCATTGAAAGAGGAAGCAATTTCTAAAAGTGCAGCTACTCCGATTGCGTTGTCCATCACACCGTTGTAGATTGAATCCGCCTCTACCGCCGGTCCGATTCCCAAGTGATCATAATGTGCCGAGACAACAATGTAGGAATCTTTTAATTGATCATCTTTTCCTTCTATCAACCCAATTATATTGGAAGCAACAAAATCTCTTTGAAGAAATTCACCCTTAAAACTTAGCTTTCTCTTTAAAGGAAAACTTGACATACTATTGGAGTGGTGCAAATCTATTACATCGTCAAATGAGTATGATGAATTAACAAAAAGTAAATCGGCATATTTTGGGTTGAAAAGTATGCTCAGAATTGATGTGGCAGAGTAGGCAAGAGATACTGATTCAAACGAATAATTTTTTATTACTTGTTCCCAAGAAAATAGTGGGTCGTAAAAAAGAGTTGGAATTATGATAATACCAGCAGCACCTCTGGAAATAGCTAATCTTTTTTTAGCTTCAGCATTTGAATAAATTGTCGGCAATTCCGCTTCAAAATAATTGTTGTCTGTCGAGTTGGGTTCACCTTCGAGCACGACAACAATTTTACCTTCAACATCAACTGATTGATAATCATTGTAATCGAATTCAGGTGCAATAATACCATAACCGCAAAAAACCAAAGGCAAAGGAGTAGGTGTAAATGTTTGATCTCCCCCAGTCAATAAAATATATTCCTCAAATAGCTTAAGAGAATTAGCATTGTTGGAATTGTTATCATCGTTACATAAAATTAACTCCGATTCATCTTTTGGATAACTGCCGTGCATCGGGATGTACTGATGAAATGTTCCGTTTGATCCCAATGGACTTAAGCCAAGTTCGGCAAATTCTTCGGATAAATATTCTGCAGCAAGTCTTCCGCCTTCAGTTCCGGTTCCTCTTCCTTCAAAAAGATCGCTCCCGAGTATATTCAGATGCTTTTTTAATTCTTCGGTTTTACCCTCATGATTAAATTGAAGATTTGTTTGCACTAACCCGAAAATATTATTTATAGCTAGGAAGAATAATGTAATTTTGAATATCTTCATGAATGAAAGTAACCGAAAAAGTTTAACTTAATTTGTAAGAAAAATAGACAAAAATAATAAGATTTGTCTTTTTGAATATACGAAAGTCGTTCCCGAAAAAATGAAACCGGGAAAACAAATGAATGTATAAAGGACAATTAATCGGATTAATATGAAACTATTTCAAGTATTCTTTTTGGTCAGTACACTTTTTATAAATGTGCTGAACTCACAAACAGTTCGAACCGACTATGTGGAATCAGAGTTAATCTCCGAAGTTGAGTCAATTCAACCGGGCGAACCATTTTGGGTCGCACTAAGATTAAAAATGGATGAGCACTGGCATACTTACTGGAGAAATGCCGGTGACGCCGGTCTCGCGACAAAAATTAATTGGACTCTTCCCGATGGTTTTTCCGCAAGTGAAATTCATTGGCCGTATCCACAAAAAATCTATTTGGAGGATATGGCTAATTACGGTTACGAAGGTGAAACATTTTTGCTCACCAAAATCACACCACCTCCAAAAATCAATCTAGAAGAAATTACAATTGAGGCAGAAGGAAAATGGCTTGTCTGCAAAATTGAATGTCTCCCCGGTGAAGCCAATTATAAATTAACTCTTCCTGTAAAGAATGAGACGCCAAAAACAGTTGAAAAATGGCAGCAAGCTTTTGCTGAAACAAGATTCAAATTCCCCTTAGAAAATTCCGATTGGGAAATTGCCGGGACGAAAAATGAGAATAATGTAATAATTAATTTAACTCCTTCCGCTGAAGATCTAAGTATAGAGAAGATAGAGTTTTATCCTTTTGAAGGTGGTATTTACCAAAATGCAGCAGATCAAAATTTTACAAAAACTAAAGATGGATATGAATTAACGATTCCCTTTGGTGATTTCCAAGTTACAGATCCCGATAGTCTTGAGGGAAATCTTAGTTTCGAGCTATGGTTGGCGGGGTGAAGATACCGAAAAAGCTCTTGAGATAAGAGTTCCGTTCGACGAAAATGTTGTGGCTCAAAATAATTCAGGTACTACAATTCTGCTTGCTATTATTTTTGCGTTTATCGGTGGAGTAATTCTGAATTTAATGCCGTGTGTGCTTCCGGTACTTTCTATAAAAATTATGGGTTTTGTTAATCAAGCCGGTGAGGATAAAAAGAAAATCCTAAATCATGGATTGATGTTTACACTTGGTGTGTTAATTTCATTCTGGGTTTTAGCCGGCGCATTAGTTGCACTTAGAGCCGGTGGACAAGAACTTGGCTGGGGATTTCAACTTCAGTCGCCGGAGTTTATAATTGTACTCTCTGTTTTTCTGTTTTTATTTGCACTCAATTTATTCGGTGTCTTTGAAATTGGCACTTCATTAATGAGCGTCGGTGCAAAAACCGCAAATCAATCCGGTGCCTTTGGAGCATTTATGACCGGTGTGACTGCAACAGTAGTTGCAACGCCATGTACCGCGCCATTTATGGGAACCGCGCTTGGATTTGCCTTGGCTCAACCGGCACTTATCACAATGTTCATTTTTACATCGCTTGCATTAGGAATGGCACTTCCATACTTGCTTCTTGCAATTTTTCCGAATTGGCTTAAGTATTTGCCAAAGCCGGGTGGTTGGATGGAAACGCTCAAACAGTTTATGGGGTTTCCACTTGCTGCAACGGTGATTTGGTTGGCGTGGGTTCTCGGTTTGCAAACCGGTTCTGACGGAGTTGCGGCTTTAATGATCGCGCTGCTATTAGCCTCACTTGGTGCATGGATCTATGGTAAGTGGGGAACTTTCGGTAGAAAAAATTCGGTTAAGCTTATTTCTCGTTTGGCAACAATAATTTTAGTTAGTTCCGGATTATTTTTTGGAATAACTAACGCAGAAACAAATGTAAATACCGGCAGTATCTTAAACAATAAAGTTGATGGAGTTCAATGGGAAAAGTTTTCACAAGCAAAAGTTGATGAACTTCGTAAGCAAGGCATACCGGTTTTTATTGACTTTACTGCTGCCTGGTGTTTAACTTGTCAAGTAAATGAAAGAGTTGCCATAAATACTAAAGCTGTTGTTGAAAAGTTAGAAGAAAAAAATGTAGTAGCTTTAAAAGCCGATTGGACATCGCGCGATGATGAAATCACAAGAGCTTTAGAAAAGTTTGGACGCAACAGCGTTCCGCTCTACGTTCTTTATTCCGAGAACTTTGACGAACCGATGGTTTTGCCGGAAGTTTTAACAAGTAGTATTGTACTGGATGCATTAAACAAAATAAACTAAATACAATTAAAGGAGGAAGCATGAAACATGCGAAGTTTATTTCATTTCTAATTGTGACATCTTTACTTGCACTTAATCTATTTGCTTCGGAGGCAAAAATTGGTGAAAGTGCACCCGCGTTTACTTTAGTAGATAGCAAAGGGAATGAACATTCTTTATCCGATTTTGAAGGCAAATATGTTGTTCTTGAATGGATAAACTATGATTGTCCATTCGTGAAGAAACATTATGACAGCGGAAATATGCAGTCGCTGCAAAAAGAATACACCGAAAAGGGAGTTGTTTGGCTGGCAGTATGTTCATCTGTGCCGGGTAAACAAGGTAACTTTTCGAACGAAGAAATTGACAGCAGATCGGAAGCACACGGAGCAAATTTTACTGCTTATTTAATTGATGACACTGGCGAAGTTGGAAAAGCTTACGGTGCAAAGACTACACCTCACATGTACATTATTAATCCCGAAGGTATTTTGGAATATGCAGGCGGAATTGATGATATTCCTTCAGCAGATCAAGATGACATTGCCAAAGCTACGAATTATGTAAAAGAAGCTTTTGATGCATTAATGAACAGCGAAGAAGTTGAGATAAAAACTTCTAAACCGTATGGCTGTTCAGTGAAGTATTAATATAAAAATTTTACCTCCTGTAAGGGGATTGATTGAACTCCTGTTGAGGATTCAGTCAGTCCTCTTCTCCTTTAAATTAACTTTCGAATTGATTACATGTCCTAATTCATTTACTTTCGATGTAATCAAATATAAAATTATGGAATAAGTAATGAGCAAATCAAACGAGATAAAATTCTTATCAAGAATTGAGTTATTCAAAGATTTAGCCGAATCTGATTTAGAAAAAATAATTGAAATTGCCGAAGAGAGAAAACTACCAAAGGGTGAAGTCCTTTTTGTTGAAAACGTGCAAAGGAAAAATCTTTACTTAATTGAGGAAGGGGATATTGAGTTATTTAAAAATCTCCTTACGGTGAAGAGAAAAGATTAGCTCTCTTCTCAAGTTTTGATTTTTTAGGTGAAGGTTCTTTGTTGGATGATTCTCCCCATTCAACTTCTGCAAGAGTAGTAAACGAAGCCACGGTGCTATCAATTAACCGTGATAAGTTCAAACATATTTTTGATCAAAATGCTGACATTGGTTTTAGAGTGCTTGCAAATATTGCAAAAGTTATTTCTAGACGTATGCGTTCTGCAAATACTCGCGTAATTAATATTGCAACACAATATCAATCGGGAAGAACTCGTAAAGAACATGATTTGCTTGGTGATCGTGATGTACCATTTGAATTTTACTATGGTATTCAAACTCTCAGAGGAATAGAAAATTTTAATATAAGCGGAGTTACACTTTCAACTTTCCCGACTTTAATTCAAGGGTTAGCAATGGTAAAACTAGCTGCCGCCCAAGCTAATCACGAACTCGGTTTACTTAACAAAGAAACAAGTGATGCAATCGTGCAAGCGTGTACTGAAATTATCAACGGAAGATTTCACAGTCATTTTGCGGTTGATATGATTCAAGGCGGCGCCGGCACCTCCACAAATATGAACGCCAATGAAGTGATAGCCAACCGGGTACTGGAAATAATGGGCTACGATAAAGGGGATTACAAACATTGTCATCCAAATAATCATGTGAACTTATCTCAATCAACAAACGATGCTTATCCAACAGCCATTAAAATTGCGTTGATAATGAGCAACGAAAAATTGATTGAAGTGCTGGGAAGTCTCATCGAATCCTTTCAAAATAAAGCCGAAGAGTTTTCAAATGTTATTAAAATGGGAAGAACACAATTGCAAGATGCTGTGCCGATGACACTCGGTCAAGAATTCGAAGCTTACGCTGTAACACTTAGTGAAGAGATCGAAAGATTGAATCAAAATGCAAAACTCTTTTTAGAAGTAAACATGGGAGCAACAGCTATAGGTACCGGAATTAATTCTGATCCCGACTACAGCCAAAAAGTGATTAAACATTTACGCGATGCTACGAATTTAGATTTAGTCCTTGCGGAAAATTTAGTAGAAGCCACACAAGATACCGGGGCTTTTGTGATGTATTCATCTGCTGTAAAACGCTTGGCAGTTAAACTTTCGAAAATCAGTAATGATTTAAGATTACTTTCTTCCGGACCTCGCACCGGAATTAATGAAATTAATTTACCGCCAATGCAGCCGGGTTCGTCAATAATGCCCGGCAAAGTTAATCCGGTTATTCCTGAAGTAGTAAATCAAATTGCATTCAAAGTGATTGGTAATGATTTAACAGTTACACTTGCAGCAGAAGGGGGTCAGCTTGAACTTAATGTTTTTGAGCCGGTAATTGTACAGAGTCTTTTCGAGTCAATTGAAATGTTGAAAAACGGAATGATGACATTGAAATACAAATGTATAGATGGAATAACTGCGAATGAAAAAAGAAGTCGCGAACTTGTTGAAAATTCAATCGGATTAATTACTGCATTAAACCCGGTGCTTGGTTATGAAAAATCCACTAAACTTGCTAAAGAAGCACTTGAAAGCGGTCGAGGTGTTTACGAGTTAGTGCTTGAGAAAAAGCTGCTAACCAAAGAAGAACTCGATGACATTCTGAAACCGGAAAACATGGTAAAACCAAGAAGGATTAAATAGGGGTCACAATAACTATTAGGAGAGAGATACATAACCCTCAAAAGATTATGAAAATCATTCTAGCGTTAATTCTAAATGATACGATAAAAACTTGGTTGAAAATATCTTGAATCCCTCTTGAAAAAAAACACATCCCAATATTCGAGTTTCATTCGCCGGTCATTCGTACATTTGCGGCTTATTCTTTTTTATGTAAGCCCGTGATTTTATCCCTCTAAATTATTTTGTGAAGTATAAAAATTAACAGCGTTTGAATATCCGGTTAATTTTATATATCATAAAATAAATCTGTTAACAAATAATGGAGTTGAAATGAAAAGTAAAATATTAATGACCGAATTCGTTACACATGATACAAAGAGTTTTTTAGTTGAAAAACCTGAAGGGTATTCATTTACACCCGGACAAGCTACCGAGGTAAACATAGACGATGATAAATGGCGCGACGAAAAACGTCCATTTACTTTCGCAGGTAGAAATAGAGATGAAGTATTACAATTCATTGTAAAAGAGTATCCGGAACATGACGGCGTGACCGAAAAAATGCATCAATTAGATTCCGGTGATGCAATTGAGATTGGTGACCCGTGGGGTGCAATTAGTTACAAAGGTAAAGGAGTTTTTCTTGCCGGTGGTGCAGGTGTAACTCCTTTTATAGCAATTCTGCGCGAACTACGTGACAAAAATGAACTAGAAGGAAATAAGCTGATCTTTTCGAACAAACAAGCAAAAGATATAATCTTAGAGAAGGAATTCCGGGATATGTTGGGGAATGACTTCAATAACAACACTAACACAAGAAACAAGTGTGAAACACCATAATGGAAGAATCGACAAAGAATTTTTACGAAAAACTGTGGATGATTTCTCGCAAAATTTCTACGTATGTGGTCCGCCCAAATTTGTGGAAAGTATTGGGAAAATGCTAAAAGAACTCGGTGCAAAACCGGACTCAATTGTATTTGAGCAGTAAATTTTTGAAGTGACGCAGAACAAGTTAATTTTAATGAAAATTCGGACTGATTCTAAGACGATTTTCGTCTCTTTTGATTGTTTTTACAGGGGCTTAGTACTATTTTTACAGATGCATTTTTTTGCAAAAACTAAGTGAAAAATTTTTAAGAAATGAAGGAAGATGGAGGTAGATGTATGTCTAACGCATATTTTAAGGTACCGGAACCGATAAATGAACCGGTAAAGACTTACGTGAAGGGAAGTCCAGAAAGAAATGATTTAACGAAGCGAATGGAAGAGTTAAAATCTCAGGAAGTTGAAGTTCCTTTGATAATTGGCGGCGAAGAAGTAAAAACCGGAAACACGCAGGAAATGGTAATTCCCCACAATAAAAAACATGTTTTGGGTGTTTATCACAAAGCCGGTACAAAAGAAGTTAATATGGCAATTGAAGCCGCTCTAGAAGCACGAAAAGAGTGGGCAAATATGCCGTGGGAACACAGAGTAACAATATTTTGAAAATGGCTGACTTATTAGCCGGTCCATGGCGAGCAACCTTAAATGGCGCTACCATGCTTGGTCAGTCAAAAACTGTACACCAAGCTGAAATCGATTCTGCTTGTGAGTTGATAGATTTTTGGAGATTCAATTCTTACTTCATGGCACAAATAATGGATGATCAACCATACTCGCCTGCAGGCATGTGGAACAGGGTTGAGTACAGAGCTTTGGAAGGATTTATCTTTGCGGTAACTCCGTTTAACTTTACTTCTATTGCAGGTAATCTTCCTACCGCTCCGGCGATAGTTGGTAACGTGTCTCTCTGGAAACCGGCATCAAGTGCGGTCTATTCAGCTTATTGGTTGATGAAATTATTTGAAGAAGCCGGACTTCCGAAAGGAGTTATAAACTTTGTTCCCGGTTCAGGCGGTCAAGTTGGTAATCCCGTTATGGAAAGCCCACACTTAGCCGGAATTCACTTCACCGGCTCAACTGCAGTTTTCCAAGGAATGTGGAAAAAAGTTGGTGATAATATTTCTAAAATGAAATATTATCCAAGAATTGTCGGCGAAACAGGCGGTAAAGATTTCATTTTTGCTCATAACTCAGCAGATGTTGACGGATTAGTTGTGGCTGCACTTCGCGGCGCTTTTGAATACCAAGGTCAGAAATGTTCTGCTGCTTCAAGAATGTATGTTCCAAAATCTATTTGGGATGAATTCAAAGAAAAATACGTAGCAGAAGTAAAGAAGATCAAGATGGGCGATGTTGAAGATTTTTCAAACTTCTTTTCTGCAGTAATTGACGAAGCAGCTTTTAAATCAATTACCGAGTATATCGATTACGCGAAAGAATCTAAGGATGCAGAAATAATAACCGGCGGTAATTATAATGATTCCGAAGGTTACTTCATTGAACCAACTACAATAGTTACAATTGATCCAAAATTTAAAAGTATGAAAGAAGAGATTTTTGGGCCGGTGATGACAATTTACGTTTATGATGATAATAAATTTGATGAAGCGCTGGATCTTTGTGATATAACTTCACCTTATGCATTAACAGGTGCAATATGGGCACAAGACAGATATGCACTCGTTAAGATGGCTGATAAACTTAGAAATGCGGCTGGTAACTTCTATATTAATGACAAACCAACTGCTGCAGTTGTAGGTCAGCAGCCATTTGGCGGCGGTAGAGCGAGTGGTACAAACGATAAAGCCGGAAGTGCAATGAACCTGTTAAGATGGATGTCGGTAAGAACAATGAAAGAAACTTTCAATCCGCCTAAGGATTGGAGTTATCCTTACATGAAGTAATAGTTTTCCCAACCCCCCTTTTATTCCCCCCTTTGCGAAAGGGGGGAAATTATTTTCTCAATTCCTAAATTATTCTGTCAACTTTTTTAATTACTCAATTTTCTTATACTTCACAATTAGCCGTTAGAAAAGCTCTCTTCCCCATTGTGAACAATGCTATCATCTTAAGAATTGATAGAACACAAATGACGCTGAAACTATGGATTCACACAGATAAAAAACAGATGTAATCAGTTTCTTCTGTACATACCCTTGGTATGGTCCTTCTGCGTCCTTCGCGTTAAATCTTAGCGCGCTTTGCGTGAACCATTTCTCGCATAAACCGCAAAGTTGTCGCAATGTTCGCTGAGAAAACTACTGATAAGATTGGAAGAATTACAAATGAAGAATTTCTTGGTAATTCTAATAAAGCGTTTAAGAAAATTGAAAATGCAGTTAATGAATTGAAAAGTGATGATAGATTAAAAAGAATGTAAAAAGTTTATAAATAGTTGTCTTATCTAAACATGACTTTATAACCAGTATCAAACAATCGTACAAACCTCACTAAATTTTTTCTTCTCAATTTTCGGGACTTTAGTTCCTTCCTTCGGGTAACCGGTTACTAAAATCAAAAAGGGCTTTTCATTTTCCGGGCGGTTTAGTATTTCATTAAGAAAATTCATTGGACTTGGTGTATGTGTTAGACTGGCTAAGCCGGCATTGTGCAGAGCGGTTATCAAAGTACCAACAGCAATACCGACCGATTCTTTAACATAGTAATGCTTTATCTTTTTACCCGCTTCACCGAGGTGATACTTTTGTTCAAAGATTACAATTAAATATGGAGCTGTTTCTAAAAATGGTTTGTTTTCATTGGTATCAAATTTCTCGAGTGCTTCCAGCCATTCATCAGGCGCTCTTCCGCCGTAAAATTCTCTTTCTTCTTTTTCCGCGCCTTCTCTAATTTTCTTTTTTGTTTTTGGATCTTTAACAATTACAAAGTGCCATGGCTGCATGTTGGCACCACTTGGGACAGATGCGGCGGCTTCGACACAATTTTTAATCACTTCAATTGGAACCGAATCCTCCGCAAACTCTCGCACGGTTCTTCTTCGCTTCAAATAATTCGCAAACTCTTTGGAGCGATTAATCATTTCGTCTGTTGGAAATTTCGGAAAGTTGTTTAATTCAATAAACTTTGTTTTGCTCATATCAAAAAGATAACACGTCGGTATCAAATATGAAAATACAATTTGTATGTTAGTCTGAAGTTTCTGCCTGCCTCGGGTAGAATTGATTTTACACGAGAAAGATGGTTCCTATATTCTTTGTCGAAAATATTATCAACACTCAGCGAAATACTATGAATTAAATCATCATTTGAAAATGAGTATTGCATGAAAGAATTAAAAACTGCATAACCGGCTGTTGGTTCTTCAAACTCATCAACCTTGTTCTGTCCATTTGCAATTTCACTGTTAATACCGATGGAATAGTCATCGGTAAAATAACTCAACTCAATATTCGTTTTCAAAGGAGGTATTTGCGGTAATGAACCACCAGTCTTTTTGAATTTGCCGCGTGTGTAACTAAGCGTTAAACCAATCCTAAAAGAATTCAAAAACTCCCATCTAATTTGACCTTCTGCACCGTAAAATAATGCGGCGATACCTTCGGTTTGATAAATAGGTAGGAACGTTGCATAATTAATCTCACCGGTATTTCGTGGAATTATATAGTAACTCAAATCATTTCGAAAAACATTTAAGTGAAAGTAGAGATCACTAAAATTATGATAAACAAATGCCTCTGCTCCCCAGCCGTGCTCATCTTCCAATTCCGGATTTCCAATTTCGTAAGAATAAGCGGCAAGGTGCGGGCCTTCGGAATATAGTTCTTCTATCGTTGGGACTCTCGAAGACTTATTTAGGTTAATACCAAAATGAACAACATCGGTGTAACTATATAAAGCGGAGACGGAAAGTGAATAGGTGTGAAATTCTTTTTCTCTTATGTGTCCAATTTTAGCTGAAGGGTCATTCTTTTCGGGGGTTACTTTGTCGTAATTATATCTAGCTCCAAATTCAAAACTGAATTCACCGTAATTAAAGGATTCGTAAACGTACGTTGCTAAATTAAATGCCGTTGATTGAGGAGTGAAAACAAATCCACCGATATCAAAATCTCTGTATTGTGCGGAAACACCGAAAGTACCGCTGCTCAAAAATCCAAATCCTCTGTAGTTCAAATTTGCGTAACCGTGATAACTCTTAATTCGAAATTCCGAACCGATCAAGCCGCCTTCTTCAAATTCTTTATGGCGATAGACAACTGAACTAAAATGTGTTTCTATATTTTCAAAAGTTTTGGACGACAAATTTATTTTTGATTTTAAATTCAGTTGTCGTCTAAACATTTCAATATCAACACCGCTAGGATGAGCACCGATAAATCCTCCGGGTACGCCATATTCTAAATTGAAGTCACGATAAGAAGCACCAATAAATCCAAACTCCGGGAAATAAGTCCCTCCAATACTAAAGTTGGTGTTTTCTGAATATGAATTAACTAAATCACCTACAGGCGTAGAAAGGTCGTCGGCTTTCCGTCTGCTTCCTTCGAAGCGAAGGGCAAACGGTTTCAGCGGTATTTCTGATGAAATTGATCCGAGGTATCCGCTGTTAACGGATTCGCCATAAGCTCCCAGAACACCGTAAACTTTATCATGAAGACTGGTTGGTATTTCTTTTTTTACAACATTTACAACACCGCCGATAGTTGTTGGAGTTTTTAGTAGCGCTTTCGGCCCTCTTACCACTTCAATTTTATCAACATTGAACGGTTCAATTGTAACAGCATGATCGGGTGAAGTTGCCGAGAGATCAATTGTTTTGCTTCCGTCTTCGGTTATTGCTACACGGTCGCCTCCCAAACCTCTAATTACCGGACGCGCAGGAGCAGGTCCCATGGATCTGATTGCAAGCCCGGTTTCATTTTTAGAGTTGCCGCTAAACTTAAACCAAGTTCTTTTTGTAGCTCTTTTCCCTTTAATACATTTGACGCCTCGTACAATTCATCAAATGTTGTAAGTGCATTTTGTCCAAGAATTATTACCGGAGAGATATCAATCGACTTCGGAATTAAATATACAATCAATCGTTTGTGATTAAAATCTTCCAGATCAAATTCAATTATTTCTTCTTTATAACCAATGTGAGTAATTTTTAATCTGTATGATTTTACTTCTTCAAACTCAATTTCAAAAGAACCATCGTCTTTTGAAGTGGTAAAAATGTTTTCATCAATAATTTGAATATTTGTGCTGGCAACCGGTTTATTAGATTCACCGTCAAGCACAACACCGTTAAGATGATATTCCGGATGCTGCGAGAATACCGTACTATTAAAAAACAATAAAATGACCGCTAACAAAATGAAGCGGTCAGAAATTATGTGAAAAAGATTTTGTGAATTGATCATATAATCATGTTGATGCATTAGTTGACAATTTTGACCGGTATTAGTCCCGATCTATAATCGGCATGACCTGCATGCAAGATCTTTATTTCAATTGATGTTACACCGATAGCTTTGCCCATTAGATGAAATTCAAACGCCCCGGGTTCGTCTTGCTCAATTTCGAGCAAGTTTGTGTCGCTTACATCGATACCCATAGACGACTCTTCGTCATCCGGAGCATCGACAACATCTTCATCTTCATCAATAAACTTTACATCAAAATGATCTGAAAGCACACCAACCTTTGCTAATAAAGTATCAGTGGTGGTGCCTCTTAAAACTCTCAATACTTCAGCCCCGGTAGCATAATAAACAACGGTACCTATTGCTTCAAAGTGTTCTTCCTGCGGCGCAACAGGATCTTCATCATCACTGCAAGAAATTACAGAAATTGTTAATGAAATGATTATAAAAAAGAATAAACTATTCTTGATGAAAGTATGCATTATACTCCTCCAACGTTTAGTATTTAGTAATATTAAAAAAGTTATTGTTTGGAAGCTGCTGAATTAAGCTGCAGGAGGAGCACGGAGAAAAGGAAGTAAAGTGAGATTATTAGATGTAAATTGTGTTTCAACTGACTTTAGTAAAATTTCCGGTTTATCGGATGATTCAATTATATAATTTGTATCAACTTCGGCAAATAGCGTGGTTTTAATATGACAAATTTCACAAAGAATTTGGGAGTGATCGTTGCTATTGGAATCATTTTCTGCTTTAATCTCGAAATTATCATTCCCAAATATCAAATTAACCGAGTGAAAGTGAAAAGCAATGCACAGATAAAGAAATGCATAGCTGAAAAGGACCAGCGTTCTGATATTTCTGGAATTATATATAGCGGCTATTTTTTTCATCAGAGCAAATGTAAGGAAAATTAATATAAGATTTCAACTCCATTTCTCGGATACTATTTTAATTCCGGTGCATTAACAATTTACCGCAAATTTCTTGGTTTGAACTCATATTTTTATTAACTTAAATGGATATTTGGATGGGCAAAAGTATTTGAGGTAAATATAACAATGGAAGACGAAGTAGAAGTAGGAAATGAAAAATCCTTTTCAGATCTTGAACTAATTACTCGTGCAATTTTCGAAATTTCAGAAGCAGTTGAAACCACCAAAGATTTAGAAGATTTATACTGTCAAGTTCACACAATTATTAACCAGTATATTCCCGCCCAAAGTTTCTACATTGCTTTGTACAATCCGGACGACAAATCAATTACATTTCCCTATTATGTTGATAATCTGGATTCTCCAGCTAAAGTTTCCCAGCTTGATAACACGACAATTAGTGTTACAAATTATGCAATGGAAAAAGATAATCCGCTGCTGATCACTTCAAAAATGTTGGGAGATTTAATTGAATCTGGTGAAGTCGTAAAGCCGGCTAGTAGTTTGAGTCAGTGGTTAGGGGTTCCGCTTAAAACATTAGATAATAATAAAATTGGATTATTAGCTGTACAAAATTTTGATAAGAATTATAAATTCACCGATGAGCACAAGCATTTCTTAAATTTTATCTCGACTCAAATCGCACTTGCGATCCAACACAAACAGTACGTTGCAAAAATCAGGTCCGAAGAAAAAAAATTCCGTTTCCTTTATCAAAAAAATCCTCTAATGCTTTTTATAATTGACGAAGACGGTAAGATAATTGACGCAAACGAGAAAGCTACTATAGATCTTGAGTATGAGTTGCATGAAGTGATCGGAAAAAATGTTTCGGAAGTTTTTCATCCCGAGGATAAAGAACAGGTTAGGATAAATATTAAAAAGTGTTTAGAAAACCGGGAAGAAACGCACAAATGGGAATTGAGAAAAATTTCAAAAAGCGGTAAAGTTGTTTGGGTGAGGGAAACAGCTAGTACCTTAGATTATACTTCCGGTCAAACTCAATTGCTAATAAGTTGTGAAAATATAACGGATCAGAAAAACTCTGAATTAAAATTAAAAGAAAGTGAAAATCAATACCGCTTACTGACAGATAATATTGATGAAATGATAATTATGCACGATACAGAAGGCAACATTCTTTCGCAAACGAAACCGCTGTCTCTTTAACGAAGCTTCGAAAAAGTGAATTATTAAATAAAAATGTATTCTCTCTTTTTGAAGGAGAGTATAACAAAAGAATTACGGAGTATATCACAGATAAGAATAAACAAAATTCATTATACTTTTTTGAAATTGAAATTGAAGATGAAAAAAGGAAAAGAACTCCACTTGAATTAAGCGTTACAAAAACAACTGATCTGAATGACAAAGACTTACTGCTTGTTGTTGCACGTGATGTTCGTGAAAGAAAAGGAAGTGAAGCAAGTATAAGAAAATATAATGAAGAACTCGTGAAATCCAACCATGCAAAAGATAAGTTTTTCTCAATTATTGCTCACGATCTCAGGGGTCCTTTTAATGCGCTGTTGAGTTATTCCAATATTCTTTTGGAAGATTTTGAAGAGTTGGAGAGAAGTGAGGTTAAAGAATACATTACTCACATGAACAATGTTTCGAAAAACATCTTTTCTTTATTAAATAATTTACTTGAATGGTCGCAGATACAAACTGATCGTTATGAAATAGAAAAAACTATCTTTGATATCAATGATGCAATACGCAATGTCGTTACGATATTTGAAGTACTTCTATCGGAAAAGAATATTAATGTGGAAATAGATTGTAAAGAGCATTACCCGGTTTACGCCGATCAAAATATGATTTCTACAGCACTGAGAAACTTACTTTCTAACGCAATTAAATTTTCGGAAGATGGCTCTTCAATTAGAATTGCAGTTAGTAAAAATGAAGAGCAATTAACCGTATCAATAGAGGATTACGGAATCGGAATGCTGCCCGAGGATATTGAGAAACTTTTTAGAATTGATATAAATTATACAACCTTGGGTACAAATAAAGAAAAGGGAACCGGGTTAGGGCTCGTTCTTTCGAAAGAAATGGTTGAAAAGAATGGTGGTGATATTTTTGTTGAAAGTCAGCTTGGCGAGGGAAGCAAATTTTCTTTCACAATTCCAATTCATAAATAGCTGCTATAAATTACATGAAAATTGAAGCCGCCCGTTTGAGCGGCTTTTTTTATATTTCATTGGGAGATCAATGAGAAGCAACAATCAATCCTGATCTCAATTCATTATCCCATTTATCATAAATAGCTTTAACCATTTTTCTTACTTTCAAATCTTCTTGATTGTTATTAACCAGTTGAGCAAAATCGTTGAGCGCTTCTTCTTTCCCTATTTCATAGAGCGCTAAAGCGGCTAGAATTTTTATATTCGGTTCATCACTGGTTAACATAACTTCAGTTACTTCGTTTACTACTTCGGCAACTTTATAGTATCCGGCAAAGTAAATTGAGCTTCGCTGCAAGCCATAATTATCAGAAAGTATTCCTGCTGCTAAATTTTCAATTTCTTTTTCATTGAAGTCTTTATTCTGTGCAGAAAGCCCGCATAGAGTAGTTAATAAACCTAATACCAAAAGTGTGATTGTCCGTTTCATGATGTCCTCCGTTTGATTAATAGTTTCTGTTTTCTGCTCATTAAGACGAAAAGGTTTATGGAGAGTTGTCATCAAAAAGTAAGAGTTTGTCACAAGATGTCACGGAAACCGGGAAGTTTAATCTAAGGTGAATTGAGGGTATAAGTCGGGCGATATCTTTTAGAAATTTGAGGTGTTTTATTGCTTGAGTTTCTTCGTTCCCTTTGTGATAAATATTTACCAAATGAAAATGAGCATGAGAGTTGAGACTATCGGATTTAATTGCTTCATTGAAGAGTTGCTTTGATTTTTCAAATTCATTTGCAAAATAATAAGCCATTCCTTTTAGCGTAAGTACCCTGTCTTTATTTAATAAACATTTGTTGAGAGCATTGTCAGCTGATTCAATTATTTTGGGTAGTAAACTTCTATCTCTGGTTTTTGAAAATTTCAAAAACAAGTTCGTGGCAGTGATATAATCGATTACGGAGTTATGGCGACATTCTCTTTCAACAGTTGGAATGAAAGGATTTTCTAAACTTTCTCTTAATGTAAATATTGTAAGTAACTCACGCTGATTATCTGCATAAATTAATTGCGGGTAATAAAGCTTCTTAAATTCCGGAGTAACAAATAGAGCCGCTTCAGGGAATGCACTTGGTTTTGCTCCGGCGGGAAAAATTATATAATCCGGTTTTTGATCGAGCACATAATTCAGTGTTGTAAGTTCTTTCGATCCATTTACGCGTTGCCGGTTCGGAAATTCCTTTCATTTCTTGTGGATTGTGAGCAATGTATTCATTGGTCAAGCCGAGCAAGTCAATGATTTTTGCGTTTGAATAAAAACTGAATGCTCCAATAGTTGAGAGAGCAACTTTCATTGGGCGATTCTCGTCAATTTGTCTTTCTTTTACCCAATCACCATAGACCGTCATTTTTTGAACTAAGCCAATTTCCGTAGCATGTATCTCACCCAAAGTTGTTCTTTCGTTTGAAAGATTAAAGTAGCCGAGGGTAACTATAAAGGCAACCACTATCGGAGTGACTAGTTTTTTAGAATGAATGTGATAAATAATAGAAGCAACAAATAAAATGTAAATTAATGGAAGAACCGGAAGGTATAACCTATGCAGCGGAAGGACATCGCCGCCAATCAAGGTTATTGAAAAAATAAATAGAAGAACAAGTATTGATAGAAAACCGATTCTATTTCTCAAACTATTATTAATCAATGCAACAGATGGAATTATAAGAATTAAACCAAAAAGCAGATATGCTTCTGCAAAGTTTACAAAGTATTCCCATCCCCGACGTAAAAAGAAATCAGACAAGCCGGACTTTGCATAAAAAGTATTTGGAAGCGGGTATCCATAATATGCAATTCGGAAAATAGTATGAGCTAAAGCTGGAATGGCAATTAGAAGAATTTCTTTTATGATTATAGCTGATTTCTTCTTTGCGATAACATATTCGAATGCGATAAACATTAAAGCAAAGTAATAACCATCCGGACGAGTTAAAAAAGCTAATATCAAAAATATTATTGAGAGATAGTTAATCTTGTGAGGATCTTTATTTCTAATTGCTGAATTAACACTCAATAAAACTAGTAAGATGAAAAGTGAAGTCTCCATTCCGGAAGATGACCAATAAATAAAACCTCCGCTCAAAACTAAAAGATAAACCGGCAGCATAGAATTCAGTTGATCAATGTATTTATTTTGAGAGGAAGGAATCAGTTTCTTAGCAATTAAGTATGTTACAATTGAAACACAAAAACCAAACGTGACAGATAAAAATTGGGAAGATGCAGCGTAGTTGATCCCGATAATTTTGAAAACAGCTAAAATAATTACCCAAAGAAAGTTGGTGTAACCTTCCACATATTCATTTTCGTTGAAAACTAATCCGTTACCGTTGATGAAATTTTCTGCATAGCGGAAGGAGATGTAAGCATCATCCTGCACAAAGCTGTAAGTTTCGGAAAGTTGAAAATAAATTACTCCGATAATAAGAAACAGTAAAACAACTAGAGTTATCTGTTTAGATTTTTCAGCGGTCACAGCAGAAAAGTGTTAATTCCGAAAACAAAATTATTGTGACCGCGATGATTTAGTTTCCAGGTAAACTCCAAACGAAGCGGAATAAGAGGATGACCAATACTGAATCCGCTTTCATAAAATGGAGTTAAAAATTTATCGGGAGAATCCATCATGTACATGTACCTTTGCGAATCTTCCGTGATATCAACATAAGCTGCATTGACGTAATAGATTAAAGATATTTGTGAGTTTTTCAGAAGAGGAATACTGAACAATCGCCAAAGCTCATCATTAAAATTATATTCAAAATTAGCCGTTATAACTCTGTCGCCGTAAACTTCACCAAAACCGATAGTTCTAAATGTTCTGTTTTTGCCAACTGTTTCAATGTTACCGGGGAGTGCTTTCATCATTTGAATAGGAACGGAACCGCTACCAATTGTGGCGTCAATCCATAACTCCATAAAAGTTGAAGCGAGTGAGTTTATTCTAGAGTAAACATTGAAATTATAGAATTCGAAGTCAAATAAACCGCGATTTGCCTTTAAGGAATACTTTCCACCGAAGGAGAATCGAGATTTATTTTCTGTTATTCGTCTTCTATATGTACCGTCTTCAATATATTTCCTGAAATCAAATTGAAAACCTAGTGAGAGCCATTGTGAAGCTTGCTGACCATACAGGATGGTTTTCTCTGTAAGTTTTATCAGTGTTAAAGAAGGAGTAATCTGAGTTGTTAGTTAAGTCGTTTATCGGTTATGACGTTTCAAACCGAATGACAATTCTTAGAATCGGTGCTGCTTCGCCCGAGAGCTCAAATTCAAAACCTCTTCTACTATAGTAATCACGGAAATCATACTTGCCAAATAGACTCGTAAGAGTTGAGGTGAGTTTGTTATAGTTATCACTTTCGTTAAATAAGGATTCGGTTTTGTCAAAAATACTAAATGAAATATTCGTAGTTCTATATTCACCCAAAAGATAATTTAGTTGCAGTTCTTTTTTGAGTTTCTTATCAGAAAATCCGTAGCTGAGATTAAGAGAAGAGGAAAATCTTTTATTGAATAATTGATCAGCACCAACTTCAAAATTAATTGAGTGCCCTTCGACCCGGTTGAAGTGGTATAGATACAAGGGACCGGAGATATACAGATTTTTATCTAAGTTTAAGGTCGGAGAAAGAAAGGAAATTCGATCCCAGAAAGTTTTTTCAATTGATTCAAGACTATCGATTCTTTGGTAGGCAGATAATTCCTCTTTTGAAGAGGGGATAGTTTGAATCTGATCCCAATAGGAATTATCCTTTTCATCGGCATCACTGAAGACTTTTACAGCAAGCATCCCGAAATCATCTTCGGATAAGTCTTTATTGATTTTATAATCATAAAGGACCGAATGTATTTCAAAACCAAATTTAACTAGCCCAAAGAAATTACCTTCAACAAACAATCGGTAATCGATCGGCATGTAAATTTCATTTTCATAAGGAACAAATTGTTGGAAGACGTTTACTCTGTTAAATATGCCGCCCGGATTTGCAGCACTATTAATGTTTACATCAACTTGCAGAAGATTAAAAGTTTTATCGGCGATGAAAATTCTTCCATAAAAACCGGGGCTGCTTTCATCAATTGCAGAAAAGTAAACTTGGAAAACTTTTTTATTATCGATTGCGGTTGTGTCTTCGATGTAATAATAGTAATGTTCTAAGGCATTGTCAGCTATCGGACTCACTATTGGGCGACCAAAAAACTTAATATCATCGGAATAAAAATTTTGAATAATGCGTCCGCCCGTAAGGATGTTTATTGATGAAGGAAAATTTGCCGTCTGTTTTCTTGCAATAATTTCTTCTTTATAATTGTCCGGTTTAAGAAAATAACCTTTACTTTGATTTTCAAAAATTCCGGTTATTTTAAGTTCCGTGGTATCGGTGCTTCCTAAACCAACTCCCACACTTCCGCCATCGGAAGAAATCTCTTCTGTAGTTTTAATTTTTCCTTTAGTATATGCGTTGAAGATATAAGAATTTAATTTTGAGTTTCGCTCTTCTTTCCGTTTAATGGTATTCTCAATTAATGCAATTGCCGGGTTGACTCCCGGAACTACAGTAATAGGTTCGTACTCAACACTTGCGGGGGAGAGCTCAAAATTTAATTTTGTATCCGATGTTAGTTCAATTTTAGTTGTATCGGATTTGTAACCGATATAAGATGCTACTAATACATAATTCCCTTTAGGTAAGTTTAGTAAATATTCACCGGAAACATTTGCTGCCGTACCTAAGGTAGAGTTGAGAACTCTCAGATTAGCAAAACTAAGAGAAAAATTGTTCCCGGAATCATAGATTGTTCCGCTTACCGTGTATTGTTGAGCATGCGAAGTAAGCAGCAATAGAAAAAGAAAATATTTAATCCGGGATAATTTCATAAGCTGCTAAACATCAATATTAAATTTAACATTACTTTTCTTTTGCTTGGTCTTACGCAGAACTATTACCATTGCATCAGAATCTTCTGATTCATCCATCGGTTTTGGCGGAGTAAAGTAGAGCGAGCCGAAAAACCATGCTCTATCGAAAACTCCGGCTTTCTCAATCAACAGTTTCATCTCTTGAAGCAAGTACCATCTAACCTCACTCACGCTTTTTGATTCGACAATTGGCGAATCGCCGCTTTTTATCCTCAATTTTGTAGTAGAAAGCCAAGTTTGAGAAAGTGAACTATAGGAATCTTCCGGAGTTCCAAATGTAACTTCCACCCAAAAGTTTCCTTCACTGGCTTTCCATTTATTTGGCTCATTATCCGGGAAGAAAAATTGCGGATGAGTCCCTTCAATAATATATAAACCACCGTTACTTAAATTTTCTGCAACGGTTCTAAAGTGATTTACCATATCATCATTTGTAGTAATATGTGCAATACTTTCCATCAAACTAACAATTAAGGTTGCCTTTTTCTCCAATTTGAAGTTAAGCATATCACCGACTATCCCGGTTAATTTGCTCCCTTCTTTTTGTGCTTCTTGGATCGCATAGTCCACCATCTCTTCTGAAAGATCAAGTGCGTATGAATCCCAATTTCGTTTTGCAAATTCTCTGGCATGTCTGGCAGGTCCGCATGCTAATTCTAAAAACCGCTTCTTCTGTAATTTAGATTTTTTAATTTTGCCGTAGTTGGTTAAACAATACTCTAAAAAGTCACATTCAACATCAAAATCTCTATCTAAAAAAGCAATGTCATACGCTTTAGCATTCCGGTAAAATTCTTTGGACATTAATAAACCCCGTAAAAAATTGTTCACAAAATTATTTTAAAAAGGAAATAAAATCTATAAACTTTATTACATTAATATACGTTTATATGAATAAACGGAGAAATCCATGAAGAAGAATTATTATTACAGGCGCAACCGGTTTAATTGGCTCTACTATCACGAATAAGCTAATTGATAAAGGAGATGAAGTGATTGTTTTCAGTCGCTCGCCAAATAAAGCAAAAGAAAAATTAGCCGGCGCTTTCAACTACGTGAAGTGGCATTATGATTCATTGGGAGATTGGACGAACGAAATTGATGGCACCGATGTTATTATTCACTTAGCCGGTGAAAATATAATGAGTAAAAGGTGGAACGAAGCGCACAAGAAAAAAGTTTTAGAAAGCAGAGTAAATGGAACAAGAAATTTAGTTGATGCAATAGGAGAATCTGAAAATAAACCGAAAGTTTTTATTTGTGCTTCGGGTATTGATTACTATGATGATTCAATAGACGCTGAATACGATGAATACGGAAAAGCTGGAAGCGGTTTTCTGACAGAAGTTGTGAAAAGTTGGGAAGAGGAGGCGCAGAAAGCAGAAAAGCATGGTGTAAGGAGTGTAAGTATTCAGAACAGGAATTGTGCTCGATAAAAGAGAAGGTGCGCTCGCAAAAATGATTACACCATTTAAGTATTTTCATCGGCGGGCCGCTCGGTACAGGTAAACAGTGGATGCCTTGGATTCACATACGCGATATTACCGATCTATACATTCATGCCGCTGAAAATAATGAGATGACCGGCGCTTACAATGCTACTGCCCCCAATCCGGTAAGAATGAAAGAATTTGCTGAAGCATTAGGGCGGGTATTGAATCGTCCGTCGTTATTTAAAGTACCGGAGTTTGTATTAAAAATTGTTGTTGGAGAAGCTGCTGATCTAGTTCTTAAGGGATCAAAAGTTATTCCGAAAAGAACATTAGAGAGCGGTTATAAGTTTAAGTTTATTCACTTGGGTGAGGCGTTAAAAAATATACTATAGTTTAATCCCACCAAGCAACAACATTTGCTGTACTGTTGCCTCCGGTTGGGTTGCCTCCGCCTCCCACTGTTACGCTTTCTATAGCTTCTCTTGAATATTTTACTGTACCTCTGCCGTTACCGATTTGGTTGCCGCTTGATGGTGCGGGGATAGTCCCACCACGGCACCGATAATATCCGCGTGTATGTGGACAATATCGTCGGCTATTAATAATCCTTGAACGTTTCCCAGTTAATATTTTTTATCACTGCATCTGTGGAAGAATTGTGTACAATCAAAATACCTTCTCCGGTGATGTTTGCCGGGTTCCAAGTATCCCCGGAAGCTAATTCAACATATGTGACCCCTTTAAGAGGATGATTCAATGCCGAAGGATTAGTAACATATTGACTTCCGTTTTTTCCACTCTGTGCAATAGATTTTAATTTACCGGAAGGATATCCCTTTGCAGCTCCTCCCATTACTTCATCCGGATTTGATGGATAGCCGCCGGGATAAGTTTGTCCTTCTAATCTTATATCATCATTCATTGATTTTGTTGGTGAGTAATCTGTGCCGGCTGTTGTTGCACCAAGTTTAGAGTTGCCTTTGCGTTTAAATGAATTGGTTGTCCATAAACCATAAGTACCGCTGCCGGCAACTAAATTACCGTTTAGATCATGATCTCTACCGTCAACAACTAAAGTACCGCTTGTCTCAACCGGGTTGTTGGTTGTAATTGCAGCAAGTACCGAAGCAGGAATAAAACCTGATCCGCCACCGATCACTGTGTAAGCAATTGATGTAGTTGTCGCTTCCAAATCTGTGCCTGCGCCAACAGTTCCGGTTGAAGTTATCTTAACAACATTTAGCGAATCGAAAGTAGTATCAACCAGTGCTGTTGTTAAATTGCCGCTGAAAAGTGAAATGTTATTATATCCATTCCGCCATGTATTTGAATCTGTCAATTCTCTCAAGGCCATATGTATTCCGGTTTGGGCAATATTTTGAGATGATTGTTTATTATAGTAACCAATCATATTGTTAGTTGCTTGCCCGGAAGTTTCAGCTAAATTAATGAAAGCAACTGAAATGATTCCTGCTATTCCTAGTACAAGTATAAGTATTGCTTTGCCGCTCATAGTTATCTCAAATTATTTGGTTGTATTAATCTTTCAATGTAAGTTCTTGCATATTCTTCTTCATAAGAAAAAACACTTTCCATGTTCAAGGCAAATTTTATTGATCTTATATCATCGGGCATTGTTGTTAAATTTCCCGAAGCATCGTAATACCAAAGTCTAAAATTAGTAACACCAACATTGCTTGTTTGAGGTGATGAACCGTTTACCGTTCTATAAAGAAATATATCGCTTGGGTTAGGTGTTCCGCTCAGCGCAGTTGAATCACTTGTAAAATATGAAATTGTTTCGGGTGTTCCGTCATCGTCAATGTCATATCTAAATGAAATTGCATTACTGTCGGCTGAAATTATTTTTGGGTCGGATGCTCTGAATCCAATTTTTTTTATATCGTACTCGATTTCTTCAACCAACGAGGTCAGATTTTCTTGAGCAACTTTATTAAATGAAAGGTTGCCGGATGACTGCATAACATTAGCATTCAAATTCAGAATAATAAAAATTATTATTCCACCGATAACTGTTGATCCAACTATTTCTAATAAATAAGCCATATTAGTTTAATAAGTTATTGCACTTCTCATTACAATTGAAGGCAATGTTGAAAAAAACGGACTTGTTACTGTAACTGTAATTCGTTTGCAATAAGTCCTTGTCCCAGATGCATTATCCGGATTTGCGACCTGAACATAATTTACCGTACAATTTATAGTGTAATTTTCGGCAATATCCGTATCAACGATTCGGGTATATCCGTTATAATCATCTATGTCGTTATAAACCGAATGCGAATTAAAAGAATGTGTACTTGACGTATCCGGTAAGCCAATGTTTTCTCCTGAATCCGGTCCAAGTACTTGAGACAGATCATTTGGAGAGTCAATAGTACCGGAAATTTCATTTTGGTCAAAATTTTTGGTCTTTATTTCATCAATCAGTGATTGAGCAAGTGAAACTCCGGTAATGACTATTTCACTTTCCGTAATAGTAACATTATTGTTTAAAAGATTACTGCCGGTTGATAGAATCAGTAATCCCAATAAACTTAAAGCTCCGATTGTTATTAATAAATTACCACCCATTGTGATCCTTTATGATCCCGAATGTTTCATAGAATATACTATTCACTAATACAATGCAAATATTGTGCTAAGTCAAGCGACTAAAATCACATGTTTTTGCTGTTTTCGGATAATAACTATGTTTTATAATCTCGGGATAGTTGTATCAATTTGAAAATAATTGAGTAGCAGGGATATTATTCGTACCAGGAGACAATTTCAAATTGATTAGTTGCTGGGAAAAGTGGTGGAACTTGTTTCAGCATTCTTTCATCATAAACAACATGTCTTGCATAACCATGTTCAATTTCACCCGCGCTATTTGCAATCGCAATTTCTTCCTCTTTGGCGGCAACAGCGCTTCCCATTAATCGAAGTGTTCCGCTTGGTGGTATGTTTTTATCTTCCATTTCAAAACCCCCTTGTGCAGCAAATATTGCTGCGTGCAGATTTATATCTTTGTCGTTCAACATTTTCTTTTGTGTCGGCAACTCTCACGTTGTTGCTTGCAAGAATCCCCAACATGTCAGTTGAGTTTTCATTTACTTTATAAATTTGCTCACTATTATCCCAAACCATAGGCGGTTGAGTGTAAACTAAATCATCAACAAGATTAATATTTCCATGGCCTGAACCAGAAGAGTGGCCTGCAACTATTGAAACTCTTCCTTTGAGTGTTCCTGATGCATAAATATTACCTTTACCGACATAGATAACTTTGTTAGGGGCAAAGGTAGAGAGTGTTTCAGTAATCGGTGCGACTGTAGGTTGAAGAATCACTTCCCGTACCGGTTCTATATGTTACGGTTCCATCGGAATTAAAAGTAAGCCATAGATCGGTTCCGTCAAAATATGATGAACCACCTTTGCTTACACCATCAATTGCCGCAGCTTCTTGTGAGGTAAATTGATAGTTTGTAGGAATTGGCATGTCAACACCAGATTCGTATCCGCCGTAAAATTTTGGGTCGTATCCTTTCTTTTCTAGGTTTTTGGGTGAAGGATTCATCCCTTTTAACGCGGTAACTTTTCCCCAAAATACCGGATCGCCGCCAATGTTTAATTTTGATTGTGTATGAAGCGGACCCCAAATCGTATCGCCGGTGACAAAAACCTTGGAACTCATATTACCGGCATACCATGCATATTTAGCGTAACTGCTTCCCTGAAGTACAACTTTTACTGTAGAAGATTGGTCTTCGTATTCTCCAACAGAAACAACTTGTAATTCCGGATCAATATAATTTACCGATACATCAAACTTACCACCGTTAAAAGCTACATCGCTATAACCATCCGCCCAAGTTGGGTCTAAAAAGATTTCGTTCAGTGCCATATTTGCGCCGCTCACTGCAATATTGTATGCGCCGGTGTGTGTATAGTATTCAACTGAGTTGTCAACAGCTTTAGTTGTTAGATTACTAAAATTGTAACCGACAATTAAAAAAATCAGTGAAAACCCAAGTACTATTAATATGGTTGCTTTGCCGCCCATTTAATCACCTATTCCTTAAATTTCTTGCAGCTAATCTTATCTGCCTCCAGAATGCAGAAGAGTAATTTTCGTCATATGCATCAGTATTTTCTACAGTAATATTTATTTGCATAGTATAAATTTCACTCGGATGTGTTATCGGGAACGGGATTACATTTCCGATAGCATCAAAAAACAGCATATTGAATTGAGTTACACCGAGATTTGCTCCCTTTGGCTGCTCGTTGTTTTCAACACGATAGAGCATCATATCCCTTGGATTAGCTGTTCCCGGGAGTGCGGAAGGGCTGCCGGTAAAATATCTAAGCGTATCAACATATCCATCTGAATCAAGGTCAGTAAGAAAAGTTATATCATTTGAATCCGCCGCCAATATGGCTTGAGACGGATCGGGGATTTGCTGCCAGTCCGCACAGAAACCAATTTTTCTAAAATCATATTCGAGCAATGAAACGACTTCAACAAGATTTTGCTGAACAATTAATTCTCCACCATAAACATATGTGTTCTCAACGGCAGCATCATTGATTCGTAACAGAATCAGTAAAAGCATTCCACCTATTAATGTTGATCCGAGTATGTCAATTAGTGTACTAAAGCCCATTAGTTACCTACCTAAAATAAAAGTAGCTATAAATTGATGATAGTCTAATTGTGTCTGTCATAAAATCACTTGTAACGGTAACAGTTAACTTTTTATGCCACGTTTTTGAAGCTGTTGTTCCGTCCGGATTATCAGGGTTGATGAAGTTTACATCACATTCAATTTTGAACGGAGCCGAAGGCATTGTACTATCATTTCGTACTAATCCGTGATAATCATCAAAGTCATTAAAAAGTGGATCGACTTCACCACTCTCAGGACCAATATTAGTTAAGGAAGCTAAGCTTGTTACAGCCATGGTATCCGTATTGTGATCAAATGACTTGCCTTTTGCTTCTTCAAGAATGGAGGTGCCGATTGATACGGCAAGAACACCAAATTTGTTTTCCATTAGAACCGTACTGGTGCTAAGAAAATTATTGTTGACTCGGAGAATCACTATTGAGAGTAAAGCAAGTGCCCCAATCGTTATTAACATTTGGCCAGTGTTCATGAATGCCTGTTTAAGTTTTAATTAAAATAGAGAAAAACTACACTTAAAGCTACTCAAATATTGTGCTAATTTGAACTCGTCTTAAAATGTGTGAAATTAACTACTATCTATATAATGCCTGAAAAAATAGGTAATATTTACACGTACAAAATACAATTACCGCTTCTTCCCCTAATCTGGAATCTAACCTTACGATACACTATATTTTGAATAAATATATTATATTGTAGAGAATAATTAAAGTAGATTCTTAAATGGATGTCATTAATTTACTTGTAGGTATAAATCTATTTCTCACACTGACCGCAAATGCCTCCGGAGCGAAAAAGGGGTTAAAATCAACAGTTAGTGAAGTTGTGGAACGACCCAGAACTTATCTTCAGAAATGGCCTTTAAATGTGGCTGCTATCGTTTTAATTTTAGAGATTTTTGGAGTGTTCAAATTAGGTGTGTTTGAAGTAGGCGAACAGAGCGAATTTTACATTTATCGTTTGATTGGTCTTGGATTGTTCCTAATATTTCCTGGATTCAAGTATGGTCGTACAAAACAATGGGAAAAAATTATTCTCAAGAAGTAATTATATCTAAAAAGCAGGAGTTGGTTAAATCCGGGCCATATAAATTTATTAGGCATCCACAATATATTGCCCAATTAATTTCTGATTTAGGTGCTGGAGTTGCTTTGGTTAGCTGGTGTGGTTCTTCCTGTCGTAATTCTATTGCAAATACCGCTATTTATTCTTCGCGCAAAATTAGAGGAAAAACTTTTATCAAAACATTTCGATGAATATAATAACTATAAAAAGAAAACAGGTTTTATAATTCCTTTCATCGGTTAATTTGATTAAACAAAGTTCACATATAGTTTTTCTCATACTACTTTTTCTTTTTTCCGTTGACACCTTTAGTCAACGATTGTTAAAAATGTCTTTGGTGATTGATAATAAGACAGAACACATTTCTTATCTAACCCGAAAAGGTATTAGTTATGCCTCGGCAAAAGAGTTGGCTTTAGCTCTCGGTGGTAATTATTATTACAGCGATGAAACCTCAAAACTAGAGTTGAAATTTTCCGATTACAATTTTAAAGGTAACCGGCAGAAATCAATTTCTTGTTTTAACCAGCAGGCTAGATAAAACGCAGCAAGTATTCCAACTTCCAATTTCAACTCTGCTTGTAAAAGATGATGTTCTAATTCCAATGGTGTACGCCGTAAGATATCTTTCCGCCGCATACGGGAAGCAGTTAAAATATGATGACGGGAGAAAACATATCTCTGTAACTGACTCAAAAGCACCAGAAATAGTTGGTGTACCTCCTAAGACTATTCTTCCGGAGCCGCCTGAAAAGAAACCGTTACCGGAGAAAGAGCCGAAAGTTATTGATTCAAGATTTGATGTTTACGAAATGTCCATCGATGAAAAATCGAATGGAACGATGATAAGGTTGAAATCACAAAAGCAGATAAAGGGTTTTAGAAGTTCAATAAAAAATAATACACTTTATTTATTTTTAACTGGTTCGAGTGTTGATCCATCTCTCACGAGTTTAAAACCTACCGGATTAATCCGTAAAGTAACTCGCAAAGATGTAGCCGGAAATATTCAACTTGAATTTGATCTAAAGGAAGGATTTTCAACTCACGAGACATTTCAAGATGTTGAAAGCAATGATATTTTCATAACAATTCATAATAAACTTTTTGATGCGCCAACGATTGATTTTACAAAGAAAAAAGAAGAGTGGAAGTTTGACGTAGTTGTAATTGATGCCGGTCATGGCGGGAAAGATCCCGGGGCAATTGGTGTTTCTGGAACTCGGGAAAAAGATATAAATCTTGGCATAGCTTTAAAATTAGGTAACTTAATAAAACAGCATCACCCGGATGTGAAAGTAGTTTATACTAGAAGTGATGATACTTTTGTGGAATTATTCAAGCGCGGGAAAATTGCAAACGAAGCAAAAGGTAAACTGTTCATTTCAATTCACTGTAACTCGTTAGCTAAAAAGAATAGTTCAACAAGAGGTTTTGAAGTTTATCTGCTTCGTCCCGGAAGGACTAAAAGAGCAATTGAAATCGCCGAGTTTGAGAATAGTGTGATCAAGTATGAAGATAACCCGGATAGATATCAAGATTTAACCGACGAAAATTTTATTCTTGTTAGCATGGCTCATTCATCGTATATGCGGTACTCAGAAAAGTTTTCTGATATTCTAAATCAGAAATGGTCTAATTATACAAAAATACCTTCCCGGGGAGTTAAGCAAGCCGGGTTTTATGTGCTGGTCGGTGCTTCAATGCCAAGTGTTTTAGTTGAAAGTGGATTTTTATCAAATAGAGAAGACGAAGCTTACTTAAAAAGCAGCGGCGGTCAACAACAAGTTGCTACTGCGATTTTAAATTCGATTACCGACTACAAAGATTATTATCAGAAATCTTTTGAAGAAGAGATAAATTAATCTCCATTTTGAAATTAACCCCGTTAGTCTTAATTTTACAATTCTATTTTTCTTAAGAGCTCTGAAAGGAATATTATGACAAATGCACAAAAATGGGTGACTGCTTTTCTCGCACTCTTTATTTTTCTTTTTGTATTATCCGGAATAGTAAGGGATGATGAAATTGTTGTACCGCACGATGTTGATGAGTATGCGCAGAACGAACCTACGCAAACAACACAAAATCAGCGGCAAACTACTTCTGAAGCGCCGGGACTTACTTTAATAAAACAGAGCGGTTGCACAGCTTGTCACGGTCAAGATTTGAAAGGAACACCTAATCTTGGTCCAAGTCTATATAACGCAAAAGCACATTGGTCTCGTGACGAATTAATTAATTATCTTCGCAGCCCTTCAGACTACAGTAATGATCCGCGCTTTAACGAATACGGTAATAAATATAAAAATATTATGATGCCGGCTTATGAAAATATTGATGTAAAGGATTTAGGCAGGATTGCAGATTATCTTTTGAGTTTGGAAGAATAAATAGTAGAGACGAGGCATGCCTCGTCTCTACACGTAATTCTATAAATCAGAAACTACTTCAATTGCCGGATTAATTTCTCTCTTCAACAAATTTTCAATTGCAACTAAAGTGCCGCGAATCGCACTCGGGCATGTACCGCATGCGCCTTGATAACGAATTTTGAGAATATTTCCATCTAAGCCGGTTATCTCCAACCCACCACCGTCGCCTGCTAATGCAGGACGAACTCTTTGGTCTAAAATTGCATTGATTTGTTTTAATAAATCAGACTGTTCCTCTTCTGAAATTTTAACTTCTTTCTCAGCCGGAATCATTGATTTATCAAATTTGGAAATAAATTCTACAAAAGGTTTTTGAATTTGCCCCCAATTTGCATCGGGTGCTTTTTCAATTGTAACGAATCTATCCATATAAAATACGGAAACCACACCATCGATCTCAAAAATTCCTTTTGCAAGGGGATCACTCTGAGCTTCATCCTTTTTAGCAAAATTGCGTGTTTCAAGCTGTAAAAGCTTTTCACTTAATACAAACTTCAAAGCTTGCGGGTTCGGGGTTAGGTCTACATCTTGAACCTGTAACATTTCTTCCTCCGGTTCTTTTATATCTAAAAATTTTATTTGAGCGAAATCAGTTTAATTTCTTGAGTAAATAGAAACAAATACTTTGCCAAACGGAATGATACTCTATTTTCGATTTTCAATCAAGAGTACAAATTCGCCTTTTAGTTCGTTTTGTTGGATTTTGCGTAAAATTTGCGAGATTTCTCCCCGGAAAAATCTTTCTTCGTTCATCGTAAGTTTAAATGCAACCACAATTTTTTGATTTTTACCAAAAACCATTTCCACATCTGAGAGTAATCTAATTAGACGGTAAGGCGTATCGAGAATTACAATTAATTCTTTCAGATTTTTGAGGTTGTTGAGTTCATTTCTTCTTTCTTCTTTGTTTGCCGAAAGCCATCCGTAATAGTAAAATTTTTCGATATCCAATCCGGAACCGGTCAACGCAGGTATTAAAGAATTTGCACCGGGAACGGGCACAATTTGAATATCGTTTTGAATACAGAGATCAACTAGATAATGACCGGGATCGGAAAAGAGAGGTGTGCCGCCATCGGAAATAAGTGAAACAATTTTACCGGCTTGTATCAGCTTTAAAACTTCTTTAGCTGATTCACCTTCTGTGTGTTTGTTAAGTGGAATTAATTCTTTTTGAATATCGTAATTAGAAAGAAGTCTGCGCGCCGGTTTTGGTTTTTCGCAGGCAATTACATCAGATACTTTTAAAATTTTTAATGCACGAAGTGTTATATCTTCCGGATTGCCGATTGGTGTCGAGACTAAGTAGAGTTTATAGTTCATATCATCACCGCCAAGTCGCAAAGACGCAAAGGGAAACCGTGCGCCTTGGCGTCCTTGCGGTTAATTCAATAATTCTTTTAACCTGATGTTCAATTTATCCAATGCAACAACTTCTTTTTCACCTGTTCTGCGCTTCTTTATTTCAACATTTCCGTTTTTGTAATTCTTTTCACCAACAACAATCTGAACAGGCATACCCATTAAGTCAGCGTCATTAAATTTGAATCCGGCTGACGCATCTAATCTATCATCAAATAAAACATCATAACCTTCTTTCGTAAGTTCTTCATAAAGTTTTGTAGCCGCTTCATTAATAGTATCATTTTTCATATTCAAACCGATAAGATGAATATGAAACGGTGATAAGTTTTTATCCCAAACAATACCGCGTTCGTCGTGATTCTGCTCGAGGTAACAAGCGAGCACACGTTCAACTCCGATACCGTAACTTCCCATAATTATCGGATGCTCTTTGCCGTTTTCATCGAGATAATTTACACCCATTGCTTCAGTGTATTTTGTTCCTAGCTTGAAAATGTGTCCAAGTTCAATTGCTCTAAAGACGCTGATCTTTTCACCGCATTGAACACAACCTTCACCGTTTTCAACTGTTCGTAAGTCGAAGTACTCAATGTTTTTTACATCACGTTTTAAGTCAATACCGCCAATGTGATAATCATTTTTGTTTGCACCGCTATAAAGATTGTTGCCGTCTTTTAATCTGTTATCGGCAATTATTCTATGCTTAAATTCAATTGGACCAATCGAACCGGCATCAGCACCGGTTATTTCTTTTAATTCTTCGGGGTGACCTGGACGAACATTTCCGCCAAGAGCAGAACCTAATTTTTCTTCGTTAACATCATCGTTGCCGCTCATTAAAACAAGGACAGGTTTATCATCGTGAAAATAAATTCTCGATTTTGCAGTTTCTCTTTCGTTGATCTTCAAGAACTCACAAAGTTCATCAATAGATTTAACATTTGGAGTGCTTATCTCTTGAAGCTCTTTGCTTTCATCGTATCGCTTAACAGGTTCAATTACAGACTGCGCAACTTCAACATTTGCGGCATACCCGCATTTTTCGCAATGTGCAACTGTATCTTCGCCGGCATCGGACTGAACCATGAATTCTTCGGATTTACTTCCGCCCATCGCACCGCTTGAAGCGCCGACTATAAAATATTTCAATCCGCATCTATCAAATATTTTTCTGTATGCTTTATCATGTAATTCATAAGATTTATCAAGAGCTTCTTCGGAAACATCGAACGAATATGCATCTTTCATCAAAAATTGTCGTCCGCGTATAACACCACTTCTCGGACGGGGTTCGTTTCTAAACTTTGTCTGAATCTGATACCATACTTGCGGCAGATCTTTATAAGATTTTAATACACCTTTTGCGTGGAAAGTCATTATTTCTTCGTGATGTTGGTGCTAAAACATAATCGCGGTTTTTAATGTGAAACATTGTATCACCGAAAGCTTCAACTCTGTTAGTCTCTTCCCAAATCTCTTTGGGGTTTATTGCAGGCAGATGAAATTCTTGTCCGCCAATTGCATCCATCTCTTCGCGGATGATATCGGAAATTTTCTTAATCATTTTGTAACCAACGGGCAGAAATGAATAAATGCCCGCAGACAACATTCTAACTAATCCAGCACGAACCATTAATATGTGGCTCGGTATAACTGCATCTGCCGGTACTTCCTTCAGAGTAGGAATAAAAACTTTTGATAAACGCATAAAAAATGTATCTCCATTAATCGAATCCACAAAAATAGTAAATGATTGGAACAATCCCCAAGCTGTCAGCTTAATTCGTTATTGCAAGTGAATTGTTTATTTTTATGAACTATAATATAGAACGAAAGGAAAAGGATGAAATTAAATTTTGATCCCATAACACAAGACCCACCGGAAAGTAATGTTGATTATCCGGCAACAGTACGAACATTTACCATTGATTCGCACGGCAGTAAATTAATCGGTTCAATTTTAATAGCGTCCGGTGAAGGGCCGCATCCAACAATCATTTTATTTAACGGTTTTCCCGGTAACGATACCAACAGTGACATTGCTCATTCGATGAGGCGGACAGGATTCAACGTAGTCAATTTTAGTTATCGCGGTTCGTGGGGGAGCGATGGTGAGTATTCTTGGAACAACGCACTTGAAGATTCCAAAGTGATAATAAATTACTTCCGCTTAAAGGAAGTTGAAAAATTATATAGATGTGATAATGAAAAGATAATTTTAGTTGGACACAGTATGGGCGGATTTGTTACTCTCTTAAATGCCGCAACTGATGATAAAATAAAACAAGCTGCTTCTTTTGCCGGATTTAATTTTGGACTCTGGGCCGAAATGATTCTCGGGAATGATGATATAAAAAATATTTCGTTAGAGAGAATGAAAGATTCGGTTGAACTTCTTAGAGGAACATCGCCGCAGGCGTTACTTGACGAGATGGTACAGCACCATAAAGAATGGAATTTACTTAATCATGCACAAACTTTATCTCAGAAAAACCTTTTACTGATTGCAGCAAAATTTGATCAGCTTGCACCGGTTGAACTTCATCATCAACCGCTTATTAAATTGTTGAAAGGAAGCAATACTGATTTAGAAGATAAAATTATTTCAACGGGACATTCATTTTCAGACAAACGTATTGAGTTAACAAGAACGATTATAAATTGGTTAAATAAAATAGAATTCTAATTATGAATAACGAAAAAAAATATGTCGATATGCCTCCGAATGAATTTAGAAAATATGGTCACGAACTTATTGATTGGATTGCTGATTATTTTGAAAACATTGAAAGCTATCCTGTGCTTGCAAAAATAAATCCGGGTGATGTAAAAACAAAATTACCAAAGTCACCTCCTCAAAATGCTGAAGATATGCATGAAGTATATCGAGACGTTGATGAAATAATAATGCCCGGAATGACTCATTGGAATCATCCAAGGTTTATGGCGTACTTTAATTCAAGCGGCGGAAGTCCCGGTGTTTTAGCCGAATTATTGACTGCCGCTTTTAATATCAACGGAATGGTTTGGAAATCATCTCCCGCATCAACAGAGCTTGAAGAAGTTATGATGGATTGGCTGCGACAGATGATCGGTTTGCCCGAAGAATTTTGGGGAATAATTTACGACGGTGGAACAGCAGCGACTTTACATGGAATTGCAATGGCAAAAGAGGCAATTGAAGATTCTCAATTTCGTGTAAAAGGAATGAGTGGAAGGGCAGAAATCAAAAGGCTCCGGCTTTATCAATCAGAACAAGCTCATATGGGAGTTGAAAAAACAGCCGTAACTCTTGGAATTGGAATAGAAGGTGTTCGTAAAATTCCTGTAGATAAAAATTTTGCTATGATTTCATCGGAACTCAAAAAAGCAATCGAGGAAGATCGGAATAACGGTTGGCTGCCCTTCTGTGTTGTTGGAACAGTTGGTACAACTTCATCAACAGCAGTTGATCCAATTGCCGATATAGCTGAGATTTGCAAAGATGAAAAACTATGGTTACACGTAGACGCCGCGCATGGAGGCTCGCTCGCTATTCTACCGGAAATGCGGCACATTTTAATTGGCTGTGAAAAAGCCGATTCGTTTTATTTCAATCCGCATAAATGGATGTTTGTACCAATCGATGTTTCTGCTTTCTTCACAAAACACCCCGATATACTTAAGCGAACATTCAGTACTGCCGCCGAATACTTAAAAACTGAGCACGATAACGAAGTAAAAAATCATATGGATTACGGAATTCAACTTGGCAGAAGATTCCGTTCGTTAAAACTTTGGTTTACTATTCGCTATTTCGGAGTGGAAGGTTTACAGAAAATTTACCGTGAACATTTGCGATTAGCGAAGCTTGTCGAAAAATGGGTAAAAAGTAAAGATGAATTTGAATTATTGGCTCCAGTAAATATGAGCACCGTTTGCATGCGGGTTGTTCCGAAAAACCTGAACTCGGAAGAAGAGATAAATTGCTATAATGAAAGCTTGCTCGAAAAAATAAATGAAAGCGGAAAATTCTTTTTAACGCACACAAAACTAAACGGCAAGTTTACAATTAGAATAGTTATCTCGGGATTACGAACTACTGAAAAGCATGTTAAAGAAGTGATGGAGCATATTGAGGGTAATTTATAGAATTGATTTATAGTCTCTTGCAGAATGTAAAATTCTATGGATGAAAATTGTTTTATCTTCGATGGTATAAAAAACGAGGTAATTGTCGATAATAAGATAGAAGTAGTTTAGATTTTTAAACTCAATTTCTCTCGGTCTTTTACCTATCAATGGATTTGATCCTAATTTTGATACTTTGTTTTCAATTTTTTCGGCAAACTTCTCAGCAGCAGTTGTATTATCGAGAGCGATATAGGTAATTATTTCCAGCAAATCCTCCTCGGCAATTCTAAGAAAGCGGATTTGGAATTTATCTCTTTTCATTTATAGTTTTCCTTACCGTGCTCATCACTTGCTTTAATGTTCTTCCATTATCGCCTGTGTTTTTTCGATTTTGAGCTACCGACAACTTAGAAAGCAACTCAAGTTTTAACTGTAATTTCTCGTAGTTTTCAATAGACATTAAAACTAAGCTTCCCTCACCGTTTCTTGTTATAAAGATCGGTTCTTTTGATGAGTGTGCTAGGTCAGAGAGCTCATTAGATTTATTTCTGAGATCCGATATTGGTTTTATTGTTGGCATATGGTTTCTCCTTTTTTATCAAAAATATATCATAATTATGATATTCTCAAGCACTAAAGAAATTCTTTTTGATAAGCGATTATAATTGTAATTTTGTTTATAGTATTTTTTCAGAAAAACTTAATTTTATGGACCAAATCTTAGAATACATACTCTACGCATTTGCAACGCTTTTCTCAATGGTTAACCCGCTTGGAGTTATGCCGGTCTATACAACAATGACGGCAAAGCTTCCTTCAAAAGAGGCAAGAAATACTGCGCTTAAAGCCACAATAGTAGCTGGATTTACACTTCTTCTTTTTTCGTTAAGTGGTAAATTTATTTTTGATTTCTTTCATATCTCAATTAATGGGTTAAGAATTGTCGGCGGCGTAATATTTTTTATGGCCGGTTACGATATGCTTCAAGCTAGATTAATACGTACAAAAACCGATACAGAAACAACACATGAATACATAGACGACATCTCAATTACTCCCCTTGGAATTCCTATGATTGCCGGTCCGGGTGCAATGACCGTCTCAATTGTTTTAATGAACGATGCTGAAACATTAACTCTCAAATTTGTCTTAGTCGGAGTAATTGCCGTTATACTGCTTTTAACTTTTCTTATACTAATTTCTTCTAGAAAAATAATTAGAAAACTCGGTGACAGCGGAAATAAAGTACTAACTCGAATAATGGGCTTGATTGTGATGGTTATTGCTGTTGAGTTTATTTTCAGTGGATTGAAACCGATACTTCGTGATATTCTAATGATTGGCAATTAAAGAGATACGTATTATAAATACCTTTCCTTGATTACTTTTATATGATGTTCAAAGTGTCCGGCAATTATGTACGCAATTGATGCGACGCTAAATTTCACGCCGTTTGCAATTCCTTCTCGTTTCCACATAGTTTCGTTGAAAGTATTGAACAAAGACAATGTTGAATTTCTCATTAACTTAAAATCTTCTAAAAGTTGAGCTAACGGAAGGTCATCAAAATTAGCAGATTTAACGTAATTATCTTCATCAAAACCGATTAGATTTTGTTTTTCATCTCTTGCGAAGTGTAATGCTCTAGCTGCAAACAATCGCTCGCAATCGTTAATATGTCCGAGTATTTCTTTAATACTCCACTTACCTTCTGCATATCTGTGTTTAGCTTTTTCTTCACCTATCTCTGTGAAAAAATTTTCGACAAAATCTATTTGGTTTGATAGATAGTTTATGATCTCTTCATCGATAACTTCATTAATATATTTTTGATAAAAATCAGGATAATCTGTTGGGGTAGGTTTTTTCATTTTTTATTCCTTTAAAAATGAAAAGCGGCGCAATTACACGCCGCTTTATTTTTCTTTCAAAAGTTAGCCCTCTAACGGAACAACTTCTTGAGCTTGCGGACCTTTTTCTGCTTCAACTGCAGCAAATTCTACTTTCTGTCCTTCTTCCAACTTTTTGTAACCATCGTCTTGGATAGAACTGTAGTGGACAAAAATTTCTTCACCATCATCACGGGTAATAAAGCCGTAACCTTTGGCTGCGTTGAACCATTTAACGGTACCGGTTTCGCGCTCTGCCATTAATAAACCTCCAATAATTTTATTAATACAAAAAAGTTGGCAGACGATAAACCATGACTTTCAGTAAAACTGTAAAGCACAATATTATCAAAGAACTGCCTATCCTTAAAATCCTTAATTCTGAGTGAAAAATCAATAAAAAACGGAATTAATGCGGGTGTGGTTACAGTGACGGATCAAATTAACTCAGTGAGTGAATTTATAAGGGTGTGGTTACAGTGATGGATCAAATTAACTCAGTGAGTGAATTTATAACTTTGCAGCCTGTAGAAGCTAATCTTTCATAAGATTGGTGTCCTTCAGCGGTGAGTAAACAGTCAGCGCCAATCTCCTGCGCTACTTCATAATCGTGAATAGTGTCTCCGATCAAAATTGATTCACCTTTTTTAAACCGAGTTTATCCATCAGCATCTTTCCCTGTTCAACTTTGCTGACTGCATAAATATCATCAGCCCCAAAAAGATAATCGAAGTAAACAGATAAATTATAGTGGTCAACTAACTCTTCCAAAGTGTTCTGCTTATAAGCGGAAAGTATTGATTGGCTTTGACCGTTTTGGTGAATTCGATTTAAAAGTATTTTTACTGCAGGGTGGAGTATAGCATCATTGTATTTTCTTCTTTCATACTCATCCATCCACTCTTTGCCCACTTCGGCAAAACTATTTCTTTCAAAATCAAAACCGATAGCTTTATAATAATTTTCCACCGGAATAGTAAAGACATCTCTATATTTTTCGGCAGAAACAGAGGGCATTTTATATTTAACAAGAAGCTCATTAATGATATTTATACACATTTCGAGATCATTTAAAATAGTTCCGTTCCAATCCCAGATTATGTGTTTGTATTTTGAGAGATCGATAGTCATATTATATAAAGTAGTTTTTGTAAATGACAAAGATGGGATTTTTAATTGAATTATGAAAGAAATGGAAATAGTAACCCGGCATATTTCAGCCGGGTAAATGAAAAGGATTTTAATAAGCTTTTTTGCTTGTTGCTTGTTTGTTTTCAGACGGAGGCAGTAAAACTGTGTCTATTACGTGAATTACTCCATTGGACGCTTGAATATCGGTTGTTGTGACTTTTGAATCATTCAAGAGCACACCGCTGTCGCTGACTTTAATATTTACTTTTTTCCCCGACAATGTTTCTGCTTCGGAAAGATTGACAACATCGCTGGCCATTACTTTACCTTTAACTACATGATACAATAAGACTTGAGTGAGCGCCTCTTTATCTTTTAATAATGATTCCAATGCGCCTTCAGGTAACTTTGCAAATGCAGCATCCGTCGGTGCAAATACTGTAAAAGGTCCTTCGGCTTGTAGTGCATCTAACAATCCGGCTTCGGTTAAAGCTGTTGCTAATGTATTGAAATCATCAGCCGCAACTGCTGTTTCAACGATGTTTTTATCAGATGCATTTATATTTATTGCGAGAATTAGAATTAGTAAAAATGATGAAAATATTCTTGTTGTTTTCATTGTATTCCTTTTCTTTGTTTTTGGTTGTTTAATCTCAGAACATATTTTAGAAAGGAATTAGTTCCATTGATCGAAAAATATTTTTTGAGTTAGATTAAAAGGTCGGAGCAGTTCAACTACTTTTGTCTAGATTGAGTGATCATTTTCTATCTCAAATTCCTCTTCCTCCATCCCCGCGAATTTATCGTATGGGTCATTTTTGCGGAATAGAAATGCACAAGCAATACCTACTAATGGCTCCGGATAAATGTCCTTCCCACGAAACGGTTTCGTCAATAGGTAAAACTTCCAAGTAAAACCGCCGTAAAGAAAAGTGACAATTAACGAAAGCACGATCGACCGCCGGTCCCATCGAATTATACCGCTGAAAAATGTGAATGCAACTAAACCATAAACAAATCCGCTTGCGCCAATGTGATATGATTGGCGTCCGATTAACCAAACTAATAAACCGGAAAAAATGTAAATAATAAGCATCACTTTTGATGCAGAGGTTGGATAGAAATAAAAAATAGCAGTAACTAAAAATAGAATTGGAAATGAATTTGATATAAGATGTTCAAAATCGGAATGAATAAAAGGGAAGAGGAGAATGCCGGGCAGTCCGGAAAATTCACGAGGTAAAACACCAAAGGAAACAAAACTTATGTTAAAGCCAATTTCAACAAACTTAACTAACCAAATTGACAGTACTAACAAGATAGATAGCTTTAGACCTTTGTGAAATCTCCTCTTTTCTTCATCCATAAAACTAACTTTTAAATAGCTCTGAAATTTCTGAAATTTTATCGTGTTCGGTTAATATAAAAACTACGTCTTCTTCTTTTAATACTGTTGCTGCTGTGGGGGTGCCGATCACTTCGTCATCTCTTTTGATTGCAAGAATTGAAAAACCGAATTTATTTCTCAGATCTAATTCTGATAGGGACTTCCCCTTGAATTGACACTTTTCATCTATGATAAAACTGATTATTTCTAGTTCCGGAATATGCAGCGGTAAATTGTGAACTGGAGAGATGTCCTTCGGCATTGACCTAAACATGTCGTAACTATCAGAACGGATTTCGTTAATGAAATTCTCTATTTCAGTACGAGGAATTAAGTACTTAGTTAAAACACGTCCAAATATTTCAATGGATGTTTCAAATTCTTCCGGGATTACTTCATTGGCCCCGAGTTCAATTAAACTTTCCACTTCCTTTACATGCCGTGTTCTAACGATCACAAAAACATTCGGATTCAAATCTTTGGCTTGTACAACAATTCTTTGAACGGCAGTCGGGTCATTTATGGCAATCACCATTATGCGCGCTTTTTTGATATTTGCTTGATCAAGTATATCGGGATAAACCGCATCGCCAAAAATTATATTTGTGCCTTTTGCTTTTTCTTCTTTAACCGTTTCGGGATTTGTTTCTAAAATCACAAAGGGAATCTTTGCGCTCTTTGCCGCACGGGCTAAGTTTCTTCCGTTAATCCCGTAGCCGATAATTATCAGGTGATCTTCTAAGTGTTTGTGAAGATTTTTATTCGGAGTAAATTTCGTTTCTCTTAACCAACCAGCAACCTTATCACCGATTATCGGGGAAATTTTTAAGAGTACAGGTGTTATTGACATAGTGAGGATTGAAACGGCAAGAAATTTCTGATAGAAATCATCGCTGAGGAACCCGACAGATAAACCGGTTTTTGCAAGAATAAACGAAAATTCACCAACCTGCGCAAGCGCTAATCCGGCAATGATAGAAATCCTCCACGGCACCCTTAGGATTTTTATGGCAGAAACACCTACCAATGATTTTACGATCAAAACGAGAATTGAAAGAGAGATTGCAGTAAGAATATTATCGAGTAAAAAATTAATGTCTAGTAACATACCGATAGAAACAAAAAACAAACTTGAAAAAGCATCTCTGAACGGCATTATGTTGCTGAGCGCCTGGTGACTGTATTCGGATTCCGAGAATAATTAACCCGGCGAGAAAAGCTCCCAGCGCAAGTGAAAGACCAAGCTCACCGGTGAACCAGACAATTCCGAAACAAATTACAATAATTGTGAAAAGAAAAAGTTCTCTGCTTCGGGTTTTTGTTACACGATGAAGTAAATAAGGTACGACATATTTTGTACCGATAAATACAAGAACCAACACCCCGGCTACTTTACCCAGAAGGAGCAATACTTCATACCCTATATCTCCTTCGATACCGGCTAAAATTGGCGTAATAAGAATCATCGGTACTACAATTATATCCTGAAAGATGAGTATGGAGAGAAGGATTTTTCCGTGCGGTGTTTCCATCTCGCCGCGTTCGCTATAAATTTTTAGTAAGATTGCCGTAGAACTTAGCGCAACTAAAAATCCAATAAAAATTGCTTCATTGATGTCAGGTACCGTATAGTAAGCTATGGCCGCAATTATCGCAGTTGTTAGAAGAACTTGAAGTGAACCCCCAATTAACACCGATCTTTTCAGTTGAAGCATTTCCTTAAAAGAAAATTCAATACCAATTGTAAACAGAAGAAGCAGTATTCCGATTTCGGCTAACACTTCAACTTGATGAACTGAGTCAACCAAGCCAAACCCAAATGGGCCGGAAATAATACCGGTTAACAAAAACCCAATGATTATTGGGAGTTTAAATATCGTGAAAAATCAATAGGATTACAATTGATAAAGCAAAAATTATTATTATATCATTGAGAAACTCGAATTCCATTAGTCACCTTTCTTAATCTGGAATAATATTAATAGAACCTGGTTTTGGTAATTTTATGTTATATGTTTTACCTGCTGGTACTGTAACTTCATTATCACGCAGCCAAGGATTGAGTATTTTCAACCATTTGTAGTTTATACCTTTATCCTTTGCCCAGACTGCGAGATCTTTAACATCATTTTTAATTTCTACTTCAAACGTTTCATATGGTTTGTAGGTTTCGTAATCATAAATTCCAAAACCATAGTTCTCCGGATTATTAATAATGAGCTTTAATGCGATGGCTCTGAACAAGTATCGCGAAGTTTCTTCATTGAGAATAAAGTTGTAATAGTTCTTTGTTCCTTGCCTTTCAATTTGCTTTTCAACTCCATTAATACCCATATTATAACTTGCCGCCGCGGTAGACCAGCTTCCAAATTTTTCATATGCTTCCTTTAAATATTCACACGCAGCTTGAGTTGATTTTTCAACATGATATCTTTCATCAACCCCGTTACTAATTTCTAAGTTATATTTCGGCGCAGTACCTCTCATGAATTGCCAGAAGCCGGTAGCCCCAGCAGGTGAAACCAAATTATCCAAGTTACTTTCGATTGCAGAAATATATTTGAAATCTTTTGGGATGTTATTCTCTTCTAATATGGGCTCAATTACCGGGAACCATCTTTGGGCACGCTTTAACATCAATATTGTGTTTGAATGCCAATAAGTGTTAACGATAATTTCACGCTCCAATCTTTCTCTTACATCAATATCTTCAAGAGGAACTTCTTCACCAAATATTTCGATTGATTCAGGTAGATGGCGGTGTAATTATTTTATAATTTTGAGGGTAGTTTTCCTGAGACTATTGAAGATGAATTATCTTGTGCGTAAAAGTTTAAAGAAAAACCGCTGAAATGATTAACAGAAGATAAACCATAATTAAATGTACGCGAGATACGTGTCCGACACTCATAGCTTATTCCTCAATGAAAAATTGTAAAATGTATCTGTAATTAAATCAACAGCAGAAATTACTAACTTTTGAAATGAGTATAAAGTAACAAAAAATGTAATTGTTTATTTGAAAAGTTTTTGTGGAAGTTTTTTTCTGTAATCACTTCTTTTAGATTGCTACAAAAGTGAAGTCAGCTTCCTCTACGTAACAAACTACTAAAAGTAGTTATCATAAACCGATACCGAGCAAAGAATTAGGATCAATCTTTGCACTATGCCAGTTTATTCCCCAATGAAGATGCGGTCCGGTTGATCTTCCGGTATGTTCCTACCTCACCGATCTTTTGACCTTTCCTTACAAAGTCGCCGGTCTTCAACAACCGATTTGCTGAAATGAAGATAGACGCTAGATAAACCTTGACCGTGATCAATTAAAACAAAAGTACCGTTGTAATAAAAATTATCACCGGCGATTTGTACAACGCCGTCAGCCATTGCATAAACATCGGTGCCGGTCGGTGCAGCAATGTCAATTCCGTTATGAATATTTTTTGGAACATCGTTTAAGATTCTCTGGCTTCCGTACACACCTACAACTCTGCCGCCTTTTATCGGGCGAGTGAAACCGCTTGAAAAGTAAGCAGTATCAATCTTGCCGACCTTAGAACGGGCTTCGCGCATTTGTTGTCTTTCTCTTTTAATTCGTGCAAGTTCTTCTTTGGGTGGTGAACTGAACTGTTGTTTCGAACTTGTTATTCTTTGAATATCGTATTCTCTTTCCGGAAGAGTGAATCTTTTTATTTCAGATTTTCCATTGTCATATTTTACTTTTAAAACGTGTGTTCCTTTTGCGTCTCTATCAAAACCGAAAATAAAAGTTCCGTTTTTATCTACTTGGATTTTTTTGTCGTTAAAAATTACTTGTTGAATATCCGGTGCTTTCCCAATCATTGCATTGCCGGGTTGAGTAGTACCCAATAGTTGTAATTCTTGACTAGATAGAGTGAGTGTAAAAATTGTTATAAATAAAAATAATATTTTCATAACCGATGTGATTTTTAAAGTGAAAATTAATAGATATTCCAATAAGCGGAAAGTTGACCTTGTATAAATTTGTAACTGGAGTTATCACGAGATGTGCTGCCCAAGTTAAGTTCGCCTTGAATATTCAAACTTTCTGCTACTCGGTAGTCAATTTTAAGATATGCCGCAAGTAATAGAAAATCACTTGCAGGAACAAACCCTATTCTTCCGCCGAGTTTAACTTCAAGGTTTTTCTTTTTTCCAGCCAAGAATCAATAAACAAACTGTGTGATTCAAAATTATTCGGAGAATAATATAGCGGTGCATCAAATTTATAGTTGGAATAGAAATATTCATATCCCGCGATTACCTCAGGCAGAAAACGTCTACCAATTCTAAGCTGAAGATCATTACCTTCATTGTTGTCTGTTACAGTTAAATATGAAAAATAACCCGAAAAATGAAAACCGTTTCTGTGGTTCAGATATCCGCCCACTCTGTAATAAGTAGTAAAAAACCTATTATCAATTAAGTACGGTGAATAAAGTACTTTTGCGGCATCTGTGTTTAAGTATTGAAAATTAAGTGCAACCGTATCTTTCCTTTCGAAATTTATAAAGGCATCCGTTTCATCTCTGTTTTCAAATCCGTCAACATTTACTTGTCCAAATCCAACTCCAATTGTAACATTTTTAATGAACCGTAGGAATAGATGTCCTTTAAATGCAGTGAACCTCCTATCACCGGTAAAATTATATGTCTCAATTATATCCTCATCTAAGCTCGCCGCATTTGCATTCATTTGCGTTCTAAACCACGAAACACCAAATGTCAGCCAGTAAGTAAAACCGAGTTCCATTCTAGCGCCGATATTGGTAAATTTAAAGCTGAGGTTATCAGAGTAAAATGAAGCTGAAGGTGCAAAGCCGATATAATTTGGGAATGTTTCAAAAATTGCTGCAAGACCGGTGACCGGTAGCCAATCTTTTCTTTGCTCGATCATACTAATTTCAGTTGAATCGAGATCTTCCCAAGTCAACAGCGTATCGTATGCTGCTCTTGCGGAATCGTATATTTGTGCTTTTGCGTATGAGTCTCCTAAATAAAGTCTCGGTTCAAATTCATAAGGTTCTTCATCAACTAATTCTTTGAATCTGTTAATTGCATCTGTTGTATCTTCTAAAGCATAAGCAACTTTTGCACGCTGCAATGAAGCTTCATAGAAATAACCGTCAAACAAAACTTCATCGTAAACATCCCGGGCTTCGGTTAATCTGTCGGCACAAAACAGAACATCTCCATATTCTTTATAGATTAAATTGTTTGGTTCGGCTTGTGCGAGGTAATCTTCATAATAGGGGAGCGCTTCTTCGCATCTTCCATCCATAACAAGCTCGCGTCCCTCGTTCAAAATCTTGAAGAGCTGTTCTTCTTCATAACGTAATTTTTGGAATTCAATATTTTGCTCAAGTTTAGTAACCTCACCGTTATCCGGATCAAGCTCTCTTGCTTGATCGGCAAAAGATTGAGCTGCCTCAAAATCATTATCCAAAAGCATCAAAGAACCCATTGCAATTAAAGCATCTACATTATTTGGTCTTGCTTCGAGAACATTATTTAGATAATCTCTCGCAAGTTCAACATCCTGACTTGTCCAGATTGATAACTGTGCTCTGAAGAGCTGGTAATCTAAGTTGTTTGGAGAATCTAAAAGAAGTTCATCCATTATACTGATTGCACGGTCAAAATATCTTGCCCACGCATTTATTCTTGCATATTGAAATCGTAATTCTTGATCTTCTGAATCGGGATTGAGAGCATAATAATTATCAAGTATTTGAAGCGCTTGGTCATATTCCTGCAAATATGTATGATATTGGGCAAGAGCTTTCATTGCTTCAAGATCTTCGGGATCTTCTTCTAATCTTTGCTGAAGTTGTTCAATGCGCGCTCTATAATTTTCATTGCGGTAGGTATTAACATACTTCCAAAGTTCTTCATATTCTTCTTCACCTTGATGACGGCTTGCCAATCGTTGAAGCTGTTGGTATGCTTCTTCAATTCTTTCTGCCTCAATCAATGCGCGCACTAATCTAAAGCGTGTAGCATCATCGCCCGGGTTACTCCTTAAGATACTATAGAATCTATCAATCGGATAAACGCGTTCAAAAGCACGGGGATCATCTTGCGTTACATAAGCTTCGCGGTTTGCAATATCGAGTCCGTCTTGTGCTTCTTTAAGAATGGTTTGAATGAGAGTGCTGTTTCAAACGCATCTCGCGCTTCATTATATTTTGCAAGCCAAAGTAAGAAGTAGCCGAAGCGACTCCAGAGGCGCCAGTCATCAGGGTACTTACCTACATACTCCCGTAAAATTCTTTCACCTTTTTGTATGCTTCCGGTCTTTGCAAGAATTTCTGTGTATCGAATTATTTCATCCGGGAAGCATTTTGATCACGCAGTAAATATTCATCATACCATTGCTCGGCTAAATCCCATTCCTCCATCCATCTGTAGGACTTTCCGATTTCCAGATAGTTGAAAGGATTGTTCGGATCGATGGCAATTTCACGTTTATGACCTTCAATCTTTTTCCGAAGCTGAGGGTACCAAACGCCTATTACCCTGGAAAGGTTTTCTCTGTATTCATTATTTGATGGTTCTAAAGCGATTGCTCTTCTAAAATCTAAAACTGCATTCTGGTATTGCGAGCGGTTTTCGAAACAGATGGCGCGTAAATTATAACCTTCTGCTTCTCGTGCGTTAGTTGAGATGTATTTATTCAGCAAGTCGATTGCTTCACCGAATCTTCCGGCTTGCATGTGTTCAATAGCTCTCGTTTTAAACTCTTTTATTTCGGCATCGCTCTGAGCATTCAATTGCAATATGAAAAACATCGCAACAAAAATGATTTTTGCGACTTGAATAATTTGAAGGGCAATATTTGTCAATTTTTTCTGCATTCAGCCGGAAAATAATTTGCGTATTAAACTATCTATTAAAAATAATATAAAATCGAAACCATATAAAGGTTTATTTGGAATATCTTGAAATTTTGGGATAACGCAAATCTTCTAAAATTGGAAATAAATAAACGGCTGAATATCCGCCGACTTAAATTGAGCTACTATCCAGATTACAGCTGCTATTAATAATGCTTTGCCGACCAGCGGAAGATCTGTGATAATTTTCTGAATTCCGTCTTCCCATTTTTTAGGTGTATAATGCGAAAGATAACCGATTATTATCAAAATAAATACTAAAGTGTAACCTTCAATGAATTGGAAAAATACTTCATAGTGAAAGTAATTAAAAATTTGATGTAATACTTCAAAACCCTGCTCATAACTTTGTGCTCTAAAGAAGATCATAGATATTGCCCAGATATGCAGAGTTATAAGCACTGAAAACACCTTAAAAACTCGACCACGGTTTTTTATCCATTCGGGAATTCCGAAAAATCTTTCCACTGCGAGGGCTGCGCCGTGACAACCACCCCAAATTACAAAACGCCAATCAGCACCATGCCACAGTCCACCTAACAACATTGTCAGCATTAAATTAATATACGTTCTCGATTGCCCCTTCCGGTTGCCGCCGAGAGGAATGTATAAATAATCACGTAGCCAAGTCGAAAGCGAAATATGCCATCGCTGCCAAAACTCGGTAATTGATTTTGCTTTATATGGAGCGTTGAAATTAAGAGGCAATTTAAATCCTAGCAGTAAAGCGAGACCGATTGCCATATCGGAGTAGCCCGAAAAATCGCAATAGATTTGTACGAGGTATCCATAAACCGCAAGTAAATTTTCAACCCCAGTAAAACGCGAGGGCCACTCAAAAACTCTGTCGACAAAATTTATACTGATGTAATCTGCAATCACCGCTTTTTTCAGGAGACCGGCAATAATTAAGAAGAGCGCCCTGCCAATATCGAACTTGGAGACAAAAACATCATTTTTAATTTGAGGAAGAAAATCTTTTGCGCGAACAATTGGACCGGCAACAAGCTGCGGAAAAAACGAAACAAAAAATAGAAAATCGAGAAATTTATTTTCAGGTTCTAAATTCCCTTTGTAAATATCTATCGTATAACTCATTGATTGAAATGTGAAGAAAGAAACTTCGACCGGTAGAAATACATCGATAAGGTCAAAGCCGGATGATGTGAGCGAATTAAAACTATCGATGAAAAAATTGGTGTACTTAAAGTAACCTAAAATTCCTAGATTGGTAATTATACTCAGTGTTAAGTATAATCTTTTTTTAACGGTAGTGTTAGCCGTATAAATATATTTGCCCGCTACAAAATCAACAACCGAACTTAAAATCACCAAGTAAAAAAATAAGCCGCTCGATTTATAATAAAAGAAGAGCGACATAATGGTAAGGAAAATCACCTTTGCACGGTGATTATTCCAAACAAATCTGTAGAAAACTAAAATGAAAATGAAAAAGAAAAGAAAAAAACCGCTGTTAAAAAGAAGTGGTCTAACAGGATCGTATTGAAGCAGATCAACAATATTTTGAAGTAACTGCGATTCCGGCATATTTTTAATACTAAACTAAAATTGGAAATATATAAATGGTTGTATGTCAGCCGATTTGAACTGAGCAACAACCCAAATTACCAAAGTAATTAATATAGCTTTTCCAACAAAAGGTAAATTAGTAATCATTTCCTGAATTTTATTCTCTAACTTTTGTGGAGTAAAGTGAGTAATGTAACCAATAAGAATTAAAATGAAAACAAGTGTATATCCTTCAATAAATTGGAAGAAAACTTCAGGATGGAAATAATTCCAAATTTGAAGCATCATATCAATTGCCAATTGATGAGATTGTGCCCGGAAAAATAGAAGTGTAAAGGTGAACAGATTAAATGTTATTAAGAACCCGATAACTCTGTTTAACTTACTTTTTTCGGTCCACTTTTTAATGCCGAACAATCTTTCGAAAGCCAAAGCTCCGCCTTGAATTAAACCCCAAATTGCCATTCGCCAAGAGGCGCCGTGCCACAATCCGCCGAGAAGCATTGTCAAAATTAGATTAACATAAGTGCGGGCGTTTCCTTTTCTGTTACCGCCGAGACCGATATAAAGATAATCTCTCAACCAACTTGAAAGTGAAATATGCCATCGCTGCCAAAACTCTGTTATTGACGCGGCTTTATAAGGTGCATTAAAGTTTATCGGCAATCTAAAACCGAGCAGAAGCGCTAATCCGATTGCCATATCAGAATAACCGGAGAAATCACAATACAACTGTATTGTATAACCGTAAAGTGCCATTAAGTTTTCAACACCGGTAAATCGGGTAGGCCATTCGAAGACTCTATCCACAAAATTTATACTGATGTAATCCGCAATAACTGCTTTCTTTAACAAACCTGCAATTATCAGAAATAATGCTCTTCCCAAATCAGCTTTGGAGATAAATACTTCGTTTTTAATTTGCGGAAGAAAATCTGCTGCACGAACAATCGGTCCGGCAACCAATTGAGGAAAGAATGAAACAAAGAAAATGAAATCTATAAAATTCTTTTCAGGTTCTAAATTTCTACGGTAAATATCAATTGTATAGCTCATTGATTGGAATGTGAAGAATGAAACACCAACGGGCAAAAAGATATCGAGCATATCAAAATTACCAGCGCCTATTTGATTAAGCGTATCGAGGAAGAAGTTGGTGTATTTGAAATAGCCGAGTATTCCTAAGTTCATCACAAGACTTACGACAAGAAACAGTTTTCTTTTTGTTTGTACTTGGGTCTCGTGAATAATTTTACCGGCAATAAAATCTATGATCGAGCTTATAACAATTAACAAAAAAAACACGCCGCTGGATTTGTAGTAAAAGTAAAGCGACATAGTCATCAAGAAGAATACTTTTGCACGATGATTCTGCCATACAAACCGGTAGAAAACTAAAATGAAAATGAAGAAAAATAGGAAGAAGCCGCTGTTAAATAACAACGGCTGAAGGGGATTATATTCTAATTGTTCTAATAAATTTTTTCCTAAAGAAACAAGGTCCATAACGGATACCTCTAAGTGTTCTCAGATTATTTTATAACTACTTGGCATCCATTATCGCATTATAGAGCATACCAGCAACCTTTTCGGCGCCTTGTCCATTAAAATGGATATAATCTTTAAAAGCTAACGGTGGATTTGCATCAACCCACTTAGGCATAGAGTTTAAGCCGCCCATCATTTCAAATAAATTCCAGAATGCAATGTCCCCATTTTTTGCAATTTCCATTTGAGACTTGAGTAATTTGACTATTGCCGGATCGGTTACAAAGTTTGATCCTTTACGCACACTTTTATCGTGTGCACTTATCAACACAATTCCCGCACGCGGAAATGCTTTTTGAAGACTCTTGATAACTTCTACCATTTCCCGCTCGTACCAGTCGTACTTTGCGGTTATTGAACCGGCGGCATTTAAACCGAACTGCAGTAGAATTAAATCGTAATCCAAGTACCTTGCAAAATCTCGTAAAACATCTGCGGAAATATTATTTAGATCAACACCAGAATTACCACGAAGCGGCAAGTTGTCAACATAAACTCCGTTACCGCCCTCCAAACTTACTCCGTAAAAGTACGCCTGCTCTCTCGAAAATTCTAATCTGAGTTTACTCGCATTTTTACCGATGTCTATTACGGCTTCTTGAATTCCACTTCCTGGACGTAATTTTATTGTACCTCTGTCGCTTCCGTCAACAGTATATTTTACTTCGGATGCTTTTGCATTGCTGTAAAAAAGCCTGAACTTAGAAAAGTTTTTTACAGTTCTATATCTCCGTGAAGTTTCGTATTCAACCCAACTGTTGCCTTCGGGAATAAATACCTCACCGCTTATACCGACCGGTAGATTTTTGGGATTGTGCGAATAAATTGCAGCGGTTTCCCAGTCGTTTGAAAATCTTTGAGTTGTTGTTTGTCTAAACTTTGTATCCTGAGATGTGATGCCTAAAAAACCGACTCCTTCACCACCATATTTTCGTTGAAATTCCTGTCGCAGATCGGCAGTAATTAGATCACCTTCAATTCCGGAATCGCCATAATGTGCAATTCTTACTATTCTATTTTTTGAGTTGTTAAGTTGGCTAAAAAAGTTTTTTAACTGGGATGTGTTTCCTTGAATAGGTTGTCTCTTACCTTGAAGAGCCGGAGCGAAATAAAGAAAGTCGCTATCCTTAAATAAATTTAGTAAACCAACCGATGCATAATTTAGATTATCTTTTGCAGCTTCATAATCTTGACTAGTGTCATTCGATTCGGAAGTGTCTTCCGTATTGAAGAAATCGTCTTGCATATCAAAGTAATCTTCGTCGTATTCATAATCCTCTTCTGTTTCCGGTTCTTTGGTTAAGTCAGAAAAGACGTCTACTGTATGCAGATTTAATCCGATGATTTCTTGTTCAATATGTACAAATGAAAAAGAGAAAAGAAAAACTACTACAAGTAGAGTAGTTTTAATGGTTCACCAGCTTTATTTTTTTTGTTGTTGATGTTTTGCATAAAATCCCCTTTTGTTATAAACCTAATTTCTTTAATACTTCTTCGACTTCTCGTCCCCAAATTTTATATCCCGCTGCATTTAGGTGAGCACCGTCATAAGTTAATTCAGGACGTAAATATTTATTTCGTGACATAAGCGAGTTTAAGTCGATATACTCAAAATTATTCTCTCTCGCATAATTTTTCAGCATAGTATTCAATCGATCGACTTGTGAATTTCTTTCTTTGTTAACTTCCGCAGCGCTTACATCCGGATTGTTTTCTTCTAGCCAAGCTTCACCCCAATTTATTCCTGCGTAAAGTGTGCTTTGAATTACGGGAGTGGTACCGTTCCGTTTTAATGCCTCAATTACTTTTTTATAATCTTCAAAAATTGTTTCTACCGGGACCCATTGGTAGATATCATTTAAGCCGCCCAATACAAAACAAACTTTTGGATTAAGTTTGTTAACATAGTTAATTCTATTATAATAACCAGATATAATGTCGCTTACAATTCCCATTCCTATAACATCGTTTCTGCCGAGTAATTGACTCCAATCGACGCCGTGTGTAAGTGAGTTGCCGAGCATGATGATTTTAACATTTTTCGGTTTGTAGAGTTCATAGAACTCTAGTTGACGTTTATAAATTGGATTATTTAGATAGTTCTTTTCCGCTTGAGCAAAAAATGTGGTGGTCAAACAAGTAAAAATTAATACAAGAAGTAGTTTTCTCATTTCTCCTGCTGATTTTGATTAACAAAATAAATACTGCTTAGATAAAAGTAAATAAATAAGTTACAGTGGTTCGAGTAATGTTAATATTTAACTTAGCCCTCTAAGTTATTACTATGTAATGAAAATTGGATTACTCTATATCACAATTATTATACCTACTACAAAAAAAATACCAATTATGAAAAATAGAGAATGTCTGGAAAACGAACAGAATTGGAATAATTAACAAATATTGCAACAACTAAGTGTTCTCAAATTAAGACACAATGTACTAATAGAAGAATATTATTCTATTCGGAATCCGTATTAGGATCACCATCTTCAGGATTTTTTGCCGGTTCATTTTGATGACTTTCATTTAGTCTTCGCTCATAACTGGAAATTTTTGTCTGGAGCCGTTTTTCAAGTGCAATTAATTGGGAGATCTTTGCGGAATATTCTTCTTTTTCAACTTCTTTTTTAGCGGCTTCGGCTTTCAATTCTTGAAGCTGGCTTTTTGCTTCTTCAACTTTTTCATCAAGTTCTTCGGCAACTTTTTCATTGTGTGAAATTTCTTCCGAGAGAGATTTGTTTTTCTTTTCAGCTTCACCGTAATTTCTGTTGATTTGTTCGATAAGTTCTTGAAGATCTTGTTCTAAATTGCCGCGTTGTTTGTTAAGCGAATCATTCTCAAGGCGAAGTCGATTAATATCGAGACGAATTTTATTTTCTTTGTTGTTGAGACGTTCAACATTGTCGAATAATTCATTTTGCTGTTCTTTGAGTGAACCGAGAAATTGTTCGGCGGTGGCTTTTTCTCTCTGGAGAACTTTATCGAGTCCGGAGTACTCAGCGATCTGTTCAGTCTTGTCTAAAAGTTTTTCTTCTTTTTCATGAATTTCTTTTTCTTTGTCGATTACTTCTTGTTTCAATTTCGAGAGTTTGGCGGATGCTTCTTTTACTTCATCGGCAAACATGTTGAGAGTTTCTGTAAATTTATTTTCGATTGCAATTTGGTTTTCGTCAATTTCAATTTTTCTTTTTTCGAGATCATTAATTCTGTTTTTGAGCGTGGATAAAGATTGATTTAATTTTTCCTCTTCTTCTCTTTTCGATAGTGTTGATTCATGAATTTCATTTTTTATAACTTCTGCACGTCTCGATTCTTCTTCTAATGTACTTTTCTCTTTCTTTGAGGAATTGGATATCGGTTTCAAGTTTCTCAAGTTCTTCGCGATGGAGTGAGATCTTTTCTTTTATTGAATTTAATTCGATTTGTTTTGCGTTTAATTCTTGATTGTATTCATCTCTTTTTTCATTGTATTCATTAAAGAGTGCATCTTTATCAGAAAGTTGGTTTGTTAATACAGCTAAACTTTTTTCAAGACTGGCTTTTATTTCTTCGGCAGCGGAAATTTTCTCGTCTAATTTTTTTATTGATTCATTTTTCGAACTTTCCTTTTCTTTTAATTCGTCGAGCAATTCATGCAGACTTGTTTCTTGGTTCTTTAGAGATTCTTTGCTGCTCTCAAGTTCTTTTATTTCATTTATGAGTTCCTCAATAGATTCTTTCTGCTCATTATAATTTGATTCCATTCTTGAAAATTCATCCTGCTTCGACTCAATTTCATGCTTGATTCTATTTTCCTCTTCCTTAAGTCCCGCGATGCTCTGTTCAAGATCGCTAAGCGAATGGGATTGAGTTTGCTGTTGTTCCTGAAGGTGAGTGATTTCATCGTTAATTTTTGCTAAGACATTTTGTTTGTTGGCTATCTCTTCTGTTAACCAACTATTTTTTTCTTCGTACTCTTGATTCTCGGATTTATATTTTTCGGTTTCTTCCTGGTATTCATCAACCGAATGTTGAAGTGTTTCCTTTAATTCTTCGAGACTTGTGATATTGTTTTGCAGTTCCTGTAATTCGCTTGCTTTTTCACTTATCTGAGCTTCAAACTTTCTTGCCATACTATCGGATTCTTTTTCTTTTGCTATAACATCAGATAATTCTTTACGTGCCTCCGATAATTTTTCTTCGAGTTCTTCAAGACTGCTGTATTTATCGAGCACTGAATGGAGTTTGTTTTTTAACTCATCGTTTTCTTGTATCAACTTCTCGGTACTTTTTTGACCTTTTGATAGGATGCCCATGTTGTCTCCTTTTGGTCTGAGATTATATCAATCTATAAATTTATTAAAATTAGTTCATATATACACAACTAAACAAGTTGCCGGTGATATCCATCCATCGAGATAATTCTTAATCTGATTTAATTTAACTAAATTTTGCCTTCCAATTTTTAGCTATATGATTGATATAAAAACACATATTAAAGAGACCGCACGTTTAGCAATCCCGGTTTCAATCGGACAGATTGGACACATCATGATGGGGGTTGTCGATAGTTTGATGGTAGGACAGGTTGGAACAGTTCCACTTGCTGCCGCAGCGCTTGTTAATGGATTGTTCTTTTTGGTGTTGGTGCTCGGTATTGGTATGACGATGGCAATTACTCCGCTTGTTGCTATTAAAAAAGGGGAGAAGAATGATGAAGAGTGCGGAATGATATTACGCCAAGCATTAATTGTAAATATTGTTTTTGCATTACTGCTGCTATTGCTGATTTTCTTCGGAGCCGATTTCTTAACTTATTTAGACCAGCCCTCAGATGTTGTTGCGGAAGCAAAATCATACATGAAAATTTTGGCTTTGTCTGTCCTACCTTTTTTGTTGTTTCAAGTGTACCGTCAATTCCTTGAAGGAATCAGTGTTGTAAAGCCGCCAATGGTTATAGCAGTTCTCGCTAATCTTTTTAATGCATTCAGCAATTGGGTGTTAATTTTTGGGAATCTTGGTTTTGAAGCAATGGGTTTGGCCGGAGCTGGTGTGACCACATTTTTAACGCGCTCAATAATGGCGGTTGTTTTGATGGTTTACGTAATTAATTCAAGGAGATTTTCAGTTTATAATCCAACACTCCGTTATCAAATGATCAATTGGAAAGTTATTAAAAATGTTGTGCGGATTGGTCTGCCAAGCGGATTGCAATATTTCTTAGAGGTAGGAGCTTTCGCCTTCTCAGCAGTAATGATTGGTTGGCTTGGCGCTGTTCCTTTAGCCGCCCATCAGATAGGAATTAATTTAGCTTCGGTTACTTATATGATTATACTCGGAATAGGCGCTGCCGGAACAATTCGAGTTGGCAGTTATCTCGGGCAAAAGAATAGAGCAGAAATGCGCAAAGCCGGTTTCTCAGCTATCGGATTATCAATGGCACTGATGTTATGCTTCGCGGTTATTTTTATTTTACTCAGAAATTTTCTGCCGACTTTATATGTTGATGAAATCGAAGTAATAGAACTCGCTTCTTCGCTGTTAATAGTTGCAGCAATTTTTCAATTGTTTGACGGAATTCAAGCTACAGCTATAGGTGTTTTGAGGGATTGACCGATGTAAAAATTCCGCTGGTCATTTCATTTTTCTCTTACTGGGCTTTAGGTGTAACCACAAGTTATATTTTTGCCTTCCCGCTTAACTTGGGTACACAAGGTGTTTGGTTCGGATTTATTATGGGCTTGAGTTCAACCGCGATCATGCTCACAATTAGATTTCATCTAATGACAAAAAAAGAAAATCATCCTTCTTGAAAATCTTCTTTTGCTTCGTTGATTCGAAGAGTTTTAATGGAAAGAATATAAATTGTGACCGATACTGCAATTGTAAAAAGTAAAATTTTTACCCAAAGAATTTCAACGGCAAACAAAGCTGAGTAACCGATCGCTACATTCATCATCAATATAGCTATCACTTTTGCTCTAACCGGCATGCCGCCATGCTCACGATAGTCCCGTATTAGTTTTCCAAGATGTTTGTTGTTAATTAGCCGCAAATAAAATTTTTCCGAGCTTCTCGCAAAACAAGCAGCAGCAAGAATTAGAAAAATTGTAGTAGGCATTACCGGCAGAAAAATTCCGATTACACCCAGAGCAACTAAAATCCAGCCGGAAAATTATTAAAACAACTCGTGCTAATTTATTTGAATGTAGTTTTAGATCATTACTCATAAAGTTATACTTCTTTCAATCAATCAATTTCTTCCAAAAACTTAACAAGGTAATCTTTATACAAAGAATTCGGCATCGAATCAACTAATGTATTTAACTGATCTTTGTCGATGAACTTTTTTAAGTATGAAATTTCTTCGAGACAAGCTACCTTTAATCCCTGCCGGTCTTCTATAACGCCGAAGAAATTTGCGGCTTGAAGAAGTGCCTCGGGAGTTCCGGTATCAAGCCAAGCAACGCCGCGGCCAATTTGTTCTACTTTTAGTTTTCTATTTTCAAGGTATTTTTTGTTCACGTCAGTTATTTCTAATTCACCGCGTGCAGATGGTACTAAATTTTTCGAAATCTCAACAACTTCATTATCATAAACATAAAGACCGGGAACTGCAAAATTTGATTTTGGCTTTTGCGGTTTTTCTTCGATGGAAATAGCTTTACCGTTTTTATCAAATTCAACAATTCCGTAGCGCTGCGGATCGGTTACACGGTAAGCAAAAATTGTCCCGCCTTTATCGTGGTTCTCTAAAGCATTATAAAGAAAGTTGAGTTTACCATAGAAAATATTATCACCGAGAATCAACGTTACGTTATCATCGCCTATAAAATCTTCACCTAAAATAAATGCTTCTGCAATTCCGTTAGGTGCATCTTGAACTTTATATGAAAAAGTTAGACCAAGTTCTTCGCCCGTTCCGAATAATTGTTTGTAGAGTGGAATTGTTTTTTCATCGGATATAATTAAAATTTCTCTAATTCCGCCAAGCATCAAAATTGATATTGGGTAATAGATCAAAGGTTTATCGTAAATTAAGCGTGAGTTGTTTACTGTAAACTTTTGTGGTTGGATAAAGACCGGCTTCCAGCGCCTGCCCGCTAAAACGATTCCTTTCATAAAATCTCCTTCACTCTCTTACACGTAAATAACCGGCGGTGATTAAAATTTCCATTCTCGTTATAGACATTGAATTTATAGTTGCCGGGGTTGTCAAATTTGTAGTGGAAGAAAACATAATCCCAAGAAGGATTTGTTCTATATTTTTTTGATTCAACAAATTTATCATAATCAACTGCGCCGGTTGGTTTTTCCCAGATGTCAACCATTAAGCGTGATGATTCAAGCGCTTCACGATGCTCAATGTAAACGGTAACGCTGTCATATTTACTCATAGACATTGTTCTAAAACTGTTTATAACTTTTCCGGCGATTACTCTTTCACAAAACTGTACTTTAACTCCGTCGTAATAGAGCGAGTTTGTACCTTGCCGGTTGTTTATGTAACTGCTTCTCAACTTGAATTGTGACAGTTTCTGATGCTAATTCTTTTTGATTTTGATTAATGATATAAACACGAAATTTTCCCGGTTCGGTGAATTTATAATTATAGGCAAACCATGTTGCGCCCGGTTTAACATTAACAGCTTTGCTATCGAATGGTTTGTAGTTGCCGTCCACATATCTGTCAACAAAAATGTAATTGAGGGATGTTTCAATTTCTTTACCCTCATTATCAAACAAAATATAAATTAAGCTGCCCCAAGGTTTAATGCCCCAGATATTTTTTGCGTCGATCGGTTCACCCGTTTCGGTGTGGCTGTTGCTGAAATAAATACTTTGGGCAAACAAATTTCCGAAACCGGCTAAAATCAATATGAATAAAATCTTTTTGATCATCTTTAACTTTTTTGATGAATTTCAAATATAAAGAATGTTGAGGAAAATTGCGGCTTCAAAAAAAACCCCGGGATTTTAGAATGTAGAAGATTGGAAGAATCAAGAAAGTCTCATGTCTTGATACTCACATCTCGATACTCACATCTATCATCTATTTCTGCCAAAATGCGGGGGTGAAAATCAATAGAACTGTGAAAATCTCTAATCTTCCAAGCAGCATTAAAAAGGATAAAACCCATTTACCAATTTCGGGTAAATGTGAGAAAGTTGAGCTAGGACCAATATCGCCAATTCCGGGACCGACATTTCCAAGTGCAGAAGCGGCTGCACCGAGTGAAGTATGAAAATCGAGTCCGAGCGCTGCCATTATTAAAGTACCGACAACAAATATAAAAATGTAAAGAGGAAGAACGCAACCACGTTTGAAATAATATCGCTAGGTACCGCAGTTTTATCTAGACGAACCGGTATAACAGCACGTGGATGGATCAATCTCTTTAATTCAGCAATGCTGCTTTTAATCAAAATTAAATGTCTTACCATTTTCACACCACCGCCGGTTGATCCTGCACTGCCGCCGGTGAAGAAGCAGAATGAAGAAGATTACTTGGAAGGCGAAACCCCATAATTCATAAGTCTGCAGGTTACATAACCGGTGGTTGTGACAATTGAAACAACTTGAAAGATTCCGTCTCTTATACTTTTTTCGATACTGCCGTAACCATTTAACACTAAACCTATGACAACAATTGAGGAAAAAACTGCGAATGATTTTAACGATAAAATCTAAACTCTTCATTTTCTTTAAACGGTTTAAAGTTTGCGGTGCAGTAAGATAATAATGAAGCGTAAAATTTGTTCCGCCCAAAAACATAAACAGAATAATTACATAGTGAATAAAGGGAGAATCATAACGCTGCTATACTATCTTGTTTGTGTTGAGAAGCCGCCGGTCGCCATTGTCGTAAAAGAATGATTAATCGCATCGAAACAAATTCATACCGCCGATCAACAAGTAATGCTGCTTCGGTAGCTGTAAGTATTAAATATATTCCCCACAATCTTTTTGCTGTTTCTTTTACACGCGGATGAATTTTATCTTTTGTAGGTCCCGGAACTTCCGCAACAAATAACTGCATACCACCAATGCCAAGAATAGGAAGAACAGCTAATAGATAGAACGATAATCCCCATTCCGCCCAGCCATTGAGTAATGCTCCGCCAAAAAAGTAAACCGTGCGGTAACTCTTCGATATTATCTAAAATAGTTGCGCCGGTTGTGGTGAAGCCCGACATAATTTCAAAAAAAGCATCCGTAAAAGAGGGTATAGCACCGTGAATCACGAATGGAAGAGCTCCGAAAAGTGACATCACAAGCCAGCCGGATAGACAACTACATGTATCCCTCACGCCTGCTAAGATCCTTTCTCGTGCTCTCTCGTTAAAAGCACTAATAAGCCGCCAATCAATGATGTTCCTAAGCCGCAAAGCAAAAGAACAATAACATCATCATCACCGTAATATAAAGAGAATGGGATGCCCAGCATCATAAATAGTCCGTTGAGCATCAACAAAAAGCCGATGATATTAAAAATGATTTTTAGATTAAGCATTTTTAGAAAAACTTTTCAACTTTTGTGTAGTCGGACGGTAGTGCAACAATTACAACTTTATCTCCGGCTTCAATTCTTGTATCTCCCACTGTTATGTGGCCCTTCCCGTCTCTAATGTATCCGCCGATAATTGCATTCTTAGGAAACTTGAGATTTTTAACCTCGTTGGTGGTAATTTTAGACTTCTCTTTTACCACATATTCAAAAACCTCTGCATCAATTCCCTGTAAAGTGGCGATGGATAAAATATTTGCTTTGCGAATAAATCTTGAAATGTTACTTGCCGCAATTAATTTTTTATTTATAAGTGCATCAAGCCCGATTGTTTGTGTAAGCGGCACGTAATCAACATTATCAACAAGAGCAATAGTTTTCTGAACACCGAGGTGTTTTGCCATCAAACATGTAATAATATTTGTTTCGGCATCTTCGGTGACAGCTATAAAACCATCCATATCTACAATGCCTTCCTGAGCGAGTAAGTCTAAATCACGACCGTCACCTTGAATCACCAATGCTTTCTGAAGTTTTTCTGCGAGCCGAGATGATTTTGTTTTATCCTTTTCGATTATTTTAATGTTGATCTCATCTTCTAATAGTTGTGCTGCTTTACTGCCGATTTGTCCGCCGCCAAGTATCATCATGTTTGTAATTTTCTTTTTGTCTTTGCCGGCTAACTCGTGGATTTTATCCTGTCCGCCCGGAGTAGTAATTACAAAAATCTGATCATTCGGAAGAAAGATATCTTTACCGGAAGGAATTATAGTCCTTAACCCGCGATGGATGGCGGCAATTCTAAAATCAACAGAGTGATATTCTTTAGCAGTTTCCTCCATCGTTTTATGAAGTACTTTGGCGTTCTTGTCTAATTTTAAACCGATTAATGTCAGCAAACCATTTTCAAATTCAACAACATCCGTTGCTGCGGCACGCTCAACTAATTTCACTAGTTCAATTGCGGCTAAGTCTTCCGGGTAGATTAAATTATCGATCCCAAGATTTTTGAACATATCAGCATAATCACCGGAGATATATTCATCGTTAGCCACCCGCGCAATCGTTTTTTTGGCTCCGAGCTTTTTAGATAAAATTGCCGAATTAACATTGATCGACTCACTTGAAGTAACGGCGACTACTAAATCGGTAGTATCAACTTTGGCTAATTTTAATATACTAAGATCGGTTGCGGAGCCGAGAATTGTCAACACGTCGGAGTTTGTTCCGATTCGATCTAACCGTGCCGCATCAATATCTATTATAGTAATATCGTGCGCTTCAATCGAAAGCTGCTTCGCTAAATGATAACCAACTTCGCCTGCGCCTGCAATAATAATCTTCATCAAATATTCTACTTTTATGAATATGTTAAGTTAATGTAGTTAATTTAATTATTCCAATAAAATTGATTGTTTGCCGGATACGAGATAATTTCAATAGCAAAATTAAGGGAGTTTATGGCAGAATTAAAAATCGGGACTTGCAGTTGGAAATATGATTCCTGGCGGGGATTGATTTATTCCGACGATCCCAAAATTAATTACCTCAAAGAATACTCAAAACATTATAACACGGTAGAAGTTGACCAATGGTTCTGGTCTCTTTTCGGTGTAAAGAAAATAAATCTTCCTGAATTTCATCATGTTGAAGCATATCGAAAATCAGTCGGCAATAACTTTAAGTTTTCTGTCAAAATCCCAAACAGCATTACGTTGACTCACTTTTACAGAAAATCAAAAAAGGAAGAATTAAAACCGAATCCGCATTTTTTATCGGAAGAACTTACATCGGAGTTTCTTAAAACTTTGGAACCGCTCAAAGAAAATCTTGGACCGTTGATGTTTCAATTCGAATATCTCAACAAACAAAAGATGAAATCGCAGCAAGATTTTCAAATTCAATTTGGTGATTACGTAGAAAAACTTGATCGCAGTTATCAGTGGGGAATTGAGATTCGCAACCCGAATTATCTCAATAAAACTTATTTTGATTTTCTCAAAGAATACAAACTAACTCCTGTATTTTTACAAGGTTATTACATGCCGTCGATCATCGAGCTGATACCCAAATTTATTGATCAGTTTGAAGATGCAATTGTGATTCGGTTACACGGTCCTGATAGAAAAGGAATTGAAGAAAGAGCCGGCGGAAAATGGAACGAAAGAATAGAACCGAAGGACGAGGAACTTTCAAAGCTAGTTGAAATTATTGCAAAACTGCTGGATAAAGATATTGACATCTATCTAAACGTTAACAATCATTATGAAGGATCAGCTCCGTTAACAATTAACAAAATAAAAGAATTAATGAAAAATTTATAAAGAGGTATTCATGAAATCAAAAAGAAGAGATTTTATAAAGACGACTGCAGTTGCGTCAACCGGTGCTTTGCTGTTTGGTTGTTCAAGCGATCAAAAACCGACTGGAACAAACATCAATTTTAACAAAACATACGAATGGAAAATTGTAACCGCATGGCCGCCGAACTTCCCCATTTTAGGAAATGGCGCTGAAGAGTTGGCTAAAGATATCGAAGAAATGTCGGGCGGTAGAATTAAAATTAAAGTTTACGGCGGGGGAGAGCTCGTCCCTGCGCTCGAAACTTTTGATGCTGTTAGTCAAGGTGTTGCAGAGATGGGACACTCGGCTTCTTACTATTGGGCGGGGAAAGCTCCAGCAGCTCAATTCTTTACTAGTCTTCCGTTCGGAATGAACACTTCGCAAATGAACGCTTGGTTAAATTACGGCGGCGGAATAGAACTTTGGCACGAGATATATCAACCTTTTAATTTGATCGCTTTTCCGGCGGGAAACACAGGCGCGCAAATGGGCGGATGGTTCAACAAAGAGATCAATACTCTATCGGATGTAAAAGGATTGAAAATGAGATTCCCCGGAATCGGGGAAAAGTTATAAACATGGCGGGCGGTACAGCCGTGCTCTCTCCGGGGAGTGAAATTTATACAAATCTTGAACGAGGCGTAATTGATGCAACCGACTGGATCGGTCCCTACCATGATTATATGATGGGCTTTCACGAAATTGCAAAATATTATTACTACCCAAGCTGGGCTGAACCGACCGGCGTTGTTGAGGCGCTTATTAATAAATCGGTTTACGATTCACTTCCTGCGGACTTAAAAGAGATCATTAAAATCGCCGCCGGTAATAACAATTCAAAAATGCTCGGAAAATTCAAAAATAAAAACGCAGAATTTTATACTAAGATTAAAAATGAAACCGATGTTGAATTCAGGCAATTCCCGGAAGATGTACTAGAAAACTTCAGACTTTTTTCAAAGGAAACAATTCGGGAACTAACAGCCGGTGATCAGATGAGTAAAAAAGTATATGATTCTTATAAAACATTTCATGAGAGATTATATGGTTTTGATGATGTTGTAGAATCTAACTATTCACCTTTATAGTCTTAAGCCGGTAGTTTTATTAAAAAATTATGGCGTTTGTTGCAGAACAATGAAATTTGCTTGCTCCAAGAATCAATATCGCCTCTACCGAGGCTTTTTGAGTTTACTTAAGTGTTGTTTACCTTACCATAATGTTGCTTCTAACGAAGCTATCGGTTTATTATAGTGACGTAGTCACGAAATTATGGTAAAAACTATAAATCAAAAGAATAATAAAAGTGCCATAGGTACGACATTACCACGCTTTCATTAACAGCTTGGTAAAAACAAAAGTCCCAACAAAATCAGCAACCGGTTTATAAATACTTACCAATCACTTCAAAACCGAAGGCAGCCAAAGCGCTACTTCGGGGAATAAAATTATAATCATCAAACCAATTATTTGGATAGCGACGTACGGGAGAATTCCTTTATAAATTTGTGTCGTTTTAACCTGTGGCGGGGCAACTCCTTTTAAGTAAAAAAGAGCAAACCCGAATGGCGGAGTTAAGAAGGAAGTCTGCAAGATTTACAGCAATCAGATATCCCGATCCAAATTAAATCAATTCCGAGATGAACAAAAATTGGAGCAACGACCGGAACTATTATAAAAGTTATTTCAATGAAATCAATGAAGAAACCGGCAACAAAAATTATCAACATAACAATAGCTAAAAAGTGATGAACTTCTATTCCGCTTATTAAATTTGTTAAATAAGTATCGCCGCCCATTCCTCTAAAGACCAAACCGAAAGCCGAAGCACCGACCAGGATCATGAAAGCCATACTCGTCAATCGAGTTGTTTTTGTCATTACATCTTTCAAGTGTTTCAATCGAAAACCGCTTTCTCAAGAATTGTCAAAACCGTAGCCCCCAAAGCGCCGATCGCGGCTGCTTCAGTAGGAGAAGCGATGCCCGCAAAAATTGATCCCAACACTGCAATAATTAAAACAGAAGGAGCTATGAAAGCATTTAAAATTCTTTTCATCGGATGATTAGCTCTAAAGGACTTTAACTCATCTTCCGGCATTGCAGGTGCAGAGTCGGGTTTAATAAAAGTTACAATTACTATCCAAATTAAGTATAAACCTACAAGCATCAATCCGGGAATAACAGCGGCGAGAAAAAGTCCGCCGACCGATACATTCAATACACTTCCCAATAAGACCAGAACAATACTTGGTGGAATAATTTGTCCGAGTGTTCCCGAAGCAGAAATAATTCCTGTCGCAACTTCGGGATGATAACCTTTTTTCAACATAGTTGGTAAACTTAAAACTCCCATTGTAACAACCGTTGCGCCGACAATACCGGTGCCGGCTGCGAGCAACGTTCCAACAAACAGAACCGAAATAGCTAATCCGCCTCTAAGTTTACCGAAGAGCAAAGCCATAGTTTCAAGCAGTTCTTCCGCCAAACCGGATTTTTCAAACATCACTCCCATAAAAATAAAAAGAGGAACGGCAATCAAAATATAATTATTCATTATACCCCAGAGCCGCATCGGCAAGAGATTGAAGAAATCCAATCCGAATGTAAATAACCCAAAAATTATTGAAGCGCCGCCAAGAGTAAAAGCAACAGGAAAACCGGTTAACAAAAGTAGGAGAACAACAACAAAGAAAATTAACGGCATAGCATCAATCATTCACTCTCCGGAATTGATCTGAACGTAATAATTGATTTTAATAATAGGGCAACACCTTGAAGCAGCAATAAGATGAAAGACAAAGGTAGTATTGATTTTAGAATATATCTTGCCGGCAATCCCCCGGGATCGGGTGAGGTTTCACCAATTGTAAATGAGTTTAAACAAAATTTCTTGACGAATAAATAACAAGCAGACAGAACGGAATTAAAAATAGAATCGTTCCTAAAATATTGATTAACGCTTGTGTCTTCGGAGAGAACTTTGAGTAAAGAAGATCAACCCTAACATGATCCTCATGTTTAAAGTATATGCAGCGCCTACCAAAAAAATCACGGCAAATAGATGCCATTCAAGTTCAACAATTGCAACGCTGCTGGATTGAAAAATGTACCGTGTGATCACATCGTAACAAGTTATTAAAACAAGAACCAAAGTTAACCAAGAAACGCTCTTGCCGGTCAACTCACTGAGAGAATCTATTTTTTGAACTATTTTCTCCATTTTAAACTGTTATATTTAATCTTTAATTCCCATTTAATTCTCTCTAAAAACTTAGACATTTTTAGACAAAAAAGTTATATTGCAATTAAAAGATAAAAAGCTCCAAAAAGCAAAATATCGATATTAAGTGTTATTAAAGTCGATATTACTCTCTTAATAAAGTTAAAATTGTGAAAAAGAAATCTAACAAAGAAAACGATTTACTTCAAAAACTAGAGAATGGTTTTGCTGATTTTTATGGTGACACAAAACACTGCAAAACATTTCTAAGTCCAACTAGTATTATTCTTCTCGGTGATCATACTCAATATAACGACGGTATAATGATCACAACTACTTTGGATAGTTACATCGGTTTCAGCATCAGAAAAGCCGAAAACAATTTTTCAATTGCCGTTGATGACAAAAAATATTCAGCCGAAAAATTAAGTGAACTTAAAATTGAATCCGATGACTTCATCATTAAAGGACTTGCAAATGTAATTGATAAATTAGTTCGTGAAGAAGTTGAAGTAAAGGGATTTGAGTGTTATATAAATTTGGGGACGTCAAAAGTATTTGGACTGGGTAATTTCGCCTCAATGAATGTCGGTTTTTTAAAGTCAATTCAATCGGTCAACAATTTAAAATGGACTAACGGTGAAATCGTCAACTTTGCCGTTGAATCCGATAGGGAGTTGTACGGAATTGTAGTGAGTAAACCGCTTTATCATTCGGTCATGAGGCAAAGGGTTGATACTTTGTTATACTATGATTTGCGAAGCGACTACAGAAAGTTTTTCACAATCGATCCCAAGTACAAAATAACGATCTGCAACAGTGATGTACCAAAGGAAAATTTCAGCGAAAGATGCCGTGAAAGAGTTCAGGAATGTGAAGTCGGCGTTAAAGGATTGCGGCTTTATATTTGGGGGATTAAAAATCTTAGGGATGTTGAAGAAAAATTTTTAGAGCGTCATATTCATATGCTGCCAAAACGATTATATATGAAATGTTTGTATAATATAAAGCAGAGAAAAATTGTTGAAGAGGCATATAAAGATCTGCGTAACAAAAAGTTTGAAGAGTTTGGGAAAAAATTAAGTTTAACTCACAAATTACTTTCTGAAGATTATGATATAAGCTCGGAGATAATGGATATGTTGGTTAAGTATGCCGATGAATCTCAAGTATCGCAAGGCAGTAAAATGATTAGTTGTTCTTATCATGATTCGACGATGAATATCGTAAAACAAAAAGACATTGATAAATTTACAGACTATATTCTGAAAAATTATTCCTCATCTAACGGAAGTGAACTTGAAATTACGTCATACTCAATTACCGAAGGTGTGAGGGAAATAAAGAAATCAGAAAAATCACACGCTTAAGAATTTCAAAAAGACTTAAAAACTACCTGCTAATTTCAAATCAAATTCAACTTGATTTTGAATCATCTTAGTAATACATTTTGCAAAAATTAATAAGGAAGTATATGGCTTTTCCGGAAGATTTTTTTGACGGTAACGGAAACGATAGTTTTGATGATAAAGACCTTAAAACAAAGGTTAATACGTGTAAGGATATTATAAACTCCGGACAAACTTTCTCTTACTTAGAAAACATCGAAGAAACAATTGAGCTTTGTCTCGAGTTTGATTTTGTTGAGGACGGCATTTTTCTTTGTGATGCCGTGCTCGAGATCACACCCTATAATTCTGAGGTTTGGCAATTCAAAGGAATGCTGCTTAATAACATTTTTGATTTTGAAAATGCATACGAAGCATTCAATAAATCGCTTTCAATGAATCCTAACGATGTTGAAACGTTGATTAACAAATCGATTTCTGAAGAAAATTTGGGAATGTTAGAAGATTCTATTGAAACTTTACAACGGGCTTTGAATCTTGAACCATCCAATGAAGAAGTGATTTTTGGTTTGGGACTTCTGCATGAAAGACAAGGGGAATACAAAACCGCAATTGAATTTTTTAAAAACACAATTGAAACAGATCAGACTTATTCGGAAGCTTGGTACGAACTCGGATATTGCTATGAGAGTTTAGATGAACTTGAGCAAGCGCTAAACGTATATGAAACTTATCTCGATTTAGAGCCGCACAGTCCAACCGGCTGGTATAATAAAGGAATAATTCAAATCCGTATGGGTGAGTTTTCGAAATCTGTTGATAGCTTTGAGTTATCTGTTGCGCTCAAAGATGATTTTGTGAGCTCGTGGTTTAATCTCGGTGTTGCTTACGGCAATTTGAACAGATTAAATGATTCATTGAAGGCATTTAAGAAAGCTGCTGATCTTGATCCGTTTGATGAGATGATATTTTTGAACATCGGACAAGTTTATGAAGATCTTGGTGATTTCAACATGGCAATTCGTAATTATGCTAAAGCAATAAATTTAGACGAAGATTATTACGAAGCATATCTTTCGAGAGGATATTGTTACGATGCGGTTGGCAAATATAGATTAGCTTTACGCGATTTTAACAAGGCAATTTCAATTACTACTAATCCTACCGACGCATGGTCTGCCAAAGCCGATTTAGAATATTCACTCGGGCATTTGAAAGATTCTATAAATTGTTACATACATGCAATTGAATCGGATAACAAAAATTTTAACGCATGGTTTAAACTTGCGGAAACTTATATTGAAGTAGGTGGTTGGTTAGATGCACTTGCAGCATTTGAAGAGTGTTTGAACCTGAGACCGGATCATGCTAACAGCTATTACGGTAAAGCAAAAATCTTCTTCCTGCTAAACCGTACTGAAGAAGCAATTTCGTGTTTGAAGTCGGCATTCAATTTAGACCCGACTATCAAAAATGATTTTGCTAAAGAATATCCGGAAGTAAAAACGTCAAAACTATTTAATAAACTTATCCAAGAAAAATAATCCAGTATCTTCATGCAATCAATGAATAAATTCAATCATTCTACCAATGTTGTGGGTGTTATCGGTCATCCGATTAAACATTCTTACTCGCCATTGATGCATAATATATCTTTTGAGTTGTTAAATCTCAATTACATCTATCTTCCTTTTGATGTTACAGTTGCAAATTTAAAAACTGCATTAAAAGGAATCGTTGCACTTGGAATAAAAGGGTTGAATGTAACTATTCCACTCAAAGAAAAAATTGGTCCTTATCTTTCGGAAATATCGGATGAAGCCGGAATTGTCGGAGCGGTTAATACAATCGTGAATGAAGATGGCAAACTTCACGGTTATAACACTGATGTTCACGGAATTGTTGAAACAATAGCTCCATTTCAGGATGAAATTAATGATGAGATTGTTACTGTAATCGGAGCCGGTGGTGCGGCACGCGGTGTTCTTTACGCTTTGATAAAACATTTCAAGCCAAAAAAGATAAACATAGTTAACAGAACACCGGATAAAGCGGAATCATTAAAAGATTATTTTACCGCAAAAATGTTGTATGAAAGTATTCAAACGTTCGAACTCGTTCCGCCCGATATTGTCGGTTTGTTGAGTGATTCTAAAATGATAATCAATGCTTCCGCAATTGGCATGAAACCCGATGTAGATGACTCACCGACTGAAATTGCGGAGTCGTTTCACAAAGAACAAATAGTGTTTGATGTAGTTTATAATCCGATTAATACGAAATTGCTGAAGATTGCTGAAGAGCAAGGGGCTATTGCTGTAAACGGGTTAAAAATGTTTATCGAACAAGGCGCTAAAGCATTTGAGCTTTGGACCGAGATGGAAATGCCGAAAGATAAAGTTTATAAAACTGTCCAATCTTACATGAATGTTTAAATGCATTATCTCACCGCAAAAGAGCGGAGTCGCAAAGTATTAATGCAGCATCTCAACAGCTTTTGTAATTCTTTCAACCGCACGTTCCAAATTTTCCATTGAATTAGCATATGATACTCGAAGATGACCTTCCGAACCGAAAGCGCTTCCCGGTACCACAGCAATCTTTGCTTCCTTTAGTAAATGCATTGCAAAATCAAACGAGTTTTTTATTTTGAAAACTTTTGAATTGTGATGCAATAGATCGGAAATATTTGGGAATAGATAAAATGCACCTTCCGGCTTAAGCGCCGAAATTCCGTCTATATTATTTAGTTTTTCATGAAGATAATTTCTTCGACGTTCAAATTCCTTGCGCATTTTTTCGAGAATATCTTGCGGACCAGTTAATGCTTCAATTGCGGCTTGCTGTGATATTGATGATGCATGCGATGTTGAATGACTCTGCAATTTATTAATACCGTCAACTACATTTTTTTGAGCTGCTGTATAACCAAGTCGCCATCCGGTCATTGCATATGCTTTCGAAACACCATTGATTAAAATTGTTCTGTTTTTTGCGTCATCGCTAAGTGAAGCAAAACTTGTGAACTTGAAATCATCGTAAGTCAATTTTTCATAAATCTCGTCAGCTATAACAAAAATATGGTGACGAGATACGATGGTTGCAATCTCTTCAAGTTCATCCCGCGTATAAGCAGAACCGGTTGGATTCGAAGGATTACACAATATCATTGCACGTGTGTATGGCGTGATTGCATCTTCAAGTTGTTTAGGAGTAATTTTAAAACCTGTTTCTTCTGTAGTAGTTATAATAACCGGTGTACCGTGTGCAAGTGTTACCATTTGAGGATAAGAAACCCAATAAGGTGCGGGAATAATAACTTCATCATCAACGTGAACCGTTGCCATGATTGTATTGTAAACACTCTGCTTTGCTCCGTTGGAAGCTATAATTTCATTCAACTCGTAATCTAAATTGTGATCGCGTTTCAAACTCTGCTGGATAGCTTTCCTAAGCTCAACAGTTCCGGCGTTGATTGTATATTTTGTATGTTCTTCATCGATTGCACGTTTAGCGGCATCCTTAATATTCTGCGGCGTAGGAAAATCCGGTTCACCAACGCTTAGGTCAATTACATCTTCACCGCGTGCCTTCATTGCTTTTGCCTCTCCGGCAACTTTCATTGTCGGAGATACACCTACTTTATCTATTCTTTTACAAACGGAAAGTTCACCCATTCTCATGTTATTGCTCCCATTTAAATTGCATCAAATATAAGAGATGAGGTGTTTAGAACAAGAGTCATTTCAGCTTCTAAGAGGTTGAATGAGTATTTTCGTTGATCAATTTAAAGTGCTTATCAAATGAGTAAAGGATTAACTCATTTTGTTTAACATTATCGAGAATAATTAGTCTGGTATTCCAACTTTGTTTATTCCACCGGTTAGACACTGCATTGATATTCTATTATTTTGTGCCAATTGATATTTACCGGAACTGTCTCAATATGTCATTTCGATAATTTTATCGACTTGCTCTGTTTAGAAACGTTCGAAAAGGAATGAGTTCTGCTGAAATTAAGTCATTAGTACCGATAATATTTTCGTTAATGAAGATATCCAGTGTTCCGATTTCGTACGTGTGTCGGAATAGTCAATGGTTACTGAGCTATCGACTAAAACTTTGACCACGTCCCCTTAATTCGTCAAGATTAATACTAAGGTCCACTGCACCCTTATATTTCTTTAATGCCAGCAAATTATTCTTCTGAATAATGTTTCTGAGCACCGACTTTATTAATTCTGCTTTTGTCTTTGCTTTAGTCATAATCATCGCTTCTTTAACCAAATCTAGTAAATCTAAGGTAGTTCTACATTATTAGCGACGTCGTCGCGATATTATGGTAACCAAACAGAAAGCACTATGAAAGTGCCATAGGCACGATATTATTACGTAGAATAACTTGGTCTACAACTAGCATGATCTTATGCAACACACGCTCTAGTTCATAGGAAAAAGAAATAAAACAAACAACTTGAAAAGAAAGTATCTTTATTATTGATTTGTCACTCGAATATAAAAATGGACAGTAAATGAATATTGTTGCGAAAATTTCACAAGAATTAAATTTGACCAAAGATCAAATCAAATCGGTTTTCTCACTTTTTGATGACGGGGCTACAGTACCATTTATTGCTCGTTACCGTAAAGAACATACCGGCGGACTTGATGAAGAACAGCTTCGCGAAATTGAAGACCGCAGAAATTATTTGATAATACTCGAAGATAGAAAGAAAACAGTTTTAGAAAGCATCGAAGAACAGGGTAAACTAACAGATGAATTAAAAAATAAAATTATTGCTGCCGAAAAATTAAGAGAAGTTGAAGACCTTTACCTTCCTTACAAACCAAAAAGAAAGACACGTGCGACTGTTGCAATTGCAAAAGGACTTGAACCGCTTGCAGATTTCATTTTAGAAAATCCGCAATTTACCGGTCGGCTCGAAGAAGAAGCTGAAAAATATATTGATGAGGAGAAAGAAGTTGCAACTGCCGAAGAAGCTATTCAAGGTGCAAAGGATATTATTGCAGAAAGAATATCTGAAAATGCGGAAGTGCGTCAATTGGTTCGCGACTTTATGCTTGAGGAAGCAAAACTAGTCTCAAAAAAATCAAACACCAAAAAAGAAGATCTAGATAAAAACAAAAAAGATGTGTATGAAGTTTATTATAACTTCGAAGCCGATGTTAAAAAAATAAAACCGTATCAAGTCTTGGCTATTAATCGTGGAGAGAAAGAAAAGTTTTAAAAGTTGTTTTCAGTTTCGATCACCCCAAAATAGTCAGCGAAGTTTATACTGAGTTTTTTGGAGAAGACGAGACTGTTTTTGAAGATTTACTGCGTGAAGTAACAGAAGATTCATTCAATAGATTAATCTTTCCTTCAATCGAAAGGGATGTGCGAAGCGAGTTAAAAGAAAATGCAGACTTACATGCAGTTGAAATATTTGCATCGAACTTGCGGCAGTTATTACTTCAACCGCCATTTGCAAATAAAATGATAATGGGAATTGATCCGGCTTATGTTTCCGGATGCAAAGTTGCGGTTATTGATCACACAGGTAGATATATAGAAGGAAGTACGATCTATCCGCATCCGCCGCAGAAAAAAATGCAGCAAGCAAAGCAAATTGTTTCTGACTTTATTACTAAACACAATGTTGAGCTGATCTCAATTGGCAACGGAACTGCAAGCAGAGAAACGGAATTAATGATTGCCGAATTGATCAAAGAAGAAAACTTAGATTGTTATTATATGATTACTAATGAAGCGGGTGCTTCGGTTTACTCGGCATCCAAAGTTGCAAAAGAAGAATTCCCGGATTTAGAAGCATCGCAGCGCGGGAATATTTCTATTGCACGCAGAGTGCTCGACCCGCTGGCTGAACTGGTTAAAATTGATCCGCAATCAATCGGTGTTGGTTTATATCAGCACGATGTTGATCAAAAACTTTTGGGTAAAAAGTTGGACGATGTTGTTGTAAGCTGTGTTAACTATGTTGGTGTTGATGTTAACACTGCTTCATCATCACTTTTGACTTACGTTTCGGGCTTAACCAAAAACACTGCAAATAAAATTGTTGAGTACCGCGACACGAACGGAAAATTTACTGACAGGAATCAAATAAAGAAAGTTAAAGGAATCGGTGAAAAAGTTTTCGAGCAATCTATCGGATTTCTGAAAATACCAAAAGGTGAAAATCCTTTGGACAATACTTTTATTCATCCCGAATCTTATTCTGCAGTTGAAAAGCTGCTTGATATGACGAGCATTGATGCAAAAGAAATTTATAAAAAAGGTAATCTGCTTGATCTTTTTGTAAAGCAGAAAAGTCTGGAAGCGATTGCTAAGGAAGTTGAAGTTGGTGTCCCGACGTTAGAAGATATTTTAGAAAACTTAAAAAAGCCGGGACGCGATCCACGCGAGGAAATGCCGAAACCAATTTTGAGAAGCGATGTTTTAAAAGTTGAAGATCTCGAAGAAGGAATGAAGTTAAAAGGAACTGTTAGAAATGTTGTTGACTTCGGAGCGTTTGTTGATATTGGTGTTAAGCAGGATGGTTTGCTTCACATTTCTCAAATTGCAAATAAGTACATCAAACATCCTATTGAAATATTGAATGTAGGCGATATAATCGATGTGACAATCATCGGTGTTGATCAAGAGAAGAGGCAGGATTTCGTTGAGTTTACTTAAATAGATTAATAATCACTTTTGATGGAAGTACTCTAACGCTTCTTCCTTATCGCTAAATATTTTGAAAACCTTATCCATATAAGTGATCATAAATAATGTTGAGGATTGCGATTGATCATAGATTAAAACTATTTCTCCTTTTTTGACAGCAGCAGATTTAAGCGCTTTTACTAAAACTCCGAGAAATGTAGAATCAATAATTTCGCAGTAAGTAAGATCAATAATAAATTTTTTCTTACCCAAAACAATTGCTTTATTAATATACTTTAGAAATGTTTTCGCATTTGTTAAAATTGCTTTTTTAATTTTCACTTTAATGAGTACAACATCACCAATAGTTTCGCTTTCATAGTCTCGTAAGTTTTGAGTGTTGCCATTGTGTCCACTTGTTTCGTCTAATTTTTTAGAAGGTTTACTCAAAAATTGATTTGCGCTTAGTTTGCCAACCTCAGTTGAAATTGTCTTCTGTGATTTTTCATGAAGAACTATTTCTAAAATCATTCCGGTTTTGATTGCTATAGCTTTTGCATTTTGTTTCTTGTTCGGATTCAGTGCATCGAGTCCAAAATATTGTTTCTCTTCGATGGTTGTAATATCATCCCCGTTTGACAACATCACTTCGCCGTTTATTACAAAATAAATTGAATTAGCGCGGTCACCGGATCGAAATATTATTTCATTTTTATCAACGTGTTTTAAGTTACTTTTTATGCCTTCCAGATTTACGCCGGTTAAATCTATTTCCGATGGCTTCTTTGTTTTTAACAAATTAACAAGTTGGTCTTTGGTCATTTTATGTTTACCGTTTAATTATAAGCTCAATTTTAATATTGAAAAATCATCAACGAATTTGTCAGAATTCATTATTGATAATAAGGTTGAATGAATCTTCTGTAAAGACCCATTTTTTTCTTGTTCAGCAGAATGAAGGATTTCGACAAAATCATTGAATTCAAAATTTACTTCTTCAGTTTCAACTTCAAAGCAGCCGTCACTGAAAAGAAAAATTGATTCACCTTTTGAAAGTTGATAGTAAGCATTTTCGTAACAATAATCTTGGAATGCACCGATCATCATTTCTTTTTTCCCGTACTTAATACTTTGTCCATTTACTACTCCAATAGCAGGCGGATGAAAAGCTGAAGCACAAACTAATTCATATGACTTGAAAGATCTAGCACACCATACCACAAAGCAAAATACTTATCGTCGTGCTCTTCCATATTAAAACCTTTATTTAGGTTGTTCAGTACTTCAGCGGGATTGTAAAAATCCGTATCCGGTAGTGATTTCGATTTTAAAATATTGAGCACGGAAGTAGAAAGCAGATGCAGCACCAACTCCATGTCCGCTCACATCAATTAAATAAAATGCAAAATGATTTTCATCCAAAAAGTTATATCCGAATGAATCTCCGCCAAGATGAGCCGATGGAATGAACTTCCAATCGGTTTTAATTTTATCGTCTAGTTTTGACGGAAGTAGTGATTGAATATATTCTGCTGCTTGTTTGAGCTCGCCTTCAAGTTGGTTGTTTAAGTTAGCTAGTTCTTTGCTTGTTTTGTTTTTGTAGCGGTAACGATTATAAAGTCCACCGGCAAGAATAAATGCAAAGATGAATGCTCCGATAAAAGAGTTTCTCCAGAGAGTTTGAATTTCGTTGTCTTTTTCAAGTATTTCTATTTGTGCTTGTTTTTTCTCGTTTTGATATTTTGCTTCCAACTCTGCAAGCTTTTCTTCAGAGTTTACGCTCATCAAGTTATCATAAACTTGGTGATATTTTTGGAAATTATTATATGCACTTTTATAGTCGCTTTTAATAGAATCAATTTTAGAAAGTAATTCTAAACTCAGAAGCCCAAATCTTTTATATTCATCACGTGTTTTTTCAGCGCATAATTCTAAAATTTATTTTGCGTCATTATAATTTCCGGCAGAGTAATAATTTTGACCTAATTGTACCATAGATCCATAAATTGCATTTTGTATGTTATGCTTTTTAGCTAATTCATTAGATTGTTTTAAAAATTTCGTTGCCTTATCATGTTGACCAAGTTTAGACAATGTTGACCCTATCTTCGATGCAGTTACAGACAATTCTATTTCATCATTTTGGGAGGAATAGTATTCATATGACTTTCTATAACAGCTCAAGTGCTCGTTCATAATCTTTATCCATACTAAAATGTAAGTCACCAATAAGATCCGATATTGCTGCTTCTCTTTCCCTATTATTAGATTTTTTTGCTAATTCCAGTGCTGTGTCAGTGTATGGTTGTGATAAATCATATTGTGTTCGTATATAATAAATCAAAGCAATTGCATAATTGCTGTTGATTTGTCCAAGTGTATCATCAAGGCTTTCAAAAATCGGCAATGCTGAAAAAAGATACCCCAATGCTGCATTATAGTCTGATTTGAAAAAGTGAGTTTGAGCAATGTTTTTTAAGATTACAGCCTCGGTTTGTTTATCTTTTCTATCTTGGGCAAGTCGAAGTCCTTCCTTGTAGAATATTAATGCTGTATCGAGATTGATATATTTATAACTGTTTCCCAAAGTAGATAAAACTTCCAATCTTTCATTATCTTGAGATTGATGAAGTAGAGTTTCCAATGAATCGATATTCGATTCATTTTGCGCTTGAAGATTGGTTGGAGCAAAGTGAGAAAGAAATACAATTATCAAAAAGTATGAGTAAAATGTCTGGATTCTTGTCTTCATTATTCTTATCGAGATAAATTTAGTTTCAAGTTAAATATCTATTAAGAGAGAAAATAAGACATCTTATACAATTATCCAAAATCTTTGCAAATATATTAAATAATGTGAGATTAATTTTTTTTGAAAGATTAAAAAAAGAGCGGCCAATTGACCGCTCTCATCATATATTATAACTGAGTTTGTTATAACAAAATGACGCCAGGACTTCTAGAAACCCGGGGTCTAACTAAAGCAGTTTGCAATTAAATTAGCAATGTGTTACATTGTCATACATGATATTCTATGAAGAAGAAGTCAAAAAGGCACTATCGAAGGGATTAATTCCAAAGCAAATTTTTAAACAATTCACAATGCTTTTTTGGCTTTAGATAATTCGGGTGATTTTAATCTTTTTGATATTGTTAAACTAAAAGGAAAATCTAATAGAAATTATTTTAGACTAAGAAAAGGAAAATACAGAGCAATATTTTATGTAGAGAAATCAGATTATTATGTGATCAAGATTGCTAAAAGAGAGGAGATTTATAAATAATGGGCACCTTATCGGTAAGACTAAATAAAGAAGAAGAAAAGGTTTTAAGAAGTCTGATGGACTATTACCAAGAAGACCAATCAAAAAGTTGTCAAAAAATCTCTAATTGAGATGTACGAAAATATTTCTGATCTAAAGGAAATTGAAAAGTATGAAAAGAAAGAGAAATCCGGGAAAGCCAAGTTTTTTTCTGTTGATGATATGTTTTTAGAAAAGCAAAGTTAAATCCTCTGGATTTTATTTAGAGATTCCATCCGTTAGCTAACGGATGGAATCTCTCGGATAAAAAACTACTTCATTCGCTTCGGTCCCGCATTTTTAACTTCGTCAGTAACACCTTTTTCAAATAGCTTGAAGTTCTCGATAAATCTTGCGGCTAAAGCATCATACTTTTTCCAATACTCTTTTTCGTTGCCCCAGGAAGCTGATGGAGTTAAAACATCTTCAGGTACATCCGGACAGGTTTTTGGAACATCGAAACCGAAGAGTTTATCATTACGGTATTCAACTTTTTCTAACTTTCCATCGAGTGCAGCGTTGAGTAAGTTGCGAGTGTGACGAATGCTAATTCGTTTACCTACGCCAAACGGTCCGCCGACCCAGCCTGTGTTAACCAGCCAAACATTAACATTGTGTTTCATCATTCTCTCTTTAAGCATCTGTGCGTAATCGAAAGGATGACGAACCATAAACGGTGCGCCGAAACATGCGGAAAAAGTTATCTGCGGTTCAATTCCTAAGCCAATTTCGGTTCCGGCAATTTTAGAAGTGTAGCCGCTTATAAAATGATACTGCGCCTGAGCTGGATTAAGTTTTGCAATCGGAGGCATTACGCCGGAAGCATCGCATGTTAAGAAAATTATATTCTTCGGATGTGCATGAACGTATCCTTCGGGAATTATATTTGGGATGAACTCAACGGGATAAGAGGCACGTGTGTTTTCCGTAATGATATCATCATCTAAATCAATTCTTCTTGTAACAGGATCGTGAACAACATTTTCTAAGATTGTTCCAAAGCGATGTGTTGTTGCATGAATCTGCGGTTCGTGTTCAGCACTTAGACGAATTACTTTTGCGTAACAGCCGCCTTCAAAATTGAAAACACCTTCACCGCTCCAGCCGTGCTCATCATCGCCGATTAATTGCCGAGATGGATCAGCGGAAAGAGTTGTTTTACCGGTTCCGCTCAATCCGAAGAAGAGAGCAACGTCATCTTGCTTGCCGATATTTGCAGAGCAGTGCATCGGTAAAACATCTTGAAAAGTGAGTAAGAAATTTAGAACAGTAAAAACAGATTTTTTAATTTCACCGCCGTAAAGTGAGTTTGCGATGATTGCGGTGCGTTGATCAAAGTTTAGAATGATTCCGGTTTCTGTTCGCGTTCCGTCAATTTTTGGATCAAGTTTAAATCCATCAACTGCAATTACTGTAAACTCCGGAATAAACTTTTTTAATTCATCCTGATCGTCTGTCGTTATAAACATGTTTCTTGCAAACAGACTGTGCCAAGCTTTCTCGGTAATAATTCTTACCGGCATTTTGTATTCGGGATCAGCACCGGCATAACAATCTTGAACAAAGAGTTCTTCATCTTGACAGTAAGCTTGGACCCGTGCTAAGATCTGATTGAATTTCTCATTGCTTATCGGGCGGTTATATTCACCCCACCAAATATTTTTTTCTGTGGATTCTTCTTTTACAACAAATTTATCATTTGCGGCACGAGCAGTGTGTTTACCGGTGTTGACAAGTATTGGTCCTTCTTTCGTGATCTTTCCTTCGTTGCGGAAAACAATTTCTTCGTAAAGTGCTTCATCCGGCAAATTCCAAAAAACTCTTTCTAGGTGAACCAATCCTTGGTTCTTTAATCTAAAATCCGATGCTAATTCCATAGCTTGCTTTGTTGCGGGTGTGTTGAATTCTAAATATTTGCTCATGACCAATCCCTCACTAATTTTCTATCGCCAATGTAAAGTTCGTTAGGTGAATTAGGATCGAGCGCCCATTTCATTCTTTCTATTCCTTCGGTAATATCCTTTATCGATCCGCAGTAACTCAATCTCAGGTATCCTTCCAATCCAAATTCAATACCCGGAACAGTTAGTACCTGAACTTTATCTATTAACATACTTGAGAGTTTGGTCGAACTTTTTTCATAATTTGAAAAATCTGCAAAGCAGTAAAATGTTCCGTCCGGTTTTTGAATGTGTACACCTTCAAAAGCTTCCAATCTTGCCATCATAACATTGCGGTTATTTTCCAATCCGACGCGCATATTTTCGATGCTTGATTGAATTCCGTTCAACGCGCCGACTGCTGCTTTTTGTAGAAGCACTGATGGCCCCGATGTTTGATGACCTTGAATATTCGTCATCACTTCAATTAATTTTTTGCTAGCAACCGCCCAACCTATTCTGAAACCGGTCATTGCATATGCTTTTGAAACGCCGTTTATGACTATCATTTTTGATTCTTCAAGTGACTTGCTCGAATAATCATAAGGATTGATCTGTTTTCTGCCGTCAAAGATCAGCTTATGATAAATATCATCCATAATTAGATAGAGGTCTTTTTCTTCGGCTAACTTAACAACGGCTTCAATAAATTCGGGTGAATACATTGCGCCTGTCGGATTGTTCGGACTGTTAATTATAATCGCTTTAGTATAAGAGCCGATTCTTTGTTCGATGTCTTCGATGCGCGGATAAAACGTTCCGTCTTCGGGAAGCACCGGTACCGGAATTCCGCCGCAAAGTTTTACCATATCGGGATAGCTTACCCAATAAGGTGAAGGAAAAATCACTTCCTCCTGAGGGTTGACAACCGCTTGCAGCGCAACCATAATTGCCTGCTTTGCGCCGCCGGAAGCCATAACGTTTTCGGGCGCAACTTTCTTTGCATAGTTCTCTTCTGTGTAACGAATTATTGCTTTTTTGAGATCGGGAATTCCGTCAGCCGGAGCGTAACGAATTTCACCGGTGTTTAAGTGAGCAGCTGCAGCAACTATTGCATCCATCGGCGCTTTGCTCTTGGGTTCTCCTCCGCCTAAATGAATAACCGGGTCACCTTTTTGTCTTAAGATAGCGGCTTTTTCATTAAGCGCGAGGGTGGGAGATGCTTTAATCGATCTCGCGATTTGACTGATACTCATAAAAATTCCTCAATTTGTCGTGGGGTTGTATACAATTATAACAGTATCTGAATATCCAAAAATAGAAGTACTTTTAATGTTTAGCAAGTAATAAAGCAGTTGAGACACTGCTGTCCAAAATAAATTGAATTTATTCTGAATATTGTGAATTTGTTTATTGCTCTTAATTAATTCATACCCAATGAACTCAACCCTCTAGGAGGTTGTCTCAAAAGTAAAATTCAAATAAAAAATCTGTGGAAATCAGTTAAAATCTGTGGTATCTGTGTTCCAACCCTATCATTATCTTTACTTTTGAGACAGCCTCAACAGAAGGGGGATGAGTTGTAAAAATGTTTCGAAAGATGATTTGCAGAAATTTGCGAGAGATAGAGAAATGGTTTCTCACAGAAACCGCTGAGGAACCGCAGAGAAAGATGTGAAAAGAGAAACAAAGGAATTTTAATTTGTTGCCGAGAGTGAAACGTTTAATTCCTTATCATGATCGGAAAGTAATTCCATGAGTATCATTTGCTCTGTTATCAATTCAAATTCTTTTCTTAAGTCGGAAAGTTCGTTAAGCGTTTTTTGTTTAGTTCCTTCACTCAAGAATGTTGTATTCGAAAATAGCTGCTCATAATAATTAATACCATCGGATAGATTACTGCGGAAAGCTTCGTAGTATTTTAAGGTGTTTACAGAAGGTGTATCTTTTACTTCGGCAATTTCTTCTTTCAAATAATTTAAATAAAGCTTCAGTTCTTTAGTAAACATATTAGGCCGATTATTCTCGCTTAGAACTTGGGCTCTTCCATAGATATGATCAACCATTTCTTTGAGTGAAAGAATAGAAGAAAAGTAAGCCAGATTTGGTCCCGGACAAATCAAAACATTATCGCCGTCTATTTTTGAAGTTGCATTATTGTTCTTAAGAGCAGATGTTGCAAGTCCTACACAAAGACATGCTTTATCAATTATTTTGTTGTACTGCTTATCATATTCTTCGGGGCTAAGATTCTGTCTTTTCAACTCTTCGATCTTTTGATTCTGATATTTACTTGAAGCTGTGCAAATAGGAACTTCGCTGAACTCCGTGTTTGACAGTAAATATTTTTTTGGACAGGGGCTTCCCGGTTTTCCGTTTATTGCGTTTGTAAATTTTTCAATTTCTTTTGTGCTTCCTTTTAAACTGTTGAACGGTACGCCAAGCGGAGAAATTCTACTTAGGAATAAATCGTTTTCCCGTGCTCTGCATAAAAGCGACAGAGTTTTTTCATCAACGTTTGTTGCTTCCGGTACAAGCAGAAAAGGCGTACCCCAACCGACAGAGTTAATATCATATTCTTCGAAAAGGAAATTTTGTTCTTCATTTGTACCTACTCCACCTTGAGCTGTTAGAATTTGTTCGTGTGGAGTTCCGTTGAAATCAATTTTCTTTCGTTCTAGAGCTTCGGAGTAGATTTGGTGATTTGCTGCTTTTAACGATTCTCGATTTTTCTTAAACTCTGCAAGTATTGGTCCCATCAAATATCCGTCTGAAGCGAAAGCATGTCCGCCGCAATTGAGCCCCGATTCAATTCTATATTCGGAAATCCATAATCCTTTTTTCGCAAGGAACTTTCCTTGAATCATAGCAGAACGGTAATCGCTGACTTTCAGAACTATTTTCTTTTTTAACTTTCCGTTTTCATCCGGATAAAAATCTTTGAACTCTTCAAAATAACTATAGAGACGCGGATTCATTCCTGCTGATAAAATTACCGATGATTCCAATGTGCTGTTTGCAAATCCTCTTAGAGATGAATGTGCAAGATTAAACTTTGTCGGTAGTTTTTGATTTTTATGATAAACCGCTCCATCAACTTTAGTCATTATATTTACATCAATACTGCCGGGTTTAGCTTTTGATAAAGCCCATAGACGGATTGATTCAAGATCATCATCGATAACAGCATTTTTGTATCTAATTTTCAATTCTGAATTATCCGGCAACATGTCAATATATTTTTCGAACTCACCATCTTTTTCGCCAAAAGATTTTTTTAGTGATTCAAAATTTTGCATCACGATTTTCTCTACCAGATTCAAATAAGCAGTTATTCGTTTTGCTCGGTAATCATCTTCTTTGGTTGATATTTTTTCGAATGCGATTCCCGATTTCTTTGAGTGAACTTCTCTCATTTTTTCTGTGAGATCATCATCCATTATTGAAATGACAGAATCGATTCCGTAGTGTGCTACTTTAATAGGTGTGTCAACCGAAAAAGCTAAACCCATAACGGGAATGTGAAATTTATGTCGGGATGTATTAATCATGTTATTTGCTTTCTTTTCAATACTATTGCTATTTCTTTTTAGTGCAGTTAAGTTAAGTATAATAATTTCATTCCAGCTATTTTGATTGTAAAAGAAATGTAAAAGAATTATATGTTGATCAGCAAGATTTAAGATCGTAATTTGTTTTAGGGAGGAGACGCCACCTCTCTTTGTGATAATTCTTTTGTAACTTATTTGGTTGAACAAATTCAATAATATTTTTATTATAAATAGTCGATATAGGATTTCTCAAGATGAATATTTGTAGATTGACTAAATAATTTCGACAAAAATTTGTGATTTATTTTAGAAACTACAATAAACTTCATTAAATTTGTTTTTATTGACTAGTATAGGTTAACCCGGGTTCGATTAATGCAAGACCCAAATGTAAACTATATAAAATATCTAATTAATCTCGCTCAGAAGGGGAGAAAGAATTCTTTCTTAGAGCTTTGTGAACTAACTCTTAAAAAAGTTTATGCAATTGTTGGTTTATGTCTAGGAGATGCAAATATTGCTGCCGAAGTTACAAAAGATGTTTTTCTCTCCGCATGGCAAAATCTAAAATTTGTGCGAGATGATACTGCAATAAATACTTGGCTTACGGGAATTGCAGTTTTTGAAATAATGGAAGAATTGCGAAACAGAGAACGCCGCAAAAAAGTTTATCCAAACCACAAAACTAATGACTCGACCGTTCATCATAGAGTGCACACGAATAATCAATTTGAAAGTACAATATTAGAGTTACCGGAATTAGAACGAACGATTTTTGTTTTACACGAAGTCGAAAAATACGGGTATGATGAAATTGCCGGTTTTTTTGATGACCTTTCGGTTGATGAGATTAAAAAAATAATTAAAACTGCTCGCTCAAGTTTAGTTGGGATTGATGTGCAATGACGAGAGATGAAGTAAGAAATTTAATGCACGATTATTTTGATAATCTTCTTTCTCAAGAAGAGAGAAGCAGTGTTGAATCTTACCTTGAAGAGTATGAAGATGTTGCTCAAGAGTATGAACTCATGAGTAAGCTATTGGTTAAGGCAGAATCTCTTCCTGTCGGAATAAAAACACCTGATACAATAATTAAAGAAATTTCCAATGCCCTCATGTCAAAAAGTCTTGAAAAAGTTGAAAAAAGAAAACAAGATAGAATAAGAGAAATAACCGAAAAATCTGACAAAAAATCCCAAAAGAAAGTTGTCAAAGATCAAAAAGAATCTGCCGGGAATGGTGAACTACAGACTAAAAAGACACCATTTCTTAAATACATTATAGTTTTAGTCGTACTAATTGCACTTGCTGCAGGCGGCTATTTTGTTTTAAAAATGTTAGACACAAATTTACCTTGGACAATTAAAGCAGAATATGGTCAATACCAAATTAACGGAATTTATACGCCAACCACTGAGCTAAAACTTAATAACACATTAACTACTTTCGATTCCACCAGAGTTGCAATATTGGTTCCGGATGCCGGACGGGTGTTTGTTAACGGTTTTACAATGGTTAAAGTGGTACAGGGAAATGATGTTGAGAATATTATAAGTCTGCAATCGGGATCATTAGATGTAAAATGCAGAATTGATGAACCAAACTTAAAAATTGAAACTATGCCCGCAATGTTGAATTCTCTTGGCGGTGACTATAAAGTCTCAACATATTCACAAGAGAATGTAAAGATCGAAACAGGCAACGGAGCCGTTAAAATTTTAAATCCAACTGAAGAGTTAACACTTATCCAAAGACATGTTTGTGAAGTTAAGAGAAACGGAGAGATTGGTATTCCTTATCATGTTAATGCGAATGAAGAATTAGTAACGTTAATAAACAAAGCGGCTTTTGATAAAAACGCAGTTATTAATTATTCTCCAATTTTGGAGTTAGCTTCTTCAACCGACGGTATTTCGCTTTTTTATTTAATGAAAGAAACAAAAAATGAAGCTGACCGGCTGGCGATTTACATGAAGTTAAACGAACTTTTCCCAGCACCTCCCGGAATAACGCAAGAAGGAATAATGAGCTTGAATGAAAGAATGCTCAACACGTGGCGTGAAGATATAATCTGGCAGCTCTAGCTAAAATTTATTAGAAACTTGTTACTCCGGTAATAATTCCTAGGACCAAGCCAAAAATTACGTGCGCAAACCAGTGAGCAGCAGCAACCGAAAAACCGACTTTCTGAAATTCCTCAAGCGGATGATGCTCAGCCACAGCAACAACTAAAAGTAATCCAACTGCAGCGCCATGGAAAATTCCAATCGCAACTCCGTATCCTATTGCAGCGGCAAAACCGGTTGGATTAAGTACATCGATTATTAATGCATACACAATTGAAAAAATAAATCCTGATAAAAAGTGAATAATTATACCAGGCACAAATGAATTATCTAATTGTTTTGTAACCAAACTCCCTATTGCACGCACCATATCACTTTTGGCTAATCCGCTTTTGTCTATCATATAAAGAACTAGTGTCATTGCGCCGGTTCCAAGTAAACCGCCAAGGATTGCAATTTTTATGTAATCTAAAAGTGCAAGATCATTCATAACCATACATGAGCTCCAATTTTTTATCGTAAAATATAATTTCTTTTATTGAATACAAATCGTTTAGATAACAATTTGTTTTTAAGTTGAAAAGTAATTTTCTATTTTGACGCCCAAAACAAATCGATTTTTTATGAGAAAAATTTTAATCGGAATTGATGGCGGAGGAAGTAAGACTTCACTTGTTGCTGCGGACGAAGTATTAAATATTTTAGAGAGCAGAACAGGAGGGGCGTCTAATTTTTTATCAATTGGGATTGAAATTGCTTTATCAAATCTCTCTGAATTAATTAAGCCAATTCTCAAAAAATATCCTAACAGCAATAAAATATTGGTGTTGGGAACAGCCGGCGGCGGACGAAGGGAAGATGCACAAAAGCTGGAGGATGCTTTAACTAAATTATTAGACGCAGATAATCTTTCGGTGAATGTTGTCTCCGATGCCGAGATAACTTTGAAAGGTGCTTTTGTAAATAATCCCGGGGCAATTCTTATAGCGGGCACAGGATCAATTCTATACTATAAAGAAAACGATGAAATAGAAAGAGTCGGAGGCGATGGAAAAATCATCGGTGATGAGGGATCAGGTTATACAATTGGAAGAAATGCGCTGAGTCATTTATCAAAAGTCTTTGATGGTAGAGAAAGAGCGACCAATTTATCCCGGAAGATGATTTCGCAATTTGGAATTCGAACACAAAAAGAATTGATCAACAATGTATATAAAAATAATTTTGATATTGCCGGAGCGGCGATAACCGTTATTGAGACCGCAAGTCTGGGTGATGAAATTTCAGTAAATATATTAGAAGATGCCGCCGATAAGTTAACAGATCACATAGGAGCATTAATTAAAAGAAAAAATCTTGAAGAATTAAAAATATCTTTTGCCGGAAGTTTGTTGACGAACGAAAATATCTATAAAGAAATGGTTGAAAGAAAAATTATCGAAAAGTATTCTACTATAGAGATTGTAGAGCCAAAACATAAACCGGAAGTAGGCGCTCTCTTAATTGCTAAAACTTTGATAAGCAAGGAAAGTTAATTGAAAACAAAACGTAATCCTTGGAGTTGGGTTCCTTCTTTATACTTTGCTGAGGGAATGCCCTACATCATTGTCATGACAGTTTCGGTAATTATGTATAAGCGTCTCGGCTTATCGAATGCGGACATTGCTTTATACACTAGCTGGCTTTACTTACCGTGGGTTATTAAACCTCTCTGGAGTCCGATAGTTGATATATTAAAAACCAAACGCTATTGGATCGTTGTTATGCAGTTAATAATCGGTGCCGGACTTGCCGGGGTTGCATCAACAATTCAAGCTGATGATTTCCTTAAATATACCATCATGTTTTTCTGGCTGATGGCTTTCAGTTCTGCCACTCACGATATTGCCGCCGATGGTTTTTACATGCTGGGTTTAAGCGATCATCAACAAGCGTTTTTTGTCGGAATACGCAGCACGTTTTATAGATTTGCGATGCTCACCGGACAAGGTTTGTTAGTAATTTTAGCCGGATATTTTGAAGAAGTCTATACAATAAAAATTGCATGGACTATAGTCTTCGCAGTTCTCGCAGTTATGTTTTTATTTTTTTTCATTTATCACTCATTTATTTTACCCAAACCGGCTTCAGATATTAAAAGAGTAATTCCGGAAGGAACAAGTTTTTATAAAGAATTCATAAATACATTCGTTCTTTTCTTTAAGCGAAAAGGAATTTTGTTGATTATCGGATTCTTGCTTTTGTACCGGTTCAGTGAAGCGCAGCTTGTAAAAATTGCCGCTCCATTTTTACTTGACGGAAAAGAAACCGGCGGACTTTCACTTTCTACGAGTGAGGTCGGAGCGATATACGGCACAATTGGTCTGATCGCTTTAATGGTCGGTGGAATTTTAGGTGGAATTGTTTGTGCAAAAGATGGTCTTAAAAAATGGATTTGGTGGATGTTGATTTCAATCAACTTACCGAATGCAGTTTATGTTTATTTATCTTTTGTTCAGCCGGAGTCTTATATTATAATCAGCTCAATGATTGCAATTGAACAATTTGGATACGGATTCGGTTTTACTGCTTACATGCTTTATATGATTTATATTTCCGAAGGGACACACAAAACCGCACACTACGCAATCGCAACCGGTTTTATGGCTCTCGGCATGATGATACCCGGAATGTTCAGCGGGTTTATTCAAGAAGCACTCGGGTATAAATTATTTTTTGTTTGGATTGTCTTTGCAACAATTCCCGCTTTCATAATTACAAAATTTATTCACATTGACCCACTGTTTGGTGTTAAAAAAGAAGAGCCGCATAATTGAAACTAAAGCAAATATATATTCTACAGTTGTTAATATTTTTTATCATCTCTGCCCAAAGCATTCCGGGTCAGAAAAAACCGGCATACACTTTTGATGAATTATTTCCGCTTTCGGAAATTGGATTGCATTGGGTCGATTCAACACAGAACTCATTGACGCTTCGCGAAAAATGTGCTCAATTAATATTTCCTTATGCAAACGGTAAGAATCCTGATGATGACAAAAAAGGTTACAAAAGAATTACAACTATTGTTGAAGAAGAACAAGTCGGGGGGTTACTTTTCTTAAAAGGGGATATTGAAAACCAGACTAATCTAGTTAATGAACTCCAAGCAAAATCAAAAGTCCCACTTTTAGTTACACTCGATATGGAACGCGGAATAGGAATGCGATTGGAAGACGGTGTCGAGTTTCCATACAAAATGGCATTTGCCGCGACTCGAAATCCTAACTATGATTATAAAATGTCAAAGATGGTTGCAGAAGAAGGACGCGCTTTAGGTATTCATCAAAATTTTGCTCCTCTTTTGGATGTTGTTCACGACTATAGAAACCCTATTATCAATGTACGTGCTTACTCATCCGATCCGCAAATTATTGCTATGCATAGTGATTCGTTCATTCGAGGCACTCACGAAGGGAATATGATTACAACAGCAAAACATTTCCCGGGTCACGGTGCAACCGACTTGGACTCACATAATGAATTACCGCTGATCAATTTATCTAAAGAAGAAATGTGGGAAGTTGATCTCAAGCCATTTTTGTTTGCAATTAACTCCGGAGTTAAATCCGTAATGATTGGTCACTTGGAAGTCCCTTCACTTACCGATGTTTACGGATTGCCTGCGACATTTTCTTATAATTTGATAACGCGTTTACTCAAAAACGAAATGGGCTTTGACGGGCTTGTGGTTACCGATGCACTAAACATGCATGCTCTCACAAAACACTACACACAAAAAGAAATCGGATTACTTGCTGTACAAGCCGGCAATGATGTGTTGCTCTTTCCCGCTGATGAAAAAGAAATGATAGATGGTCTGGTAGAAGCAGTTGAAAACGGCAGACTAAGTGAAGGAAGAATTGATCAATCGGTCAATAAAATTTTGAAAATTAAAAAAATGGCTCAATCTTGATAGTGAGCATTACGTTGAACTTGCGAAAGCAAAAAAAGAGGTAAATAAAAAATCGCACTATAGATTAGCTCAAGATGTAGCAGAAAATTCAATTACACTTGTTAAAGATGAACAAAGTATTATTCCGTTAGATCCAAATAACTATTCAAATGTTCAGTTAATAACTATTAGTGACAGCCGACTTAAAAAAACAATTGAAGATCCTTTCCTTTTTGAAGAAGTATTAAATGAAAAATTTGGTTATATAAAAAATCACCGGGTTAACTTTAGTTCAAGCGAAAAAGATTATTCCGATATTTTATTGGATTCAGAAGATGCCGATTTACTTTTACTTGCAATCTATGCAAACGTTAAATCCTTTACTGGTAAAATTGATCTTCACGAAGAGCAGTTTGAATTTATTGAAGGATTACTAAAACTTAACATCCCAACTGTTGGTATAAGTTTTGGCAATCCGTTTATTTTGTCTGAAGTACCGTCGATTCCAACTTATTTAACAACTTACGGTAACGTACCGCTTTCCCAAACATCAGCGGTAAATGCATTGCTGGGTAACACGACGATTAAAGGTAAACTCCCAATTGATTTGCCTAACACACAGTTTGCTGCATGGGATGGCATTGAACATTTCCCGAATCGATTGTTGTTTCAAGATGAAGACAGTAACTACAATTTCACAAATGTTGACTCATTGATAAAATCTGCACTTAAGGAAAAAGTTTTCCCCGGCGCATCAATATTAGTTGGGCATAGAAATAGAGTTGTCTTTAATAAAAATTATGGCTTTCAGACTTACGAAGAAGACGCAATACCAATTGATGAAAATTCAATTTTCGATTTGGCTTCACTAACAAAGGTTGTCGGCACAACTTCTGCCGCAATGTTATTATTTGACCAAGGTAAACTTAGTTTAACTGAAAAAGTGATTACTTACTTGCCCGAGTTTAATAATAATGGTAAGGAAAATGTTACGATCGAAAATTTACTTTTGCATAATTCGGGGCTCCCGGCATTCAAGCCATTTTATAAATTGTATAACGATTCCGCAGAAGTAATTGATGCAATAATGAATTCGGATATTGAGTTTATTCCCGGTACAAATTATCTCTATAGTGATCTTGGATTTATTGTTTTGCAAAAAGTAGTTGAGAGAATTGCCGGTCAAAGTATTGATAAATTTTTGGAGGAAAATTTATTTTCTCTTCTTGATATGGAACATACATTCTATAATCCCTCTCCAAAAACTTGGTTCCATTGTGTACCAACAGAAAAAGATGAATATTGGAGGAACCAATTGTTAAAAGGTAGAGTCCATGATGAAACTGCTTATATGTTGAACGGTATAGCGGGTCATGCCGGGTTATTCTCAAATGTAAATGATTTGGCAAAGTTGATTTATTTATATGTAAATAATGGCAAATATAAAGACGCTCAAATTTTCAATTCTTCCACAATAGATTTGTTTACTACTCGTTTTTCGGAACTTAGCACCCGTGCTTACGGTTGGGATACTATGTCGGAAGAAAAATCTTCTGCCGGAGAATATTTCTCCCTAGAAAATTCTTTCGGGCATAACGGTTTTACAGGAACATCGATCTGGGTCGATAAAGAAGAAGGACTTTTTGTAATTCTTTTGACTAACCGTGTTCATCCATCAAGAAAGAATAGAAGTATAATTGGATTTAGACCCAAGCTGCACGATGCAGTCTTTAAAGCTGTTACGCAATAAAACATTATTGAAATAGCTGCGTCTGATATTAGAAAATTGAGAGCGTTTTGGAAAAAGAAAAAGTAATTGAAGTAAAAGGACTCACAAAGCGGTACAAAAATCTAATTGCTGTAGATAATCTCGATCTGAATGTCCATCGAGGTGATGTGTTTGGATTTTTAGGACCAAACGGTGCGGGAAAGAGTACAACAATCCGAATGTTGTTGACACTGATAAAACCTACCTCGGGAAGTATCAAAATCTTCGGTAAGTCAATGCCCCAAAATCGAATTGAGATTCTTAAAAAGATCGGTGCTATTGTAGAAAAACCGGATTTCTATTTATACATGACTGCTTATAAAAATTTAGAAATATTAGGCAAAATTTCCGGTGCAGATATTTCAAAAAATAATATAATGCGTTTGTTGGAAATGGTCGGTCTGAGTGAACGCTACAACAGCAAAGTGAAAACATATTCTCACGGAATGAAACAGCGCTTGGGTATTGCACAAGCATTATTGCACGATCCCGAACTAATAATACTTGATGAGCCGACAACCGGTTTAGATCCGCAAGGTATGAAAGAAATTAGAGAGCTAATTCTTCACTTAAGTAAAGAACAAAACAAAACCGTTTTGCTTTCATCTCACATTTTGCGAGAGGTTGAACTGATTGCTACTCGAATGATCATTATCAACAAGGGTAAAACAAAAGTTGAGGGAACTGTTGATGAACTCTTAAATCCCGATCAACTTAAAGTTACTTTTGAAGTTGATGATGTTACAAAAGCAACAGAGTTGCTGAATCATACCAACTGGAATGCTGAGACTGTTACGAATGAAAAGAATGAAATTGTTTTTCAGTTGTCTAAAAATGAAATCCCCAAATTGAATAAATATTTTATTGAAAATGCAATTGGACGTTAATGCGGTTATTCCCACACGTTCTCTTGAAGACTACTTCCTTAAAATAACTGGGGAGGTTGAATGATTTCATTGACCTCAATAGAACTTTCAAAAATATTCAGAAAGCTAAGAACATATATTGGTTTTTTGGCAATTGCGGTTCTTGTGCCTATTGTTCAAGTTTCACTTTATTTCCAAGGAGAAAATTACGTGAACTTTGCTACTCGGAATTTAGAAGAGCAATTCATGTTTGTTGGAAATTTAATGAACGGTTATCTCGTTGCATATTTAATTTTGCAAGCGTTGTTTATTCACATTCCGTTTTTAATTGTGTTAGTCGGCAGCGATCTCTTTGCCGGAGAAGCAACCTCCGGTACATATAGAATGATGATAACAAGACCGGTGTCCAGACTGAAAATAGCCGTGTCAAAATTTCTTGCCGGATTTATTTATACAAACCTTCTGCTTCTTTGGTTAGCCGTTGTAAGTTTAGGAGTTAGCGTTATAATTTTTGGAGCAGGTGAGTTAATTGTTCTGCGCGATAAAGTTTATATTTTTGCAGGTGATGATGTTATCTGGAGATTCATCCTTGCATATGGTTTTGCAACTTTGAGTATGACAACGGTATTTGCGCTCTCCTATTTTTTCTCTTCACTTGTTGAAAATGCAATCGGACCTATAGTTGTTACAATGGCGGTGATGATAATTTTTATAATTATTTCCGCACTACCTATTGAAATATTGGAAGGAATAAAACCTTATCTCTTTACTAACCATATGATTAAGTGGCGTGAGTTCTTTGGTGATCCGGTCAATTATAATGAAGTATTTTATTCGGGGTCGATTTTGCTTGGACATATAATTGTATTGTTTGGAATAACTTCATTTCTATTTAATCGTAAGGATATTTTGTCATGATAAAACTACTTTGGATAATCATTCTACTATTAAGTCAAACTATTTTGTTTGCACAAAGTTTTGACGCTGATGAAATTCTCAACAAAGTGAAGTCAAAGATCAATAGTGTTGAAGATTATTCTGCTGACGTTACAATAAAAGTTGATGTGAATTTTTTGAAAGTCCCGGAATCACATGCCAAACTATACTTCAAGCAACCCGATAAAATAAAAATGGAATCTGACGGTTTTGCACTTTTACCGCGGCAAGGTTTGAATTTTTCACCATTATATTTATTGAGAGAAGATTACACATCTTTATATGCAAAAGAAGATACGGTAAACGGTTATTCGGTTCATCTTATTAAAATACTACCGCTCTCAGATTCGTCGAATGTAATTCTTTCAAATCTTTATATCGATCAAACAGAACTAATTGTCAGAAAAATTGAAACCACTACCAAAAACAGTGGAACAGTTACATTAGAACTCACTTATGAAAATGAAGCCGAGCATGCACTTCCATCTGAAATGAAAATAACATTTAAAGTGGAACAGATGAATTTACCGCCGGGTATGACCGGAGAATTTGAAACAAATCAAGAAACACAAAAAGATGGTAAACTTACAGGATCGGTGATAGTTGAGTATAAAAATTATCTTGTTAATAGCGGATTGAGTGATGAGTTTTTTGAAGATGATAAATAACACTAATCTTTTTGTTTATCATACTTTCGAAACAAAAAACCTCCTGTGATAAGAGTAATGCCAGATACAAGCAATGTTAGATCGAGTCCCCAAATAAATTTCTCCTCAATTATAACAGAATCATTTCTATTCTCTATAGAATTATCAGTTAACACTTTTTGAGTGGTGGTAATAAATTCCATCCCGTCAATTACCCAAATTACAATTGAGAGAAGCACGATGAGTACTGTAAAAAATAATATCTTCTTTTGAATACTTTTTTGCATTTGAAATCCATTTCTCGCAAAAAACATCAACAAATCTCTGCATTTTGTCAAATTGATTCTTAGAATCAAAAGGATTAATTTAGAAATCAATTTAAGGAATATTACGGAAGGAAATAATGAAAATTCACGAATATCAAGCAAAAGAAATACTTAGAAAATTTAATGTTGCAGTTCCTGAAGGAATTGTTGCGTTCACTGTTGATGAAGCAGTAAAAGCGGCAGAAAAGATTGGCGGAAAAATTTGGGTAGTAAAAGCTCAGATACATGCCGGCGGCAGAGGAAAAGGCGGCGGTGTAAAAATTGCAAAAAGTATTGATGAAGTGCGCTCTTTAGCTGAAGAAATCCTCGGAATGAATTTAGTCACACATCAAACCGGTCCCGAAGGTAAAAAAGTTAAGCGGTTATTAATTGAACAAGGCATCAATATTGCTCAAGAATTTTATCTCGGAATCACACTAGATAGAATTAGCTCTAAAAATGTAATTATGGCTTCCACCGAAGGCGGCGTTGAAATTGAGAAAGTTGCAGCCGAAACACCGGAGAAAATTTTAAAAGAAGCCATTGATCCGGCAGTAGGTATTCAAGCTTATCAAGCTCGTAAACTTGCATTCGGACTCGGTTTAGAAAAAGAGCAGATGAAAAATGCAGTTAAGTTTATTATGAGTTTGTATAAAGCATACGAAGCGATCGATGCATCTCTTGCTGAAATCAATCCTTTAGTTGTTACTAAAGAAGGTCAAGTTATGGCACTTGATGCAAAAATGAATTTTGATGATAATGCACTTTTCAGACATCCGGAAATATTGGAATACAGAGACTTTGACGAAGAGGAACCGCTTGAAATCGAAGCTTCAAAATATGACTTAAACTACATCAAACTTGAGGGAAACGTTGGCTGTATGGTTAACGGTGCCGGTTTAGCTATGGCTACAATGGATATAATTAAACTTGCCGGTGGTGAACCTGCAAACTTTTTAGATGTAGGCGGCGGCGCTAACAAAGAAACAGTAGCAAATGGTTTCAAAATTATTTTATCCGATAAAAATGTTAAAGCAATTCTGATAAATATTTTTGGCGGAATTGTCCGTTGTGACAGAGTTGCACAAGGTGTTATTGATGCTGTAAAAGAAATTAATGTTGAAGTTCCGGTAGTTGTGCGTCTCGAGGGAACTAATGCAGAGGAAGCCGGTGTTTTATTAAATGAATCAGGATTGCAATTTGAAGTTGCGTCAAGTTTACAAGAGGCAGCACAAAAAGTAACGACAATTTTAAATTAGTTATATTGGGAGTGGTTTTTAATCACTCCCAATATTAGATAGAAAGAAAATATGATAGAAATAAAGGTTCCCGAAGAAGAAGCTATTTCTTTACTGAATGAACAAGTTCAGCAAGAGATAATAAGTAGAAAGAAGATAGGTCAACTTCATCCGGAAGATTCGATTGAAACTATTAATTTCACATTATTACTCGAGATTATAGAAACAGCAATTTTTGATATAATTGTTTTATTGCCTGTAACTCTAATTACAGAAAAAAGTAATCTTCCAAAAATTGTAACAACGAGCGTTAAGGGTTTTTTAAGATCGAATAAACGATTTGGGGCAAAAAACTTCAGCGAGCAAAATGCTAAAATTCTTCTAAAAAAGGTGCAATCACTTTTTTCCGGTGCGAGCAGTTCGACTTCTTTTCAACAAAATTAACCGCAACATTATGACAATATTAAGAATGTGATTTACTGCAAGTTCCGGTTTAAAATCGGAATCGGAGTATTGTCTCTCATTTTTAAATAAGTTATTTTGTATTAGTTCTTAACAAACACACACAATAAATTTATAAAGGAGGGTACATGAACAAGAAGTTACTTTTAATAATCATAGTTATTTTGGGGATGCTCTTTATCGGTTGTGAAAAAAACGATGAAGAAAACGGCGACACACCTACCGATATTCCCGCGGATCCGGTTAATGTAACACCACCAACACCGCAGAAAAATAATGTTCAACCAACAGCAACCTTTCAAGCACAGGGTGAACGTGTTAAAGTAAATTTACAAGGTCTGTTAGATCCTACAACTCAACAACCTATTACACTATTTTATAATTCTTCAAATCCGGCACAATCAAATGTTTTTGTTCAGCAGAACGGCGTTACAAAAGGGCTGCTCTTAACAAAAGTAAGTACCGGCAACGTACTTCAAGCCGATGTTGTTTTTATTGTTGATAACTCGGGAAGTATGTATGAAGAAGCAGATAATGTTGCAAATAACATTGCCAGTTTTGCACAGACGCTAACAAGTAGCGGACTGGATGTTAAATTTGCATGTGTTGGTTATAATGGTTGGGTTACAGGCGGTATCAATTTTACAACTTCCGCCGAACTTGGTAATTATCTAAACCGACCTAATATGACCGGAACCAGTAGAACAGTTGGTTTCGGCGGTCCGGATGCAGCAACATTAGAAAGTAATGCCTCCGGTTATTCTGGCAACGTTTGGGGTGAAAACGGTGTAGTCGCCAGCTTTTATGCCGATGATTTTTACAACTGGAGACCAAGTGCAGCAAAAGTTATTATTAACTTTACGGATGAATCAACTCAACCCGCTTCAGATTTAAGTTTTAATACCGCTGAACTATGCAACAGATTAGGTGGTGTAGCAACTGTTCATACAGTATATAGTGGACCGGCTGATACTTCGAGAGGATTAAATGGAGATTGGAGCCAATACCATGAGACGACCATGGAAAATGTCAGAATGTACAGGCGGAACTCAGAAGTTTATCGCTCAAGATGCATCTGATTTAGTATTAACTGATCTGCCTGTTGTTGGCGCACTTTCAAATAGTTATTTAGTTGAGTATATGAAAGGTTCCGGAACAGTACAAGAATGGTTAGTAAAAATATTGATTTATACTTCAACTGCAGATGGTGAAACAACCTACAAGGTTACATACTAACTTGAGAATTTTATAATTCTTTGATATGTTTAGTTGTATCCTTAAACAAATTATAGTGAGGTAGACTCTCACTACTTGCCGGAAAACCCATTTCAAACGAAATGGGTTTTCTGTTTAAATAGTTCTTCCAAAATATTCTTTTGCTCTTGTCGCATTTAATAATAATAGATTGTAAAACTTCTAATAAAAAACGTATTTTAGTCTCAAGCAATTATGATTGAAAAACGCACATTTTTATGACTACGCCTGAAAAATCATCCCGCTCGGATGAAATATTAGTCAAATTAATTAAACAGAATGATCCTGATGCATTCAAAGAACTCTATTACAAATACTATAAACAGCTCTATCGATACGCTTACTTTAGACTTTATGCGGTGGAAACTACTCGAGATCTTATTCAAGATCTTTTTTCAAGAGTTTGGAACAACAGAAAAAATCTTAATCCCAATAAACCAATAAAATCTTATTTATATCGCTCGCTTACAAATATTATTATTAACCATTCGAGATTAGAATCTTCAAAAAATGTTTCATATTCAAAACTGGATGAAGAAATCTCCGGGAGAGAAGAAGAGTTAGATCAACAAATTGATATTCAAAGTGCAATAAATGAATTACCGGAAAAATTAAAATCCGTTTATTTACTTAGCAGAGTCGAAGGTTACAAATACAAAGAGATTTCGGAGATATTGCAGATTTCCGTTAAAGCAGTTGAAAAAAGAATGTCAAAAGCGCTAATTTTACTCAGAAAAAGATTTGGCTGAGAATTATTCGTATTGTAGTAATCCTTCCTAGAATGTAACCTCTCAAATTTCATCAATAAAAATAATTTACTTGGTAGGGTTTTTCTTAACTCAACTGTATTATTAAGTAGAAGAGAGGAAAAAACTAAGAATGAAAAACCAAGAATTTATAGAACTCTGTATAAAAAAAATTACCGGAAACATCGATGATGCCGGTTTGACAAAATTTAATAAGTGGATTAACGAATCAAACGAGAATAAAAAAGAATACGAAAAGTTAAAATTTCTTTGGGAAAACACTGGAGCAGACAATCTGCCGAAACTTCCTGACATTGATGATGAATGGCATTCATTGACTGAAAGAATTGGACTATATGAATTTGAACAGAAAGAAGAGACGCTATTAAGTAAGACCAAGGCTTTTTTCAATTCCATTTTTACTGCTCATCTAAAACCGGTAAGTGCTTTTGCTTCAGTTGTGATAATTGCAATTGTAGGATTGTATCTCTTTAATAATACTTCACAAGATTATCAATTGACTGAAGTTATTACACAAAACGCCGCTACAGAAAAGGTTGTTTTACCGGATGGTTCCACGGTCACGCTTAACAGCGGCAGCAAAATAAAATATTCTAATCCCTTTAAAGGAGATTTGCGATCGGTTGAGTTGGAAGGCGAAGCATTTTTCTCGGTTACCAAAAGTGAAATTCCTTTCGTTATAAAAACTGAAAACGCTAAAGTCAGCGTGCTAGGAACCGAGTTCAATGTTTGGTCAAGAGAAGCCAAAACAGAAGTAATCGTTAAGAGCGGTAAGGTAGAACTTTCGTCGGAATTAGAATTGCCGGAAAAAGTAATACTAACAGAAAATCAGTTGAGTATCGTTTTAGGTAATCATCCACCGGCAAAACCTAAATCAGTTGACAGTGATTATTTGCTTGGCTGGCTTGATGCGAAATTGGTTTTTGAAAAAACACCTCTTGTTGAAATTGTTGATGAGTTAAAAAGACATTATGACATTTCAATTTCACTAGAGGATGAAAGTTTGGAAGCATACACTCTAACCGGTTCTTTCAAAAATGAAAATCCAGATTCTGCGTTAAGTATTATCTGTTTAGCTCTCGATCTAACATACACCAAAGAAGGTAACGGCTATATCGTAAAACAAGAATAACAGAAAGAATCATTAAATAATACATTACTAACAAACTCTCCGGGGGATGAGTCATGAAAAAATATCAAATCATATCGTTATTAATTTCTTTAGCATTTTTAGTCAGGATGCTCAAGCACCCAAAGCTATGAAGAAATTGAGTACACATTACCCGTAATAAAACATCAACCGAGATTAGTATATCCTGAACAAGCAGCCGGCATGAATTATTACGGAGCAGCAAAAATCTATTTGAATATTTCTGAACAAGGGATAGTTGAGAAAGTTACATTGCTTGAATCGTCCGGTCACAAAATTCTTGATGATGCTGCATTAGATTATTGTAAAGAAATAGAATTTGAGCCGGCTAAAAAAGGCGGTGAAAATGTTCGATGCAGAATGGTACAAAAAGTCAATTTTAATTTATTAGACGAAGACTTTTCATTTGATAACTATATAACTCGCGTTAAGAATTTATATGGTATTGAAAAAGATGCCTCAAAAAAAGAAGAGACTCGTATTCAAAATGAAATACTGAAAAAACATATCGAGTTTGTGCACAAAATGAGTAATGTTGTCAGCTTCAACTCTGCTCTTGAAAAAGTAATTTTAACTGAGACAAAATCAGAATGGAACCAAGCTTGGGATAATTATCCACTTACTTTTCTTCTTTTCCACGATTTTATTCAACGTTTCCCAAATTACGATAGTCTGGAAATTGTTAAAAACTATTTATCAGAAGCTCTAAAATCTGACTTGGAGTTTATCAACAAAACCAAAACACACAGCACTGTTGAGGAAAAAACAAAGGTTGAACTGGTTACTAAAATTAAACGGTTTATCGAGGAAAAATATCCGGAGATTCACATAAAGGAATATCCACTAACAGCTGATCTTAATTTCTAGTATTTGAAATAATTTTAATAGGGGGGACGGGGTTGATTAATTGAATTTTCTATTACACTAATTAATCTTCCCCGACCATTTTTTATGTTTGTATCATCAGTTTTTCATTCGGTGCAGGTAAGATTATCAAAAAGGTAAATGAAAATATAATTCTGCTACTTTTTATTACTTGTCTTTTATTTTTTACAAGTGTTGGTAACACTTTGTCTTCAAACAGTGAAGACAAACCACTCTAGGCAAATACTTGAGAAATTTCGAAAAAGCAATAACGTTAACCTGATTTATTCTGACGAATTAATAAGCGGTATTTCCGTTAGCGAAAGTCAATACAAGTCCATGTTGCAAAAAGATCTCGAACCTCTTTTAGGTCAATACGGTATATCCTATAAAGAGTTTGGAAACAATACTTTTGTCTTATTTAGGAAGCATGAAGAAAAAATTGAAACAACTTATGAAAAAGTAATAACCGAAGAAGTGGAACAAGAAAATGATTCACTCCAGCTAGTGTTTAAACCAAGTTTACTCTCTAACCTTCAGCCATCGTATCCACCTCAGGCAGTTAAAGAAAAGATTGAAGGAAGTGTTCGTATAAAATTTTTAGTTGATGAAGATGGCAGAGTTCGTCAAAGTGATGTTTTAGCCACTTCCGGTTATGCAATTTTAGATTCGGCGGCGAAAGAATTTGTCTATAATTTGAGATATTCTCCGGCAGTAAAAGATGGAAAGCCATACAGTTCATGGATGTCTATAATATTCCGATATGTATTGGGAAAAAAAGATGATAAACATATTCCTCAGGTCAGCTACTAACAATAAGTTTCATTCCGTTAATAATATTTCATTATAACACATTATATCATTCACAAAAAATTATTCTTGCAAGTAATTCTTTTTCAGAGCATATTTCCTTTCATAAGCTAAACGGAGGTAAATAAAATGTTAAAAGAATTTAAAGAATTTGCAATGCGGGGTAATGTCGTAGATATGGCTGTGGGTATTATAATAGGAGCGGCTTTCGGTACTATTGTTAAGTCACTTGTATCAGATGTCATTATGCCGCCTGTTGGACTTTTACTTGGCGGAGTTGATTTCTCAAATTTGTTTATTTTGATTAGAGAAGGAACAACACCCGGTGAATATGCAACTTTAGCCGATGCCCAGGCAGCCGGAGCTATTACTATTAATTACGGTAATTTCTTTGATACAGTTATAAGTTTTGTAATTGTAGCTGCTGCAATATTTGTGCTGGTTAAGAATATGAATCGACTTAAAAGTAGTCAAAAAGAAGCAGCCCCGGCAGAGCCGACTATTAAAGATTGTCCGTATTGCTTTAGCTCAATACCGATAAAAGCAACAAGGTGTCCGCACTGCACTTCGGAAATATCCTAAATAGATTAAATCAATAAACCCGGTTCCGAAAAATGAATCGGGTTTTGAATATTTGGAATCGTACATCATCACAGAAAATCAATAAAAAATCAATTTATAATTTATTCGGATTCTAATGCGAGCGAAATTTTTAAAACACAAAAAGACTTAAGAAAGTGGTTTGAAGAAAACTATAATAAATTAAGTGAAGTGTGGATCGGCTATTACAAAAAAGCGACAGGAAAACTTAGCATCACTTGGTCTGAATCCGTTGATGTAGCTATTTGTTTCGGGTGGATTGACGGAATTAGAAAGTCAATAGATGATGAAAGTTACATGATTCGCTTCACACCTCGTAAACCAAACAGTAATTGGAGTGCGGTTAATATTAGACAAAGCTGAACAAACTTATAAAACAAGAACTGATGAAAGAAGAGGGATTAAAA
>JAXHMN010000009.1:0-6164 GCA_034521465.1 Melioribacteraceae bacterium | reverse complement strand
ACTTTTTGCTTTTCCTTTTAATTATATTTAGTCGTTATGAAACTTCAATCAGCCGACACGAATATTACAATTGAGGGAAGACTTTATTCAAGAAATTCAGGGCAATGAGTTCTTCCGAAAGATTTTTTAAAGCAGTTCACCTCTCAGATTTTGTAATGAGAGCAATCGCCGAAAAGCAATCGCTGAAGCGAATCCTAATCTAGACGAATTAGAGCAAAAATTATTGTTTATTTCTGTTCATTATGGTGAAGAGTTAGCCGAACGCGTACGTAGATATTGGGCGGAAAAAAATGAACAAAAGTGATGTGATTGCTGCAAAGTGGCCCCGGTAATTAATTTACTCGAAGAATTGAACGTTCCGTGCTATATCCAGGCGGCTCGATGGCAGGTTCGTCACTCGGAGTTTCCAGAGCGACGATGGATGTTGATATAATTACTAGTTTACGGTCTTGTATCATGTCGAACGAATTGTACGATTACTAGATGAAAATTATTATGTGGATAGCGAGATGATTAAAGATGCTATCATCAAACATAAATCTACTTTCAATGTGATTCACCATGATACATCGTATAAAATCGATTTCTTTATAAGTAAAGCAACAGAATATCAGCAAATTATATTTGGAGGGATCGTTCACGGAAAAAACTACGTTGATAAAGATGATGTTATAGAAGTATTTATTTGTGCCCTGAAGATGTTATTCTAACAAAACTTATTTGGTATTTGGAGAGAGGTGGTACATCTGAAAAACAATGGAATGATATAATGGGAGTTTTGAAAATTCAAAAAAATATTCTTGATATGAATTATCAGGTAAATTGGGCTGAAAAATTATCAGTAAAATACTGAACTTGAAAAGGCTCTGACTGATGCCGGGCTTTTTTAGAAACGCTTTTTGTTCCCATCAACACTAATAAATATCAATGCTTCTCCCAACAAAACCTTCAGAACAACTAGAGGGACGGACATTTTATTAAAGGAGATTAACAAATGAAGAGAATGATTTTATTCATTGCTATTTGTCTGCAAATTAATTTTGCCGGAAACGGTGGTATTACCGGGCAAAATTGTGATTCCGCAGAAATCCGATGAACCATACTTGTTTATGCAAATGTTTTTCTCGAGTGGAACAACTATTGGTTCAACGACAAATGATAAAGGTGAATATCAAATTAGCGGAGTGCCCTGAGGGTAATTACAAGTTAGTTGTTTCGGTTGTTGGCTATGAAGCCGGTGTATAAAAATATTCAGGTAAAACCGGAGGATGAATTAGAATTCGATTTTGAACTAATCCGTAAAGTATATGAATTTGATGAAATTGATGTTGTTGGAGTGTACGATGAGGAATATGAAGCGAATTATTTGAAATTCCGCAGAGCACTTTTTGGGGACTTCTATAAAAATGCATCCAGTTGTGAGATTGAAAATCCCGGGATACTAGATTTTAGAAATAATGATGACGGAAGTTTAACTGCAGCTGCTAAAGAAATGATTAAGATAACTAACAATAATCTTGGATACAAAATTCAAGTTAACTTGCAGGATTTTTAAAGTGCTAAGATGGGTGAAGTTTATTACGCAGGTGAAACATTTTTTGTGGAGATTGACACGAACGATTTTAGTGTTGAAAAACAGTGGGAAAGAAATCGAAGAGAAGCATATCTAGGTTCAAGCCGCCACTTTTTTCAATCACTTTACATTGACGAATGGTATAGCGCAGGTTATAGAACTTATTTTGAGTGACAAACCAAGTTGGAACCCGGTATCTGATCTTATGCAGCAAAAACAACCGAATATCTCAGTAATCTTGTTGAAAATATAACGCCACGCTCAGATGGATTTAAGAAACTAAAACTTGATGACCACATTTTAATAAAATATGTTAAGAAGGTTGAAGCCGGGGAATATTATTCTTATCGAGAATCTATGGATAGTAAAATATATGAAATACTGCCGTATCAAATTTCTTGGATTGAACTTATTAATGATGAATGTGAGTTTGACAAAAACGGACTTTTAGAAGTATCCGGAAAATTCAATTAAAGTTTTTGGTTACTGGGGATGGTTGAAGATGGGGGATTTACTTCCTTTTGATTATAAACCGACTGAAGGTTAAAGACGGATTACTTTTCTAAAACTAAAATTAAATTAGGTGATTTAGACTCATCAAACTCATTAAACTTCAGATCACCGAAAAATTGTAATTTGCTTATACCATTTTGTTCAAACAATTTTTTAAGCAGAGATATTGTATAGGGATATCTTTCGGTTGTGATTAGCTCTCTTTTTGCATAATCATCTCCAAAATTCAATTAGACGACCGAAATCTATGAGTGGAGAAAAACTTCTTAAGAAATTAACTTTCCAAATTTCCATGATTGGTTCCGATTTCCGGATCACCGGATTTTTGGGTGGCAAAAGAATAAATTAACTTGAGAGAAAAACAATAGGATTAAATGGAAAACTTAAAAGAGTTGGCAGAGTTAATATTACCTGAGGGGATATTAGAATATTTTGAATATACAGGCTACGAGACAATAGAAAAAGAAATAACAATAAGTTTAGTTGAAAAGAATAAAGTACCACAGCTCCCAGATAAATATAGAGATAGACGAATAAGGCAAAAAGGCTTTAAGCAAATCACAATAAACGATTTTCCGATAAGAGGTAAGAAAGTCAGATTGTTATTGCGCAGAAGAGTTTGGCAGATAGAAGGAGAAACGGAACTCTACAAAAAAGAAATTCCCTCACAAATATTTCCGGGCACAAAATTATCAAAAGATTTTGCAGATTTTTTAAAAGGAAGAGATTGAAAAAAGACCGATAGAAATATCGACAGTCGCCCGAGCAAATAAGTTAAAAGCAAATACATTAGAGAAACAATACAAAAATGTACTATCGACCTACAGTCAATTTAAGAGAGATCAAAGAGAACAAATATCAAAAGAATCATTTGTATACCCAGAGAATTTTCGAGAGGATATGGCAATAGATGAGACAGGCTTGATCAACGAAGAATTATATACGATAGTAATAAATAAGACTGCCAAAGGGAAAAAGGGATCACTTGCAGCAATAATCAAAGGTACGAAATCCTCAATAATCACAAGGGAAATAACAGAATCGGTAGGCTTTGAAAAGTTAGTAAAGATAAAAGAAATAACCTTGGATTTATCGAATTCTATGGATTGGTCGGTACGTCAAATAGCGCCGAATGGAATCCATACTTATGATAGATTTCACGTACAGAAGATAGTAAGCGATGCAGTCCAAACATTACGAATAAGGTTAAGATGGCAAGCTATAGAAGAAGAAAATGAAGCTCTGTTAAAAGCCAAAGAATTAAAAGTAAAATATGAGTCCAAGGTATTTCGTAATGGAGATAGTAGAAAACAGTTATTAGCCCGAAGCAGATATTTTTTATTTAAGCCGTCAAATAAATGGACAGATACCCAGAGACAAAAATCTGAGATATTGTTCAAAGAATATCCCGAGCTTTTAGAATCATATAATTTGTCAATGTATTTTCGCAATTGTTATGAAAACAAAAATAAAACAAACAGCTTTGAGCAATGGATAAAAAAAGTAGAAACCACGAGTTTGAGAGAGATGAAAATAGCAGCAGAAACAATAAAACGAAATCTAGGTGGAATAAAGAATTACTTTCATAACCGAGCCACTAATGCTGCAATAGAGAGTTTTCATTCAAAACTAAAATTGTTCAGACAAAGAATTAGAGGTGTCGTTGATAAAGATTATTTCTTTTTCAGAATCATCCAATACTTTGCTTGATATCTTTTGCCACCTATTTATCCGGTGAGCCGATTTTCCTACGATTTATTTGATTTTTCATCAGGATTTTTTAAGATATATATAACTGAATTAACGTAGATATTTTTTTGAATTAAAATAAGACAAGTTGCTCCTTATTAATTCTGTTGAGAAAAATTATAGTTGCTTCAAATAATCTTCTGTTGAATGTGGTTAAAGGTTAGTTCATGAATGTAATCGTTTGATCAATAAAATGATTTGTTGAATTAGTTGAGTTTGATTGGATGTAAATTAGTTAATATATAATGGAGGACTAAGATCAAGGTAACAATATCAAAACCAACATGTCAATATTAGTAAAGTTACTTTTGTTGTGTGCAATTATCACGGGAATTACTTTGGCTCAGGAAAAGGATGCTGAAGACAGCGAAGACCACCCGATGATTTCTCGGTATGAAGGATCTTACATTAGTGGTTATGAACACTATGATTATGACCGTTTGACCTTTTATACAGGAGAGGAAAATGGCGAGCTCCAGGAGATTGTTCCGGAAGGGGAAGTCACACAGATTTTGTATTTCTTACCCGCTGAAGGTTTGTCAGTATTGCAGGTACAGCGAAACTACCAGATGGCGCTAAAGGATGCCGGTTTCGAAATTGTGTATGAATGTTTCAGGGATACAGATGAATGTCCATACTCAGTTTTCGAGGGTATGCTTGGAGATCATTACAGTGGAGATCACAGCAAAAATGTTTTTGTTGGAAAAGATCAAAGCTACTTTTTAGCCAGGCTACCGCAAGATGATGGGAATATGTATGTTTCTGCACATACCTTGCTTAGTGAATATGCTGATGAGGACAATCAACCTGTAACTCTTCTTCAGATCCTTGAAGAAAAACCCATGGACACCGGAAAGGTTAAGGTTGATATCGAATGCTAAGCAATGGCCGAAGATATCGATGAAAAGGGAAGTGTTCGCGATTTATGGCATTCATTTCGATACGGATAAAGCCACAATTAAGGAAAAGTCTGAATCCACACTGGCTGAAATAGCCACACTTTTGGAGCAAGAATCTGGATCTTAACCTTTGCGTTGTCGGTCACACCGATGCTACAGGAGAGCTTGGAATACAACATGAATCTTGTCAAAGAAGCGTGCTGAGGCTGTCGTAGAGTTTCTGACCTCCGAAAAAGGGATTTCTGCGGACAGGCTCACACCTTATGGAGTAGGTCCTTTGGCTCCCGTAGCCAGCAACGAAGAAAAAGATGGCCGTGCTCTTAACCGGCAGGTGGAATTAATAAAGTTGCCTGAAAAATAAGGTAAATATACTTTGTGGGGTACATTGAATATAGTGTATGGTGGGGTAAAGTGCTAAAATCAAGGTTTTCGGTTCTTAGTAAAGTTCGTCTCGGGCGGACAAAAAAATACTTCGAAAACCGCCACAAGCCATAAGCGGGCATTTACCCAAAATAATAACAACATCTTTTGTCTTGCTAATAAAATAAAGAGGTTATCATGTTTAAAGAATTTGGTTTCTTTTTAATTTCATTTATCAATTTTGTTTGTTGGGGTTGATTCAGCCCTTGCGCAGACTGGAGAGAACACGTATTCTGGCGAATGGGAAGGTTCTTTGGGTGTAGCTGCATTCTCTAAGGAATTTAGTGGAACATGGCAATTCGAAGTTGACTTTGAGAAGGGAGAAGTAGAAGGCAGATTCAGAGGTGATGGTGCTGGTGATATCACAGGAACAGTTTCAGGAGACGGCATTGTTGAAGCTTCAGGTGAAGCTGCATTTGGAGTTGTTCGATGGTCAGGTAATTTCTCTTCTGATAGAGAAGAAATTTCAGGTACATGGGAAATTACAGAAGTAGCTTCTGGATTTGGCGAAGGAAGCGGAACCTGGAGTGGAGCTTTAGGCGAATTAGAGAAAGAAACCCCTGAAGTAAAGGAAGCTGAAGGATTACCGCAAGAAGACCAAACTGATGTTGATGAACCTTTCAGAGATATCCCGGTTCAGTTGCTTTGAACAGTAAAAGCATGCGAGCCCGGAAGGTTCTATGACTAAAATTGATTATGCAACTGAGGATAGCCTGGAGGATGTAGTAGAATGGTACAAAGGAGAATTAGGCGAACCAACTTTTGAAGAATCCAGTGCAGGAGAAACTAAACTTGGATACAGATTTGATGATCCAGCCGGATGGGTTGAGATAGAAATTTCGACCAACGATTATACTAAGATAGAAGTAGAGCATGTTAAAACTGCGAATTAGAACTCAAGTTTAGTCTGGTGAGAGATAAATATTTTTCTGTTCTTACATGATGAGATGTATCGTCACCTTCGTGCCAGATAGCCAAACTGCTGGAGCGAAATCCGGAACTTAAAGCTG
>JAXHMN010000008.1:0-591691 GCA_034521465.1 Melioribacteraceae bacterium | reverse complement strand
GCTTGGTTCGCTGAAGGTACTGCACAATATATGCGTAAAGAATTTGATTACGATAATTGGGATACACACCGGGATATGATCCTTCGTTCTTACATACTTGACGGGAATATGTTAACTTGGAATCAAATGGGAGTTTTCAACAAAACAAGTCTGGGGAATGAATCAGTTTATAATTCCGGGTTTGCATTAACACGTTACATATCTCAAAAATATGGTGAAGAAAAGATCAGATTAATTACAGAAAAGTTGGGCAAGGCAACTAACTTTACTATCGATGCTGCTATTGAGGATGTTCTCGGAATAACCGGACGTGAACTTTACAATGAATGGATAAGTTTTTTGATACAAAACTATAATGAAAGAATCAGCGAAGTAAAAGAAAATTATGTTGCCGGCGATACATTGAGAAATGAAGGATTCGGAAATTTTTATCCTATTTATTCCGAAGATGAAAAGAGTTTTTACTACATCTCAAATAAAACTGCTGATTATTTCGGTTTATCAAATATTTTCAAGTATAATTTTGAAACGAAAGAAGATGAATTTATTACCGGACCGGTTAGGTCTACAATCAGCGTTATACCGGGTCAAAATAAAATTGTTTATTCAAAGCTTGACGATGACAATCCAAAGTCAATCAAAATTCATGATGTTTTTGTTTATGATCTAGATGAGGAAGAGGAAACCCGGTTAACTTACGGTTTACGCGCTAACAATCCGAATGTTTCTAACGATGCTAAACATATAACATTTATTTACCAGAAAGACGGCACAACAAATATTGGATTGGTCGATATTAACGGAGAGAATTTTAAGTCACTTACAAATTTTAATAATGGTGAACAAGTTTACAATCCTAAATTTTCGAATGATGATTTGCACATTATTTTTGGTCACTCATATCACCATGGCAGAGATATTGCAAAAGTAAATATTGACGGCACCGGTTTTGAATTTCTTATCCAAACTGATGCAGACGAGAGAAACGCAACTTATGATAATGACGGTAATTTAATTTACAGTTCGGATGAAACCGGTATTTTTAATTTGTACAAACAAGATGCAAATTCCGGTGAACCAAAAAGATTAACAAACGTAACCGGCGGCGCTTTTATGCCGTCGGTTAATTCCAAAGGAGATATTGTTTACTCTGCGTACACTTCAACCGGATACAAAATTTTTAGATTACCTAAAGCAGAACAGAATAACGTTATTGAAGAAAAGCAATATGTTTGGATAGGCAATCCACCATTAGATAAAGATCAACCCGACGTTGAAGCACCGATTGCAAATGTTGACCGTCTAAAAAATTTCAACGATTACGAAACGCCCGATTATGAATCAAAAAAATATTCCGGTTCGTTTACTAATCTTGCATTCTACCCATTTATTAGATATGATAATTATAACACTTCGAATGATTTTACTGACAGAATTAAACCTGGTGTATATGTAACATCAAGCGATATCTTAAATCGTTTTGGATTTTTTGCCGGCGGTGCAATTAACAAACGTTGGGAACGTGATCTCTTTTTAATCTTTGATTATCGAGACAAACTTCCGCTTCTATTTGATATCGGTTTAAACCAGAACTCTCTCTCGAACTTTACTCTATAAGTAGAGAAGCGAACGTGGATTTGGTCTTTGATTCACTCGATGCGGCAAACAATACAGTCGGAACCGATGTTACTTATAATCTGTTTGAAGTTGATATTGTTCTTAAACACAAATTGTTCAATGATTACAACAACTTCGAATTCCGGTATATTTTTAGTCAGTATATAGCAACACTTGGTAGTTTTATTTTTCCCAACACAACATTTCTTTATCCAACTACAAACGATACGTATTTTATCGGAAGTAATTTTCAATTCACATTTAATCACAGGTTCCACCGCTTAAATATTGACAATGATATTAACCCGATCGGCAGAGAAATTGAACTAAAATACAATTATGAAATTAACCGTTACAATAACGAAGGTAATTATGAAGTTGACGACGGTGTTCTAAAACCACTTTATAATAATTATAACTTGCATCGGCTGGAGCTTAATTGGAGAGAGCATATCGAGACTGTGAAAGGACATACATTCACAGCACGATTAAGAGCAGGTACAATACTCGGTCCCTCCGTACCGGATTTCTTTGATTTTTATCTGGGTGGATTAACCGGAATGCGTGCATATCCTTTTTATGCTTTCAGCGGAAATGAAATCGGTTGGTTGAATTTGACTTATCGCTTCCCGCTCTTCAGAAATATTGATGCGCAAGTTGGACATCTTTACATTGACAAAATTTATCTTTCAGTTCATGGAGATATCGGCAATGCATGGAATGGCGATATTCCGGCATTTGATACATTCAAAAAAGGTGCAGGTGCTGAGTTGAGAATAAAGATGAATTCATTTTATCTCTTCCCTACAAGCTTGTTTTTCAATGCATCTTATTCATTTGATAAATTTTCAACAACAATTCTCAATGAAGATATTACATACGGAAAAGAGTGGCAATTTTATGGTGGTATTTTGTTCGACTTCAGTTTATAACAGGAGTATATAATGCGAAAGTTAATTTTAGTATTTGTCCTAACCTTGACTGTTTTTACACAAGTTAAAGATAACCAAATTGAATTAACAGGTAACTTAAATATAGACTCAAGAATTATATCTGATAATTTTCAACAACAATCTCGTGAAGAAATCATTTTAGCCGAAAACAGAAAATCACCATTTTTAGCAGGGTTACTTTCACTTGCACTTCCGGGAGCCGGCGAATTTTATAACGGTGATTACTTGAAATCTGCATTGTTCATTGCAGTAGAAGCAGCCGCAATTACCGTAGGTATAATTTATGACGGAAAGGGAGATGACAAAACTGAATTCTATCAAAATTATGCGAACGAAAATTGGAGTGTTAAAAAATATGCCGAGTGGACGATTGACAATGCAAATAGAATTAACTCCCAAGTCGATCCTTCTAATTATAATGTCTTTAATAACGACGGCAGTGTAAATTGGAGTGAGCTAAATAGTCTTGAAAACGCCATTGGCAGCTGGTTCTCACATCAGACTCGCACCTTACGGTGATCAGCAATATTATGAGATGATAGGCAAGTATCAGCAGTTTAATTCCGGGTGGAAAGATTTTCAAGACACTGAAGAAAATCCGTACAACTATGGCGATCCGTTGACCGATATGTTTAACTATTATTCTGACCAGCGTGGTCAAGCAAATGAATTTTACAACGTTGCCAGATGGGCGGTTATCGGAGTTGTAACCAATCATATTTTAAGCGCTGTTGATGCCGCTTGGTCGGCCGCCGTTTATAATAGTGAACTTGAATCTCAATTAAATATAAAACAGCAGCAAATCGGTTTCTATACCGAATATTACCCTGAACTCTCAATCCGACTTAGCTTTTAAGTCCGGTATCATCTAAATTACACCTATGAAAATTCCATTAGTAGTTATAATCGGCCGGCCAAATGTCGGAAAGTCAACTCTCTTTAACCGTTTAACAAAAACGAACAACGCGATCGTTGATGATGTCAGCGGTGTTACGCGTGATAGGATTTACGGTGAGTCAGATTGGAACGGAAAATTTTTTCGTGTAATGGATACAGGCGGTTATGTACCCGATTCCGAAGAACTTTTTGAAACGGCAATAAGAGAGCAGGTTGAGATAGCCCTCACAGAAGCAGACGCAATACTTTTTGTTACAGATGGGCGGCACGGAGTTTCACCTCTTGATCGTGAAATCTCACGTCTGCTCAGAACTTCTGCAAAACCTTCACTAGTTCTGGTTAATAAACTAGATAGTCCTGAGCTTGGTTTGAATAAATCCGAGTTTTATTCTTTGGGAATGGCGGAAGTATTTGACATAGCTGCGTTGAGCGGACGCAATCTCGGTGATATGTTGGATGAACTGATTTCTCAATTGGAATTTAGTGAAGATACTGAAGAAAATGATGAGCGATTGCAGTTGGCAATTATTGGAAGACCAAATGTTGGAAAGTCTTCGTTAACTAATGCATTACTTGGTTATGACCGTAGTATCGTGACAAACATTCCCGGAACAACAAGAGACAGCATAGATTCGGTACTCAAGTATTACGGAAAAGAAATTATTTTAATAGATACCGCAGGATTAAGAAGAAAAACTAAAATAAAAGAGAATGTTGAATTCTATTCTAACGTTCGAACCTACCGTGCGCTTTGGGAATCGGATGTCTCAATCATTATGCTGGATGCCGAGATTGGTTTAGAAAAACAAGATCAAAAAATAATTCAAGAAGCAGTTAGAAGAAGAAAAGGAATCATCATTGCAATTAATAAATGGGATCTAATTGAAAAGGATGATAAAACTGCTCTCGAATACGAAAAAGAATTGAAGTATAAATTGGGCTCGGCTGATTTCGTGCCGTTCATTTTTATCTCAGCGCTGACTAAACAAAGAATTTATAAACTAATTGATCTTGCAATTGAAGTAGATATAGAACGCAAAAAGAAAATTCCAACCAACCAACTGAACGATGATATTCTAGAGGAAGTAAGAAGAACTCCTCCACCCGCAACACCGACCGGCAGGGAAGTGAAAATTAAATATATAACTCAAGTTGGCGAACATTACCCAATATTTCTCTTTTTTGCTAATGAGTGTAAATACATTCCCGATAGTTACCGCCGTTTTTTAGAAAAAACTTTAAGACGGAAATATGGTTATAAGGGTGTTCCGATAACCGTTTCGTTTAAAGAAAGCTGATTTCATCTATAGACAACTTTATTCCAAAAATCTTATATTATCAATCCAAAACAAAATAATTTATCTATTTGCGACAGAACAAAAAATAATTGTAGTCGGGGGAAATGCTGCCGGGCCAAGCGCTGCGGCAAAAGCGAAAAGAACCGCTCCCGATGCAGAGGTAATTTTGTTTGAAGCCGGCTCTTTTATTTCTACCGGAACCTGTGAACTCCCTTATCTGCTGAGTCATGTAATAGATGATTATAAAAAATTAGTTTTCTTTTCCCCCGAACAGTTCTATTCAGAAAAAGGAGTGAAAGTTTACACTCAACATTTTGTCGAAAGTATTGACAGAAAAAGTAAGTCAATTACTGTTATTAATCAGAATGACGGCTCAAGATACAATTATGAATATGACAAATTAATATTATCAACCGGAGCAGTAGCACGAAGACTTCCCGGGAAACCGGAAAATGTTTCGAATTTATTTACCCTCAAAAGTGTTTCCGATTACTTAAGAATTTCTGCATATCTAAAATCTCATCAAGCAAAAAATGTCGTAATTTTTGGAGCCGGGTATATTGGTATTGAGACTGCCGAAAATTTAAGAAGTGCAGGATATTCTGTTACAATACTTGAGAAAGCTGATTTACCTTTACCTTCAGGTGAAATTGAAATTTCAAATCTTATCAAGCATAAATTAGAAGAGACCGGAATTGAGTTTATCGGAGGAATTCTAACATACAAGTTTAATGTTCGTAATGGAAAAATTTATTCGGTAAACATTGATGGTAGAATTATAGATTCTGATATGATTATATCAGCAGTCGGATTTAAACCGAATAATCAACTTGCAATTTCAGCCGGTCTAAAGACAGGCGAAAGGGGAGGGATTGCAGTCAACAATAAATTGCAAACTAGTGACACAGATATTTATGCTGCAGGAGATTGCATAGAGATTCAAAATTTTGTGACGAACAGAACTGACTACATTCCGCTTGCAACCTTAGCACATTCACAAGGACATATTGCGGGAGCAAATGCTTCCGGGAGCAACGAGTTTTTTCATCCGGCCGTAAAAAATATTGCCGTAAAAATTTTTGATAATGTTTATTCCTCGGTTGGAATTAATTCTGATGAAGCCAAGCGGAATGAAATACATTTTGAAGAAGTTCATACACTTGCTCCCAACTTAGTCAAGGTAATGCCTCGGAGCAAAAAGACATTTGGCAAATTGATATTTGAAAAGTCCTCAAAACGTATATTGGGTGCGGAATTTTTTGGATATTCGGAAGTAGTTGGATATGCCGATTTAATTGCCGCCTTAATTCTAAGAAAAGAAACAGTAGAGTTTTTAACTAGAATTAACTTTAATTACACACCGCCTAACTCCCCATTTATAAATATTTTATCAATATTAGGTAGAAAGGCATTGAATAAATGAAAAATTTGACGATCGTTGTAAATCCCCTGGTGAAACGTGATGTGACAATTTTGAGAGACAAAGAAACTCAGCAAGATAGTTTTCGGCTTGCGCTTAGAAGAATCTCGTATTCACTGGTGAATAAGATTTCAGAAGATTTTGAACTTGATGAAGTTGAAGTAGAAACTCCTTTAGAACGCACCAAAGGATACGAACTGAACCAACCTATAGTGCTTGTCCCCGTGCTCCGGGCTGGATTGAGTATGGTGGCAGCTTTTATTGAAATGATACCAGATGCTAAAGTTGGTCACATTGGTTTGCAGCGTGATGAAGAAACCTTAAAACCTGTCGACTATTATTATAAAACACCGAAAAATTTGGAAATATCAAAAGTTATTGTACTCGATCCTATGTTGGCAACCGGCGGCAGTGCCTCTGCGGCAATGACTTACCTAAAAGAAAAAGGGGCAAAAGATTGTACTCTGGTTTGCTTGATTGCTGCTCCCGAAGGAGTTGCTAAAATGTACGCTGACCACCCAGATGTTAAAGTTTACACTGCCTCATTAGATCGAGAACTAAATGACACCGCCTATATTTTACCTGGATTGGGTGATGCAGGAGATAGAACATTTGGGACATTGTAAAATATTAATCTGCATACTCTTAACATTGTTACTTAATGTGGTTCATTCGCAAAACCTTCATTTTAACAAATCGGTGCAGCACGGTGTACATAAATTATTAAACGAGGAATTTGACAACGCCCGAAAGAATTTCAAATCCTACAGCTTGATTGATTCCACAATTTTTCCTGAAGTGCTGTTTTTAATGACTGACGTTTTTGAATGGGAGTATGATAATAATTCACTCCAACTCGCATCCATCGATTCTACTTTGAGTTCACTAAAGGATTCAACCGAGTTCTTATTAAGAAAAAATTCAGAAAATCCGGAGCAAAATTATAACCTCGCGTTAATAATGACCATAAGCGCTTACTTAGAGGCATTTCAAAATAATTACTTAAAAGCATTTGCAGACGGTTTCATTGCGCGGCAATATTTTGAAAAATGTCTCACTCTTGATACAACTTCAATAGAGTACCAATGCGCAATAGGAAATTATAAATACTGGAGCAGCATAAAAACTGAGTCGCTTCATTGGTTGCCATTTGTTTTTGATGAAAGTCGTGCCGGACTGAAGTGAACTTGAGTTATGTTTAAAAGATAATTTTCTGCTTTCAGAATTTATGAAGTTTTCATTGGCTTGGGCTTACCTAAATGAAAATTTATGGGAAGAAGCTGAAAGTTTGATAGAAGAACTAAACAAACGTTATCCGGAAAGTTTGAGAGCAAAAATTTTGTTTGCCGCATATTTAGAAAATATAGATGAAAAAAAATCTCTTCAATTATATAATACTATCCTCTCAAAATATGATAGAGCGAACAAAGAAAATCCCAAGAGAAACATTGAACTGAATTACAAAATTGCCGAATTAAATTTTAAACTTAGTAATTACGAAAAATCACTTGAGATCTGTGAACACTTTATTCAGGATGCCGACACTAATAAAGCATATTATTCTAACCGGAAACTAAACATAGATGAATTTGTTAAACTTCGTGATACGCTAAATACTGCAAAAACAGCTCTCCCGGAAAATTAATGTTGATTTTCTGATATTTTTAGAATATTAATGTAACAATGGAATCAACGCTCAATAGCATAAAACACCAAAAAATGCTCGACGATCTTCTCGAAGAATGCCGAGCGCATCTTCCTTCGGTAAACGAAGATATGATAGGCAGAGCATTTCAACTAAGCTACGAGTCGCATAAAAACGATTTTCGAGCTTCCGGTGAACTATATTTTAACCACCCTTATAACGTTGCAATGATAGTGGCACGCGAAATTCCGTTGGATGATATTTCTGTGGCTAGCGCTTTACTTCATGATGTTGTTGAGGATACCGAAATCGGTCTCAATTTTCTTGCAAAAGAATTTAATAAGGAAGTTGCCGATATTGTTGACGGTGTTACAAAAATTGGTGGTGTTTTTAAGGGGCACGATATTTCGCAAGCGGAAAACTACCGCAAGCTGCTTCTTTCAATGGTAAATGATGTTAGAGTTATATTAGTAAAATTTGCCGACCGTTTACATAACATAAGAACGCTTGAGTTTGTTAATCCGCAGAAACAGAGAAGAATTGCCAAGGAAACTTTAGAGATTTATGCACCCTTCGCCCACCGTTTCGGGTTAGGACGCGTGAAATGGGAGCTCGAAGATCAAGCTTTCAAATATTTGAATAGAGAAGCGTATGTAGATATCGCAAAACGAATAAAAGAAAAGCGGAAAGAAAGAGAATCTTATATCGCCAAATTCGCAAAACCGATTGAAGAAAAATTGAAAGCTCATGACTTAAGATTTGAAATCGGTGGACGAGCAAAACATATTTACAGTATTTACCGAAAAATGGTAAACCAAAATAAAACCTTCAACGAAATTTATGACCTGCTCGCAATCAGAATAATATTAGAAAATGATGATCCCAACGAGTGCTACTATGTACTCGGTGTTATCAACCAACATTACAAACCGATTCAAGACAGATTCAAAGATTTTATTTCGATTCCTAAAAAGAATAATTACCAATCAATACATAATACAGTAATTGGTCCTGATGGAAAATTAGTTGAGATTCAAATCCGTACTCGAAAGATGCACGAGATTGCCGAGAAAGGTGTAGCGGCACATTGGAAATACAAAGAAGATTTAATCTCATCCGATAGAGAACTTGAAGATTGGGTAAACTGGGTTCGTGATATTTTTGAAAATTCAACTAAAGACGAAGCTACTAGAGAAATTCTTGCAAGTTCAAACTAAATCTATATCAAGACGAGATATACATTTTCACACCAAAAGGTGAGTTGAAGCGCTTACCTGTTGATTCAACTCCCGTTGATTTTGCATTCGAAATTCACACGAACGTTGGACAGAACTGTATCGGAGCAAAAGTAAATGGAAAAATTGTACCGCTTGATACGATTCTGCATTCGGGTGATCAAGTTGAAATTATCACTTCAAAGAATCAACATCCTAATAAAAGCTGGTTGCAATTTGTACAGACCCACAAGGCGAAATCAAACATTAGAAAATATCTCAATAAAGAAGAAGATAAATTAGTCGAGACCGGCAGAGAAACATGGGAGAAAAAAGCCAAAAAATCTAAAAAGCAATTCAATATTGATGAAATGAACCGGATTGCTCATAAGTTGAGGTATGATAACCCCAGACAATTATTCAAAGACATTGCCACCGGAAAACTTGATCCCGAAGAAATTATTAACCCACCGAGAGAAGAACAGGATGATGACTCAAACGAACTTGTTTTTGATTCGTTCGTTCAACAAGCGCGCAGAGCAGGTGGCGGAAGCATTGTTGTTGAAGGTGAACACGATGGAATCCAACACAGTTATGCAAAATGCTGTAACCCGATTCCGGGTGACCCTATAATCGGTTTTATAACTACCGGAGAAGGAATTAAAATACACCGGAAAGATTGTGTGAATGTAATCCAAATGTCAAAAACTCAATCCGATAAGTTAGTGCCGGTTAGTTGGCCTAAAGCAAACGGGTCAATGTTTGTCGCCGGAATCAATATCCATGGTGAAGATGTCCCGGGAATTTTGAAAGACATCTCAAATATTATTACGACGTATAAAAACACCAATATTAAGTCGGTGAATATTTCTACCGGAGATTCGATGTTCCACGGTACTATTGCTGTTTATGTAAGCGATTTGGAGCATCTCAAAAAATTGATGGAAAGATTGAAAAAGAATCGTGGTATCTATTCGGTTGAACGTTTTGACGTGAGTAATTAGAAGATGGAAGAATCAAGAATCTTAGCCATCGATTACGGAAAAAAGAGAATTGGGCTGGCAATTACAGATCCGCTTAAACTTTTTGCAATCCCACATTCAACAATCCCAAACGATTCAAAAACAATAAATTACTTAGCACTATTAATAAAAGAGAAATTTGTAAGTGAAGTGATTCTTGGAAATCCGGTCAAAGAATCGGTAGAAGATTCTGAATTGTCTAAAGAGATAAGAAAATTTAAGGAGGATTTAGAACAATTCTGCAGCATTGAAACTACTTTGGTTGACGAAAGATATTCCTCGGAAATTGCATTCCGAAGAATAATAGAAACAACTCCTTCGAAGAAAAAGCGGAGAAATAAATCTTTGATCGACAAAAATGCAGCTGCGATAATTCTTGAGGACTATTTAAAAATGCAAAACAATACATAATCATACTAAATAATAATTGACATTTTTACCCTTATAAGCTATTTTCGATATAAAATAAACCATTAATATGGGAGCACATCAATGACTTTAGACGCACTTGGAATGATTGAAACCAAAGGATTAGTTGGAGCAATTGAAGCTGCGGATGCAATGGTAAAGGCAGCAAAGGTTGAACTTCTTGGCAAAGAAACCATCGGCGGCGGTTATGTAACCGTTATGGTTAGAGGAGACGTCGGCGCTGTAAAAGCTGCAACCGATGCCGGAGCCGCGGCTGCTCAGAGAGTTGGCGAATTGGTTTCAGTTCATGTCATCCCTCGCCCGCATAGTGATGTTGAACTTGTTATACCCAAACGACCTAAGTAAGTATAAGGTAAACAATGTTACCAGCATTAGGTTTAATTGAGACCAAAGGTTTGGTCGGAGCAATTGAAGCTGCCGATGCAATGTGTAAAGCTGCTAACGTAAAACTTATCAGCAAAGAAAAAGTTACCGGCGCTTTAATGGTTGTTAAGGTTGAAGGAGAAGTTGCTGCTGTTAAATCGGCTGTTGATGCCGGAGCAGCAGCTGCTCAAAGAGTGGGCGAACTTGTTTCTGCTCATGTTATTCCTCGACCCGATGATCAAATCGAATCCATCATGTACGAAACAGATGCGGAGGATGATTCAACTCAAAAATCCTCTCCGGGGAACAAACCGAGTAAAACTCAAGAAAGCAATCCGGTTCAGTCAGAAGAAATAATTGAGGAAAACCCGATTGAAGAGGAACTTCCAGCAGATGAAGTTGTTATTGAAGATGAAGCCGGTGATGAAAAAATTGAGTCGGAAAGTGATGAGTCAGAAATAACAGATTCGGAAGAAATACCCCCTATTTGGGCTTTGCAAAAACTAAATGTACATGAATTGCGTAAATTGGCAAGAAGTGTTGAAGATTTTCCAATTAAGGGGAGAGACATTTCGAAAGCGAATCGTGCCGAATTGATAGAACATTTCAAATCAATTCAATAAAAAATTTCTTTCATCCCATGATTTTTAAACTCCACACTTCGTGGAGTTTTTTTATATTTAAATACCATGAGTAAAAAAATAATCGCAATCATATTTATTGTACTTTTTTCGGTAACCTTATGGGTGTTTATTTCCCTTTCGGGAGATTATTTCTATAATGTTAATCTACCTATAACGTTTTCTGATATTCCGGAAGGGTATGCGGTCTCAAATACTTCTGACGAAGAAATTTCAATAAGTTTAAAAGGGCAGGGTTGGCAGTTAGCTCAAATGACCTTTGGAAGCAATCCCGAGTTTACAATTGAAGTTGCCGATGACCCGGGCACTCATGAAGTAACAATAAGAAATGCACTTGAAAAGAATCGCTGGCTCTCATCAACTGTTCAGATAAATGAATTTTCACCGGCGAAAATAAAATATATAGTCGAAGAACTAGACGAAAAAAGAGTTCCGGTTGAACCAAATGTTGATTTGGAATTCAAGAATGGTTTCGGTTTGATTTCAGAATTAAAAGTTGAACCGGATTCTGTTTCAGTAAGAGGGCCTAAAAGTCTTGTCGAAGAAATAGAATCGGTAAAGACGAACTATAAAAATTATACCGCGGTTGATAAAAGTATTATTGAAAATATTTTACTCGAAGAAATTGATAAAATAATTTTCAGTGAAACTGACAGAGTTACTATAAAATTTGATGTCCAAAAAATTGTTGACAAAGAATTTCAAAATATCCCGGTAGAAGTTAAAAACATACCACCTTCAAAAGATTTAATTGTATATCCTGAGCAAGTTAATGTGATATTGCGCGGCGGTATTAATGTGCTCGGGACTTTGGATAAAAGTAAAATAAAAGTACTCGTGAATTTTAACCAAGCCATTAGAGATACAATCGGTTATTTGGTGCCGGAAGTTGAAGTTCCCGATTTTACTACATTTGTCGGCAGTGATCCGGACAGACTCGAATATATAATTCATCAATTATAAGTAAAGGATGGGAAATGCGTGTTAAAGTTTTTATAAATACTGTGTTGTTATCTGTAATGTTATTGTCTTCTAATGCACAGAGTAAAGCAGATGTTTATTACGAGATTGCTAATTCAATAGATATATTCGGAAAAGTATATAAAGAGATTACTCTTAATTATGTTGACGAAATTGATCCACGCGAATTCATGCTCTCCGGTATTAAGGGAATGCTTGATGCTTTAGACCCTTACACGGTTTACATGGATGAATCAAATCAAAAAGATATTGAATTTATGACAACCGGTAAGTACGGCGGTATCGGCGCAACAATAGGTCTGAGAAACGATCGAGTGACTGTGGTTGATCTTATCGAAGGTTATTCTGCACAGAGACAGGGTGTAAGAATTGGTGATGTGATTGTTAAAGTTGACTCGATGGAATTAGATGAAAAGAATTATGATGATCTTAGTCTCTATATGAAAGGGGATCCCGGTACACTTGTTTCTGTTACTATAGAACGTGAAGGTGTAGATGAAGAAATTGTATTCAATTTATTAAGAGAAGAAGTGGAAGTTAAAAATGTGACTTACTTTGGTTTTGTGCCGAAAGAGAGTAATAACGCATACTTTAAATTAAGTGGATTCAATAGAGCAGCCGGAGAAGAAATTAAAAAAGCATTTTTAGAATTAAGAACGGAGAAAGAAATTCATTCTATCGTGCTTGATCTGCGTGGTAACCCCGGCGGTTTACTTGATGCCGCAATTGACGTGGCAGATAAATTTCTAAATAAAGGTGATGTAATTGTAAGCGTGGCAGGCAGAGATACAAACGATATTACAAAATATTATGCCGATGAAGAACCGATTGCCGGAGAAGTTGATTTAATAGTTCTAATTGATAAAGGTTCCGCTTCCGCATCAGAAATTGTTGCCGGAGCTGTTCAGGATCATGACCGGGGTGTTATTCTTGGTGAAGCATCTTTTGGAAAAGGACTTGTTCAGAATGTAATTCCATTGACGAGTACAACATCGCTTAAAATCACAACAGGTAAATATTTTACACCAAGTGGAAGATCAATTCAAAAAACTAATTACTTGGAAGAGAGTGAAGTATTCGTTGATTCTTCCGGTAATTTGTTAAAGGAAGAATTTAGAACAGATCACAACCGCGTTGTTTATTCCGGTGGCGGAGTGCAGCCAGATACAACGGTGAGCAATAATTCCGAATCGGAATTAATTCGATCGCTTTTAGCTCAGGGGATTTTCTTTCAGTTTGCCACAACTTATTTTAACACAAACGAAAATTTGGAATGGCAAAATCTTGATCAAGAGAAAATATTTCAGGACTTTAAAAGTTATATAGTAGAAAAAGATTTTGGTGTAAGTACTAAGGTGGATAAAATCTTACGGGATTTAAAGAAAGAATTTGAAAATGGTTCATTCAATGATTCGGTTCAAGAGAGATTCAATGAGTTTGAATCGGAGTTGCAGAAACAGAAAAGAAATGAGTTGGATTATTATAAGACAGAAGTACTCGCTCAATTGCATAAAGAGATTTCCGCAAGAACTGATGGAAGAATCGGCAGAGTTGAGGCCTCTTTTAATTATGATAATCAATTAGATACTGCGGTAAGGATTTTAGGTAGTAGAGATAGCTATCTCTCAATCCTTGCGCTAGCGGAACAACAATAAATTACGGCTATATATGGCACAGAATTTAAGAATACTTCATCGCACCGATCCAAGAATACACTTTTGTAAAGAGTGCGGCAAACAAGGTACAATTAAGCGTTCCCGTTCCAGAAACTTTACCGAAAAGTTTTTAAAGTTTGTTCTCCTTTGAGAACTTACCGGTGTAAAGAATGTGGTTGGAGGGGATATAAATCGGAGTTTGTATTTAGGGTGGCTTCATTTAAAGCGTTCTTTTTTTATATACTTCTATTTCTCGGCACGGCGTTTATTGTAAGTTTTATTTTGAAGCGGTTCATTCTAAAATAAGATCAATTTGAGTTGATATCGGTATAAAGTTCTGTAATGTTGTTATAGTTTTTCAGGTAGTACGTCTTAGTTTTTTCAATATTATTGCTCATCCAATTGAGTAATATTTTTATTCTGTCCAAATCTTTTTCCTCGGCATTTTTCACTAATGGAATTGTAGTTTCAAAGTAATCTTCTAAAGATTGTTCAAAAGTTTGTTTAGGATCAAGCGGATAATCTTTTATAAACAACTTACCTTCAAGTAAAAGTATGTATTCATTTTTGCCGTTTTCGGAAATAGTTATAAGTGCATTTGCTAAATTGATCGGCTCTGCCATAACTGCAACTTTTTTAATCAGAGATAAGTAAGAGATTTATCGTATCTCTGATAATTTGCCGCCTCTTCAAATTTCTCTAGTCCAGAATATCTTCTCATTTTCTCAATCAACCGGTTGAGCGCCGCATCATTTTTACCGGCTAAAAACTCGTAAACTTTTTTTAACTCACTATAATATGATGATTGTTTGGAATTTATTATACACGGAGCAGTACATCTTTGTATATCGGCGAGATAACACTTTTTCCCTTTACCGAATTCTCTTGTGCATTCACGAAGCATAAACGATTTATCAATTATTTCTAACAAAGAAGCAGCCGAAAAACGGTTGCTTATTGGTCCAAAGTAATCATCACCATCAAAATCAAATTTGGAGGTGATTGATATTTTTGGTGCTATCTTATCCTTCTGTACTTTTAGAAAATAACTTTGTCCGTACTTTTTGAGTTGTGTATTTAATCTCGGTGAATACCGCTTAATCATCTCTGATTCTGTGATAAGAGCAGCTAATTCTGTGTTGGTTTTCTCAAAACTCAATCTCGAAGCACTTTGAACAATTTTCTTTGCTTTTCTTACGGCTGTTGAAGAGAAATAATTTCTCACCCTTTCTTTTAATGATTTTGCTTTGCCTACATAAATAATTTCGTCTTTGCCATTTTTGAAATAATAAATGCCGGGAGAGTCGGGCAGCGCAGAATAATCATCGCTCAACTTTTTCTTAAATACTTTATATGATTTTTGTTGCGGAAGATTTACAAAATTTATCAACTGCCCGGTTTGTTCAATATGGTATTCATCCTCTAACTTTTTTAACATTTTATTTAGGAGTTTTGCAGTGACAGTGGCATCACCAAGAGCGCGGTGAATATTTACATGTTTAATTCTAAGATGCTTTACAACTTTTCCAAGGGATTTACTCGGCAGAGTTGGATAGAGTTTACGTGCTAATTTTAATGTGCATACTTTTTTTATATCTCTCGTTTCTTTACCAGCACGTAAAAACTCTGCTCTAAGAAATGAATAATCAAACTGAAGGTTATGAGCGACTAAAACCGAATCACCGATGAATGATTCAATTTCATCAACTAATTCTTCAAAATATGGCGCATTTAGTACATCATCATTTGTAATTCCGGTTAATAAAGTTATTTGATATGGAATCTTACAACCGGGATTTATTAGCGACGAATAAGTATCGATTATTTTGCCGTTCTTTACTTTAGCAATGCCGACTTCTATAGCCCGTGCAAATTTTGATGATGTTCCGGTTGTTTCAAAATCGAGAACTGCAAATTCAGTTTCGTCCAATCTGAGTTCGGTTATATTTAATTCTTCGCTGTTCAATTGATAAGGCGAGCTTCAATAATCTTGTAATTTTGCCTATATTTACATTTTAATTAAGAAAGAAATTATGACTATAAATATACTATTCATTGGCGACATTATTGGTAAACCCGGGTTAGAAATGGTTGAAACTTGGCTGCCCGGTTTAAAAAATAAGTATAGAGCAGATTTTATAATTGCAAACGGTGAAAATTCGGCTGACGGAAAAGGATGCACTGAAAAAGAGGGCAAAGCACTTCTGGCTCTCGGTGTTGATGTTATTACAGGCGGTAATCATACTTGGGATAAGCATCAATCTCAAGATTATTTACGAGCAGAAAAAAGATCTTTGCGCCCGCAAAATTATCCTCGTGGAACCTACGGCAATGGTTTTATTATTGCCGATTCAAAGAAAGGTAAAATTTGTGTTCTGAATTTACAAGGCAGAGCATTTATGCCGGCGATTGATTGTCCCTTCAGAACAGCAGAGTGGGCAATAAATAAAATCAATCAAGAGACAAAAGTTATAGTTATTGATTTTCATGCCGAAGCCACTGCCGAAAAACAAGCTTTGGGTTTTTTCTTGGATGGAAAAGCGACCGCAGTGATCGGAACGCATACGCATGTGCAAACTGCAGATGAAAGAATTCTTAAAGGTGGAACTGCTTACATTACCGATAGTGGAATGACTGGTCCATATGATTCTGTAATCGGAATGAAAACCGAAGCAGCAATAAATAGGTTCTTGTTTCAAACACCGCAAAAATACCAAACAGCGAAAGATGAACTTCATCTTTGCGGATTATTAATAAAAGCAGATTCCGAAACAGGCAAAGCGGTTGCGATAGAAAGAATTCTTATACCTGAATTTGATAAATCTAAAAATAGTGAATAGAACTCTGGAGTGGAAATGCAGTTAATTGACGGTAAAAAAATATCCGACGATATTAAAGATGAATTGAAAGTTAAAATTGACGAGTTAATATCGAGCCGAAAAGAAAGCACCCGGCTTAGTTACAATTTTAGTGGGCGATGATCCTGCTTCATCAGTTTATGTTCGGTCAAAAAACAAAGCATGTGCAAAAATTGGAATGCATTCAAAAATTGAACAGCTTTCGGCTGATACTTCGGAAAAAGAATTACTTAACTTAGTTGAAAAATATAACAATGATCCCGATTACCATGGAATATTAGTCCAGCTTCCGTTGCCAAAGCAAATAAATGAAGATAAAGTAATCGAATCAATTTCACCGGCGAAAGATGTTGATGGATTTCATCCGGTTAACGTTGGTAATTTAGTAATTGGGAAAGATACTTTTTATCCTTGCACGCCTCACGGAATTGTTGAACTTTTAAAGCGGTACAAAATAGAAACAAAAGGAAAACATGTAGTTGTAGTCGGACGAAGCAATATAGTCGGCAAACCAATTGCCAATATGATGTTTCAGAAAAAGGAAGGTGCAAATTCAATTGTAACAGTTTGCCATTCCGCGGCAAACGATTTGAAACAGTTCACAAAGCAAGCTGATATTTTGATAGCAGCAATTGGAAGAGCGAAGTTTATAACAGCCGAAATGGTGAAAGATGATGTTGTTGTAATTGATGTTGGGATTAACAGAGTGGATGATCCTTCTACCGAAAAAGGTTACCGGCTTGTTGGCGATGTCGACTTTGATGCAGTAAAAGAAAAAGCTTCTTATATTACACCTGTACCAAAAGGTGTCGGTCCGATGACGATAGCTATGCTTTTAAAAGATACATTTACGGCTTACCAAAAAATTGAAACTAAGTGGATTTTATCATGAACAAATCAACAATTGATAAAATAGTTTCTCAAGTATTAACAGAAAAAGCATTACGAGATTTTTATTGCGTCGGCAATACTTGTGCGGGATGGGAAAGAAATGTTGTCGATCAACCGGCAGCTGTTAAAAATATTATCAATAACGGCGCTGATAGAATAGCTGCCGGGTTAGGTGTCGGCAGTGAACTTGAAGATACTAATCTAGCTAGAAAAATTGATCACACTCAATTAAAACCGGAAACTACACCTTCGGACATAATCAAACTTTGCAACGAAGCAAAAGAACACCACTTTGCATCTGTCTGTATAAACCCTTGTTACGTTGGTCTATGCAGCGATCTTCTTCGCGGTACAGATGTAAAAGTTTGCACTGTTATCGGTTTCCCTCTTGGCTCAACCACTACTAAAATTAAAAGACAAGAAGCTGAAGAAGCATTAGCCAACGGCGCCGAAGAAATTGATATGGTTATAAACGTAGGTATGCTTAAAGAAGGTGAATTTGATTATGTGTTCAACGATATTAATCAAGTTGTGTTGGCTGCAAAAAAATATGATGCAATTTGCAAAGTAATAATCGAAACCGCATTGCTAACCGATGAAGAAAAAATTAAAGCATGTCTAATAAGTAAAAAAGCAAAAGCCGATTTTGTAAAAACATCAACCGGTTTCAGCAGCGGCGGTGCAACTGTTGGCGATATTGCGTTAATGAAATATGTTGTTGGAAGCACAGTCGGAGTTAAAGCTTCAGGTGGAATTAGATCCCGCGAAGATGCAGAAGCAATGGTTGCTTATGGTGCTGACAGAATCGGCGCATCGGCGAGTGTGAAAATTGTTGAAGGCGAAACTGTTCCCAAGGGGACTTATTAATGGTTCTCGATTTAGTAGTTGATAGTACGGGTGACGGATTTACTGCCGAAGTACCTTCCATTAAAGGTTGTGAAGCATGGGCGCATGAAGAAGACGAAGCAATTAATAAATCGGTTGAAATGCTTTCTTTTTATTTGAGCTTGCCAAAAGATACTGAAATAATAATCGACAAAGCACGTCGCTCATCAAGTAAAACTATCTACAAATTAGTTTTTGATAAATAAGATGCGCAATTTCCTCACCGAACGAAGATTAAGCAGAATTGAAAAAACCATCCGGCAGAGACAACACTCTTTAGCAGTTGCAATTGAAAATGTTCACGATCCTCATAACGTAAGCGCAATTTTTAGAACTTGTGATGCGGTCGGTGTACCCAAAGTTGATTTAATTTATACCATAGAAAAATTCCCTAAAATTCATAAAGTAACTTCCGCCTCAGCATTCAAGTGGGTTGAAAAAGAAAATCATTCATCCGTTAAAAGTTGTTTCGATAAATATCAAAAATTGGGATACAAGATCTACTCTAGTTTACTCGATGAAAACTCGGTTAGTTTATATGACCTTGACTTCACTCAAAAAACATTGATTGTATTAGGCAATGAGCATAGAGGTGTTTCGGATGATGCGGTAAAATATGCGGATGAAACTTTTTACATTCCGATGAGAGGAATGGTGGAGAGTCTGAATGTATCGGTTGCAGCGGCGGTAACTTTATATGAAGCACAGCGTCAAAGATTGCAAAAAGGAATGTACGATAAATCCGAATTGACCGAAGAAGAACTGGAATCTTGGATCGATAAATGGGCTGAGAAATGATCCAAGAATTCAAGAAGATCAAAAATGTAAAAGGTGAACTTTCACTTCCCGGCGATAAATCAATTTCCCATCGTTCCGTTATTTTTTCTTCATTGGCAAAGGGTACGTCACGCATAACCAATTTGCTTGAAAGTGATGATGTAATCTCCACAATAAATTGTTTTAGAAATTTAGGTTGCGAAATTCACAAAGAAGGGACCGAATATTTAGTAAACGGAAAAGGTTATAAAGGATTTTCAAAACCCGAAAACGATTTAGATGCGGGCAACTCCGGAACAACGGCTAGATTAATCAGCGGAGTTCTCGCCGCACAAGACTTTGTCTCAAATTTAGTTGGTGATGAGTCGCTATCAAAACGACCGATGAACCGCATTGCAAAACCGCTTTCATTAATGGGAGCAAAAATAAAATTAAGTGATCAAGGGACCCTTCCGGCATATTTTCAACCGTCTGATAAATTGAAGAATATTAATTACGAACTTGAAGTTGCAAGTGCCCAAGTAAAGAGTGCTTTGTTATTATCGGCAATTCATATTGATCAAAAATCTACAATAATAGAAAAGTCAATTACCCGGGATCACACAGAGAGAATGTTGGGATGTGAAACGCAATTCGATAATGGAAGAAAAATAATTACTGCATCAAAGAAGAATTATCCTAATGCACAAGAATATTTAATTCCATCCGATATCTCCACTGCTGCATTTTTTATTGTGCTCGCACTGTTAGCAGAGAACTCCGAACTTTTACTTAAAAATGTATCTCTCAATCCAACAAGAACCGGTTTTTTAGAAGTCTTAAAAAAGATGGGTGCAAACATCACATTTGAAAACGAGAAGAAAGTATCGGGGGAAGAGTTGGGTGATATTGTTGTTAAATCTTCTTCGCTAAAAAATATTGCAATTAATCCAGAGTTAATTCCAAATATTATTGATGAAATTCCGATTCTTTCTGTTGCCGGTTTATTTGCCAAAGGAGCTTTTGTTATTAAAAATGCTGCGGAATTGCGGGTGAAAGAATCAGATAGAATTAAATCGTTGGTCTATAACTATCAACAACTCGGTGTTGAAGTGGAAGAGTTTGAAGATGGTTTAAAAATTTCAGGCGAGATCAAAAAATAAAAATCCAAAATTCACAAGCTTTGGCGATCATAGAATTGCGATGACGTTTGCAATTCTTTCTTCACTAGTTTTAGATAATGCTTCGATAGAAAATTTTGAATGTGCAAAGATTTCCAATCCCGAATTTCTCAATCAACTAAAATCAATTACAAACCAATCGTAATTATAACTCAATAATCTGATGTTCAAACTTATTTATTGCGATTTGGTCGTAGATCCATTTATATTATATCGGGACCGTATTTATGTGCAAAATAAATGAAATTTAGTTCGCGCTCCTGTAAGTTCCCGTTTGGAAAAATTATACTTCTTACTTTTTCAACTTGCCTCAACGTTGTTTCATGTTGACGCTCACGTGCTTTCTTGGTTTTGTCAAAAAGTTGATCCAAATTATTTATCGATCTATCCTTTGCTTTATCAACTGCCCCGGTTAATGTGGGGTCGATTTCATTTATCTTTTTTGTCAACATATCAAAAAGTTCATTCATTTTTTACGAGATTCGTCAAACGCCGGCTCAATTTTAATATCAGAAAGAATGTTTACTAACTTTTCATTCAGCACTTCTTCATCGGAAAAAAAAGTCGGTGATCTTTAGTTTGTTCTTTTCTGCTATCTCTTTTAGGTTAGATTCCAAAATTGTAGCGAGAAGAATCTCGGATAAACAATCGGTTGCTGCATATTAAAATTGTTATACATCGGAATAACTTGAGCGAAGTAACTTATCTCACTCGGTCCGGCAACATACATTCCGGTAGGGAAGAGGAAGTCTTGACAAACCGGTCTCAATAAAACATTGGGACTAAAACGTTCGGGAGTTTTTTTTAGGATATCGAGTAGTTCATCTTTAGTGTATCTTTTTCGCTTTCCTTTCAACCGGAATTCATCGTCAACCGGTTCTAAAAGAAATCTGCCTTCATCCTCTTGGATAAAAATATTCACCGGTTTAATTTTTATTTGAGCATGATAAATTTCTTCAAGCTCAGCACTGGTTTGAACTACGTCTTCACTATGCTCCCTAAAATCCTCGATTTCTTTTTTGAATATCGGCTTCAGCAATTTCTTCACGCTTTCTTGCGTCGGATCAAAAGTTATTAACCCGTATTCATCGAAGAACTCAAAGATCAATTCGGAAAAGGAATCCTTAAAAGTGTTGTTGGGATTATAAAATACTTTAAGTGTATCAATTAAATCTTTTTTGAATTCTGTATCCCGGATAGATTCACTTAGCTCATTAAAGAAATCGTAAATGTTGTTGTTGAACTTTAACTTGGCAACACTGCCACGGTTTGTTTCATCATCAAGTCCGTCGTCATAACTTATGTTTTTAAGTGAATTAGTTTTATCAATTACCTTAAGTGAACGAACTTCATCAAAGTCATGATCATCTCCCTCGAGCCAAAATATTGGAATAAAATTATAATCATCGTATTCTTGTTTTAGGTTGCGACAAAGTTTGACTGCCGTAATTATTTTGTAAAATGTGTACATCGGACCGCCGAGAATGCCGAGCTGCTGTCCGGTTACAATGGCGATAGTTTTATCCTTATCAATCAATTCAATATTCTTTTCGGTCTGTTTTGATAAATCTTTCCCGGCGTACTGATTTTTAATTATAGATTTTAACTCTGTTAAATGAAATCGTTCTTGGGAAGCAACAGAATCAAAAATTGATTTGTAATTTTTCGTGTCTCTAAAATTAAGTTTAGAAGATCGTTCGGCATTTTCGAACTCATATAAATAATCTAAAAATAAATTTTGATGCCCGGGTAAATCCGCAAAGTTTATAAACATATTCATATCCCATATTCTTTTGTACAAAGATAAAAAAGAATAAACTCTTTTGATATTTGTAATTTATTCCAATCTCAATTATAAAATTACTTTTATCATTACACTATAATGACTTATATTTGAGCGGTAATGTAAATAGAGGAAAAAATTATTTTGAAAAAATATTTAATTACGGTTGATCTCGGCGGTACAAAAATCTTATCCGCCTTAATTAAAGACGAAGAAATTATTGATAGATATAAAGAAGCGACAAAAATTACCGGAAAGATTGAACCAATTTTAGACGGGATTGAAAAATCAGTAAAACAATTGATCAATAAAAATTCACTTAACCCAAATGAAATCCAAGCGGTTTGTCTCGGAGTTCCGGGGACAGTTAATCCGCTTACAGGTATTATAGCGTACGCTCCAAATTTGGGTATTCGTGAATTTAATATTAAGGAGGAGTTATCGAAGAGATTCTCGATTCCTATTTTAATTGAAAACGATGTTAATCTTGCCGGTTTAGGAATTCAAGCAAAAGAACTAAAAGATAAATTCAAAAATATGCTCGTTGTCTTTGTTGGTACCGGTATTGGAGGGGCGTTATTTTTTGACGGTAAAATTTATCGGGGTTCGTCATTTTATGCCGGTGAAATTGGACATATGAAAGTTAGTAAAAAGGGGAAGTTGGGTAATGGAAGTGATGCGACATTTGAAAAAATTGCAAGCAGAACTGCGGTAGTTGAAGCAATTACTAATGATATTAAAAAGGGCAAGTCAAGCATACTTAGTGATACGTTAAAAGCCGGAAATAGAATAAAAAGCAAGATGTTAAAAAGCGCTCTTGACGAGGGCGATAAAGTTGTGAAGAAACATTTGAGTAATTCAGCAACTGTTATTGGTTCGGTACTCGGGAGTATTACCACTTTAGCGAATTTTGATACTATAATTTTGGGTGGAGGTGTGATTGAAGCGATGAATGATTTTATGATGCCTAAAATCGAAAAAGCTTTTAAGTCCTCCGTTCTTTCTGAACCGGGAAAATAACAAAGATTGATTTTACAAAATTAGGTGATGACGCACCGCTTTATGGCGGCTTGGGTTTGGTTCAAGAATTTTTAGAAAGTTGAGTTTCAAACTCTGATTCTATTTGCTCAATTTCTCCAGTAAGGTTTGTCCAAGTTTCATAAGCATTATCAAGTTCGTTTTGCAATTCACTGTAGCGAATTTTCGATAGTTTAGTTTTTTCGGGATCGTTATAAATTTCAGGATCAGCCATCAAAGATTCTAACTCTACTTTTTCATCTTCTAGCTTTTCAATTAATAGTTCTGCATCTTCCAATTGCTTTTTTATTTTTACCGTCGCTTTCGATTTCTCTTGTCGCAGCTCTGCAAGTCTTCTTTTTTCTTCTTTCTTTAGATTTTTTGATTTGTTGGTCGTGATTTCATCCGTTTTAGTTTTTGCTTCGTTTACCTTAAAGAGATAGTAATCGATATCACCCGGATATTCTTTAATTCTCGAATTTCTTATCTCAATAACCTTATTTGCAATTGGTCTAATAAAATCGATGTCGTGGGAGACAATGATAAGTGTACCGTTAAATTTCATGATGGCATTTTGGAGAACTTTCTTTGAATCGTAGTCCAAGTGGTTTGTCGGTTCATCAAGTACGATCAAGTTTGATCTTTGGATTAAAATTTTCGAAAGAGCTAATCTACTTTTTTCACCACCGGAAAGAACTTTTACTTTTTTGAAAACGTCGTCATCGGAAAACAAAAACGATCCGAGGATTGTTCGTATTCTACCGGGTGTTAGATCATCACCAACTTCTGCAAGGGTATCAACAAGATCATATTCAGGGTTAAGTTCTTCGGCAACTTCCTGTGCGTAGTAAGAAATATATGTCTTATTGCCGATGTTTATTGTTCCCGAAGTGGGCTTTAGATTGCCGCTTATAATTCTTGCTAGAGTTGTTTTACCTGCTCCATTCGGACCGACAAAAGCAATTTTATCACCCCTATGAATTTGAAGATCAACATTTTCAAACACCGGCTCCTTTGTGTAAGTCTTTGAAATACCATTTAACTCGATCGGGATTGCACCGCTTCTTTCGGCTTCGGGAAAATGAATATCAATTTTCTTTTCGAACTCCGGCGCTTCAATATCCTCTAACTTTTCAAGCATTTTTACGCGGCTCTGAACTTGACGTGCTTTAGTCGATTTATATCTAAATCTTTCAATAAAACGATTGATCTGTTTAATCTCTCTCTCGCGGTTTTTGAGTTGATTCACAAGCTGTTCATCGCGTTCTTTTTTGAATTCAAGATACTTTGCGTAAACACCGTTAAAAATGTTTATACGTTTGTTAAAGATCTCAATTGTTTTTTCAGTTACATTGTTAACAAAGTGTAAATCGTGAGAAACGAGTACGAGTGTACCTTTGTAATTCCGAAAAAAGTTGACAACCCACTGTAGTGAATCTATATCAAGATGGTTAGTCGGTTCATCAAGAAGAATGATATCATTTTCCGCAAGCAATATTTTTGCTAGTTCTATTCGCATTTGCCATCCGCCGGAAAATTCATCCGTAAGACGATTAAAGTCGGAATCTTTAAATCCAAGTCCGCTTAAAATCTTACCGATCTTCGAATCAATTTCATAATAACCGGTTTCTTCTTTTTGATGATGAATATCTCCAAGTTCATGGATCAATTCATGTTCTTCAGCATCGCTTACTTTTGATGCAAGTTTATGATTGATCTCATTTTCTTTTTTGTCTAATAGAAGTGCTTCTTTAAAGATCGATTTAACTTCATCAAAAAGTCTTTTCCCTTTGAAGTGAAGAAAATCTTGCGGAAGGTAACCAATCTTTAATCCTTTTTGCTTAAATATTTGTCCGGATTCCGGTTCTTCTTTTCCGTTAATAATTTTTAGAAGAGTTGATTTACCGGTACCGTTTGCACCAACGAGCGCATATTTTTCGCCCGGGTTAATACGAAGATTTAAATTCTCAAATAAGTAGTTACCGGAGAATTGAACTGAAATGTTAATGAGGTCTATCATAGAAGTTATTCTCTCAATATAGCGACTTTACCGGTTGCGACGTTTGAACCATCTTCGTCATAGGCAACCAATAAGTAAACTCCGCTCGGAACAATCGAACCATCTTCATCTTTCCCGTCCCAAAACGCAATTTTGCCGCCCGGGGTAACAAATTCTCTGAGTAATTGTCCGGAGACAGAAATAACTTTTATCGTTGTATTTTCGATTAATCCGTCAATTGTTATACGTGGATTGGAGTTGTCATTTACAATAACCGGGTTCGGATAAATGAATAGCTTTTCCATCGATTCTTGCGGTGCAATTGAACTTGTTCGCAGCGCAGTCAAACCGAAGTCGGTTCCAACATAAAGGATCCCGTTTTTATCATCAAAAGCCAAACTTCTGATATCGTTTGTCGGAATAGGACTGTTTGAACTTGTGTACTGATTAAAAACAGTTATACCGTCTTCAGAAAGGTGAAATAATCCCTGCACGGTTGCGACCCATTTTTGATTTAAAGGATCGACTACGATCGCGGAAATTGATTGCTGACGTAATCCATTAACTGTGGTGATTCTCGAAGTTGGATTTGACGGATCGGGAATGATACTCACACCAACGTTAGTTCCAACCCAAAGTGCGCCGCGTTTATCTAATTTGAGTGCAGTTATACTGCTGCTTTGCAATCCGTCAGATGCGGTAAGGACCCCCATTCTATCGTCAGCAGGGTCATTAAAGGTTCCGTTTTCGTCAAAGTAATATAACCCGCGATCACCCACAGTAACAGCAAACCATTTTTTATCAAATTGATCAATTTCAAGATGGAACAATTCTTCGGAAGCGGTTATACGTGGATTTGTGAATTCAAAATTAAAAGATTCACCCGATTCATTTATTGCCGTTAGAGGAAAGACGCCGGCCGAGCGGTGATTTAATGCCCAAATATTTCCTTTAGAATCGCTAGCAGCATCAGAGATCACAACAAAAGAAGGGGCTTCTGAAATTCCGACTAATGCGGAATTCGAAGCATCGTAAGTTTTAAACTGATCACCTTTTACCGTAGTTATTCCATTTCCCCAGTTGTTAAGAAAAATCGTGTTGTTGCTTCCTTTAGAAACATTATGAAATGCATTCGAAGAAATTTCGGGGAAAGTAGTTTTATCAATCAACTCCCAATTTTCTCCATCGAACCTCATTGCACCAATTCCAAATACATCACGACCGGTTCCGGAATAAAGCACGCCGTCATCATCAACAGTTAAAGAAACGAATGCATTGTTTGCAGGTCCTTCAGGAGTAAGCAAGTTATTATTACTCCCATCAATTTGAAGTAAACCGGAATTTGTTGCAGCGTAAATAACTCCGGTGCTGGTGGCAAAGATATCATTAATTATTAAGTTTTCGCTATTCTCAAACAGCAAAGAATTTGAGCTGCCGTTAAAGGAATAAACTTTGTTGTTTCCACTTTCCGAAGTAACAAAATATAATGTAGCCTGATTAACAGACATACTTTGCACGGAAACCCCACTCATATTAAACGGCTGCCAGGTATTGTTGATAAATTCAAAAATGCCGGAATTCGTTGCAGCTAAAATTTTTCCGTTAAACTCTACAAACTCATAACCACCGGAAGCGGAAATATCAGAACCAAATCGAAAAGTGCTCCAGGCCTCTGGAGCTATTAAATTTGTAGAACCACTTCTTTGAACTGCAATTCCGTCTTCAAGCATCACAAAAAATCTATTAAAGAACGAAGCTGACCGCACAGATTTTAAAGCATCAAAATCACCAAACTTCAGAAAAGTATCATAAAAAGAATTGTTGATTGGATTTACCAACGCCAATCCAAAATCGGTTGAGACTAAAATTGTATCGCCGGCTTGATCTAAATCATTTATCCTTTTTTGAGAGAAATCTGAATTAAAAATGTCATTGACTTTACGAATTACACCGCTTTCCGAATCATACACATTTAGCATACCGGGTTGAGATCCTAACTGCGTTCCAAACCAAATTTGATTGTGCAAATCGGCTGTAATCGAGGTAAGTATAGGGCTTGTTAAACCTTCACTCGGTGCAAGTTGTAAAAAGGAATTTGAAGAGACTTCATACATAAAAGCGCCGCCGGTTGTGGCAGCCCAAATCTGGTCATCATTAAATGAAACTATTTTAACAACTTCTTTTTTGCTTGTAAAACTTTCCCATGTTCCAACATCTTGTGCATTTGTGAAAGAGAAGAGTATTATGACAATAAAAAAATACTTAAATGATCTAGCGAACATAAGTGGTCTCATCTTTTATGGATTTTGTAAGTTTGAAAGTTAATAATTTTTGATCATAAGGAAAGGTAAATATAAAGAATATTGGAATTGTTTATGCGCTGTTACGGTGCAACATTTTTTGCATTGCATCAAATTTAGACTGCGAGATAAAATATTTCCCAAAATTATCTACGTCACCTTTCCCACCACCGTGAAAATCTGATCCGCCGGTTTCTAAAAGGCAATATTGGTTAACTATTCCTCTATAAAATTTCACTTGAAACTCTTTATGGGAGGGGTGAATCACCTCAATTCCGTCAATACCGGATTTTATCAATGTGGTAAGGATATGTTCGTGCATATGCCCGGGATGCGCAATAAAAGATAAGCCACCGGCGTCGGCAATTATTTTTAGTGCACTTTTAGGCGAAACGTGAATTTTTCTTTCAAATGCCGGTCCATAATCACCAATGAATTTTTGAAATGCTTCATAAAAACCGGAGACTATTCCGCGGTCAATCATTGCTAAAGCAATATGCGGTCTTCCGACGGCAGAGTTATTAGCATGGGCTAGAACATCATCAATACTAATTGTGTGACCCATACCATTCAATTTTCTCACGATTCTTTTAGCTCGATAGAGACGTTCTTCACGGAAGAATTCAAGATATTTTAGTAACTCTTCATCATCAATATCCAAAAATAAACCGAGTAAATGTACATCTCTATCGTCAACGTCAGTGCTTAACTCAACTCCCGGAACAACTCTTACACCGAGATCATTGCCCGCAATGATAGCTTCTTTAATTCCGTTTACACTATCGTGATCGGTAATAGCTAAAGTTGTAATTTTATTTTGGCTGGCTTGTTCCACCAATTCAGCCGGTGAAAGTATTCCATCGGAATAATTTGTATGGCTATGTAAATCAATTTTGTACATAAATTAAGCGAATGTCTCCCTGAATTTTTCGTAGTCCAGTATTTTCAATTTTGAGCCATCCAGTTCAACCAATCCTTTTTTAGCAAACGAATGCAAAGTTCTGGAAATTGTTTCTCTGGAAGTTCCGGCCATATTGGCTAAATCCTGCTGAAGAGGCAGCTTTTCTATTTCCACGATACCATGCTTTATTTTACCAACATCATCTGCAAGCTGTAAAATAACTGTTGCTACTTTACCTTCGGCATCTTTAAGAGAAAGTGCTTTTATTTTCATATCGGCATTACGCAGGACGTTGAGTTAATTCGCTTAAAAGGGCAATGGTAATTTCCGGATGTTTGTTAAGTAAATCCAAAAACTCTTTTCGTTGGATGATAAATAACTCGGTATCTTCCAAAGCAACTACTGTTGCAGATCTGTTCAATCCATCCAGAATTGACATCTCACCAAAAAAATCTGAGTCTGATAAAATACTTAGAATTACTTCTCTTCCATCGGTGCTAGATCTTGAAACTTTCACTTTCCCTTTTATGATTACAAAAAGTGCAGTACCGACTTCTTCTTCAACTAAGATCACACTCTCTTTTGCATAGGTTTTCTTGTTTCCAACCAGCAAAACCTGCTCAATTACTTCCTCTGGTAAATCCGGAAAATATTGGAACTAATTGAAGACACTCTGAAAGACTATTCATTTTTACTCCTTGATATAAGTCAAAAGGTAATCAATAAGAAATTTACGAACTTTCTTCGACTTATAAAACAAAGTTCGATTTATAACAGACCTATTATCGGGTGGTTATAGTCGCTTCGGCAAATAATAATCATAAAAATCTGCGTTCAATTATTATTAATTTATGATCAACGACTTGTCTGCGAAATCTGCGAGAGATCAAAAAATGGTTTCTCGCAGAAACCGCTGAAAATTTGCAGAGACAGATGAAAAAAAAGAAACGTGATTAAGGCGATAGAAACCTAATTCGCTAATCCGCTAATTCGATAATTCGATAATTCGATAACTAGCAGCTCCACCGAGTAAAACGGAGTGTAAAAGTTAAATTGAAGATTGAGGTCTTTTTAGTTATATTTAAGGTCAACCAAAATTGAATCACTTGAAAATGGAGGAAATATATGTCAGTAAAAGTAGGTATTAACGGATTTGGGAGAATTGGAAGATTAGTATTTCGTCGTGGATTGGAATTAGGAGACATCGAATTTGTCGGAATTAATGATTTGACGGATGCTAAAACCCTAGCTCATTTATTAAAATATGATTCGGTTCACGGTAATTTTAAAGGTGAAGTTCACGCTGAAGGAGATCAGATTGTCGTAAATGGTCAAAAAATTAAAGTTACTTCCGAAAAAGATCCCGCAAACTTGAAGTGGGGTGATTTGGGAGCAGAAGTAATAATCGAAGCAACCGGTGTTTTTAGAACTCAGGAAGCTTGTGAAAAACACATTCAAGGTGGAGCTAAAAAAGTTATATTAACTGTTCCTGGAAAGGGTGAAGTTGATGCAATGGTCGTTCCGGGTGTAAACGATGACATCTTAACCGGAAATGAAAAAGTAATATCCAATGCATCCTGTACAACAAATTGTTTAGCACCAATGGTGAAAGTTCTTAATGACAAGTTTGGTATGGAAAAAGGATTAATGACAACCGTTCACTCATACACAAACGATCAAAGAATTTTAGATTTACCTCACAGCGATTTAAGAAGAGCAAGATCGGCAGCGGTTTCAATCATCCCTACAACAACCGGCGCTGCAAAAGCGGCTGGTAAAGTTATTCCGGAACTTAAAGGTAAACTTGATGGTTTCGCTTTAAGAGTACCTACACCCGACGGTTCTATTACAGATTTAGTAGCTGTTCTTAAAAAAGAAGTAACAATAGAAGAAGTTAACGCAGCAATGAAAGAAGCTGCTGATGGTGAATTAAAAGGAATTATGGAATATACCGACGAGCCATTAGTGTCTGCCGATATAATCGGTAACCCTCATTCAACTATTTTTGATTCTCTATCGACCATGGTTGACGGCAACTTAGTTAAAGTTGTCGGCTGGTATGATAACGAGTGGGGTTACTCATGCAGAGTTGTTGATCTTTTGGTGAAAATTTCCAGATAAATATATAATAAATAATTTAATCTGAAAGACGCAGTTGAGTAACTCCTCCGCTGCGTCTTTTTAATATCCGATAGGCAACGGAGGACTTATGAAAAAGTTATCAATTGACAATAGTTGATCTCAAAGGTAAAAGAGTGTTGGTTAGAGTTGATTTTAACGTCCCGCTAAATGATGATTTACAAATAACGGACGATCATAGAATTACAGCTGCCTTACCAACTATAAACAAAATTATTAAAGATGGCGGCAAAGCAATTTTAATGAGTCACCTCGGAAGACCAAAAGGTCAAGCTAAACCGGAGTTCAGTTTGAAACCGGTTGCAACTCGTCTAGGTGAACTAGTTGATGCAAATGTAAAATTTGCGCCGGATTGTATCGGTGACCAGGTTAAAGCGATTATTGATAAAATGGAAGAAGGTGAAGTTGTTTTACTTGAAAACTTAAGATTCCATTCTCAAGAAGAAAAAAACGATCCGGAATTTTCGAAAGAATTAGCTCAATTAGGTGATGTTTATATCAATGATGCTTTCGGAACTGCACATAGAGCTCATGCTTCAACCGAAGGTGTAACAAAACATATTGAAATCTGCGCAGCAGGATATTTAATGCAGAAAGAGTTGGATTATCTCGGCAAAGCAATCGCCGATCCAAAGAGACCTTTTACCGCTATTTTAGGCGGCGCAAAAATCTCAGGCAAGATTGATGTAATCCAAAATCTTTTGCCGAAAGTTGACACGCTAATAATTGGCGGTGGAATGGCTTATACTTTCTTTAAAGCACAAGGACAGGAAGTCGGGACATCTCTACTCGAAGAAGATAAAATTGATTTAGCTAAAGAGATTTTGAAAAAAGCAGAAAGCTCAAATGCAAAATTACTTTTACCTCTTGATACAGTTGTTGCCCCGGAATTCAAAAATGATTCTCCTGCTGAGACTGTAGAATATGGTAATATTCCGGCTGACAAAATGGGTCTCGACATTGGTGAGAAGACAATTGAACTTTTCACTAATGTTATTAAAGATAGCAAGACTGTTGTTTGGAATGGACCGATGGGTGTCTTCGAATTTGAGAATTTTGCAAAGGGAACAAACGCAATTGCAAAATCCTTAGCAGAAGCAACCGAGAATGGAGCGGTGACAGTTATTGGTGGCGGCGATTCCGCATCTGCAATTAAAAAAGTCGGATTGAGCGATAAAGTCTCACACGTTTCCACCGGCGGCGGCGCCTCGCTAGAATTTTTGGAAGGCAAAGAATTACCGGGTGTGGCTGCTTTGAGTGATGCTTAGAATTAAATTGCCCCGCCATTTATGGCGGGAACTGGGAAGCAAACGCTGAGTTTGGGCTTTAGCCCCATTAAAAGTAGAGCATGGGGCTGAAGCCCGGACTCTTTTTGGAATAGTTTTATCCCGACTTGAAAGTCGGGGCAATATATTGGTTCCCAAAGCTGTATAACCCGGATGACAATAGGAGAACTTTTTACTAGAAGAAGCAGTCTAAGATGTCAGATTGCTTCTTTTTATTTTTAACAAATTCGACTATCTTTAAATTTGTATTCATCAAAAGGTATTGATTAATGGCTTATCAGGACAGAGATTACTTTAACCACGTGGCTTTGGTGGATTTTCTTTCTTTCCGCCGGTTATTAAAAACCTCTTAATTATTAATATTGCTGTCTTTTTTGTACAGATTATTCTCGACAATATCAGTTTCGGCGGTATGCCGGGCTGGTATGTGATTAATAGATATTTTGCATTGAACCCGTTAAGTGGTACTGATGCTGCCGGACAAGCTTATAATTTCCAAATTTGGCAGTTGTTCTCTTATCAATTTCTGCATGGCGGATTCATGCACCTCTTTTTCAATATGTTTGCACTCTGGATTTTTGGTGTTGAACTTGAAAATATGTTCGGCTCGCAGAAGTTTTTATTTTACTACTTGATGTGCGGAGTTGGTGCGGGTTTACTGCATATTTTTGCTTCACCAATTTTTGACAGCATAAGCGCTCCAACTATAGGAGCTTCCGGCGCTGTGTACGGGGTGCTGATTGCTTTTGCACTCTATTTCCCGGACAGGTATATTTTTCTCTTATTTCCGCCAATGCCGATTAAGGCGAAGTATTTAATTGCATTTTATATTGTGATAGAGTTTATGTCCGTCGGAAGCGCAAATTACGTCGCTCATCTTGCTCATCTTGGCGGAGCATTCTTCGGATTTCTTTTTGTGATGTATGATAAAAGAAACAACATCAATATTGAAGGAATGTTTAGAAAAGTTAAAGATATTTTTATTACTCCTAGGCTCAGACCGAGAGTCAATTTAGGAGACCGAAACGAACGAGCAAAGCAACACACTGTTGAAGATGCCGAATTTTATGAGATTAATTCTTCCGATCAATCTCAAGAAGTAAACCAAGAAGAGATTGACGAGATACTCGATAAAATAAGTAAAAGCGGCTATCAAAATTTAACCGAACGTGAAAAGAGAATTTTGTTTGAAGCTAGTAAGAAAGAATAACAACTTATTTTTATTTCTGATTTTGACCGTTCTCTTTGTTGGTTGTAAGGATGAACCGCAGATTGAACGGTCAAAATTGGTTAGAATTTTTGTAGATATTACCGTTGCTCAAAATAAGTATGCAAATTTTCCGGATTCACTTCAAACCGCCAAAAAAGAAATCTTCGAAAAGTATAACGTAACTCCCGAACTCTACGAAAGCACAATCCGCAACACAGAAATAAAAGCCGAATATTGGGATAATTTTTTTATTGAAGCAAAGGCATATTTGGATTCGCTTAAAATGGCTTCGAAGAGGAACTAACCTTCTCCTTCGCCAAAATCACTCTGATCTCACCGTAGCTTATATCACTGCCTAGACTTGATTTAATCTCTTTGATATTTGTAATTCCGCTTTGAATTGTATCTAAAATCTTACTAGCTTTTTTATGATCGATCAGTGAATCGATTATTAAATCGGGAAGAGTGAGATCAAAGGATTCAATCTGCATTGAGACGACAGCTTCGGGTAATTTTGTGAACGATGCAATGTCCTTCAAAGAGTATCTTTTTTTTACTAAATCAAAAATTTGTCTCGTTGTATCCGGCATCTTTTTATCGTTCAGAGTTTTGTTTTGATCCTCTGCTTCGTTGATGTCTCGAATTACGTTTAAGAAATCTTCACCCACTTTATTGAACATTCGTGTTGTGAAACCTTTTATCGACATCAAACCGTTTGTAGTTAAAGGTCTTTTATCGGTTATCTCTTTCAGTACTTCATCCGGACAAATCAGATTTACAGATTGCCCAAATTTTTCCGAAACATCTTTTCTTATTTGACGCAGTGAGTTATAAAGTTTTAAGTAAGGTTCGTAATTATCGGAAGGTTTTGATGAGTTCGAATCCAAGTCTAATTTTAATTGCCTTAAATCGAATTTACCGTTTGAAAGTTTTTCAATTTGAGCAAACTGTATTAAACTGCTAATTGATTTTTCAATATCGACAGTCCCAAAATGAGTTGCACTTCCGAAAGTAGAAAGGTGCATAAATTCTGAGGTAGCTTCACTGCCTAATAAAATATTTTTTATTTCCAAAATTGAAAGCGGCTCAACCGATTCTCGTAATGTATCTAAAATTTTTTCTTCGATAAATTCTTCAATTGAAAACGTGTCTTGGGTGCTGCTGCAAATATCACATCTGCCGCAAGTATAAGCAGTTACCTCTTCGCCAAAATATTTTAAAATGACTTTGAATCGGCACTCTTTAGAAAAAACAAGATTTACCATTTCGTCCAACCGGTTTAATGCCAAATCTTTCCGTTTTATTAATGTGTCGACATTTAAATTAAGCCGGTCTTTTTTTACCCGCGGTGATGAAATTTCCAAAGAGTTAAAACTCGATGGTTTTTCGAATTCAATTATTCCTTGTCCATCTGCAAACTCTAATCGATCTATACATTCGTATTTATCTTCGCCTAGTTTTTGGGAAAGATTATCAATATTTATTCTTGTTTTCTTTTCAAATATGCTGCTGCCGAATTCTCTTAACAAAAAGAGAAGTATATCAATACTAAGTTCATCGCTTATTGATTTTGTATATTTTCTGAGTTGTTGTGGAGTTAAAGAAAATTTAACCGAATAACCTTTTGCAAAATTGTTGTTCAGTTTTATGTAACCTGAATTTTCTAAGATGCCAAGCGCAGAATTTAATATAGATCCGTTAATCTCATTGATTAATAATTGCTGCTGCAGAAGTTTATCAATCTCAATTGGTTTATCAGATTTACTTCCGGCGGCAATTTTTCCGTGATCGCAGATTAATGAGTAAACTGTTTCAATTTGTTCTCGAGACGGATAAGATGAATTGATTAAATATTGGTGAACATGTTTGTCTTTGTCGCTGAATAGCAAATAAATATTTGACGGTTCACCGTCGCGCCCGGCTCTACCTATTTCTTGATAATAATTTTCGATACTCGCCGGAATGTTATAATGAATAATAGTTCGGATATCTTTTTTATCTATCCCCATTCCGAATGCGTTGGTTGCTGCAATAACATCAATCCGGTCTTCTATAAAATCATCTTGAATTAAGCGTCGAACTTCATTTGATACACCGGCATGATAATGTTGAGCATTAATTCCTCTCGATTGCAAAAATGATGAAACACTTTCGGTTTGTTTTCTCGTTGCACAATAAATTATGGAGGGAACAGATTTTTTTGTCAGTGCCTTTAGTAAGAAATCTTTTTTCTTTGTTGTCTTAATGACATTTAACGATAAGTTATCGCGTTCAAAACCTTTTACGAAAACTTTGGGTTCTTTCAAATTTAGTTGGCCGACAATATCTTTTCGCACTTCGGGAGTTGCGGTAGCAGTAAATGCAGCTACATTTTCAAAATCGATAAAATCGATCAGGTCTTTTATCTTTCTGTAACTCGGTCTAAAATTATGACCCCACTCGCTTATGCAATGCGCTTCGTCAATAAACAAAAACTTTGGCTTAAGATTTTTCAACCTCTCTGCAAAAAACTGATTATCAAGTTTCTCCGGTGAGACATAAAGTAATTTAATTTTGCTGTTTGCGACATCATTTAAAACTTTTTCACCCTCTCGGTAGTCTAAAGAACTGTTAATAAACGCGGAAGTTCTTTCAATTTTGTTAAGTGCATCAACCTGATCCTTCATTAATGCGATCAGTGGTGATATTACAATTGAAAATCTGTCGGAATGCAGAGCAGGCACTTGATAGCAAATTGATTTACCCGCACCGGTGGGAAGAATGGCGAGTACGTTCTCGCCGTCAAGAATGTTTGAAACGATTTCTTCCTGACCGGCACGGAACAAATCGTAACCAAAATACTTTTTTAGAGTTTGATGAATTGTCATCATTAACTAAATTTGGTACTTACTGAAAGAAAGACTATTATTCGAAAAGTTAAAATAACAATATCGAACTAAATGAATACTGTTGAAGTTTCAAATCTCACAAAAATATACGAATCACCTTACAAAAAGAGAAGAGTAACGGCGCTAAAAGATTTCGATCTTAAGGTGAGTGAAGGTACTGTTTTTGGTTTATTAGGTCCAAACGGCGCCGGTAAAACTACTTTAGTGAAAATTCTACTCGGTATTGTCTTTCAAACTCTCGGCAGCGCTAAAGTATTGGGTAAAAATATTTCCAACCACGAAGTGAGAAAACAAATCGGTTATCTTCCGGAAAATCATAAATTCCCGCCTTACTTAAATGGCGAAGATGTGCTGCGGTACGTCGGAAGATTATCCGGAGTTTCAAAACAAAAAATTGATCAAAGAACCGGCGAATTGCTCGCTTTAGTTAAGATGGACAAGTGGCGAAAAACTAAAGTTAAAAAATATTCAAAAGGAATGATGCAGAGATTGGGCTTAGCTCAAGCATTGATCAATGATCCAACTTTGCTATTTCTGGATGAACCGACTGACGGTGTTGACCCGATTGGCAGAAAAGAAATCCGTGATATTTTAGTTCGATTAAAAAATGAAGGCAAGACAATTTTCATAAACTCCCATCTTCTTTCCGAGGTTGAATTAATAAGCGACAGAGTTGCGATTCTAAATAAAGGCGAACTAATCCGCGAAGGTACGGTAGAAGATCTTACAACAGATAAAGAAACCTACTCAATTTCACTTGCGACTGAGATCACCGAAGATATAATAAAAGAAGTTCTTCCGGAATTCTCGGTTGACAAAATAACCTCTCACGGATTTGAATTGAAAGTCAATAACGAAGAAGAACTTAATATTTGCATCGATAAACTTCGTGCAACCGGGCTAATGATAAAAAGTATAGTTCATGTTAAGATGAGTTTGGAAGATATGTTTATTTCACTAATCAACGAATCAGATAAAGCAAAAAATGAATAACGTTTTTGAAATAACCAAACAGACAATAAGAGAAGCATTTGCCCGCAAAATATTTATCATGTTTGCCGGAATTTCTTCATTAATATTAATTTTGTTTGCAGTTGCGTTCGCATCAATTGGTTTGGAAGATTTATCAGGATCCATTCAAGTTGAAACCGGACAAAACCGCGGTGTAATGGAGGAAGTTGTTGGCGGCATCAAATTATTTATTGTTGTTCCGTTATTTGGCGGTGGTTTATTTCTTTCAATATTTTCTGCATCTTCATTTATCCCAAATATGTTGGAGAAGGGAAGTATAGATGTTCTGCTTTCCAAACCGATCTCAAGAGCTCAAATTATTCACGGAAAGTTTTTGGGTGGTACATTTGTTGTCTTTACGAATATCGCTTATCTCGTTCTCGGTATTTGGCTGTTGATCGGTTTGAAATTTGGTGTGTGGGACCCTTCTTTTCTTATAACAATTTTCACCATCACTTTTGCATTTGCAGTATTGTACGGCTTAATTATTCTTATCGGAATACTTTCTCAAAGTTCAATTCTCGCAATGATGCTTACATACTTAATCTTCTTTATTCTTTCACCTATCTTGAATATGAGAGAACAAATTCTACTTTTGAGCGATAATAAAGTGCTCGAAATTATTTTGGATATTCTTTACTACATTGTTCCCAAAACTTCCGAGTTAGGATCGATTACAAGTGACCTTGCAGTTGGCGGCAGTTTATATGATTACCAACCAATTTTTACATCCGCAATATTTCTCATTCTCACTCTGGCATTAAGTATTATTATTTTTAGTAAAAAAGATTATTAATAACCGCTTAAAGTCTTTCTATATAAACAATTACGTGGCATAGATTTTGCACTTTTTCAGTCTGATTTAGAGCAAACTTATTGTCTTTTTATAGAGGAAAAATAAATGGCTGATGAAAAATTAAAATTAGAAGATCTATTAGGTGATGTTCAGAAAGTTGAGGAAGAAGACCGCATCGAATATGTTGCGATAATTGGTGCCGGATTAATGGGGCAAGGTATTGCACAGACGGTTTCTGCTGCTGGAATTGATGTTTTAATTGTTGAAAAGGATGAAACGCAATTGAAGCGAGCTCAAGATACAATTAAAAACACAATGAAGAACGAAATTTCACGTTGGGCAATGACCGAAAGTGAAATGAAATCAATCCTCGGTAGAATTAAGTGGAGCGTTGATATTAATGAAATCACAGATTGTGATTTGATCATTGAAGCGGTTGATGAGAATTTCCAACTGAAAAGATTGCTATTCAGTAAGATGGATGAATTAGCCGATGAGGAAACAATTCTCGTTTCCAACACATCAACGTTGAGTCTAACCAAAATTGCGGAAGTCACAAATCGAAAAGATAAAATTATCGGTATGCACTTCCTAAATCCTGTTCCAAAAGTACCGGTAGTAGAAGTTGTCAAGGCACTTGAGACTTCCGAAAAAACTGTAGCGATAATTAAAAACTTTGCGGCTAAAATTGGAAAAACGCCGGTTGAGGTTTATGAATATCCCGGATTTGTCACAACACGCGCAATAGTTCCTTTACTTAACGAAGCAATGCATATCTTACTAGAAGGTGTTGCTTCGGCAAACGATATTGATACAGCAATGAGACTTGGTTACGATTTTAAAGTCGGTCCGCTTGAAATGGCTGACAGCATGGGTTTGGATGAAGTTTTAATGTGGATGGAACAGTTGTGGGGAACACTTGGCGAACCGAGATACAGACCTTGTCCAATTCTACGAAAGTTAGTGAGAGAAAGAAAACTTGGTAGAAAAACCGGTGAAGGGTTTTTCAAATACGATTCAGAAGGTAAAAAAATTAATTAAAGAAAAACGGTGATAAAATGAAAATTTTAGTTCTTAATTGCGGAAGTTCTTCAATTAAATATCAGTTTATTGATACTGAAGAAAAGATTACGCTGGCAAAAGGTCAGGTTGAAAGAATCGGGATGAGCAGTGCAGTGCTAACACATCAACCTCACGGAAAAGAGAAGATTAGAATAGTAGGTGAAATTTTAGATCACACAATTGCAATTGAATATGTAGTCGCGGTTTTATTAAGTCCTAATCATGGAGTCATCAAAGATAAAAATGAAATTGATGCAATTGGACACAGAGTTGTTCATGGTGGTGAAACTTTCTCCGGCTCTGTTTTAATTACGGATCAAGTAATGGCTGCGCTTAAAGAAAATATTGAACTTGCGCCGTTGCATAATCCGCCAAATATTAAAGGTATTGAAGCGGCAAAAAAACATCTTCCAAACACTCCGCAATGCGGCGTTTTTGATACTTCGTTTCACGCAAATATGCCGCCGAAAGCATACTTATATGGAATACCTTACGAACTTTACAAGAAATATAAAATTAGAAGATACGGGTTCCACGGTACATCACACCGCTTTGTTGCAAAAAGAGCAGCGGCTGTGTTAAATAAACCGTATGAAGATTTGAAAATTGTTACCGCTCACCTCGGCAACGGCTGCAGCATGGCAGCAATTGACAGAGGTAAATCAGTTGATACAACAATGGGATTCACTCCGCTTGAAGGTTTGCTTAATGGGAACCAGAGCAGGTGATCTCGATCCATCTGTAATTACTTACATAATGGGCAAAGAAGGGTTAACGCTTTCCGAAGCAAATACATTGATGAATAAACACAGCGGATTAATCGGATTGAGCGGTGAAAGCAGTGACATGCGTGAAATTGAAGCCGCTGTCGATGAAAATGTTAAACGTGCAGTTAATGCTTTCGGAGTTTTCTGCTATAGAATTAAAAAATATACCGGTGCTTACGCTGCCGCAATGGGCGGTATTGATGCACTCGTCTTTACCGGTGGAATTGGTGAAAATTCAACCAAGGTTAGAAAAACCGTCTGTGAAAACATGCAATTTCTCGGAATGGAATTAGACGAATCTTTGAACGAAAACGTTGATGGTGAAGCTGTAATTTCTAAACCCGACTCAAAAGCGGCTATCCTGAGAATTCCAACAAACGAAGAACTTGTAATCGCATTGGATACCGAAGAAATTGTTAACGAACAAAAGAAAGTCACTGAAGAAATAAAATTTAACTAACGGAACTAATTGTCTATTGAATTAAATAGGGGTTGTCTTGAACTTAAAGGCAACCCCTAATTTTGTACTAACCGGAGTTTATATGGAATTTAGTATTGATAATTTATTACTTGCATTTATACCGCTGTTTGTTGCCACAGATATTATAGGCACCGCACCGGTGTTTATGGGTTATACTCATGATGTTTCTGCATATCAAAGAAAGCAATTGATTATTCAAGCAGTGCTGACGGCATTTATTGTTGCCGTAGTCTTTTTGGTTAGCGGCAAAGCACTGCTTAGGTTTTTGGGAATAACGATAAATGATTTTAGAATTGCCGGTGGATTAGTTCTACTTGTATTAAGTGTTCACGATATCTTATCATCTTCTGAAGCAAGAAGAACACCGGATGAACATATTGGAATTGTTCCCTTGGGAATTCCGTTAATCATGGGTCCGGCAGCTTTAGCTACAATTTTAATTTTAGCAGACACGTATGGATATGTTACAACAATTGTTTCTCTGTTAATAAATTTTATAATTATTTTATTGGTGTTAATAAATGCAAAGTGGATAATGAAAGCAATCGGTACGGGCGGATCAAAGGCATTCGCGAAAATTGCATCTTTGTTATTATCTGCTTATGCTGTAATGATGATAAGAGAAGGAATTCTTTCGGTTATAAATAATTATTAGGAGACATTATGGATTTTGGAATTAAAAATAAAGTTGCTTTAGTTACTGCAGCGAGCAAAGGTATTGGAAGAGCTGCTGCCGAAGAATTAATAAAAGAAGGATGCAAAGTTGCAATCTGTTCCAGTAATAAAGAAAACTTGATTGAGACTGCAGCAGAAATTAAAAGTGAGTTTGGAGTAGATGTATTCTGGGCTGTTTGTGATATTAATAATGTTAAAGAAATTGAAAACACTGTCGCTGAAGTTGTAAAAGAATTTGGTACGATTGATATATTGGTAAATAATTGCGGCGGACCGACTCCCGGTTATTATGAAGATTTAACTGACGAAGAGTGGGAATATGCAACTCAGCAAGTTCTCTTAAGCGCTGTTCGTTTTACAAGATTAGTTCTTCCATTAATGAAGAAGAAAAATTGGGGAAGGGTTATAAACGTTACTTCACTTTCCGTTAAACAACCGGTCCCTAACCTTATTCTTTCAAATGCACTCCGCAGTGCAGTTACTTCATTTGCAAAAACCATCAGTCAGCAGTATGGTGAATTTGGTATTACGGTTAACAATGTTGCTCCGGGTTTCATTTTAACAGCAAGATTATATGAACTTGCTCAAAAACAAGCTGAAGAAAAAGGCGTTTCGCATGAAGATATTATTGCCTCGATGGGCAACAGTAACCCGGTTAAAAAAGTCGGCAGTCCGAATGACATGGGAGCGGCAATTGCATTTCTTGCTTCCGAACGTGCAGGCTACATAACCGGTGTAACACTCCAAGTTGACGGAGGACAGATTAAATCGACTTATTAAATGAAAATAGGTTAGATTGAAATAAAAAGATCTATTGCTCAATCGCTGTTTAACACATCGCCAATATTCCGGGTAGGTTGTAATTATGAAAAAAGAAATTGAACTTAAAATCCCACCCGATTATGCCAATGATTACGAATATCGAAAAAGATTAGCCGCCCGGAAATTAAAGGTAAGCGAAAGCGAAATCACCGCTCTCCAAATTACTCGCCGCTCAATTGATGCACGTGGAAAAATTCCCGGTTTTCAGAATCCGTGCCGTTGCTTTTATTAATCAAAAAGAAGAAGATTTACTTCCATCCGATTACATTCAAACCTGTCAAGTCAACTAAGAAAAGTTATAATTATCGGCGGCGGTCCCGCTGGAATGTTTGCCGCAATGCGTTTACTTGAACTCGGAATTACTCCGGTTATTCTTGAAAGAGGTAAAGATGTTCAAGAAAGAAGACGTGATCTGAAAGCAATTCAACAAGATGGCATTGTCAACCCGGATTCAAACTATTGCTTCGGTGAAGGTGGCGCTGGGACTTACAGTGACGGCAAACTTTACACTCGCTCTACTAAAAGAGGTGATGTTAAACGAATTCTTAATCTGCTTGTTCAACACGGCGCTCCAAAAGAAATATTGATTGATGCGCATCCACACATTGGTTCAAACAAATTACCGAAAGTCGTTCAAGAAATTAGAAATACAATTCTCAATTCTGGTGGAGAATTAAATTTTAATTCAAAGGTGACCGATTTAATAATAACCAATGGAAAAATTTTGGGTGTAATTATAAATAATGAAAAAGAAGTTTTAGGTGATGGAGTTATTTTAGCAACCGGACACTCAGCCCGCGATATTTATTATCTTCTTCACAAAAATGGGATTCAACTTGAAGCAAAACCGTTTGCAATGGGTGTCAGAATTGAACATCCTCAACCGTTAATTGACTCTATCCAATATAATATGATTAAAAGACACCCAAACTTGCCTGCTTCTAGCTACAATCTTGCTTGTCAAATTGATGAACGAGGCGTCTATTCCTTTTGCATGTGTCCGGGCGGAATTATTGTTCCGGCTTCTACCGATGTAAACGAATTAGTTCTGAACGGTATGTCAGTCTCACGAAGAGACTCACCTTTTGCAAATTCCGGTTTGGTAGTATCAATTAACGAGAATGATTGGAAAACTTTTAATGACCAAGGTATTTTTGCCGGATTGGAATATCAAAAATTCATAGAAAATCTTGCATTCAAAGCGGGAGGAGAAACACAACAAGCGCCTGCTCAAAGAATAACTGATTTTGTGAATGAGAAAACTTCAGATAATCTTCCAAGTACATCATATATACCCGGTGTTGTGAGCAAACCGTTGCATGAACTGTTACCTAAAAATATTACCAATCGATTACAAAAAAGTCTTTTGCACTTTGACAAGCGAATGAAAGGTTACTTCACAAACGAAGCGCAAATTCTTGCTGCGGAAACTAGAACAAGTTCACCGTTAAGAATTCCCCGGGAGCAAATAACCTTAATGCACCCTCAAGTTCAAGGACTCTTCCCAAGCGGAGAGGGAGCCGGTTATGCCGGTGGAATTGTATCAGCGGCAATTGACGGTGAAAGATGTGCTGATGCCGTCGCAATATTTCTAAATAACTAAAATAAATGAACAACCAATTCCCGAAGTAGAAGATTCAACACTTTATGAAATCTATTTTTTTGAGTACATTTATAAATCGTTATTTAGAATAACTCAAATGCTCAAGAAAATTATAATTATATTATTTCTCATCGTAATTACTTTTGCTCAAAGCCCGGCAAAAAAATGGGTGATAATACAAGATCTTGAGGATAGAATCGTCTATTTAGATACTTCTACAATCAAGGCATATGAGAATCAACTATCACTTTGGAGCTTAACAACTTTTCGACAGCCGCAGCATGTAACACCTTTCCAGGATCAAGTTTATCAGATTAAAAGTAATTTTCTTTTTACCGATGCTGCAAATACATATAATGTAATCGGTACACTTTATTATGATAAGACAACAAAAATAATCGGTGAATCATCTACACCGAGAATTGCTAGCGGTGAGGAAACATTTGAATTACCCGTTCAACCCGGATCTTCAATTGAAGCATTATTTGATGCGGCAAAAAATTATTTGAATACCGGAAATGTTGAAGTGCCGGAAAGTGAATATTTAGCAAACACGGATTTCAGTCAAGAGCGTCCGCAAAGACGATCTAATACTGAAACACCAAGTACTGATACTGCGGAAACACAAACCGAACCAATTAAACTTTCACCTGAACAGAATATTGCGTTGATTGATGAAGCAAACGTAAAAACACTTGAAGCAAGAGATTCTATTCAACGAAGCGATACTCTCCGTAAAATTAAAAGTAAGCAAGACTCAGTAAAACGGAGTGAAAAACCAAAGGAAGAAGCTTCAAAACCAAAACGTACACCTAAACCAATATACGATGAAACAAGCGACCAAAACATTCGAGGCAATTATTGGAGCGACGGAAATTTATTTGTTATTCAACTCTCTTCATGGCGAAGAGAAAACGTGGCTAAAGAAATTGTTGAACAGAAAAAAGCTGAAGGTCACAATGCTTTTGTTATGAGCGTTAACCTACCCGGAAGGGAACTTGGTTTAGAGTAAGAATCGGTTATTTTGATTCTTTGGAAGAAGCAAGAAGTTACAAGCGTTCAAATAACCTCTAAGATTTTAATACATTTCTAACAAAAATCGATTTAGAAAAATGAAAGAAAAAATCAATAAGTCTGAAGAAGAATGGCGCAAGGAATTAAGCGAAGAAGAATATAACGTTCTGCGTCAAAAAGGAACTGAACGAGCATTCACAGGAAAGTATTACAAAAATAAAGAAACCGGAATTTACCATTGCACCGGATGCGGGCAAGAATTATTTACCTCGGAACATAAATATGATTCCGGAAGCGGCTGGCCGAGTTATTGGCAGCCGGTTAGTAAAGGAGCAATCGAATTTAAAACTGATAAAAGTTTTGGTATGATCAGAACTGAAGTGGTCTGTTCAAAATGTGGTGGACATTTAGGACACGTTTTTAACGATGGTCCGGAACCGACCGGATTAAGATATTGTGTGAATTCAGTTTCATTGAATTTTCGAAAAACTGATGACGGTGAAGAATGAGCGATAAAGTTAAATGGTTGGATTGGGCTAGGCGGATTCAAGCAGTTAGTCAAACCGGTTTAGAATTTGCTCATAACGAATATGACATTGAGAGAAATAATAAACTTGCAAAAATTGCATCGGAGATCATTGAATATAAATCGAACGTGAGCTCAGAAGATGCGATGGAAATATTTTTGAATCAAGAAGGTTATGCTACTCCAAATGTAGACGTTAGAACTGCAGTAATACGTGATAATCAAATTTTACTTGTGAAAGAGATAAGCGACGGCAAATGGGCAATGCCCGGCGGCTGGCTTGATGTAGGAGATGTTCCATCCGAAGGTGCGGTTCGTGAAGCCAAAGAGGAGAGTGGATTTGATGTTAAGCCGACAAAAGTTATCGGTGTTTATGATGCAAACCGAAACTCCGGCCGGCTTGAATTATTTCATGCAATAAAAATTGTTTATCTCTGTGAAATTATTAGTGGAGAAGCTACACCAAGTTTTGAAACGCCTGAAGTTAAATTCTTTTTATTTGATGATCTTCCTGAACTCTCCGAAAATAGAACTAATCTTATGCATATAAATCATATAATTGCACATCTAAAAGACTCGCACAGACCCACAGATTTTGACTGAACAACAATAATTCTATAAAAAGACAAAAATGTTTGGATTATTTTATTCCCTTATTTATATTTGGTCTAAATAAAAATACTCTTATGTATGATTAAACGATTCAAACTTTTGCTGAGAGTACTCTAATATCTATGAAAAAGAAGAAATGAGCAAATTAAAATGAAGGGAAATTCTGAACAGAATAATAATTGCACATTTGTTAACTACGCTTACTGAGTTTTGCCGGGCATCCACTTACTACAGAAGATGGTTTTACATTGGGAACCGGCTCATTTGAGGTAGAGCTTGTATCGGAATTTTTTGATTTTAATAGTAACTCGGAAATCGCAATGCCGTTCGGCTTCGGTATTGGGTTAGCGGAAAACACCGACTTTCTTCTGGGATTATCCTATCATAAATATTGGGATGAAGAAAACAACTTCACGAGTTTCAATGACATTATAATTGAGCTAAAACAGATGCTGTTTACCGATGAAGTACGCTTCGGAGTAAAGCCATTTATCAGCATTCCGACGGGTGATCATTCAAGAGGATTCGGTGCGGGAAAACTTAATTACGGTATGATTATTTTGTTAACTAAGGAATGGGAAAAGTTTCATATCCACACACAACTTGGTTACACACATAACAAAAACTCTGTCAACCAAAACGAAAATCTTTGGGAATATTCTGTTGCTCTGGAAAAATTATTTTCAGATAGATTTTCCGGTTTGTTGGAGTTTGGAGTTTCAAGTAACTGTTGTCCGTATAACAGCGAGCCGCCAAAGTTCATAAGTTTGGGCGCAGCATACCTTCTTGAAGAAAACTTTTCGATAAGCGCTGGTTTAATTAGAGGAATCCACAATGTTGATCAATATTTAGGACTTACCGGTGGAATTACCGTTACTTTTTAGCTAGTCTTCCTTTAATTCTTTCTTGGCTCATACGAGTAACTCTGAAAATACTATAAAGCAAGATTGCAACCCCTATCCATTGAACAGGACCTAGAATATTATCTCGCAAAATATATTCTAAGATAACCGCTGTTAAAGGAAATGCCATTTCACAGATCGTAGCTACCGATGCTGTTACAATCTTTAACCCATAATAATAAAGAAAAATTGCCGCTCCGCCTGTAGTGAATGCAATTAAGAAAAATATCAACCATTGATGCTCGGTAACTTGAGTTACTTGTGGAATTTGTCCTAATGGAAGAACAATCAAAAACATAATAAATGATGAGATCAAAAATCTTAGATAGGTGCCGAGTTCAAAACCAACGTTTCTGAGTGCTCTTTTGCTAAATACTGTCGAGGAAGCAAAACTTAGCGCTGCAATAATTGAATACATTGCAGCCATTGCGGTATTGCCTTCATTTTTTGCTATGGGTGTATTGAACCCGAATGTCATAAAATATGCACCGACAATCGCCACACCTGCCCAGATGAAAAACACTTTCGGTAATCTTTCTTTAAGTAACAATCCGGCTAAAATTAAAGCAAAAACCGGTTGCAATTTCTGAATTAAAATAACAATCGATAAATTAACATGGTCAACGTAGAAAAGTGCTTTGGTAATTGCCATTGTACCAATTGCACCACCGAAAAGAGCAACACCGACAAAAGACCCCCAGTCGAATAAAGTGAGTGTTTTTAATTTTCCGTATTGTTTGAGGAATATAGGTGAGAGTAAAACCGCTACAATTGTGCTTTCGATAAATACAACCAAACCAACCGGCAAACTATAAAGTGCTGGCCTAAGAACTATTCCGTCAATACCCCAAAGACTTGCGGCAACAATCACAAAAACCGGAGCGAACCTCTGCATTAATTTCCTTTCTTCTACAATAACTCGTTTTTGAAGTACAAATATACCGAATAATTTAGCGCATTGGAAAATTCTAAGTAGTTAAGTTCAAAAACCAAATTGTTGTGTAAAGCGTCCATCCTTGGTCGCTTGTATTGGGTTTGCAATTTTGTTTTGATTTACAATTTCTGTTTTTGATTTACAATTCACTTGGGCAAACGACGAAGGATCGTCGTTTTACAATTGTAAAAAACAACTCCTTACTTGTGTGTTAAAAAATTTTTGTAAAAATAAATTCATGTCGGATATTATTTATCATTATTTTACAACATAGTTACAGCGAGTTAAGATAAATCTATGCCGAACTAATTTGCTCAAGTCTGGATTTATTTCAACTTAGCAACTATTTTAATCGTTTGATTCCTCCGGAATATAAATTTCTGTATCAGGTTCAAATGCAAACAAAGCAAAAGAAAAGTAATCGCCGTGGAATTCTTTTTTAAGTTGTTCACCTTTTAAATCACCTTCAATCGCTTTACCGGTTATACTCCAAGTTGAGTTAGTTTGATCGTCTTTAATTATTTTGCGGTTCTCAATTCTAAAGGTCAGTTCTCTACCATTAATTATGCGATTATAAACCCCGGTTGAACCCATCTCTTTTGATTTTGCAATTTCGCGTTCATCCATGCTTGATACAGCACCATCAAGGTGGAAGACAACAATTTTTTCACCGTTGAATTCATCGTTGATCACTCGTGTTGTCCAAGTAATTGAATAAGGATAAGCTTTATATTCGTCATTAATTTTAACAGCTATTACCTTTTCGTTAGGCGGAAGACGATCATCAATTTCGCCCGTAAAAGCAAATGGTGATTTGTCAATATCGTCATATCCCGTATAAGGATTTTTTCCGTAAGGTCTATTGAAGCCGGTTTCTTTAGATAAAATTTTTCCATCCGGATACATTTCAACGAATTGTTCAAAAGAAATAATTTGGGAAGGAATTGGTTCCAGCTTTTTCCCCAGCATCTCTCCTACAATTGCTTCTCCGGTAAACTGTTCCCAAAAGGATTCTGTTTTTTGATCGTACATTACCAAATCGGAATTTCGCAACAAACCGCTTACGCCAAACCGATGTACTTCGCTATCAAACTCACGGTCATAAATAATTGCCGAGTAACACAGCGGACAAAAAGAAACAAGTACATATTTTCCACCGAGCTGATCATTTGCAATTTCGTGAAACATCAATATTTGTAAAGGATATGCTTTTGCTTCTCCGTTTATTTCAAGTGATATTACCGGTTCACGTTCGCTAACCCAATCCGAAGCTGATTGGTTCGATTCAAACTTTGGATTGACTATTGCCGGGATACCATCTTTCGGAGGTCCGCCAGGAATTAGTTCAGAAAAATCAACTGATGTTTTTTCGAAATTTGTAATCCAATCTGAATAGACTCGAAGTATGTGATCAGGTTTATTTTGACCAAATACATTTATTAGATTCATCAGTAATAGGGAAATCATAATTTTTTTCATCTCTACCTCATTGTTTGAATTCAAGATAACTGAATCAAGTTATTCCCATCTGTCAATTTTTTTACATTAGCGTGCAAATAAGTGGACTTTGTAGTATTTTATTAATGCTGATTTATCAAATTATATTCTGGAGTAAAAATGGTATACCTCAAATCATTTCTATTATTAATAATTCTATTCACTATCAATATTGCTCAAGATAAAGCAAAATTTGTTGAACCGAAAAAAGGATTCTACAGTGAAATAGTAAAAGAAATTAAAGAGTTTGAATCAGAAGAAACTAAAAGAAAAAGTTTCCAAGTTGATTTAGAAGGAGTAGAAATTCCAACTACATTAGACGAGTTTACAATATTCTGGCATCAAGACCCGATATCACAAGGCAGTACCGGTAACTGTTGGTCTTATTCAACAACAAGTTTTTTTGAGTCGGAAGTTTACAGACTTCACGGTAAGGAAGTTGATGTTTCTGAAATATTTACTGTCTATTGGGAGTACGTAGAAAAAGCAAAAGGTTTTGTGCAAAGCAGGGGAGAATGGATTTTCCCGACAGGATCCGAAGCGAATGCGGTAACAAGAGTTTGGAAAAAATATGGCTGTGTTCCAAATGCAGAATATACCGGATTGGAAGAAGGTCAAAAATTTCATAACCATTCACATCTTTACAAAGAGATGAAAACTTATCTAGATAACGTAAAAGAAAATAACACATGGAATGAAGAAGAAATCTTAACAACGATTAGATCAATTTTAGATTATCATATCGGAACGCCTCCGGCAAAATTTGTAGTTGATGGAAAAGAATATACACCAAAAACTTATTTATCGGATTATCTAAAAATGAACATGGATGATTATGTTGATGTTTTATCATACATGCAGCAACCATATTGGGAACAAGTTGAATACGAAGTACCGGATAACTGGTGGCATAATAAAGATTACTGGAATGTACCGCTTGAAGATTTTATGAAAATATTCAAAAACGCTGTTAATAATGGATACTCGGTTTGTATTGGTGGTGATGTTTCGGAACCGGGAAAAGTTGCCGAAAAAGATATTTTTATGATTCCGAGTTTTGATATACCATCGGAATATATCACTGATGAAGCTCGACAATTTCGCTTCAGTAATAAAACTACTACCGACGATCACGGTGTACATGTTGTTGGCTGGACCAACTTAAACGGAACTGAATGGTATTTAATTAAAGATTCCGGATCGTCCGCAAGAGATGGTAATCACAAAGGTTATTATTTCTTCCATGAAGATTACATCAAATTAAAGATCATGGATTTTATGATTCACAAAGATGCACTGGGTGATTATTCAGATCGATTGAAATAAATCGTAAAAATTTAATACCTACGATAATCTTAAAGTTTGCGTACCTCTTTTTCCGAATTTATAAATTGAAGTTAGGAATCAGAGGTACGTAATTGTTTTATTTCATTCCGGAAATTCAATTATTGGAAGAATCAATTTGTAGCTAATCTCATTAATAAATAACTTTGCCGAAAAAGTGAGGAGAGAATGAGCGCATTAAATTTATCCGGTTTAGGTCAAGCAAAACAAATAGTTGAAAACACTTTGAGCGAACTGCTTACGCAAAATATAATTGGTAGAATTTGGCAGAAAGATCATACCGTTTGGAGCGATGATCCGACAGAAATATCAAACAGATTGGGTTGGCTTGATTGTATCGATAGTGCAAAGAAATTTTTACCCGAAGTAAACGAGTTTGTTCAAGAGATAAAATCAGAAAAATATAAAAATGTGTTGGTTATGGGAATGGGCGGCTCATCTCTGGCTCCCGAAGTTTTCAGTTCGATCTTTGGTAAAGATGAAAGATTATTGAACGTTTACGTACTCGATAGTACCCATCCGGAAGCGGTCAAAAATTTTGCGGATAAATTAAATCATGAAGAAACTCTCTACGTCGTATCAACAAAATCGGGCGGCACGGTTGAAACACTCTCCTTTATGAAATTTTTCTACAATTTAATTCGAAACGAGTATGGCATTGAAAAAGCCGGAAAACAATTTGTTGCAATCACCGATCCGGGAAGCGGGCTTCAAAAAATTGCCGGGGAGTTAAACTTTAGAAAAATCTTTTTAAACGATCCCGATATAGGTGGTAGATATTCTGCTCTATCATTATTCGGATTAGTCCCGGCTGCATTGGTCGGTGTTGATCTGGAGAAACTTTTGCAGAGTTCGGAAAGAGCAGTAATGAAATCGAAAATTAATGAAGCGGATAAAATTCACGAAAACAATGCAGCTATTCTCGGTTCACTTTTAGGCGCTTTGGCGAATGAAGGAAAGAACAAATTAACACTTTTGTACTCTGACGAAATAAAATATTTCGGCTCCTGGCTGGAGCAATTAATTGCCGAAAGCACAGGTAAAAATGGTAAAGGAATTTTCCCGGTTGATCTTGAAGCACAAACAGAAGTAGAAAATTACGGTACGGATCGAATATTTGTTTACACCAGATTAAATGATGATCATCCTTACGACGAGTTTGTTTATAAATTAAAAACTGCGGGCCATCCCGTAGTTGAGATTATTTTAGATGATCTTTATTCAATCGGTGCAGAGTATTTTAATTGGGAGATGGCAACGGCTATAGCCGGCTGGAAAATGAAGCTGCAGCCGTTTGATCAGCCGAATGTTGAATCGGCAAAAGTTCAAGCCAAAAAACTTGTAGCGGAGTATCAAGAGAGAGGAATGTTACAATCTCCAAAATTATCTTATGAAGATGAAAGTATCACGGTTTACGGTCACGAAGAAAGTAAATCAATTGAAGAGGCGCTAAATAAACTTTTATCGAAAGTCGAAAAGAATAAAAGTTATATCGCAATACAAGGATTTGTAAATCCGGATGAAGAAACGTTCGAAGCATTTAATTCGTTAAGATCAAAGCTGTTGAACAAATATAAAGTTGCCACATCATTTGGATTCGGGCCTAGATTTTTACACTCCACCGGTCAGTTACATAAAGGAGATGACGGTTCAGGATTATTTCTTCAATTTATCGAGAGCGGTTCGCTTAAATTTACCGATTCCCGATAATGCGGACGACAATGATTCACAAATAACATTTGATGTTATTATTAGAGCTCAAGCATTGGGAGATAGGGAAGCATTGATACAGAGCGAAAGACATGTTATAACATTCGATATACGTTCGGACTTAATTGATCAGCTAAAACAAATTACCGAAATGATATGAATAAAAAATTCATTGGGTTTATTCTAATTTCGTTATTATTTCTTCAGAACTGTTCGGATAAAGTTGAATACATTCCCGACTCATTTTTTGGACTCTCATTAACCGAAAAACTTTCGGGAAAGGATGCCGCAGAATTTGTTAACCGGTTACACTTTGGAAACGTTGCCGCAGAAAGTAACGAGATAGGTTTTTACAAAGCAGCTAAGGGAAGTGCAATCATTTATGTAAGTTATTATCGAGACAGTGAACAAGCAAAATATAATTTAGACTTGATGGTTGAGAAAATTTCTCCGGAAAATTCAGTCTTTACCGGCGGTGAAAGTTTTGAACTGAACGATACTAGAGTTTATAGGTATTCGGGTATGGGACAAACTCATTTTATTTTCTTTTTTGATAATGCACTTTTTTGGTTATCCGGCGAAGTACATTGGGCGGAAAAATTTCTTCAAGAATATTTACATTACATTAATTAAATAATTTACTTGAAATCGGAACGTTATTTGAAAATGAAGGTTAAAAACTAACTCAAAAAATCTAAATGCAACTTCTATTCATAAGTTCTTGCTTTAGTTGTATATTAACTCCACCAAAAAATGATATAAAGTATGAAAATAAAGAAAAAATATTTTTACTGGTCTTTGGTATTGGTTTTCATTTTAATATTGGTAATACCAAAAATTTCTTTTCAAGATGGTGATGCTTCCGCTTCGCAAGCAAACAGAAATGCAGCTGTCGAAGTAGAAGTACTAATCGTCCAAGCAAGTGAGCTTTCCGAAAACCTTGTTCTGAATGGATCGTTACGGGGAGATGAAGAAGTTGAACTAAGACCCGAAGCTTCAGGCAAAGTAATTGAAATTAATTTTGATGAAGGTGAGAGAGTATCCAAAAATGATCTACTTGTTAAAATTAATGATGCCGATTTGCAAGCTCAACTTAAACGAGCAGAATCACAAAAGAATTTAGCTGAAGATAAAGAGAACCGATCCAGACAATTATTAGAACAGGATTCAATCAGCCAAGAAGAATACGATAATATAAAAAATGAATTGAATGCTCGATCTGCCGAGATCGATCTACTAATGGCACAGATTGAAAAGACGGAAATTCGTGCACCGTTTGACGGCATTGTTGGGTTAAGATGGTTGAGCGAAGGAAGCTTTATTAACAGTTCAGTGAGTGTAGCACTTTTAACGAAAACAAATCCCATAAAAGTTGACTTTGCATTACCCATTAAGCATGCTAACAAAGTAAATGTTGGTGATGTTGTAAAAGTAATTGTTCCAAATTCAGAAGAAATTTATTCGGCAAAAATTTATGCAATAGATCCTAAAGTTGATCCCTCAACAAGAACGCTTCAGATCAGAGCTTTGGCAAACAATCCGGTTGGAATCTTGTTACCCGGTTCATATGCAGAAGTTGAATTAGTTCTTGATTCAAAATTACAAGGAGTTAGCGTCCCAACTCAATCCGTAGTTCCCGATATCGCCGGCGAGATGGTTTATCTTTATAAAAATGGCAAAGCTGTTCCCGCACAAGTAAAATTAGGATTACGAACAAGCACTGAAGTTCAGATTGTTGAAGGTGTTAACCCGGGAGATACAGTTATCACCTCTGCAATTATTCAGTTAAGACCCGGTGTTGATGTTTCAATTAGGAATTACAGGTAACGGAATTTTATGAGTCTCTCCTCAGTAAGTATACGTCGCCCCGTTTTAGCATCCGTTATGGCAATAGCTATAATATTATTCGGTATCATCGGATATTCGTTTCTCGGCGTGCGCGAATACCCGAGTGTTGATCCACCGATAATTACAGTATCTACGACTTACACCGGTGCGAATGCAGATGTAATAGAATCACAGATTACCGAACCATTAGAGGAATCTGTTAATGGTATTGCGGGAATCAGAACGCTTAACTTCAGTAAGTAGGGACGGCAGAAGCACTTTACGTGTTGAGTTTAATATTGAAGTTGATTTAGAAGATGCCGCAAACGATGTAAGAGACAGAGTTTCGCGTGCAAGAAGGAGTTTACCACCCGATGCCGAACCACCAATAGTAACCAAAGCAGATGCAGATGCTATTCCACTCGTTTTTCTAAATATTAAAAGTGATCAACGCTGATTTACTTGACCTTTCCGATATCGCTCGTCGAACTTTTAAAGAACGTGTTCAAACTATCGCGGGAGTAAGTGAAGTTTGGATTTGGGGAGATAAAAGATATTCGATGCGCTTATGGATGGACCCGGTTAAACTCGCGGCTTATCAAATAACTCCGCTTGATGTTCGGAATGCACTTACGAGAGAAAATATTGAACTTCCAACCGGACGAATTGAAGGGGAGACAACCGAATTAACTATCAGAACTCTCGGCCGGCTTAATACGGTTGAGGATTTTAACAATCTTATTATAAAAGAGAACAATGGAAAACTTGTTAAGTTCAGTGATATCGGGATGGCAGAACTTTATCCTGAAAATGAAAGAACACTTTTAAAACGCGACGGCATTCCGATGGTGGGAATAGTTTTGGTTCCGCAGCCCGGTGCAAATCAAATTGAAATTGTTGACGAGTTTTACGAAAGAATTGAACAAATAAAAAAAGATCTTCCCGAAGATATTGAACTTGGTATTGGATTCGATGTTACCGATTATATTCGCAAATCAATCAGTGAAGTTCAGCAGACTGTAATCTTAGCTTTTGTTTTGGTGATAATGGTGATCTTCTTTTTCTTAAGAGATTGGCGTACAACGCTTATTCCAATTATTGTTATTCCGATCGCATTGACCGGATCATTTTTCATAATGTACTTAGCCGATTATTCTATAAATGTTTTGACTCTGCTCGGATTGGTTTTAGCAATAGGAATTGTTGTTGATGATGCCATTGTTGTACTCGAAAATATTTATAAAAAAATTGAATTAGGAATGGACCCGGTTCAAGCCGGATTGAAAGGTGTACGGGAAATTTTCTTTGCGGTTATTTCGACGACATTAGCCCTCGCTGCCGTCTTTTTACCGATAATGTTTTTGGAAGGATTGACCGGAAGATTGTTCAGAGAATTTGGAGTTGTAATCGCAGGTTCGGTGATCATTTCTTCTTTTGTTGCTTTGACTTTTACGCCGATGTTAAGTTCTAAGATTTTGAAACAAAGACAAAAACATAATTGGTTCTACACAAAAACAGAACCATTCTTTAAATCGCTGGAGAAAAATTATAGAAATCTACTTAATTCATTTATGAGTAAAAGATGGGCTGCATTTATAGTTATTGGAATTGCCGTTGTTATGATAATGTTCTTCGGAAACATTTTACAGACAGAACTTGCACCGCTCGAAGATCGCGGAGCTATGCGTGTCTCATCAACTGCACCTGAAGGAACTACTTTTAGGGCGATGGATGATTACATGACTCAAGTTGTTGACTCTGTAATGGAAGCAGTTCCCGAGTTAGATGCATTGATCTCTGTTACTTCTCCGGGATTTGGTGCATCTTCATCGGTTAATAGTGGATTTATGCGGATATCATTGGTGGATGCTAATGAACGTGAACGCTCACAAAGTGAAATTGCAAATCAAGTATCACAAATTGTTTCTCACTTTAATGATGCACGTACTTTCGTAATTCAAGATCAATCAATTGGTACATCGCGAGGCGGACTCCCGGTGCAATACGTTCTTCAAGCGCCTAAACTTGGACAAATTGAAAGAAGTTATTCCTGAGTTTCTCGATCGAGCCAGACAAAATCCAACTTTTGAAGTTGTGGATGTAAATCTAAAATTTAACAAGCCGGAACTTGTAGTCGGGATTGATAGAGCCAAAGCACGGGAAACAGGAGTTACTGTTCAAGATATTGCACAGACTTTGCAATTGGCATTCAGTGAACAGCGATACGGCTTCTTTATTAAAGATGGAAAACAGTATTACGTAATTGGTCAAGTTTATAAAGAAGACCAAAACCAGCCGCTTGATTTATCTAAATTATATGTCCGCAATAATGATGGCTCATTAGTCCAACTTGATCAATTAGTGAATTTAACCGAGGCAAGCACGCCGCCGCAGTTATTTCGATTTAACCGTTATGTATCGGCAACTATTTCGGCTAGTTTGAGCGAGGGACGAACAATTGGTGACGGTATTAATGAAATGGATAACATTGCAGCTCAAGTATTGGATGAAACTTTTTCAACGGCTCTCGAAGGTCCATCCAAAGATTTTATGGAAAGTGCATCAAGCTTAGTCTTTGTTTTTATTCTTGCATTGGTCTTTATCTATCTTGTTCTTTCAGCGCAGTTTGAAAGTTTTAGAGATCCGTTCATAATAATGTTTACTGTCCCCTTAGCAATTGCGGGTGCATTATTTTCACTTTGGTACTTTGATCAGACGATTAACATTTTTAGTCAAATTGGTCAGATAATGCTGATTGGATTGGTGACTAAAAACGGTATTTTAATCGTAGAATTTGCGAATCAAAAGAAAGCAGAAGGATTGGAATTAATTGATGCAGTTAAAGAAGCTGCTGTGTTGAGGTTCCGTCCGATTCTTATGACTTCACTTTCAACTATCTTAGGAACATTTCCAATAGCACTTGCACTAGGTTCCGGCGCAGAAGTAGAATGCCGATGGGTATTGCAGTTATCGGAGGATTAATTTTTGCAACAATTCTTACTCTGTTCGTTATTCCGGCTGTGTACTCAATCTTTTCAAATAAAGAAGCAACAAAAATTGATTATGGTGGGGTTGAGTAAATTCTCTTCCTCAGGTAAATTGCTAATCTATTACTAATTCTTTTAACATTTTTAAATTAGTTACCCCGTATTCCTAATACCTGCTGCAATACCATTAACACTTGCTCTTAATACATGAAGCAACTTATCGCTTTCTCGTTTGTTCAGTTTACCGGAACGATATTTTTTGATAAGATTAATTTGAATAAAACTAATCGGATCGAGGTACGGATTGCGTAAACCGAGTGTTCGTTTCAATTGTGGATCATGAGCGAGTAAATCTTTTTCACCGGTTATTTTCAATAGATAAGTAACTGATTTTTCATATTCATTTTTAATCTCTTCAAAAATCTCTTTTGCTCCTTTTGATTGGTTCAGTTTAGCATACTCTTCCGCAATCAACATATCAGTTTTTGTTAAAACCATTTCAATATTTTGAATAAGTGCATTAAAAAATTTCCAATCGGAATACATTCTTCTCAACTCATTAAGCGTGATAGATTTTTCATTCAATGCGATTTCAATCGCTGTCCCAAAACCAAACCAACCGGAGATTGTTTGCCTGTTCTGAGTCCAACTGAATACCCACGGTATAGCTCGGAGCGCCGAAATATCTTGTCCCTTCTTTCGAGAAGGGGGTCGTGAACCGATTTCAATTTTCTCTATTATATCAATTGGTGTAACTGTCCGGAAATATTCAATAAAACTTTTGTGATTCACTAAATTACGGTAATGTTGAAATGCTTCTTCCGAAATTGTCTCGAACAGATTTATGAATTTATGAATATCCTTGGGCGTTTTTTCTTGTAACTTTTTGCGGTTTGTTCTATCACTGCCGAAGTAATTGTCTCCAAACTTTTTTGAGCGGTTTGAGGAATCAAATATTTAGCGGATATCATTTCGCCCTGTTCGGTTAGCTTCAATTTGCCTTCAATTGTCTGCGGTGGTTGTGCAAGAATTGATCGGTAAACGGGTCCGCCGCCTCTTGATATGCTTCCGCCTCTGCCGTGGAATAAAATCATTTCAATTTTGTTTTCTTTACAGACATCTTCCAATTTCATCTGTGCTTTATAGAGTTCAAAATTTGATGTTACAATTCCGCCGTCTTTGTTGCTATCAGAATAACCGAGCATGATTTTTTGGGTTCTTCCTCTTTGTTTCAAGTTGATCTTTGTACGCGCTGAGTGAAAATAATTTGCTCATAACAGATTTAGAATTTCGTAAATCTCCAATTGTTTCAAAAAGCGGAAGTATATCGATTTTCGATTCAATGATTTTCCCTTTACTTACTTTTACTAAGCCGGTCTCTTTTGCTAGTAGTAGTATAGATAAGATATCTGAAACGTTTTCACAATTGCTGATTATATAATCGGAAATTGATTCGGGTGAAATATTCTGAATACCCCACTCAATAATTTTAATTTCGGATAGAATTTTATTTGTGTTTTCGGAAAAATCCAAATAAGGATTTGAAAGTGGACGAATGTTCACAATTTCTTTTTGGAGTATTTCAATCTTTTCTTCTTCCGGTAGATCCTCAAAATGTTTAACAGCGCCGGTTGTCGATAATAGTTCGCTCATTGCATCACGTATTAATTTCGCGTTTTGTCTTACATCAAGCTTAACAAAGTGGAAACCAAACGTCTCAACTTTCCTATAAAATGGATTGATCCAATTGTCGACAATTACCTCGCCGTCATTTTGAAGTAAACTGTTTTTCATTATATCAAGTTCATTCAGTAATTCTTTGCTGGTTTTATAGTGCGTTCCGCTACCGGATAAAGTATTTGAAAGCTTGTTGTAAATCTGATAGAGATGCGCTCTGTAATATTCAGTTGGTTCTCTCAGTTTATTATCATCTTTACCTAATTTAAGCTTAGTTTCATTTTGCTTAACACGGTTTTTTAATTTCTGTGAAATATCTTTCTGATAGGAGGAACTGCTTAAAAATTCGTAAATGTTTGATAGTTCACTCAAATAAAGATTTATAATTTCTCGACGGTGAATTTGAAATGTCTTCTTTGTTACATCGATCGAAACGTAAGGATGACCATCACGATCGCCGCCGATCCATGAACCAAATTTTAGAAGAGCTGGAATTTCATTTTTGTAATTAAGTGATTTGCTTAACTCATACTCCAAATTATTATAAACTTTAGGGAGTATGTTATAAATTACATTTTTGAAAAAGAAAAGTCCGCGCATAACTTCATCTTCTACGGTAATTTTACTAAAACGAATTTCGTTGGATTGCCAAAGTAATGTGATCTCGGTTTTTATTTTATCTTTAATTTCCTTTTCATCATTTTCCGGGAGGAACGATAATTCTTTCTCCAATAGGAGCTTACTTATTCTTAATACTTTCCTTAGAATTGTCTGTCTAGTTGCTTCTGTCGGGTGAGCAGTAAAAACCGGAATTATCTCAATTTGTTTTAAAATTTCTTCCAGTTGGTCTGTGGTAAGCTTTAGTGACTTTAAGTTCTTTGCTGATTGTCTGAACGATCCTTGTAAACTATATTGAGAATTAGTTTGACGAATCTTATCTATAACAATTTTGTGAACCTCATCAGCGGCGTTAACTAAAATAAAATAAATTGCAAACGCTTTTATAACATTGTGGGATTGGCTCAAATTGAGTTTACTAACTATTTGTTTAATATTTCTTTTTGTTTCCGGCTTGCTCCGTAATTCTTTTGTAAGTGAACGCAAATTTTCTACGGCATTAAAAATCTTGATGTCTTCTTGTCCTTTTAAACGTCACCGAGCAAAAAGCCGAGTTCCTTAATATTGTTGCTTAAATTTTTATCGGTATAACTTGCTGTTATTTTCATATCGTTGCCTTTCGAAAACTTTTTAATTTCCTATAAAGATAAGGAATTATACTGTATGTAAAAATTGTAATAATAAAATGAAAGATTGAGATGACTGCGGAATTATTGATATATTTCAGATTATAACTTACAAAGTGTTTTGGATATTATATGCAAACGAAAATTGCAGTTATAACCGGGGGTGCCGGATTTCTTGGATCTCATTTATGCGATAGACTAATCAAAGAAAATTTAAAAGTTATCTGCATCGATAATTTGCTTACCGGAAATCTACGGAATATCGAACACCTCATAGGAAACGAGAATTTTGAATTTATCAAGCACGATGTAACCAACTTTGTTCATGTACCGGGTAAAGTTGATTACATTTTGCATTTTGCCTCGCCCGCAAGTCCGATTGATTATTTGAAATTACCCATACAAACTTTAAAGGTCGGTTCACTCGGTACGCATAAATCATTAGGATTGGCAAAAGAAAAAGGTGCTAGATTTTTATTGGCATCAACTTCGGAAGTTTACGGTGACCCCGAAGAAAATCCACAGAGTGAAAATTATTGGGGAAATGTAAATCCAATCGGTCCGCGTGGTGTTTATGACGAAGCAAAAAGATTTGCAGAAGCTTTAACTATGGCTTATCACCGATACCACAATGTTGATACAAGAATCGCCAGAATATTTAATACTTACGGCAGCAGAATGAGGATTGATGATGGTAGAGCGCTGCCGACATTTATTTCTCAAGCATTAAAAGGTGAGGACATAACTGTTTACGGTGATGGATCGCAGACGAGAAGTTTCTGCTATGTCGATGATTTAGTTGAAGGAATTGTAAGGTTACTCTTTTCGGATGTTCATGAACCGATAAATTTAGGGAATCCTGATGAAATTTCGGTCTTGAATTTTGCCAAAGAAATAATTGAATTAACTCAATCCAAAAGTGAGATTGTGTTTAAGCAACTCCCTGTTGACGATCCACGAACAAGAAGACCTTTGATTGAGAAAGCGAAAGAATTGTTAGGTTGGGAACCAAAGGTTGATAGGAGAGAAGGGATTAATAAAATAATAGATTACTTTAGTAAATCTTAAGAAACTTTTAATTTCTCTCCGTGTAACTCTGTGAAAACCAATGCATTACACTGAGAACCTCAGAGGAGGCACTGAGAGCCGCTGAGTTAATTGTTTCTGACTTTAAATCTTACCCTAAGAACACCTTCGTTATAATCGGTTGAAATAATACTAAACTTCCCAATCTCTTTTGTATGAGAAACATGATCACCTATACAGGGACAAGCATCGTAGTCTCCGACTTTTATAATTCTGATTTTGTCTCCGGCATCATCCGGTAGTTTTGTGAGATTAAATTTCTCTTTAGCATCTTCAATTGAGTAGAATTCTTCAATTATTTGATAATCCGCTCGAATGACTTTGTTTACTTTATTTTCAATTTCGGTTATTTCATCATCTGATAAATCTCGGTCAAAATGATAATCACATTTAGACTTTTTCTTTTCGATGTGTGCGCTGAATGATCTGCCGCGATCGAACATCCGAACCATTGTTTGGTTGAGAATATGTTCAGCAGTATGATTACGTGGGTTGTAGTTTTTTCTTTCGCTCATAGCATTACTTAATTTGTTGAGAATTGATGTGAAGATAGATAAACTAAATTACTTTGTAAACTTTGCGCCTTGGCGTCCTTGCGGTTAATTAATGAACAACAACCGCAATGACGCTGAGGCGCAGAGAATCAGTAAGATTTCTTATGTTTGGTATATGAAAATCATCAATGCAAAAATATTTGAAAAGTATCCTGAGATAAAATTTGGTTTTTCAACAAAGATCGGACTGAATAGGGAAGCGCCTTATTTTTTTAATATGTCTAATTCCGTCGGTGATGATCCCAAAAAAGTTGATGAAAATAGAAAAGCATTTTTTAATGAATTTGGTTTACGGGAAGATCAAATTGCCTATCAGAGACAAGTTCACGGAGATGAAGTCAAGATTGTCTCCCAACCCGGTGTTCAAGGTGAGAGCGACGCGGTGATTACAAATAAACCCGGAATTGGTCTGGCTATTTCTACTGCCGATTGCACACCGATTTTTATATACGATAAAAAAATAAAATTAATTGCAGCTGTCCATTCCGGTTGGCGGAGTACAAAAGAAAGGATTGTGGAGAAAACTCTGCTAAAATTGAAATCTAAATTTGACTGTAATCCAAATGACTTAATTTGTTACATTGGTCCGTGTATCTCACAAAAAAATTATGAAGTTGGGAAAGATTTTGAAAACTACTTCGACAAAAAATATTTGCAGCCGAAAGATGATAAATATTTGCTCGACTTAAAATCGGCTAATAAAGATATGCTGCTGGAATTTGGTGTTAAACCGGATAATATTGAGGTCAGTAATCTTTGCACATTCGAAGAAGATTATCTTCATTCTTATAGAAGAGAGGGGAAAGTTTCGGGTAGAGCTCTGGGGATAATTGCGATGGAATTTAGCGGATTAACGAATTGACGAATTTAGCGATTCGCCAAATCCGCAAATTCGCAAATTCTTTATAGAATAATTACTAATTTTGCATCTGTCAAAAAAGAGACTAACTGGTGAATAGATGACCAACATAATTCGTTTAAAAGGTGCTTCGTTTTATGCCTATCATGGAGCATTGCAAGAAGAGCAAAACATAGGCGGCAAATTTGAAATTGACATCGAGATGCACACCGATTTTTCGGAAGCCGCTAAAACAGACGATCTCAAAAAAACAATAGACTATACAGAAGTTTACAAATATGTAAACGAGATAGTCCACAGCAAGAAATATTATCTAATTGAGGCAATTGCGACTGACATTGCTGATAAAGTGCTCCACCATTTCCCGAATGTATTCAAAGTTACTGCTATTGTAAGAAAGAAAAGCGTTCCGGTCGGTGGATTGATAGACCACGTTGAAGCAGAGGTGACAAAAGAGAATGGCAAATAGAAGTTTTATCGGGCTCGGCTCAAATATTGAAAACCGAATCACTTACTTGGAGCAATCGATCAAACAACTTAATTCTGCAGAGTGCAGTGTTGTAAACATATCTTCGATATACGAGACGAAACCTTACGGTTACACGGAACAAAATAATTTCTTAAATTGTGTAGTTGAGATTTCCACAACATTTGACTTACTAGAATTATTTGAGTTCACAAAGGATATTGAAAATCAGATTGGTCGAAAGAAAAGAGTAAGATGGGGGCCGAGAGAAATTGATTTGGACATTCTCTTTTTTAATGACTTAGTTTATTCGGATGAAAGAATAACAGTTCCTCACAAAGATGTACTAAATAGAGATTTTGTGCTGGTTCCTTTATGTGAAATTGCTTCAGAGCTTATTCATCCGCAAGAGCAGAGAAGAATTTGTGAAATAAAACTCGACCGAGCCGAGCAAAATATTATTAGAAAATTAGATCATCAATTTATTTAACAGGTAAAAATTTTGAAGGAAATTCGTTACATCGCTATTGAAGGTGTTATTGGCGCCGGTAAAACTTCGCTAACGAAAAAACTTGCGGAACGCTTAGACGCAAATCTTATTTTGGAAGAATTTGAAACAAATCCATTCTTAGAAAAATTTTATGACGACAGAAAGCGATATGCATTTCAAACGCAAATGTTCTTTCTTATAAACCGTTACAAACAGCAAGAGCAGCTCGGGCAGGAAGACCTCTTCGCAAAGTATATTGTTTCGGATTATATCTTTGACAAAGACCAGATTTTTGCTTACCTAAACTTAGAAGGTGAAGAACTAAAGTTGTACGAAAACCTTTTTCCGTTATTGCAAAGAAGTTTACGAAAGCCGGACTTGGTTATTTTCCTTCAAGCTTCTACTGATAGATTGATGTACAACATAAAAAAACGCGGAAGAAAGGTTGAGCGGAATTTAACGAGAGGATACATCGAAGAATTAAGTGAGGCATATAATAACTTTTTCTTTAAGTACAACAATACACCTCTCTTAATTGTTAACACAACGGATATCGATTTCGTACACAAACAAAAAGATTTTGACGAATTGTTTAATCAAATTTTTAGAGAAGATAGAGGATTTATTGAATACTTTAATCCCGAGAGAAGAGGTTAATTACTAATGAGTAGTATTATTAAATTTGTTTTAACTGCAATACTTATTTACATCATATTTAAGTTTGCCAGAATTTTATTTAGAATATTTACATCAACCAGACAACCTTATAATAAAAAGAGCAATGTTAGTGACCGTGACAAACGAAAATCAAAAATTGATAAAGACGATATTATAGAAGCAGAATTTGAAGAAATTAAGGATAATGAAAAAGAAAAATCTCAAGATTAATGTTGCATAAAAAAAACTCTTCAAACCTTTTAATAAAGCTCATCCTAAAATTCTTCGCCGTTGAAGAGAAGCCAAACCACGAGTTAAAAAATCCGAATAGAATTTTAATAGTTAGACAGCACAACCAGTTTGGTGATATGCTTGCAAGCGTTTCTCTTTTTAGAGCAGTGAAAGAAACCTATCCCGATTGCGAGTTGACCGTAATTGTTAGTCCGCAAAACTATTATGCCCTCACAAAAAATGAATTCATAGATAAAACCTTCATCTATAATCAGAGAAGATTCTTCTTTCCAAACTTCTGGTTTGGGCTAATAAGAGTGTTAAAGAAAAATTATGACCTGGTAGTTGTTCCTGCAACAGTTTCAATTTCCAAAACAAGCTGCTTGCTTGGCAGGTTTGCAAAAGCAGATTACCGTGTTGGCCCTAATTCATTAGACGGTAGGAAGAATTTACTAGCAACACTCTTTCATAAACGAGTTGATTTAAATTGGAGAAGGTTCCCCGACACACACATTTCGGATTTCGGTTTAGAAGTCTTAAGACCGGTGGGAATATCAACTAAAAATTATCGTTCAAGTATTTCTTATGATGAAAATGATTTAGAGAAAGTCGTCAGATTTTTAGATATGATTGGACGAAAACCTGATACTAAGCTTAATCGGAATTCATGTCGGTGCCGGCAAACCTCAAAACCGGTGGTCGTTGGATAAGTATATTAGATTACTTCAAAAATTAAACGAAGATTACAACGCACAATTTTATGTAACCGGCAGCAACAGCGATTCAAATGAATTAAATTATCTGAAGCAAAATTTAGACTTAGATGATAAGCTTTTTTCTTAATAGACCAATACCGGAAGTCGCTGCCCTAATTTCACAGTCAGATTTATTTGTCACAAATGATACCGGAGTAATGCATGTTGCCGGCACTACCGAAACTCCTCAAATATCAATCTTTGGTCCAACCAACCCGTTTAATTGGGCGCCTCTCGGACCAAACAAATACTTTTTGCGTAAATCGGATTTAATTGATGATGTAACCGTTAGCGATGTTTATGAATTGTGCGAAATGATTCTTGGCGATAAAAATAAAAGAGATTAAAAAATGTTTACAAATAAAAACTTTGCGGCTGTTGATATAGGTACTAACTCGGTTCACTTGATTGTAGTAAAAATATTAGAACACGGAAATTTTGAAATTATCGATCGCGAAAAGGAAGTTATTAGACTTGGTGAAGGATACTCGAGTGACATCAAAAGTTTGAACGAAGATGCAATTAATAGAACTATCACTGCATTAAAGAGATTCAAAGAAATTGCAAAATCACATCAGGCAAAAATAAGAGCCGTTGCGACAAGTGCTGTGCGGGAAGCAAAAAATAAAGATATATTCGTTAAGAAAGTTTCAGATGAAACCGGTATACAAGTTGAAATAATTTCCGGTCAAGAAGAAGCACGGTTAATTTATCTCGGGATTTTAAGAGCAGTACCCATTTATGAAAAAAGAACTTTGTGTATAGATATCGGCGGAGGAAGTACCGAGTTTGTTTTGGGAGTTAACGGTAAGATAGAATTTTCTCGTTCGATGAAAATTGGCGCCGTAAGATTAACGCAAAAATATTTCACAAAAGATAAGCTGACAAAATCCGATATCAACAAATGTAAAGAGTGGGTAGCGGGCGAACTCTTTCATGTTATGAATTACATGAAGAAATATGGATTTGAAGTCTGTGTCGGATCATCCGGAACAATACAATCAACCGGAAACATAATTGCAGAGCTTTCAAAACGAAAAATTACTCCAAATAGAATACTTAATAATTTTGAATTCACTAAAGAAGAATTAGATAAAACAGCGGATAAAATTCTGAATGCAAAAACAGTTGAGGAAAGAAAGAAAATACCCGGTATGGATTCTAAACGGGCTGATATTTTTCCAGCCGGAATTATCATTCTGCAAACCGCATTCGAACAATTGGGTGTAGAAAAATTGACAATCTCCGAATATGCACTTAGGGAAGGAATCGTCATCGATACTCTGCAAAATTTAAATCTCGAACAACATAAACCACGTTTAAGTGATATTCGGTATGAGTCGGTTTTGCAGCTTGCAAAAACTTGTTACTTTGACAGCGAACATTCATTCCATGTTACGAACCTTGCTACAAAACTATATGACGATCTAATTGGTTTACACAAATTAGAAAATTACACGCGCGAATATTTAATTGCTGCATCTATCCTACATGATATCGGGCATCATATTTCACACAATCAGCACCACAAGCATAGTAATTACATAATACGCAACAGCGAGTTGATGGGATTTAACGAAAACGAAATAAATATAATTGCTAACGTTGCACGTTATCACCGTAAGAGCCACCCAAAAGAGAAGCACGAAGAATATGTGAAACTCTCTGATGGGAGTAAAAAGATTGTAAATAAGCTTGCTTCCATTTTAAGACTTGCTGATGCCTTAGATAGATCGCATTCACAAAAAATAAATTATCTCTCCGCAAAATTTTCCGGAAATGAAGTCCATCTCACTCTCAATACAAACTCAAATTCAGTTGACATTGAGTTATGGAATTTGGAAAGAAGAAGAGAACTATTCGAAGATGTTTTTGATAAGAAGTTAATAATCAAAACAAATTATTTTGATCGGGAAGAAAAGGTAGTATAGAGAATCCAAATGTATTTAGCTGAGACTATTTATCACTACATTTTCTACTTATTCTTCTTAGGTTTATAACCAATTCTATTTTATTTTACGATTAACGGCAACAGTATTGTTGTCTATCTAATTTGACAAAAACTCTTCTTTTGAAAGTACAACAGTATTATCCAAAAGAGAAATTCTTTGCTTTTATACACATGCGTCTTTATATTTGAAAATTATTAATCAAGTAATTTTAAGACATTTTTCTATGGATTATATCAAAAATTTAGCAGAACACGTTGGTGAAGAAGTTACATTAAAAGGGTGGCTTTATAATAAGAGATCAAGCGGAAAAATTCAGTTTTTAATGCTAAGAGACGGCACGGGAATTGTCCAGTGTGTTGTCTTTAAAGGCAATGTCTCAGAGGAAATTTTTGAGAACGCCGGCAAACTTACGCAAGAATCATCATTTCAAATTACCGGCACTGTAAAAAAAGATGACCGTCAGATCGGCGGACATGAAATTGATGTAACTGACCTCAAAGTCATTTCAATTGCAAATGAATATCCGATAACCCCGAAAGAACATGGCGTTGAATTCTTGATGGACAACCGCCACTTGTGGCTTCGTTCCAGAAAGCAGTGGGCTATTTTGAGAATTCGACACAGAGTTGTGAAAGCTATACGCGACTTTTTTGACGAGCGCGGGTTCACCCTTTTTGATCCACCTATAATTACACCGAATGCGGTTGAAGGAACCTCTACGCTTTTTGAAACACCATATTTTGATCTCGGTAAAGCATATTTAACTCAATCGGGACAATTGTATGCTGAAGCGGGAGCATTGGCTCACGGAAAAGTTTATACATTCGGTCCAACTTTTAGAGCAGAAAAATCAAAAACTCGCCGACACCTAACCGAGTTTTGGATGGTTGAACCGGAGATGGCTTTCTTCGATTTGAATGACGATATGGATTTAGCCGAAGAATTTATTGAATATGTTGTGCAAACCGTTCTCACTGAAAGAAAGGAAGAATTAGAAATTCTGGAAAGAGATACGACAAATCTCGAAAAAGTTAAAAGACCTTTCCCAAGAGTATCGTATACCGAAGCAGTAGAAATTTTGAAAAAGAAAGATTACGATTTTGAATGGGGCAATGATTTTGGCGGGGCAGATGAAACAGTCATTTCTGAAGAATTTGATAGACCGGTAATGATCCACCGTTATCCGGCAGATGTAAAAGCATTTTATATGAAACGCGATCCCGAAGATCCGAAAGTTGCACTAGCTGTTGACGTAATTGCACCGGAAGGTTACGGAGAAATTATCGGCGGAAGCCAACGTGAAGACGATTTAGATGAATTGTTGAAAAGAATTAAAGAGCACAAATTACCGCAAGAATATTTTGAATGGTATTTGGATTTAAGAAGATACGGATCTGTCCCTCACTCCGGTTTCGGTTTAGGACTTGAAAGAACCGTAAGCTGGATTTGCGGTATTGACCACTTAAGAGAAGCGATTCCGTTCCCAAGAATGATTTACAGGAATACACCTTAATTATGATTTTAGAGTACATTTTATTCGGAGTGTTAGGATTAGTTGCGGTTGTTTCCTCAGTCGCGATGATCACGCGTCCAAATCCGGTGATGAGCGCTATATTTTTAGTGCTGAACTTTTTTGCTTTGGCCGGATTATATCTTTTGTTAAATGCTCAATTCATCGCAGTCGTACAAGTGATTGTTTACGCCGGCGCTATTATGGTACTTTTCCTTTTCGTTTTAATGCTTCTCAACATTGAAAGTGAACCTTCTATTTTAAAAGAAAAACGCCGCCTTAAAGCAATGGGAATTGTTATTGCTGCGTTAGTCTTTATTCAAATTGTTTATTTAATTTTTTATTCAGCTCCATCCGAAGGATTACCGATTGAGGTACAGAAAAGTATTGATGCCGGTTTAATTGAAACTATAGGAACCGAATTATATACGACTTATGTCCTTCCGTTTTTAGCTGCTGGATTTTTATTGTTAGCGGCAACAATAGGAGCTTTAATTTTAGCAAAGAAAAATTTTGAGTAGAGCTTTATGAGTTCAATTCCGATGGAATTATATCTTCTTATCAGTGCATTCATGTTCTCTGTTGGAGTAGCCGGAGTTCTGATAAGACGAAACGCAATTGTTGTTTTTATGTGTGTCGAGTTGATGTTAAATTCGGCCAACCTTGCATTAATTACTTTTTCATCATACTTAGGCGATCCGGCCGGACAAGTTTTCGTATTTTTTGTTATGACCGTAGCCGCAGCCGAAGCCGCAGTTGGTTTGGCAATTATTATTGCTATCTTCAGAAATAAACAAACAGTAAATATTGATGAGATAAACATCTTCAAGTGGTAGGATGATAGATCTAATTTATTTGACCATATTGTTCCCTTTATTGGGATTTTTGATAAACGGATTTTTCGGAAAGAAAATCGGTAATGAAAAAGTTATAGGCACGATTGGAAGTGCAGCCGTAGGTATTCCTTTCTTGATCACCGTTCTTGCATTTTTTGAGACACTCAATCTCCCTGTAGATCAACGGACAAATGTCGTTGAACTTTTTACTTGGATGAGTGTCGGCTCACTTGAAATTAGTTTTGCTTATCTGGTCGATCAGCTTTCACTTACAATGTCGCTCGTTGTAACCGGTGTTGGATTTTTAATTCACGTTTATTCCATTGGTTATATGCATGGTGATAAAGGTTACTTTAGATTTTTCGCATATATGAACCTGTTCATCTTCGCAATGATGAACTTGGTTCTTGGTGATAATTTCTTAGTTCTATTTCTTGGTTGGGAAGGTGTTGGTTTATGTTCCTATCTGCTTATCGGATTTTTCTATGATCAAAAATTTGAAAAGGGAACAGTTCCGCAGGCAGCTAAAAAAGCATTTATTGTTAACCGAATTGGTGATTTCGGATTTTTACTCGGAATGTTTCTCATCTACCAAACATTCGACAGCTTAAATTTCTTAGAAGTTTTTTCTCAAGCAAAATATTTAACCGGCGCTGAAGTTACGTTTGGGTTTATTGCATTATTTTTATTTATTGGTGCAACCGGTAAATCAGCTCAAATACCTTTATTCGTCTGGCTGCCGGATGCAATGGCAGGCCCAACTCCCGTTTCGGCATTAATACATGCTGCTACAATGGTAACCGCCGGTGTTTATATGGTTGCAAGAGCTTCAATAATTTTTGCTTCTGCTCCGGCAATTATGACTGTTGTTGCAGTGATAGGATTATTAACCGCTGTCTTCGCCGCAACAATCGGACTAGTTCAAAATGATATCAAAAAAGTATTGGCATACTCAACCGTTAGTCAATTGGGTTATATGTTCCTCGCAGCTGGTGTGGGTGCATTTGGAGCTGCAATTTTTCACGTAATGACTCACGCTTTTTTCAAGGCGCTTCTATTTCTCGGAGCCGGTTCAGTGATTCATGCAATGCATCATCAACAAGATATCACTAATTACGGCGGTTTAAAGAAATATATGCCGGTTACATTTTTTACTTTCATTATAGCGGCATTTGCAATCTCGGGTTTCCCGGGGCTTTCCGGATTTTTCAGCAAGGATGAAATTCTTTGGTTCTCTTACGCAAACGGTAATTTTGTTTATTGGTTACTCGGTGCCTTAACTGCTGTGCTTACTGCCTTTTATATGTTTAGATTGGTTTCACTTACATTCTTCGGTGAGGAGAGGTTCAGTAAAGATAAATATCATCCGCATGAATCTCCGAAAGTTATGACAATTCCGCTAATCATTTTAGCCGTACTTTCAGTAATAGGCGGCTGGATAGGAATTCCAGAAGTTTTCTCCGGTGAACACGGAAATCAATTTCATAATTGGTTAGCTCCAATATTTCATGATGCAGAATTAAAACTAGCTCAATACGGAGCTCACTCTCATACCGAAGAGTTGTTATTGATGACCATCTCTGTTATTGCTGTTCTTGGCGGTATTTTTGCCGCTTTTAAAATTTACACACAGAAAAGAGAGATCGCAGAAAAAGTTGCCGCTAAGTTTAGAGGAATCTACACATTACTTTGGAATAAATATTACGTTGATGAAATTTATGAAGCAGCAGTAATTCAACCAATCCAGAAATCTTCCGAAAAGATATTATGGAAAATTGCTGATAATAAAATTATAGATGGTTTGGTGAATGCACTCGCAAGAATTGTTGATGAAATTTCCGGCATAATTAAAAAGATGCAAACCGGTGTTGCACAATTTTACGCATTGGTTATGATGGGTGGAATAGCAATTGCTCTTTTCTGGATAATATTAAGTTTATAAGACGATGGAAAATTCTCAAATATTAACATATCTGTTGTTCACCCCAATTGTTGGGGCGCTGATTATTTTATTTATGAAAGAATCACAAGCCCGGACAATAAGAATTTTCGGCTTGGTGATGACCATATTTACTTTCATAATATCACTCATCCCATATTTGAGATTCGACTACCTTAATCCGGATTTCCAATTTGTTCATCAAATAGTATGGATTGAAAGTCTTAACATTAGTTACCACGTTGGTGCAGACGGTATTTCTGTGCTGCTGATATTACTAACAACGTTCATAACTCCCTTAACATTACTCTCAAGCTGGAAGGCGATCGAGAAGAAAGTAAAGATGTTCACCTTCATGATGCTGATACTTGAAGCGGGTATGCTTGGTGTGTTTATGTCGTTAGACCTCTTCTTGTTTTATATTTTCTGGGAAGCGATGTTAATACCGATGTATTTTATAATTGGTATTTGGGGAGGCGAGCAGAGGATTTATGCATCAATAAAGTTTTTTATTTTTACAATGTTCGGTGGTTTGCTGATGCTGGTTGCTATTATTTGGCTTGCTGTCACTGTCTCGGATTCAACAGGCGGCTTTACAACAAGTCTGCCGGCTTTAATTGCAGCTGCACCTCAAATTGGATATGATATTCAAAAATGGTTGTTCCTAGCATTCTTCATAAGTTTTGCAATTAAAGTTCCGCTGTTCCCCTTACATACTTGGCTGCCGGATGCTCACGTTCAAGCTCCAACTGCCGGTTCGGTTATTCTTGCCGGAGTGTTATTGAAAATGGGTACTTACGGATTGATCCGTTTTAACTTGCCGTTATTTCCTCAAGCAACAGTTGAGTTTGCGCCATTTATATCCGTGCTTGCAGTTATAGGAATAATTTATGGTGCTCTTGTAGCAATGGTGCAGACCGATATGAAAAAACTTGTGGCGTATTCCTCAGTTTCTCACTTAGGTTTTGTTGTATTGGGAATTTTTGCTCTTACTTTTGAATCTGTTCAAGGCGCGGTAATTCAAATGGTTAATCATGGGTTATCAACAGGCGCTTTATTTCTTTTGGTAGGAATAATTTATGAAAGAACTCACAATAGGGAAATCGCTTTTTATGGCGGCATTGCAAAACTGGTTCCACTTTACGCAGTTGCATTAATGGTTGCATCACTTTCCTCTATTGGTTTGCCCGGATTAAATGGTTTTGTAGGTGAATTTTTAATTTTACTTGGTGCGTTCCAATCACAAGTACTTGATAGCTGGTGGTATGTGATCTTTGGTTCAACCGGAGTAATTTTTGCTGCTGTTTATTTACTTTGGATGTATCAACGGGTTGTATTTGGGAAAGTAACTAATGACAAATTACGCTCTCAGTTAACTGATTTAACGGCAAGAGAAATTATTGTTCTAATTCCGATTTTTATTTTTATAGTTTGGATAGGAATTTATCCGACTACATTTTTAGATTTGAGCGAAGCACCGGTAGAGGCGATTTTAAATCATGTGAAGAACCACACGTTTAATTTTCTAAATTAATCTTCCTTAATGCTCAAAAAAATATCCTACATATTGTTCTTTTACTTAATTGTTAATAATACACTATTTGCTTCATCGGGAGATACCGAAATTTTAAATTACTGGTATATGGTTTTTCCGTTTGTTGCACTACTGTTGATGATTGCTACCGGTCCATTATTATACCATCATTTCTGGGAAAAGAACTATCCAAAAATTGCAGTTTTTATGGGGCTGATAACAGTGACATTTTATCTAACTGTTTTGCATGATACAAAAAGCTTAATGCATACATTAGAAGAATATCTCTCGTTCATTGCATTGCTCGCGTCGCTGTTTGTTGCTTCAGGCGGTATAATGATAAAGGTAGATCGAAAAGCAACTCCGAAGTTGAATATAGCTCTTTTGCTCTTTGGCAGTTTGATCGCTAATGTTATCGGAACAACCGGTGCATCAATGTTGCTGATCAGACCGTTTATAAAAATTAACAAAGATAGAATCAAACCGTATCATATTGTGTTCTTTATTTTTTCTGTAAGTAATATTGGCGGTGCTTTAACTCCAATTGGTGATCCACCATTATTTTTGGGATTTTTACGCGGTGTAGAGTTCTTCTGGGTGATCGGTCATGTTTGGTATGTTTGGCTCCCTACTTTGTTAGTGTTGATGGCAATATTCTACTATATTGATTCTCGTAATAATTTAGGTGAAGCTCACCAGAAAAAGAATACTCGGGAAAATTTGAATTTAAAGGATTTAAAGATATTGGATTTTCTAGTTATTAGTTATTCTTTCGGTATTTTTAGATCCGAACATTGTTTCTTGGGTGCCTGAGTCTTCATCCATTACCATTCGGTATTAGAGAGATTATAATGTTCAGTGTAGTTTATTTTTCGTATCGTTATGCAGATGAAGAAGCGCTTCGTGCAAACGAGTTTGATTTTGAACCTATTCGCGAAGTTGCATATTTGTTTGCGGGTTTGTTTGCAACAATGATCCCTGCGTTGCAGTTAATTGCTAATCGAAGCTCATCAATACGGTGAAGAGCTAAATGCCGGTTTATTTTATTGGTCAACCGGTGGCTCTCTGCTTTTTTGGACAATGCTCCTACGTATCTAAATTTTCTTAGTGCGGAGATGGGTAAATTTGGGTTGGACGTTAATATGAAAAGCTGAAGTTTTAAATTTTGAACACACGCATCCAATATATTTGCAAGCAATATCGATTGCAGCGGTATTTTTTGGAGCTATGAGTTACATCGGTAATGCTCCTGAATTTTATGGTTAAATCAATAAGCGAAAAAGCTGGTATTAATATGCCTAGCTTTTTTGGTTATATGATTAAATATTCTCTTCCTATTTTGCTGCCAATATTTTTTATTATTTGGTTAGTCTTATATTACGGGCAGGGTTAAGATGTCAAAATTACAAGATGCTTTGAAATCAGGAAAACATGGTCTTCATTACGGGAGTCGATTACTTTTGCCGTTCCCAGTTGATGTTCTTAAAGTTGCAATTGAAAAAGAACTTATAACGGATTTCAGTTCAAATAATGAAGTGCAGAATATATTTTCACGATAGTTATACAGAAATCTATTTTTACAATTATCCTTCCTGGAGGAGGTTGTAAAAAATATGAATTAGTTAAAATGATCATTGTTGAAAAGGGAGATGATATTTTTAATTTCGATTGTCATATTGCGATAAGATAATGTTCTACCAAATCACAAATTAGAAATTAAGAGTTAGAGAAGATCAAATTTTTGTAGAATAATTATGGCAGCTAATACCGAAATATTCCAGATGTTACCGCACGTTGTTATAGGCGTAGGTATAATTGTATCAATTTTAATTGAGATTTTCTCGAAGAAAAGTGAACAGATATTACCTTGGTTCTCAATTGTAATTTATCTGTTTGCTGGTGCATACTCAATTATAAATGTTTATGATAATCAAGTTTTATTTGGCGGTATGTTTGCGGTAGGTGGAATTGCAGCCATTTTCAATTTCATCTTTACAATCGGCGCTTCAATAATGGTATTGAATGCGGTTGATTACATTAAAAAGCATGGTGTTTACTTTGGTGAATTCTATATTTTAGTTCAGTCATCCGTGCTCGGAATGATGCTGATGGCCGGGGCAAGGGACCTGTTCATGGTGTTCTTAGGTTTGGAATTAATGTCAATTTGTTTTTATGTATTAGCCGGTCTAAATAGAAAAAAGCCATCTAATAATGAAGCTGCTTTAAAGTATTTTTTACTCGGTGCATTTGCAACCGGATTTATTGTATTCGGGACAGCATTAATTTACGGTACTGCTAAAACAACAAGTATAGATCAAATTATTTTTGCTTTTGAATATCTTGCAACCGATATACTTTTTATTGTCGGTTTTACACTTTTCTTAATCGGATTTTTATTTAAGATTGCTGCTTTTCCATTTCATATGTGGGTACCGGATGTTTATCAAGGTGCTGCAACTCCAATTACCGGGTTGATGTCCACAACAGGAAAAGCTGCAGCTTTCAGTGTTTTGATCGTTATTCTCTCAGCTATTTTTACTCAGAATATCACTAATAATTTTGAAACTTTATTTGCGGTAGTTGCAACACTTTCAATGCTATATGGATCGATTGTAGCAATTGCGCAAGATAATCTCAAAAGAATGCTTGCGTACTCTTCAATATCACATGCTGGTTATATGGCAATCGGTTTAGCAGCAGGAAATCTGGATAGTGTAGCCGGTATAGTTTTCTATTTAACCGCCTATGCATTTATGAACTTGGGCGCATTTGGAGTGATTGCAATGGTAGAAGGAGAGAACGATTCACAAACCTCTATAGATTCATATGCGGGATTAAGTGGCAAGAGTCCGATTCTCGCAGGCTTCATGGCATTGTTTATGTTCGCACTTGCGGGTATTCCGCCGATGGCCGGTTTTTTCGGTAAGTATTATGTATTTATTGCCGCAATAAAAGCTGACCTTGTTTGGTTGGCAATTGTTGGTGTTGTCTCGAGTGTAATAAGTGTTTATTTCTATCTCAGAGTTGTTGTGTACATGTTCTTTAAGGATAGCAGCACCGAATTCTTGGTTAGGAGCAATTTTACCGGTACTTTGGCGGTTGTGATTTCCGGATTATTAGTTTTGGTTTTCGGTATTCTACCGGATACTCCTTTAAACATTATAGCAACAGTCCTTTCATACTAATATCCTAATTTCAATTCCTTCAAGTATTGCTTATTTTTGGAGTAAATAAAAATAGGTAAATCAAATGATACCTTTATATTCCACTGCACAAGTTAGAGAAGCAGACAAATATGCGATCAATCAATTAAGCATACCGAGCATTGCTTTGATGGAAAATGCTTCCCGGTCAATTTACTCTATATTCCAAAGTACCTTCCCGGAACTAACAAACGAAAATGAAATTGCAATACTTTGCGGTAAGGGGAATAACGGAGGTGACGGTTTTGCCTTAGCTCGGCATTTCATAAATGATGGTTACATGGTAAGCGTAATTTTAGTAGGAGAACCAAAAGAACTTTCCGGCGATGCTAAAACTAATTACGAAATATTGAGAAAACTCAAACGTAAAAATTCATTAGTGAACCTTACAGTTTTTAAAAATATAAGAGACATCGGCAAAATTAAAAATTGCGCGGTCATTTTTGATGCGCTCTTAGGAACCGGCGCAAAAGGAGACCTAAAAGAACCATACAGAAAAATAGTAAATATGGTAAATAAATTTGCCGGAATTAGAATCAGTGTTGATTCACCAACCGGACTCGATTTAGAAAAGGGAACCGGTGATGTGGTCTTTGATGCTGATTTAACAGTGACTTTAGCCGAGTTGAAAAATGGTTTGTTCTATAACGATGGTTATAAATACTCAGGTGAAGTAAAAAAAGGATATATCGGAATTGGTTCGGAATATTTTGACAGTCTTGCGGTCGGTGAATATTTAATTGAACCTGAAGACGCATTTTTAGGTATACCATTAAAGCAAATCGATTCACATAAATATTCTTCCGGCAAAGTATTAACAATAGCAGGATCGGGTAAATTACCGGGCGCTGCTTCACTCACCGCTAATAGTGTGCTCTATGGTGGCGCCGGAGCTTCCATACTGGCATTTCCAACCTCAATTAAGGGAGTAGCTCAAAGTTTACTAGAATCGGCAATTGTTGACCCTTATGAAGATGGTGGTGACGAGTTTCTCAAAGTATCCAATGTTAAAGAACTTCAAGAATTGGTTGATTGGGCAGATGTAATTGCAATAGGACCCGGTTTAGGAAGAGATGCGGAAACACAAAAAGCTGTTGTGGATATACTCAAGTATTCCGGAAAGAAAAATTTTGTTATTGACGCTGACGGAATTTTTGCATTAAGGAACAATAAATATAAAAATTTGAATCTCAACAATACCATTTTGACACCTCATCACGGCGAGTTTGCTTCACTGCTTGGAATTTCTTCCGCGGAATTAAAAAAAGATATACTTTCTTTCGGTAAAAAGTTTGTAAAAGATACCGGTTCTTACTTAGTCTTAAAGGGAGCACCTACAATAGTATTCACGCCAAATGGAGAAGCATTAATAAATACAACCGGTAATTCCGGCATGGCTTCTTTTGGAACCGGAGATGTATTATGTGGTTTAATTGCTTCTTTTGTTGCGCAATCCGGAGAAAATGAAAACTCAGTTCTTAGCGCAGTATATATACATAGTTTAGCTGCTGATCTCCTTTTGGAAAGCATGACCGAACATGGTATAACCGCTAATTCACTAATGAAAAATATTCCTAAAACGATTAAGTTTATTGATGACTCGATTACTAAAAATTATTTATGATAATAAAGTTTTTCTCGTTTACGTTCCTCTCGTAATTCACTGGATAAGTATCTTGATACTTACAAGTTTGCCGAGCAAAACGGTTCCAGAATTTCAACTAAATGATAAAGCAAAACACTTTCTTGCATATTTTGTTTTATCATTCTTTTTTACCTTAACATTACGGCTTCAAGAAAAATCGTTAAAAGTCCGCAGAAATTTTATCAAAATAAGTTTTTATATACTGTTATTTTACTCAACAATTGATGAGTTGCATCAACTCTTTATTCCGGGCAGAGTTGCGGGAATTTGGGACTGGCTGGCAAATTTTATTGGAATTATTTTGGGGCTAGGGCTTGTAAAATGGTTCTTATCAATATATTCACCTGAAAATGGAACCGATTTACAAAAAGATATGTAAAATTAATGAGTGCTTTATTGACAAAGAAGGTGGCTTTTTTTAAGTTAATCTCGATTAATTTGAAATTTGGAGGAACAAGTGGCATTAAAGAAAAACCCAAAGGTAGACTTAAAACGAAAGTATAAACGATACTTCGAAATAAGTTTAATCATTGCTCTGGCAATTTTGATAATTGCGTTTCAATTCTTTCCTGAATTCGAAAAGGAAGAGTTAGTATTAGAAGGACCGCAGGAACTGGTACAGGTGGAAGATGTTGAAGCCACTAAACAAGAAACTGCACCACCACCTCCTCCTAAACCTCCAATTCCTATTGAAGCACCTTCGGATGAAGTTTTAGAAGATATAGAAATTAGTGAAACGGAGTTAGTTGAAGATGCCGAAGTTGCCGCACCACCACCTCCGGCTGAAGAAGAAGAGGAAGAAGAAGATCCGGTATTCTTTGTTGCTGTTGAACAGCAACCCCAGCCAATTGGTGGTTTACAGGCAATTCAAAAAAAAATTGTTTATCCCGAAATTGCTAAACGAGCTGGTGTTCAAGGAAGAGTTTTTGTTAAAGCTTACGTTGATGAAAACGGTAACGTTGTTAAAGTTGAGCTATTGAAAGGAATAGGTGCCGGTTGTGATGAGGCGGCTATGGAGGCCGTTCATGCCACAAAATTTACCCCCGGTAAACAAAGAGGAAAACCTGTTAAAGTTCAGGTCTCTATTCCGGTTGTTTTCAAACTTCAATAAAAGTTTAAGGGCGTCTTTCGAGACGCCTTTTTTTTACCCGCCAAAATAAATTGTAACCGGAAAAATTAATTTTCTCAGATATTTGTATCATACTTTGTGAAATTGTTATGCGTGATTAATGAAACAAAGGATCTGTAGATTATTAGGAGGCAAAAGTAAACAAACATATTATTGAATGATATATCTTCATGTTGATTTCTTTGTGCCCGTAATGAAAATTTGGTGTTCCTTGTAGTTAAAACGCTTTACCACAATGTTCACTGGGAAGGCCTTCCTTCGTTTGTTAGCTAACGGACTTCGGCGGACAGGCACGGAGGTCACAAGGGGGATTAATTAATAACCGATATTGTCATTATTTTTTTCTGTTTAATAAAAAAATCATTTTTCTTTTGGGAATTATTAAATATTCCGCTTATGGACTTTTGCCACCAAAAAAAATATGCGAATCTAAAAGTGAATTTCTTTCGAAAATCTAATTTCTAATTTTGCTTTTAAGTATCTTTGAGGTGAAAAATAGTTTGTATTTTTCCAATCAAATTGAATTTTGTGCTAATGCTATTAATCAATGACATATCATTTCAATACGATGACGGTGATGGATTTGCTATTGAAAACCTGAATTTGTCTGTTCAAAGCGGGGAGTTTATTACCATATTGGGACCAAATGGATCCGGGAAATCTACTTTACTCGGTTTGATACTCGGCAATCTTAACCCAAGAACCGGCGAGATTGTTTTTCAAGATAAGCCATATTCTCAATACTCAAAGAGGGGGTTGGCGCAAAAAATTTCATTCGTTCCACAAAGATATTATTCGGTTTTTCCATTTTCTGTTTTTGAAATTGTTATGATGGGAAGAACGCCTTATCTTAATTCGCTTGGGTTTGAAAAACAAACCGATATTCAAACTGTAAATGACGCGCTGAAAGAAGTTGGTATTTATCATCTTAGAAATAAAAGTATTAATTCAATTTCGGGAGGTGAGGCACAGAGAGCTTTTATAGCAAGAGCGCTTGTTCAGGAACCGGAGTTGATTCTTTTAGACGAACCAAATGCACATTTGGATTTAGAGCACCAAATCTCAATATTTGAATTGCTGAAAAAACTAAATATTGAGAACCGTGTTACGATAATAGTTGTATCTCACGATTTAAACTTAGCAGGCTTATTATGGTTCTCGAACAATTCTAATGCAGAACGGCGAAATATTTTTAGATGACCATAAGTCATTGGTGCTTACCGAAGCGAATATTGCCTCGGTATTTAATGTTAATGCAAAGATTATCAAAAATAACGATCATATAAATATAGCGGTGTATCCTTAAATTAAGAGTTGAGATTGGGCAGTTCCGGCAACATAGCGCGTTTCTTATTTGTACTTAGTTTACTTTTAGTAAATCTTTTAGGTCAATTTTATTTTAAGTATTCCATTTATGAGATTCCGCTTTCTGAAATAAACTTTTTCTATTTGGGCAATATTTTTAATATTCTGCTTTCACTTCTAATTTTACTTGGTGCTATCATCCTCTATGTTTTCAATAGGGGATATGAGGTAAGAGAATTTTCAGTTTTCACTACAATTTTAATTTTGACAATCTCATCATACTTTATTGGTTATGTTTTAGTTACAGCTAATTACGAGCCCTTAAATAGTTACATTTTAGGATTACCTTCAAGACGCGTTTATCTTGCCATAATTTTTCTTGTCAATCTATCTTTGCATTATTACATGTTGGCGTATATCTGGGTATTTTACTTGGGCGGCAAAGTTCGGGATCAATAAAAGCAATGAGCGGTTCCTTTTTAGCAATTGGATTAACACTTGGGTTCGCTTATTATTTTATTTCTTCTCAAGATTATCATAATAAAGATTATAAAACGCTACCGAGATATGACAATGCGGTTGTGCTGGGAGCAGCAGTCTGGAGCAATAATAAACCAAGCACAATTTTTGAAGGACGAATAAAAAAGGTTTATAATGTTGCTATGAAAGGCAAAGTAAGAAATATTCAATTAACCGGAGGCAACGCACCGGGTGAATTATCTGAAGCTCAAGCCGCAAAAAATTATTTGAAATCACTCGGATTAACCGGTGCATATATTGCAATCGAAGAAGAGACCTCAACTACATCCCAACAAATTGAATTTATTAGAGAGAAATATTTTAATAATAGTTTGATGAAACAGAGCATTGTTATTATTTCCGATGATTTTCATTTACCTCGTGCATTGGAAATGAGTAAATTCTTCAATCTAGAACTTAACGGTTTAGCTTCCGACTATAAATTAAGTCTCGATAAATTATTATATTACCGAGCAAGAGAAAGTATTGCTCTAGTACTATTTTGGCTATTTGGAATTTAAGGTAAAAACTTTAGGAGTTAGCAATGGAAATCTTTGAAATGATGAACAGTAATGAACACGAACAGGTAGTTTATTGTGCAAATCCCGAATCAGGGTTAAAAGCAATTATTGCAATTCACGACACTACTTTAGGACCCTCACTCGGGGGCACTCGTATGTGGAATTATGACAATTCAGATCAAGCATTAAACGATGTATTACGCTTATCAAGAGGTATGACTTATAAAGCTGCCGTAGAGGTTTAAACCTCGGAGGGGGTAAAGCGGTAATTATCGGTGATTCCAGCACACAAAAAAATGAACTTCTTTTCAGAACATTCGGAAAATTTGTTGATGGTTTATCCGGCAGATATATCACCGCTGAGGATGTTGGAACAAATGTAAAGGATATGGAATTTGTAAGGATGGAGACTAAATACGTTACAGGTATTTCAAAAGCGCTCGGTGGATCGGGTGATCCTTCGCCGGTTACAGCTTATGGTGTTTACGTCAGGTATGAAAGCGTGTGCAAAAGAAAAATGGGGAAATGACTCGCTGCGCGGAAGAAAAATTGCTATTCAAGGAGCTGGACAAGTTGCGAGATATTTATGTGAGCATCTATATAGTGAAGGCGCTGAACTTTACATTACCGATATCGTTGATGATAAAGTTAAACGCGTACTAGAGACTGTAAAAGCTCACATCGTAAAACCTGATGAAATTTACGAGACAGATGCAGAAATATTTTCACCCAATGCTCTTGGTGGAATTCTTAACGACACAACTTTAAATAAACTCAAGTGTGAAATCGTTGCCGGAGGTGCCAACAATCAACTTGAAGATGAGACTAAACACGGTCAAACTTTAGTTGATAAAAATATACTTTACGCACCTGACTACGTCATCAATGCCGGCGGTTTAATTAATGTTGCAAATGAACTTGAAGGGTATAGACAAGATAGAGCTATGAAGCAAGCTGAAGGTATTTATGATATTGTGCAAAAAGTCTTTGCAATCTCAAAAGAGCAGAATGTTCCTACACATCATGCCTCAAATAAATTAGCAGAAGAAAGATTGAATCAAATTGGCGGTATAAGGAAAATTTATTCCGGATATACAAACTATTCCGGTAGATTGGGTGAGTTAACTGTTAAGTAATCATAAAAACTATGCGGTATTAATTTTTTATTAACATTTTTGCAAGGATTTCAATTTAACTAATTTCGTTTTAGATTTTGTTCTAACAAATACTGAACTACAAAAACAATGACAGAAAAGAAGACTACAAGAAGACACTTACGAGAAAAAAGTCTACAGATTTTATACGCATATGAAATGAACGGAGAAGGTCTTCAAAATCTTATCGATGGAATACTTGCAGATATAATAAATCCTAACGATAAAGAATTTAGTTCTAAACTCGTTAATTCTGTACTTGCTAACTATAAAGAACTCGATGATAAAATTGCTGAGCGAGTTAACAATTGGGAGATGGATAGAATTGCTCTTATTGATCGAATCTTGCTGCGAATTGGCATTGCAGAATTGTTTTATTTCTCAGATATTCCTCCCAAAGTTTCCATCAATGAAGTTATAGAAATAGCTAAGGATTACAGCACATCCAACAGTGGAAAGTTTATCAACGGTATTCTCGATGCGATTTTAACCGATCTAAAAAAAACAGGTAAACTTAACAAAGCCGGAAGAGGATTGATTGATCAAAAAATCCGAAAAAACTCATGACAATAAATTTAAGATATTTGTCTGGACGCTTTTTGATTTAGCCAATACTTCATATTCAATTGTAGTAGTCACATTTCTATTCGCCGTATATTTTAAGGAAACTGTTGCAGCGGGAAAACCGATCGGTGACCTTTATTGGAGTATAGGAACTTCTACTTCAATGATTATTGTTGCTCTGATCTCGCCTGTTCTGGGCGCTATCGCAGATTATTCCGCAGGCAAAAAACGATTCTTATTATTTTTCACTATCCTTTGTGTGCTCTCAACTGCTCTACTTTACTTTATAGGGACGGGACATATATTTTGGGCGCTGACACTATTTATTTTAGCAAACATTGGATTCGAAGCCGGTCTAGTTTTCTATGATGCATTCCTACCGGAAATAACACTTCCTAAAAATTACGGTAGAGTTAGCGGATATGGTTTTGCTATGGGTTATATTGGTTCGCTTGCTTCTCTTGCAATAGCTTTTCCATTCATTCAGAATGAAATGATAAAAGAGACTTTCCCGGTCTCCGCACTTTTCTTTTTAATTTTTGCTATACCATTATTTATCTTTTTAAAAGATTCCCGGAAAGATGTTGTCCGTACCGAATCATATGCCAAGATCGGTTTTAGTAGAGTTCTTAATACATTGACTCACCTAAAGAATTATAAAAATTTAGCGACATTTTTGTTAGCATACTTTTTCTATATAGAAGGAGTGAATACAGTAATTTATTTTTCAGGTAATTATGCAAGTACTACATTAAAATTCTCTATGATGGAATTGATTACATTCTTTATCATTGTACAAACGACGGCAATAGTGGGTGCTGTAGTATTTGGAATTATGGCTGATTCGATAGGACAAAAAAAATCAATTGTTCTTTCATTATTCATTTGGGTATTTACCATCTTAGTTGCTTTTTTTACAAGTTCACAGAATTCTGAGCTGGTTATCGCGCTTTCCGATAAATTTGATATTAGCAAAGTAGATGTTCAAAAAGATTCATTCTATTTTGTTGGATTGTTGGCAGGTAGTGTGATGGGAGCTACACAATCGACCAGCAGAAGTTTGATGTCCAAACTTACACCTCCCGAGCGCAAGACAGAATTTTTTGGTTTTTATTCTTTCTTCGGGAAAAGTTCGGCAATACTTGGTCCATTAGTATTTGGGCTGATCAGTTTTTTAACCGAAAGTCAACCCGCTGCAATACTATCTATTTGTGCATTTTTTATTGTAGGATTAATAATACTACGCAAAGTTATTGATCCTAAAACAACCTCGGGACCTATTTAGCATTAATCAACTTTTTGACTAAAAAGAAAATTACAACTACGGAGATCACCAACCAAACCAAAGCAAAGAAGACCGAAGGAATACCGGTGATACTTTCCAAAATTAATGTATCGGTTTGATAATTTGTGCCAGAAAGCAAATCTTCCTTTATATCGATCAAAACATAAAATGCGCTGATTAGACCAAGTGATTGTAAAATAATTTCGTTCACTTGTTTATTAAAGAATCTCGGTGATACAACTAAAAGTACAGCTGCTCCAACAGCAACAACATGACCAATCGTACCCACAATAAAATTAGCCGCAAAAATTAATAGTAAAATTACAAATCCGGTTGTAAACCAAACACTTACTTTTTTATCGAATGATGCATAAAAGAGGAGCGCACCAAGCGAAATGCTACCAAGGTATCCGGCAGAGGCAGTCAAAAATTTATTTCCGCCTTGTGTAGTCGTTAAACCGCCTAGGTGCTGATCAAGAGAGATTTCGACAATACTACCGCCGGTTAATACGGCAACAAGCCCATGGCTCATTTCATGAACTAAAACAACAAATAGTTTTATTGGGTAAACAAGAAAAGTATTCCATGCGAAGAAACTGATAATTACAATCAGTCCAGTGATTCCAAGATGTATAAGTTTCTGTTTTTTTATTCATTGAGTAAAGTGAAAAATGAAATAACAAGTTAATAAAATTGATTGACTAAAAATTGCTAAGTAATTAAATTTGGTTATAAGCGGACGTAACTCAGTTGGTAGAGTGTTAGCTTCCCAAGCTGAAAGTCGCGGGTTCGAGTCCCGTCGTCCGCTCAATTCTTCATAGAGTTGTTCTTCACCCGAAGTTGGATAATTAAATAACACGGCGAAATAAAAATCTCTCAAATTTGATCAAAATTTATTTGATAAATTTGATCGAGAGTAGTATAATTAGAATCTGATTTTTGAAAGATTGGCAGTTAAGGGAGCATAGCCCGCCAGAGGCGGACAAGTTTGTTTGTAAATGCATTTCGATCAGTTATGATGATCATTAGTTCTTACAATACTTGAATATCAGAGGGAGCATAGCTCAGTTGGTTTAGAGCACCTGCCTTACAAGCAGGGGGTCGTAGGTTCGAATCCTTCTGCTCCCACACAAAAAGCTCGATTATAGTTGATAATCGGGCTTTATTGTTTTAAAGGGAAATTAACTTTTAAACTCGGTTTTTCTTCAAACGTGTCTTCTAATATTAGCTATTAGCACTCCTTAGTCTACGCTTCTCTGCTTAAAGTGAGTGAGTTATTAATCAAGTGAAAGTTGCTTAAAGTAAAATGGAAATCTGTAATTTCAACTGTACCTGCTTTGTATGAATATGTGACAAGATATTATAAGTATGAAAATTATTTTTTTGCTAAAAAGATTATTGAGAGCATGATTAACGGTCTTAGAATTTCATTCTTACCAGTACTCGGTTTTTCATCTATTGTGTTGTTTATTATTACTCTTTTGTCTTCGCTAAAAGTAAACTCATTCTTCTTATATTTATTGGAGTAAAAGTGATTACGTATTAATCAATCTGATCCAACATCAAGATCTTATATAATATCCGAAACTTTCTGTAATCATCTTATTAGTTTCAGTTAACTTTTGTGCAAGTACTTTCATTAATCCGTATGAGATTTCTGTGTATTGAATTAAGTAATTTTTGAAGGTGCTATGTGGTATCACTAATGATTTTACTTCGCTTTCTGCAATGCAATCAGCGGAGGCAACCGAATCAGTTAACAGTGACATTTCACCTACTACCGAATTTTTACGAATAGTAGAAATTTTATTACCATCTTTATCATTGACAGAAACAATGCCTTCAATAATCAATATCAGATCATTATTATAAGATCCTTGAGTTATGATCAATTCACCTTCTGAAAAATGCTTTTCAGAGGAGGATCTTGCTAGGTTAATAAGATATTCCGCCGGCACTTCTTGAAAGAGACTGACATTTTTAAAATGTAAAACTTTTTCTATAGATGATAACATTTTAGTATCCTCATTATTTAAAATATTTTCAATAACTTCAGAATATTTTTGATTGAGAGATTTATCGTTTTGTAATCTTTTCGCATTCCAATAAACCGCATCTTTATAATTATCTTCATTATTCATATTAAAAAGAAATTCCAAACTATTATTTGTCTTAAATGCTGATGCTGCACAAAGTAGAAGAGTGTTCTGGAAATAGTTTTTATTTGATGAAACTTTGGTTTTCATTAATTCCCAATAATCTTCCTTATTAATTTTTAGCAATTCATGCAATGATTCTTTGTCCAACTTGGTGCGAGAAGCAGTAAAGAATTCCAAAAGTGTTTTTGTCCCGGTATCATTAAATCTGTTTAAAATATTGTCTCGATTTTTGAATTCAACTGAATCGTTATTCTCTATTTTATTGAAAAATTCTTTGTCCTTTAATATAAGTGCTAAAGAATAGCTAATTAACTTTTTCTCTCTGTCAATAAATCTGTTGAACATCTCCGAAAATAATTGCTTTGGTTCAAAGTTTTTGAGGTACATTAAAAGTAAATGGGATTTAAAATATTCTTTTAACTGAGACTTCAGCAATTCTTCTATTTGAGCGGAAGTGTTATAATTTCTGTTGGTTTTAATTGCGGACTCGGTTAAGTGTTTCAGAATTTCTAATTTTAATTCGGGATTGTATTCTTTCCCAATTTGTGTACTTAGAATATCTCTAGATATTTTTGAATCTAGTTCAATGAGCAGAGAGATAATCTTTTTCCTGAGAAATATATTTTCTGAATTAATAAAGAGTTCGATGTAAGAGATAATCTCTTCGCCGTAATCTAATAATGTTCTATAAGCAAAATCGGAAGTATTTTGATTTATTAACTTCTGTATTAATATGTTAATACAATCACTTCCGAGTTTATCTTTCTCAATCGGGATTTGGAAGTGACTTTTACCTCGCAAATTATTAGTTAACACAATTGGATTAAAAGAGAGTTTATTCTTTACAAGCAAAATGTTTTTTACTGCTACGCGGTCAACAAAAGTTTTTACTTCCTTTAATTCTGCACTATCCTTTGTAGAAAGAAGTATAATGGAATTTCCCCAAGCTTTATCGCGATATTCAACAATAATTTGTTCAACTAATTTTTTGCTGACGTTAAATGACAATTTATTTAAGATTCTGATTGCTTTTGAAAATCTTTCACAAAGAACATCTTGGATTAATTCAATACTTTCCCATGCAATTTGATTGATCATCAAAAAGTCGAAGTAACGTTTTTGTAAAATGTTATTCAATCCTCTGTCGAATGGGATTGGTATTTCACCCGGAGCCAAGTCATTAAATTGATTCATGATATCATAGACACAAATTGGAAGATCATAATTTATATGTGCATTCATTCCCAATAGTGCGTCTTGTAATAAGATTATTTTGTTTTGCAATTGATGTATCGAAACAAATTTTCCATGATTGCGGCGTATTCTCCGGATCACTTTCGTATTGTTCAAACGCTTCAAAATACATTTCTGCCATTCTACAGCAAATAGCTTCTGTCCAATCAGAATCAATAAATCTACCTCGTTGAATATTTTTTCTTAATTCATTTTTAAAGGTTCGATACATTAATAGAAATCTTTCTTCTTCTATCTTTGTTTGAATAAAACTGGAAATGTGATCATCCATCTTTTCGATAAATTGATCAAGCTTAGGTGTTTTGATTAGGTTGTTTTCTATCATTTCGTAAAATTTTAGTTTAGCTAAGATAGGAATATTTCAAAGGTGTTTCCATGCAGCCGGAAATTATCAAGTAGGATAAAAACATTCATTGATTTTATTAAGTGAGTAGAAATGAATACTGCCCATGCGGCAGCGGTAAAAAGTATAAAAACTGTTGTGGAACTTTGATGTTAATATTTACTTGAGGAATAATAAAAAAGCGGACTAAAAAACTGCCCGCTTTTAAAATCAAATTATTATTTTTCTTAAAATGCCGAAACAAAACCTAACACCAACTTGACGCGTATTCCATAATCCAATATCGTAAGTTAACTCACAGAATAGTCGTAATATTTCGACGCATATACCCAACCTAAATGACCGGTCAGCTTTGGACATAATTCATAACCCGGCTAAATCCGGATTCCTGCCAGTTGTAAAGCGCAGCACGCATACCATTTACTTTTATCTCCGTCGGGCGTATAGATAAAGTTCACCCATCATACCTTTTGTTTCAACTTCGCTTGTAATAATATTTGGGGAGAGAGGCTGTTGATCTTTACGGATTACATATTGAAAATTCAATTCCAGTATATCTTCGTAACTCAATGTTAAATCTGGACCGAACATTGTAACTTCATTCGTGAAGTAATCAGTTTCGTCATTAATATCTTCTTTACCGTAATAACCGAATCCGCCGATACGAACATTTTCACCAATGTCTTGAGATATTCGTCCGACAAACATTTTTATGCGGATCAAAATCAAAGTTCTTTAATCCGTCCGGCTTCACCAATCCCGGTTCCGTTTAACTACTTCGACTACTAATATCGGTCCCGGTATCGAATCCGTACGTTAACATAATACCGCGGTCGTATGATCATATCAATTCTACGAATTACCTAATTTATTGTTTTGTAGACTAGGTAATCCTCAAATGTCAAACGGAGCTCTCTTTTGAAAAGGGGATCGGAGACCTGAAATTGTCCGACATATAAATCTAGCTCAGTACCGAAAAGATTATTGAACATTATAAACGCATCTTCGATACCTGCTACATGTCCACGTTCGCTGAAGTAAAAATAAAAATAGTAAGCTATATCCGGAGCAATCTCACCACCGGAAAGTAACTTCAAATTGTACGGCGCATTAAAATCACTTTTTTCGGAATTGTTGTTATTGTAAGTAACTAAACCTTCCAATCTAACTGCAAGCGGAAAATCTCTGATTAAAGATAATTCATCATCACCTGTGTCAACGTAATATCTTGGATGCATCTTGATCGGATAGAGCAAATCCGTTACCGGCAAATTTCATCGCCGTAAGCTTTTAATTTTGGGAAAGGTGTGTGGCAAGTTGTGCAGCTCATATCATATTTTCTTGCGAAGGCGGGGATTGCCATAATCGTATCACTGAAAAAGAGAACTAAAAATGCAAATACAAAAATATACGTGAATGATTTTTTCATAATTTTTCCTCCATTAATAGAAGACTGTAAATTCAGTTGAATGCTCGCCGACTTTTATCACTTCCATTTCTTCTTCGGGTACTTCAAGAAATTCTCCGACAGACGAGACTAGTTTTTGATAATTAACAGTTGCGGTTACTTTCACTTTACCTTCGGCAATTTCATAAGGTAATTTAAATGTGAGTGTTTCAATTTTTGTCTCACGAGGACCGATTCGATAATCAACACCAAGTGATGCGGTATTCCATTGTTGAATTGTCATTCGTCCTTGTCGATCAAAATAAGGCATTCTAAAAATTCTATCACCGACCGGCACAATACCATCACGTTTAACACCCTTAAAATCCGGATCATCGAGTGCAATACCCATATCTTGATAAGCTAAAACATCAGCAGCAATAGTGTATTCTTCACCTTCAAATCCTTTTTCATCAACAGGAATATGATATACATTTCCTTCAGAATCTTCCGCTTCAACATGCAGCCAGACAATTCTATCTTCTACAGAACCCGTAGGAAATTTGTGACCGGTTTTTTGATTAAATAAAGCTGCAGTTAGTTTGATCGGCATACCGGGTTCAACTTCACGAATGTCTGGATTAATTCTGACTTCAATAGTCCCTTTAACTTTACCCGGATCATGAGCGCCGTGGAATAAATGAAGTTTTGCGTCTGGATATTCAACTCCCATCGTTGCTGTTTTCATTGGTGCTTGTGTCATGTGACAATCTTGACATCTTACACCTTCGTCTGCATAAGGTCCTTCTTTCCATTCGAGATGTGTTGATTTTACCCAAACGCCAAAAGGACTTTTTTCGTTATGACAAATTCCGCATAACTCTGCTGTTTTATGAAAATCTGATTTTACTATTTGATGAGCGGGTGAGTCGATATCTCCTTTACGAGAACTATATTTGGTTTTACCCGGATCCATTATGTAGTTAAAGTTATATGGAGTGTCTCCTTCAAAACCGGTAATAGAATGACAAACATCGCATGAAACTGATTCGTTTGCTCTGGAGTTTTCTTTCGGCAGAGGAGGTGGAACATCACCGGCAACATAAGCAATCGGCGTGTGACAACCATTACATTCTGCTTTTACTGCTTCAACTTTTTCATCTTTTTCAGCTTGCGGGATTGCCAATTTGAAGTACTCAATTTCATCCCAATGATGTGTGTATGCTTTGGACATCATTGCTTGTGTCCATTGCTGATATAAATCAGTGTGACAAGAAGAACCGCAATACTTTGGTTTTTCAAAATCATCATATGAGAATTGACCGAGTTGTGCAGCTTTTTGTGAAAAGAGAGTTAGTGAAAAAAGAAGGAAAAAGGCGAATTGAAATATCAGTTTTTGCATTTACTTTCTCCTCATGTAAGTTATTAATCTAGTTAAAAACAATTTATTGATATAAAAGCAGATATTCAAATCCAGAGCTCTATTAATATTTTACATTTATAAACGAATTTGTGAGATTTTTACATTTTTATTAGCAGAACTTCTTCATAAATTTGCTGTTTAATTTGAGAGCAAATTCAGAAAGACTTAATGACTTTCACAAAATATCTTTACATTTTTCTTTTACCCATCGTTATTTTTTCCCAGACGGGAATTTTTAAGTCTTACCATATTAACGGAAAAGTTAGTGCGGAACTTTCCTATTCTGATGGGATTTATGACGGGACTTCATACTGGTATTATCCGAATGGCAATCTGAAAGAAGAAAAAACATTCAGTAACGGAAAACTCAATGGATGGGTGCGCACTTATTATGAATCCGGTTTGTTAAAAGAAGAGAAGTATGTTGCTGACGGGATAGTAAACGGAATACTTAAAAGATACTTTGCCAACGGTGCACTAGAAGCTTTGCTGCGTTACGAAGATGGATTTTTAGTTAAAGAAGAAAGATTTGAATATGATCCTTACTATCAGCCACCAATAGCTGCATATCAAGCCGGAAACCGTCAACAAACACCGAGCAAAAAGAAAGAAAGTGAATTTATTTGTGATGTGAATATTTGTCCCGAACCGCTTGGCGGTATGGATGCAATTTATCGTAAACTAACTTATCCGGCTGAAGCGAAAGCATATGGGTTGGAAGGAACAGTAAAATTAGTAGCTAAGGTGAATCCGGATGGTAAGGTAATTGAAACTAAAGTGATTAGAGAGCTTGGTCTCGGTTGTGATGAAGCTGCAATGGATGCTGTCCGGACAACAAGATTTTTACCGGGTCAAGATAGAAATGGTGTTACGACTGCCAACGTTACTTTGAATGTAGAGTTCAAGCTAGACCGTGAAAAAGAATTAGCTTCGGTAACCGACCGATCTCAACGTGAAACGGAAAGTGTTCCTGCTCCTCAAATTGGCGTTGCCAGTAAACCAGCTTCTGTTGATGAAACTGCGACGACTGAAAGTCAACAAACTTTAGACCGGGAAGAGTCAGCACAAAACATACAACCAAAGAAACAGAAAATAGCTGAACCACATTCGAAAGAACAGGGAACTGAAAACTATTTTAGTTGCAGCGGAGTAGATATTTGTGCTGAACCAAAAGGCGGCATTGCCGCGGTTCTCAACAATTTTGATGTTCCAAAGCGTGTTAAAGATAAAAATGTTAAAGGAGTTGTAGTAGTGCTTTGTGAAGTTGATGAGCATGGTCATGTTCGTCATACTAATGTAACCAAAGGATTGCCGGAAGGGGCAAGCATTGCAGTGGAAGTTGCTTTGTTAGCTACCCGGTTTGAACCGGCAAGAAAAGACGGTAAACCTGTTAAATCAAAAGTAAGTGTTACCGTCCCGGTAGATTATTAATTAACTTCTTTTAACTTAGCTAAACTTTTGTTGAATTCTGTACTGTCTCAAGCAGTTTTATAAATTCTTTTTCAATTGCCTTTCCTTTATTTCTGTTATACCATAAATGCAAGTCCTGATAAACATCATGTTTTTCTCTTCCTTTGGAAATTTCTTCACTAACAAGAGATTGAGCTTCTTTTGGTCGCGGTCCCCATTGAAACAACTCATTTCCGTCTTCATCAAAACTAACAAGTTTAGGAATACTTCTTGATTTACCGTTGGTTAAATATTGATCCATGATGTCAAGATTTTCATCACGGTACAAAATTCTTAGTTTAATATTTTCGGAAGTTTTTGCTAGTTCAGCAATGTAGGGGAGTGTTTGTGCTGAATCTCCGCACCAGTTTTCCGTCAACACCATCCAAATTTGTTTAGCATCTAAATTGTTGAGATGTGACTTTAAATCTTCACTTACTTTATAGGTCTTGTGAATTCTTGAAGTTCGTTGTCTATTCAGTTTTCTGTAGTTATAAAAATTTGTTTCTACTTCATTTAATTCATCGGGATCTGTTTCTTTCAATAATCTATCCCATTCTTCTAAATACTGTTGATAACCTAAACCATTGTAAATCCTGTTATCGGTGAAAAATTCTTTTGACATAAGTTCTCCGTTTTTTATTCGACAAACTAACGATCTACAATCATATCGTATGTCAAATGTTATACAAAAAATGCCTTAGCTTCGTAAAGAGTTTTTATAACTTTTGTTATCAAGATTTGATGCCGGTAATCGAAAATCGATTCAATTGATACAGCATAATCAAAGCTGACAATTACGAAACTAAGGCAATTTTATAAAACGGAGTTACCTTATATAGTTTATTTCTCTATTTGAAAGTCCGGCCAGATATCGACAGGTAAATCCTCAAGTCCGGCTTTAAGTTTTTTCATTGTTGGTGAATCAACACCATAAGTATTTATTAATTCCACCGCACCGTCGTAATCACCGGTTGCTTGTATCATTAATACTTTGGTTGCTAATTCCTTCAACACATCGTAAACTTTTTCATAATTTACTTTTACTTTATTTGTCGATTCGTTGTACTCGTAGGCACCATTTTCTAATAAGTAATTGAAAATGATTGCGTTGCCACCACCATGAGCGGCATCAACACCAAAGCGAACCGAACGGAAAATTCCGGCTAAAAATGTTGCCCACAATTCATCATTAAATTCGTCAGGGTAAACACCTTTTTCAATCATTAAAACATTGTTGTACATCCCAAGGATATCTGCTTTACATTCTTCAATTTTCGAGTAGGTTTCTTTTAGTTCTGTTTTAACTTCAGTTTCTCTTCCGTCAACTGTAATATATCCGGGTCCGACACCGTGAGACATTTCATGCATTAACGTATGATTAAAAAATGCATCAAATGTTACATACTGCAATTGTTCTTCATTTAGAACGACTTGTGCAATCGGATACAATAATTTTTCAAACTTTGCTTCATGAATGTTCTTGAGCATTACTTTCTTTGAACCTTTTGCCTTACGAACTCTTTCGTCATTCGGTAAGTTAAATGCAAGTGTTTGTACACCGGCTTTTGTATCTCCTGCGCTAAATACTTCTTGTGCTACAACTATTGGACTGTCTGAGCCGCGTTCGTAATTTTTGTGTTCATCAGGAATTGGAAGATTGTCTTCCATCTCTTTTAAATAGTTTTGCAAAGACTTCTAACTTTTTAGTTTCTTCAGGATCAACTAAAGTTAAGAAGCATTCGAAAGCAGCTTTGTAATTGAAAAGTTCGTCTTCGTAAACTTCATAAGGCCCAATTATTACTTCGATTGTGTGATCTTCTAAATCCATCCAAGCCATATCACTTTCAAAATAATCGTTTGTTAGAAATGCGTCTGCACGCGTTAAGAGATAATTTTTGAGAGTCAAGTTATCTGCATATTCGGCTGCTTCGCGTAGAAGTTGGGATGCCTTTACTAACTCTTCTTGATAAAATTCTGAGTAAGGAATTGCAACCAATCCATCGGGACTTCTTCTTATCACTGTAAATTCCGAGCGAAAAGCTTCGGCATCATCAGGGTGTTCTTCCAACCAATTTTCAAATTCTTCTTTTGTAATATCTTCGGGATAATAGTTTGCACCGAGAGGTTTTTCTTCTTCACCGATAAAGGGTTTATTGTTATCAAGCCGGTCAAAGGGACCAAAATTGATTGTAAAATATTGCATCTTGAGTTTATCAAGTTCATCTTGAGAGTCTTGAAGCGCTTCTCTGATCGTTAAGTTTTGAGAGTACACTTGTTGAAGAAATATTTCATCCATTATTTTTGCGGCTTCGTAAAGTTTATCAACCACAACTTTTTGTCTTTCGTCTAGCAATGATTGATCATATTTAATTTCTGTGACAGCATATTGGTCAATTTTTTCTTGTAACATTTCTTTCTCGCTTTTTTCTTCTGAAGTTCCACATGCAAATAAAAAGAGTGAAACTATGATAATTGGAAATAGTTTTTTCATCCTAACCCCTGTTTATTGTGAGCAATTATACTGCAAAAAATAAGGAATTAAGAATCAACTTTCTTACTGATTATTTATTTTGAATTAACGTCTACAAAAGTAAACAGTCTGATTAAAGCGTATTCTGTAATCTTTGAAAAGATGCTTAAAACGCAAGAAAATTGCTTGAATATTCTGGCACTCTTGTTGAATTATAATTAGCAGTGAAACATTTCAACGGAGGTTATGATGAAAAAGTTAATTGCGATATTCGTTCTTTTATTTGCCGGAATGCTGGTCAGTGAATCAGAAGCTCAGAAGCCGGTATAGCTGAAGTAAATTTCGGTTATTTCTACGATAATTTGCAGCCACACGGAGAATGGATACAAATCGATTATGATGTATATGTTTGGAAACCATACCGTGTTGCAAGAAATTGGTCACCTTATTCGGTCGGTCATTGGGAATACACCTCATACGGCTGGTACTGGGAATCTTATGAACCTTTCGGCTGGGCAACTTATCATTACGGACGATGGTATTATGATGACTATTACAGTTGGGTGTGGGTGCCCGGTTATGAATGGGGTCCTTCTTGGGTAGAGTGGAGATACAGTAATAACTATATCGGTTGGTCGCCGCTTCCTCCTTATGCTGAATTTAGAGTTAATGTTGGAATTCATTTTTCAATGAGTTACAGAACAAGTTATCATTATTGGAATTTTGTCAATTATAATCATTTTTGCCAACCAAGAGTCCATAACCATTTTGTTGGTGTGGGATATAAAAACAGAATATTTAATTCGACAAAGTACAGAACTAATTATCACGCTCGCGGAGGAAGAATTATCAATGGCGGTATCGATAGAGGATATGTTGAAAGAAGAGCCGGTATAAACATCAGAGAAAGAAATGTTGAAAGAACAACTAACTTAAGAGATTATACCGGATCAAGAGGTAACCAAGAGAGAGTTATTAGTTATCGCCCTGATGAAAGGGAAGTACAGAAATATAAAAATACTGAAGTAAGAAATGTATCGAAAGCATCGGAAAGATCTTCTCTCAGAAAAGAGATGGTTACTTTTAGAGATAGGGAAGACGAGGTTCGAAAATCTTCAACTGTTAATCGTGACGTAATTCAAAAAGATGATAGATACAGAAATGAGAACCGTGTAAATCGTGAAACAGAACGAAAAGTTATTACACCTATAGCAGAAGTGCAAAGAGATACAAGAACAGAGAGCAGTCAAAGAGTTGATACACCAACTCCTCGCTTGTTGCCGAAAAAGGAAACTAAAAGAACATCGACACCGGCGGTAAGAAGTAATGCAGAGTCGAGATCAACACAATCAGTTACTCCTAGAAATCCGGTAAGAGTTGAAGTAAAACCTAAGTCTCAAAATACACGTAAAAGTACACCGACTGTTAGAAGTAATAAATCTAATACGAGAAAAGAAACTTCGGTTAAAAGATCAACAAATAGCCAAAGGGAAAATAAATCTACAACCAGAAGCAGCAAAAAAAGTTCAACAAGTAAAAAAAGAGATCGTTAAAAATTCCTCTTCTAAATGGATGTAGTTGCCTTACTCAAGATCCCGGAGTCAAAATGATTCCGGGATTTTTATTATAAACCTTCTTCGCTCAACAAGTAAGTTAAAATTGCAATGGCAGCAGTGCCAAGCTGCATTTCTCGCGGGTTAACTTGATCAAAAGTATCATTATCGGAATGATGAACATCAAAATATCTTTGAGGATCGGGATAATAGCCAAACATTGCTTTTGCATTTTTGATTCTAGAAATATCAACTCCCGTACCTCCCGGTCTTATCCAATCGATTGTTGCCTTATTTAAAATTGGCAGCCAATTTTGGAGTTTTGCTAATAGTAAGTGAATCGGCATCGGTAGTGAAACCGCGGGGAGTAAAAACGCCGCGATCAGATTCAATGGCAGATAAATGTTTTTCACCTGCATTAGAGGAGGAATCGGCATAAGCTAATGCACCTTTTATTCCATTTTCCTCATTAATAAAAAGCACGCATCGGATTGTTCGCTTCGGTTGGATATTAAATCGTTTGAAAATATCCAAAACTTCCATGGTTTGAATACATGGTCCGCCGTCGTCATGTGCACCACAACCCTTATCCCAACTATCCCAATGTCCACCGACGACTATTAATTCATCCGGGTAAAGCGTACCGTTTATTTGTGCAATTACATTATAAGACAATACTTCTTCATTATTTTTTGCATCTAGTTTTAAATTAACTTTTAACTCAGGTTCTTCTTTTAATGCCGAGCTTAAAAAATCAGCATCAACCAAACCAATTGCAACGGCAGGAATTTTATCAATTGAATCGGGGAAAAACATAGTGCCAACATGAGGAGTGTTATCATATTTTGTTGTGATTGATCTTACAATAGCACCAACGGCTCCGTATTTAGCTGCTTCCGCCGGACCTCGAGTTCGCTGATCACCCATCTCTCCATATCCTCTAAATGTACTTACATTAGTTTGATTGTAAGGACGATTGAAGAATACAAAATTACCATTTATCTCATCGGCTCTATCTTTTAATTCATCAAGCGAAAAAACTTCGACGACATTTGCAGAGAGTCCATCTTTCGATGTGCTGATACTTCCGCCCAAAGCGGCTACATTCAGCTTTCGTCCAGTATATTTTTTTGAATTCATAATTTCCGCTTCTTCAAAATCTCCTCTTTCCCATTTGGGAACCATTACCGGTTGAAGCCAAACTGAATCAACACCCATTGCTTCAAACTTTTCTTTAGCCCAATAAATTGCTCTCATCGATTCTTCTGAACCGCTTAATCTCGGACCGATATTTTCGCATAAATCTCTTAGCCAATCATATCCCCTCATCTCTGAAAGGGAAGATTTGATTAATTGATCAGCAATTTTGGTGTAGTGCTCTTCTGAATTATTTACAAATGATTGAGAAAATAGAAATGATGATGTTAAAAAAATAAGTAAATACTTTTTCAAAATGATCTCCGTAATTAATATTTCAGAAAATTTTGGGTAAGTTAAATATTTTAAAACAAAAAAGCCCGTTGAAAAACGGGCTCTAAAATTTTGAAACAAAAATAAAAAATTATTTAGTTCACTTTAATCTTTTTGTCTTGGATCATCTTCGCTAAATCTGATGTTCCGTTCTTCGCAATAGTTCTTAATGCTCTTGTTGATAATTTAACGGTCACATATCTATTGAGTTCTTTAACCCAAACTTTCTTTTTCTGTAAATTAGGTATAAATCTTCTCTTTGTTTTATTGTGCGAGTGAGAAATGCTGTTACCCGATCTTGGTCCCACACCCGTTACTTGACATTTTCTAGCCATTTTCTGCTCCGTTTCTTAAAAATTCACAGATTACAAATATAGCAAAATCATCCTAAAAGCAAAACGAAAATTTTGTTAAAATTTGTTATTTGTTACATAAAAATTCCCGCCCTTTGGTAGAAGCGGGAATTAAAAATGAAGGATATTTTACAAAATGAAAGTTATGAAACTATTCTTGTCTTTGCCCCAATTCTCTATCAAACATAAAAAGAGCGCCTTTGTTGTCACCAATCATTTCAAATTTTGTAACAATATCTTCCACGCTTGCAACTTCCTCAACTTGTTCGGTTACAAACCAGTGCAAGAAAATGTTTGTAGCATGATCTTTTTCTTCAACGGCAAGATCGGCTAAATCGTTGATCATTTTTGTTACTTTCTTTTCATGATTTAAAGCATCTTTAAATGCATCAACCGGTTCGTTCCAACCACTTTTCGGTTGATCAATAGCATGCAATTCAACCTTTGCGCCAACGTTGTTTAAATAATTATAGATTTTCATTGCGTGTCCGTATTCTTCTGCAGACTGCATGCTCATCCAATTTGCGAATCCGTTCATGTTTGTGTCTTCAAAGTGAGCAGCCATTGCTAAATACAAATAAGATGAGTAAAACTCAGCATTAATTTGTTTGTTCAAAGCATCTTGCATTTTTTTCGATATCATAATCACCTCTTTATTTTTTATCTTTTGTAAATAGATTTATAGTCTTAAAAATAAGACTTTACAACTTATTATTCAATTATACTTTTAATCAAATTATAGGAAAACAATGAAATCTTTCTTCACGCTTATCTTTTTTCTCAGTATTTCTATCATTTTTTCACAAGAAAATGATAATGGATGGGAAACTGTCTTTGAACGATCAGGTGAGGTTTCAACTGCTGATTATGATGAATCAATTAAATACTTTCAGAAAATCGCAGACAAATCCGAGTTTGCTGAAATATTTAAATTTGGAACTACACCGCAAGGAAGAACGCTTTATTATTTAGTAGTGAATAAGGATGGAAATTTTTCTCCCGAACAAAATGAGAAACCGGTAGTCTTTGTGCAAAACGGAATCCACTCAGGTGAAATTGAAGGTAAAGATGCTTGCATGTTAATGCTGAGAGAAATTTTGATAACCGAAGAAAAGAAAAATTTAATTGAAAATGTAACGCTGATAGTTATTCCGGTGTTAAATGCTGATGGACACGAACGCAAAAGTAAATACAACCGTATCAACCAAAACGGACCCGAAGAAATGGGCTGGAGAACTACTGCTCAAAATTATAATCTCAACCGTGATTACACAAAAGCGGATGCACCGGAAATGCAAGCGCTTCTAAAATTGTTTGCTGCTTGGCTGCCCGAAGTTTATATAGATAATCACACAACTAACGGATTAGATTTTCAATATGTTTTAACGTATGGTATTGAAAAATATCAAAACACCAGAAGTGTTTTAGCTGATTGGACTCGAAATGAATTCATTCCATACTTTGAAAATACATTAAACGAAAGGGGAGTATTAACCGCACCTTACTTTTGGTACCTCGAAAGAGGAAATGTCAGCGCCGGAGTTACTGATTGGGTTTCAACACCAAGATTCTCTCACGGTTATGCGGCTTATCAAAATAGAATCGGTTTATTAATTGAAACTCATATGCTGAAGCCGTACGATGAGAGAGTATTTGCAACAAAGGAAGCGATAGAAGTTGTTCTGGAATATGTAAATGGAAATTCAGATAGAATTGTAGAGATGGTTTCGGCTGCTGACGCTGAAGCAATTGACGAGTACTATCATAAAGGAAAGGCGCTGCCAATAGAGTTTGAATCAACAAGTGATTATGATGAATTTATTTTTAAAGGATTCAAACCGGTTGTAACAGAGAGTTTTATAACCGGAACAAATATCACTACTTATTCTAATGAAAAGTTCACTGATACAATCAAATATTATTCATATAAAGAAGTCGTCGACTTGATCAGCGCTTCCCAAAGCATATATTATTCCTCAAGGGTGGAGCAAGATTGTCGATAAACTTCTGCTGCATGGTATAAAAGTTGAAAAACTTGATAAAGAAAAAGAATTCAATGTTGAGAAATATAAATTTTACGACATTAAGTTCGCGCAAAATTCTTATGAAGGAAGACAACGAGTCAGCGCTGATTATGAGATAATCAAGGAGAAAGTTAAAACAAATATTGGCGATTATGTTGTTTCTCTCAATCAACGTACTGCGCCGTTAATTGGTTATCTATTAGAACCAAAAACAGAAGATTCATTTTTGCGTTGGGGCTTCATGAATCAGATTTTTGAAAGAAAAGAATATTTTGAGTACTACTCAATGCAGCCAATTGCGGATGAGATGTTAAATAACAATCCTCAGTTAAAAGAAGAGTTTTTGAAAAAATTAGAAAGTGACGAAAATTTTAAAAATAATCCTTATGCAAGAATGAATTTTTTCTACGAACAAACACCTTACTTTGATGAAAAATATAATGTCTATCCGATTTTAAGAGTTATTGATGAGTTATGATTTTATTTCACTGTTAATTGCCGGGTTAACTTTAGGTTTTTCTTCCGGATTATCACCGGGTCCGCTTTTAGCGTTAACCATTTCGGAAACTTTAAAGTACGGAACTAAAACCGGAATGAAGGTTGCATCAGCGCCATTGTTAACCGATACCCCAATTGTTGTCGGTGCAATATTTTTACTTTCCGAACTGAAAGAGTTGGATAACATTCTTGCGATAATTTCAATAATCGGTGCAGATGTTTCTTTTTTATTTCGGAATAGAAAACATACGATCAAAACCGGAAATTGAAATTGAAGGTAAACGTAGGATATCTTCATTGCAGAAAGCGATAATTGCAAATTTTTTGAACCCTAATCCTTATCTTTTTTGGATAACTATTGGTGCACCTATGTTTATAAAGGGTGTGGAAATCAGCGCTTGGAACGGAGCAATATTTATATTCACTTTTTATTTAATGCTGGTCGGTTCAAAAATGATCATTGTGCTTGCCGGTGGTAAGTTGACTACTTTTTTCAGAAGTTCGAAATATGTAATTGTTATAAGGGCAACCGGAATACTACTGTTGGCATTAAGTGTCCTCCTTTTTTATGACGGAATAGAAAGATTAAACATTTTGTAAATTTTAGAAGTGACTGTTTTAGAACTTATATTTGCAGCTCATATTGACAGTTTGTTTAATTTGATTGAGAGATTTTTCATTCTGAAAGGAATAAGAATATCATCTCAATTGTTATTTGTCATTTAAACTACTGATACTATTAAAAAGTAGAATTTATCATCTATCCTTGTTAATTTAAAATTAGATCTGATTCGATTGATGGAAATTTATTGTAGAGCGTACTAGAAGACCAACCTTTTTATTAGTAATAATACTGGCGGAGTTAAAAATTTTGATGGATAAAAATATCGAAACAGTGAAAGATGATAAAGCGAGTGAACTTTCCGAAATATTAGACGGATTGAACAAGAAGCAGAAGACACTACCGAGTAAACTCTTTTATGATGAGCGTGGTTCAAAATTGTTTGATCAAATTTGTGAATTAGAAGAGTACTATCCGACTAGGACCGAACTGAAAATAATGGAAGAGAACATAGACGAAATTACTTCTGTTTTTAACGATGAATCTCTCTTTATCGAATTTGGTTCCGGTTCAAGTATAAAGACTAGAATTCTGTTAGAACATCTACCAAATATTTCAGGTTACATTCCAATTGATATTTCGGAAGAGTACTTACTTAAATCTGCTCAACAATTAAGGAACGAATTCCCTGCAATAGATATTTATCCGGTTGCAGCCGATTATACAAAGCCATTAATTCTTCCGCCAATCGCAAAAAAAGTTTCACATAAAATTGCATATTTCCCCGGCTCGACCATCGGAAATTTCCCCGTACAGGAAGCAAAGGAATTCTTAAAAGTGATTTTTGATTTAGTTGGTGAACACGGCGGATTATTAATAGGTGTTGACTTAAAAAAGGATGTGAAAATTCTCGAAGCTGCCTACAACGATTCACAAGGTGTAACTGCAGAATTTAATTTGAACATTTTGCATCGTTTGAATCGTGAATTTGGTTTTGATTATAATCCGGATAATTTTGAGCATCGAGCAATTTATAATGAAGAGTTTGGTCGAATTGAGATGCATCTGTTTTCAAAAGTTGATCAAGAGTTTGGTGCAAATAACCAAAGATTTCAAATCAAAAAAGATGAGTCAATTTTAACCGAGTACTCTCATAAATATTTGCTTAAAGATTTTGCTGAACTTGTTTCGGGTTATTTTAGTGTTGAAAAAGTTTGGACGGACTCAAACAGTTTATTCAGCATTCAGTATTTAACGACAAAATAAACTACCGATTAATAAATTTTAGTATATTTTATCATTAGTAAATTTAAAGAGGTTATTGTGAAATTGTACGCAATCGTTTTAATGATAGTTCTTGGTTTTTCTCTTTCAAACTGCAGTTGCAATTGCGGAGAAGAAGATATCGATTTACAAGTGCACATGAAATACGGTTATCAAGATGAAGTAAATACATTCGAAGAATATTTAAGAAAAGACCTAGTTCAAGCCGGTACGATAGATACAACATTTATTTTTACCCCTGCACAAAAGAACGCAATATTAGCCGAAGCAAATGAAATAGGATTTTTCGATTTACCCGAAGAAATTGAATCGACTGTTGATTTTGAACAAGACCCATCACCCGGCGAACAAATGCTGCGCATAAAATACGAAGATTGGGATCATACAGTTAAATGGAGTAGTCCGGTCGGCAAATCTGAAAACGAGCAAAAAATAAAACAACTTTCGTATTTTATCATTAACATAATTTTAGAAACACCTGAGTACAAAGGACTGCCCCCGGCTGAAGGCGGATATTTATAAAGCTCGATCAATATAGATGAAATCCATTATTAAAATATCAGTGCAGTTTACGCTTCTGTTTATTTTTGCGTTTGTGTTTTACTCGGTTGCTGTTGTTTTTCTTCTAAAATGGTTTGATCCGCCAACGACAGCTTTCATCCAGAGTAAATCAACTGATGGTTTCTTTGCTCCGTTAAACAGTTATAATAATGAATGGAAAAGTATATAGATAAAGTCTCACCTAATTTTCCTCTCGCGGTAATTGCTTCGGAAGACCAAAGATTTTTTGAACACAACGGTTTTGATTTTGATCAAATTGAAAAAGCTCTTAAAGAAATTGAAAGCGGTAGAAGATTCAGAGGAGCGAGCACGATAACTCAGCAAGTTGCTAAAAATCTTTTCCTTTGGGAAACAAAATCTCTTATAAGAAAAGGTATTGAAACTTATTACACTGTTTTGTTGGAATTAATCTGGTCTAAAAAGAGAATCTTGGAAGTTTATATTAACATCGCTGAATTTGGGAAAGACATTTACGGTATCGAAAGTGCATCTCTAAATTACTTAAATAAATCCTCAGAACGGTTAACAATGAGAGAAGCCGCAATTGCTGCATCGGTCTTGCCGAAACCGCTTGTAAGAAAGTTATCTAATCCTTCCGGGTACATGATGCAACGAAGTGAATCGATCATGAGGCATATGAACAATTTGGGAGGGGAGGAATATCTCAAAAAAAACTTATGACGCTTTCTGTTTTAAACCTTTCTGCATACAAGTTTTACATGTACAATCTTCATAGATTTCTTCATAACCGTAATCGATGACAATCTCATCACCGGGATGAATATCTTTAATTGCAACAAGATTTAAAGTTTCTTCATCTCTATCCATCACTTCACTATTCGGATCGCAGTCGTGGTTTATATATCTGATTTTTCCGTAATGGTTCGTATCGATATATGTATCGCCGTTCCAGAAGATATAAACATTGTCTTCCTCGTTTTCTCTTCTCACGCATTCATCCTCGTCAATCACATCGCCGCTTACTACCATTACCAGTTCGCCTTGCGGAATGAAACCGGTTGCAAAAATTCCTTTACCGTGAATTTTAGAATCTTTTACTACAACAAATTCTTCAAAATCTTTCTTGTATATCATTCTACGTTTTCTTTCGTCTCTTCTTTGATTTTTTTCGGAACGCCGGTTACCTCAAATATTTTCTGAAGAATTACTTCCTCATTCGAGCCACGCATTACCGGGAAATTATATTGATAATTTGAAATGTTGGTTTTCCTGTTATAACTGAAACTCTTTAGCACATCGTCATTTTCATTATAATAAATTATTTGCAATAGACTGTAGCGCTGCAATCTTTTATTGATCAAATAATAGGTTTTTGTTTTATAAATTCTGCCGTCCACTGATTCAATAATGATTGGCGGATTATGTTTTTCCATAACCCAAACATAAATATCATCGCCTCTAAAAGAATTGAGATCCTTGGTTTCCATATAGGTTGTAGAATTTCCAGCACTGGAAACTAAAACCCAATTACTGTCTAGTTGAGCAAACGTTATTAAATTTACAACAAGTAATAAGAAAAATATCTTCATTTTTTGATTCTCACTTTTTAAGACTTCATTTTTGTTGAAAGCAAAGATAACAGTAAAAAGTTATTTAAGAAAGGGATGTATAAAAGTTAAGTTACAAATGTAAGTTGAGATTTGCCAGATCAAAAGAGGATGTGAAGATTCTTTGATTCTTTTAATCTCTAAAAATTTATCGTGGATATCAAGTCGGAATTACTTAAATTCATTTAGAAATATAATCAGATAGTGAAATTAATACTTCAATTAAATTGGATTAACTAATGGACAAGAACATCAAGCTAGAAATTAAACTTCCTAAAGTTGCCGATATTGAATTGGTTGCACTCGAAGGTTTAGAAAGAATGGGAGGGCACCTCGGCATATCGGATGACAAAATTGGTGAAGCAAGAATACTTGTTACAGAAGCAGTTATTAATGGACTTGAACATTCGGGGGAAGGAGAACCCTTACGTAAATGTTGAGTTCACAATGACCAAAGAAAAACTTACAATTCTTGTAACTGATTACGGAAAAGGATTTGAGCCGGAAAAAGTTGCTAATCCGGAAATTGAATCAAAGATTCACAGCAGCAATAAGAGAGGGTGGGGGTTGAAGTTAATGAAATCTATGTCCGATGACTTTATTATCGAATCCGGGCATAACGGAACGAAAATAACAATTATAAAAAATTTAGTGTGAGGGAGATAATATGGTTTCTGAATTTAAGTTAAGCTCGGAAATTAAAGACGATTGCGTAGTTATTAGCACCACCGGTTACGTGAATAATCTTGGGGGACAAAAAATAGTTGATGAATTTGAATCGCATCATAAAAATGGATTGAATAGTTTTATCGTCAATTTAGCCGAATCAAAAGTTGTCAATTCTATCGGTATTTCATTTTTGATTGAAGTGATCGAAAAACTAAATGATTCTAACGGTAAATTACTTTTCACCAATCTAGATCCGTCGGTAGATAAAACATTTACAATAATGGGTCTCTTTCATTACGCAGAAAAGGCGGATAATGTAGAAGAGGGTTTAAAGTTGTTGACTAACCATAAAGAATGACAAGGGAGATCAAAACTCACTGATGTCGGAAGCCAATAACTATAATGCTCTCTTAGATAAGCTGTCGCTTCAAGTAAGCTCATTTCAAGAAGGATTCAGAATTTTAACCGAATCAAAATCATTAAAAGATATCGGGAAAAATTTTGTGCATCTTCTTAGGGGCAATCTGCTTGTCTCGGATATTAACCTATTTCAAAAACGAAATGAAAATGATGAGTGGAAAGAACTATATCTGCAAAAACCAGATAGTGCAGAATTTATTAATAATCTAAAAACCTCGGAAGCGCTTAATCTGAATTTTGAGGAAGAATTGGATTACAAAGTATTTGCCACTTTACGATGCATAGATAATTCTTACTTCGGATTAATCGTCGGTAATAAAATTGACAAAACAAAATTCAATTCACTCGACGCGATAACCCTACAAATATTCATTCGTCTTCTCGATAACGCATACCAAACTTACGTAGCAAGCATACGCGAAAAGAACTTGATCTTTTCACTTAACCACAAAGTACTTCAATTAAACAGTCTTGTTGATACCGGTATAGAGATCAGCAAACTCGAAAACAACACTCAATTATTAGAGTTAGCTTTGGAACGTGCGGTTGCATTAACGAACGCCTCCAAAGGAATAATGAGAATTATTCGTGATGACAAAGTAATTGCAACTTTACGACTTCCGAGTACAATTGATGTTGCTGAAACGCTTAAATCAAAAGATAAAATAGAAACTCAAGTTGACTACAGAGGTTATAGTTATATTGTTACATTGGTAGATAAAGAAAGCCGAAGCGGAACAGAAACTTTTGACAATACCGATGAAATTTTGCTCACAGCATTCGCCCGCCAAGTACACAGCGCAGTAGAAAACAAAGAACTTCACAGAGAAGCGCTGGAAAATGAAACAATCAAAAAAGAACTTTCTGTTGCATCAACTATTCAGAAAAGAATTATACCTGAAACATTACCTGAGATCGAAGGTTATGACTTAGCCGGTATTAATATTTCATCGAAAGAAGTGGGTGGCGACTTTTATGACTGCCGCGTTTTAGAAAACGGTAAAATCGCAATGATAATGGCGGATGTCGCGGGTAAGGGCATTCCGGCTTCGTTGTTAGTAAGTTCGTTAAGCGCCTCACTCAACGCATACCTCGAAATGAATATCCCTCTAGACGAACTAGGCGCCAAACTTAATAAAATGATTTATAATGCCTCAACCGCAGATAAATTTATTACTTGTTACATTTCTATACTAACTCCATCGACCGGTGAATTGGATATTATTAATGCCGGTCACAATCCATCTCTCCATTTAAGAAAAGAAAAAAAATTAGAAAAAATTGAAGCAGGCGGTGTTGCCTTTGGAATGTTTGATATGGGACTTCCTTATCAAGGCGAAAAAAGAGTAATCGAAAAAGGTGAACGAATTTTAATGTTTACCGACGGTATACCGGAAGCAATGAATGAAAACGAAGAAGAATATTCTGATGAAAGATTGGAAAAGTTTTGTGTTGATAATTGCTTCCATAGTTCGGATAAGTTCATAAACGAACTTGTTGCAGATGTTCGCAGCTTCACAAAGGATACACCGCAAAGTGATGACATTACTGCGCTCTACCTTATTCGGAAGTAAAAAATTTTATAAAAATATCGGATAAAAGCTCCCCTTACGTTTCTCATCGTTTATCCAAAAGGAAGGTGTTATGCAAAAAGGATTTTCTTTATTCTTCTCAGCGGTATTTCTTATCTTAATTTTCTCACTTTATTTGTCTGCCCAAGAAGATTACTTATACGAGAATATCTCTGTTGCCGACGGACTCTCAAGCTCAAGTTTCAATCCGTTTGAAAATATTTATCAAGATAAATTCGGTTTCCTTTGGTTCGGTACAACTGACGGTTTAAACCGTTATGATGGTTACGAGTTTAAGGTCTATAAAAATATTCCCGGCGATACAACTACTCTGCCATCGAGCAATATTCAAACTGTCACTGAAGATGCTGATGGAAATTTGTGGATCGGTACTCCGGGTGTTATGAATCGTTTCGATAGACAGAGTGAAACCTTTTCTCATTTCCCGATCGAGCACGGTAGTGCAACTCTTCAACAAGATATTCAAATCGCACACACCTTAATTGATACTAAAAAGAATTTTTGGATTGGTACACAAGGAAGAAGCGTTCAGAAATGGAATAAAGAAAAACAAAAGTGGGATTTAATTCCCATGATGATGGAAGTTGAAGGCGTTGATACTTTAGTTGAAACAGAATTAGCGGGGGCTTTAGGTATAACTCAGCTTCGCAACGGAAATATTCTTGTATCTTCTTTTACCGCCGGTATCTATTACTACAATGAAGCCAGCAATAAATTTGAGCCCTTTAATTTTGCCGGGAATGAAATACCCGTTGGAATTGTTGAAATCTTTGAAGATCGAGGGGGAACAATTTGGCTGGGCGGAAGAAATGTATTGATTGAATATAATCCAAAATCATTTACACTTGAGTATAAAACAGACTTGAACAGATTTTTAAGTTCCTCGAACGATTCTTTTTTCTTCAATATTAATGAAAGAAAAGACGGCACATTTCTTCTCTGTTCCATTCCTAACGGCATCATAAAATTTGACCCCGGTACCGAAAAGTTTGAATTTCTTGATTTAGGAAAAGAATTTAAAGAACGAGGCATTGGACAATATGCCGTAACAAAATTTGTAGATAAATTCGGAGTCTATTGGATTGGGCTCGGTGATAACGGAATCATCAAATTCGATCCGAATAGAAAACCTTTTAGATACCACACTTATGATAAAGTAAATTCCGGACAATCAACACGTGCAATTTCTACCGACCTAAAAATTAATTCTTTCAATCCTGCTGAACTCATTGCAAGTACAGATAGAGGTGGATTTTATAGATTCAATATTAAGGACAAAAATTATGATCAGCTAAGCATACCGTTGCCGGAAATTTATACTGACTCTTCAAATGTTTACAACTTTGCTATTGATGACAATAACAATGTTTGGTTTTCCAGCAGTATTCACAAAATATCAAGTTATAGTTTAGTTACCGGCAAGACCGAAAGTTTTAAAGTAATTGACAGAGATATGAGAACAGCGGGTGCGGAAGTAATACGCTCGATAGAGTACATGCCTAAAAATAAACTAATTCTAAGCACTAGTGTAGGTGGATTTATTTTTGACACCATTACAAAAGAATTAAAAAATCTTCCATCTACGATGAACAGACGCTACGGGGATGAATTTATTTCCGAAATAAAAAACGTTATTGCGAACAGTGAATCAGAGGTTAACTTAACTGAAGTAGGCGAAGCAGCAAATTTAGAACAAAAATTTTCCGTATCGGAAGCAACCGACTTTCTAGTTGTCTGTCTCGGGGAAGGGAATCATCCTCAAGGTATGTTTGACTACGGCGGTATAAAAACTACGGATGGAAATGATATTTGGTCTATGAACGAAATCAAAAAAACTTTTCACGACGGCGGAGGTTACAAAAACAGATTGAGTATTGATGTGATAACTATTTCCCCCGGTGAATACTCTGCATTTTACAGCACGGATGTAGGACATTCTTATAATAACTTCAACGTAAAACCACCGGAGAATCCTGCGTGGTATGGAATTCGGTTAATTGAACTTAACGGGGAGTTAACCAGTCAACTAAAAAGAAAAGTAGAAATCGAAAAAAATAAAAACGATTTTCCGGATTATTTTGAGGTCACATTTACACTGGGAAGCAGAAAATATCCGAGCGATATTTGGATTGGTGCAAATGAAAAAGGAATAATTAGATACGACGTTTCAACTAATAAATTTTCTCATCATTACTTGGATGTTCATACGGCATCAATTTTCAGTACGACTAAAATATTTGAAGATAGTCAAGGAAGATTGTGGATTACAATTTATCCTTCCGGGTTTTACAGATTCATTCCCGAAACTAATCAATTTATATCTAACTCATCAATTCCCGATCTGCCGATTACCGGCATTAACGGAATAATAGAAGATTTTGAAGGAAACATTTGGGTAAGCAGCAGCGGCGGAATTACCAAGTTGACAGAGCATGATGATGGAAGCTGGTCAACCTCAAATTACGACAGCAAAGACGGCGTTCCGGGCGGATTCGGCGGCGGGGCGGCAATTACGCGTGACGGTGAAATTTTCTTCGGTTCATTCAACGGACTGACTGCATTTTTCCCAAGCACGGAAAACACAAGTCCACCAATTCCGATAATTTCCAACATTACAATTTCCGATGTCTCTTTATTTGATAAAACGAGTCAACTAAAACTTGACGATTCAATTTATGAATTGGACGAACTTAATTTATCTTACGCACAAAATGATGTTTCATTTGACTTCGCTTCTCTTCATTATTCGCGTCCCTCAAAAAACAGAGTCAGCTATAGATTAGAGGGATTTAATGATCACTGGATTTTCACGGATAAAAATTTTGCATCATTTACAAATCTCGAACCGGGTGAATATACGCTGCGTATAAAAGCTCTTAGTGGTTTTGGAGTTCCGGGTATTGAGGAGAGAACTTTAGCAATTACCATAGCTCCGCCTTGGTACAGAACAACCGCGGCGTATATCAGTTACGTATTTCTATTCATTGCACTTGTTTTCGGCATAGATAGATTGCAACGTAAAAGAATATTAAGACAAGAAAGAGAAAAACAAAAAATTCAAGAAGCTGAACTTAGAGCAGTAGCTGCGGAAGCACAAGCGAGAGCTGTTCAAGCTGAAAATGATCGTAAGTCGAAAGAATTAGAAGAAGCTCGCCAACTTCAGTTATCAATGCTTCCCAAAAAATTACCGCAACTCCCACATCTTGATATTGCTGTATACATGAAAACCGCAACCGAAGTCGGAGGCGACTATTATGATTTCCATGTTGGGATGGATGGAACACTAACGGTTGTAGTTGGTGATGCAACCGGACACGGAATGAAAGCCGGCACAATGGTAACTGCGGCTAAAAGTTTATTCAGCACTCATGCTGCAAACCCGGATATACTTTTTACATTCAGCGAAATTTCAAGATGTATCAAACACATGGATATGCATTTATTAACAATGTGTATGACCGTTATGAAAATCAAGCAAAACAAAATGATAATGTCAACTGCCGGAATGCCGCCAACGTTAATTTTCCGCAATCAAACAAAACAGCTTGAAGAGATTGTGTTAAAAGGAATGCCGCTTGGCGCTGTCGATTCTTTTCCCTATGCAATAAAAGAAACCGAATTAAACACCGGTGATACATTGCTGATTATGAGTGATGGCTATCCGGAATTATTTAATAGTGAAAAAGAACTTTACGGTTATGAAAGAGTACAAAATGATTTTCATAAAGTCGCTGAAAAATCACCTGAACAAATTATCGAGCGGCTTAAAATGAATGCTTTTGAATGGACGGGTGAAGCCGAACCGGATGATGATATTACATTCGTTGTAATTAAAGTGAAATAATTAATAAAATTTTGTGAAATTATTTAAAGGGGTAAAGCAATGAAGATAATGGTTGTCGATGACGAAAAAGATATGAAGCTTTTATTTGAACAGCGCTTTAGAAAAGAAATTAAAACCGGTCAGCTCGCATTTTTATTTGCATTCTCCGGCGAAGAGGCGAAAGACTATCTTGAGTTAAATGGAACCGAAAACGTTAACCAAATATTATCCGATATAAACATGCCCGGTATGAACGGTTTGGAGTTATTAAAGTGGATAAAAAATAATTATCCGGATTTAAAAGTTGCGATGATCACTGCGTACGGAGATCAAAATAATTATAAACAAGCGGTTGAGTACGGCGCTGATGATTACATGACCAAGCCGATTGATTTCGCTCAGTTGAAAGGGAAAGTTCTACCTAAATAATTACAAATTATAGAAACTGAATAAACGGAAAAAGAATGAAAGCTGCCACACAAAGAACAGATATATCATCCGGTGAAAATGAATTGCTGAAAATTCAATTAGCGCAAAACGAAGCAGAGCTTGCGATAATTAACAGTGTAGGTGAAGCAATGTCCAAGCAGCTGGATATCCACACAGTTACCAAAATTGTGGGAGACAAAGTTAAGGAAATATTTCAAACTGAAGTAACTGAGATTCTTCTGCTTAACCACGAAACCAATACGATTGAAATACCTTACTCTTATTATAAGGGTTATAGAACTTTTGAACCATTTAAATTGGGCGAAGGACTAACTTCAAAAGTTATTGAAACACAAAAACCTCTTTTACTTAATAGCTTAGATGATCAGGTGAAAAACGGTGCAATAATTCAAACTGATGAAGATAAAACCGAGTCCTATATAGGTGTACCAATTTTATTTAACGAGAGAGTTTTGGGTGTTGTAAGTGTTCAAAGTTATACTAAAGGTGTGTATACAGAAAATAACGTAAAGCTATTGCAAACTCTTTCAACAAATATGGGCATTGCATTACAGAATGCGAAACTATTTGAAGAATCAAAAAAACTATTAAAAGAAACAGAACAACGAACCGCAGAACTAGCTGTAATCAATAGTGTGCAGCAGGGTTTAGTTGCCGAAATGGATTTACAAGGCATTTATGATTTAGTCGGTAATCGATTACGTGATTTGTTTGATGCGCAAGTCACCGGTATTTATACATTCGATCTCGAAAATGATATGGAACACTTCCGGTATTTATTTGAAGACGGTGAGAGGTTATACCCAGAACCGCGTCCGTTAAATGAAATTCGTAAGTGGATTATCAATAATGCATCACAGCTTTTAGTAAATGAAGACGCCGACGTAAAAATTTATGAAATAACCGGTGAAAGACATACGCCCGTTCCGGGAACGCGGCTGCCGAAATCCTTACTGTTTGTACCGCTCATTGTCGGCAATGAAGTTAGAGGTTGCGTAAGTCTTCAAAATTTAGATAGGGAACATGCTTTCAGTGATGCGGACGTTAGACTCCTCACTACTTTAGCAAACAGTATGAGTGTCGCTCTTGAAAATGCAAGATTGTTTGATGAAACCGTTCACCTTCTTAAACAAACCGAACAACGAAAAGCCGAACTAGCAATAATTAACAGTGTCGGTGAAGCGATGTCGAAACAGTTGGATGTTAACACCGTTACTAAAATTGTCGGTGATAAGATAAAAGAAATATTTAAAGCAGAGGTAACGGAAATTCTTTTGTTGGATCGCGAGCAAGAGCTCATTACAGTTCCTTATTCTTATTATAAAGGTTATCAGATTGTCGAACCGTTTAAATTAGGTTCGGGATTAACTTCAAAAGTTATTAAATCAAGAAAACCTCTTCTGCTTTTGAATTTTGAAGAACAGGAAAAATTCGGAGCACTTATCGATGCCGGTATCGGCGATGCAGATTTAACGGAAACTTATCTCGGTGTGCCGATTCTCTTTAATGATCAGATACTCGGTGTAGTAAGCATTCAGAGTTATGAAAAAAATGCCTATGATGAAAACAACGTCCGTCTTCTTACAACCTTATCGACAAATATGGGTGTCACTTTACAAAATGCAAAACTGTTCGAAGAGACAAAAATATTATTGAGTGAAATGCAGCAGAGAAATACAGAACTTGGTGTAATTAACAGTGTGCAGGAAGGATTAGTTAAGCAAGTTGAGTTGCAGGCAATTTACGATTTAGTCGGCGATCAAATACATAAAATATTTGATACGCAAGTTGTTGCAATCGCGAGTTTCAATCATGATGAAAAAACCGAAACTTTTAACTATTTGATTGAAAAAGGAGAAAGATTTTATCCAAAAGGTAGAAAGTATGATAAACTTAGAGACCATTTAATAAAGAATAGAAAACTAATCCTCATTAATGATAATTATATAAAAGCGGCTAAAAAATACGGAATGAAGGTAGTTGAAGGAACTGAAATGCCGAAATCACTTCTCTTTGTTCCGCTTGTTGTCGGTGAAGTAGTAAAAGGTTATATATCACTTCAAAACATTGATCGTGAAAATGCATTTAGCGAATCTGACGTTCGTCTATTGACAACCTTAACAAATAGTATGAGCGTTGCATTAGAAAATGCCCGCTTATTTGATGAGACAACAAAACTTCTTGAAGAAACAAAGCAACAAGCAATTGAGCTGAAAATTATTAATACCGTTGGTGAAGGTCTCGCAAAACAAATGGATTTCCAATCAATTATAGATTTGGTTGGTGAAAAAATTCGTGAGGTATTTAATGCACAGGTGGTAAGTATTTCAACTTATGAAAAAGAAGCAGACGAAATACATCATAGATATGTAGTTGAAATAGATAAACGATTCTACTTCGATAAACCTCAAAAAATAGATCCTGACCGAAAAGAAATTATTGATACAAAACAACCACTGATATTCGGTACGGCACAAGAAGCTATTGAACATAGCGGGGATGAAGTTGTTGCCGGTGAAATGCCGGAATCGTTACATGGGTGTACCGATTGTACGCAATCAAGAAGTTACCGGAGTCATAACAGTCCAAGATATTCATAAACAAAATTTATATACACAGAAAGATGTTCGTTTATTAATGACACTTGCATCAAACATGGGTGTAGCTCTTGAAAATGCAAGACTATTTGAAGAAACAAAAAGACTGCTTAATGAAACACAGCAGCGGAATGTCGAGCTTTCAATTCTGAATGCGATTCAAGAGGGATTAGTAATGGAAATGGATTTTAATTCCATTATTAATCTCGTCGGCGATAAATTCCGTGAAGCACTCGGATTTATGGATCTGGGAATAAGAATTTACGATAAAGAAAAAAATATTCTTCACTATCCCTATGAATACGAACATGGCAGCAGACTCGATATTCCTTCAGGCGAACCAACCGTTTTTTCAAAATATGTTTTAGAAAAAGGCGAAACTCTTTTGCTGAACAAAAACACAGATGAAGAAGCAGCGAAATTAGGAATTACCGGTCAACTAACAATTCCCGGAACTGATAGAAGCAAGTGTCTAATTATGGTTCCTATTATGCTCGGAAGTGTTGCAAAAGGATTGATTCTTATTGAGAATTACGAAGAAGCGGATGCTTTCACAGAGTCAGAAATAAGACTGCTTACAACAGTTGCAAAAAGTATGAGTATCGCTCTTAGAAAATGCGAGACTATTCGATGAAACAAATAGACTTTTAAAAGAGACGGAACAAAGAACAGCAGAGCTTTCTGTCATCAACAGTGTGCAAGAAGGTTTGGCAAAAGAACTTGATATGAAAGGAATTTACGAACTTGTCGGCGAACGTCTATGCAGTTTATTCCCCGACTCTCAAACTTTAGTTATTCGTTCATTCAATCACGATAAAGGTTTAGAGGAATGGCAGTATGCAATAGAAAAAGGTGTAAGGTTGGAAGTTGAAAATCGTCCATTTAATTGGGCTAACAAATTGATGATAGAAACAAAGAAGCCATTAGATATTAGAGAAAACTATATCGAGACGGCGCAAAAATATGGAGGTAAAGGTGTAACAAAAGGTCAGCCGCCTAAGTCGGCTGTGTTTGTTCCCATCATTATTAATGATGTAGTAAAAGGTTCTATAAGTTTACAGAATATCGACAAAGAAAATGCCTTCGACGATTCGGATGTTAGGTTGGTTACTACATTAGTAAACAGTATGAGTGTTGCACTTGAAAATGCACGATTGTTCGATGAAACATTAAGACTTCTTGAAGAAAGCAAAAAACGAACCGCAGAAGTAAGCACTGTGAACAGTATTAGTCAAGCCATTGTTGGTCATTTGGAAATTGATAAATTAATAAAACTTGTCGGCGATAAAGTTCGTGACTTATTTAATGCAAATATCGTCTATTTAGCTTTACTCGATAAAGAGAGTGAGGTTATTAACTTCCCTTATGGCTATGGTGAAGAGTTTCCTCCGCTCCCGCTGGGTGAAGGTTTAACCTCTCACATTATTTTAAAAAGGGAACCCCTCCTGATGAACAAAGAAGTTGACCGGGAAACCGAAGGACTGGGAGTAGCCCGTATTGGTACTCCCTCAGCTTCTTATCTTGGTGTGCCGATCCCCGTTGGCGATGCGATTATCGGTGTTCTTAGCGTTCAAAGTACCGAGCAAGAAAATGTTTTTGATGAAGATGATATGCGGCTGCTCGGTACAATTGCAGCGCACGTCGGAATTGCAATCAATAATGCAAATGCTTATGAAGAATTAAACAGAACATTGGAAAATTTGAAATCAACTCAAGATCAATTAATAGCACAAGAGAAACTCGCTTCACTTGGACAACTTACTGCCGGAATTGCTCATGAAATTAAAAATCCACTGAACTTCGTTAATAATTTCTCGGAACTCTCAGTTGGATTAGTTGAAGAACTTCAGGAAGAAATTGACAAGCTGAAAGAAAAAATAAGTCGAGATTCACTTGAAGAAGTAACAGAGATTCTAAGCACGCTAAAACAGAACTCCGAAAAAATTAAAGAACATGGTAAACGGGCGGACAGCATCGTGCACAGTATGCTTCAGCACTCGCGTGGTAAAACCGGCGAAAAGCAGCCGACCGACATTAACGCAATGCTTGATGAAGATCTCAACTTAGTCTATCACGGTATGCGGGCACAAGATAGTTCGTTTAATATAACAATCGAAAGAAACTACGATAAGACCTTAACAGAAATATTAACCATTCCTCAAGATATGAGTCGTGTATTTTTAAAATATTATTTCGAATGGTTGTTATGAATCTCATAGAAGGAAAATAGAGCAGAACACACCCGAACCTGCTAAAATAAAAATTACCACCGCAGATATTGGAAACTTTATAGAAGTAAGAGTTCGGGATAACGGGAGCGGTATTCCCGATAAAGTAAAAGATAATCTCTTCACACCATTCTTTACAACCAAACCATCAGGTAAAGGTACCGGTTTAGGGTTATCAATAAGTTATGATATTGTAGTTCGAGAACACAACGGTGAGCTTTTGTTTGAAACTAAAGAAGGTGAGTTCACCGAATTTATAATTAAACTTCCAAAAAAATAACAGAAGAATTATGCACAACACAATACCAAAAATACTTGTAGTAGATGACGAACCCGATCTGGAAATTCTTATTAACCAAAAATTCAGACGAGAGATAAAAGAAGGTAAATATAATTTTTCCTTTGCCGGTAACGGTGTTAAAGCATTAGAAAAGTTAAAAGAAGATAATGAAATAGAACTCGTTTTAACGGATATCAATATGCCGGAAATGGACGGTCTTACTCTTTTATCTAAAATAAAGGAAATGAATAACCCACTGCTTCATTCGGTAATAGTTTCGGCATACGGAGATATTTTAAAATGTACGAACAGCAATGAACGGAGGAGCTTTTGATTTTGTAGTCAAGCCAATTGATTTGAGTGATCTTGAAATCACAATAAAAAAAGCAATTGATAATTTAAGTTCCTTCAAGGAAGCTTTAAAGTCAAGAGATGAATTGATTGTAGTCCGCAGAGAATTGGATGAAGCGCGTACGCTGCAATTATCAATGCTTCCTAAATCAATTCCGCAAAACGGCAAGTTGGATATTGCCGTGTATATGAAAACTGCAAGTGAAGTAGGCGGGGATTATTATGACTTTTCACAAAAAAATGACGGTTCATTAAATGTTGCAATAGGTGACGCAACGGGGCACGGAATGAAAGCCGGTATTATGGTCTCCATAATGAAAACATTGTTCATTTCGGATTCGGATGAAATTGAACTGGAAGATTTTTTTGATGTCTCAAACAGAACGATTAAATCTCTCAATCTCGGTAGAATGATGATGGCTTTTGCAATGTTAAATTATAAAGAGAACAAGATAAAATTTATCAATGCCGCAATGCCGACAATATTTGTCTATAAGTCGATTGACAAAAAAGTGGTCGAATATGTAAATCAAAGCATGCCGCTCGGTGCTTTATCTGATTTCGATTTCAATGTAAATGAATTTGAAGTCGATTCGGGAGATATAATTTTATTATTGAGTGACGGATTACCGGAATTGTTTAATGAAAAAAATGAAATGTTCGGTTATGAAAGAGTTTTATCAGTATTAGAAAAACACGCAGAACAAACTCCGGAAGAAATTATTGAGTCACTGAAAATAAATGCAGCCGAATGGGCTGGGAATTTGGATGCTGACGACGACATAACTTTTGTTGTAGTAAAAATAAAATGAGGAAGAATTTATAATGAAATTGCATATAGAGAAAAGTCGCCGATTTGTGTTTGTATTATTAGTTATGCTAATACTTCCTTCAATGATTTTAGCACAGACCAGACAAGTTAATTTTCGTCATCTTTCCTCAAGCGATGGTTTATCACAGAATAGAATTTTTGATATCACTCAAGATCAAGACGGCTTTATTTGGATTGGAACGGAAGACGGCTTGAATAGATATGATGGATATAATTTTGAAGTTTTTAAAACTATTCCCGGTGATTCAAATTCTTTAGCAGATAATTTTTCCTCCGTGCTACTTGTTACAAAGGATGGAACATTATGGAGCGGCGGTGATTTTGGCGGACTTAGCAGATATAATGCGGAGAGTAACAGTTTTACAAGTTACACTCACATTCATTCTGACCCTAACTCTATGGCAGACAATAATATTAATTCCCTAAGTGAAAATGAAAATGGAAATCTATGGATCGGTTTTGAAAATAATGGTTTCGATTATATGATTGTGAATGAAGAGAAATTTATACACATGAAAAATATGTTGCCTAAAAATTACCCTTTAGAAAGGGATGAAGTGATTTTTGTTTTTGAAGATAGACAAAACCACTTATGGGTAGGAGCGTATGGTAAAGTTCATTATTTCAATATTTCATATAATTCTGCGGGTATTCCCCAGCTGCAGCCGGTAAAAATTCGCAATCAGAATTTTAAAAATCCTGTAACCGCTATTGAAGAAAGTACCGATAACCAAATTTGGATTGGCACCGATGGTGAAGGTTTATGGAAATTTGTTAGAGATAATTTGACTCTCGATAAATTTCAATTTAAAAGTGAAAATGACCAGGCTGAGATTAACTCATTAAGTATTTCAGCCATAGAATCCGACAGCAAAGGAAATATCTGGATAGGCAGTAGAGTATTTTCACTAGTTAATGAACTTGATATTACAACAACTAAGCTATATAAACTGAATACTGTAAATGATGATTTTCAAAAATACAATCTCGATCCTAAAAATGAATCCGGGCTTAGAACCAGCGGCGTGCTTTCACTTCATTCAGATGAAACGGGAGTATTATGGATTGGCACTGGTCTGGGGGGCGTGCGGGTCTATGATGAATCTTTAACCAAATTTACTTCCTATCTTGCAAACCCAACGGACAATTCGAAATTCAGTAACGCGATTAGAGGTTTTTATCTCGATCAAGAAAATGTATTGTGGATTGCTTCTCAGGGAGATGGACTGGTTTCATATGATCGTGAAAGTGAAAAAATTAATTTTTATAAAAATAATAAGAATGAATCCTACCTCAATCAGTTCCAACTTTGCTACATCAATTTATAGAGACGGAGAGTATTTATGGATAGGAACCTTTAACGGGCTGAATCGATTCGATACAAGAACCAAAAAATTTAAAAGATTTTTTGTTGATGAGATTGGTTCAGGATTCAGAGTAAATTATAATATTTTGGAGATTGACAAATTTCCGGGGTATCTGTGGTTTGGAACCAACGGAAACGGTTTAGTGAAGTTTAATAAAAATGACTTTACTTCAAAACAATATACTTATGATCCGGAAATTGATAACGGGCTGGATAACAGAGCTAATTTTGTAAGGTATGCATGGTATTCCGATAAACGTCCGAATGAAATTTGGATGGGAACAACAAACGGAATAAACATACTTAATCTTGATAATGAAACATTTCGCAGTTATACTCACAATCCAAAAGATTCAACAAGTATAAGTCACCCAATGTTATGCAGTTCTTAGAAGATGATGAAGGTTTTGTTTGGGTATCAACGTATGGCGGCGGTCTTAATCGTTTTGACCCGTCAACTGAAAAATTCTTACGATTCACGGAAGGAAACAGTAAACTCCCTAATAATGGAGTTTATGGAGCGCTGCCGGATAAAAATGGATTCTTGTGGATATCAACAAATAATGGTATCACAAAATTCGATCCGAAAACATTCGAGTTCAGAAATTATACTGTTGATGATGGTTTACAAAGCGAAGAGTTTAACGGCGGTTCTTATCATTTAGCGCATAACGGAGAAATGTTTTTTGGCGGAATCAAGGGATTTAATTCCTTCATCCCCGAAGAAGTTAGTGACAATAAATACATCCCGAATATTGTAATTACCGATTTCAAAATATTTAATGAATCGATACAAGTCGGTGAGAGTTCACCGCTTAAACAAGAAATTACAAAAACCTCGGAAATAAATTTAGAATATTGGCAGAACGATATTTTATTCGAATATGTGGCTCTGCATTATTCAAATCCTTCTAAAAATAAGTATGCATTCAAATTGGAAAATTATGAAGATCAGTGGCGGTATGTAGGAAATACTCGAATTGCAACATATACAAATCTTGATCCCGGTGAATATGTTTTCAAAGTTAAAGGATCAAATAACGATGGCTTGTGGAACGAAGAAGGTAAATCCATCAAGTTAATAATTAGCCCGCCTTGGTGGAAAACAAATCTTGCCTATGCATCTTATGCATTTCTCTTTTTATTTGGATTATTCTCTGTTGACCGGTATCAGAAAGTAAGAATAAAAAGATTGGAACAGCGCAAGGCACAGCTGGCTTTGCTGCAAGCTGAAAATAAGCGGAAGACAGAAGAGTTAGAAGAAGCTCGTAACCTTCAGCTTTCTATGCTGCCGAAATCATTACCGCAAATTCCCAATTTGGATATTGCTGTTTACATGAAAACAGCTACCGAAGTCGGCGGTGATTATTATGATTTCCATGTTCATCTCGATGGAACATTAACTGTAGTTCTCGGTGATGCAACCGGGCACGGCATGATGTCGGGAATGATGGTCTCTATTATGAAATCTTTATTTATGGCTGATCGGTCAAGCAAAGAATTAAAATCCTTTTTTAATAATTCCAGTCAAGCTATAAAAGATATGCAGCTTAATAGATTAATGATGGCACTTACTTGTATACAGTTTAAAGGGGATACCATAAAAATTGCTAATGCAGGAATGCCGTCTCTTTATATGCACAAAAATAAATCTGCTGAGATAATTGAACTTGCCGTAAGTGACCTTCCGTTAGGTGCAATGAAAGAGTATGATTATGAAGTTAGAGAAGAAATTGTGGAGACAGGAGACACTTTATTAATGATGAGCGACGGATTCCCGGAACTAACAAATTCATCAAATGAAATGATTGGATATACACGAACGGCAAAACTTTTTGAGGAGGCAGCAGCAAAATCTCCCGAAGATATTGTTGCATATCTAAATGATTTTGGTAATCGGTGGACTGATGGTAAAGAAAACGAAGATGATATTACTTTCGTCGTGATTAAAGTAAAATGAGAAGATATTTGCCCTCCGAACTTGCCCGACTTTGTCGGGGTCCCTTGGCTAAAAGGCTAAGGAGGGATGTAACATTTGTTGTAATAAAAGTAAAATAAATTTAAAACTAAACAGAACTCTAAATGAAAATAATCAGAAATATATGTATGATATTAATCCTCATTTTTTACATCGGGAATCTTTATGGACAAAATAAGTACAAAACATTTGGCAACTCCGATATAGTGGAATATAGAAGCAAGGATGGATTGCCGTCTAATAAGTTTACTAATGCCGTAAAAACAAATGACGGTTACATCTGGCTCTCCGGTCCCGAAGGAACTTTTCGATTTGACGGTTATGAATTTGCATTTATTGGAGAGGAATATGGAATTCCGGAAATGCAGTCGATTTATTATGACTCAACAAATAATATTCTATACTTCGCATCCCCGGATAAGTTTGCGACTTTTGACGGAAAAGAATTTAAAACTTATGATGCATCTTCCGGATATAAGTTGAATGAAAATCAAGGACAGCTTATAAGTTTTGTTAAGGGCGATAGCAACGGAAGAATATGGGTTGGATCATATACACCATATACTGATAAAATTTTCAACGGATCGCTACTTTATTACAAAGAAGGAGAGTTCACATTATTTGATTCAGAGATATTCCCTTTAGATAACGCAAGAAATTTTATTGAAACTCCTTTCGGTGATTTGATATTTACATCTCATGGAAAGAATACTCAAAACGGTGATGGCGCCTACATTGCACTTTATAAGAATAATAAGTTTACAAAGATCGATAATTCTTTCGGATTCAATTACATTAATTCAATTATAGGAAATCAATATTCTTCATATATAGATTCGGAGGGAAATACTTGGATTCCGTTCAGCGGAAATCTGGACTTCGCAAGTACTAAAGGTGCTAAAGGAACCGGTGTATTAATGTACGATGGCGATAGTTTTCATAATTATCCCGGTTTAGAATCTTATTTTGATAATGACTTAAGTGTTATCAGTGTGTTTTGCGATAACGATAATAATAAAGTTTATGTAAATCTTGATTTTATCACATCCACAGCAAAAAAAGTTTCTCCTTCCGCAAAACCAATTCTTGAATTAAAAAAATAATCGGTGGGAACCGACAAAAATCATTGAACAAATATTAAGCGCATCCGGCGATGATAAATCGAGTTCGAATTTTCAATATAATTTTTCAAGATTCTTAAAAAGTAAAACTCCGCCTTATCTTTCGTTGATTTTCGGAACTAGCGGATTATCGCTTAGCTCAGTTGATCCGACTCAATTTTTTACCAATACCACGGATGGCTGGGTAAAATATGATGCATATAACGGATTGCCGGTTCTTGATTTAGATAATAGTATTTTGATATCAACGGCAAAAGGAATGGGTTTTCTAACACCGAGTAATTCGATTTTACTTGAGAAAGAAGACGGTATTCTAGATCCGGATATTCAAATCCCCGATTTATATTCAGATCGTAATGGTTTGGTCTGGATAAATTATTCGTATTCACAAATCCCGGCTTACATTCTTATTAATAATCTTGGTGTAAACGTATGGGACGGGAATAGAATTAAAACTCTTACCACTAATGACGGGCTTAAGAGTAATACTACTTTTTCTCCTTATCAAGACACCAATTTAAACGTTTGGATTCCTACGGATAGAGGATTAACTCACGTTCGTGAAATTCAAAATAGTGATAAAGAGTGGATCTTTAGATTAAAGTCTCTTCCTTCAAATAAACGTGTGGATTATAATGTTTCTGGCGTTTACGAAACAAATAAAAACGAATTATATGTTTATCAGAATTATGTTAGACCAAAGTACGGCACAATAACTAAAGCTGATTTCTTTTTAGGAAAAATCGATGGAGATACCGTTATAGAAATTGAATCCCCGTTTAGTGACCAACTTCAATCGATGCCGTATCAATTATATTCCATCCGTGATGATCTACAAGGACGTCTTTGGCTTCAAGGTGAATTCGCCAATAACTTCGAGGAATTATCATCGGCGAAATCAGAACTAAAAATTTATGACGGGAAAGAATGGATTGATCCGCCAGCTGAGTGGAATGTACCGAATCAACAGCTTCATTTTGTCGGTGAATTAGATAACAGCGCCTATTATTTGACAGCCGGTCATTTCTATAATTTTAACGGCGAAAGGTTTGTCGATCTCTCCGAAAGCTCCAATCAGAGTGCAGATTTTAGGATACTTAAAGGAGCGAGTGTTGCCGGAACTCTAACAAGAATTCAGTCCGGTAATTTTCTTTTTATAAGATTGAGAAACAGCGGACTGGCAATTTTTGACGGCACTAATCTTAATTTTTACACTCCAAGAAACAGTATAATTCCTACGGATATACATAATCCCATAGTTGATTATAACGGTAATTTATTTTTCGGAAGCCAAAGCGGTACGGTGAAATTAAGAGGTGAAAAAGTTGATCTTTATTATGACGATGAAAGAATTGCCGCCGGAGGTGCCGCTTCTTCGGTTATGGATATGAATGGTAACCTATTAAAATTTTATTCCGGTGTTGGTATTCTTGTCGAAAAAAATATTTCACAAAAAGCTCCTCTAAAAATTACGAGCATTTCGGTTAATGATAACGCTTACCATTATTCATTTAAGACGAATTCTCTGCTTCGGAAAATTCAATTCTATTCAACTATGCGGTATTGAATTTCAGTAACCCGGATCAAACGAAGTATGAACATATGTTAGAAGGTTATGATACCGAATGGTCAAGAGAATCAAATATATCTTTTACGGAATATCAAAATCTAACGGCGGGTAAATACAATTTTAGGGTTAGAGCAGTAATAGGCAGCGGCGAACAAACAAATGAAGCTTCTTTCGCTTTTGTTATTAACCCGCCTCTTTGGAAAACATGGTGGGCATATGCATTCTACTTTCTTTTCTTCATCGGATTCTTATACAGTATAAGAGAATTTGAACTAAAGAGACAAAGAAAAAATTCGGAAATAAAGGAAAGTCAATTAAGAGCTGAAGCAGCCGAGCTTCAAACAAAAGCGGCTGAAGCCCAGTCAAAAGTTATTCAAGCAGAGAATGATAGAAAAAGCCAGGAGCTTGAAGAAGCACGTCAGCTTCAGCTTTCAATGCTTCCTAAAGAAATACCTCAATTACCTAATCTTGATATAGCGGTTTACATGAAAACAGCAACTGAAGTCGGAGGTGATTATTACGATTTTCATGTTCATCTAGATGGAACACTGACTGTAGTTCTTGGTGATGCAACCGGACACGGTATGATGTCCGGTATGATGGTCTCTATTATGAAATCTTTATTTATGGCTGATCGGTCAAGCAAAGAATTAAAATCCTTTTTTAATAATTCCAGTCAAGCTATAAAAGATATGCAGCTTAATAGATTAATGATGGCGCTTACTTGTATACAGTTTAAAGGGGATACCATAAAAATTGCTAATGCAGGAATGCCGTCTCTTTATATGTATAAAAATAGATCTGCTGAAATATTAGAGATTGCTGTAAATGATCTTCCATTAGGCGCAATGAGGGAATATGATTATGAAGTTAGGGAAGAAATTGTGGAGACTGGTGACACACTATTGATGATGAGTGACGGATTCCCGGAACTAACAAATTCATCAAATGAAATGATTGGTTATACACGAACGGCAAAACTTTTTGAGGAGGCAGCAGCAAAATCTCCCGAAGATATTGTAGCATATCTAAATGATTTTGGTAATCGGTGGACTAATGGTAAAGAAAACGAAGATGATATTACTTTTGTTTTAATTAAAGTGAAATAGATTATGAAAACTGAACTAACTATGAATATGAAAGAAAGAAGAGAACAGCTAAATGAGATATATCAAAAACTTCTTGAAGTTGGTTTCGGTGACGGCTCGTTAGATGAGTCACTTAAATACATCGATGAAAATGTAATGGGTTATGGAACCGCACTTGATGAAAAGATAATGTCATATAATGATTTTAGAGATCTGATAATAGTGCAGCGCAATCAAGCAGCAAACTTCGATGATTTTATTTATCAATCGAATCCCGTAATAAATAGACTCTTTAATGAAGGTAACAGCGCTTTAATTGTTGATGAAATTGATTTGACTTCAGTTATTAATGGTGAGAACAAGATGATGACCGTGCGCATGTCAACGATGCTTGAATTTAATAAGGAAACATGGAAAGTTGTTCATTGGCATGGCTCAATTGCTGATCATGTTTCCGACGGTGAAGACCCTTGGCATGTTGAAGAATGGAAACAAAAGACCGAAAAATTAGAGAGAATGGTTGAAGAAAAAACGGCTGAGTTGATCCAGAAAAATCGTGAACTTGAAATTGAAGCGGCTTTGGAGCAAGTTCGGTCAATTGCAATGGGTATGCGAAAATCTGATGATCTGCTAAATATCTGTGAAGTTTCATATAATGAATTTGAAAAATTAGGTTTCGATAACCTGAGAGCTGTTTTGATTCATATACTCGACGATGAAAAAAGAACCTTTGCCGATTATGATTATTGTGATTTGTTTGGTGGAGAAATCTCGACTTTAAGCTATGATTCTCATCCGGTTGTGGTTAACTATTTCAACCAGATTAGAAGTTCAAAAGATGCATTTGCCGAAGCTGTTTTTACAGGTGAAGAACTTGAAAGCTGGAAAAAAGTACGATTAGAAACGGGACAAAAGAATGACCCAAGATTAAACAATGCTAATGCTCTTTATTACTACGGCTATTCAATTGGAATTGGCGACTTTACAATTTCAACCCTAAAACCGATTGATGAATACAAAAGAAAAATTCTTAAGAGATTCAGAAATGTTTTTGATTTAGCATACAGAAGGTTTACTGATATTACCAAAGCAGAAGAGCAGGCAAGAGAAGCAAAAATTGAAGCAGCACTTGAACGGGTAAGGGGAAGTGCGTTGGCAATGCACAGTTCTGAAGATTTGGCTATTACTATTGATCATTTTTTCCATGAATTGAAAAACCTAAATATTCAGCTAATCCGTTGCGGAGTTGGAATCAAGAATAAAGACTCGAGAATTGTTGATGTTACTGTTACTTCAGCCACAGAAAGTGGAGAAGATATTAAGCTTACTGGTAAACTGAAGCTCAGTGGTCACCCAATTTTAGATAAAGTATATGAAGCATTGCAACTTCAAGCAGAATATTTTCCTGTTTTACATGGAGATGAAATAAATGAGTATTATCGAACGATGAATCCGGATATTGAATTCCCGAATTTTTCTGAAGATGATGTACAATATGGCTACTATTTTAACTTCCAAGAGGGTGGGGTATTCGTCTGGACAGAGAAGGAATTATTTGAAAAAGAGATTAATATTTTCCGAAGATTTAAGTCGGTACTTAGTTTAACTTATCGGCGTTATATGGATCTAAAAGAGGCCGAAGCACAAGCGCGTGAAGCTCAAATTGAATTATCACTTGAGAGGGTGCGTGCCCGCACTATGGCGATGCAAAAAAGTGATGAATTAAGTAACACTGCATCGCTTATGTTCAAAGAAATCGTGGAACTTGGTGTTAATCTATGGAGCTGTGGATTTAACATCATCGATCATGAAAAAAAACTTATCACGCAATGGGTTAGTTCAGGCGACGGGCGAATTCTTCCGCCATTTGAAACACCTGCTACAGATGATATTTTTATGCGTTTTTACGAAGGTTCAAAACTTGGTGAATCATTGTACATAGAAGAAATGGGCGGACAACAACTTGTAGATCATTACAAGTATATGACTTCGCTGCCCCAAGTTCTAGATATTGTTAGTGAATTAGATAATGCCGGAATAGAGTTGCCCAAATTCCAAATTATGCATGCTGCTTATTTTAAACAAGGATATTTGTTATTCATAACTTATAAAGCTGTACCCGACTTTCATAGTATCTTTGAACGTTTTGCCAAGGTATTTGAACAAACATATACCCGTTTCCTCGATCTCCAAAAAGCCGAAGCACAGACACGAGAAGCTCAAATTGAAGCTGCACTGGAAAGAGTGCGATCCAGAAGTATGGCTATGCATAAGAGTGATGAACTGGCTGATCTTTCTCTTGAGTTAGTTAAGCAAGTACATGCTTTGGGTGTGGATACTTGGTTTTGTGCTTTCAATATCTACGATGATGATCAACAGGGTTCATTAGAATGGGGAAGTAACGGTCAAGGAACTTTCCCCCAATATAGAACGCCAAGAGAAGGAATATTTTTACGCTATTATGAGGCAGGACAAAGAGGGGAAAAATTATTTGTAAATGAAATCAACGAAAAAGAATGTCCCCCTCATTACGAATATTTATGCAGTTTGCCGGGTGTGGGAGAGCAGTTGCTCAAAATGAAAGGTGCCGGTATTCCTTTTCCGACTTCGCAAATTGACCACGTTGCCTACTTTAAATACGGGTACATCATATTTATAACTTTTGAACCGGCGCTTGAAGCACATGACATCTTCAAACGTTTTGCAGGTGTTTTTGAACAGACTTACACTCGTTTCCTTGACCTGCAAAAATCCGAAGAGCAGCGAAAAATAATCCAAGCCGAAAACAGATCGAAAGACAGAAGAACTTGAAGAAGCACGCCAGCTTCAGCTTGCAATGCTTCCCAAAGAACTGCCGAAACTAGCGAAATTGGATATAGCCGTTTATATGCAGACGGCAACGGAAGTAGGCGGCGATTATTATGACTTCTCGACAAAAGATGACGGCTCATTGAACGTTTGTTTGGGTGATGCAACCGGACATGGATTAAAAGCCGGAACTCTCGTTTCGATGATGAAATCTCTTTTTATAGCTGACTCAGTAAGATTGGATATAAAGAAATTTTTTACATCATCAAATGATACATTAAAAAAAATGTCACTGAGTCAAATGATGATGGCATTTGCGATGATCAACATTTACGGTAATAAGATTAAGATTGCCAATGCTGGAATTCCCAGGTTTACATCTATAGAAAAAATGAACACTCAGTCGAAGAAGTAAACTTGAACGGCTTACCGATCGGAGCAATGAAGAATTTCAAATACGATGTATATGAAAGCAAAGTAGAAACCGGCGATGTTATTTTAATAATGAGTGACGGAATGCCTGAACTGCAAAACAAAGAAAATGAAATGTACGGTTATGACCGGTTGAAAAAAGTATTTACAGAAAACGCAGAAAAGAATTCACACGATATTATTTCTGCTTTCAATAGTGAAAGTATCACTTGGTCAGGCGATAAGGAACCGGATGATGATATTACGTTTGTCGTCATCAAAGTAAAATAAATTGAACTACAATTTTGAGTTATAAATAAAAGCAAAAACAATAAACGGAAAATCACCCGAAGAAATTAATTCTGCTCTTGCTCAAGGTATGGCTGATGGTTTCAAGCCGACTTTAGCAGTTGTTTTCATATCTATAAAGCAGGATAGAAAAGCTGTTTGTGAAATTTTGAATAATTACGGTATTGATATAATCGGTGCTACTTCATGCGGTGAATTTATCAACGGCAGCCAAACTAAAGGTGAAATTGCTGTTATGCTTCTTGAAGTCTCAACAGAGTCCTTCGCTATCCATTTTGAAAATATCGGACAAAGATCGATACAAGAAGTTTCTCGTGAAATAGCAAAGAATGCTCATGCAAAATTTACAAACCCCGCTTTGATTATTTGCAGTACCGGAGTGAATAGAAATGGTGAATTCTTTCACGGTGAAGCATTAGTCCGCAATTTAGAAGAAGCTCTTGGATCACAAAGGTTATTCTTTGGAGGAATGGCCGGGGATGATATGACTTTAACAGGTTCATATGTCTTTACAAAAGGATAAGGAAACAGATTTTGGTATAGTCGCATTAATACTTGATGCTGATAAAATTGCTATGGAAGGAATGGCGATTACAGGCTGGAAGCGTTTAGGTATATCCAGAAAAGTAACTAAGTGCAAAGGTAATTTAGTCTATTCAATTGACGATAAACCAGCTGTAGAAATGTACTTTAAATATTTAGGTAAGGGTGAAAGAGAAGATGACATGGATTTCAATTTACTTGATGAATTGTCATTCAACTATCCATTTATTGTTGAACGTGACGAAGCCGGTGAAACTCTAATAAAATCCCCGATGAGAATTAATCATGAAGAAAATGCTTTAGAAATGGATATGGAAATGCAGGAGGGTGAGGTTTTTTGGTTTTCCGTACCACCCGATTTTGATATTGCACAGGAAATTATTGATGAAGCAACCGAAGTAAAAAACGCAAGTGAGGGAACTGCAGATGCACTGCTTGTATTTTCTTGTGCCGGAAGAGAACCGGCTTTAGGTCCACTCGTTAATATGGAAAATGAAGGATTGGCTGATGTTTGGAATAGCCCTATGGCTGGATTTTTTACCTATGGTGAATTTGGAAGAACTAAAAAGGGAAGGCAGCATTTACATTCAGGTGCCTGCTGCTGGGTAGCATTAAAAGAAAAATAAAAAATAATAGGAGACAATAAATTGAAAAAAGGAATGATTAAAGTAAGCGTACTATATCCAAATACAGAAGGTAAAAAATTCGATGTAGACTATTACACCACCAAACATGTTCAACTTGTTATGGATCAACTCGGCGATTCACTTAAGGGTGCCACAATTGAATCGGGCTTAGCCGGAGGCGCACCGGGATCAACTGCACCTTACTTGATGATGGCAAACATGTACTTTGACTCAATGGAAAGTTTTCAACAATCTTTTGGACCGAATGCGGATAACATAATGGGAGACCTTCCAAATTTTACAGATATAGACCCGATTATCCAAGTCAGTGAAGTTCTTGTTTAACAAAACAGCACTTACGAAAATTATTTGAAGCAACTATTATTTGGAGTCTTTTGTGAAAGCAAAATCAATTAAAGGAAAATCACCTGAGGAAATTCAATCTGCCCTAACAGAAAGTATTTCAGACGGTTTCAAACCAACTCTGGCTATTGTGTTTTTATCAGTGAGCAAGGATAGAAAAGCAATCGGTAAACTGCTGGATGAGTTTGGCATTGCTGTTTTTGGAGCTACAGCAAGCGGAGAATTTATCGATGAGGTCACGGAAAAAGATTCGGTGGCAATCCTGCTTCTCGATATGAACAGAGATCATTTTGAAATTTACCTGGATGAATTTCCTGAAAAAAATTACCGGAAACTGCAGCTAGCTATCGCTCAAAAAGCAAAGATCTAAAGTTTTCAAATCCGGCCTTTCTAATTTCCGGTTCCCATATGGAAACAGATGCAGAACAGCTGCTTTTCGGTTTTGAAGATGCGGTTGGCAAAGATGTGAATGTTTATGGCGGTATGGCTTCCGATGATTATACATTCACCGAGCAGTTTGTTTTTACCAATGGAAAGGAAAGCAATCGGGGTATTATTGCTCTGGCGCTTGACGAAGATAAAATCAAAATCAAAGGAAAGGCTACATGCGGCTGGAAAGCTGTTGGCACGGAAAAAATAGTAACGAGAAGCGAAGGCAACCATGTTTACACGATTGACGATACTCCTGCCGTTGGATATTACAATGAAATACGGCGGACTTGAAAATGTAACACCGGATAACGAAGGAGCTATTAATGGAACTAGCATGCAAACCTTCCACTTACAATTGCAGCGTGAAAAAGGGGATCCGGTCATGCGTCCCGGTGTTATTGTAGACTGGAGCGACCGCTCTTTCTATACAAGCGGGTCGGTACCTCAGGGTTCAAAAGTAAGATTCTCAATACCGCCGGATTTTGATGTGATGGAAGAAGTCATCAAGAGTGCCGAAGAGCTAAAAGTAAATGAAATGCCGGAGGCAGATGCTGTTGTTGTCTTTAGTTGTGCCGGCAGAATACTCTCATTTGGCCCCATGATGAACATGGAAATTGAAGGATTAAAGAAAGTGTGGAATGTGCCCATGGCGGGCATGTTTTCCAACGCCGAACTGGCGAGGGCCACCGGAGGAAATCTGGAAATGCATAACCTTACTACATGCTGTGTGGCTTTAAAAGAGAGATAAAATTTATATGAATCAAAAACTTCAAAACATACTGAATCTTATTGAACGGAACAATAATCTAAGTTCGGATGAAAAACAATCTGCTTTGAATGATTTGAAAGATGTAAATAAAGAATTGGAAATCACTTCCTTTAAATTGGAGCGAACAGAAAAAGTAAAAAAGACCACGGCGATTTTACTTGAAGAAACAATTGAAGAACTTGAGCAAAAGCGAAAAGCAGTTGAAGTACAAACAAAAATAATCCAAGTAGAAAATGATAGAAAGACACAAGAGCTTGAAGAAGCCAGAAAACTACAATTAGCAATGCTCCCCAAAGAATTGCCCCGGTTTTCAAAATTGGATATTGCAGTTTATATGCAAACGGCAACCGAAGTAGGGGGCGATTATTATGACTTCTCGACAAAAGATGACGGCTCATTGAACGTTTGTTTGGGTGAGTGCAACCGGACATGGATTAAAAGCCGGAACTCTCGTTTCGATGATGAAATCTCTTTTTATAGCTGACTCAGTAAGATTGGATATAAAGAAATTTTTTACATCATCAAATGATACATTAAAAAAAATGTCACTGAGTCAAATGATGATGGCATTTGCAATGATCAACATTTACGGTAATAAGATTAAGATTGCCAATGCTGGAATTCCCCCGGTTTATATCTATCGGAATAATGAACAAAAGATCGAAGAGGTAAACTTGAACGGTTGCCGATCGGTGCAATGAAGAATTTCAATTACGATGTATATGAAAGCAAAGTAGAAAGCGGCGATGTTATTTTAATGATAAGCGATGGCATGCCGGAACTGCAGAATAATAATGACGAAATGTATGGGTATGAAAAAATTAAAGAACTGGTTACAAATACTGCTGATAAAACTTCAGACGAAATAATCAAAGTCTTAGAAAATGAAAGTAAAGTTTGGCAGGTCAAAGAGAACAAGACGATGATATAACATTTGTAGTAATAAAAGTGAAATAGGTGAAAAGTCAATAATGCTAAAAAAAATACTACATATAATCTTATTAATCGCTGCAACATTATCGGCGCAAAACCAGGACTTATATTTTACCCAGACAAATGTTATCGATGGATTGCAGGGAGATCATCCCTTCCAAATTATTGAAGACAGATATGGCTATTTATGGATGACAGCTGAAACTGGTATTTTCAGGTATGATGGTTATGATTATGAGAATTTTATGTTCGACGAGAGTGATCCAAAATCATTTAGTGGTGAAGGTGGTGGAACTATCGGCGAAGATGCTTCAGGTAAGATGTGGATGTCAGCACAGAGATGGTTTGGAGTACTACGAATATAATACGAATGGTTTTATAAAATATAATCGGTTGCCGGATTCGCTTGACGGCTATGTCGCAACATTGGCGGCATCAAAAGACAGCTCATTATTTTTAAGTATGGGGAGAAACGGGTTATTTAAAATTGATAAAAATGGTGAGTTTCTAAAATTTAAAATCCCAACAGCGGATGATAACATTTCTTTTGTTGAGGACTATTCTGAGCTGATATTTTTCGATAGTAATGAAAAATTATGGATTGCACAGTACAATTATTTTATTATTTATGATCTTGAAAGCAAGAGTATTTCAAAACTCTATTTAGATAAATCAAGTGAACTAAAGGATGAAAATTCCACTGGGAATAAATTCTTTAATGAAAATTCTTTTTGGATAGAGACAGTTTTCCATTTCAAGGGATAAAGAATTATGGTTTGGTACTAAGGATGGAAGAATCTTTGTTATAAATATTGAGGGTGATATTTACTCTGAAGAATTTATAATGAGTAAGAAGTTAAAAGCCTTTCTTGAGAGGTAAAGAAATTACTGATCTATTCATCTCTGAAGAAAATAAATTGTGGATTTCTACAGATGACTTCCAGACCGGTTTGATAGTCGTTGATTTTAAGGATGGTTCTTTTGAACATATGGTGGCAAAAAATGGAATACCGGGCTATATTAGTCGCAATCGAATTCATCAAATTTATCAGGACCAATTTAATACTATCTGGATGCCGATTGGCAGAGGTGGTGTAACGAGATCGGAATACTTACGCAAATAAATTTAATAAGTTTTTTGATGGTACAAAAAATAATCTGAAATCAGAGAATAGGTAGATTTATAGATTTAGATGATGGCACATTATTGCTGTCCGATCGCCAGTGCAAATCTCTTTAAGTTCAACCCCTACAGTCACAATTTAGAACACATTGTATCGTATGCTGATGGTAATTCAGAGTCAAATAGTATTCGTTCAATTTGTAAATGGAAAGATGGTAAATTCATTTTTAATACATACGGTGATGATCTCTATAGAACTTAACCTAAGCAATAATAGTGTTAAAAGATTACAAGAGTTAGATATCAATGTGGAAGTTTATAATGGTATAATGGGTAAAAACGATGTTATCTGGTATTCGGGGAAAGCTGATAATCAAGTCGGCAATAATCTCATATGATATTCTAAATGGTAAAGCAACTGCTCATCGTCCGATAGAAAATGAATATCCTCATCCCAACTTTAACTATACATATTCAGTTACTGTAGATCGTTTTGGTAAAATTTGGGCAGGGACAAACGGTAAAGGCTTTTTTCGATTTGATCCTATTAAGAATGATTGGTTGAAAGTAGACCACCCACTAACAACTACCGTAAGTATTTCTTATGAAGGAAGCGACGGTAATATTTGAGCCGGTTCCAGTAAAGGGCTTTTTGTAGTAAGTACAAGTGGAGAAATTCTGAAGAAATTTACTACCAGTGAAGGACTTTTACACGAGAAGGTGTTTGAAATAACTGAGGATAATGAGAATAATATATGGGTTCAGACAGAGAGAGGTATCTCTAGAATAAATATTGATGATTATAGTATAAGAAATTTTGATAAAAATGACGGTTATCCAGTAACAAAAAATAACTATGATCTAAATAAACTCTCCAATGGTAATTTAGTTTTTATATCTGACTACGAGATAGTCTCACTAGATCCTCAAAATATAAAAGACAATAATGTATCGCCTAAAGTATCATTTACTAATTTGAGTATTTCTGGTAAAGAAATATATCCTTATTCCTCTGACGTATTGGATAGTTACATTGGAGCGACGGATGAACTTAATTTCAGCGTATGATCAGAATAGATATTGAAATAAAATATGTTGGAGTCCATTACTCAAGACCGGAAAGAATCAATTATAGTTATTTCTTGGAGGGTTATGATACTGAGTGGTCTGACGAAACTAAAACTAGAATAGCTAGATATACGAATCTTCCTACCGGTGAATATATATTTAAAGTAAAAGCACAAAATGCAGATGGATATTGGAACGAAAATCCTATTGAACTTGCCATTACCATTCATCCTCCGTTTTGGAATACTTGGTGGGCTTATTTTATTTATGCAATATTATTTGTCAGTGGCTTAAGCACGTTGAGACAAATTGAATTAAACCGAAGAAAGAAAAAAGAAGAACAGAAATTATTAGAAGCAGAGAATAAAAGAAAGGGCGAGGAACTTGAAGAGAAGCTCGCCAGCTTCAGCTTTCAATGCTTCCAAAAGAAATTCCTCAACTGCAAAATCTTGATATTGCTGTTTATATGAAAACTGCAACTGAAGTGGGTGGTGATTCATTATGATTTCTCAATTAAAGAGGATGAGTCATTAAATATTGCATTAGGAGATGCTACCGGTTCACGGAATGAAAGCCGGTACTCTCGTTTCTATGATGAAATCACTTTTCACTGCAAATTCAATTTACAAGAGTTTGGAAGAATTTTTTACTACTTCAAACAATGCGTTAAAAAATTCAAAACTGGATAAAATGATGATGGCTTTCGCGATGGTTAATATTTACGGACAAAAAATAAAAATTGCTAACGCAGGTATTCCTCCAATTTATATTTATCGAAAACACAAAATGAAGTTGAAGAAGTAACTGTAAACGGATTGCCGATTGGAGCAATGAAAAATAGTAAGTATGAAATTTATGAAAATGAAGTTGCAGCCGGAGATACAATCTTAATGTTAAGTGACGGATTCCCGGAATTGCAGAATACCGATAATGAAATGTACGGTTACGAAAGATTAAAAAGTATATTCAAACAAAACGGAAATAAAATATCAAAAGAAATTATAACAGTATTAGAAAATGAGAGTAAAACATGGTCGGGGGAACGAGAACAAGATGATGATATAACATTTGTAATAATAAAGGTTAAATGAGAATGAGACAAATAAAAACCAGATATTATTTATACACAACAATGCTGCTATTAGTTTGCTGCACTATTTCTTTGCAAGCTCAGGAAAAATTGCAATTTAAAAAGTAACAACCTTAGATGGACTCTCTTCAAATAATATTGCTGATGTACGGCAAGATAAATATGGTTATCTCTGGGTAATTGCTGGTTCGACCCTAAACCGGTATGATGGTAAAACTTTTAAGGAATATAAAAATTATCCTGATGATTCTACAAGTTTAGGAAATAAAGATTCAGTGGGAATTGTTTCTGGATAAAAATGAAAATTTGTGGGTAAATGGAAGAGACTTCATTTCAAGATACAATTACAATGATGATTCGTTCACCAATTACCCAATAAAAAATGTTTGGCAAATTGCTCAAGATTCGTATGGGGAATTCTGGCTCACCAAATTTGAGGGAACATTCCATTTTAATCCTGAAACGGGTGAAATCAATCCGATTAAACTTGCAATTGATTCTTCAATTGTAAATTCAGACAAGGTTTGGTGCAATTAATGAATTATCAGACGGCACTTTACTGGCACATCAAAGCCGTATTGGGCTTTTTGAATATGGACCGGGATTCTGAAATATTACAGCAAAGTTGATTGGGGTAATAGCGATATTTTCGAAAAAGAAGAATTTATCTTTTACATGATTGATGATACTCTTCGGAAATGTTTGGTTAAATGGGTTTGAACTTACTTAAATATAATAAGCAGGAAGATTCTGTTTCGATATATAACTATGGTGCTGATGAGAGAAAATTTATCAGTAAAATTGGTGAAGATGAAAATAATAACCTATGGGTTCTAGAAAGATTAAACGGTAAGTATGTTTTCTATAGATTGAATCCGTACAATGATGATTATAAAATTATTGATCGCTATAACGGATTGGATGACTATAATTATTCTTCATTCTATATGGATAGAAATGGCATATATTGGATTGGAGGTTATAGAAATCGTTTTATTTAAGGCGAAATGCTTCCATTGAGCCTATCGAATCTTATAGAACCGGACTTACAGAGGACTATATAATTGAAAGTGATTCAATAAGATGTATTTATACATCTCCAATTGACCCTGATGTGATTTGGATTGGCACATACAAGTACGGTCTTTATAAATATACCGAGTCAAAAAATAAATTTGAAAAGATCTCATTGAAGTTTAATAAGCCGGATAAAGAAGTATTCAAGACACGGTAAATGGTATTTATGAAGAGTTCAAAATACTTGTGGTTTGGAATTGATCAGATTGGATTGTGCAGACTGGATAAAAACAATATGAAAAATAAAATATACTATCTCCATGAATACGATAGCAATTCGATTTTACCATTTACATTAATAGCATAATAAGCGATGACAAAGGTAATTTATGGATTGGCGGGAATGGCGGGCTTTCTTATTTCAATGTAAGGGAAGAAAAATTCACAAATTTCTACGCCCATCAGTTAAAAAGATATAGTAATAATCTTTTAAATGAATTCAGTAAATATGAAAAAAATAATGAAATGATTTATGGTATAACTGATGCGGGTGATTCAACATTTTATAGCGAAGAATTTACTGTAAATAGTACGGCAACCTTTTTAGTCCAATCTATGGGTGAATTATGGTACTGGACAAATAATACATTTAATGATTACGGATGGATTGAAAACAGCAGTGGGGATACAGTTTGGACTTTGAAGGATTATCTGTCAACGATGAGAGTCGGAGATAAAACAGTCTTTCGAATGAAGCTTGACGCTATTACTCTTGAGCCGGGTAAATATACACTAAATTATATTTCTGATAGTAAAAACTCTTCTGGCTCATTATCTGAAGTAGAAGAAAATAAAAGAAGATACGGGATTCAAGTCTATAATCTCTCATTCGACAATTTTCAAAGATTCCGAAATATGATAAATAAAGAACTTGATAGGGATTTACTAGCGGGTATGTGGTATATGAATTTCATTTGGATAATAAAAATCTCTGGGCAACAACAACTAATGGAATCAACAAGCTTAATTTAGAAACTCAACAAATCTCTTACTTTGAAAATGGCCCAACTTCAGAATTCTCGAATGAATATTTCAGTAAAATTCTAATTCAATCTGACTCGACATTATGGATTGGCTCAGATGATGGACTTTGTCTCTTCAATAAAAACAGCGGGTCAACAAAATATTATAATGTGAAAGATGGTCTGCCTAGTAATACAATCTCTTCAATGGTTAGGGATGATTTAGGCAATATATGGCTATCCACAGAAAATGGTATATCTAAGTTTATAAATAGTAATAATCCATCTCCTCCGAGATTTATTAATTATGATACTCGGGATGGTCTAAATTCAAATACTTTTAACAGGAACTCTGCTGCCGAAATGCCGGAAGCGGGAAACTATATTTTGGTTCAAGTTATGGCATTAATTCTTTTCTTCCTTCGTATGTTAACAGTACAAAACCGATTATCAGGTATTACAAACTTTTTTATCAAAAACAACGAAATAACTGTTAATAGTCCCAATTCACCTTTAAGAAAAACATATATGAGACTGACAAAATTATACTTGAATATGAACAGAACAGTTTCGGATTCAGCTTTAATTCGTTTCACTTTTCAAGACCAAATAAGAATAAACTTGCACATATGCTGGAAGGATTCGATAAAGATTCGGATCTATGATAATAAATCAAACGTAACCTATACTAATATGGATCCGGGTGAGTATGTTTTTAGAGTTAAAGGCTCTAATGGTGACGGTTTCTGGAATAATGAAGGGAAGTCAATTATAATTACAATCTTAAAACCCTGGTACACCACATATTGGGCATATTTCGGATATATCATTGCTTTTGGACTGCTCGTTTTTGGAATTGATCGGTTTCAAAGAAAACGCGTGCTTGCAAAAGCGAGAGAGGAAATGAAATTTAAGGATGCCGAACACCGGGCTCAAACTGCAGAGCTGCAGGCAGAAGCTGCAGAGGCACAGGCCAAAATAGTTCAAGCCGAAAACAATAGAAAAACAAAAGAACTTGAAGAAGCCCGTCAGCTTCAGCTTTCAATGCTTCCAAAAGAAATTCCTCAACTGCAAAATCTTGATATTGCTGTTTATATGAAAACCGCTACCGAAGTCGGCGGCGATTATTATGATTTTCACATTAGTATGAATGGTACTTTAACAATTGTTATCGGTGATGCAACCGGACATGGGATGAAAGCCGGAACTATGGTAACGACTGCAAAAAGTCTTTTTAACAGTTATTCCTCCAATAAAGATATCCTCTTTAGTTTTCATGAGATATCTAGATGCATCAAAGAGATGAATTACCATAACTTGTCAATGTGTTTAACGATGTTGAAAATAGACAACCGCAATAAGTAACAATGTCATCAGCGGGCATGCCGCCGGTTTATATTATACAGAAAAAGAACTAGATGTTGTCGAAGAATATTTATTGGAAGGAATGCCGCTTCGGCACGATGAATAATTTTCCGTATACAAGTAAAAGAGATTGAATTAGAAAGCAAGATGATGTAATTTTATTGTTAAGCGACGAACTGCCTGAACTTAATGAACAGTGTGAAAGAAGAGTTTGGATACAAAAGATTACGTCAAGAATTTCAAGAAGTCGCAAAACTAAAACCGGAAGAAATTATCAGAGAAATTGAAAGTGCCGAATCAAATTGGATAAACGATGCTGAACAGGATGATGATATAACTTTTGTAGTTATAAAAATTAACTGAAATAAAACGAGGTCTATTTTGAAAAACATTACATACATAAAATTTTTGCTCATCTCCATATTTATCATTGGGGTGGTGCAATTGAGTCTTGCTCAAACGGCAAATGCTTTTGAAAATATTTCAATTAAAGACGGACTTTCTCACAATGAAATTTGGGATTTTGAGCAGGACAAATACGGTTATATGTGGATTGCTACCGCCGACGGATTAAATAAATACGACGGCTATTCATTCACCATTTATAAAAATGATCCGAACGATTCAACTTCAATCCCGGCTAACGTGGTAACAAATGTGTTGGAAGATAAAAACGGAGAATTGTGGATATCAACCAGTAACGGAATTGCTGAATTCGACAGGACAACTGAACAGTTTATAAGTTACCGGTTTGCAAACTCTTCGAGAGAAAATGCAAACTTTGTTGCTTATTTATTCGAAGACTCCAGAGGGATACTTTGGGTTGCCAGCACAGACGGCATTAAAAGTTTTGATAGAGAAACCAAAACATTTAAAACTTATGAAGTGTTAAGACTCGACAACACTATAGCAGCTCAATCTGCTCCCGCTTATAATTTGGTTGAATCGCCCGAAGGTGAACTCTACGTTTCATCCCTTGCATTCGGACTAATGAGATTCGACTATGAAAATAATTTATTCGCGATGTTAAAGTTAAAAGATGATTTTCAAAAGAAACTGCAATTCAGCGTAGTCTTCTCAACATTGTATGATAGTGAAGGTAAAATTTGGTATGGTTCTCGTAACGGTCTTTATAAAATTGATCCAAAGGAATTAACCGGTGAAGAAATTAATAATCCGGTATTAAACAGAAAATTTGCCAATGCTTCCGCATTATATGAAACAAAGAATCGTGAAATATGGATTGGAACATTCACCGACGGACTCTTCCGGTACTCCTTAGATAGCGGCAAATTTGATCGGCTGCCCAATCAAAATAGGGGACTTTATGGTTTTTACACCGACAAAACCGGGCTGCTCTGGATGGGCTCATTCCAAGGTATTCTAAAATATAATTTCGATAAAGCTCCTTATGAACTTTATACATTAGAAACTTCCAACAACGACTCTAAACCGATAATAATTAGTTTCGCTTTATCTGAGTTTGATCAGGATAAAATGTGGCTTGGTTCAAATATGGGGCTCTATCTTTTCGATCGAGTTCGAAAAACTTTTGTTGGTAATTCATCTGCGGTAAACAGTATTAATCGTATCGGTGAACTAAGGATCGAAGATATTGTAGAAACTGATAATAATAAATTGTATCTCGGCACAACAAATAACGGTTTAATTGAATACGATCTTCGCAGCGGCGGTATTAAAAAACACTTACCCGTTCAATACAGCCGGACGAGCATCCATTTTGGCGACGTTAATGTTTTGCTGAATGATTCAAAGGAAAAATTGTGGGTCGGACAAGTCACAGGTCTAAGTATACTAAATAGTGACAATGCAACTTTTGCGCGCGTACCTAACTTTGAACATAGACAGTACAGTTTAAACTTGCTTTCGTTTCTGTACGATTTAAGAGAATCAAGATCAGCTTTATCGCAAATAATTGAAGTGGGTGATTATGCCGATCTTTCAAAAGAATTTGTTGTCGCAGAAGATTCTTACGTTTTAATATCCGGAATCGGGGAAGGCAATCGTCAATGGGGGATGGTCGATTTCGGTGGCCTTGGAATCTGCCGAAGGAGAAACTCTTTGGACAATGAAAGAACTTGAAGAAACTTTCAAAGCAAGCGGAGCGATTAAGAATCGTCATCAAATCGGAATCATTAAGCTGCAAAAGGGAAGATACAAATTAAGTTTTATAACTGATGACAGTCATTCGGTCGATTCGTATAATCAAGTTGCTCCGCAGGATAGTCTTTATTGGGGAGTTGAACTTTATGCTTTATCGGAAGACGAGTATTCAAAATACTATCCGGTTTTAACCGAAGATGAAAATCAAACCTATATGCTAGGAACAAATGTAATGTCGTTGTTTGAATCTTCGGATAATAAAATCTGGGCGGCTACTCTTGGCGGATTAAGTGAAATCGATCCCGAGACAATGTTGATTAAAAATTATACCACAAGTGAGGATAGCGGTCTCTCAATAAGTAACGTATCCGTTCATGATGTTTGTGAAGATAATTTTGGGAATATTTGGATAGCTACTGAAGACGGATTAAATAAGTTCGATAGAGCAAAAAATGAAATCTTGGTCTTCCGTGAAAAAGACGGACTTCCCTCCAGTAATTTAAGAGCGCTTTTATTAGATGACGACGGTAACTTATGGGTGAGCAGTATAAAAGGAATTTCTAAAGTAGAGATCAGTGACAGTTCAAAAACTCCTATTTTTATTAATTACGATGTAAGAGATGGATTGCAAGGTTATACATTTATCGGCAATGCCGCTATAAAGGATTCAGACGGAAAATTGTACTTCTCCGGTCCGGATGGATTTAATGCATTCAAACCGGGTACGACCGATAAATCGCTGCCGAAAATTGTTTTCACAAATCTTTCTGTTTCGAATAAATCAGCCGACAATTTATATAATGATCTCCTAGAGACAAAAGATCTAAATGAAATACCGGAACTAAATCTTGCATATAATCAAAATGATATTTCTTTTGAATTTTCATCCGTGCATTTCGCCCGCCCTGATAAAAATCGTCTTCAATATAAAATGGAAGGCATTGATGAAGAGTGGCACGACGGATCGAGAAGAATTGCAACTTATACGAATTTAGATCCCGGTGATTATGTATTCAAAGTAAGAGGTTCAAACGGCGACGGGTTCTGGACCGAAGAACCGAAAACTATTAATGTGTCGATTACGCCCGCTTGGTGGAATAATACTTATGCCTACATCGGCTACGGATTAATTTTCTTCGGTTTTCTTTTCGGTGTGAGAAAATTTGAAATGGAAAGACGCTCGAAGATGAGTGAATATAAACAGTCTGAACTTAGAGCCGAAGCAGCAGAATTAAAAGCAAAAGCAGCCGAAGCGGAAAGAAAATTGCTTGAAGCAGAAAACGAAAGAAAGTCACAAGAACTTGAAGAAGCTCGTTCGCTTCAATTATCGATGCTGCCGAAAGAATTACCGCAATTACCGAATCTTGATATCGCAGTTTACATGAAAACCGCAACGGAAGTCGGTGGGGACTATTACGATTTTCATGTGGGAATAGATGGTGTACTCACAGTTGTTTTAGGTGACGCAACTGGTCATGGAATGAAAGCCGGCACTATGGTAACCACCACCAAAAGTTTATTTAATGTACTTGGCACCAAATCCAAATATTATAGCAGACGTTTCACGAAATGACGAGATGTTTAAAATTGATGCACCTCGAAAAACTTTCGATGTGTATGTCGATGTTGAAAATTGCAAACGGTAAAGTGCAAATGTCATCTGCCGGAATGCCGCCGATATTTATTTATAAAAAAGATGAACGCGTAATCGAAGAACACGTTATCAAAGGTATGCCGCTCGGAACGATGCAGGATTTCCCATACGTGCTTAAAGAATCCGAATTAAATACAGGCGACTCAATATTAATTATGAGCGACGGATTTCCGGAATTGTTGAATGACAAGAATGAAGCATTCGGTTATAAGAGAGTTCGTAATTTGTTTGAAGAACACTCTGCAAAATCTCCGGAAGATATAATAAGCGTGTTGCGGAAAACCGGTGATGAGTGGACAAACAATGCTGAACCGGATGACGATATAACTTTTGTTGTAATCAAAGTAAAATAGATCTAAAGGAAATAATATGTTTTTAAGTTTTAATAGAATTACTTACTTATTAATTGTACTACTAACAAGTTTATCGTTTGCTCAAAAACCAAATTATAAATTCAAAGCTATTGCACAATCAGATGGTTTAGTCAATAGTACAATCATGGATCTTTATGAAGATTCATTCGGATTTATGTGGATTGCAACACAGCAAGGAGTTCAACGTTATGATGGAATTACTTTCAAAACATTTCGTGCCTCCGATGATGCGGGATCCGGTCTTTGGACAAATTTTAGTTACTCGTTAACTGAAGACGGCGATGGAAATATTTGGATTTGTAATGCCGGTGGTATTAATAAATACGTCCGTAAATACGACCGAATAATTAAGTACAAGTTAGAAAAAGACGTGATAGGTGAAACCGATGACCTACTTTTTCTGAGAGCGGCTCAAGATGGTATTAACAAAGATGTGGTTTGGTTTGTTGGAACAGGAGTACTCAGAATCAACTCAAAGACACATGAAAGTAAATATTATTCAGCCAAGCTGAGTGATTTTTCTTTAACGGACAATTATGGTTATCGCCTCACTAATGTGATACAAAATCCGGTTAAATCTGATGAACTTTTACTGTGCGCTGAAAATCTTTTCTCCTTTGATAAGGAAACCGGTGAAATTAAGACTCTTTTGGAACTTGAACAAAATACAATTCCACCCAACAACATAATACAAGAGATAGCGGTCGATCCGGCAAATCATGATGTAATCTGGTTAGCAACCGGTGATATTTGGGGCAGAGGAACGTACGGCGGTATAATTAAATTTAATCTTAGAACCGGCAGGAAAGAAATATACTCATCCGATAATAGACCGGGTGAATTAACTGCTAAACATATTGTGTCAATTGAATTTTTAGACAAAGATAATTTGTGGATTGGTTCGCGGGAAAATGGCGCATTCTTTTATAATAAAAATGAGGATAAATTTTATAATTATAAAAACAATAAACTTGATCCCGAATCAATTGTTACAAGTCAAGCTGTTTTGGCGATTAAAAAAGATAAGTCAGGTTCTATTTGGTTCGGCACTTGGGGGGATGGAATTTCGATATTAAGTTCCGCCTCACAAAAATTCACAAGCTACAAACACTTGCCTAACGAAGAAACCGGACTTTTAGATAATTACGTACTGGCGTTTGCAGAAGATAAAAATGGAAATATTTGGATAGGAACCGAAAGCGGCGGCTTAACGAAGTATAATCCAAAATTAAAAACGTTTGAAAACTTTTACGGTGAATTCACGTCAGAAGATAATCCTATTACAATTACTTCTTTGCATTATGACAGCCGAGATAATTTATGGATAGGTACGTTCAACGATGCTCTTCATAGATTCAACCCGTCAACAAAAACCAAGATTCATTATAAATCCGGTAAATCAAATGCTAACGTTTCGCAAAGACGAATTACAGCAATTACAGAATTCAAACCGGGTGAAATTATAATTTCTACTTACGGCGGTGGCTTAAATATTTACAACTACTCAACGAATTCATTTAAACATTATTTGAACGATCCGAATGATTCGACCAGTATTCCCGATAACCAAATGTGGCTTCCTTTCTTGGGCGATGACGGTAACTATTACTTCAGCGGAAATTCAACCGCCGGTCTTTTTGGGTTTAATCCGGAGACTGAAAAGTTTGAAGCCGGTGGTAAGTTAGGCGGAACCTCTACCTTTACAATGCCTAACAAAAGCAGAAGCGGAAAGATTTATATCAACAGTGTCTCGGATGGATTACAGGAAATTGATCTGGAGAGAGAAGAAATCATTAAAACATTATATGACAACGAAGGTAATTCCATAGATAATGTTGAAAGTATTCTTGAAGATTCCAACGGAAAGTTATGGCTCGGTACCGGTAACGGTTTGTTGGAATATGATCCTCAATTAAGCAGAGTTAAAAGGTACGACATAGATGACGGTTTGCAAGGGTATACTTTTGAGCGGCTCGCCGCATTAAAAGCATCAAGCGGTGAAATGTATTTCGGCGGAACAAATGGATTTAGCCACTTTCATCCGGACGAAGTTACTTTAAGCAGTTTTCAACCCCGGATAGTTTTTATTGACTTTAAACTCTATCAAGAGAGTGTAAACATCGGAGAAAATTCTATTTTGGATGAAAGTATTCTTGTCTCCGATAAAATTCAATTGAGTTATGATCAAAACGATTTTACAATCGAGTTTGCAGTTTTAGATTTTTCAAATCCGAAAGAGATTAAATATAAGTACATTCTTGAAAACCATGATGCGGATTGGATAGATGCCGGACAACGAAATTATGCAAGCTATACAAATATGGATCCGGGTGAATACAAACTTAAAGTCCTTGCTACTAACAGTGACGGTGTTTGGGTAAACGAACCGCAAGGATTATCAATAATAATTCACCCGCCTATTTGGCAGACTACAGGCGCATATATTTTTTATGCGCTCTTATTAATCGGCGGAATTATAACTGTTGACCGTGTTCAAAGAAAAAGATTGGTAGCAAAGGAAAGAATTGCTTCACAGATAAGAGAAGCCGAACTGCGCGCTCAAATAGCCGAAAAAGAAAATGAAAGAAAAACGTATGAATTAGAGGAAGCTCGCAAACTGCAGCTCTCTATGCTGCCAAAAGAGATTCCGCAATTGCAAAATCTTGATATTGCTGTTTACATGAAAACCGCTACAGAGGTGGGCGGAGATTATTATGATTTTCACGTGCATCTTGACGGCACATTAACTGTTGTACTCGGCGATGCAACCGGACACGGCATGCAGTCCGGTATGATGGTTTCAATTATGAAATCCCTTTTTATGTCGGATAGATCAAGTAAAGACCTAAAACCATTTTTCCAAAATTCAAACCACTCTATAAAAGATATGCATTTAGGTAGACTGATGATGGCTCTCACCTGTATTCAATTCAACTCTAACAGAATCAAAATTGCAAATGCCGGTATGCCGTCACTCTTTATCTATCGCAATAATAAAAAAAGTGTTGATGAGATTTCTATTAATAATCTTCCACTCGGTGCCATGAAAGATTTTGAATATGAAATTAAAGAAGAAAGGGTAGAAAGCGGCGATACGCTTCTGTTAATGAGCGATGGATTTGCCGAATTAAAAAATGATGATGAAGAGATGATCGGATACCGACAAACACGAAATCTTTTTGAAGAAGTTTCCGAGCAAGAACCTGAAAAAATTATCAATCATCTAAATGAATTCGGCAATAAATGGACTAACGATAAAGAAAATGACGACGATATAACTTTTGTTGTAATAAAAGTAAAATAAGACGGCGATACCTCCAAACTCCGTGTACTAACGGACAAAAGAGGAAAAAAATTGTATTATTTTTTAATAAGATTTATTATTATTAGAATATCATTAGAGGAGGCAACAACATGAAGTTCAATACAAGCGAAGTGTACAACGCGGCTGTGTTTTCATTCAAAGGAAAATTAATGGGCGGACCCGAAGCTCAAGATTTCCATGATGAATTACAAAAGGTTTTAGAGTCCGGTAAGAAAAACGTAATCGTTGACATGAGTAATGTTAAATTTGTCAACAGTTCAGGCCTCGGTAATATTGTAAGGGGATTCAGTACTGTAAAAGATGCCGGAGGTCAATTAAAATTAGCCGGTGTAACTGATAAGATTGACGGACTTTTATCAATCACAAAACTGAACAGCGTATTTGAGCAATTTCCAACCGTTGAAGAAGCTTCGAAGAGTTTCTAAATACAACATTATTATACGCCCAACTAATTTGACAAGCTAGTTGGGCTTACTTGTTTACCTGATCTTAAACCTCGCGATTTGTCTCAAACGATTTCTTTTTGTCCAAAATTTGTCCAAGATATTCAAAAGTGAATTCTCTCTAATGGAAATACGACTGAAAAAGACACAAAAAAGCCCGTAAGCGAAACAATAAATTTCAAAAACGGGCTAAAATTATGGAGCGGAGGGGGTGGGATTCGAAAAGTTTCAAGCATTTCTTTGATTTCCCTCTGTTTTGTCACATTTCAAACGTTCCTTTGTCTTTCTTTTGTCTAATAATATCAAATAACTATTTTATAAGCATCTACTTTAATTTACAAGAATCTTCGGTGCAATAATTTTAGTGTTCTTTTCAACTAACCAGAAACCTTGCTGATTTATTAAAAAGTTACTACGAATTCAATAAATAGTCGCTTAGCTTTTCATAAGCTACTTTACTGTTAAATCTGCAAGCTTCCATTGAATACTTGGTAATTTATAGGTATAACTTAAGCCTATTAAACTCCAATTTTAATTTCTATAAAAAATATTTAGATAAAGTTTCATATCTTCTTGATACAATAAAACTTATAAAATTCACCATTTTAATCGTGTTTGACTTTACTCATGAATTTTCATAAATACCTACTCATTTTCCATATATGTAAGTAATTAATATATTTTTTTAAATAAAGAAGTCTACTTTTAGCGAAACACAATTCATGCGCTACTACTGATTATCATGCCTTCAGATGACACCCTAAGAATCAATGAACTAGTTCGACGAATAAAAAATGAAGACGAATCTGCTTTTGAAGAATTTTACTATTTGTTCTATCCGGAGATTTATAGATTTATCTTCAGGAATACTTTTGATACAATCCTTACCGAAGAAATAACACAAGAAACTTTCATTAGGTTTTGGAAGCAAGGGACAACCTCTCAATAGAAAGTTATCCGAAAGCATATCTTTTTAAGATTGCAAAAAACTTATTTATAAACTCCCTAACTCGGAATCAAAAACTATATTCCTTGCATGAAGAATTTATTCATAAAACACTTGAGGTTGATCAGATAAACGAGGATATGTTAGAATATGATCTGAGAAAAGCTGTTTTAAAGATCCCCGAAAAATGCCGTCTTATTTTTATATTGAACAGATTTCATAATTTTAAGTATGCTGAGATTGCAGAAATACTTGATATTTCTCTTCAGACTGTAAAGAATCACATGACTAAAGCAATACAAATTATAAAAGAATATCTAAATTCTTAGCTCCTCTCAAAGTCAAATCTAAAAATTATTTACTCGTTAGTACCTTTTTAGGTTTCCTGTGTACCAAGTAATATAACCCACAAAAGAAAAAGAAAGAAAATTGGAAATGGAACATAACCCTAACGATAATAAAATCCGCAAGTTTGTTGAATATACAAATGGTGAATTAAGTTCTAGTGAGCGGATTAATTTTGAAATAGAATTGAAAAATTCAATGCAATTAAGAAGAGAATTTGAGGACTTTAATAAGTTGTGGAAGGATCTAGATAAACTAAATAGTCCTGAAATTAATGAAATTGAACAGAGATTTGGAGAACTGAAGAGCAAACTAAAATCAACTGAGAGTATAAATTCTATAACAGAGCAGTTTATTTCCAAGAACCTCTACCATAAACAAATATTTAACAATAAAAGAGAATTTTATGGTTGGACGGTACGGTTTGCCGCGCTGTTGTTGATGTCAATACTGTCGTATCAAATATTATTGGTTAATCAATCTGCTAAATCTTCGCAAACAGAAATTGCACAGACTCAAGAGATATATAATCATTATACTCAGAGAGGTGAAAAGTCGGAGATAAGCCTTCCTGATGGCTCTAAGGTGTACCTGAATTCCAGTTCGCATCTAACATATAACAGTGACTTTAACAATAGCAATAGAAATGTTCATCTAGAAGGTGAAGCATTTTTTGAAGTTGCTTCAAATGAAATTACCCCATTTGTAGTTACTACTGAACTTAATAAGGTAAAAGTTGTAGGTACAAAGTTTAATATCTATAACCGGAATAAGGAATTTGTTGTTGCTGTTACTGAAGGTAAAGTTATTGCAATTCAAGAAGATGGCAGGAGTGTCGATTTAGTAAAGAACCAAGTAGCTGAAATGAAAGAGAATAATATATTGGTTAAATCAACTAATGTAGATTTAGATCAGTTCATTGGATGGCGTAATAACAAACTTAACTTTAGAAACGATCCACTTTATAAAGTGATGGATGACATTGAAATTACATTTAATGTAAATGCTTTCTTTTAAGAGAGTGGTCTGCGAGAAAAGAGATTAACCGGATCGTTCGATGCAAAATCATTAGATGAAATTCTAACAGCAATATCAATTTCTATGAATGTTGATTTCGAGAAAAAAGGAAATTCTATTATAGTTCATTGAGGCACAAACAAAACTTGTTTATGAATCTTCAAAAAACAATATATATACTGCTGCTAATAACCTGTCCTTTATGGACTCAAAGTCCGCCTCATACCACAGATCAAATTTCCGGTGATTCAATTGCACGGAATGAATATTGGGGACGCTACAATTTTTTAGATATGAATGTTGAATACTCTTTTGAAAATGTAACGGTAAAAGAAGCTATAGAATATTTGTCTGATAAATATAAAATTGATTTTGTTTATGATAGTAAGCTGCTTGACTTTGGGAATGTTAATGTTTCAGACGAAAATAAGCCATTGAAAGAAATTCTAAATGAACTTTTAGAGGGTACGGATATAGGATTTGTATCGCTCAGTAATAAAATTGTAATAGCTAATAAACAATCAATAAATGATAGAACCGGTGGAATAAAAGGCACGGTGAAAACCATTACCGGAGAACCTTTAATATCGGCTAATATTCTTATAGTTGAAAATAATTTTGGATGTGCAACTAACGAAAATGGAAATTATGTTCTGAAGAACCTTAAACCAGGTACCTATACTTTAAGTGTAACATACATTGGTTATGAAACACAGACGCAGAAAGTTGATGTTTATTCGGGGAGAACTTACGGAAGTTGATATCACTCTTAAGTCAACCAGTTTTAATATTGGCGGTATAGAAGTTTTAGGGTCTGGTGAATTTATGCCGTTAGAGCCGGAAACTAAAACTGAAATATCTTCAGGCGAAATTGAACATTTGCAGGCTTCAAGTTTAGGAGATGTTCTTCAACTTATGCCTGGTGTCGCGACAACTAATCCGACATTAAATTTCACATCGCAAGCTTCAATTCGTGGAGGGCAGTTCTCTTGGTACTCAGGTAATTATTGATGGTGTCCCCGTTTCTAATACAGCAAACTTACAAGCTGGTATAGGTTATTCTACTGCTGGCTCAGGTGTGGACTTAAGATTGATCCCTGCAGAAAATATTGAGAGTGTTGAAATAATTAGAGGTGTTCCTTCTGTAAAATATGGTGATTTAGTTGATGGAGCAGTTATTGTTAAATCAAAAGCATCCCGTCTCCTTTAAGAATAAAATCAAAATATAATCCCGAGTTTATGAAACAAACTTAAGTGGTGGTATTCGTCTAACAGATAATTGGATATTCAACGGGAACCTAAATTTAGCTTCTTCCGATAGAAATGTTAGGGTTGATGGTGATGGATATACAAGAATCTCCGGTCAGCTAAATGCTTATTACGATACAGAAGATTACAGAATTAGAAATTCATTCTATGCGACGCGAACTTTTGATGAGATGAAAGAAGACAACCCGGATATGCTCTTCGTGAAGCGTGGTATAATAGAGATCTCATAATAAAGTATATAGCAGATCTAAATTATGTTCTGAATCCACTCTCTGAGTTGAATGCGACCTTTTCTATTAACTACACAGAAAGAGATTCCTATAAGCAGCAAATAGTGTCCCGAGATAATATGGTAGTTTCTGATAGAAGAGAAGAGGGAGCCGAAGAAGGCACCTTTATTTTGGTTCTTATCTGGGCAAGGAGTGGATGCAAGGCAACGAATGGAATCTTTACTCAGACATCAACTATGAAACCGGCTTTTTTACCGGTGATTATTTACACAAATTTTTAATTGGTGTAAACTGGAAAAATGATTTTAATACGGGTGATGGATATATCTTCAATCCGCTTCGACCGATATCTTCCGGTTATAGTACTCCAAGATTAAGAAGTTATGATGAACTTCCTTCCTTCAACACCTTGTCTGTTTATATAGAAGATAAAATAGTTGGAAGGTTGCTAAAACCGTTTACCCTAAAAATTGGTTTCCGTTATGAAGCTTATAGACCAGCAGGTATTAATTTTGGAGGTCTGTTTGGTGATGGTGATTTTATTGATTCACATAATGGAACATATTTTAATCCGCGTGTTAACTTCTCATATAATTTATTCGAAGATACTCAAATTAGATTAGGTTATGGTGTCACTTCAAAAGCTCCTCCAATGTATTCGATATTCAGGCAGAATGATTTTGTAGATATAGTTGACACTAACTCAGTTGTTGACCCTTCCGATCCGGATGCAAATTTTGCTATTGTTTCCACTTATGTTCATGAAAATCAAAATGAAGATCTAAAAGGTATTAGACAGTACAAATATGAAGCTAGTGTTGATCAAAAAATAGGTCCGCTAGGTTTTTCATTAACTGGCTATCTAAATGAAAGCCAAGGAGTTTTTGCTTCAGAAGTTTTGCCGACAGTACTTTATAAAAAGTCGTTTCCTGAATGGCCGAATAATGAAGTATATACAACGACAGATACCATATTTTATTCATTTACTAATCTGAAGAACAATTCAAAAATCACAACAAAAGGATTAGAGTTTAGTCTCAGGACGCAAAAAATTCCGGTGATTAATACAATATTTAAGTTTGACGCCTCATATATGCATTACAATTTTGAAAACGGGACTAATTTTAGTCTCGGGACAGAGAGAGAAGTGAAAGAGCTAGGTGGCAGATTAAAACCACTTTATAATAACACCGAAAGTATAACGGAAAAACTATTATTCAATTATAGATTCGACATTCAGGCTGAATCTCTAGGTATGTGGATCACAATTCACGTTCAGCAAGATGTTTTCCAACTCCTAAAATATGTCAACTATGATACTGTTGCTGTTGGTTATTATACAGCACAGGACGAATTAGTATATATACCTGAAGAACAAAGAAATAACGAAAAGTATAGTGTGCTAAATAAGAAGGTTCCATCACATCAATTAAGAGATGAAAGATTTCCAAATCTCTGGTTGATCAACTTGAAGGTAAGTAAGTCCCTTTGGGATGGAGCGGCAATTTCATTCTTCGTTAATAACTTTTTTAACAATAATCCGTTATACAGACGTAATAGAAGCTCAGATATTACGCCTACTTATGAAAGAAGAAATCCAGCCATCTTTTATGGAATGGAATTTCAAACGAGTCTTTAAAGGTTTATGAAATGAAAACGAAGCTAACTATCATAATAATCTTGACTATGCTTTTCTTCTCATGTGAGGATTTTGTAAGCGTGGAAGAAAAACCCACAGTAAAAGACGGCAGCGTTAATTTCACATTAAAAATCATTGATAGTACAAATACGATGAGTGCTGTTTACGGACGAGATTATGTAGATGGTGCAACTGTTTTATTGCAATCAAATTTACAGAATGATGAATATATCTTAGAGTCGGATGAGAATGGGATAGTGAATGTTGGAAATGTGGTCTCAGGAGAATATTTAATAATGGTTTCAAGAGAACTGACTCCTGAAGAAATGGAAATAGCTTATGGCGAAAAGAAATTCCAACAGAAGCTGGTTAATTCAGAGACAGGTACAATAATTTTACGTGCTGATAAAAAAGATACTGTTAAAGTTGCACTCGATCGAATCAACATAGATTCTAAATTGGTTATAAGTGAGATTTATGCGTGTGGCCCTCCAGAAGCTGGGCTTTATTTTCATGATAAGTATATAGAAGTATATAATCAGTCAGATGAGATACAGTATTTGGATGGTATTTTAGTCGCAGTTGTATACGCTTCATCTTATACCGGTGAAAATTACGTTGATGATGCGGACTATATTCACTCGAGTAGTATCTGGAAGTTTCCTGGAGCAGGAACTGATTATCCAATCCAACCCGGTCAATTTGTAGTATGCGCCGAAGATGGCATGGATTCGATAGAACTAATGCTGAATTTAGTGTCGATCTTTCAAATGCAGATTTCGAATTTTATAAAAGTGATGCACCGGATATTGATTATCAAAATGTTCCAAACATGAAACTGATACACCAACCATCCGGTTTCGATTGGTTAATAGGTGGAGAATCTTGAAGCAATTGTAATTGCAAACTTTGATGCAGACTCACTTATCTGGGATGGTGCCCGTTACCTCATACCATCAAACACTGTTTTAGATGGTGTTGAGCATCCGAAAAGATCCTACCCGTTTGGATAAAAAAACTCTTTATCCCGGAATTGATGCTGGAGCTACTGGTGGCATTGTGTTTTATACGGGTAAATCGATGGAGCGTAAAATTAAATCAAATGAAAATGGTAGAGCAATATTGAAAGATGATAATAATTCGTCTTTAGATTTTAATATATATCCACAACCGAGTCCACAATATCATAAATGAAATTAACTAATAGAATATTATTCATAACGATATCTTTAATGATTGCAAGCAGCAATATTGTTGCACAATCAAATTTATTTGACCGGGATGGTTTCTTTAATTCGATCATTGATCAAAAGTATAAAATTAATTCTTATTACATCGGCGGGAACCCGGCATATTTAAATCAAGAAGTATCTGATGAAAGGTTGTTGATTGAAACCGCGTTCGATAACAGACAGGGTGATTTCAAACCTTTTGTGATGCCAAAAGATCAATCTGAATTTCAACTTAGTTTTACGGGTAAGAAAGTTGTTTCAGATCATGGAATATTTAAAGGCAGCGCTGGTTTTAATAAAGAGATTAGAAATAATTGGGATTGGGTCGCCAATAAAAATTATGAAAGAAATAAAACATTCATTTATGGTGATAGTACTTCCGGAACGAGTCGGTATCATTCAATCTTACTCAATGCTCAATATAGTGACGAACTATTGAGTAATCTTAATTTCGGATTTTCGTTGGATTATGCTGTTGACGAAGGATTAAAAAAAGTATCTCCTAAACCGGAATCGGAGCATAGAGATATTTATTTGAACTTAGGATTTAGTTACGACATAGACAGCGAAAATTCAGTCGGATTGGTAGTTAAGTTTCATGATTTTACTGAAGAAATAGATTATAGGGAAGATCAAGGAGCCATTTATGATGAGACAATTATTCTAAAATTCACTGGTTATGATTATCCGTCTGTTTATAACAAGAAAGTTGAAGAACGAAGAAGTTATACAAACGCTTACTTTGCAGTACTTAATTTTCAACATCATTCAGATAACTTAAAGGCAGTAGCTTCGTTCACTGCTGGATTTGATAAACTCCATATAAAAGATGGTGGCACTGATCCGATTCCGAAAGGTTTCTCCAAGAATAATATTCTGATTGGTGATGCGGTATTACTTTATAAGTTAAGCAATAATATGCTAGCATCGCTTAAATACCAATATAGTTCAGTGAACTTTTGGTCAAAACATCCGGACTTCGATGTTCTTATTATGGAAGAAGAAACACCATCTCAATTTGTCAATCTTGGAATTGAGTATTTAGTCGATGAAACTATTTCTATTGGAATCGAAGGCGGGTTAAAGATTTCATGATTATCTAATGAATGATTATTACAGTGATATAGAAGCAGATTTCGATGGCATTGAATATTTAGGTAAACTCGGAATAAAGTACTCATTACTCAGTAATATCTCAGTAGTGATTGGATTGGCCTATAATAATAATTCACTTTCGAATCAGACTCTTCAATATGAAGATGTCGGGAATTATTACCGTAACTTTAGAAAATATGATTTGCTTTACAAATTAACATCTTCATCCTCGTTTTCCGGATTTCTAAAAACCCAATTTGATTTTCTTCACATCGGAGAAATATCACTGAATTTGACTTATACCAACACAACACCTGATGATCAAATAGTTTTTGAAGGTTTTAATCAATCAAGATTCAATGCGTGGCTGCAATTTAGAAGAGAAGTCTACTAATTAACTAATTACAAACTGGAGGCAACATGAGAAAAATGATACAGTATTTTCTGGTTATTTTTGTATTAACTACTTACCTGGGGCGCAATCTTGGACTGAAGTATTAAGTCCAGAAGTTAAAAGTACACTTAATGATATCGAAATGGTATCATCAAATGAACTTTGGGCTGTTGGAAATGACGGCTTTGCAATTCACACAACAGATGGTTTTGAATCATTTGAAGAAGTGAATGTTGGAGCAGAAGCTGATTTAGCTAAAGTTTTCTTTGTAAATGAAAGCAATGGCTGGATGGGTGCTGAAGACGGGAATGTATATTATACAATTGATGGTGGAACAGCTTGGACAGAAGTTTCACTAGCTTCAGTAATGCCTGAAGGATTTTCATTCTCTTACTTTGACGGACTTTATTTCGTTAATGATCAACTTGGTTTTGCCGTAGCCGGCAAATACAAATTTAACTATTTGTATAAAACTACAGACGGCGGTTTAACTTGGGCTATCAAGGATTCATTAAATGATGGATCTAATCAACGCTGGTATGATCTTGAATTTTATGATGAAAATGTTGGTGTAGTTGTTGGTAATAATGCCGGAACACAAAGGTATACATCAGATGGTGGGGAAACATGGGCTGTAGGTGACTTGCAGTTACATCTCCTTTCAATGGCTGCGCGGTTGAGTTCATAGGCGAGAATGAAGTAATTTATATTGGTCAAGGAAATGCTTTTTGGGGTCTTCCTCTAACAATATTCAAATCGAACGATGGTGGTCAATCATGGGAAGATAAAACATCTGCTGCAGCGGGAGTATTTGATAGACCACAAGATCTCTACTTCAAGGACTCCGATAATGGTATTGCAATTGGAAGTAATGGATTCAGCAAGATGTTCATATTTAAAACCAATGATGGTGGTGAAAGCTGGACAAATCTTTTAGGTGATTATTCAGTTGGTCTTGGTGAACTAGTTGGTGATGGAGATTTACTTTATGCACTTGGTAGCTCAGGACATATCCTGAAAATCAGAAGATTTTGGTGATTCTTGGGAACCTTTAAAATTTACCACAGCTTCATCAATTGAATCAATACAGTTTGTTGGCGATAATGGTTTTATGATAAACCGATATAGTGATCTCTCAGTAACTGATAATGGTATTGATTGGGAAATTGCTTCCAGTGCCGGTCTATGGAACGCAGGTGATATTTATTTCATTGACGAATCAGTTGGTTTTGCAGCAAAAGAAAATGCTGGAATTTATAAGACTATTGATGGTGGTGAAAGTTGGACTAGTGTTTTAGATCCATTAGACTTCGCATCAACCAATAAAGTTGGTGGTATCACCTTCGCGGACGACCAAACCGGTTATGCATGGTTTAGTATCAGTGGTTATGGAGATTATAGAGTCTACAAAACTACTAACCAAGGTGATGATTGGGTAGAAGTTGCTCAGATAGAAGGACCGGGATACCTCTCAGGTGGAATAGAATTCTTTGATGCTGATAATGGATTTATAGCAGGGCCAAGAGTTAAACCTGATTCAGTATATTTTTCATGGGCAGTATATACCGAAGATGGTGGTACAACATGGAATGATGCTGACTTCAGTGCTGTTCCGGATGAGTACAAAGGAGAGAGCATTGATGGTGTTGCAAAAGTTGATGATAATACTGCATTTGCAATCGGTGATGTCAGTTTCTTAAAAACTGATGATATGGGTAAAACCTGGTCATATGTAGATTTCGGACAAACTTTAACTGACACTAACTTCTATCGAATTGCATTTAATGGTGATTATGGAATTGTTACAACTTACGATGGTGAAATTCTTACGACTGAAGATGGCGGAGAAACTTGGGAGCTTAATCAAGAATACTATGATTTGCATTCTCCAAGTGCTTTAGCAGTTACTGATGACGGAAGAATATATTTGGAACTTTTGGTGGGAATGTATTTGCTTATTATGATCCAACTAGTGTAAATGAGGAAGAAACTCTTAGTAAAGATTATTCCTTAAGCCAGAATTATCCTAATCCGTTCAACCCATCGACTACAATTAAATTTAGTATTCCTGAGGCAAGTAAAGTACAAGTCTCTATTTTCAATGTGATTGGGCAGAAAGTGATGGATGTAACAAACGCATTCTACCAAGCAGGAAATCACACACTAAATATTGATGGGTCACAACTATCCAGTGGTGTTTATTTCTATCAGCTAACTTCTGGTTCATATCAACTAACTAAGAAAATGACTCTACTCAAGTAATTATTCAAAACGGCCGGGATTAACCTTAGTCCCGGCTTTCTTTATATCGCGATTTAATCAAGGAACATTATGAAACGTTTACTCTTACTATCACTCTTTTTATTTGGGCTAACTACATCACTTTTGGCAGAAATCACTTTAAAAGAACCCAAGTCTCAAAACTCAAGATCCTTTGCAATAGTAGTGGATAATACTACGTACAATAAGGTTGAGAATGAGATTCTACAATATCGTGACGCTATTGAATCTGTAGATGGACTTTCAGTTTTTATTTTAACCGTAGAAGAGGAGAATCCATCAGTTATAAAAAATGAACTAATCAAACTATATGAAGCACCAGCAAAATTAGAAGGTGCTGTATTTATTGGGTATATTCCAATTCCTATGTTGAGAGGAGCGCAACATCTAACTTCAGCTTATAAGAAAAATGAAGATAAATATGAATGGTATGAATCATCTGTCCCATCAGATAGATTTTACGAAGATTTTGATTTACAGTTTAAGTTGCTGAGGCAAGATTCAACTCATAGTCAACTTTATTATTATTGGTTATTGCCTGAATCACCACAGCAAGTTCGAAAAGAAATCTATTCTGGAAGAATAAAAGCCCCCGTTGTGGATGATTCTAAGTATAAAATGATTGCAGTTTATCTGAACAAAGTAGTAGAAGCAAAGAGAAATCCAGAAGTTTTAAATGATGCGTTTGTTTTCACTGGTCACGGATATCACTCTGAATCCTTAAACTCCTGGAATGATGAAATAATCACTTTACGTGAACAATTTCCAAACATGTTTGAAGTAGGCGGGAGCTTGAAACATATCCATTTCAAAATGAATCCTAATATGAAAGAAATATTGATGATGGAAATGTCTAGGGAAAATCTTGATATGGCTATCTTTCATGCTCATGGTGCAGAAGAGACACAGTATCTGATTGGTTATTCTGCGGCAAAATCTATTCAGCAGAATGTGACTGAGATGAAAAGATATTTTAGGAGTAAGCTTAGATATTATGTACATCATGGAAGGGAAATACAAGAAGTAAAGGACTATTATATTAATCAGTACAATGTCAACGATACTTGGTTTGAAGGTGCTTTTGAAGATTCGGTGATAACTGCAGATTCACTCTTTGAATATAATATGGATATTCATTCTAAAGACTTAGCACTTTTTTCACCTCAAGCTGAATTTATAATGTTTGATGAATGTTTCAATGGTTCGTTCCATGTTGAAAATTATATTTCTGGAAAATATATTTTTGGTTCAGGTAATGTCATTTCCTCAGTAGCCAATTCCGTTAATGTACTCCAAGATAAGTGGGCAGACAAGTCTCTCGGACTTCTTAGATATGGAGTAAGTGTTGGTAATTGGCATAGACAAGTAAACTATTTAGAAAACCATATAATTGGTGATCCTACTTTTCATTTTAAAATCAAAAAGTGAAGTCGATCTTAACAAAAAGATATCATTAGAAGCGAACGATGAAGAATTCTGGAGGAAGTTATTGAAGAGTACCGAACCGGAATTAAGATCGCTCGCAATTGTTCAACTATCAAAGATCCTGGATCACGAATTCATTCCCGTGCTTGTTAAAATTTATAAATCGGATCCTTCATATAATGTAAGAACACATGCACTTTATGCTTTAGCGGCAACAGACTCCGATGAATTCAAAGAGATTCTTTCACTTTTCTATAAAGGATCCATATGAATTTATTCGAAGAAAAAGTGCTGAACTGATGGGTGAAATTGGTTCGGATAAATATGTTTCTGAGATCATTCATACAATGATCTATGATCAAAGCAAGCGAGTTTCTTATAATATCGGAAATGCTCTACTGTTCGTAAATCAAGATAAAATGCTTCAAGAAGCAGAAAAAATTGTATCTGAGTTACCAGATTTTGTTAATAAAGAAGGTTTGTTGAACATTTTCAATAAAACAGCTGATAAAAGCAGAAAGTGGTTAAACGAAGATATTATTCCAACAATTATGGATGATACGCTTTCACTGACAAAGAGAATTAATTCGGTCCGAACCTTGCGTAACTATAATTTCAAAGATGCAGTCCCAAAGCTCTTAACAATTCTTGAAGAAGAGAATATACCAGTTAAATTAAAAACTGTTATTGTAGAAGCTATGGGTTGGTATAACTATAGTTACGAACGTGCAAATATTATTGCTACTTTGGGAAGTATCATTGAGGATGAAGGCACTGCCATCCCATTGTTGAATGAAGCAGTTAAAACAAGAAATCGATTAATTAGTGGTTGTAATGTTCCGATTACACCGTAGTAAAATATAAATGTGATTAGCAGTTTTGATTAGTCACAAGTTTAAACAAAAGGAGTAACATGATACGTCTATTTATATTACAGTTCATTTTTTTACTCTGTACTAACGTGCTATTTTCTAAAGTTGAAATTATTGATCCAACCGTTGAGGAATCGTTTTCATTTGCGATTGTTGTTGATAACTCGACATTCGATAGAATAGAAAATAGTATACTTGAGTATAGAGATGCTATCCAAGATAAAGATAAATTATCGGTTTATGTTCTTGTTGTATCCGATGAACAGCCGAATGAAATCAGAACCCGAATAAATGATCTTTATAAATCTTCTAATCTAGAAGGTGCCGTTTTTATCGGTGATGTACCAATCCCGATGATACGCGGAGCTCAACATATGACGTCTGCTTTTAAGATGAACGAAAACAGAGATTGGGTCGACTCCTCTGTGCCTTCTGATAGGTATTATGATGATTTTGATCTTAAATTTAAATTTCTTAAAAGGGACTCAACTAATAGTTTACTGTATTATTATGAATTGACTCCTGAGTCACCGCAAAAGATCGATAAAGATATTTATTCCGGAAGAATTAAACCGCCTGTAACCGATGATTCAAAATATGATATGATAAAGAATTATCTAAAAAAAGCAGTTGCAGCAAAGAATAATCCGGCATTACTTGATAACGGATTCGTATATACCGGTCACGGTTACCATTCAGAATCCCTGATCTCCTGGAGAGATGAAGCAATTGCACTTCGTGAACAATTTCCATTAATGTTCAAAATCGGTGGAAAATTAAAACATATTAGAGAATCTCCGAGTTCCGATATGAAAGAAGTTATAATGATAGACCTTGAGAAAGAGAAGTATGACCTTGCTGTCTTTCATGCTCACGGTTCAGATGATGCTCAATATCTAATGGGTTATCCTGCTGCAGAATCTATTCAAGAAAATGTTAAATCTATTAGACGATTTGTTCGAAGCAAAATTCGTACTGCAAAAGAACGGGGAAGAGACATTGAGGAATTAAAAAATTACTACAAAGAAAATTATAATCTTACTGATAAGTGGTTCGAAGGAACATTTGTTGATTCTGTTTACAAAGCCGATTCAACATTTAATTATAGTATGGACATCTATTCAGATGACTTAGCATTATTCTCCCCCAAGCCGAATTTATGATGTTTGATCAATGTTTTAACGGAGCTTTTCATGTAGAAAACTATATAACCGGTAGATACTTATTCGGATCTGGCAATGTAATCTCTGCTATAGCTGGCTCAATTGGAGTTCTTCAAGATTTATGGGCTAACAAATCTCTTGGTTTATTGGGTTATGGTATGAGCGTCGGACATTGGTTTGACCAAAATAACTACCTTGAACATCATATATATGGGGATCCGACATTTCACTTCAAAAAAACATATGAAGTTGACCTGAATAAAAAGATAAGAGAAGAAAAAGATAATGCTGATTATTGGAATAACTTATTAACTGCACCCGAACCGGAAATAAGAGCACTAGCTATTGTTCAACTTTATAAATTGCTTGGTGAAGAGTTCATTCCGAAACTCATTGATATTTACAACAACGACTATTCATTCAATGTAAGATTACATGTTTTCAGTATACTAGCTGGAACTCGCTCAGACGAATTTAATGAGTTACTTTTCACTTCAATAAATGATCCATTTGAATATATAAGAAGAATGTCAGGAAAGTTGATGGGAGAAATAGGTGATGATAAATATATCCCTGTCATGATACATGCATTAATTCATGATGAAAGCAGCAGAATTGGGTTTAGTACTGGAAGGGCTTTAGGGCAAATGGATAATGATAAAGTAGAAATAGAAGCTGAAAAATATATTGCAGACTTACCAGACTTTGTTGACAAAGAAAAGCTAAATACAAAATTCGAACGTACTGATCAAACTACAATCGTAGATTATTATATGAAGAAATTATACCGGTTGTTAATGATGATACTCTCAAGTTGAGTAAAAGATTATTCTACGCAAAGATGTTAAGGAACTCCAATCTTTAAAGAAGCAATTGACCCAATGCTTAAAGTTGTATCCGATGATGACATGCCGGAAGAAATTCGTGTGGCTTTAATTGAAGCTTTTGGCTGGTATTATTTTAGTGAAAAGCGTGGCGAAATTATTGACGCTGTTGATGCTTTGATTTCAAAAAATAATACTCCGGAGTCTATACGTAATGAAGCTATAAAAACAAAAAATAGATTAATTACGGGAAACAATGTCTCAATAACTCCCTAGTTAGTGATAGTTAAGCCGTAGGCCATATTGCCTGCGGCTTATTATTATATCCATGACTAATATGCAAAGTAAGGATGAGCATTCTTTTCAAAGTGCTTAATCAAAAAGACTCAACAGACCAGAGTCTAAATTAAGTCCATCAAAAAGTACTAAAGCACTTACCGAGAATACGTCACTCTCCACTCTTGCTCAATTCCGTGTTCTTATATTCATAAATCTCAACATTCAATATATCTTTACCGAAAATTTGTCCAACATGAAATTATTATCCCAAATTGTGGTGCATTTATGAGCAGTTTTCCTTACTTTAATATCTAAATTTTCACTTTCGGATATTAATGACACCGGAGCAGAAAGCACGCGAAAATATCGATAAGCAGCTAATCTCCGCTGGTTGGGTTGTCCAATCACTTAAAGATTTTAATCCTTCCTCTAACTTTGGTATTGCCGTAACCGAATATCCAACTCAATCCGGTAATGCGGATTATTTACTTTTTGTTGAAAGAAAGCCTGTCGGTGTTATCGAAGCAAAGGCAGAAGGTAAAACGCTCAGCCAAGTTCACGATCAAACAGAGCGATACGCAACCGATAAGCTCAAGTTCATAGTAAAGAAAGAAGACCTTCCTTTTCAATACGAATCAACCGGTACAGAAACATACTTCACTGATGCAAGAGATTCTTCTCCGAGACAAAGAGAAATATTTCACTTTCACAAACCGGAAACTCTTTATGAATTCCTGTCACATCCAACATCATTAAGAGAACGGCTCAAACATATACCCGGATTAATTACAGATGAATTACGAGACTGCCAAATTAATGCTATTACAAATCTCGAAAGATCATTTACTGAAAACCATCCGCGTGCTTTAGTCCAAATGGCAACTGGTGCCGGGAAAACTTTTACCGCTATTACTTCAGTATATCGTTTGTTAAAATTTGCTAAGGCAAAAAGAGTTCTGTTTTTAGTCGATACAAGAAATCTCGGCAAGCAAGCAGAGCAAGAATTTCAAGCATATAAACCGAACGATGATAAACGCTTATTCACTGAGCTTTACAATGTACAGCGACTTCAAACAAATTTTATCGATCCATCATCGCAAGTCTGTATAAGCACAATTCAAAGAATGTATTCGATTCTAAAAGGTAAAGAACTCGACGAAAGTTTAGAAGACGATTCCCCATATGAATCCAAGTTGGTAAAAGATAAAATTGAAGAGGTTGTTTATAATACGAAAGTACCGATTGAGACATTTGATTTTATTATAATAGATGAATGCCACCGTTCGATTTATAATCTGTGGAAGCAAGTTCTCGATTACTTCGATGCTTTTATGATAGGGCTTACCGCAACTCCAGACAAAAGAACATTCGCTTTCTTTAACGAAAATGTTGTAAGTGAATACACACTAAAGGAATCTATTTCAGATAAGGTGAATGTTGGATACGATGTTTACACTATCGAAACTGAGATAACCCAAAAGGGTGCTGAAATAAAAGCAAAGGAATATGTCGATCTCCGTAACAAGCAGACCCGCAAAAAAGAATGGCGGCAGCTCGAAGATGAAATTCAATATCAAGGAACACAGCTTGATAAAGAAGTACGTTAATCCAAGTCAGATCAGAAATATAATCCGTGAGTTTAAGCGTATTCAAAAAGATGTATTTTTCCGGAACGAGGTGAAGAGAAGGAAGTTCCGAGACTCTCATCTTTGCTAAGACCGACAGTCACGCAGAAGATATTGTTCATATAGTAAGAGAAGAGTTCGGTGAAGGGAATGACTTCTGCAAAAAGATAACATACAAAGTTCAAGGTGAAGATCCGGAATCCGTTCTGCAGCAATTTAGAACAGCTTACAATCCTCGAATTGCAGTTACTGTAGATATGATAGCAACCGGCACCGATGTAAAACCGATTGAAGTACTTATCTTTATGCGTGATGTCCGCTCGCGTAATTATTTTCAGCAGATGATAGGAAGAGGTGTTCGTTCACTTTCCAGAGATGATCTTCAGGAAAGTTACCAACAGCGCAAAAGTAAATAAGGAACGATTTTATATTATAGATGCAGTCGGTGTTTTCAAATCGGGTAAAGTTGATTATCCGGTAGTAGATAAAAAACCATCTATACCGTTGAAGGATTTAATGAAGATGGTTATCCTGCAGCCTGATGAAGATACCGTTTCTTCTCTCTCATCTAGATTAACAAGATTATCGAAACAAATTTCCGAGGGTGATGGAGAAAAGTTCAAGGAATTAAGCGGTGGTAAATCAGTTGAAGAAGTTGCTGATGAACTAGCCGACCTTTACGATCCAGACTATCAACATAAAGCTGCAATCGAAAAACATAATTTACCGGAAGATTCCGAACCAACCGAAGATCAGATTCAATCATCCATGCAGCCAATCATTCAATCTGTCATTAAGCCGTTTGATGAACCTAAGCTTAGAGACTTTGTTGAAACCGTTCGCCAAAAAATTTACCAAGTAATAGACACTGTTAATATCGATAAAGTTACCTTCTCCGATTTTGATGCCCACGCAAAAGAAAATGCCGAAGCTGTTATCGGTTCTTTCAGAGAGTTTATTGAAGAAAACAAAGATGAAATTATTGCGCTAAAAATATTATACAGTCAGCCGCAGCGGAGAAAAGAACTGAATTACAAAATGATAAAGGAAATGAAAGAGATTTTGAACAACGCTCCTTATCATTTATCAACCGAGCAAGTGTGGAACGCCTACTATAGAGTTTATCCGGCTAAGGTGAAAGGTACAACTGCACAAAGAATGTTGACAGATATAATTTCCTTGATCCGGTTTGAACTGAAGATAGATGATATGCTTCTACCTTACGGTGATATTATTAACCGTAACTACCGTGACTGGATGTTTAAGAAAAATGCCGGTCCGGTACAGTTCACGGAAGAGCAAGTAGAATGGCTGCGTATGATAAAAGATCATCTAGTTACTTCGGTTAGAATAGATAAAAAAGATTTTGACTTCTCGCCCTTTGTTGATAAAGGGGGACTTGGAAAGTTTTGGAAGCTCTTCGGTAACGAGACAGAGAAACTTCTTGAAGAAATAAATGAGGAATTGGCGGCTTAGAGGGGAATGTTATGAAACAAAACTTTGATCCAATTATTAAAGTTGATGACTGATCAACTTGCAATACCAGAAGTAAGAATTTGAGTCTCTCGAAAAATATCAGTTACTTGGTGGATACTGTGATATTTTTGACAAAAGGAATGAGAAGTAAATGGGATAATTTAATTTATCTTGATTTATATGCAGGAGCGGGATTCTCAAAAATTCGAGAAACAAAACATGTACTAAAATCTTCTCCTTTAATAGCCGCATCAATACCGGTTAAATTTGATAAGTATCTATTTTGTGAGCAAGACCCAGTACTTTTTAATTCTCTCAAAAGTAGGGTCGAAGAGATTATTACTAAACTCGATATTGAATTATTTAATGGTGATAGTAATTCGTTAACAGATGAGATAAAAGAAGCAGTTCCAAAATACTCGAAAAGGAAACACTGTATTGAGTTTTAGTTTTGTTGACCCATTTGATACTAATATTAAATTTAGTACAATTAAATCACTTGCTAACGATTTAGTAGATTTTTTGATATTGCAAGCATTACATATGGATGCAAATAGGAATTTTAGACATACTATCTCAAAGAAAACAGCGAAAAGATTTCAAATTATTTGGGTAATCCAAATTGGAGAGATATTTGGAAAGAGAAAAACTATTCACAAAAGGATTTTATTAGATTTTTAGCTGATGAATACGATAAATCAAATGGAATCTCTTGGTTATTTACCAGCCCAAAGACACGCAATCAAAATTCCAAGTAAAAAATGTACCTTTGTATTATCTCACTTTTTATTCAAAGAATAAACGAGGAATTGACTTCTTTGAGAAAGTTGATAATTATTCAACACCACAATTAAAGTTATGAATTTAATAATGGCACAATCAAAAATAGAATGGACAGAACTTACTTGGAATCCTACAACCGGCTGTAATAAAGTCTCGCAAGGTTGCAAGTTTTGTTATGCGGAAGTAATGGCTAGACGGCTGAAAGCTATGGGTGTTGAAAAATATAAAAAAGGTTTTAAGCTCGCTTTGCATGATGACGCATTGAAAATTCCTTACACTTGGAAATCTCCTAAAATTGTTTTCGTTAATTCAATGAGTGATTTATTTCATGAAGATATACCGTTGGATTTTATTAAGCGTGTTTTTAAGGTGATGAACGACAACCCTCAACATGTTTTTCAAGTGCTTACAAAACGGGCAGACATTTTACTCGAATACCACAAAGAGTTGAAATGGACTCACAATATCTGGATGGGTGTTTCTGTTGAAAACGAAAATAGTCTTTGGCGAGTAAGTGCTCTAAAGAAAACCCGCGCTAAGACAAAATTCTTATCGTGCGAACCTCTACTTGGTTCATTGAAAAAAATACGACTTGGTAAAATTGATTGGGTTATAGTAGGCGGAGAAAGCGGACCAAAAGCACGTCCAATGAATCCTGAATGGGTTTATGAAATTCATGATAAATGTGAAGATGCCGGAGTTAAATTCTTCTTCAAACAATGGGGCGGTACAAATAAGAAAAAAACCGGAAGAGTACTTAATGGAAAAACATATGATGATATGCCTGAAGTTGAGGTAACTTTTTAATGAAGCAAATAAACCTTCCCCAAAACTGGTCTTGGGTTAAACTTGGTGATGTTTGTGAGTTTGTTTACGGTAAAGGATTGCCTAAAAGAAATAGGAATGAACAAGGAAGCTTTCCTGTTTATGGTTCAAACGGTATTGTTGGATTTCACGATTCGTATCTTATCGAAGGTCCATGTTTAATTGTTGGAAGAAAAGGTGCAGCTGGTGAAGTTCATATTTCAAATAAGAATTGTTGGCCAATCGATACTACATATTATATTCAACCTAACGAAAAATACTCATTGATAGATACTTGTATCATTTGCTAAAGAGTTTAAGTCTCAGTTCCTTTGATCAAATCGCACTGCTATTCCTGGCTTGAATAGAAATGACGCATACGCTATAGAAATCCCTCTCCCACCACTAACCGAACAGCACCGCATAGTAGAAAAAATAGAAGAACTCTTCAGCGAACTCGACAATGGAATTGAAAACCTCAAAAAATCTAAAGAGCAGATAAAGACTTACCGGCAAGCTGTTCTTAAGTTTGCGTTTGAAGGAAAGCTTACGCAAGTACAAAGGACAAAGGATAAAGGCAAAAGTGAAAATGGTGAGCTGCCGGAAGGTTGGGAATGGGTCAAGTTGGGTGATGCTGCTAAAGTTAAAGGAGGTAAAAGATTACCCAAAGGTGAAGCTTATTCTGAAATAAAAACTGAATATCCCTACCTAAGAGTGGTTGATTTCGACAATATGACTATCCGTAAAGAAAATTTGAAATATCTCAAGAAAGAAACTAGAGAAAAAATTGAGAGATACACTATATCAAAAAACGACTTATATATTTCTATTGCCGGAACAATAGGGCGTGTTGGTTTAATTCCAGACAGAACTAGACGGAGCAAACTTAACAGAAAATGCCGCAAAAATAACTGAGCTACAAGATTATGATTTAAGTTTTTAGCATTGGTAATGATAGTCGTTTGGTCCAAGACCAAATTTATAGACTTACAATCTCAACAACACAACCGAAGCTTGCACTTTTCCGAATAGAAAAATTAGAAATTCCCTTACCACCATTAAATCAACAAACCCAAATAGTAGAAGAAATTGAAAAGCGGTTTTCTGTTGCGGATAAAATGGAAGCAGCAATAGATGAAAGTCTTAAAAAATCCGAAGCGCTTAGACAATCAATATTAAAGCAAGCGTTTGAAGGGAAGCTGGTTTAACATTAACTATGGGATTTATTCCGTGGATTGAAGATATTCAACTAGTACCTCTCCCGGATTTTAAGGGAGTTATATGGGGGAGTTGGTACGGAGTTTAACCGGAGAAAATATTTCAAAGAGATGGATCAAATTTACTGCGGTTTTAGCAAAGCAGCAGTAAAATCGGTACAAATCTGAATGAAATTAAAACTAGAGGAAAAAGGAAAATTATGACATCATCATCAATAGTTTCTAAAGTTTGGAACTACTGTAACATACTTCGTGACGACGGCGTCGGTTACGGAGATTATCTTGAACAATTAACATATCTTCTCTTCCTCAAAATGGCTCATGAATATTCAAAGCCGCCATTTAATAGAGAGACTATAATAGATAAAGAATATGGCTGGGAGTCGCTTCGTAATAAAACCGGTGCTGAATTAGAAGTACACTATGTAAAACTGCTGAATGAATTGGGCAAGAAAAAGGAATGATAGGCGAAATCTTCTTTAAGTCGCAGAATAAAATTCAAGATCCCGCTAAACTGAAAAAACTTATTGATCTTATAGATGAAGAAAATTGGCTTACCTTAGAAACAGATGTGAAAGGTGATATATACGAAGGACTTCTTGAGAAGAATGCGGAAGATACAAAGAGTGGTGCCGGACAATACTTTACTCCGAGAGCTCTTATTAAAGCGATGGTAGAATGTATAAGACCGGAACCAAAGAAAACTATCGCTGACCCCGCTTGCGGTACTGGAGGCTTCTTTCTCTCCTCCTATGATTTTCTGAGTAAACAAAAATTAGATCGTGAAGAAAAAGAGTATCTTAAATTCAATACTTTCCGCGGATGGGAAATTGTACCAAGTGCAGCACGCCTCTGTCTTATGAACCTCTACTTGCATAATATAAGCGACATTGAAAGTGATCCGCCAATTATGCGTGAAGACAGCTTACTTTCAAAACCAAAAACTAATTACGACTATGTTTTAACGAATCCACCTTTCGGTAAGAAGAGCAGCATTACTATAACTAATGAAGAAGGCATTCAGAAGAAAGAAACGTTAATGTATGAGCGCCAGGACTTTTGGGTAACCACTTCAAATAAACAGCTTAACTTTGTTCAGCATATTGTATCGATGCTAAAACCTGACGGCAGTGCCGCTGTAGTTGTCCCCGATAATGTCCTCTTCGAAGGAGGAGCCGGAGAAACTGTTCGTAAAAACTTACTTCAGCGAACAGATTTTCATACAATCTTAAGATTACCAACTGGTTTATTTTATGCGCAAGGAGTTAAAGCTAATGTCATATTCTTTGATAACAAACCGGCAAGTAAAACACCTTGGACAAAGGAAGTCTGGATATATGATTTACGTACCAATCAACACTTCACTCTTAAAACTCAGCAGATGAAAATATGATCATCTTGAAGATTTTGTTAAATCGTATAATCCTAAGAATCGAAACAAACGAACAGAGAATGAGCGCTTCAAGAAATTCACATACGACGAAATAATCTTCCGCGACAAAACTAATCTGGATATCTTTTGGCTCAAAGACGAAAGCCTAGGCGATACAGACAACCTTCCCGATCCGGATATTTAGCCGCGGAGATAGTTGAGAATATTGAAGCAAGTCTCGATAGCTTCAAAGAGATTTGTCGAGAAATTAAAGTAATTGTGATGATGAGTATATACTCTCAATGATAGTTATGGTTTAGGATCAATGGTTTGTGTGAGTATAAACATAAGTCCATAGAGTAGAATCGCAAAGATTATTAGTTTCCAGTTATCAATTGTTGCAAGTCTTAGCAAAAAAGATTGGTTCTTATACCATTGATAATATTTTCTAAGTGTTTTCATTTTTTCTTTCTCCAATTTAGTTTGAATATAAGCTGCTGTTGTAATATTAAGCGGTCTGGTTATTTTTACTGGAATATTGTTTCATATCTTTAGTAACGTGCTTCCAGCATTTATCTTTTTGAATATCAGCTATGTGATCTCTTCTTACGTTGAACATCTCTGATAGCTCTTTGGTTATGCCCTCAGATTCAAATCTGATGAAGTAAACGTCTTTTTCAATCAGCTTAGCTTTGGGGTGTTTAGAACCCTTTGCCGAGCGCACCCCGTCTTACCATCTCAGCCATGTTTTGCTTGCGAGTTCCTAAATGAAGATGTTCAGCTGCGTTTATACAGCGTGGATCATCGCACGAATGAAGAACTAACATGCCTTCGGGTATTTCCTTATCGTTAAATAGCTTCCACACATGCCGGTTCATTCTGCGATTCTTGCCTTTCCGGTATACACGCGGGTATCCGTCATCATCCGCATGGCTGGCACAAATATGGCAACCGTTTTCGTTAATGTAATAGTTAATAGGGGTAGCATTAGGGTGAATTTTCTCCTCTAAGGTGTGAATTTCTTCTGTTAAATTTACAATCTTTCGCCATAATAGACCTCTTTGTTGTTATATATTTGATTTTTGATTATAGAAGTTGCTGTGGAGACTGTTTATTTGGTAGGAATAGCCTCATACAACGTACTTACCAATATCCGAGCTGCGAAATGTGAGGTCAAGCGGATAAAATGTAGAATGAGAGCTTATTTTACGTGTTTTCTGTCTGAATTGATTTTACGGTTTTCTCTGCATACCAATTGAAGGTCGCCAATCCCAATGGTGAGTTATTCTAGAAAATTCTGTAGAAAATATGCCTTGGCAAGTGTGTAACCGGGTCCCAGATAGGGATGTTACAGATGGGACCCATTGGGTCTCAATGCGAGGTCACGGGTCGCCCTATAATTATTAGAGGGGTACATTGTGCCCCCTCTTAACATGACATTTTTGTATGATTTTAATACTTGTAGCTGTAATCCTAAAATAATTACACATCAAATTGTTGAGGTATTTATATGGCAAACCAAAAATCTAAGGTCTCATCCTCTATTAAAGTCTACGACATTCCATTAAACAAAATCAAACCGGATGAAAATCAACCAAGATTTCATTTTGATGAGGAAAAGTTAGTTCAGCTGAAAAAGTCTATTAGAAATGAAGGACTAATTAATCCTATAACAGTAGAAAAAATTTCAAAGGAGTAAGTATAGAATTACTTCCGGATAGAGAGCATTTAAGCTTTTAAATTGCTGAATGAGAAATCAATCCCTTGTAGTGTTATTTCTAATGGCTTAGATGACAGATCAAGATATGCAAAGCAAATGGTTGAAAATATTCAACGTGATGATTTTAAATCCTGTCGAAAAAGCACGATTCAATAGTAAAGTATAAGGATTTAATTGGTGAGGATGAGAAGTGGAAAAAAGTTGAAGAAGATTTAAGTATATCCGAAACGAGAAGAAAGCAGTTAGTTCGTTTACTCGAATTACCGGATGATATGCAGAAAAGCATTGTAAATGGAGATCAAAGAAAAGCTAAAAGTAAAATAACCGAGAGCACATGCGCGAGCCCTTGTGAGATTGAAGGACTATCCTGAAAACAAAAGGAAATATTTGAAAAACTAATAGACAAAAATGAAGATTATTCTCCTTATGATGCTGATGTAGAAGAAACCTTCTTATCAGACTCATCAAATACTAAAAAAGAAGATGATGAAAAAGAAAATCTTCCTATGAAGATAGGTTTTATAACTATTGAGTATGAAAGTAAAGAAGACTTAAAAGAGAAATTTAAGGAAATTGTCTCAAGTATGGAGAGTGGTAATAGAATCAGAACCAAGGGTTCTTGATACTCCTATTGAATGGACTGACAAATCTTGGAATCCATCTCACTGGTTGTGACAAGGTTTCCGCCGGCTGTACAAATTGTTATGCTGAAAAAATTTTCACTCGACAAGCAAGCAGCTGGTTTGCCTGCATATAAAGAAGGTTTTAAGTTTAGACTCCAACCGCATCATCTAACAATGCCATTTTCGTGGAAAACCCCGCAGATGATATTTGTTAACTCGATGAGTGACTTATTTCACGAAAATATGGATTATGATTATAGATACAGTTAGGGCTATAATTAAGAATACACCTAAACATTTATATCAGATTTTAACTAAGAGACCGAAAGCAATGTATGATTACTGTAAGTACCTGCACATACCTGAGAATGCTTGGATGGGAGAGAAACGATAGAAATAGAAGCGCCTATAGCAAAAGAATCGAGATTCTAAAAGATATAAATGCCAAGGTGAAGTTCATTTCAGCCTGATACTTCTATTGGGTAGCTCTTGGCACACTGGACTTAGAAGGAATTGACTGGGTAATTGTTGGCGTGAATCTGGTGAAATGCAAGACCGATGAAAAAGAATGGCTATCAGTATCCAGATATCCGATGCAAAGACAGAAAGACCGTTTCTTCAAACAATGGGGTGAGCATGATGCAAATGGAGATAGAGTTGGAAGAGAAATTCGGTAAGGAACTTGACGGTAAGATATTTCATGAATATCCGGAAATAATTAAAGAGAGCATGGTTATTTGATTGGATAGAACCATTGGTAATAATTGAGATGTTTCGGCTTATCTTAAATTAAGAATAAAAGCATTTACTATTTAACTGAAACTTTTTCAACAAAATTACCAAACTTACAAATACTACAATACTAAACTGGAGGAATTATAGGTTCTTTACTATTTTAATGTTAACTCTGAATATTTATTGGTTGCGAAGCAGAATTTCCTGAAGGAGTTAATTGGGAAATGGGAAATGGAAGACAACAGGGTACTTAGAATATGGACTAATTTTGTATGAAGACAATACAGCAGAAGTTATTAGGGCCAATGAATTGAACTTTCTGCATTTTGATAAAAACATGATATCTGATTCATTAATATTGATTCGAGAGAAAAAAACTCTCAAATACCATGCTTAAACCTAAAATTTCGAACTGAAGGTGAAAAGGACTCCTTAACCTTAACACTTGATTTTTCGTGAACGACAATACAATTCCTTTTTATTCATTTCCATTAGGTATAGCACGGATTCAAAGTGAGAATGAGTTTTGGTTATATGAAAATTCTTGGGATGGCAAGCAAATAAAGCAATTGTTGAAAGAATGAACAAGACAATCGATTAATAGAGCGTACTCTACTATGTTGAGTTATTCTCGGTCCTTCGGTTGCTTGAGCCTCTGAATGAAAGAAACAAAATGACTTCATTTCTAGAGCAAGATTATGGTAATGAATTACCAAATGCACTGCCTTAGGTGTGGAATTAAAGAAGATGAATCGAATAATTTTATAACGGCAGAAAACTATCGATATACTGATTCATTCAGCTATAGATGAGGAATATAAATTGAAAAGGGAGCTCACTTAAAAATATCTTTCACGGCTATCTAGACAGAAAAAAAAGATCCGTTTAGCAAAGTTATCATCATTAATGAAAAGAGCTTGGTTTACCTAGATTATTAGAAATTAATATTGGCAGTTCATATAAACGTGATTTAGAACTTCAAAAATTTATTATCATTTCTTTAATGAATAACTCTCAATATAGAATATTTGATGCTTGCTAATAATCATCTGGCTTCAAGAATTGTTTCACTTCAGACGAAACTTATAAATTTTATCATGATATTAAAAATCTTGGTACTTTAATTTTTGACAGAGGCTATGACGCTGAATTTGAGATTTTTCGAAAAGGGATATAAATAAATATGTCTCTAATATTAGTTTAATTACAAGTCAATAGTATCAAGCCGGTCGGACTATCATTATCTGATCCGGCTTTTTTTATGCACTCAAATCAAAAGGAGGTTTTTATGTTTGAACTGGATTGACTGGCATTTCGAACAAACTGAATGTCTTAACTGCAGCAACACATTCAAAGTACTTTGGGTAGAGCTGCTGCTTCTGTATCCGGAGATATTAAGACTATCGGCAAGGATACCAACTGCCCTAAGTGCAACACTGAATTTAACATCGATAAATATCCGAAGCAAGAAAGGAGGTGAGATTCAATGCAGTCAACAAAAGAGCTGAACTTCTACGTCTTCAAACCGAAGACTACAAACCTATCCCACCCGAAGAAAAAGCCCGTGTAAGAAAACTAAGTCCAGATCACATCTTAGAAGTAGCAAACCGCTTTGACGGATGTTCTAAATTTACTATCCGCATCCATGCTAAGGGTAACGCCTAATCTCTGACAGTACTGACACATTAGAGAAGTATAGTAATAACTCTTTCTCACTTTATAGCTGTCTAGTTCCCAATTCAATAATCTCATAATAAAAAGGAGGTCTTATGTATTCCCCTAACATCCAAGGAGGAGAAGTATATCCGCATGCTTACAGATTAAAACTTGCTGTCGGTAAGCCAATGACTGTGTTGGTCTCTGAAGCAGTTGAGCAGTACTTAAACAAACATCAATCATTAATCAAGGAGGTTCAGAATGAATGCCAAACATCAAATTGAAGAGATGCACTTATCGAAGCATCTAAAGAAGCATAAGCATTTTGCCTATCCGGAATACTCACCCGAAGATGATATAGTCATTTGTCCTTGGTGCTATAACGCAACTGTCTATTCTTTCAGTCTTCCTAACCGCTGCAATGTCTGTTCAAGAGAAATAACCGATGCAGATCTACTCAGCTCATTCGAAGACTAATAACTAAATAACTTATTAACAAAAATGGAGGAAATCTCTATGGAATCCAGAGAATTTTATTGACCAGCTACTAGCTGAAGCAGAAGAGTCCGAGCAAGAAATGACACTCGCTCATTATGATATGCTGATTGTCGATATCATTCAAGCACAGAAAAAAATCAACGAGATAAAAGAGCAGGCGTAAAAGAGAAGTTGAGCTTATTAATGAGTGGAGAGATAAATTACTCGATAAGTATCTCAACCGTGTAGATTATCTCGAAGCAAAGCTGGAAGCGTTTATCCGGGATAGTAATGTAAAGACAATAGATATGCCGCATGGTGTAATTAAGATCCGCAAAAAACCCGATAAAGTAACCGTCGAGGATATGGATACTTTTATTACTAACGCTAAAGCTGAAATGCTGAAAGAGTAACCGGAATCATATAAGCCTGATCTACAAGGAATTAAGAACTTCATTAAGAGAAGTGGTCAGATTCCGCAAGGAGTGAAGTTCATTGAAGGAACAGATTCATTTTCTGATACTCATGAAAAACATTGGAGGTATAAAATGGTACAGAGACAAAAGCTTGAATTACAAGTTAACAAACCGGTAGAGGTAGAATTAGTCTATGATGATCCGGTAACCGGAGAGAATCAATACGGAGAGTACTTTCTATATGCAGTTAAAACCTCAGATGGCTCTGAATATGCGTTTCTTCCGCCTAGGGAAGTCCATGAGGCACTTAAAATATCTAAGAGCCCGGTGATAAGGCATTAGTTACGAAAACAGCCGCTCAGAGAGGTAGTAGGATAGTCTCTAAGTATGATGTCTCGGTTAATGGTAAATCTGCAACAAAAGTAGATTCCGCTGATAAAAAGGAAGCTGCCTCTAGCAAGGAAGTGATTACCGGGGACAATTATTATGAGCTTATGCTTCAGAGCTATAAAGACGCTATTCGCATAATGAATGAGCTCAATAATATGAGTGACCCGTCGCGTATAGCAATTACGCTCTTCATACAGCGCTCAAAGATTAACGGAAACGGGCATAATAACAACGGCTTTCCTCACTAATCCCTCTTTATTTCTGTAAGGACTGATCACTCTTGCAGATTCTAGTCTAATATAAGCTAACCCGAAATCTGTCCTGGCCGGGCAGTGTTTTATCAAATCCATACTTAATATCAATATACTTAGGAGGAATCTATATGAACCGGAATAAAATCTATTCACGTATAACGGATGTGATTTTACAAAAGCTAAAAGATGGCACCGCTGTTTGGAGGAAGTCTTGGCTGTAGGATTACCAACTAACTTTATATCGAAAAAAGAATATCAAGGAATAAACTTCCTTTCTTTACTTACGAAAGAATTCCCGTTCAAAGTTCTATCTCACTTTCAAACAATGTGAATATTAGGTGGTAGAAATAAAGGTGCCGAAGGTTTTCCAATCATCTTTTGGAAACTCAAAGAAATTGAAGTTGACATCGGCAAGAAAAGAGAAATCAAGGAAGTCCCTGATTGCAAGACTGAAGTTATGTATTTAATTATCCTGGAGACCAGTCTATATGAAGACAAGTCAGAAGAATTAAAGCTCCCCTCTTGCGAATCTATTATTGAAAGCATGAACGACAAACCGGTAATCAAGCACAATCCTAATAGATGTTATTATTCAATCAAGGGAGATTATATATCTCTTCCAAATATATCTGACTTTGATTCTCCAGATACATATTACGAGACATTATTTCTATGAATTAATACATGCTACTGGGCATAAATCAAGACTAAACCGATTTGAATCAAATCAAGCTCTAGAAGAATATTCAAAAGAAGAACTTATAGCTGAGTTAGGAGCAAGTTATTTTTGCGGGCTAACCGGAATATCACAGAAAGTAATAGAAAACCAAGCTGCATATATAGATGGCTGGCATAAGAGATTGAGTTCACAGCCGGAGATATTAATTGAAGCAGCAAAGGAAGCACAGAAAGCAGTGGATATTATCTCATTAGATGAACTAGATTAATTGAATAATATAAATCTCTAAATGTATTTTTAATCTCTCTAATAATTTGAATAATTCTCTTTATATATGAGGTGAAATGGAATGACGAACAAAACAAACACATCAATTTCGAGAGGCACCCTTTCTCTGAATATGAGTTATACTTGAGAGATAATTTGGAGATTGAGAACTATATCAGTGAACAAGAGGAATTCATCTTGCAATGCTTAAAAGGAATATTCGAAAGAATCAAGTATGATCAATTTCGTGGCGGACGTGAATAGTGGCAAGACGTATTCGATGATAGATATTGCTTATAGAAATAAAATCAATGACTGATTAGACTGGAGCCTTTACAAATTATCGCAATCCAGAAGTACCATGAATATAAAAAATAATAAAGGAATTAGAAAACTTGGTTTAGTACATGGCTATACCAGTAAAAAAAGGATGATGGTGTTAGTAAAGAAGCTCTAAAAGATCAATTAAGCAAGCATAAAGCATTTTCTTTGCGTTCATGATAGTCTTGCGACATCTTTCAAAAGATCTGAACTGGTTTAATCCAGAAGAATACAATTTTGGCAAATTGATGAAGCCCAGAGATCTGGTACAATACAGACATATGAATACACAATGCATACAATTTACTATTTAGCTGTATACCATGAATCGCTTTAAGAAGGTTATAAAATCTAACTGGAACACCTGAGGAACTCTGAGAACAGAATATCCCCAATGACTTTTTCCAAAGAGACTACAGAAAAAGTACCGTAACAATTGTAAAGCATTCAAAAAGATCCGATTTATCATTCATTCACCCTACTGAATGGAATGATAAAACTGATGCACTCGACACTGTGACTGGTCGATAACAAAAAAAGATTCTAGCGGATTCGACAATGGCTGATGAAACATTCCGTGACGTCGATGAGAAAGCAATTATGCTAAGTTCAGAATTAGAAGATACTACTGAATGATGTAGCATTATTCAGTGAAGAAACCATAAGCCCATGATGTATGAATTCTTGGTTCAATGACAAGAGTCGATCTCTGATGGAGTGAACATTAGATAAAGTCGCCAGCATATGTATGTGTCAGATCAGTAGGAATTTCTGGGGTAAGTGCCAGTCTTCGCAGTCCATTCCAGGGAAATGCGTGCAAAAAATGTTGACCAGGTCACGTGCGCATGGAAGAGAGTCGTAATATGGCGCTTCAGACAAATTCTCAAAGACATAGAAGTACAGCGTACATTGGCACATCAAAAAAGAAGACCATCGAAGAAGAAGAGCATAATGCCTTATGCAAAAGAATATTCGACAAAGATTCAGATGCCACCATTATGTTAAAAGACCAGGAGGCAAGTAATTTGCAAGGATCTCATGGTAATGGAAAGAAATAAAAGTCTCACTTCAATAAACATGGCTTAACAAAGGCCATTAAATTCTGGGTCAGAAAGCGAAAACAACCGAATTCACTCAGAGATTCTGATACCATGAAACTGGCTGGGTCATCCAGCTTAAAGCTATTAAATACAGAGATTTAGTAAAGGAAGAAGAGGAGATTCAGTCACAGTGATTTTGAAGATTGCACGGAAGACTTTCTCCCTACACTGAAATTTCCGAGAATCATAAACTACTTGAAAATAACTTCGAAAAATATTTACCTCTTATTGCTCAACATTACAATTCACAGCAAATTCTCACAAAAGAAATTCTTCATGCAATTCCTGAATTCTATTTATTTGATCAACAAGGAAAATCTAAGAATTTCAGGAAATATTCAATAGGAAATCTGAAAGAGAATTTATGAACGAGCTTTTCAATCTGATTAGGATTGGAATTCCGCTGAAGACTAGCAATTGAAATAATGTTTCCTCCTGAATGAAAAGAAACATAAGAAGCTTATTAGAGAAATTATTATAAACTCACACTTCAAAATTTTACGTCAGTTTCCGCACAATTAGCCTCAATAATAGACTTATTGGATCCTGAATATAAAAATATTCTCTTTATTCATAAGGTAGCCAACAAAAGCAAATGGAATCAACTGAAGAGTGATAGAGAAAATTGAAGAAAAAGATCCCGGATGCTAGTACTCTAATGTTAAACCCATATATTAATGCAATGTATGAAACTAAGCCATATCGAACAAGAGGACTTAGTAATTTAAGATTGCAGAAGATTTATATATTGCCAGATTTGCTTAAGAGCTATGGTATAGATGTACTGTCAGAGGAACTGCTGCAACTAATAATTGTACCTTATAAATTATTCAGAAATGAATTACATGAGCTAATTCATTGATCCTCACAGTATTGGTCTCGTCCAACACTGCATGAATTAATTGAGCGAATTTCAAAGATTATCACTCATTCAAATCCAGAGAACCTAACTTATTTAGAATTTTTTTATATTGACTGAGTGGTCAATCCATGCCCGAAGTTAAATCGAGTACTGATAAGATGGAGTCGTCTATAAATATAAATGATTTACTGTAATGCGATAATCCGAATCGTGAGCTTTTGTCCTAGGAAGTTTTGGTAACTTGATATAGTAGTGAGTTCTCAATATTCAGATTAACATTGGGAAGTGTATCTGAGTTACGGAGAAACTCTATTATAATGAAACGAATCTCAGCAAGTAAGAGTCTGTCGCTCGCTTCTCGCTGGCAGAAGCTCATGCTGCTGAATAATAACTCAATCTAATTTCTCTATCAGCTATGTATTAAAGTAGTCTTTATAATATTAATATCTAGGATGGACATGGCTACTTTGCAAGTAGAGAGTCTCTATTCTAGAAGTTAAGCTTATTAGATATGTGATTATTAGGAGAACCTCATCTTATAGCTGTGAAGATTACACTGATATCCTTACTGTGACTAACTAAGCTCAATAAGTCCTCTGATATGATAACTCATTGATTCTTCGAATCTAAAATATCTCTTCCATATAAAAGGTAGTCTTTATCTATCCAGAATAGATAATATCATATCTGTTGCAGAAAAATAGGTTTTTCTTAAAGGGAAAAAGCCGATTTTTTGCGACAACTGTATATGTAAAGGATTTTTCCTCCATAAAAGAAATATCCTCGATTATTATTAATAAAACTAGCCTCTATTGAGTAAATAACTCCTTTCTTTACTGAGAAATAAATCTCTAATACACATATCTACCTCTGATATATTAAATACTACTTCCCTCTGCTCAATATAAAGAGTAGTCTCTATATCATAAGCCCTTCAAATATAGACGATTAGTATAATATGAGATTAGATTCAATACTAGGACACATCCATTAATTACTAAACAAAATAGGAGTATTTACCATGGGAACTATTAAAAGAACTAATTCCGGCAAGTATTTTGCCAGTGCATATGACTCCTCAGGGATCCGTTACAGGAAAACCTTCGAGAAAATATCCCAAGCCAAGACTTATATCTATAAGATCGAGAACCAGAAGCATGAAGATAGGCTGATCGGAGCTAAGCTAAAAATTTTGCGGATAACTTTTTATTCCGCTTTGCAAAACTACTTAATTACCAAGTCCCATCTTAAGAAGAAAACAGTTGACCGCTACAGTTATGTCTTCGGTATACTGAATCTCTTCCTTGCTAAGAATAATATTGAATATCTAGATCAATTCACTCCTGATTCACGGCACTCTGCTATATAAAGAGCTGCTCTATAACTATCCCGATCCGGGAGATCCATCAAAAACCATCTCCCCAAAGCCCAAAACTATTAATATGGCACTCCAGATTATAAAGTCCTTCTTTAATTACGAAGTCGAGATTGGACATATAACAAAGAGTCCTATGCTCCATGTTAAGAACCTCAAGTTAGAAAAGCCCAGACCTGAATTCTATACCGAGGATGAACTAGCACAGTTTCTTTAGTCAGCAGTATGAAAGAGGAATACCGGTTTGCCTTCCTTGCTCTCCTGACATACCGGGATGCGAATAAATGAGCTTATTAATATCACATGGGACGATGTTAATATGAAACACCGACTTATATATGTGAGACCCAAGGGAGAACATACTCTGAAGACAGATAATGCCTGAAAGAGCAATCCCGATTAATGATGTCTTACATGAAGTACTGCTGAAAATATTTGCGCGAAAAAAATCACCCTCTTATCCTTTCTGTTCTATCAATGGCATGAAGCTCAATCAGAGTAGACGACTATTTGAGTGCAAGAAGATAGGAAAATCAGCCGGCATCAAGGGGAGAGTCTTCTTACATAAATTCCGGCATACATTTGCTACCCATCTCATCAAACGGCGTGTACCTATAGAGGTTATACAGAAGCTACTTGGTCACGCAACTATTCATCAAAGCATGGTCTATCTTCATATCCGCTCAGAAGACTTACATACAGACGTTGCTCGTCTAAATGACTTGGCTAACCTCTCAGATAGCAACCCTTCAAAAGACTAACCCGACACCCTCAGCAGTATAAAATCCTTTCGCCGCAATAATCTTATCCTTTTTTATTCATCAACACAATAACTCTTTTATCAAAAACACTAAATAGGAGAATACTCATGTATTTATATGACATACTACATTTAAACTCAGAGCAAGAAGCTGAGGAATATCTTCAAGAAAAAGGTGTACTATCTAAATTCACCCACTGTATTCATTGTAATTCAACCTCACTTGGTAGAATAAGACGTGGTAAATACAAATGCTATAACTGTAAACGTGAATGGGATCCAAAGAAGAATAGCTTCCTTGAACCTTTTAGACTAGATAGCAGACAGTTTCTATTAGCCGTAAAATGCTTATCATTAAGCCTTCCATACTATCAATGCGCTGCTGAATGTCGAATCAGTAAAAGAGCTGCCCGTGATTTTTATTCAAAGATAACTCAGCTTATTCGTTCACGTTCCGGAATAATGAGCCTCGGAGACGTTGGCCTTTCTTTTACCGTCTATAATTCAGTTAGCCAAGGTATAATCTTCGCAAAGGCAGATAAGAGACCCAGTCTCAATGATATTCCGAGTCTAATCGCTCATATAAAACTCAAACGGACTAGGACTGTTAAGGATATATTCAAGTATGAAATTGAGACATTCGAAATTGCTGAGCAGCTAAAAGGAAAGCTTATAGGGAGAGCCTCTAAAGTAAAGCAAGAATTAACAAAACACCTTGCTAGAAGCAGTCATATTGATATAGACAGCTTAGAGGCTGAACTTACTAAATTCCTCTTCTACTTCAACAGCCGCTCAAAAAATAGAACAGAAGAAATTCTCAAAATCTGTTCAATTTAGCTGGGTGGTTGAAACAGGAAATTGGGTCACTTTTGTACCGTCTTTATCAAATTACTTTTGTCCTACTTTTGTCCAAAATTTGTCCAAGATATTCAAAAGTGAATTCTCTCTAATGGAAATACGACTGAAAAAGACACAAAAAAGCCCGTAAGCGAAACAATAAATTTCAAAAACGGGCTAAAATTATGGAGCGGAGGGGGTGGGATTCGAACCCACGGTACCCTTTGACAGGTACACTCACTTTCCAGGCGAGCCAGTTCAACCACTCCTGCACCCCTCCGAATAAGAAGATTACAAATATATCAATTCTTGTTTTATTATCTAAATTATTAGAGAAAAGTAAAAAGATATTTTTTAAGTTTGTAAATACTAAGGAAAGGTGGCAGAGTGGTCGAATGCGGCGGTCTCGAAAACCGTTGTCCGTCTTTCGGCGGACCGGGGGTTCGAATCCCCCTTTCCGCATTGATGGATATAATTGGTTAAAAGATAACAGCATTATTTAATTTTAGCGCGGGGTTCTCACATAGTGACCGCTATGCGGGAATCCCTCCTTCCGCTTTACTTCGCCCGCTGGGCTTCGTAGAGCTTTGCTCTAATACACTTTAAAGATTATCAGTTACTCATTATAAATAATTTCTGCAGCAAAACAGATTGAAGTAACGGCAATTATCACAGCCATAACTTAAATCACCCACTTTCAGAATTATATCTGATCAAAAATCTAAAAACGAGATAATAAAAAAAGGGTTGTGCAACTAAACCGATAAGAATGATTTTTATGAACGCAATACCGAATACAAACAAAGTAGTGCCGAATAAAAAAAATATAAGTTGCGTAGAAAGTTAAAATGAACGCTTTCAATCTATACTCATTATATTCTGCTTGTTCATTTTTTTCTTTTGATAAGTTAACCAACGTAAGCCCAAGAAACATAAAAAGACCACCCAATTCTTCCGTAATATGATTTTCAATTCGAAGGCTTGGTTGACAAGTTGAGTATATAGCTAATTATGATACTTTATTTAATACTGCTGACTTCTAGGATCGAAACCGGGCACAGTTTTATAGTCGATTGATGCAAGCCTATCGTGAATACTGAAAAGAATGATCATTCCCTCACAAATAATTCTCCACAAAAGGTTGCCGATTATTATTGTTACTAATCCTTGAATAAAGTCATTCTGAAATATTTGGTAAATACCGTAAATTGTTATACTCATCAAACCAATTAAGTGGAGCAGTTTTATGAGTAAACCGCTGATCATTTTTTTGAATGCAAAGTAATCGAACATATTCCCTCCGTGAGATTTTGGTTTTAATATAGAGGTATTATTCGATATCTCAAAAAATTTTATGAATTGCCTTCAGTGTAGAAAATAGAAAGAGCCGGGGAAACCGGCTCTCTTAAATTGGAGTTACTTAGAAATACCAAGTTTCCAGTCGCCCTCTTCTTTAACCAATTTAACTTTTTCTTCTTTAGTGCTGCCGTCGCCATAAGTTAATTTCACTTTGAAGTTAGCAACATCTTCTTGAATATCTTCACTCAAAAATTCAATGTTATCGATTCCGCCTTTTTCTTTAATGGTTTCATATTGCTTCGTCATTCCTTCTTCAAGTTTCTCTGTGTCAACCATAGCTTTAACTTGTGCTTGACAATAAATCTTTCAATCCTTCTTGATCATTATTTTCCATCATATCAAACGAATCAATAACAATATCTTTTGGACCGGAAGCGCCACCACAACTTACAAATGCAAATGTTACAACTAATAATAGCGCAAAAATCTTAAATAGATTATTCATACAAACCTCACTGATAAAATGAAACATTAGTTATTTTAGTTAATCGAGAGCTGCGTAAAAGAGTGCCGGGTAATAAGTATGGATTTTTACCTAGCGGGATTGTTAACGTATCAAAGACATTATTTGTGATATCAACATTAACTTCTTTGTACGCTTTCCAAACTAGTTCCGTACAATACAATTCCTTTGAATCAAATAAATCGAATGCAGAATCGAATAGAATTTTCTTTTTGTAATATCCTTCTGAAATTTTTGCTGCTAGACGAGAGGCAGTTCTATCATAATGTCTGTAAACAGCGTAAGCTGAAGCGCGGTCTTTACGTAAAAACTGATTGAGTGAATCTTTCTTGATATAGTCAATACCGGATTCTGATTCGTCAGGTACTGCGTGAACTACGAAAGGTTGGAGAGAATCGAAAATAATTATACCTACGTGTGAATAAGGGGAAGAGGCGTCAGCTTCTAAAACCATGTTGCTAATTAAGCTAATACCTCTTCTGAAGATAATGTCGCCTTCACATAAAATATCAGAATCAATATCCAGAGAAGAATATGTTGTCGCTTGAACAACGTCTCTAACATCAAAAGTCTTAGGTATAAATAACGCAGCAAAAATTAATATTAACCAGCATGATGTTTTGGTTAACTTATTGTCCCGGCACATGAGTATCGGTAGTTTTTTTATCAATCGATACTATTCTGTCATGAATACTAAAGATCACAATTATTGCTTCGCAGAGTAACCTGAAAAATAAATTACCGAAAATAATTGCGCCCAATCCCATAATGAATGATTCACTGAACAAGGTTATTAGTCCGCCAATCGTTATGACTAATACACCAAGCGCGTAAAGAATTTTAATTAATATACTGCTGACCATAGTTTTGAATTCGAAAAACTCAAGCATAATACCCTCCGTTAATTATAAGTTATTTGATACAATATATAAGATAAGGGTATCTGTATTATCTGTAAAGTTTTAAAAGAAATATAATATTTAATAAAATTTGCATCTTTTCTAAAAGTTTTTATTGAAATTTGAACGAAGAAGACAAACAGATAAACATGTAAAATTATTACTTTATGGTTTACTAGAAGTAATATCATAGATGTCTTCTTAATCAAATTTTACTATTTTGCTCCAAAAAATTTGGGGAACTCATGACAGACTACTTCGAATTTGAGAAGCACCGCACTAACTACAAAACTGAAATAATTGCCGGACTCACAAGCTTTCTTGCCACCATGTACATAATAATTGTTAATCCAACAATTATCTCTGCTGCCGGCTTACCTTTTGACGGTGTTTTAACTGCTACAATTATAGTCAGCGCATTCTCAAGTATCATGATGGGTATTTATGCAAAAAACCCGATTGTTGTTGCACCGGGTATGGGAATAAACGCATTCTTTGCCTATACCGTTGTTTTGGGAATGGGTATTAAATGGGAAGTTGCTCTTGGTGCTGTTTTTTGGTCAGGTATCATTTTTTTGATTCTCTCAATTTTTAATGTTCGTACCGCTATTGCACTTGCGATACCGAGACAAGTTCGTTCTGCTGTTGCTGCCGGAATTGGTTTGTTTATTACATTCATCGGTTTTGAAAATGCAAAGTTTGTTATTGCCGATCCTGCTACTTTAGTCACCTTCGGCGGATTGAATGTTATAACAATAACTTTTTTAATTGGTTTGATTGCGACATCATATTTTGTTATCCGCAATATAAAAGGCGCTTTAATTTTTGGAATTATTTTCACAACAATAATTTCTATACCTATCGGAAGAGTTTGGGGAGATGCAACGGATATTTTTGGAACCGAAACAGTTGTAAATTGGAGCGGAAGTCTTTTCCTCACCCGACTTCAGTCTTCTCTTCGCGCTAGATTTTACCGAATCAATTACCCTTGCAATTTTCCCCGTAGTCTTTGTTTTTCTTTTTAGTGATTTGTTCGACAGTCTTTCAACTTATATTGGTGTTGCTGAAGCCGCTGATTTAAAGGATGAGGATGGTGAACCGCGCAACATAAAAGAATCATTGTTAACCGATGCTGTTTCTACAACAATATCAGGACTGGCCGGAACCAGCGCCGGAACAAGTTTTATTGAATCCGCCGCCGGTGTAAAGGAAGGAGGCAGAACAGGTCTAACCGCGATTGTAGCCGGCTTATGTTTTCTTCCGTTTATGTTTTTCTCGCCGCTGCTTTCTGTTGTTCCGCCAATGGCAACTGCTCCTGCGTTAGTTTTAGTCGGTGTTTTCATGATGCATCCAATAGCTAAAATTGACTGGGAAAAATATGACGAAGCAATACCCGCATTTCTGGCAATAATTTTAATACCGGTTACTTATTCAATAACGCAAGGGATTGTATGGGGTATGATAACTTGGACAATTTTAAAGTTGCTTTCCAGGAAAGAAGGAAGAAGTTTCATTGACACTAATTATTGTTGATATGTTTGCGATAGCAGCATTATTAATTTAGAAAGTATAGATTGAATTCCGGTGCATTTGATATGAATACCTTCATGGTTTTCTTATCTTTCAAAAGTAAATTAAAATAATATAAGAATTGGAGTTATGATATGAAGAAGTTGATCACTAATGATCTTTTTGATATTCACTACAATATTTGCGCAAGATAGTCTTCGTACCGGCAACGTTATTTTCATTCATCCCGATGGAACCGGTCTTTCTTCTTGGAATGCAACTCGTATTTATTTTGAAGGACCTGATGGAATGTTGAATTGGGATAAAATTCCAAATATTGGTTTTTATAGAAGTCATTTTGAAAACTCTTTAACTGCAAGCTCACATGCCGGAGCAACGGTGCATGCATATGGTGTAAAAGTTAAACAAGATTCATTCGGTTTAAATGGCACGGATACCATTACTGCCCGATCCGGTAAACAGATGTCCATTATGCAAGAGGCAATGGCAGCCGGAATAAGAGTTGGTATTGTTAATACAGGCACAATTGTAGAGCCCGGAAGCGCTGTTTTTGTCGCAAGTTCCGAGAGCCGGAGGAATAAAGAAAAAATAACAAAAAGAGTTATTGAATCTGGTGCGGACTTAATTTTAAGCGGCGGTGAAGAATGGATGCTTCCGAAGGGCATGGAAGGCGTTCACACCGATGAAGGAAGAAGAACCGACGGAATCAATCTGATTGAAAGAGCTCAAGAACTTGGATATGTAGTAATCTATGATAAATATCAGCTTGAAGATTTACCTAGAGATGTTAAAAAAGTACTCGGCGTTTTTGCTGCTCACAATACGTTCAACGATAGACCGGAAGAAGAACTTGCGGAACTTGGTTTGCCGCTCTATAAAGAATCGGCTCCTTCATTATTGGAAATGACAAAAGCAGCTGTGGAAATTCTTTCAAATCACGGAGAGCAATTTTTCTTAGTTGCCGAAGAAGAGGCAACCGATAACTTTGCAAATAAAAATAATGCAATCGGGAACTTAACCGCTCACAAAAAAGCTGATGAAACTTTAGGTTACGCTTTGGACTACGTAACAAAAAATCCGAATACATTATTGTTAACCGCTTCCGATAGTGAAGCAAGCGGGATGGATATTTTAGGACCACCGGAAGGAAAGTATATTAACCGGAATGAAAACTTAGCTCCGGCTGATGATAATGGTGCTCCGGTTGATGGTGTTGGGGGAACAGGTACTAAACCTTTTATTTCTTCACCGGATAAGAATGGAAATACTTTTCCGTTTGCAGTTCTTTGGACTTCTTATCACGATCTTTATGGTAGTGTTATTGCAAAATCCGCGGGATTAAACTCTGACTTGTTAAAAATCAACAACGATAATACTGAAATGTATAGAATAATGTATGCAACATTATTTGGTGTTTATTTGGACTAAACAAAAAACCCCGGGATTTTGAAAATCCCGGGGTTTTATGACTTACTTTTTCAAAACAGTAAATTCAACTCTTCTGTTTTTCTCACGTCCCCAATCATAATCATTTGGTGCAACCGGTTTAGTCATTCCATAACCTTTAGCACGTAAACGATTTTCTGCGATACCTTGAGCAACTAAATATTCTTTTACTGATTGAGCTCTCTTCTCTGAAAGATCCATGTTATAATCTGCGGCACCAACATTGTCGGTATGTCCGGCAAGTTCAATTTCTACCGTAGGATTGTCTTTTAAGAAATCTGCTACTTTATTTAACTCGGCATATGAATCGGGGAGCAGCGCTGATTTATTGAATTCAAAGAAAACATTTTTCAGCTGAACTGTTTGACCGACTTCAATTTTTTCTTCTTCAATTTCTAATTTTTCTGCTTGCGCAAACCAGAAACCGCCAATACCGTAAACTTTTGAATTACTCCAAGTTTTTATTCGTAAAACAAATCCATCACGAGAAACTCCGATTGCTTTTGCATCGTAACGAAGGTTTATATTTTTATCGGCATCAACATTTGCAACAAAAACACTAACATCAGGCATTGTTTCGAATGGCTTTGCAAAACGAACTTCTCTCTGAAGAATTCTTTCACCTTCACCTTCGTTTAAGGTGAAATCTCGTTCGGTATAATTTGCTCTCCAACTTCCGCTCTGCATTTCTTGAGCAGTCATTAAGAGAGATAGAATGAAAAACAATCCTAAAATGAATGATACTTTTTTCATTTGACCCTCATAGTTTTTGATTAGTGATTAATTTCAGATAGCAATAAGTTACTGATTTTTTGAATAAAAGAAATCGAATTCATATCAATTATTTTTTTGGAATATAAATCCTTGTTTGATTTCGTAAGAATTATTAGATTGATATAAACCTCAAAATACAATTAAATAGGAGAGGGAAGGATGGCAACCGTTAAACAAATTCTTGACAAAAAAGGTAATGACATAATTTCTACGACTCCAAGCACAACTGTTTATGAAGCATTATCACTAATGGCAGACAAAGGAATAGGCGCACTGCCGGTTTTCGATGATTCACAAAAATTAGTCGGTATTATGTCTGAGCGGGATTACGCTCGAAAAGTAATTCTCAAAGAAAAATCATCAAAGAACACTTCAGTGGAAGAAATTATGTCCACGAATGTAATTTACGTTGATTCAAATAGAACTGAGGAAGAGTGTTTAGCTTTAATGGTTGAGAAGAGAGTGAGACATTTACCCGTAACTGAAGGTGAAGATGTTGTTGGTTTTATATCCATCGGTGATGTCGTTAAAGCTGTCATCGATACAAAAGAGTTTACTATCGAACAACTCATGAATTACATTCAAGACAAACCTGTAATCAGAAAGTAACATTATGCAAAACGATATTGCTCAACTGCGCAACGAATACAAATCGAGAAAGTTAGATAGAGAAGACCTTGACTCTGATCCGATACAGCAATTTGAAAAGTGGTTAGCAGAAGCCATTGAATCCAAATTAAAAGAACCGACAGCAATGACGTTAGCCACTGTTGATCAGAAAGGATACCCCTCTGCGCGTATTGTACTTTTGAAATTTGTAAACCGGGATGGCTTCGCATTCTTCACTAATTATGATAGTCGTAAAGGAAAGGAACTTGCACAAAACAAAAATGTTGCGTTAGTTTTTTACTGGGGAGAACTTGAAAGACAAGTTAGAGTTGAAGGGCAGATTCAAAAACTGGAGGGAGAAATTTCCGAGAGGTACTTTAATTCAAGACCTGATAAAAGCAGAATCAGCGCAATAATCTCACCACAAAGCGAGGTAATTCCCGACCGAAATTTTCTTGAAAAAAAAGTTGAAGAATTTCTGACTCAAAAACGTGAAATCAAACGACCCGTAAATTGGGGAGGATATCTGGTTGTACCGGTAAGAATTGAGTTTTGGCAGGGGAGAGAAAACCGGCTTCACGATCGTTTTTTGTACGAAAAAACCTCAAATAACTGGAAAATAGTCAGACTCGCACCTTAATTACGATTTCTTGTCCGAAAATTGAACTTTTTGTTTCCCGAAAGCATTATGCTGTTACTTTTTATTAATCTCGGAGAAACAATGCCTAAAATAGCACTTCAGATAGATCAACAAACTAAAAAACTGTACGAGGATTTTGAAAGAGAAGCAATACCTCACAAAGATGCGCTTTTTAATTTTGCACTAAAATTAACCGGCGGCGAGGATGAAGCGGACGATTTAGTTCAGGAAACTTACTTAAAAGCATTTAGATTCTTTGATAAATTTGAACTCGGTACGAATTGTAAAGCATGGCTTTTCAGCATAATGAAAAACACTTTTATAAATGAGTATCGCAAAGTTTCAAAAGAACCAAATAAAGTTGATTACGAAGATGTTCAAAACTTTTATGAAAATATCAAAGCCGATGAAGTGCAAACCAATCATTTAGTAAGTGATTCTTTTAGTAATGTTTTTGATGATGAAATAACTGATGCAATTGCTGAACTTCCTTCAGACTTTCAAACGATTATTATCCTTGCTGATATCGAAGGATACTCTTACGAAGAAATTGCCGAGTTTATGTCATGTCCGATTGGTACTGTTCGTTCAAGACTTCATCGAGCTAGAAAACTAATGTTTACGAAATTACATGACTATGCAGAAAATATCGGATATGTAATGGCAGAGTAGTATTAAAAAAACTCAAATCGTTAGAAGTTTTTTTGTTCTCTTTATGTAACCTCTCTGCTCATTGTGATAGAGAAGCTGTATAATTGATAATTACATCTATATCAATTCATGCATTTCGATTTTGTTTGACAAGGAGATGTTCATATCATATTTTAAATTAACATTGAAAATAGAAGGACATGAAAGCAAGCGGATTATATATTCGTTGTTTTCTATTATTACTTATCTTAGCATCTTCCGTTGAAGATGTCCCATATATTACAATCAAAAAAGATTCATTACTACCTCAAAAGCAATTTCAAAAAAAGCGAAAACACATGTATTCGTGGATAACTACAACGCTACAACGGCTTGGATGTCTGTTAACTTCAGAAATTTAATCTGGAAAGATCAAGACACATTCTGGCCGAGTTGGTTAAACGTTGCATTTGGCTATGGAATAAATGGCTATTATTCACCCGAAAAATATAGTCGTTATGTTATTGATCTGGATCGCAATTTGGTAGAATTGCTTCCGGAAGGAGCGCCTCTTTGGAATTGGCTCAGACAATCTTTAAACTACATAAAACTTCCTGCCCCGGCTGTTGAGTTTACTAGATACGGCACTCAATTCAAATTGCTTTATCCATTTAGTTTTTCACTTGGTTCAATAAAATTCTAATGAAATTATTTTCGCTCGATTTCTAGATTGCCAATGATGATGCGTTTATTTTCGGCAAGGAAAAATTTTATGCTGTATAGCATAAATAAAAAATTTCATAAGCGCTTGACAATATGCCAACCACGGCATATATTTACATGCAAAAATCAGCATATATTAATTTGATAAAATAAATGACAAAAAAAACTGAAAAACTAAAAGCACTTGCAGACGAAACTAGACTAAGAATATTGAATCTTTTCATAAGATCCGGTAACAGTCTTTGTGTATGCGAGCTTGTAGATACTCTTAAACTTCCGCAATATCATATTTCCAAACATCTAATAGTACTCCGTAATGCCGGTTACTTTCAACAAGTTAGAGAAGGTACTTGGGTTTATTATGAACTCGATAATTCGCAGTCTGAAAATAAAAAAATATTCAGCTTCCTTAAAAAATTATTAGATGATGAAATATTCGAAAAAGATTTTGAACAGCTGAATAGAAGACTTATTCTAAGAGAGGATAATAAATGTGTTGTTGGTTTTGTCGATGAAAGTGAATTATTAAAATTGATTAAACAAAAAGAAAAGGTGTAAGATGTTACATCAAGGCAGCTCCGTTAGCACTAATATTGATTTCTTATTAGACGAGTTTGAATTCCTCTGTAAAGAAGAAAAGAGAGATTTCTTGCTTGAACTTTGGGAGAGAAACTATAATGAATTTATCGACGATATTTTTATCAAGGAGATAATTAATAAAATTAACGTAGAAATGAAGGATGGAGAAATTATACCACAATCAGTTGAAACTATTTTAGAAAATTAAACTTGGAGAAATCATACTTATGGAACAATCTTTAATAGACCCGAAAACAAGCGAGCTGATAGCAATCGGCGCTTCAATCGGAGGCAACTGTATGCCTTGTCTCCGTTATCATTTTGCCGAAGCAATGAAAAACGGATGCACAATTCAAGAAATTGAAGAAGCGGTAAAACTCGGTAAAATGGTTAAAGAACGACCTATAAATGATATTTATAAATTAGCTGATGATTTAATCAGCAGAGAAAAAGAAAGGAATTAATAAATGAGGGAAGATATAAAAAACACGGTAAGACAAAAATATGCCGAAATTGCAGCGGGTATGGAAGGCGGATGCTGCGGACCTTCTTCATCTTGCTGCGGTGATTCTAATGGAATTAGTTTCACAATGATCGGTGATGAATATAAAGATGTTGACGGATATTTTTCTGATTCGGATCTTGGGCTTGGTTGCGGATTGCCGACCGAATATGCCGGTATTAAAAAAGGCGATACGGTTGTTGATCTTGGAAGCGGTGCGGGTAATGATGTTTTTATCGCAAGGTCAATAGTCGGCGACAACGGCAAAGTGATCGGGTTGGATATGACTCAAGAAATGATTGACAAAGCCAACATCAACACTAACAAACTCGGTTTTAAGAACGTTGAGTTTAAGCTTGGCGATATTGAAGAAATGCCGATCGAGTCAAATATTGCAGATGTAGTTGTGAGCAACTGTGTTTTAAACCTTGTCCCAAATAAAGTAAAAGCATTTTCAGAAATTCACAGAATATTAAAACCAGGCGCTCATTTTTGTATTTCAGATGTTGTAATTAAAGGTGAGTTGACCGAAGAACTAAAACAATCTGCCGAACTTTATGCGGGTTGTGTTGCCGGAGCTTTAGAACAAGACGAGTATGTAAACATTATTCGAGATGCCGGTTTTGAAAATATAGAAATAAAAAAAACCAAACAGATTGAGTTACCCGGTGAGCTATTATCACAGTATCTCTCGGACAGAGGACTAAAGGATTACGAAGAAAACTTAAAAGGAATATTTAGTATAACAGTAGTAGGTACAAAAAAATAATAAAGGAGTTTTTCTATTATGCCGATTTATGAATATCACTGTAAAGACTGCGGTTACTATTTCGATGTAAAAGCCACAGTTAAAGAAAAAGAAGATGGCTTAAAAATAAATTGCGAACAATGCGGCAGCAATAGCTTAAACCAAGTATTCGGCGGTTTTGCTATCGGCGGCAGTCAAACCTTAAACGTAAAATCGAGCGACCTGCAAAACAGCGGCGGTGGATGCTGCGGTGGCTCCGATTCCGGCTGCTGTTAATCTTACTTTTAATAACATTATTATTTGATATGGGAATGGTTTTAATAAATAAGTGTTTTATACCGTTTTTACTATATGCTTAAAATGGCATATAAATTGTAACAGTATTAACAATAATGAAAGGATATAGATATGAATACAACATTAAAAGATGAAAAAACAGTCACGATTGAAATTTTCGATCCGCCAATGTGCTGCCCAAGCGGTTTGTGCGGACCGGATATAGATCCTGCATTACTCGATATAAATGAAGCAGTTCTAAAAGTTAAAAAAGAATTTGACGGACAGGTGAAAGTTGAAAGATATCTGCTGAGTCAGCAAGGACCAAAATTTATGCAGCAGCCGGAAGTTATGAAACGGCTTCAAACAAACGGAGTTGAAATTCTTCCATTAACATTGGTCGATGGAAAAGTGATGAAGGAAAAAGAATATCCAGTATATGATGAATTAATTAATTATGTGAAAGAAAGACAATAGAACACAGATGACACAGATTAAGCGGATGATCGCAGATTTTTTATCAGTGAAGATCAGTCATTTCCGCGTAAATCAGCGTTCTATTTTTTAATAAAAGGAATTAAGATGAATAACACAAAATATATATTCTTCAGCGGCAAAGGCGGCGTTGGTAAAACTACAATGGCTTGTGCAACTGCCGTTCACTATGCAAACGAGAGTAAAAAAACATTATTAGTTACAACCGATCCGGCAAGTAATTTAGCTGATGTTTTTGAAACAGAAATCGGGCATAAAATTACTCCGCTGCTCGATAATTTATGGGGAATGGAAATAGATCCCGATAAAGCAACCGAAGAATACCGCGAAAGAATTCTTGAGCCGATGCGTGCGGTTATGCCGGAAAGTGTAATTACTGTTCTTGAAGAACAATTTAATTCACCTTGCACAACAGAAATAGCTTCATTCGATAGATTCGTTGATTTTATGGTTGCGGAAAAAGAAGGCAAAGGTGAAAAATATGATGTAGTAATTTTTGATACTGCGCCAACCGGGCATACCATCAGGCTGCTTGAGCTTCCGGTTGATTGGAGTAAACACATAGAAGAAAGCGCTAAAGGGAGCGGTAATACCTGCATAGGTCCCGTTGCATCAATACAAGAAAATAAAGTAAAGTATGATGAAGCAACACGTTTGTTAGGCGATCCCGAAAGAACAACTTTTATGTTTGTCCTTCAGCCCGAAGAAACTTCTATCTACGAGACTAAACGTTCATCGAAGGAATTAAAAGAAATTGGCGTTAAAAATGTTGAGTTGATTATTAACGGAATGCTTCCCGAAGAAGTCTGCGAGCATCCTTTCTTCAAAAGCAGATTTGAAATGCAGCAAAAGTATGTTAAAGTAATTGAATCCGAATTCCCGGTTAAAATAAGAAAAATGTATCAGCGCGACGGTGAAATTAAAGGCGTTGAGAGAATATTAAATATTGAAAAAGACTTATTCGCGAATTCTGCTAAGCAGACTTATGTGATTGGCAATGGTGAATTAAGTAATGCTGAGTTTAATAACTTCATTCCTGATTCAATTGATGAAATTATTGCGCCAAACGGTAAGACAAAATCAATTTTCTTTACCGGGAAAGGCGGAGTTGGCAAAACAGTAATTGCGGTAACCACTGCTTATAAATTTGCTTCCGAAGGATACAAAACTCTTCTGCTCACAACCGATCCGGCTTCTCATATAGGTGAAGTGCTCGAACAAAAGATCACCGACCATATACATAAAGTAGAAGGTGTTGAAAATCTTTGGTCTGTTATTGTTGACCAGGAAAAAGCAACCGAAGAATACAAGCAGAGAATTATCGAAGAATCAAAATCAAAATATTCGGAAGATATGATGATTGCGATTAAAGAAGAGCTTGAATCGCCGTGTACGGAAGAGATGGCTGCGTTTGATAAATTTATGGGTTACGTAGAAAGCGACGATTACGATTTTGTTGTATTCGATACTGCGCCAACAGGTCACACTCTGCGTTTGCTTGAACTTCCTTTCGATTACAGCGATCAGGTAAGTATGATGGTATCAACAAACGAAAAAAGCAAAGATGCAAAATCGGTTACGCAAAAAAGATTTGATAAAGTCATTGCAAGAATGAAAGATCCAAATCAATCAATATTTTCATTTGTGGTTTATCCGGAATCAACGCCGGTTGTTGAAGCATACAGAGCAATGCTCGACTTAAAAGAAGCCGGAATTCAAACGCAGTTTGTTGTTGCTAATCAAGTGCTTGAACCGGAATACTGCACAAATGAATTTTTCATTAAAAGAAGAAAAATGCAGGAAAAATATCTCGGCGAAATTAAAGAGAAATTCAAGTTGCCGGTTACGGTAATGCCGCTGCTTGAAACTGAAATTAAAGGTTTGGATATGATTCGAAACGCTGCCAAGTTATTGTTTAATCATAAACATGTATTAGCTGACTAAAATATTTTATTCTGTTTTTACTATGAACGGGGATGAGAATGGAACTCATTCTCATCCCCGTTAATTACAATCTTATACATCGAAGTAATTAAAATGATAAATAAAATAAAAATTGAAATATTCGGAATGCCGATAGCCGGTTGCGCCGAGGATAAAACCTGGCGCGCTGCATCCGAAATGGTATTTAAAAAATTAAAAGAAAAATTCGACTCTCAAATCGATACAAAATATATTGAACTCTATTCTCCCGAATCATTTCAGTATGAAAAAATAAATAAGCTGCTTGAAAACGATTCACAAAAACCGCCATATATTTTTATAAATGACGAAATGTTTGATTCCGGGGGTAAAATATCCGAAAGAATAATAAGAGAAGAAATTGAAAAAATAGTAAACAATAAAAACAAATAAAGTGAACAAATTATGAATGAAACAATAACTAACATTGATTTACTGAGTACTGCGACAGAACTTGGAGAAGCAATGCAAGATGCAGAGCCGCTTCAAGAATTTAGAGCAGCTCGCAAAAATTTTAACAACGATCAGGACGCCGTAAAACTTTATAATGATTTTGTAATGATGCAAAGAGAAATCCAAATTGCTAATCAATACGGCGGTGACTCCGGCGCTGAACAAAACAAGCTAACCGAGCTGGAGAGGAAGCTGTTTGCTAATAAAAATTTTGATAATTTTATAAAAGCACAAAACAACCTGCTTGAATTCCTTCAAAAGGTTAACTCACAAATTTCCGAAGAGTTACCCTTTGATTTTGCATCATTAGCTAAACCTGCGGGCAGTTCTTGCTGCGGATAATTAAGGAGAAATGAAAATGATAAACGAAAATCTTAAAAATAAAATAAGCCATTTTGTAAATTCATTAAAAAATTACGATTCTTATACCGAGTATGAAAAATGGCTTGCCGCTAACAGCGACGATGACGAATTAAATAAAATGAGAGCAGAATTTGGTAAACTCCGCCAACACTTTATTGAAAATCAAAATAATGGGAACGTTACACAAGAAGAAATTAACCGTTTGCGTGAATTGCAATCTGAGTTAAATTCGCACCCGATAGTTAAAAATCTAATAAACTCCCAAAACGATCTGATCCCTATACTACAACTATGTAATCAAAGAATAAGTGCGGAAATTGGATTGGACTTTGCTCAAAATGCAGCACCTTCTTCATGTTGTGGCTAATAACAATTTGTTAATTGACGAAATGTTTTTATATTTCGTCAGTGAACGAAATGGAGTTTGTAATGATTGAAGATAAAACTAAAATTTTTAAGGCGCTTTCGGATCCAAACAGGCTGAGAATATTGAAGATGCTGCAAGTTAAACCGCTTTATGCGTGTGAAATTAAGGAAGTACTAGATTTAGCCGGCTCAACTGTTTCCAAGCATCTAACTATCTTAAAAGAGAGTGGGTTTATTATTGTTGTTAAGGAAGGGAAGTGGATTAATTTTAGAATTAATCCAAGTCCGCCTGAACAAAGAATCTCTTCTATCCTATCATCATTGGATTTTTGGATAGGCGATAACGATATAATAATAAATGATCTTAAAAAAGTTTCTAAAGTTGATAGATTCAAAATATGTGCAAAATAAAATTTATTATGAAAAATATTCTTTTAACTCTGCACACTATGTGCGAGTAAATTCACTTATTAAAACTTTGGTTTATACGGAGTAACTATGAACTGGAAAGAACAATACAAATCATTTTTATGGATTCTCGGATTCTTCTTATTCGTGTACTTTATGCCGATTGAAGATGAATCCTTTTCGGCTGCAATTATCGCAGCTTTCGATCTTGCAAAGTGGTACGCGCAAGAACACGTTTTACTCTGTTTGATACCGGCATTTTTTATTGCCGGTGTGATTGCAGTATTCGTTAGTCAAAATGCAGTCATTAAATATCTCGGCGGAAAAGCAAAGAAGTGGGTTGCTTATTCTGTCGCGTCAGTATCGGGGACAATTTTAGCAGTATGTTCATGCACTGTACTTCCACTTTTTTCCGGCATTCATAAACGAGGTGCGGGATTAGGTCCGGCTATAGCTTTTCTTTATTCCGGTCCGGCGATAAATATTCTTGCAATAATTTTAACTGCAAGAATTCTCGGTTTTGAATTAGGTGTTGCACGAGTTATTGGTGCGGTGATCTTTAGTGTGGTCATTGGACTAATTATGAGTTTCATCTACCGCAAGGAAGAAAAAGAAAGGGCTGCGGCACAATTAGCTTTACCCGATCCGGAAGAGAGCAGAGCGCTTTGGCAGACGGCCTTTCACTTTTTTGTACTCGTTGGAATTTTAGTTTTTGCCAACTGGGGAAAACCGGATACAACCGAAGGTTTCTGGTATTTGATGTTCGATTATAAATGGATCTTCGTCGGCATATTGGGAATTCTCTTTTCACTCTCACTCGCATTCATACTAAAGCTTAATAAATTATATGTAGCCATTGGTTCAGTTATCGTTTTAGCAACAGCAATTATTTGGGGAAGTCAACCATTAATTCCATTCACAGTTGCCGTTGTGATCTTAACGTTAATTCTAACTTTCAGCAAAGGTGAACCAAACGAATGGCTCGGCGAAACTTGGGGATTTACAAAACAAATTATGCCTCTGCTCGGTGCTGGAGTTTTGGTTGCAGGTTTCTTGCTCGGCTCGGCAGATAACGGCAACGGTATTATTCCGAATGAGTGGATTGCAAATCTTGTCGGAGGTAATTCGTTATTTTCAAATTTCTTCGCGTCAATCGTCGGCGCGTTTATGTATTTCGCAACTTTAACGGAAATTCCGATTCTGCAAGGGTTAATAAACAGCGGTATGGGAAAAGGTCCGGCGCTTGCATTATTACTTGCGGGACCCGCATTATCATTGCCAAATATGCTTGTGATAAGAAGTGTGATTGGTACTCAGAAAACTGCGGTGTTCGTTGCGCTTGTAGTTGTTATGTCAACAATGGTTGGAATGATTTACGGGAGTTATGTTTAAACGTGACACTGAGCACCTCGAGAAGGCACGGAGAACCACTGAGATTCTCTGTGGTTCTCTGATATTCCTGTGGTACTCGGTGTAACGAGATTTTTTTTAAGGAGATAAATTATGTTAAACATCAAAGTAGTAGGAAGCGGCTGCCCAAACTGTCAAAAGTTGGAAGCGCTTTGTAATGAAGTTGTATCGGAGAAAGGATTCGAAGCGAACATCGAAAAGGTAACCGATGTAAATCAATTTGCTGAATTAGGTGTTTTTATGACACCCGGATTAATTGTAAACGATAATGTCTTAAGTCAAGGTAAAATTCCGACTAAATCATCACTGGAACATTGGTTAAAAGACAACGCAAAATAAATGGTGAATTATGGATAACTCAAAAGAATGGCACTGGTTTACCGGTGGAATTTTAGTTTCGTTATTATCTGTTGCAACTTATTTTGTTTTTGAAGCACTCGAGCTAAAGAAATATCCGTTCGGTGTAACTGCGGGATTCGGATATATCTCTGCACTATTCGGAAATCTATTCGGAGGTTTAGCCGAAAATCCGGTCATTCAGAAATACACAAAAAATATTTTAGAATTTTTTCTGTTGATCGGTTTAGTGATCGGTGGATATGCCGCATCAAAACAATCAAAAACATTTTCACCCGAAAATATTCCTGCAACTTGGGAAAAGTATCACGGGAAAAGTTTAACCAAACGATATCTCGTTGTATTGGTCGGCGGAATTTTACTTGGCTTCGGTGCACCATTCGCCGGCGGATGCACAACCGGAAATATTTTACAAGGTTGGGCACATTTATCACTTGGAAGTATTGTCGCCGGAATGTCATTTTTTGCAGCGGGAATTGTAACCGCCAAAATTCTTTATCCGAATCTGGGAGGCGAAAATGATACTAATTAAAATATTACTCGGGTTGGTCATCGGACTCATTTTCGGATACATACTTACAAAAACCGGCATCACAAAATATCCGCGTGTAATGGGAATGCTTCGTTTAAAGGATTTTAAGATTTTAAAATTTATGATGACGGCGGTGATCAGTTCATTAATTCTGTTTCACATATTCGGTGATCTCGGTTGGTTGGAATTATCACCGAAGCCTCTGAGTTGGGGTTCATTAATAGGCGGATTGATTTTCGGAACGGGAATGGGTTTGCTTGGTTATTGTCCAGGTACATTAGCCGCGAGAATTGGCGAAGGAAAGAAAGATGCAATAATCGGTTTGGTTGGAATGGCAATCGGGATTTTTATTTACGCGCTCCTTTTCAAACCGATAAATGAAATATTTCTATCGGGGAAGGTAAACGGAGATATTTTTCAATTGATTGGCGTTAATAAATGGATAATCATTATTCCAGCTGCAATTATATTCTCCGGTATTATTTATTTCGTCAATAAAAATTTCAGCGATAACAAAAAAATCTTTTGAAAGAAATAATGAGTCAAGTAAAAATTGAAATACAATATTTCACCGGTTGTCCGAATTCTCAAACGATGATAGATAGAGTTCGAGAAGCAATCACGAATTTTTCATCCAATGTTGAATACAAAGAAATCTTAGTTGAATCACCCGAATATGCAGACAAAATTAAATTCAGAGGTTCGCCTACTTTACTAATAAACGGAATTGATTTTGATAATTTACCGGAACCGGAGAGCGGAAATCTTTCGTGCAGATATTACGCAAACGGTTTACCGGAAACTGAACAAATTATTAATAAAATAAAAATGAAAGGTAACTTATGAGTAGCTTGACTAAAAGACTATCGTTTTTAGATAGATACTTAACATTGTGGATTTTTCTTGCAATGTTAATCGGAGTTCTCTCCGGACATTTTTTCCCATCCGTAGCAACATTCTGGGATTCACTAAGTGTTGGAACAACCAATATCCCAATTGCAATCGGATTAATTTTGATGATGTATCCGCCGCTAGCAAAGGTGCATTATGAAGAATTACCCGATGTTTTTCGAAATGTGAAAATTCTTTCATTATCGCTAATTCAGAACTGGATTATCGGACCGGTAGTTATGTTTGCACTGGCTGTTTTGTTTTTACAAGATTACCCGGAATATATGGCAGGGTTAATTTTAATCGGTTTAGCAAGATGCATTGCAATGGTAATTGTTTGGAATGAACTTGCAAAAGGTGATACCGAATATGCCGCAGGACTTGTAGCGTTTAACTCGATCTTTCAAGTACTCTTCTTTTCTGTTTATGCCTATGTGTTCTTGACAGTATTACCGGAGTGGCTTGGACTTCAAACATTTGCGGTTGATATTACCATCGGTCAGATTGCCGAAAGTGTTTTCATCTATCTTGGTATTCCATTTATTGCCGGAATGTTGACAAGATATTTTGCATTGAAATATAAATCTAAAGACTGGTACGAAGAGAAATTTATTCCGCGCATTAGCCCTATTACATTAATTGCCTTGCTGTTTACCATTGTTGTAATGTTTTCACTCAAAGGTGAATACATAGTTAAAATTCCACTTGACGTAGTTAGAATTGCTATACCATTGTTACTCTACTTCGTTATAATGTTTCTTGTATCATTTTATATGGGTAAGAAGATCGGCGCCGATTATTCCAAAACCACAACTCTTGCATTCACAGCGGCAAGCAACAATTTTGAATTAGCAATTGCTGTTGCAATTGCAGTCTTCGGAATAAACAGCGGTGAAGCATTCGCAGCGGTTATCGGTCCTTTAGTTGAAGTACCGGTATTGATTGCGCTCGTAAATGTTGCGTTATTTTTTCAAAGAAAATATTTCAAAGGTGAAGTTGAACCGGCTGATATTAAAGCGCCCGACGTTTGCGCAACGGAAGTTTCCGATAAGAAAGTGTTGAAAGATATAACGGATAAAAAATAAGATAGAATAATAGAAAGGATTAGGTATGCGTATCGCATTATTTTCGGACATACATGCAAATCTTCCGGCTTTGGAAACAGTTTAAAGGATATCGACGAAAGGAAACCGGACGCTGTTTATTGTTTGGGAGATTTGGTCGGCTATAATGTTTGGGCGAATGAAGTAATCAACGAAATAAGAAAAAGAAAAATTCCGACAATAGCCGGAAATTATGATTTCGGAATAGGAAGGAAAAGCGATGATTGCGGCTGCGCTTATAAAACCGACAAAGAAAAAGAGATGGGAGCCGTATCAATTTCATTTACAAATAAAATCGTGAATGAAGATGAACGTAATTATCTGAGAACATTACCGGCACACATAAGAATTGAATTTCAGTTGAACAACGATAAAATGAACTTACTGCTTGTACACGGCAGTCCTCGTAGAATAAATGAATATCTTTTTGAAGACCGTGATGAAAAGAGTCTGCACCGAATACTGAAAGATGCTGATGCAGATATAATGTGTTTCGGGCATACACACAAACCTTATCATAAAGTATTGAATTTAGATGAGGAAGAATCTCATTTTAGGCACGCAATAAATATCGGCTCGGTAGGTAAACCTAAAGACGGCAATAACCGCGCAGGATATGTAATGCTTACTTTGAATGAGCAAAGCAGCACTCAAAATAAAGATAGTATTGAAGTAGAATTTATCCGTCTTGATTATGATGTTGAAAAAGCCGCAAAGGCAGTTGAAGAAAGTGAACTGCCGGATGAATATGCAGAGATGTTGAGATAAGCTTTTTAAGAGATAATAACTAACGATAAAAGGAGAAAAAAATGTTTAAGAAAATTTTATTAGCAACCGACCTGTCGAAAGCTTCGGATGCTGTTATAAGTTGTGTTGAAGGATTGAAACTTTTAGGAGCCGAAGAGTTTGTTCTTTTCTACGCATTGGGCTTAAGGCACATTGAATCACTTAAATACACTTTGAAAGATATCGCTGAACCGGAATTGGAAAGACAGATGAAATTACTCGAAAATCAAGGTGTAAATGTTAAATTGGAAATTGCGCCCGGTGTTCCGTCAGAAGAAATCAATAAATATGCAAAAGACAAAGATATTTCTCTAATTGTAATTGGTACGCACGGTGAATCTGCTTCCGAACATATTTTATTTAGAATAGGCGGAGTTACTTCCGAAATTCTTCACAATCATAAAAAACCACTGCTGGTTGTTAGAACAATACCAACTGAAAAAAACGGGGAAAAATGTTTTGAAGCTTCTTGCGCAGATTTTAGAGGAAAAATATTATTTGCAACCGATTTTTCCGATAACTCTTACAGAGCATTTGATTACTTAAAGCAAATAGTCAAAGGCGGATCAAATAAAGTTACGTTGTTTCATGTTCAGGATAAATCTAAAATCGACAAACATCTTAAAGACAAACTTGATGAATTTAACCGTATAGATAAAGAAAGATTAGATAGAATGAAAAAAGATTTGGAAGAAAACGGAAGCAAACAAATTGACACGAAAGTTGTTTACGGAATTCCCACAAAAGAAATTTTAGAAGAAGCAAAAGATGATTACACTTTAATTGTTATGGGAAGTCAAGGCAGAGGATTCTTCGAAGAAATATTTGTCGGAAGCGTTAGTCATAATGTTGTACGAAATGCAAATATATCGGTTATGCTTATTCCGGCTTTAAGGTAAGTTTTCAGTTATGAGAATATCATTTTCATAAATGACGAAATGAAAAGTTGACTATTGGTTCTTTGCCTCTAAAGTAGCTAATTATAATGGAATGGTTGTTGTACGTTAATTTAATGAGGTTAAAGAGATATCTTTCAAAAATCTTTTAAAACAAAATTAAACATAAAATGAAGAAGACAATAGAAGATTTACAATCGGAAATAATTTCGGCTATCTGTCACCCGAATAAAATAAGAATACTGAAAGCATTACGAAAACAATCGTTGTGCAACTGCGAATTAATGCCGTTGCTCGGGCTTGAACAATCGAATCTTTCTCGTCATCTTAAAAGTATGGAAAAAAGCGGGATACTTATTTCATGGAAAGAAGGTTTGAGAGTTAATTACCGTATCGCCGATGAAAGAATTTTTGATTTGTTGGATATTGCCGAGAAAATTTCACTGAAAAAAGTTGAAGAAAATAAAAAAGTAGTTGCAGCATAAAATTTTTTGTAAAACTATATGAGTGATTGCTCATAAAATCATAATAATTTTGGAGGTAAAAAATGGGTAATGATAAAAAAAAGCAATTTTAATGTGCACTTGCAGTTTCGCCTGCCCGAGTATGAAAGACATCGACTTTGGTGAGTTAACCGAAAGAATTCGCCTTGAACTTCCGCACGATTATATGCTCTTACATCCGAGATTGTGCGAAGAAGAACGGTGAAGCATTAATGGAAGATTTGATAAAAGATAATGTTGCTTATATTACCCCAGCTTGCAAAGAAGAAAAACAGAAAAAATTATTACGCGATGGTTTTGAAAAAGCAGGCGTTAAAATGGCGGAAAATTGGAAACCGGTTTCAATTTCCTTCAAAGATACTGAAACAGCTTTCGGTGATATAAGTAAGGTACTACAGGAGGTGTAATTATGAGCGGACAAGCATATATGGGAATTCCGAGAGAAGAAATTCCTTGGTATCCTATTATTGATGAAGAACTTTGTAACAATTGCGGCGCTTGCATGGATTTTTGCAGCAACGATGTATTTGCCGAAGGTGATTTATCAACAGAAGTCGCTAATCCGTATAACTGTGTTGTCGGATGCGCCGCTTGCAAAACTGAATGTGAAACCGAAGCAATATCTTTTCCTTCAAAAGAAGAACTTGTGAAGACATTAAATGAACTAAGGAATAAATACAAAAAGTAACCTGATGATTTTACTGTATTCCCTTTTTTGATTAAAAAATTGGGAAATAATTATGAACAATAAATACAAAAATATCACTGAAGAAATTTTATCTATTGCCGGTGTGAAAATTAACGGAAGCGCTCCTTGGGATATCCGGGTTCACAACAATGACTTTTTTAAAAGAGTGATTACTCAAGGTGAACTCGGTTTGGGCGAATCTTATATGGATACCTGGTGGGATGCCGATGAAGTTGATACTCTCATATACAAAATACTAAATGCTAAACTTGATGAAAAAATTAAAAGAAATTTTTCGATTCTTTTAAAATTAGCCCTAGCAAGAATAATTAATTATCAATCGGTAAAACGTGCTTTTATTATAGGTGAGCGGCACTATGATTTAGGAAATGATTTATTTAAGGATATGCTGGATAAAAGAATGAATTACAGCTGTGCTTACTGGAAAGATGCGGATACACTCGATGAGGCACAGGAAAATAAACTCGATTTAATCTGCAGAAAATTACATCTTAAACCCGGGAATGAAAGTGCTGGATATCGGCTGCGGCTGGGGCGCTTTTGGTAAATATGCCGCGGAAAAATACGGAGTTGAAGTTGTAGGAGTAACTGTTTCAAAAGAACAAGTTGAACTCGGAAGAAAAATGTGTGAAGGGCTGCCTGTAGAATTTAGATTGATCGATTATAGAAAGGTTGATGAAAAGTTCGACCGGATTGTAAGTATCGGAATGATTGAACACGTCGGATACAAAAATTACAAAACGTATTTTAAAGTAGCCGATAAATGCCTAAAAGATGACGGCTTATTTTTACTTCACACAATCGGTAATCTAAAATCAGGTAAGCTCGGTGATCCTTGGACGGACAAATGCATTTTTCCCTAACGGTATGCTTCCGTCAATTGCTCAATTAAGCAAAAGTGTTGAGAACCTTTTTGTAATTGAAGATTTGCATAATTTCGGAGCCGATTACGACAAGACTTTAATAGCTTGGCACAATAACTTCATCAATAATTGGGATAAAGTAAAAGATAAATATGGTGAACGGTTTTTCAGAATGTGGAAATACTTTTTGCTTTCCTGCGCCGGTTCTTTTAGAGCAAGAAAAAATCAACTTTGGCAGTTTGTGCTATCTAAAAACGGAATCGACGGCGGCTATGTGTCAGTGAGATAAATTATGAGCTGTACTTATTTATATACTTGGTTTGTGGATATATTCGAGACTTAAGTAAGCTATTTATTTAATGAGGTGATAAAATGAAAAGTTTAGAAGAAAGAAAGATATCCTTTATTGGGGGAGGAAAAATTGCGGAAGTTTTTATCAGCCGTTTACTGGAAGCGGGATATGTTTTTAAAGAGAATATTATGGTATCCGACGTAGATAAAAACCGGCTCGATTTATTACAAGAAAAATATTGCGTTAAAGTAACCGGTGATAACAATGAATCGGCTGAATTCGGCGATATAGTTTTTCTTGCCGTGCCGCCTCAACAAATCAAAATAGCGCTGTCCGAAAACTGCCGGGGTATTGTAAAGAAGCAGTTTGTTGTATTCTATTGCCGCAGTTATCCCGACCTGGTTAATCGAAAGCGTTTTATGTGAAGATTCTCCGGTAATAAGAGTTATTCCAAATACACCTTCTCAAATTGGTAAAGGTGTTAATCCATATTGCTTCGGTAAATATGTTAATGATGAACAAAAGCAAATCGTTCGAAAATTACTTGCTTTATTCGGCAATGCAATTGAAATCGATGAAAAACTGATGAGTACGGCAACGGCTATTACTGCAGTTGGACCAACTTACTGGTTCCCGGCTGTTAAGTCTCTGTTAGAGTTTGCCGAGAAAAAGGAAATTAGTAAAGAACTGGCTTATCAATTGATTGTCGGAACGATGGAAGGGACCGCCTCATTAATTTTGCAGACAATGAAAGACCCCGATCAATTAAAAGAAATGATTGGCACAAGAACTATAGATGAAGAAAAAACAAAACAAATTTTTACGATGCGGTTAAGTCCGCTTATGAAAAAATAGAACTTAGTAAAAAGAAATTAACGGAATAATATAGTTATAAAAATGGAGTTAAATTATGGTTGTTAAAATATTAGGACCCGGCTGCAGTAAATGCAGAACCCTTGAAGCAAGAGTTAAAGATATTGTTGAAAAAAACAATATCCAGGCAGAAGTTCAAAAAGTGGAAGATATAGACGAAATGTTGAGTTACGGTATTATGATGACGCCTGGACTTGTTGTTGACGAACAAGTAAAAAGTTTCGGAACTATTCCAAAAGAAGAACAAATATTAAAATGGTTAAATGGTAATTCATAATTGTCGAACAATTTTGTCCGGAAATAATTTTATGGTCAACAAATTATTGATTCTACTTCTGCTCAGCGTATCTGTTTTTGCACAAAGTAATATTGATAAATTGAGAAACACTATCAGTGAAATTAATACTGGTTTCCTTTATTCAAATCTACCTGATGAAAACAAGCTGCAACTAATTGAAACAACACTCAGCTTAATTGAATCGAGTGAAAGAGAAAAAATCGATATCACAGAAGTTAGATCGGAGTTTTTCAATTATAAAGAATTACTCAAGCACGAACAAAATGTCGATTCACTTAAAAAAGCATTCCGTTCGGTTAATAATAGATTTAACTCCGTTGCCTACAACTATTTTTATGATAAGTTAATCAAATCATCAAAACAAAAGATCCTCGTCTTCTCAACATCAATGTCGTGCGAATGCACGCTTGAAATGTGTTATCAACAGGAAGTGGAAGTACAAAAGTTCTGCAAAGAGAATAATTATGAATATGCAGTGATTGATACCTGGGAAGATTTTGAAATACAACAGAAATTTAAAGTCGGCTTTGTACCTACTGTAATTCTTCTTGATCCGGATAACAATGAGTTGAAACGATTTACAAGAATGGAAAATCTTTACCCCCAACTAAGTTCATTAGTTAATTAATAGGCATAAAAATGAAAAAAATATTTTTCGCAATTGTTAGTTTATTCTTTATGATTAATTCGGACACTGCTGCCCAAATTAGTCCTTCCTCGGAATTAATTGAGTTTGATAATGCAGTTCGTAACAGCAGGGTTGAAATGCGAAAGTATTGCGCACATGTTCAGCAGCTTATGAAAGAAAATGATGAAGCTAAGAAGAATGAAGCAGTAACACACATAACAAACTCTATTAATCTATGGAATGATGTTGACAAGTTTACTGAAAATGTTCCCGCAGAATATTCGAATGAAAAACAGTTCGGCGAAAAACTTTCGCAAATTAATTCGAAGCTTGACGAGATGAAAACCAAATTAGTTGAAGACCAATTTAAAGAATCATTTGATGCTTGCGCTGCCGCTTGCGGTCTGTTCGTCAAACTTCACGAAGATAATAATCTCGATTACGCACTCGATAAATTATTCCATCTTCGCAAAGCTGTTAAAAAATTACAGAAAGATATTGAGGCAAATGACAAATCCGTAATCGAAAATGACATTAAGTCGATTCAGCAAAAACGAAATGATGTTGTTGCGGTTAAACTAAACTTGTCTTTGGGATTGTCTAATAATGAAAATTATAAAAATAACATATTGGAAATATCCTCAATGATTGACGAAATAACATTTGAATACATAAATAAAAAAGAAATTCAACTCGAGAAAAAGTTGGTTGATTTACTCGCAGTAATAAACAAAGCATACTCATTGGCTTTATAGGTTTAACAAATTATGAAAAAGATCATTTTACTATTTGCAGCATTATTTGTAACAACAAACGTTTCATTTGCACAGAATTTTACATTAGACACATTACGGCTTTCTCTTGATGATGCAATTGATAAGGCGCTTAATTATAACGAAAGACTGCTTTCATCTAAAAAGCAAATTGAAAAAAGCAGTTATGCAGTGGATGAAGTAAAATCAATTCAATACCCGCAAATTGATGCAATGTTCAGTTATAATTATCTCGATATAGTTCCGGGATTTCGTTCAATCTTGCTCGGTAATATTCAGCATGATCTTTTTCCGCGATTGAACGTTGAGCAAGTTATCTATACAGGCGGTAAAATTGAGAACAGTATAAAACTGAAAGAAGAGTTGATGCGGGGTAAAGAGTTCAGTCATCAAGAACAGGAACAGCAGATAAAATTTATACTGTCATCATATTACTATCAGCTTCAGTCTATTGGGAATCAAATTAAAATACTTGAAAACAATAAAGAACAATTACAGATACAAAAGAAATTTTCAAGATTATTGATTGATGCTGGGAAATTATCAGAGCTGGAAATCGGAAGGATTGAAGTAGAGCTTGCAAATATTGACGGAAAAATATTAAACCTGGAAAATGATTACAACTCTGTTTCTCACAACATATTTTTGTTAATGGGTAACGATTCCTTCGGAATAATTATTCCAACAGATTCAATGATGGTTGATGAAGAAAAATTCAATATAGAAGAGTTAATTGATAATTCTTATGAAGTAAATCCCACAATAAAAAAATATGAAAGTATAATAAAGCAAGGTGAAATTAATACTGAACTTCAAAAGTCATCTCGACTTCCGCAGATAAGTGCTGGCGCTTATTATGGATATGAATTTGGATTCGAACGTTTTTCTTTCGACAAAAACGACCGTTACTTCATCGGATTAAACGCACAACTTCCTTTATTTGACGGGGGAAATATTACTTCAAAAATTCAGCAGGCAGAAGTTGAAATTGAATCGGCTAAATATGAGATGAACTATTTCGCAAAACAATTATCTCTTTTAATTGACCGGACAAACAGGAAGATTGAAGAAACAGTTAAACTGATGGAAATCCAAAAGAAAGCTTTGCAGCAAATAAAAGATACATACCGCCTTGCATTGTTGGAATACCAATCAGGCAGAAGATCAAATACAGATTTACTCGATATACAAAAAAGTCTTTTGAATGCGGAAGTTGCATTGAACGACTTACAAATAAATTACATTGTGAAACAAACCGAACTGAAATATTACAGCGGAATTCTTTAAGGAATATTATGAGAGACAAAAAATTAAAAGTATTTGGAAATTTATTAAACAGAAGTAAATATTTTATGAACTCATCCCCCAACCTCTTCTCCCCGCAAGCGGGATCTTCGACTTTGAAAGAGAAGGGGAGTATAAAAGTCCCACTCTTTTTAAGACCCGCCCGACCGGTAGGCGGATGGGATTTTCCCGAAGGGATGCCTTCGGCAAGGGTGAGTTCATTTTACACTACTCTATTATTACTGATTATTTTTTAGTATCCGGCTGCGGCAGCAATGAAAATCCGGCTCCTCAAGAAATAAAAGAAGACCCGCCCAAGCTTGTGAAAGTATCCGAAGCAAAACTAAAAACTCTTCAGGAAGTGCTCGAAATAACCGGAACAACAGAACCGGAAAACACAGCCAATATAATCTCTTCAGTTGAAGGTAAAATCACAAAACTAAACGTGCGTGAAGGTGATGTTGTAAAAGAAGGACAAATTGTTGCACGAATAAGCCCTATGCTGAGAGAAGATGTTGTAACAGCAGCAAAAATAAAAGTAGAATCTCTGGAAGAAGAATTAAAAAATAATGATAACAACGAAGAACTAATCGAAAAATTAAAAGAAGCAAAAGAAAATTATGAATTTGCACTTGATCAGTACAAAGAAATATCAATTGTTTCTCCTGCTAATGGAATTGTTTCCAAAAGGTTTGTTGATTTAGGCGATATGATTTCGGCGAGAACGCAAGTGCTGGAAATAATAAGCTCGAACAAATTCATAATAAATTTAACTGTGGCGGAAACCGATTTAAGAAAATTAAAAGCGGGACAAAAAGCTGAACTAAATCTTGATGCTTGTCCGGATAGAAAATTTACCGGAACTATTACAAGAATTTATCCCGAAATTGATCCGCTTACACGTAACGGTATTGTTGAAGTTAAGCTGGATAATCCTTGTTCAAATACAAAAAGCGGAATGTTCGTAAGAGCATCATTTATAACAAAAGTTTATAAAGATGTTTTGTCGGTACCTTCGGAAGCGATTATTACAAAGATGGATAAGAAAAATGTTTTTGTAATTGATGAAAATATGAAAGCAGAATCTGTTGAAATACAAACCGGATTTGAGACAAATGAAGATGTCGAAGTTATTAGCGGGTTAAATCCGGGTGATAAAGTTGTGATAGAAGGTCAGCAAGCGTTGAAGAATGGAACAGAAGTAAAAATACAACTGGATAATAAGGAAGTGAAAAAATGAAGTTAACACGAACAGCAATAAAAAAACCGGTTGCAACAATTGTTCTTACAATTTCGGCAATTGTTATGGGCTTTTTCGGATATTCAAATTTACCGACCGACTTTCTGCCCGAAATTACTTACCCGATGGTAAAAGTTTATGTTTACTGGCAAGGAGCAACTCCCGAAGAAATTAACGATAACATCGCCGATCCGGTTGAACGAGTAATGAGCACTGTTGATGATCTCGATTATCTGGAATCATCAACCATAGAAGGAATGTATCAGTTACTTGTAAATTTTGAATACGGAACCGATGTTGACGTAGCTTACCAGGATGTTGTAGCAAAAATGGGGTTAGCAACCAGGCAGCTACCGCCCGATGCCGACCCGCCCGTAATGTTTAAAGCCGATCCGTCCCAGCTTCCGGTTGTACAATTGATTGTTGAATCGGACAGCCGCGATCTCGTTGATTTAAGATTATGGATTGAAAATATTTTACAGGACCAGTTTCTTTCAATTAAGGGTGTGGCTGGAACCGAAATAGTCGGCGGACTTAAAAGAGAAATTCAGATACAAATTGATAAAGAGAGACTTTCGGCATACAACTTAACTCTCGAACAAATAATCAAACGTATAAAAGATGAAAACATAGAACGTTTAGCGGGAAGAGTTACGCAGGTAAACCGCGAGTATTCTTTAAGAACCATCGCCGAGTACCACACAATAGATGATATTGAAAACACGATAATAAAAAATTCCAATAAAGGCGTAATAAAAGTTGAAGACCTTGCAAAAGTAATTGACACCCACGAAGAACAGCGAGTTGTAACAAGGTTTAACGGGGAGCCGGCAATAAAATTAAACATATTAAAACAAGCCGATGCAAACACCGTTGAAGTCTCGGATGCCGTTAATGAACTTATTGCAAAATTGAAAAATACCGCTCCGCCCGACATAAAGTTCAATACTGTAGAAAACCAATCCGATTATATTAAAGGCGCTATTTCAGGAGTACGCGAAGCTGCCATTGCTGCAATTATTCTTGTAATTATAGTTATCTATCTTTTCCTCGGACAATTCAGACAAGTGCTCGTAATGCTGATTGCTCTGCCTGTTACAATTCTATTTAACTTTTTCTTGATGCAGCTTCTCGGTTTTTCCATTAATATTTTTTCTCTCGGCGGATTGGTTGTCGCGATGGGAGTTGTGCTCGATAATTCAATTGTTGTTATTGAAAATATTACGCGTATTCACAAAGTGAAAGGTAAAGCCGACGAAGAAACCGCTTACACCGGAACAATGGATGTGGCTTTTGCGATACTTGCTTCAACACTTACTTTCCTTGCGTTATTTATGCCTTTCTTGATGATACCGGGCTTGACTTCACTCCTTTTCCAAGAATTGATTTTAACAATTGCCGGAATTGTTGTTGTTTCCTTACTTGTAGCGCTCACCGTTACTCCGATGCTTTCGCATTATCTTGTTGTGATGAGAGGAACAAAAATCCGAAAAGAAATCTGCTTTCGATAGACTTGTTGATTTTTTGAATTCAATTTACCAAAAACTTCTTAACAAATTGTTGCCGCTTCAGATGGGGAGTGCTTGCGTCTGTTCGTCATTCTGCTCGCCGGAAGTTATTTCATCTTTCAACAAATCGGTTCCGAATTTCTGCCGAAAGTAGATGACGGCAGAATAATGGTAAAAGTTTTTTTACCGCCCGGTACATCGGTTGAAAAAACAGATAATTTTTTGGAGGATATTGAATCGGTTGTACGGGAACAAGAATATGTTGATAAGTATTTTACACTGTCGGGCGGAAAAGTCTGGGGCTTAGTCACTTACGAAATTGCTAATGAAGGACAAATTGATATTGAACTTGTTGAGAAAAGTAAACGTGATATATCAACAGAAGAATTTATTGAAAAGCTTCGCCCTTTGGTAATGAAGCGAACAATTCCCGGCGCTAAGATAGTTGTGCAGCAGTCTAAAATGAAAGGGATAAGACGAACCGGCGAATCCGATGTTGAAATAAAAGTACGCGGAATTGAACTTGAAAGAATTCAGGAAATTGCTCGGCAAGTTGTTCAGCAAATGAACGGAGTTGATGAATTAACGAATGTCAGAATCGGCACACAAATAAATAAACCGGAATACCAGATTGAAGTTGATAAAGTTCGTCTTGCTGCTCTTGAAATGCCGACCGATAAATTTGCCGCTACAGTGAGAACTTATGTTGACGGCAGCGTTGCGACTCAATTACGCGAAGCGGGTGAGTATTATGATATTCGTGTGCTTGCGCCGAAAGAAAAAATAACTTCAAAACAGGATATCGAAAATTTACAGATAGATATTTCCGAAAATAATAAAGTTCCGCTCCGCACAGTTGCTAAAGTAAATGAACGGCTCGGACCGGTTGAAATAATAAGAGAAGACCAGATTAAGCAAATAGTTGTTTCAAGCGATGTAGTTAAAGGCGCCGATGTCGGAAGTACAGCACAATTACTTCAAAGCAAACTTGCCGGAATAAATTTACCCGAAGGTTACTCTTTTGAATTCGGCGGACAGGTTTACCTTCTTGAGGAAAGTCAGAATGTAATGCTGCGTATCATTTTGTTCGCATTATTCTTTGCTTATGTAATTCTTGCAATACAATTTAACTCGTTCAAACAGCCGTTAATGATTCTGCTTGGAGTCCCGTTTGCTTTAATCGGCTCATCGTTAGCGCTTTATCTTGCGGACATTCCGATGGGCGCAACTGTTCTTATCGGTATAATAATTATGTCCGGTGTTATTTCTATCCAGGGCGTGGTGCTGATTTCTGTTATAAACGATTTTGTTAAAGGAGGTTTATCCGTAAAAGAAGCAATCCTGGAAGCCTCTCCCTTACGAGTCCGCCCGATTTTGATGGCTCGAATCAGCAGCAATTTTAGGATTGCTGCCTCTGGCACTCAACTGGGGTGAAGGCGGAGATATGCTTCAGCCGATGGCTATTGCCGTAATAGGAGGATTGTTCTTCTCTTTATTTGTTACGCTGTTGCTGCTTCCTAATCTATATATAATTTTAGAAGGAAAGAAAAATGAAAAGCTATAAAGAATTATCAGATATTATTAAAAATTCAGTTGGACTGGAAAGTGAACCGGTAGGAATCAAATTTTTGAAAAGTGCTCCGGCTAATGGAATAAAGTTAGCGGAGGATCACCGATTCTGCCAATTAATAATGAGAGCGAGACGCGGCGAAGAATTACTTTTAACAAAAGATGGAATAACTTGTCCGGCAGCCGCCGCCGCATTAGGATTTAAAACCTTGCCGGAAAAACTTCAAGACGGTACAATGCTGCAGGGTTACGGAATTTTTAAGGACAAAGAAGCTGCTATAAAAGTTATGGATGATATGCCCCGTTTAGAGCAGGGTGAATATGAAGCTGTTGCAGTCAAACCATTATCAAATTGGGATGAAACCCCGGATGTTGTTTTAATAGAGGATGAAGTTGAAAAACTTATGTGGATTTCTCTTGCTTATCTTAATGATGAAGGGGGAAGATTAGATATGAGTACAAGCGTACTTCAAGCTGTTTGCGTCGATTCAACCGTTCTGCCCTTTAAATCGCAAAAGATAAATATGAGCTTCGGTTGTTACGGCTGCCGCGATGCAACCGACGCAAAACCTAATGAAGCGATACTTGGAATTCCAGTTTCAAAACTTGAGATGACGGTTGAAAATCTTAACGTATCTGAAATCAAAAGCTATTGACAGGTCAAGAGCAAAAAAAATATTCAAGTCTTTTAGTAACCGTGTGTTTAATTAAAATTAATTTAGGAATTAGAAAATTTTTTTATAAATAAAACGGAAGTAGATTTTGTCAATCACAGCGATAATCATAAACGGGATAGCTCTTATTTTGCTTTTGATTGCTTTTCTAAAGGATCGTTCAAAATCAATAGAGGCGTTGAAAGTAGCGGTTCGGTCGTTTGTAAAAATACTTCCTTCTATATTGATGATAGTTGTGTTAGTCGGAATTATTCTCGGTGTTCTACAGCCCGAAACTATTACTCAATGGCTCGGTGAAAAATCGGGTGCTTTGGGGATACTGCTGACCGGCGTGTTGGGAGCGGTTTTGCATATACCTTCTCTTGTTGCGTTTCCTTTAGCATGGACATTGTTAAAAAGCGGCTCATCCATAACTATAATTGCAACTTTCATCGCAACTCTTACAATGATAGGGGTTGTAACTTTTCCGCTGGAAGTTAAAGAGTTAGGTAAAAAATTTGCTATTATGCGCAACGGGCTAAGTTTTTTGGCTGCTATTTTAATCGGCTGGCTTATCGGAGTAATTTTATGACCGCAAAAAAGAGTAAATCGCTAATCGAATGGTTCATTTTAGCCGGTTTAATTCTGGCAGCGATTCTAATCGGTTTGTTTTTTCCGCATTACAGTTCCGCTATGGTTCGATCCTCTTGGTCTTTGGGCAAAGAAATGTTGATGATACTGCCGGCTGTTCTTGTTATGATGGGACTTTTTACCGTGTGGATATCTAAAGAAACCGTAGTTAAATATTTAGGAAAAACTTCGGGGGTGAAGGGGATTTTATTGGCTCTGCTTTTTGGCGCCACTCCAACAGGACCGCTATACGTTGCTTTTCCCTTAGCGGCTGCATTAAGAGAGAAAGGTGCCGGTTTGACTAATATCGTTGTTTTCCTTACGGCGTGGGCTTGTATTAAACTTCCACAAGAAATGGTGGAAATGCAGTTCTTGGGAGTTGATTTTATGCTGGTAAGAATGATTCTTACTATAATTGCAGCGATAATTATGGGGATAATAATTGAGAAAATGTTTACGAACAATACAAATTTGTTCAGCAGGAGGTGAGCTAATTATGCAGGTGTTTGATCTTAATAGTATGAAAGCCAAACATTATGAACAGCGCGATCAAAACGTTTTTTCGAGAAGCTGGAATTTAAAACAAGAATTATCGAATTAGATGCTGGCGGAGAGATGCCGGATTGTGAAATGGAATCTTATGTTATATTCTATGTAATAAGCGGAGCGGTGACAGTGTTTGTGAATGGCGAATCCCATCAACTTGAGAAAAGACAAATGCCTTATAACCGAACCGGCTGTTTTATCAATGAAAACAAACGCCGGTGTTAAAGTAATGGGCGTTCAGATTGAAACCGGTTAGACGAAGGAATTCGCTTATTCCGATTTTTCAAAAAATTATTTAAGTAAATGAATGAACACAACCAATAGTGGTACTAAATGACTAAGAAAATATTTAATAAAATTGTATTAGCCTGCTCGGGCGCATCAAACGCAGGAGCATATACCGACAAAGTTGCAAGAAAACTTATGAAAGAAGGTGAAGCAAAAATGCTTTGCCTTGCAAGGTTTGCCGTAGATGAGAAATTTGTTGAACAAACAAAAAGGAATATTAGTCAATATGAAGAAGTGATTATTATCGATGGCTGCCCGATTAACTGTGCTGAAAAAATAATTGAGAAATTAGAACTCAATAATTATAAACATATCAACATTACGGATTACGGAATAAAGAAAGGCAGTACACCTGTCACAGAAGATAAAGTAAACGAGATTGTCGATAAAATAAATGAGGAATAAACTATGAATTGGTTAACAGACTTTGAACAAGCAAAAGAAGAATCACAAAAAACACGTAAACCGATTCTGCTTCAATTTGAAATGGACGGATGCGGCGGATGTAAAAAATTGTACGAAGAAACTTATCCGGACCCCAAAGTTGAAGAAGAAATGCAAGAGTGGTTTGTGCTTCTAAAACTTGATCTGAAAAAAAACAGAGAGATTCGAAGAGAACTTTCCGGTTATTGGACGCCTTCATTTTATTTCTTAGATCATAACGGAAAATCTTATTACAACTTTAACGGTTATTTGCCGCCGGATGAGTTCAGACTTATGATTCGAATTGGTTTTGCTGAATCTATGATTCCAAAAGGGAAGTATGACGACGTCATAAAAGTAATTGAAAAAGATCTCTCGGGTTTCGAAAAAAGTGCCCTACTTCCAAAAGTGTTGGTTCAAAAGGGAATTGCCGAATACATTAAGTCAAAAGACAATAAAACATTCAGGCAAACGATGAAGGAGATTCAAAATAAGTTTCCCGACTCACTTGAAGCGAAAATGTATTTCTGGGATGAATAGAGTTTATTTATTATCATCATCTCATTTAGGGATCTTGTTTCCGAGAACTTATTTTACATAAGTCTGTTCTCTTATAATTATGTATTGCGAATTCTTATTTCACTTTAAAATCAGTGATATATACGGGGCCGACTCGATTTCAATTTTCTTAATCAATATGGTCACTTCACTATTTTGAAATTCTATTTTATAGACTCCTTTTGGTAATTTTACTTGTGCCGGATTATCATAATATTTTCCGCTGCTCAATATTATTTTGTCGTTTGAATCATAGATTGTAAAAGACGAATAAACCTTTCTATAATTTCCATCATCATAAATTTTTTCAGCGGGAGTATTTATTTCAATGATCGAATAGTTTGTTTGGTTGGTATCTAATAGATTTGCATTCGGTGATAATGTCAAAATAAAACAAATGACCAATAAATTTATCAACTTCATATTTTTCCTACTTTTTTTGAAGCTAATATAACCTCTGTCTGTTAACTCAGTATTATTATAATATTAACTAATTGTTAATAATAGTCGGTTTTTGTGGTTAAACTATAATTTTTTCGTGATGCGAAAATCAAGATAATATTGTCTTGATTTCTTTTATATATCATTGTAATTTTGTAAAGATATAGTTCATTTTTAATAGAGAGTTGCGGGATTATAAAAGAAATTAGTATGTGAGCGAACTAGACTTATATTCACGCAGTGTACCAGATTTTATTTGGTGTAGAACACTACACATATTGTATCAAAAGAATTTTAAGAAGAATTTTAGTTTCAGCAATAAAAGAGTCTCTTTCAATTCAATAATTGTTTAAAAACGAATTTGAGGAACCACAGATCATGAAACGCATCTTTTGGTTTTTTACCCTCCTAGTAAGTTTCATAGCTGTTATAAACGCACAAGAAATTATAAACAAGAGCAGATTTTCCGGATATATGTTCGGAGATTATTTTTACAATGCCGCGAGGGATAGCGGGATTACATCACTTTCCAACATTGCCAACGGTGGCGAGAAAGATTTTAACGGCTTTCAATTCAGAAGAATTTACTTTGCTTATGACTATACTATTTCCGAATCTTTTTCTACAAGGTTTAGACTTGAAGCCGATCAATCTGCTAACACAAGCAATAATAAGATCGGCGTATTTGTTAAAGATGCTTACTTAAAATGGAGCAACATATTCAAAGGCAGCGATTTTATTATCGGTATTCAACCTACACCTACCTGGGGAGTTTCAGAGGGAGTCTGGGGAAACAGATTTTTAGAAAAGACTATTATGGATTTAAGAGGAATTGCTTCGTCGCGTGATTTCGGTATCTCGCTCAAAGGTAAATTCGATTCCGATGGAGTCTTCAAATATTGGGCTATGATTGGTAATAACAGCGGCAACAGAGCCGAAGTTGATAAGTACAAAAGATTTTATGCGCATATTCAATACACACCGATTAAACAACTCACCGCCGCTGTTTATGCAGATTTTAAAGCAAGACCAAATATTGCAGACCCGACAAACACGGCTGATCCAAAAGCAACCGTATCCAACAATGATTGGACTTATGCTTTGTTTTTGGGTTACAAAGAAAAAGATCTATTTACTTTAGGTGTGGAAGGGTTCTTGAATCCAAGAGAGAATGGAATGGTAAGTAACGGCAGCTTAAAAGATAGAACCGGTATGGGTATCTCCGCATTTGCATCTTATAATTTCTCAAAAGAATTAGCCGCTGTCGGAAGATATGATTTTTACGATCCTAATACTGATGTTGATGGTGATTCTCGTAATTGGTTCATCTTCAGTTTAAACTATAAACCGGATGAGAAAGTTACAATTAGTCCGAATGTGGTAATAGAAACTTATGAATCAATTCCAAACGGAAGAAGTATTGATGCCTCTATTACGCCGAGAATTACATTCTTCTACACTTTTTTATAATTAATAATATACTCCAATAAAGGCAGCTAACAATAATGGAGAATGAATAATGCCTGAAGAAACAAAAGAAAAAAAATTGTTAAGCAAAGAAATTTCCAGAAAGGATTTCTTAAGAACAGCAGGAGTTGTAGGAGGCGGTATTGCTGTTTCGGTTGCAGCGGTTACGGCAGCAAGATTAAGTCCACCTCCTGAAACACCGACCGGTAAAATTACTATTAGAGAAATTCCGGAGTTTAAATCAGTCCCGGTAAATGAAGAATCTGATATTTTAATAAGAATGCAGGCTGAGCTAAAGAAAGCGCTCGCAAAACCTATGGAAGAAAGAAAATGGCAAATGGTAATTGATACAAGAAAATGTGTCGGATGCCACGCCTGCACGGTTGCCTGCATTGCAGAAAACAAGTTACCTCCGGGAGTTGTTTATCGTCCTGTTGTTGAAGAAGAGATTGGCGAATATCCGAATACTCAGCTTCGATATTTCCCGCGTCCTTGTATGCAATGTGAAAATCCATCTTGTGTTTCGGTTTGTCCCGTTAATGCAACTTGGAAAAGACCGGACGGAATTACGCAAATAGATTACGATAAATGTATCGGCTGCCGGTATTGCCTTTCTGCCTGTCCTTATGGAGCAAGAACCAGTGACTTTGGTGAATATTACACGGAGGATACTCCTGAACTTCAACCATACGAACAATTATCTAATAATGAATATGGGAAAAGCTGGAATCGCGAAGGACACAACTCGCCGATGGGAAATGCACGCAAATGTCATTTTTGTTTACATAGGTTGAATGAAGGGGAACTGCCTATGTGTGTTACAACCTGTATCGGCAGAGCAAATTATTTTGGCGATGCAAATGATCCCGACTCAATTGTATCGGAAATGGCTCGGCAAAATAATCAAATAAAACTCCTTGAAGAAAAAGGAACCAAACCAACTGTTATTTATTTGGTGTGAGGTGAATATGCTGACAAAAACTTATAAATATTTATCGCGGATCTGGCTGATTATTTTTATCATCGGATTAGCCGGTTTAATTATGAAATTTGCAACCGGAGAAAAGCTGGCAGGTTATGGAAGTTACGTACCCTGGGGATTATGGGTAGCTCTCTACTTTCACTTTGTTGGAATTGCAGGTGGTGTTTTTGCAATCGGAACGCTTGGTTATGTTTTCAATCTAACCGGATTCAGAGAAAATTTCAGAGTTATAATTGTTGTTTCCGTAGCGGCTGTTATTACAGGACTCTTTTCAATCTGGTTAGACTTGGGACAACCGTTCCGTTTTGGACGAGTTATGTATGCTCCTAATTTTGGATCGATGATGGCATTTAATGCCTGGATGTATTCACTATTTATCGGTTGTGCGGCGGTATTATTTTGGCTTTCACTTAAAAAAGAAAAGCAGACTGATTTACACGATAAATCCCGCTGGATGCTGCCCTTAATGGCTTTGGCATTTGTTTTTTCAATTGCTTTCCCGAGTCAAAGCGGAGCTTTTTTCGGTGTTGTTGATGCGAAACCATTTTGGAGTTCACCGCTGTTGCCGATTTTGTTTTTAGTCTCAGCTATTACCTCCGGCGGCGCAGTTTTATTACTTGTTTATACATTTCTTCATTACAAAGAATTTGACTTAACACAACAGCCCTTTAAAATGCTTCGTTATGTTATAATCGGAGGTATTCTTTTTTACTTCTTGGCGGAATTTGCGGAATATAGTATTGTTTTCTGGTCACCAAATTCACACATTAGGGAAGCAGTCGAACTGATCTTGTTCGGTCCCTTCTGGTGGGTCTTCTGGGTTATTCATCTCGGGGGAGCATTAATTGCTCTCTATTTATTATGGAAAGGTAAAACTTATCAAACAATTGGAACAGGCGCATTTATAGTAGCAGTTACTTTTGTTTCGGCAAGATTAAATGTACTTATTCCCGGTCAAGCAGTTGCCGAATTACAGGGATTGAAAGATGCTTTTTATCACGAAAGATTACGATTTGATTATTCGGCTTCATTAAACGAGTATATGGTTGCTCTGTTTATCGGAGCTTTTGGAACTGCACTGGTTTATTTTGGAATAAAACTTCTCTCTTATTTCACCAAAAAGAAATTAGGAACATCGTTATGAATAAAAAATTAAATACATCACGCAGAAGTTTTTTAGGAAAAGGAGCTTTACTCGGCGGCGGTGCGCTTGCGACAATTTTCGGAAATGAAAAAATATCAGCTCAAACACAGCAGGCGATTATTAAGAGCAATAGACCCGATGCTGATTATACTTCAAACAAGCCCGAAAATTTCATTTACTCGGTTTGTCTTAATTGTAACACCGGCTGCGGAATAAAAGCAAAAAATCAAGATGGTATTCTTGCAAAGATTGACGGTAATCCTTACAACCCATGGACAATGGTCCCGCACCTTTCAATGAAAACCGACGTTGACGAAGCAGCCAGAATTGACGGAGGACTCTGTCCAAAAGGTCAAGCCGGAGTTCAAATTGCTTACGATCCTTATCGAATAAGAAAAGTATTAAAACGCGCCGGTAAGCGAGGAGAAAATAAATGGAAAGCTATTCCATTTGAGCAAGCTATTTCAGAAATAGTTGAAGGCGGAAAACTGTTTGCCGATGTTCCTGGAGAAGAGAACAGAAATGTTGAAGGGCTGAAAGATATTATGGTTTTGAAAGATGCTAATGCAGCAAAAGAGATGTCTAAAGATATTGAAGCAATTTGGAATGAAAAAGGTAGCGAAAAGAAAAAAGCACTTGTTGCAGATTTCAAAGAAAAACATAAAGAAAATCTCGATAAACTAATTGATCCCGAACATCCTGATTTAGGACCTAAGAATAATCAATTTGTAATGGCTTACGGAAGATTGAAAAACGGAAGAAAAGATTTCTTTAAAAGATTTCAATCAGCTTTCGGCACAACGAATCTTCACGGGCACACTACTGTTTGTCAGGGCTCGCTCTACTTTACCTGCAAAGCAATCAGCGAGCAATATCAAGGCGGTAAATTTCAAGGAGGAAGTAAATTTTATTGGCAGGCAGACCTCGAACATGCCAAATATGTTCTCTTTGTTGGTGCAAATTTATTCGAAGCTAACTATGGACCAACAAACCGTACGGTTCGTTTAACAGAAAACTTAGCTAAAGGTTACACAAAAATTGCAGTCGCAGATCCGAGATTCTCAAAACTTGCAAGTAAAGCACATAAATGGCTTCCATTAAAACCGGGTACCGATGCACCGCTTGCACTCGCTATGATTCAATGGATAATTAACAATAAACGTTACGATGAAAAGTTTCTCCGCAATGCAAATAAAGCAGCCGCCAAAGCTGCAAATGAAACTAGCTGGACTACAGCGCCCTACCTTGTTGAGATAAAAGATGGAGAACCCGGTAAATTAATACGTGCAGCCGATTTTGGTTTGAAAACATCCGAGAAAAGAAAATTTAACGGTTCGCAATATGATGAGAAATTTCTTGTCGTTATGGTAAACGGTAAACCAACTTGGGTTGATCCTAATGATGAAAAGAATCATGTTTATGGTGACTTATTAGTTGATACCGAACTCACAAATAAAGAAGGCGAAAAAGTAAAGGTAAAATCCGGGCTGCAAATTCTTAAAGAATCATCCGAAGAACATTCGATCACCGAATGGTGTGAGATAGCCGGAGTTAATGAGAAAGATGTTATCGAAGTCGCAAAAGAATTAACAAGCTACGGTAAACAAGCCGCGGTTGATATTCATCGTGGACCCGCACAGCACACTAATGGATTTTACAATGTGCTTAGCTGGATGTCGCTCAATATGTTAATCGGTAATTATGATTGGGCTGGCGGAATGTCGAAAGCAACAACTTATAAATATGACGGATCCGAAGGCGGCGTCTTCGACTTAAAGAAACAAGATGAAAAGATTTCCGGTTTTGGAATAAGCTCAATTCGTCACGGGATCAATTATGAAAAAACCACACTGTTCGAAGGGTATCCGGCTAAAAGAAATTGGTTCCCTTTATCTTCCGATATCTACGAAGAAATAATTCCAAGTATCGCCGATGAATATCCATATCCCGTAAAAGCATTGTTCTTTTATATGGGCGCTCCGACTTATGCCTTACCTGCTGGACATACGAATATTGAAATTTTGGCTGATGTTAATAAACTGCCATTGTTCTTTACCAGCGATATAATCATTGGTTCAACATCAATGTATTCAGATTATATTTTCCCCGATTTATCATATTTAGAACGCTGGGAATTCCAGGGTTCTCATCCGAACATGCCGGCAAAAGTTGAAAATGTTCGTCAGCCTGTTATTTCACCGATTCCTGAAAAAGTAAAAGTTTACGGCGAAGAAATCCCATGCAGTCTTGAATCAATGTTTATGGCATTGAATGAAAAACTTGGATTGAAAGCATTCGGCAAAAACGCGCTCGGTGAAGGATTGGATATTACGAAGCCGGATGATCTATATCTCAGAGCAATTGCGAATCTTGCTCACACAGAATCGGGAGTACCTGAAGCAGACGACCGCGAACTTGAAGTTTTCTCCAAAGCAAGAAGACATCTCGATAAATCCGTATTTGACGAACAAAGATGGAAAGAAATTGTTGGAGAAGACAAATGGCGTAAAGTAGTTTATATTTTGAACCGCGGCGGAAGGTATGAAGACCACGATAAATCCTTTGAAGGTGATAAATTAGCTCACCGTTTCGGAGCTTTATTAAATCTTTATCAAGAAAAAACCGCGACAAAGAAATATGCTGCTACAGGAAAACCCTACTATGGATTCGCAAAGTATCTTCCGATAATGAATTACGCCCAGGAAACAGTTGAAAAACTTTCCGATGGTTATGAATTCAGTATGATTACAAATAGAACAATAACGCAGACAAAATCGCGTACTATTGGAGCTTACTGGTTGCAGCCGATTATGCCGGAAAACGGAATAATGATCAATCCAAGAGATGCTAAGAAACTGGGTGTTGAAAAAGATGATTTGGTTAGAGTTACAAGCGCTACAAATACCAAAGGAATATGGGATTTTAAGAATGGAAAAACTAAAGACATTATTGGAAAAGTAATACCAACCGAAACTATGCGCCCCGGCGTAATTTCTTTTGTCCTCGGATTTGGTCACTGGGCAACCGGTTCGGAAGATGTTAATATTGATGGTGAAACAATTGAAGGTGATCCGAGAAGAGCAAAAGGCGTTCACGCAAATGCTGCAATGTGGACGGATTCATCATTGCGCAATAACACTTGTATGATTGATCCTGTCGGCGGAAGTGTTTCGTTTTATGATACAAAAGTAAAACTTGAGAAAGTTTAATATCTTAAATTAATTTATAAAAATTGTGAATGGGAAATATAAATTGTCTGATATTGCCCGTTTATTATATACACAGAAACTCTATTCTACGATATATTGTTTTAAAGCTAATCATACCAAATGTAATGTTATAGTACTGGAATTTGCAAAAATAAATTGAAGTAAAACGCACTAAACAAATCAAAAATAAGTTTGACAATTAAAATTATTTGTGTATATTTGTAAGTAAGTGATTACTATATTATTTACTGGATTTGAAAATGGCAGCAGAAAGATTAGATACTGAAACACGACAGGCGCAAATTAAAAAAGCTGTTCTGGAAATTATTTCTTCTGAAGGAATAGGAAAACTTTCTACAAGAAATCTGGCTTCCAAAATCGGAGTTTCCGAAGGAGCTTTGTTCCGTCATTTTTCATCTAAAAAGGAAATAATGTTATCAATTCTTTCGGATGTTAAAAATGAATTGTTGACTACTCAGGAAGAAATTGTTTATTCTTCTAAAATGAATGCAGAGGAGAAACTATTTGAAATTCCTTTGCTCTCATATTCAGTATCTTATTGAAAATAAAGGTATTACCATTCTTTTATTTTCGGAAGCTGCCCATTTGAACGATTCACAGTTAAAGAAAGGCTTACGTGAAATCCTTCTTACTCAAAAAGAATATATCAGTAGAATTGTTAAACAAGGAATGGATGAGGGGATTTGGGATAAGTCATTAAATGTTGAAAATGTTGCGACTCTTTATATGGGTATTCCAATATCTCTAAATATAGAAATGATTCTACAACCGGTTGAACCCAAGAAAGAAAAATTTTGTGAAAGAATGATTTGTCTGATTAAACGTGCACTAGAGGAAAAATAAAAATTTTTAAATTTAGTAGTAAGTAAATGATTACTTATTAAAAGGAGAAAGAACAATGGAAAAGACAAAATTTAATTTGCCGGAATGGACGTTTGAATTTCACGGGCATCGCTGCCCTTTTATGCCTATTGGTTTTAGAATGGGAACCTTGGCAATGGAAAAATTAGGAGTAGAAAAAAGCTTAGATCACCAGATGCACGTATTTTCTGAAAATGGGTGTCGGGCATCCGCAAGGTTGTATGCAGGATGGAATTATGTCTGCAACCGGTGCAACATTCGGCAAAGGAATGATTGAAAAACTGAACTACGGAAAAGTTGCGGCAATCTTTTCGGTACCCTGGGCAAAAAAGATGCAGTAAGAATATTCTTAAAGAATGAATTCCAGGATAAACTTGCACCTCACGAATTTTTCAAATACAGAAAGCAAGCAATAGACCTTTCCGAAATACCCGGAAGAAGTTAGAAAAGATATTATTGATATAGTTCTAAACGCAACTGAAGATGAACTATTCACAGTTACCATACTATCAGATTTTAAATATAAGCTAGTTAAAGGATCTTTCATATAAAGCAAAATGTGAAGTATGCGGCGAATATGTTTTTGAAAGATACTTACGGGTAAAAGATGGAAAAGAAAGTCTGTTTCTCTTGTTCAGAAAGGACTAATGAAGAAACTATAATTCATTTGCCAAATTTGAAGTAAGAGGATGAAATGTTATACATAATTGTAGCAATAATAATCTTTCTCGCATCATTTTTATTTGCGATGCTCGGTCTCGGTGGAGGAATGATATATGTTCCCGTTCTTGAATGGCAGGCTTTTCTGTTAAGAAGTCGCAATACCACTTGGACTTTTATTAAACGGATTAAACACACTTCTTGCCTTAATACCTTTTGCACGCAAAAAATTAGTCGACTGGAAAGGCGAATCGGCAATGGCTTTGGGCGCTCTAATTTTTGCGCCAATTGGAGCTTACAGTTCACAATTTGTCCCGGTTAATTTACTGCTTATATTTTCGCAATAGCTGTTTTAGGAGCAGCAATTAGAATGGTGTTCTTTGCCAAAAGCCCGGAGCCGGAGAAAATGACTGGACATTAAGAAACGCTCAATAATTGGGGCAGGTGTTGGAGCGTTTGCAGGATTTGCGGGCGGACTTCTTGGCATTGGCGGCGGTTTTATCATAGCTCCTATTTTGATGTGGATGGGATATAAAACAAAGCAAGCTGCAGCCACTACGGCATTTGTTGTAACCTTTTCATCTTTTTCCGGTTATCTCGGTCATATGGCTGAAGGTGATTTTAACTGGACATTGACAATTATAGTCGTAATTGGCGTTATCATTGGCTCACAGCTTGGCGGAAGTTTTATGAGCGGGAAAGCTAAGCCGAAAATGGTAAAGCAAATTTATGCCCTCGTATTGTTTGGCATTGCAATTAAATTGATTTTGGGCGCGATATGAAAATTAAATTATTCATATTGCTTTTAACTGCAATGAGTTTTTCATTTTCGATAACATTTGCACAAAACGTTGAACCAAATTTGCACGGCTACATTCAGTCACGATTTAGCAGTGATCTTGCTAAGACAAATGATTTTATGATTCGCAGAGCAAAACTATGGTTGATGGAAATGTACCGGGCTTAGAAAATGTTACATATAAAATTCAAACTGTTTATCGCTCATTCAAAGATGAAAATGTTATGCTTCAAGATGCCTTTGCCGACATTAAGATAAATGAATTGGATTGGTTTGTGCCGGCGATTTATCCCCGATTTTACTTTACAAAGGATGCAGCCGGATTATGAAATATCTTATTTAGAAAGAGCTGGTGTAATAAGCGGGCTGATTCACAGTACTAAATCGATGGGCCGGCAGATCGGCGTACAGATGACTTATCAGCCAAATTATTTCCCGGTTCATCTTAGTTCGGGTGTTTTTAATGCTAATCTTCGAATTGCCCGGTAAAAACAAAGGCTTAAATTTACTCTACACTTCCACGCGCAATTAACTCTTGTAAAGAAGGAAGATGAATTACTTCAAGTAGGTTTCTCGGCTGCATATCGTTATGCAAAATCAATTTCGATGAATACAATTTATGACGCTGATAAATTGATTACTGGTGATGATTTTCGTTTCGGTTTCGAATATCAGCTTCAGTATAAAGGCTTTGGCTTGCAATCGGAATTCATTGAAGCTCATATTAATGATGATAAAGCTTGGGGATATTATGCAAGTATGGATTATTTATTCAATGAAAAATTTCAAGCTACAGCCGGATTAGAAAAATATGCTGACTTTATTAATACAACAAACGATAATGAATGGTATGGTATGGTGTAGGACTAATTTATTACTTCACCGAAAGAACAAAACTAATGACAGATTTTAAAACCAATTTTCAAAAATAAAAAATAATTACTTAACGGAAATTCAGTATCAAATATTTTTTAATTAATCTAATAATAAAGGATAAACATAATGACAAATATTAATCCACAAGAATGGTTAGAGTTTGAACAAAAATTTCACGGACATAAATGCCCCGAATGCCGATGGGCTTAAGAGTAGGCGCAGCAGCAATGAACAAACTCGGTGTTGAAAGAGCTAAAGACGGACAAATACTTGCGTTTGTTGATCTCGGTGAAGATCATTCGCAACTTGCTATGCAGACGGACTTCAGGTTATCATGGGAACAACATTCGGAAAAGGCAACATTAAAAGAACGCACAAAGGTAAATGGGCTGTTACACTTGTTGATAGAGCAACAGAGAAAGCGGTAAGAGTAACTCCAAAGGCTGAAGCCATGCTTGCAAATAAAGAAACAAACTTTTTTACAGATTATAGATAGAGAAAAGCATTCCCGCAAGTAAAGTTCCCGATGGAAGTACGTTGAACCATTAGTTCAAAAAGTTATGGGCGCACCCGAAGAAATGTTAATAAACGTTTCAGATGTTTTTGATTATAAACCTTGAGCCTAAGAAAGACAGTTTGCCGGTTTCGCCTGTGAAGAATGCGGCGAAATGACTGTTGAAGAATACGGAAGAATTAAAGGCGACAAAAAAGTTCGTATTGACTGTTGCTGCAAGTAAATATTTACAATGGTCATTTCGTTTGGAGGAGAAACAATTTTGATCGAGATTTGTTCGAAAAAATTTTCTTCTCCAACTTTGTTTGTGGTATCTTGTCCTCTTACAACGCACTTTGAAGTATTAGGTTAAGGAGTTAGCAGATGAAAACCAGTAAATATGAATTACTTCTCAGACAACTTTTATCATACGTCGGCGTTGAAATTAATGGCGATGATCGTGGGATATTCAAGTGCACGATGATAGATTTTACAAACGTGCAATTACAGAAGTTGAACTTGGACTCGGTGAAACTTATATGGATAATTGGTGGGACGTTGAGAAACTTGACGAAATGATTTATAGAATTATCCGCGCCGATTTGCAAAATAAAGTAAAGCATAATTACAAAGTAGCTATATAAATTACTAAGGGAAATATGAACTGTTATTTCAAACTTTATGGTCAGATTTGCAATTAAGTAAACTGGATTAAATATGGCACACAACCATTCACACGGCAACAGCAATTCAACCGGAAGCAGATTAATAATCACAATGCTTCTGAATTTTGTTATAACAATTGCAGAAGTCATTGGCGGAATATTTTCGGGAAGTCTTTCATTAATTTCCGATGCACTGCACAACTTTAGCGATGGCATCGCCGTCATCATCAGTTACTTTGCAATTCAAATTAAGAAGAAACCAAACACAGAGAAGCATACATTCGGATTTAAGCGCGCAGAAATCTTAGCGGCGCTAATCAATGCTGCGGTGCTTGTTGCAATATCAGTTTATCTTTTTTATGAATCGGCAATTCGCTTAATGAATCCGCAAGAAGTTGAGGGCGGACATAATGACATTGGTAGCTTCAATCGGTTTAATTGCAAATGTAATTGGAACACTGCTGCTTAAAAGAGATTCCGGTTCGAGCTTAAATATAAAATCGGCATATCTTCATCTGTTGAGCGATGCTGTTTCATCAGCTGCTGTTATTGCAGGAGGTATTGCAATCTACTTTTTCAAAATATACTGGCTCGATCCGATACTTACAATTTTAATTTCAATTTATGTTTTGAAAGAAAGTTTTGAAATACTTACCAGCACACTTCACGTTTTGATGGAAGGAACTCCTTCAAATATTTCTATCAAAAAAGTAAAAGAAATAGTTGAGCAGATTGACGACGTTGTGGATATTCATCACTTGCACATTTGGACTGTTGGCGAAGAAGATATTCATCTCGAAGCACACGTAAATATTAAAAATATGTTAACCAGTGAAAGTGATAAGCTGAGCATTAGACATAGAAAAATTACTCCACGATAATTTTGATGTTCATCATTCAACAATTCAGTTTGAATGCGGGGTGTGTCGATCTAAAAACCTAATTAAAAATTGATTTGTAATTTACCCTCCCTTAACTTGGAAATTAATACCTTATTATCTATATTTCGGTAAATAACGAAATCAAATTATGAAAAAAACGTCAAATCTATTCAAATCTTTATCCGATCCAAATCGACTCAGAATTTTAAAAATGCTTCAAATCTCGCCTCTTTGTGTTTGTGAAATTACAGAGATTTTAGGTCTCTCAGCATCAACCGTTTCGCAGCACTTGAGTATTCTCAAAAAAAGCGGTTTTATCAAAGAAAATCGCGATGGCAGATGGATAAATTATTCAATCAATTTTCATACTGATGATGAGCGAATAACAGCAATTCTTACTTCGCTCGATTTTTGGATTGGAGATTTTGAACAGCTTGAGATCGATAGAGAAAAATTAGGACTGTCGATAGACACAATGTCCTCTGTTAATGAATAATAATTTCGGTAATTGCCGAAACAAAATTTTTAATAATTAGGAGTATTATTATGAGTAATAAATCACCAATGGAATTACTAAAACAATTCGCACCGGAATTTGCAAAAAATCAAATGGACGAAAAAGCTCTCATTTTCGAGAATGAAAAATATCAGAAAGTGCCCAATAAGTATAAAATACTTGTTGGAATAGGAGTTGCAGCAGCTTTAGGAAGCGATACTTGCACGCAGATGTGGACTAAAATGGCTTTACAAAACGGAGTAACAAACGAAGAAATTTTAGAAGCAATGAACGTTGCCCGATATATGAAGCAGGCAACAGTAAATGATACAATAGCAAACTCACTTAGAATTCTTGAAGGAGAAAAATAAAATGACATCGGTAAAAATACTCGGCAGTGGATGCAAAAAATGTCAAACACTAGAAGCAAAAGTAAGAGAGCTAATCGAGCAAAATAAAATTGAAGCAAATGTAGAGAAAGTAACCGACATTAATGAAATGGTGAACTACGGTATTATGATGACACCCGGACTAATTATTAATGACGAAGTAAAAAGTGTTGGCGTAATTCCAAAAGAGGAGCAATTAATTGAATGGTTGAGAAACTAATGATGCTGAAGAAAATTTTATTTCTGTTCCTAATTTGTATTTCGATTACGGCACAAGTTTCTCAAAAAATGAAATTGATTCTTTCTCATCATATTTGAAAACTTTTGATTATGCCGAAAGAAAAGAGATGAAAATTAACATCGAATCTCTTTTAAAATTGATTGAAGAAGATAGAGCAGAAGTGATCGATATTCGTTTCCCGGAAGAAGTTGAAGCATGGTCGGTTCATTTCATTAAATCTATTCCATTGAATGAACTTCCTGACCGCCTTGATGAATTAGATAAAAGCAAAATTATAGTTGCGGTTTGTCCGCATTACGATAGAGCCGCCATTGCGAGACATTATCTCACATTAAAAGGTTATAAAAGTAAGTATCTCGTTGAAGGTCTGCTCGGTTTAACCGAATACCTGCGCGAGCGATAAAGCAAGAGATTTTATTAATTCGATAAAAAAATAAGAAGGTTAGATTTATGAAAAAGTTAATTTTTCTCTCAGCAGTACTTGATGGTTTTCACGTTTGGCTGCGATGCTCAAAGCGGGAAAGATAAAAGTGAAAAAACTGATAAGAGCAATGTAAAAGTAACATTCGTTGAACTCGGTTCTGTGAACTGCATACCTTGTGTACAAATGCAGCCGGTAATGAAAGCAATCGAAGAAAAGTACGCGGGTCAAGTTGAAGTTGTTTTCCATGATGTATGGAAACCGGAAGAAAGGCACTTCGCTCAAAAGTATAGAATTAAACTTATCCCGACTCAAGTTTTCCTTGATGAAAACGGAAATGAATTCCACCGACACGAAGGATTTTATCCCGAAGCGGAAATTGATAAAGTGCTGCAGGCGAAAGGATTGGAAGTCAAAGGGACGAGTGGCGAGTGAAAGGGTCTAGAGGAAATAATTAAATAATTTACTGAGGTTTCTGATGAAGGATGGATTAGAAAATCTTCGGTTTTATCAAATGGCTCTTGAACTTTATGATTTATGTTGGAGTGATACTGAAATTTTGAAGAAAGATTTACGGGGAAAAGAAATTGCTCGGCAAATTATTAGATCTTGCGGATCAATTTCTGCAAATATTGAAGAAGGTTATGGTCGGGGTTTTGGAAAAGAATATCCTCACTTTCTAAGAATTTCAAGAGGATCGGCTCGTAAAACAAAAGGTTGGTATCAAAGAATCAAAATTTATTTTAACACCGGAACTAATCGCAAAAAGAATTGCATTAATAGATGAAATAATTGCCATGACAACATCAACAATAAAAACGTTGGAAAATAGGAAAAGGTAAAAAAAGACGAGTGAAAGGGGCAAGGGATGAGTTACAATTTCTCCACATTCTTCACCTCGCCACTCTGCCCCTCGTCTCTTTTCACTTTTAAGGAGATATATGTTCGAGATCACTTTCACAACACTTTACGAAGCAATGACCGGTGCGGTTTGGATTGCTCTGATTGCATCTTTTGTCTGGGGGATTTTATCGATTTTACTTTCACCCTGTCACTTGTCAAGTATCCCGCTTGTTGTTGGATTTATCAGCACACAAGGGAAAATTTCTGTTAAAAGAACATTCAATATTTCTCTGATCTTTTCGATAGGTATTTTAATCACAATCGCATTGATCGGAATTATCACTGCATCACTCGGCAGATTGATGGGAGACGTTGGCGTTTACGGAAATTATTTTGTTGCAGCTATATTTTTTCTTGTAGGATTATATTTACTCGATATAATTAAAATAGACTGGAACAGCGCGGGATTAAGACAAACCAAAGCGAAAGGATTACTTGCCGCATTGATTTTAGGATTGCTCTTCGGAATTGCTCTCGGTCCTTGTACATTTGCTTATATGGCGCCTGTACTCGGCGTTGTTTTTCAGACTGCTCAAACAGATTATTTTATGGCTGTTATGTTTCTCTTAGCATTTGGAATCGGGCATTGCGCTGTAATTGTCGGAGCCGGAACGCTTGCCGGTAAAGTTCAGAAATACTTGAACTGGTCCGAAGAATCAAAAACAATTGTTTGGATAAAACGTGTCTGCGGTGTGCTTGTAATTTTAGGCGGTATTTATTTACTAATTGCTTACTAAATATGACTAACGAAAAAACAAAAATAATATTGGATTCACTTGCGGAAGCGGTTGTTACCGTAGATAAAAATTTTAAAGTAACATTCATAAACGAAGCCGCTGAAAAAGTTACCGGTTATAAAAAAGAAGAAATTATCGGTGATTACTGCAAACATTATTTCGAATCGGATTTTTGTGAATTTAATTGTCCGATTGCATCCGTACTGAAAAATGGTAAGAATGTATATGACCGCGAGACCGAGATAAATTGTAACGGTAGAGGTACAATTCCGATTAAGCTGAACGCTGCAGTGCTGAAAGATGAAAATAATGTGCCTGCCGGCGGCGTAATTTCTTTTAGAGATATTTCCCTGCTAAAGGAATATGATAAAATTCTAAAAAATGATACTAATTATCACGGTATAATTGGTAAAAGTAAAAAATTGAAAAGTATTTTCAATCTAATTGATGAGGTATCGGATTCTGACGCGCCTGTTTTAATTACGGGAGAAACCGGAACCGGTAAAGAATTAATAGCAGATGCAATTTTTAATACAAGTCTAAGAAAAGGTAAATCGTTCATTAAATTAAATTGTTCGGCGATACCAAAAAATTTAATTGTTAGTGAATTATTCGGACATGTAAAAGGAGCTTTTACCGACGCACGCTACGACAGAACCGGTCGTTTCGAACTTGCCGACGGCGGAACAATATTTTTAGATGAAATATGCGATCTCCCTTTGGAAGTTCAACCTCAACTGCTAAGATTTCTTCAAGAGGGATCATTTGAAAGACTCGGTGAATCGGTTACCAGAACCTCGGATGTTAGAGTTATTGCAGCTACTAACAAAAATCTTCAAGAAGAAATTAAGAAAGGTAATTTCCGGGAAGATTTATTTTACAGACTGGATGTAGTAAATATTTACCTGCCATCCTTAAGAGAAAGAAAAGATGATATTCCGATTTTAATAGATTTCTTTATTAACAAATTTTCTAAAGCTTACAACAAAAAAATCTTAGGTCTCGACGACAAATCATATGATATTTTACTTAACTATAACTACGGCGGTAACATACGTGAGCTTGAAAATATTATCGAGTATGCCGTCATTCGTACAAAAACCGAAAATGAAATTTGTGTCTGTCATTTACCTCACAAAATCAGAAAGAATCACAATTGCAAAAAGAATGACACTCCGGACATTCATAATAACGAGCTAGTCGAGCTGCTGAATGAATATAAATGGAATAAAACTGAAGTGGCTAAAGTGCTCGGGATTGACCGTACAACTCTCTGGCGCAGAATGCAAAAATTAGGGATTTCTTAACGCAACATTTTATTCAGCGCAACAAATTGATGCAACAGTTCCAACTTATTCCATTAAAACAACTTAAGTGCATACCGCAACAGATTGTTGCACCACACTAGTCAGAGTAACCATCCTTGTTAACCCAAAAACGAAGAAATTTTTTAGCACGAGATTTGCAGTAAATTGAGTACTATGAGTGAAATGCTGGGAAATCAATATTTTTTATCGCGTAGATTTGAAGCTGCCAAACCCGTTTATGAAAATCTAATCGGTACATCTTTTTATAGTGATAAAATTGCAAAAAAGTTAATTGTATGCTATTCGGTTACTCATGATACCAATAGGGCATTTCAACTTTTTTATAATTTGATACAAAAGGATCCAAGAATAATTTCTAATACTAAATTTTACGAAGAAGATTGTCCCTGCCCGGAAATATTACCACAAATTTTATCCGAAGAAATAGTTTATGAAAATGCGGACGAAAAATATCTAGCCCTGGGTATGCTTTCACTATACTGCAATATTTCCGATTCTCTCAAGTATTTTAATAAACTTAGAGATAGTTCAGTTATTGACAAAGGAAAACTGAATAATACGATTGCTGTAATCAATAAAATTAAGCTCAATTCAAAAACAAATTAAGAGGAATAATGTTATGAAAAAATGGATACTAATGTTGTTGATACTTGCATCTGCCGGTATGCTCTACGCTCAAGCAAATATCGAAACGAGTCTTCACTACACGCGTGAAGGAAAAGAAGACGCATACAAAGCAGAAAACGGCGGTATGGAATTAATCACCGGAATTCCGATGGATGATCTTACTTGTAAAAACTGTCATGCAACTTCCGGTACATATCCAAACGGAGACCCAATTGACCCGGCTACTTACGAACCAAGCTGTAATGATTGCCATGATTTTGCAGGTATGGGCTCAGCAGTTACCGAGGAAACATGTATTAACTGTCACAACAGACAAAAATATGAAAGAGCAGCATATCCCGATGTAGATGTTCACAAAGCATCCGGCATGGTTTGTATAGACTGCCATTCAAAAGAAGAAATACACGGTGATGACGGAGTTGCTTATGTTTCTTTGAAACAACCAGGCGCCATAAAAGTAGAGTGTGAAGACTGCCACGCAGACTTAACTTCTAATACAGCTCATGATTTACATGCTGCAACTGTAGACTGTGCTGCATGCCACGCACAAGCAGTTTTAACATGTGCAAGCTGCCATTTTGAATCTGTTCTTGAAAGTGGTAAGAACAGAGCTATCAACCAATTAAAAAATTACAAACTTCTTGTTAAAAAAGAAGGTGAAGTTAGATTAGGCGCCTTTATGACTCACGCTTATGATGGAAAAACAAACTACATCATTTCTTCGTATCATTCGCATGCAATAGCTAAAGATGCAACTGCATGCGGTGACTGCCATCAAACTATGGGAGCAGGAAATCCGGCTATAACCGAATACAACGACAGCGGTACAATAACGATGACAAAATGGAATCCAGATACAAAGAAAATGGCTGGTCCTTCGGGGTGTTGTTCCAATACCGGAAGATTGGAAGACATCGCTTAAATTTGACTTTGCAACTTATACCGGCGATCCGACAGTTTTCCCAAGTGATCCTACTTTATGGGAATACTTGAAATCTGATGTTGATAATGCACACATGTATTTTGCCGAACCTCTTGACTCAGCAGTACTTGCTGCACTTGGTTTTACAAGATTCCCGGTAACAAGCGTTGAAGAAGGGGAAACACTTCCTACAGAATTTACATTGAAACAAAATTATCCGAATCCATTTAACCCGACAACAACTATCGAATATTCTGTTGCTAATACAGGTTTTGTTTCGCTTAAAGTATATGATTCGATTGGAAAGGAAATAGCAACACTTTATTCTGGTGAACAATCAACCGGAACATATAAAGCAAATTTTGATGCTGAAGATCTTTCAAGTGGAATTTACTTTGCGACTTTAAAAGCGGGTAACTTTGTCAGCACAATCAAAATGTTATTAGTCAAGTAAGAACAAACTTTTCCTTGTAATTTGGTGGGGATTACCTCCTGTGCCAAATTGCTAATATTGAAACCCTCTAATTTGCTTTTGTGAGTTAGGGGGTTTATTTCATTATTAACTTTGCCTTAAGTCAACACAATCAATTTGTTTTAATTAGAATTTCAGTATTTAGCAATGAATAATGTTGACAGTATTATGACTATATCTACAAATTGATTAAGGAGATAGTTATGCCGGTTATTAAATGAGATTGAAGTCAATATTCAGCAATTTCTTAAAGATACATTTGAGTTAGATACCTGATGAACGGAAAGAATTACTAAATCAGCTCGCTGAATATCATCTACAAATAAATTGAAGGATGGAGAAGAAGTAAACCTTAACTTTCATCTGCACTCACAACTCACGCCGCAGCCACATTAGTCAAATTTGGGCGCAGACAGCCGCAGAGTATTACAATATTCCAAATGTTAAATGTTATTCCGGCGGAACGGAAGCTACGGCTTTTAATCCCCGTGCCGTAAATGCAATGACAAAAGCGGGATTCAAAATTGAGAAGAAAGATAATTCGGACAACCCGGTTTATCTTGTTTATTACTCCGACGAAAAAGAACCGGTTAAATGTTTTTCAAAAGTTTATTCGGATGAATTTAATCCGCAGAAAGATTTTGCAGCGATAATGACTTGCTCCGATGCGGACGAAAATTGTCCCGTTGTATTCGGCGCTGAAGCCCGTTTCCCAATCCGTTATGACGATCCGAAAGAATTTGACGGAACAGAACTAGAAGAAGAAAAATATGATGAGCGGGTTGAGCAGATAGGAGAGAGATGTTGGCATTATTCAAAATAGTAAGGAATGGAAAGAATTAATAAATTTATTAACGTCTAGAATTTTGATCAGAATTTAGTGCATTATTTCTTCTTTTTCTTTTCCAATAGTTTTTTTACTTCTTTGTCAAAGTCGAGATGTATGTAATCTATCCTGACTACACGGTTTATATTTTCTCATATTACTTTCAGAGCTAATGTCTTTTGCAACTTCGTGCAGACATTTTACCGGCGTTTGTCCAATATTTCCAATTCATTGAATTGTAAAAATGCGTCTAAGTTTTTCTATCCAGTCTTTGCATCTGTCATTGGTATTTTTCCACGAGCAGCTTGCAGCTTCTGCGTAATCTAAGTACATATTCCGTAATACGGTCCAAATGTTTTAGTTCATCTTTATTCAAGATAATTTTTTGCAATGGTTACATCTGCTTGGCATTATTTTACCTTCAGGTGAACTTCTCCACGCTCTTTAATCCCATTTTATGCGGTTTTTCGCAGTTTGCTCGCTTCAGATATTATTTCAGCGGCGGTTATTCCGGTAATGGCAAAATGAAGTTTGTTTTGTACTGTTGCAAAGAAGTTCTTTTGTTATTTAGTGCGTCTTGGTGATATAATCAAACGATGGTTGCGTAGATATCAGTTATTTTCTGATAAAATCATTCTTTCGCTAGTGCGGATATCACGTATTTCTTCAAGTAAAGTTCATCGAAATAATGAGTGCTGACGGTAACCTTCGTTTCTAAGCCGTTCTGAATCTACTAGCATAACCTTTAATAGCGATATATCTTTTCAAAATTTCGGTTGCCCAGCTTCTGAATTCACGACCTCTATCTGAATTTACTCTGTAGCCGACTGCAATAATTGCTTCCAAGCTGTAGAATTTTATAGTCCGTTTTACTTCGCGTTTATCCTTCTTTGCGAGTTATCGAGAATTCCTCGACAGTTGAATTTTCGTCAAGTTCATTTTCCTGGAATGCTTTTTAGATGAAGTGAAATATTATCCGCGCTGCAGCCGAATAATTCCGCCATTGCTTTCTGGTTTAACCAAATATTTTTCTCTGCGTACATTACTTCAACATGTACGGCGCCATCTTGGGATTTTAGAAAACTATTTCATTATCCGGTAGCTTTTTTATATTTATTCCGTACTGTAAAACTATACTATTAATTTTTTATCTTCTTCGCTTATGCCATTTCTCGTTCGCCATTTCGGTTGCCCAAATTCTAAATTGAGTTGCTTTTTTGCTATTTACTCATACGCAACAGAATAATCACATCAAGATTATAGTATTTTACTTTTTGAGTTTGGTCTTCCCTCAATCGTCCGTGTAAGTGTATGTTCCAAATGGAACTAACCAATTTTCGTCCATTCGCCTTCGGCAAAAATATTTTAAATGCTTTGTGATCGCGGGTCTTTGTACGCCGAAAAGCTCTGCAGTTTTTTCCGTGTGAGCCAAATATTTTCATTATAAAGATATACTTCTACTGTAATTTCTCCGAAGGGCGAGGTATAGAGTAAAAACTCCGTAATTTCGTCTATTTTTATTTCTTTTTTGTTTTTGACATAGCTATTTTTACTCTTTATAAAACTCTTCGGTTAATTTTTGGTTTTCTTTGCTCACTTTTTCTTTGAACTCATCGATCTTCAGTTTGCAATTAAGAATGTATTTTTCACAAAGTATATCAAAAAGTTTTCTAATTTTTCTAAACAACTCCAAGCCAAAACTTACTTCTTTCGCTTTTTGAACGCGGGGAACAGTAACAGAAAATATATAATCCATTTGTTCAACAAAATGGATTTTCTGTTTCCACTGTCATCTTGGTGAAAGTATGATCGAAATATAAAAATTTATATTTTAGCATACTAAGTATGGTTCAGCTTTCTCGAAACGAAAATAAAGCTGATTAATTTGAAGTGAAAAAACTGAGGTCAACATGTGGAAAACAAATTATGACAGAAGCAAAAGAAGAATCTCAAAAAACTCGCAAGCCGATTCTTTTACAGTTTGAAATGGACGGCTGCGGCGGTTGTAAAAAATTAGAAAAGGAAACTTACCCGGATGAAAAAGTGAAAGCTGAAATGCAAGAGTGGTTTGTTCTTTTAAAACTTGATCTAAAAAAAGACAGAGAGATGAGAAGAGAACTTTCCGGTTACTGGACGCCTTCATTTTATTTCTTGGATCATAACGGAAAATCTTATTACAATTTTAACGGTTACTTACCACCGGATGAATTTAGGTTGATGTTGAGAATCGGATTTTCCGAGGCGATGATACCAAAAGGAAAATATGACGAAGTGATTGATGTTACCGGTAAAGAAATTGATTCCTTCGAAGATTCTGCGTTATTGCCGAAAGTGTTAGTTCAAAAGGGGATTGCAAGTTATATAAAAAGTAAGGACAATGAGACGTTCAGAAAAACAATGAAAGAGATTCAAGAAAAGTATCCGAAATCTCTTGAAGCAAAAATGTATTTCTGGGATTAAAAATATTAATTAATTCTATTAATCATCATTGTCATCATTATCATCGTCATCAGAGTCTTCGGTTTCTTCTTCATCGCCGAAAATATACTTTTCGTAATTATGTTTAATTATATCGGCTTCGGCGATGAAGTAAACATCTTCGGCAATATTGGTTGCATGGTCGCCGATTCTTTCTAATTGATGACAGATATCGAGATAGTGAATAGCTTGGTCAATTGTTCCGAGGCATCTATCTTTCATTATTTTGATAAGTAAGTCATCGTTCAATAGCATTTAAGTTCATCCAAAATTTTATCATCTTTTATTACTTCTCTCGCTTTTTCCGCATCATTATTTATGAAAGAATCGAGTGCATCTTTATACATTTTTAATGCACATGTGCTCATCTCGTTAAATTTTATTTCATCGATAAATTCGGGTTTTCTTTTTGTCTTTAAGAATAGCTCCGAAATGTTAACCGACAAATCACCAATTCTTTCAAGGTCTGTGCTGAGATTTATTGCAGAAATTATCAATCTCAGATCAAGTGCAACAGGTTGATTTAATGCAAATAACTTTTGGCAATTTTTCTCAATTTTCAGATCGATTTTATCGACAGTTTTTTCTAACTCAAAAACTCTCTGTGCTTTCTCTTCATTCTCTTCTAAAATCGCTTGTATAGTATAGTTTAATTGTTCTTCAACAGAGCTGCCCATTTTAAGGAGACGCTTTTTTAATTTTTCTAACTGTTCTTGGAATTTTCTTAACATTTTATTCTCTATGAATATTAACCAAATCTGCCGGTTATATAATCTTCGGTTTGTTTTTCATTGGGGTTTGTAAACATCTTTTTAGTTTTATTATACTCAATTAAATCACCCAGATAAAAGAAAGCAGTTTGATCACTAACCCTCGAAGCTTGCTGAAGATTATGTGTAACAATAACTATTGTGTACTTCTTTTTCAAATCAATTATTAGGTCTTCAATTTTGTTTGTGGAAATTGGGTCGAGCGCACTTGCGGGTTCATCCATCAATAATATATCAGGTTTGATTGCAAGTGATCTGGCAATACAAAGACGCTGCTGTTGACCGCCGGATAAACCAAAAGCAGATTCATTTAGACGATCTTTTACTTCATCCCACAGAGCGGCTTGTACTAAGCTTTCTTCAACTCTTTCTTGAAGAAAATTTCTGTTTGTTGAAAAACCGCCAACCCTTAAACCAAATGCAACATTTTCAAAAATAGTTTTCGGGAACGGATTTGATTTTTGAAAAATCATTCCAACTTTTTTTCTCAATTGAACTACGTCGATTGCCGGGTCATAAATGTTCATTCCGTCAATTAAAACTTCACCTTTAATTCTTACATCATCAATTAAATCATTCATGCGATTCAATGTGCGCAGAAAAGTAGATTTACCGCATCCCGAAGGACCTATTAAGGCAGTGACTTTGTTCTGGTCAATATTCATTGATATGTTATTCAATGCGAGTGTTGGGCCGTAATAAAAATCTAAGTTATTTACCGCAACTTTAATTTTTGAATCCGGCTTTTTAACGTATTCCATTTGTTCTGTGCTGCTTAAACTTGTTTTCAATTCCTCTCTCACTAAAACTCTCTCAGAATAATTAAAAAGTTGATGACTGATATTTCTTGCTTAAACGCGATCTGAGTATCATCGCAGATAAATTAAGTAAAACAACAATTGCAATTAACAATAAAGTTGTAATATACACCATCGGTAATGCAGCTTCAACGTTTGGTGACTGAAAACCGACATCATAAATATGAAATCCGAGATGCATGAATTTTCTATCAAGATGAAAGAACGGGGAGTGTGAATCAAAAGGTAAATTTGGAGCAAGTTTTACTACCCCGGTTATCATCAAAGGTGCAACTTCACCCGCGGCTCTTGCCATTGCTAAAATCATTCCCGTTAAAATTCCCGGCGTGGCTGAAGGAAGTACAATTCGCCAAATCGTCTGCCACTTTGTGCTGCCGAGTGCTAGTGACGCCTCCCTAATGCTTCTGGGTATAGCGGCAAGCGCTTCTTCTGTTGACACAATTACAACCGGAAGTGTTAACAAAGCTAAAGTTAACGAAGCCCATAAAATTCCGCCTGTTCCCCAAGTGGGGGTTGGAAGCCGTTCAGGATAAAATAATTGATCGATAGTTCCACCCACATAGTAAACGAAAAAGCCGAGTCCAAAAACCCCGAACACGATAGACGGAACTCCGGCTAAATTATTAACCGCAATTCTCACCGTGCGAACCATTACACCTTGCTTAGCATATTCTCTTAAATACAATGCAGCTAAAACACCAAAGGGAACCATAAAAATACTCATTATTAAAACGAGCATTACGGTTCCAAAAATTGCGGGGAATATTCCACCTTCGGTATTCGATTCCCTTGGTTCGTCACTCAACAATTCCCACAACTTTGCAAATATGAAGCCGGTTTTTTCAATGAACGACATATCGTTCGGTTGATAAACTCTAATAATGTTGAGGAACGGTATATCAACTTTTTCTCATCGATTGTAGAGACGGTTAAAATGAATTGGGAACCATAATTCTGCAGTGAATCTGTTTTGGCAATTACTGTTGAGTATTCCTTATGATAGCCATCAATTTCTTCTTCGATTGATGATATTTCATCTTCAACCGCTGATAAATTATTTTTATTATAAAATTTCAGTTTGCTTATTTCTTGACGCGCATTTTCTATTTTATAGTTTATATCACCAATCTCATCTTTTTCAATCTCATTTATCTTTTTCTCTGATGCCGGATACTTCACTGACTATCGAATGAATAATTGATTCAATTTCCTCGTTGGATGAATATTTTCTCTCTCCATCAATTTTTATTGATTCGAGAAAACCGTAAAAATTGCCGTACTCGGTTCGTTCAATTGCAATCGCGTTTTTCGGATATGTGATTGAATCAATTTCTCTTTCATCTACCCAAGCAAAATCAAAACCATAAATATCTCTATTACCGATCTTGATTTGATTTCTTGAATAAATAGTAGGTTTTAATGAATCCGGCAAACTTGCTTGTGGAACATCCTCGGTTTGAAAAATTTGTCCGAGTAAATAGCTGTTATCTTCTTTTTTGATCTTTGCAATTGCGGAAGGGTAGTAGAAGTCGGTACTATTTATAAAAACAAGAAACAGTAGTCCGGCGATCATAATTATACTTACACCAAGACCTAAGCCGGTCAGCCAAATGAATAATTCGCCTTTTTTTATTAATTCTTTCATTTATGAACTACTGTTAAATATCCATGTATTTTTTGCGAAGACGTTGTCTAACAATTTCTGCAATGGTGTTAATAATAAAAGTAAGAATGAATAATAATGCAGCCGATAAAAAGAGAACCCGGTAAAGAGTGCCGTGATAAGGCGCTTCGGGAATCTCTACGGCAATGTTTGCCGATAATGTTCTAAATCCATTGAACGGACTAAAATCCATAATTGGAGTATTACCGGTTGCCATAAGTACGATCATCGTTTCACCGATTGCTCTGCCGAACCCGATCATAATTGCGGAAAAAATTCCAGGACTGGCTGTCGGCAACACAACTCGAACGGCTGTCTGCCATCTGTTAGCTCCCAGCGCTAGTGAACCTGATGTTAAATGTTTCGGAACACTGGATAGCGCATCTTCACAAATTGTAAAAATTATTGGGATGACTGCAAAGCCCATTGCAAATCCGACCACAATTGCATTTCTTTGATCGTAAGATTCGTTGAAATAGTTGAGCAGCCAAGCTCTATAATCTCCGCTTAAAACGTAAGTTTCAAAATAAGGTCCTAGCCAGAGCGCAATTTGTCCACCTAAAATCAATAACGGAACGAGCACCAAAACTTCATAACCTTGCTTAAATTTTACTCCGAATAACTTTGGAATTTTCCGCCAGAGATAAACTCCAAGCAGCATTGTGAAAGGGGAGATCACAAAGATTAAAATTACACCGGGTAGGATTCTTTCGAGCATTGGAGCCAACCATAAACCGGCTAAAAATCCGATAACAACACTCGGCAGAGCAGCCATTATTTCTACTGTCGGTTTTATAACTTTTTTAATTTTTGGATGAACGAAAACAGAAGTATAAAGCGCACCCAGCAAAGCAATCGGTATAGCAAACAGGAGCGCGTAAAAAGTCCCTTTGAATGTTCCCGCTATTAATGGAATTAAACTTAACTTCGGTTCAAAATCATCGGATCCTCCGGTTGACTGCCAAACAAATTCCGGTTTAGCGTAACCTTCGTACCAAACTTTACCGAAGATCGTGTGTAAAGTTACTTCGGGATGCCCGGGATCAATGGTGAATCTCTCTATTATTCCATCGCTGTAAAGGACCAGTGCTCCGTCGGCTTTCGGAGCGAAGATGATATCTATAATTTTCTTTTGCCGACCACTAAGTTTTGCAATAGTTCTGTTGCTTGTGAGGTGTTTTAGTTCGATATTTCCTTCTTTATCACCAACAATAAAAGTTTTACCGCGCTGTGATACGGAAACAGAAGTTATTTCATTTTCTAATTTATCAAAGGTATGCGGTATTACTAACTGCCAGCCGTATTCCGAACGCTTCATCTAAAATTTTCATCAACGAGCAAGTATTTCCTTCAGCATCCGTGACAATTACGGATTGATCGCCGATTATGAAAGAGAGACCTACGATTGGCGCTTTATTAAAAGGTATTGTTTTTTGTATTAACTCCGGATTGGCTTTATTATCTAAGGAATAATAATAAACTGCACCATGATCGGTTCCGACAATAAGTTTTTTTGATGAAGCATCTATTTCGATTGCTGAAATATTTTTATTGCTTATCTGAATGTGTGAATTGATTTGTTCGATTGTTTCATCACCGAAAATAGAACGTGTTACTATTTCAGAATAGATAAATATTTTATTTTCGTTATTTACTCCGGCTATCGTAATCTCATCATTGTCGTTTACCGATACTGCGATTTGCTTTAATGGTGTAAGAAGGGTATCGAGCGTTACGTAGCGTTTGAATTCATAACCTGGTTTAATAATTCTATTTGAATTTTGATCGAAAGTAATATCATAGTTTACTTTAAATATTACAGCAGATCCTTTGTCGGTTGCTGCCGCAATATTATTATTGAAAAGTGTTTTATCTGTTGAGGTGATTATTTTGTTCTCGAGTGAATCAATTTTTTGTGAGGACAAAATTTGTCCGGTTTCAATCTCGATAAAATCAATACTTGCGGAATCTGTGACTACATAAGCGATTTCTTGGTATTCATCAACTCCGACTAAAAGCGGCAGTTTTGTTTTAACGGAGACTTTCTCTTTCTTTTCAGAGATTGCATCTTTAAAGAGGGGGTATGCCTCATTGAATACGAAGAAAAGAATTCCGAGGACGGCAATTATAGTAGCAATACCGCCGGAATAGATAATAACCTTGGCTGCACTGTTGAAAAATAATGCTCGTTTATGTTTGTTATCACTCACTTATAAAGAACTCGGTTTACTTAGCGTAATTATCGTTATTCGTAAAAATAAAGAATGATGCATATTATTCTAATTTTTTCAACTCTTCTTGAACCACTGGTAACGGTAACGGTAGATAGCCGTCCTTTATTACAATTTCTTGTCCTTCATAACTAAAAACAAATTTAAGAAATTCTTTAAGTAGTGAATTCAACTGTTGATTAGGAGCTTTGTTTATATAAATATTTAAGAATCTTGCAAGCGGGTATTGTCCGGAAATAACATTTTCGTAATCGGCATCATGAAAAGAATCGCTTTCGTTTTTTGCAACGGGAAGAGCAATAACGCCTGAGGTTTTGTAACCGATTCCACTGTACCCAATTCCAAATCTATCTTCTGAGACGCCCTGAACAACTGATGCCGAACCCGGCTGTTCCTTCACCTGATCTTTGAAATCGCCTTTGTAGAGCGCATGTTCTTTAAAGAAACCGTAAGTGCCCGATGCAGAATTTCTGCCATATAAACTCAACGGACGATTTGTCCAATCACCGCTTAAACCAAGATCACCCCATCGGGAAATGTCTGTTCTGAAACCGCCGCGTCTTGTTTTTGAAAAGATTGCATCAACTTGCGGGAGTGTTAATCCTTTTAATGGATTGTCCTTGTTTACATAAACAGCTAACGCATCAAGCGAAGTTCTCAATTGAGTAGGTTTAAATCCGAACTTTTCTTCAAACTTGTCAATCTCTTCTTTCTTCATCGGTCGTGACATTGGACCAAGTTGAGCAGTACCACTGATTAAAGCGGGAGGCGCCGTGCTCGATCCTTTTCCTTCAACTTGAATATTCACATTTGGATAATGCTTCTTAAATCCTTCAAGCCAAAGCGTTAATAAATTGTTCATCGTATCGGAACCGATACTGTTAAGCGTTCCGGATATTCCGCTTACGGGTTTATACTCGGGTATATTTTTATCCACTTCCAATTGCTGAGCTTTTATCGATAAAGTAAACAACACCAAAAATATGAAGATAAGTTTACTGCTGATTCTTAATTTCATTTTTTACCTCTTAATAAAGAATTAATTGAGACCCAAAAATTATGGAAAATTCTCATTAACGTAACCAGTTCTAATGTTAAGAAATTGTTAAGAAATTTTGATTGAGACATTTTTTCTCGATTTATGTGCTTATTTTTGAAATTTCTTGAATTGCTGATTGGTAGTTTACTTGAATTATTAAATAAAAAACTATCTCATTCCATTATTGGGAATCAATTGTATGAAAATTATGATCCATTTGATATTAATGTTTGGGCTATTTGATCAAACCGGTGCACAAGAATTTCTAAATAAAGGAAAGTTTTCCGGGCTACATGTTTGGTGATTACTTTTATAATGTTTCGAGAGATTCTGAAATTGCAAATTTATCAAACGTTGCGAACGGTGGAGAAAAAGACTTAAACGGATTTCAGTTTTCGGGCCATATATAGTATATGAGAAAATAAGTTTAGTTGGAAGATTTGACAGAATCGATCCGAATTCTAATTCAGATTTTAAAGGCGACTCTAGAAATTGATTATTATTCGGATTAAACTTCTCTCCGGTTGAAAGAGTGACTATAAGTCCAAACGTAATCATCGAAACTTACGAAGCGCTTCCGGACGGCAGCAAGGTTGACGACTCAATCACAGCCAGACTTACTTTCTATTTTTCAGTTCTCTAAAGTTACCCTGGCAATATTCCTACGAAGCTAAGTGAGAATTTAGGAATTCGGAATGTTCGCCGGAGTAAGTTAAGGTTAATTTATGCATCGCTCGTGTGCATGCCACGTAAAGCATATGTTTATCGACTTTAGATTTATAATTTTCTGCCGTACAAAACGGAACAATTACTTGATCAAACTCCAAACCCTTTGACATGTGTGCGCTTGTGATAATTATCCCTTCAGAAAAACTTGTACTTTCCGAGGTAAGCAGACTGATATCCTCGTTTATATCTTTGAGAACTTCATAAAGCTTATCTGCTTGTTTTTGAGTTTTGCAGATTATGCCGAATGAATTAAAGTCAGTATTGTCAAATGCAGCAACAGCATATTTAATTTCAGAAAGTTCGTCATTCTTACTTTTATGTTTTTTAATTTGCGGCACTTCACCATGTCTTTCAATCGGCTCAAGTTTTTCATTCCATTGAATTTTTTGTGCGAATTCCGAAATCTCAATTGTAGAACGGTAGCTTTTATTCATGTACATGCAATCAGCATTTGTGAAAACCGAACTTATTGATTCTGCTGTAGAAGAACTGAACGGATTGACGGATTGGTTGCTATCGCCAAGTATAGTTTTTTTACATTTGAACAATCTTGAAATAACTCTATATTGAACCGGCGTGTAGTCTTGCATTTCATCAACTACAAGGTGTTTAACATTATCAAAACCCTTTATTCCTTCCATTTGAATTTTCATATAAATAAAAGGGAAAACATCGGCGTATTCATAAACAGAACCCTTCGCTAGTTTGAACATTTCCGGTTTTCCAACCCAATCGTAAAACTCACGATAAAGAACTCGAAGGTTTGTTGTGCGAAACATTTGTTTTAATTGCTTTCTTAACTCGTTTCTTTCTTTACCTTTTATTTCATAATTGAATTGAGTTTTCACGCTGTCAACCAAATCGTTTACAACTTGTGTAATTCTTTTATCGACCGGCATTCGCTGGTAAGTTTTGAATCTCTCTTCGATAAACCAATCGGGGATAACATAATTTTTTGTGGCGATATCTTTTGTAGTAAGATTGTTACGCTTAAAATTTGTTATGTATTCATCAAGCTTTCTTAGAAATTCATTCGAAGATTTGTACTTGATTCGCTCCCGGAAACTCTCGTCATTTCTTTCGAGCAATAACGCAACTTGCTCATAAAAGTTTTGAAACTTGTACTGATATTTCAAAACCTCATCCGCAAGATTTTCCATACTTGTTTCTAAAATCTTTTCTTCACCTAACTCCGGCAGGACGTTTGAAATGTAATCTCCGAAAACTTTGTTGGGAGAAATTATAAGTATATCGCTCGATTTAATTGAGTCTTTGTATTTATATAATAAGAAAGCAATTCTATGAAGCGCGATAGAAGTTTTGCCAGAACCCGCAGCGCCTTGAATAATTAGTGTAGTCGATTCATCGTTTCGAATAATTGCATTTTGATCCCGTTGAATAGTTGCAACGATGTTTTTCATTTTGTCGTCGGAAGATTTGCTTAATTCTTTTTGAAGAACATCATCGATTACATTCATCGAACTTTCCAACATATATTCCATGTTGCCGTTCTTTATTCGGTACTGACGTTTTAAGAAAATTTTTCCTTCCGTTACTCCCTCGGGAGCTTCATAATATGCGTCGCCTAATTCGAAATCGTAGAACATACTTGATATGGGAGCTCGCCAATCGTAAATGAGGTTTTGATCATTTTCTGAATCGACAAATGTGTGAATACCGATATAAATCGGTTCTCTTGTTCGGAGGAATTGGTGGAAAAGTCTATTCGTCCAAAGTAGGGTGAACGAATTATTTTATGTAATCTTTTTTTCTTTGCTAGACTATGATCACCGATCATCGCCATTTGTTCAATAGATTGCCTAACGGAAACTTTTTCAACATGATCCATATCTGCTTTGCTTTCGGCGAGGTATCTTTTCTGTTCAATTATTTCTTCATATTGATTGCCGACTAAATTTTCAATCTCAAGAATTGCATCGTTCAATTTGTCTTTTATTTGCTCTAAATACTCGCGTTCTTCAGTTTCGTTGTTATTTAATATTTTTTCACTCATTTTTCTGATGATTTTTTGATGGTTGTTAACTTTGCTACTTATAGAAAATATTAGGGTGTGTCTAAAAGCAGATCAAGTTTGAAGTGCAAAAATAATAAATTTACGGATTGTAAAAAAGAAGTTTATAACCTTGATTTCTGAGAAATTCGATAATGCTATAATTCGCCAATTCGCTAAATCCGCCAATCCGCCAATCCGCCAATCCTGATACAATCCTGTAATTCTCCACAATAATTTCGTATATTTAAAGCTAATGTTTTACGGAATTCACATATCAAGACCAATTTGATTCTCGTCTAGCCGAACCAGGCTCAGTATAATCCGTTTACCTAAATTTTATAATTATTTAACAACATTTGAAGAAAAGAAATGAGTAAAAATTCTGAAATAAATAAACGCAGAACATTTGCGATAATCAGTCACCCGGATGCGGGTAAAACAACTTTAACTGAAAAACTGCTTTTGTACAGCGGCGCTATTCAAATTGCCGGTGCGGTGAAGAATAACAAAATTAAAAAAACTGCAGCATCCGACTTTCTGGAAATTGAAAAACAGCGCGGTATTTCTGTAGCAACATCCGTGCTCTCGTTCAACTACAAAAATCACAAAATAAACTTGTTGGATACTCCCGGTCACAAAGATTTTGCCGAAGATACTTACAGAACTTTAACTGCTGTCGATAGCGTAATATTGGTGATAGATTCTGTGAAAGGCGTAGAGGAGCAGACCGAAAAATTGATGAAAGTCTGTAGAATGAGAAATACTCCGGTAATAATTTTCATAAACAAAATGGACCGCGAAGGTAAAGATCCGGTTGATTTGCTGGATGAGTTGGAAGAAAAACTTTCTATAAAAGTTCGTCCGTTGACATATCCACTTGGAGTCGGTTATCAGTTTAGGGGAGTTTACAATATTTATAAAAACTTATTTGAGTTTTATAGAGTAAATAAGACAAAAGTTGAAGCGGATGTGCAAAAGTTCGAAGGACTTGATGATCCCGGGCTTATTGAGACTTTCGGTTCGGATGCAGAGAAGTTTAAAAATGATGTATCGCTTGTTGATGAAGTTTATGATGATTTTACAAAAGAAGAATACTTGAAAGGAAACCTTGCACCGGTTTTCTTCGGCAGCGCACTAAATAACTTTGGCGTAAAAGAATTACTAGATACATTCGTTGATATTTCACCCGCTCCGAAAGAACATGAAAGTACAAACGGAATAATAAAGTCAGTTGATAAATCTTTTAGTGGGTTTGTCTTTAAGATTCACGCAAATTTAGATCCTAAGCATAGAGATAGAATTGCATTCTTAAGAGTCTGTTCTGGAAAATTCGAACGAAATAAATTTTATCATCACGTAAGGTTAAATAGAAATTTAAAGTTTGCAAACCCGGCTTCATTTATGGCACAGAGTAAAACTCTTGTAGAAGAAGCATATCCCGGCGATGTTATCGGCTTGTATGATTCCGGTACGTTCAAGATTGGTGATACGATAACAGAAGGTGAGAATTTTATGTTCAAAGGTATTCCAAGATTTTCGCCGGAAGTATTCAGAGTGGTTCGTAATGTTGATCCTTTCAAATCCAAACAGATGGAGAAAGGAATTCAATATTTAACCGATGAAGGTCTTGCACAGTTGTTCACTCAAAACTTGGGTAACAAGAAAGTTGTCGGCGTTGTTGGTGAACTTCAATTTGATGTTATGAAATACAGATTATTGAATGAGTATGGTGCTAGCGTCGAGTTTACAGCAATGCCTTCGTATAAAGCATTTTGGTTAAAGTATGAAGATGAAAGTGATATAGAGGAATTGATGAGGATGCGATCTAATTCTCTCTATTATGATAAAAATAAAAATTTAGTGTTCATCGCAGATTCTGAGTTTACTTTTAGAATGGCAGTCGAGAAAAACCCAAATGTTAAATTTTTATCTGCTGTTGAACATAATGATCAAACAGTTGAAATGGAAAGTGTAGCTTAAGGAAATTAATCATGACCGCCGAAGAAAAACAGTTAATAAAAGATTCAATCTTAGAGACAATCGAAGAATTGATAGATGAATTGCAGATGCTTGAAGAATCGGCAAAACCAATTTCGCCCGACAGCGCGTACGGAAGACTATCAAGAATGGACGCAATTAATAACAAAGCTATTGTTGAATCAGCGTTACGTGATAAAAAAACTACTATGGAGCGACTCAGATTAGCGCTCTCCAGAATTGATTCCGAAGAATACGGTAAATGTCAAAAATGCGGTAACGATATTGCTGTTAAAAGATTAATGAGTCTGCCGTACGCTCCATATTGCATCACTTGTGCATCAAAGTACGGGAGATAATATTGACTTGCAGACTTTGTGCAAATACAGAACTAAAATCATTACAAGGCGCTGATGACAGAGCATATTATCTATGCAGCAACTGCTCATTAATAAGTGCATCACCGGATAGTTATGTTTCAACCGATGAAGAAAAAGCAAGGTATCTAACTCACAACAACGGCATAGATCAACCCGGGTATGTTGAATTTCTGAACAGGGCGGTTGAACCGGCACTCAATTATTTGAACAAAGACATGGTGGGTTTAGACTACGGCTGCGGTTATGCTCCAACACTCTCAAAAATTTTAAAGAAAAGAGGTTATCAATGCGAGGACTATGATCCTTACTTCGTTGAGAATCCGCTAAACAAAAAGTATGATTTTATCTTTTCTACCGAGGTGTTTGAACATTTTAATGATCCCGCGGCAGAGTTAGAGAAAATTTATAATCTGCTTAAGCCAACCGGGTTGCTAATCATTATGACCGAACGCTGGGATGATTTAGACAAATTTAAAAATTGGTACTATACTCGTGATCCTTCGCATGTAGTTTTCTATAATAATGAAACTTTTGATTTTATTGAAAGTAAATATAATTACACAAAGTTATATGATGATCAAAAACGAGTTACTATTCATAAAAAGAATAGTTAGTTCTGAAAAAGTGGTCTGAAGCATCTGCATTAAATAAACAAAAACAAATTAAAAGTGAGTAATGAAAAACAAAATCATCGGCTTCTATGCGCTTGAAATAAATTATCCGCTATATAGAATTTACAAGCGGTTGTGGAGATTCAAAAAACGAATTCGAGGTAAAAAGATTAAAATAACTAATCTTCCCAAAGCAACTTGGAAAAAGATTGCTCCGGATACAAGACCGGAAATATTTGAATCAAAAAAAATTGACGGCAATGTTAAACTCTTTGAACTGGCGATAATATCAACCTTTGCCGGTGATGTAAAACCAAACACAACGATTTTTGAAATTGGTACTTTTGACGGGCGGACAACACTAAATTTAGCAGCGAACTCTCCGGATAGTTGTGAAATTATTACACTGGACTTGCCGCCGGATACTGAAACTAAAAACAAACTTGCCGATGGTGAAAAAATTTGGGTAGATAAACCGGTTTCCGGACTTCGTTTTATCGAGCACAATGATGAGAATATTACTTCGAAAATAAAACAGATTTATGGTGATTCCGGAAATTTCGATTTTTCACCTTACAAAAATAAATGCTCGCTTGTTTTTGTAGATGGATCGCATAGTTATGATAACGTAATATCGGATTCCAAAAATGCGTTTGAGATGATTATACCCGGAGGAGTTGTTCTCTGGCATGACTACGGAGTTTGGGATGATGTAACTAAAGCGCTTGAAGAGATCGCTGAAACATATAAATTAGAAATGCATCACATAGAGGATACTAGTCTTGTTTATTGGAAAAAGAATAATGAATAAGCAAGTTTCCTTTTTTATAATATTCTGCTGATGAAAAAATAAAAACGGTTTTATGGATTATATAAGATTTTTTCTCGGAAATAAAAGATTAATTTCGTTTGGATTTATTCTGACGTTCTTTTCGAGTTTTGGGCAAACATTTTTACTCTCATTGTATGTCCCAAAAATCATAAATGAATTTCAATTGACTAATTCCTATTTCGGTGGACTATATGCAATTGCAACTGTCGGGAGTTCATTTATACTTGCCTATGTTGGTAAATTGATCGATAAAACAGATCTTAGAAAATATACTCTTTATTCAGCACTACTTTTATTGCTTGCTTGTTTGATTATGGCATTTTCATTCAACATTGTTATGATCTTCTTTGGGTTATTGGGACTTAGATTTGCCGGACAAGGTTTATTAAGCCATATCTCAAACACCTCGATTTCCAAATTTTTTGATAAGACTCGTGGTAAAGCGTTGAGTATTACTTCACTTGGTTACTCAACGGGTGAAGGAGTATTTCCGGTGATAATGAGCTTTGTAATTATTTATGCCGGATGGAGAAATTCACTAATTATTAATTCTGCTGTGGTTGCATTCGTACTTATACCGTTTATTTGGTTTGCTCTTTCAAAACAAACAGATAATCAACCCAAAAATACAGAAGAAAAAAGTGATTTGAATTTTTCACGAAAAGAACTTTTCTCTGATAAAAATTTCTACTTGATTGCCGCAAACTCAATTGTACTGCCGTTCTTAGTCACCGGTTTGTTTTTCTACCAATCATCCCTAGCTCAATTCAAAGGGTGGACTTTAGAATGGCTCTCATTTTCTTTCATCGGTTTTGCGGTTGGCAGAACAATCTTTTCCCTTATAAGTGGTAAATTTATCGACAAATATTCTGCGATAAAATTACTCCCGTTTTATTTGATTCCTTTTTTTGTCGGACTATTAGCATTGTTTTTTGTCGATCATATTTATGCAGCTCTCGTTTATTTAACTTTGACCGGAGTGTCAATAGGTTTAAGCGGCACAATTAAAGCAGCCGTCATCGCAGAGATTTACGGAACAAATAATCTTGGCGGTATCCGTAGTATTTTTGCCACTATCGCAATCCTTGGTACGGCTCTCAGTCCATTTCTTTTTGGATGGTTGATTGATAATGGTTATAATTTTTCGCATATAATATTGCTGGGATTAGTAATTTCAGTAATTGTTGCCGTACTCTCAACTCAAATAGCGGAACAAAATAAACTCGCGCTGCAAACTAATTCCTAACTCAATTTCTTAAGTTTCATTACAGCTTAAGTTTCATTGCAAATTGATTGACAAATGAAAATGATGGAGGAGTAATTATGAAGAAGGAATTAAACGGAGTAAACATTGAATTAATAACGGGCGATATCACAAACCAACCTGATTGCAAAGCTGTTGTAAACGCGGCAAATGCCGAACTGATGCCCGGCGGTGGAGTTGCCGGCGCTATTCATAGCGCCGCTGGTCCTGAACTTGCGAAGGCGTGCCGACCATTAGCTCCTATAAGCCCGGGAGAAGCAGTTATTACCGAAGGATTCAATCTCCCAAATCCTTTTGTTATCCATACTCTTGGTCCAATCTATGGTATTGACAAACCTGAAGACAAACTGCTTCAAAATTGTTATCTAAATTCTCTCAAAGTTGCCGAGGAAAAGGGGCTTGACTCAGTCGCATTTCCGGCAATTTCAACAGGGGCATTTGGTTATCCCATTAAACCGGCCGCGGAAATTGCATTGCGAACTCTAGTGGAGATGACCGGTAATTTAAAATCCGTTAAAAGCATAAGGATGGTGTTATATAGTCAACAAGATTTTGAAGTCCACGAAACTATTTGAAATCATTAGTCTGATCATCGGCTGTATTATTCTATCTAACGGTACTTTATGTAAACCGGGATATCTTATTTTACTTGGAATGATTGTTGAAAAATAATATATATCTGGAGATATTAATCTTTTTTGAGTAATTTTATTAAGCAACTGAGGTTCTGTCCATGATACTCAAAAAATACAGCCAGTACATACTTGATCAGCTTGCCGAAGGAGTAATTGTTGTTGATAAAGAGTTTAAGATAACCTTTGTTAACAAAGCTACGGAAAAGCTACTCGGTGCTTCAAAGCAAGAAATAATAGGTTCGGTTTGTAAGAATTTTTGTGAATCAGACATTTGTCAATTTGCCTGCCCAATTTCCGAAGTAATTAAAACCGGTAACAACATTTATGATCTTGAATTACACTATACCAGAAGCGATGGTACTCCATTTCCGGTTAAAGTGAATACGGCGGTGTTCAATGACGATGACGGAAATCCAATTGGCGGCATTATTTCTTTCCGTGATGATTCACAAATTAAAAACTTAGAAAAACTTTTAGATAACAAGAATCACTTTAACGGGATAGTTGGAAATTCACCTCCGATGCTTGAAGTTTATCAAACTATTGAAGAAATAGCTGATACAGAAGTTTCCGTACTCATCAGTGGTGAGACCGGATCGGGTAAAGAACTGGTTGCAAATGCAATTGTTGCAAAAAGCGGTAGAGCAAATAAACCTTTTGTTAAAATAAATTGTGCTGTGTTGCCTGAACAACTTTTAGCAAGCGAACTTTTTGGACACGTTAAAGGCGCATTTACCGATGCCTCAAAAGATAGAATTGGTCGTTTCGAGTTAGCCGATGGTGGAACAATTTTCCTTGATGAGATTTGTGAAATGCCTTTCAATATGCAAACTCAGCTTCTTCGTATTCTTCAAGAGGGGACTTTTGAAAGAGTGGGTGAATCAAAAACCCGCCAAGTAGATGTAAGGGTAATTGCCGCAACAAATAAAAATCTTGAAGAAGAAATACAAAAGAAAAATTTTAGAGAAGATTTATATTATCGTTTAAATGTAATACCTATTGAGCTTCCCCCTTTACGAGATAGAGGTGCGGATATTCTTCACATAGCGGAATATTTTGTCAGCAAATTTTCCCAAAAATATAATAAGAAAATAAAAAGTATCGATCCGGATGCCGCTGACATTTTGATGAATTACTCGTGGCCGGGAAACGTAAGAGAATTGGAGAATGCTATTGAGTATTCATTTGTACGAACCAAAGGAACAGACTCAGTCTGTTTATGTTGTTTGCCTCCACACATCAGACCAGAAAAAGAATGCAGCGAAAAACTTGATCTCCGACAAATCGAAATCGATGATCGCGCGCAAGAATTACTAACCCTTTTAAGAAAAAACCACTGGAACAAAACCAAAGTTGCTAAAATTCTAGGCGTTGACCGCAGTACAATTCACAGAAGATTGAAAACAATCAATTCACAATAGCGTTGCAAAGTGTTGTAGTGATGCAAATTGTTTCATTCTTCCATAATCTCACATAAACCCACGTATTTCACTCACTGTTGTAAAGTGTTGCATCGCGTTAAAATAAAAAAGTGCAAATAAATCGAGAAAAAAAACTCTATTTAAGGCATGGCTTTTGCAACACGATGGACACTATGAGTGAAATGTTGGGAAATCAATTCTTTTTGGCTCGCAGGTATTCGGATGCTTGTGCAGAATTGGAGAACGAATACTATAAATACCCTACTAATCTATCTGTCCTCAAAAAACTTATTATTTGTTATTTACAGACCGGTCAAACTGAGAAAGCTTTCAGTAGTTTTTATTCTTTGGTAAAACAAAATGTTGAAACTATAATTGATACCGATCTTGCCAGAGATGACTTCCCTTGTCCGGAAATTATTGAAACCGTAATTAATGATATGAAATCAGAAAGTACTGACGACCAAAACATAAAACTGGGTATTCTTTGGCTGTATTGCGATAAAAAAGTTTCAGTTGATTACCTCTCCAAAGTCTCGCCTGAAAATAAAAATCATTCATCAATAAAAGAAATAATAAATATTATTAACAGGGTAACAACAAAAACTAACCAGGAGTTATTATGAGCGAAAAACAGACAAGGAAACAGTTTCTAACTAACACTTCAAAGTATGCTGTTGGTGCTGCAGTCGGCGTTGCAGGTTTGAATGCATTTTCAGGAAGTAAACTAATTGCTAACACAACGGCTGAATGGCCTTTGCCATATGACACATCAATTACACCGGATGAAGCAAGGGCAAAAGGACATTATTTATATTGGAATGGAAAAGATTGCTGCTCGGGTGTATTTGGTACTTTTACTGATTTATTAGCTGAAAAAATTGGTGAACCTTGGACAAATATTCCAATGGAGATTATGTTATTCGGCAGAGGCGGCGGAGTTGGCTGGGGTTCATTATGCGGCACCCCGAACGGCGGAGCTGCTGTAATAAGCGCTGTAGTTGGTAAGGCAGATTCAGATCCCCTCATCACAGAATTATGGGGATGGTATTGTTCAACAGAACTCCCTACAGATGCTGCGAATGCATTTGATTACGAAACAAAGAATTATGAGGGAAATTTAGCTCAGAGTATTTCCGGTAGTCCACTTTGCCACATTTCAGTAACGGAATGGTGTGTTGAGTCAGGTAAAAAAGTCAGCGATATTGAAAGAAAAAGAAAGATGTGCGAGAGTAACCGGTGATACCGCTGCTAAGGTTGCCGAATTACTTAACGCTCACTTTGCCGGTACTTTTACACCTACTTACACGGATCCCGAAGAACTTACCGAATGTCTCAATTGTCACGGCGCTGCAATGTTCCATAATGTTATGACAAAGATGAACTGTGTAAGCTGCCACGGTGATCCTCATGACGGTACTTCAGCAGTTGAAGACAGAGGCGGATTGGCAATGGATTATAAATTAGAACAAAACTATCCAAATCCATTTAACCCATCTACAAATATCAGGTTCGCAGTTCCAAAACAAGCTAAGGTTACTTTAGAAGTTTACGACATTCAAGGCAGATTGGTAAAAACATTAGTAGATTCTCAAGTTTATCAACCTGGTAACTATCAAGCTACATGGAATGCAACTGACGCACTCGGTGGAAAAGCTGCAAGCGGAATTTACTTTGCAAGATTAACTGCCGGTAACTTCATGAAAACTATCAAGATGAATTTGTTGAAGTAAACTCAGATAATTTGCAGAGACTCGATCACGTCTGAGACGGACAGGTTAATCAAGTCTCTACGTTAGTATTTTTTTTGAGGCGCCTTTTGTGGGCGCCTTTTTTATAGCTGTAACCAATTATTTTTGTATCTCACAATTCAAACCGCTATTTTAACCGCAATTTAATTCTGAATTTATTCAATAAACTAAGAGGAGAGAATGGAAGAAAATAAAAACAAAGAGGGATTCTTTCAAAAAGTTCTCGATAAGGTAGAAAAGGCAGGAAATAAATTACCTCAACCGGTTACACTTTTTGCGATACTCGTAGTTATTGTTTTGGTTGCTTCGGCAATTGCATCGATGATAGGAATTGAAGCTACTCACCCTGGAACAGGTGAAACGATTAAAGCGGTTAATCTTCTGAGCGCCGAAGGTATTCAAAGAATTTTTACAGAGATGGTTACGGTTTTTACGGATTTCCCTCCATTGGGTTTGGTGTTAGTTGTTATGCTTGGAATAGGTGTTACCGAAAGATCCGGTTTAATTGCGGTTGCGTTGAGAGCATTTGTTAAGTCTGTTCCCTCAGGATTAATAACATTTTCAATTGTTACTGCCGGTATGCTTTCAAGTATTGCCGCTGATGCAGGTTATGTGGTTTTAATTCCACTTGGTGCTGCAATTTTTTATGGAATGGGAAGGCATCCGATTGCCGGATTAGCTGCTGCGTTTGCCGGTGTCTCCGGTGGTTTTGGTGCTAACATTTTCTTAACCGGTCTCGATCCGCTTCTAGCTGCTTTTACTCAACCGGCTGCAAGAATTATTGATCCGACTTATATTGTTGACGCAACAGCAAATTATTATTTGATGGCTGCTTCGGTTCCGATTGTAGGTATTGCCGGAACTTGGGTTACCGAAAAAATTCTCGAACCGAGATTAGGAAAATACGAAGCGCACGATGATCTGGAAGAAACTCCCGATGAAATAACACCGTTAGAGAAAAAAGGTTTACGATGGACCGGTGTTGTAATGTTATTGAGTATCATCGTTATGCTTTGGATGGTGCTTCCCGAAGACGGAATTTTAAGAGATGCAGATGGCGGTCTTCAACCATTTTTCGTTAGTATAGTTCCTCTAATGTTCGTGATCTTTTTTATTGCCGGATTAGTTTATGGAATTATAACTAAGTCAATAAAAGGGGATAAAGATGCTGCGGATATGACGGCGGAAACAATGGCTAGTATGGGCGGTTATATCGTTCTTGCTTTTGTTGCTGCTCAGTTTGTTGCTTATTTTAATTGGTCGAACTTAGGATTAATTGTTGCGGTAAGTGGTGCCGATACTCTTAAGTCAATTGGTTTTTCGGGTATTCCTTTAATAATTGCTTTCATTCTTGTATCGTCATTTATAAATATTTTAATAGGAAGTGCTTCGGCAAAATGGGCTATCATGGCGCCGATATTTGTACCTATGTTAATGTTGATGGGTTATTCTCCGAACTAACTCAAGCTGCTTACAGAATCGGTGATTCTTATACGAACATTCTGACTCCGCTTCTACCTTACTTCCCGATTGTAATTGTATTTGCACAAAAATATGTGAAGAATATTGGATTGGGAACTATCATTTCGGCAATGCTTCCATTTGCGATTGTTTTTGCGCTGGTTAGAATTCCGATGATGATAATTTGGATGTTGTTAGAGTTGCCTGTTGGTCCGGATGCCCCGTTGTACTTCACTCCTTAATAACTATTATTTCAGATTCCCGCAATTTTCAAAATTGCGGGAATCTTTATTCTAAAACTAATGACTAATTAGTTCGGAAGACTTTGAATTAAACTTCTCGTTATGCAATTCATCAATTTTTGCAAGAGTTTCATCGATCAATTCAATTTGTTTTTTAGCAAATTCATCATCCGGTTTCAATTCAAGTAATTTTTCAAATGACTCTTTTGCTTCGGTATATTTTTTATCATTTAAAAGTTCTTCAGCATTTTGTTTTGCAGTGATATATTCTTGCTCAATCTCGATGGAAAGTTTTTTCATTTTTAATTTATCGCCGCTTTCTTCAACTATGATCTTTTTGAATTCATCCGGGTACCCAACGTTCTTAGGTCTGTAATATTCATTCTTTGCAATACCGTCGATGTAATTAAGTACTAAATCTTCGCCAAGTTTTTTCCATCGTTTTATTGTTAAATCAGCCATTTCATTCGTATAATTTGTTAAATAATCAACAGCTTTGCCGGGCGAATTTTGATAGTGTGAAAGTGCAGCATCTTCAACTGCCGCTTGGCGGGAGAGAAACTTTCCTTCCAATTCATTTTGAACGTTTTGAACGTCATCAATTACAATAGAAAATTTTGGGTACGAAAAGTTGGATACAAAATTGAAAACCCAAAACGCAGAATCCCAGCTAAACTCGGAAAGTGATGCAACACCTTCGCCATAATTGTGCGGTGCTTTTGTAATTGCAGCATACATCGGAACGTAAACAGTGAAGTATGTATCATCAACACCGTACCATAAAACTCCGCCAATTTCACGCGGTAAATCCGATCTAGCTTGACTAACAAAAGACCAGGCAGTTTGCGGAGTTGAGATAGGACGTTCGTGGAAATAACGTTCATCTTCAAATTCCCACGTAAGCGGACGCCAACGGTAAGGCATATCGTAAACTCCGGCTGCAATTCCTTTTGTCATATCTAATTCTGTTCCTTGGTAATGATCTCTCATCAAGTGCATTACATCGTGCGTAGAAATTTTGTTATCCGGTTTTACATAGAGCGGCATTCTTTCTACTGATTCACCTTTTATATAGGGAAGATATTTATCCATATCGTTGTTCACTCTTCTGAAAAGCGACCAAACGCGAGCATCACAAAATCTTATTCCGCCAAAATCTAAAGGCGCGTAAGCATCAGAAAAATTAAATTCAGAATCATCACCTGTGAAATAACCTTTTTCGCGGGCAAATGAAATTACGTCCGGCGAGTAAAGATAATTTTCAGGATCATCCAATTTTATTTTTGTTATTCGAGCTTGGTTTGCATGTCCGGAAACGTAGCCGTCCGGAATTCTTGACTGCAGCCCAAACGGTTCCTTTGTTGCCTTCACCTTTCCCTATCATTTCTAAAATCCATGCTTCATTTGCATCACCGATCGAGAAAGATTCGCCGGAACTATAATAACCGTATTCATCAACTAAGCTTGTCATTATATCTATTGCTTCACGTGCTGTTTTTGCTCGCTGCAAAGTTATGTACATCAAACTTCCATAATCTATTATTCCTTCCTTATTTCGTAATTCAGATCTGCCGCCGAAAGTTGTTTCGCCAATAACTACTTGATGTTCGTTCATATTACCAATTACGTTGTATGTTTCACGCGCTTGTTTAATTTGACCGAGAAATTTACCGGTATCCCATTCATAAACATCGAGCATTGCGCCTTCGGGATATTTTGCTGCGGGAAGTGATACAACTCGCCATAAAATCCGTATGAATCTGCGGTATAACAAATATGAACGGAGCCGTCTGTTGATGCTCCTTTAGTTACTATAAAATTTGTACAAGGGTGGATGCTGCTTACTGCCACGAATAAAAATCCTACCAAAAATAAAAGAAATTGTTTTTTCACGATTCACCTGCTTTAGTTTTTAATTCATTAAAAATTGGTTGGTAAAATAATAATTAGAGATTTGTTTTTGGGAAAAATCGGTTAATGAACCGGTGAAAAATTTTTACTATTTAGAGAAAATGTCTTATTAAGAATGTGAGGTGATTTTTCATTTTGTAAATAATTCAGATATATTTAATACTTCAATTCTAAATTCTACTAAGGGTTAACTCAAAGAGGAGGGAATAATAAATGAAAAACTTAAAACTGATTTTATTCTTGGTCACGGTCTATGCCGCACAACTATTTGCTCAACTTCCGCCATTAATTGATAGGGAAATATTCTTTGGCGATCCTGAAATTTCCGGTGCTCAAATCTCGCCCAACGGTGAGTATATCACATTCATAAAACCTTATAACAACGTTAGAAATATTTGGGTGAAAAAGTTTGATGAGCCATTTGAAAATGCTCGTCCTTTAACCGCAGATTCAACGCGACCGGTACGCGGATATTTTTGGTCGGTTGACAGCAAGTATGTTTTGTTTGTCCAAGACAAAGGCGGCGATGAAAACTTCAGAGTTTATTCTGTTGATCCAACCGCCGAAGGTGATCCGGTGCCGGAAGCAAGAGATTTAACACCGTATGAAGATGTAAGAGCTCAGATTTACGCAGTTCCTCAAAAAACTCCTAATAAAATTGTCATTGGTTTGAATGATCGCAATCCACAATTGCATGATGTTTACAGACTTGATTTAACTGATGGGAGCAGAGAATTGCTATGGCAGAATGAACAGAACGTAGTTAGTTGGTCAGTTGATCTCGATGGCAATTTGAGATTGGGAATACGTATGCTGCCGGATGGCGGAAGCGAAATTCTAAAAATTGAAGGTGATGAGTTAGTCCAAATTTACAGTGTTGGTAACGAAGAATCAGCTTCACCATTAAGATTCACACCCGATGGTAACAGCTTTTATTTGATTACTAATAAAGGTGAGGATTTAGATAAAACACAATTGATGCTTTATAACTTGGAAGACGATTCAATTGAGTTTGTCGAAAAAGACCCGCTTGATGAAGTTGATTTTGGCGGAGCATATTTTTCTGATGTCACTAACGAGCTGATATATACGAGTTATGTCGGCGATAAAAGAAGAATCTATTTTAAGAACAAGGAATTTGAAGAAGAGTATAACAAACTAAAAGAGCAGTTACCCGAGGGAGAAGTTTCAATTCGATCTACAACAGAAGATGAACAAATTTGGATAGTCTCTGTTTCCCGTGATGTTGATCCGGGTTCTGTTTATGTTTTTGATAGAGAAAGCGGAGATGTGGAATTGCTGTACAACTCTAATCCCGAATTACCAACCGAGCATTTAGCAACGATGAAACCTGTTAGATATGAAGCACGCGACGGAATGGAAATTCCGGCTTACTTAACAGTTCCGAAAGGTATTCCATCAGAGAATTTACCGACTGTACTTTTTATCCACGGTGGTCCATGGGCGCGTGATTATTGGGGCTATGACGCTGTTGCACAATTTTTAGCCAACAGAGGTTATGCAGTACTGCAGCCAAACTTCAGAGGTTCAACCGGATATGGTAAAGAATTTTTGAATGCCGGTAACAAAGAGTGGGGAACAGGCGCAATGCAGCACGATATCTCGGATGCTGTTGATTGGTTGATTGAAGAAGGCATTGCCGATCCCGAAAAAATTGCAATTGCCGGCGGTTCATATGGCGGCTATGCAACATTAGCGGGACTTGCATTTACACCCGAATTATATGCAGCCGGATTTGATATCGTTGGTCCGTCAAACATTATCACATTATTAAATTCAATCCCACCTTATTGGGCTCCGATGAAAAAAATCTTTGATGTAAGAGTTGGTGATATGGATGATCCGGAAGAGTTGAAAATGTTAGAAGAACAATCTCCTTTGAACTATGCGGAGAACATAGAAAAACCATTGTTCGTAGTTCAAGGGGCAAATGATCCTAGAGTAAAAGTAGCAGAATCTGATCAAATTGTTGTTGCAATGCGTGATCTCGGAAGAGATGTTGAGTATATGCTTGCCGAAGATGAGGGACATGGTTTTGCCGGATTGGAAAATCGTTTAGCAATGTTTTATGCGATGGAAAAATTCTTTGCCGATCATCTTGGCGGAAGATATCAAGAAGATCTTAGAGATGAAATTGAAAAGCGATACAATGAAATAATGGTTGATATCGAAACAGTTACACTTCCCGAAAAGAAAACAACCAGCGTAGAAAAAGTAAGTGAGTTTGATGCTTCCAAAATTAACATGGATGAATCAAATTACTTGATTACCATTGATGCCCGTGGTCAACAAATGAATATGAATATGAGTAGAACATTATCAAAAACAACTTTGAACGATGAAGAAGTAATAATGGTTATTGATGAAGCTACCGGGATGATGGCCGGTGCGGATACACTTTATTTAGATATTCAGAATTTACATCCAATAAAAAGAGATGCAAAACAAGCAATGGCAAAAATCAATGTTCAATTTGGAGATGAAAAAATTGAAGGAATGATTGCTGCCGGTCCGCAACAAATGCCGATTGATGTTAAAGTTGATTCTCCTGTATTAACAGATGGCGCCGGAACCGAGTTAGCTGTTTCTTCTCTTCCACTATCGGAAAATTACTCAGTTCAAATCGAACAATTTGATATGATGGGTGGTAAAGTAAAACCGTTAGCTGTTTCGGTTGTTGGTGAAGAAGAAATTGAAATAAATGGGCTAGCTTATGATGTTTACAAAGTAGAAATTGCACCGATGGAAGACGATAACGGTGAAACAATTTTGTGGATCACAAAAGATGGTAAACAGAATTGTGAAAACCGAAAGCAAGCTGCCTGCAATGATGGGCGGCGGTACGGTTATATCTGAGATTGTTCTCGAATAATTTTTTGCATTGGATAGGGAGTTGAATAATTTTTTGCATTGGATAGATTTTAATTGAGGACTATCTTTACCTTACAAGATCAAGTAAAGATAGTCCTTTACTTTTAATTACCGGGTTTTAAAATCGCACCTTGATTTTCATGACCATTTATTTTTACAAGATCGGATTGTCAAATTCCAAATGACGCGTGAAATTGTCACTCTTCAACTGCAGTTTGGTTTGCCAGCCATTTCCAATCAATGAATCCAACTTTTTCGGAAGAGTTTACGGTAAAATATCCAATTCTAAAACTTGTAATATTTTGAAAAAAGTGAGACCCTTGCGAAGGCGCAACTTCCAAATCCTTAAAACTCGATTCTACTATAGCGCTTGCTCCGGATATTTGATCCCATGTTACGGGGATACCAAGCCAATGATCAAAGGAGCCCCATCTACCCACGCCAACTAAGACGTACGGTTTACGTTGTTCCAGCAGTTTCTTGTTCAACTTACCTATTTCTACGGCGACGTCCTTGCTTTTACCTCGTTCAAACTTTTCAATGTCAACAACTACAATATCGTGAATACCATGGATTGAGCCGTTACCTAAGACTTGATTACTTTTACAAATCAAGTCTTCCTTTTGATAATTTTCTATTGTTAATTTTTCAACTTCACGACTAATAACAAGCGGGCGCATCTGAAGAAAAGAAAATTCTTTCGGTTTAACATTCATATTAACTGCAAACTCCATCTCAACATAAGTACCCATGCCCCACGTTCCTAATTCTAGCAGCAATTCTAAAATATCTGCAAGCGGAAATACCTTGTGTTTGAGGATCGGTGCAAAAGTTACCACTCTTGTACCTTGCCGGGAGATTCCATCGTAAACCGCATCATTATCAGGGGAATAGGTTGAAGCGACAAATCCTAACGTTCCGTCCTTCTCAGCTTTTTCTAAATTATAATTCTTTAAAAATATATCAGGGTCATCATCGGAGCTGCTAATTTTTTTATTTAGATTAAGTGCATAAAATTTTTGTTGTGCATTTTTGATCGTTTCCTTAGTAGAAAAGAATTGTAGTAAATGCTTAGGATATTTTGGAGAAAATCTAACTGTTTCTCCACCTTCAACAACAGTTTGTCCTAAACCGAGTGCGACATAAGCAATTCCGTCAGAAGATTTTTGTGGGGGAACGGGATAAAAATTATAAGATTTTGCCACACCGGCAAAGTCAGGATAAAATCTACTATGATGTTTTGTACCGACTAACTGTTGAACAATAACAGCCATCTTCTCTTCTTCAAGACGGTAGGAAGTTGCCTTCATGTAATCTTTAGCGGCTCTTAAAAATTGTGATGCATAAACACTTTTTATTGCGGTTAATAATTCCAATAATCTTACATCAATATCAGAATCATTATTGGGAATCATGTATGTTTGATAAACTCCTGCAAATGGTTGGAACTGTGAATCTTCCAATAAACTTGAAGAACGGACAGCCAACGGTTCGCGAATTAAACTCAAAAATTCCTTTAATTTTTCAACAGTTTCCGGTGGGAAAAATGATGCTTCACGAAATCTTTTTGCAATTACTTTATCATCTTCTTCATTTAACGCAAAGCTGAAAAGGTTGTTTTCTTCAATAAACTGATCAAACACATCGGTAGCAACTACGACAGCGGAGGGGACTGATATTTCGATTCCTGGAAATTTATTATGAAGTTCATAATTATTTATAAGCGTATTGATAAAACCGAGACCGCGGGCTTTACCACCAAGCGAACCGCTGCCTATTCTTGCAAAACTATTTCTAGGGTCGTATGATTCTTTATTAAAGTCTGTAATTATTCCTCTTGTTCGCAGTTTTTGATATAAATAGAGCGAGTCAATTAAATCTTTTCTTAAACCTTCGGTAGAATCATAATCACTTACCTTGCGTGGACGAAGCCGGTCGGCAAGCCAAAATTCTGTGCGTGCTTTTAACCAGCGAGAAAAGTCATTACGAGCAGAATGATATTCGATCGATTCTTCAGGTACATCTTTTAATTTTTCTTCCAACTGTCTCAGATTCACCGCTCTGCCGACCTCCGTTCCATCCGGAAGTCGAAAAATGAAATCACCGAAGCCAAAATTTTCCAGCATAAAATATCTTAAATCGTGGAGCAAGCGTGGTGAGCCCTTCAAAAGGAAACCGACGTTTATTTCATCTGCACGTTCTTTGTATTCCGGGTTGCTCGACTGCAGTACAATCGGAATATCATGATGAAGTTTTCGTACTTCAATCGCAAACTTAATTCCGGCTTCGGGGTCTCTAACGCCGTTATGTTTAAAGTTAATGTCTGTAATTATTCCGAGCGTGTACTCATGAAATTTTTCGTAATATTCCCAAGCTTCCTCGTAGGTTGTGCAGAGTAAAATTTTTGGGCGAGCACGCATTCTTAGATATTTGTGAGTGAGGTTTACACCTTCGGTTAATAATTGTTGTGACTGTTTTAAAGTAACTTTGTAAATAAGAGGAAGGTAAGTGGAGTAAAATTTAACGTTGTCTTCAACAAGAATAATCGATTGAACACCTGCATTAATTGTATCATTTTCTACATTAAGTTTATCTTCTATGTACTTAATAATTCCTATCAGTAATCTATAATCGCCCTGCCAAATGAAAATTTTGTCGAATAGAGAAACGTCATAATGTGTTTGAATTTCTTTTCTTTCACGGTTATCATATGCAAGCAAAATTATTGGACTGTTGATTCCTTTATTTTTAATCTCGCTTGCAAAATCAATAACGTGCATATCTTCGATGTGTAAAGTAGTTATTATCAAATCGAATGATGTTTTGCCATTATTCATCAACTCGATTGCTTCCGACGCGGTTGTGACTGCGGTTAATTCGGGTGCGTGACTAAGATTAAGGTTTTGGTATTCTTCGCGGATTAGTTCATAAAGCCGTCCGTCTTCTTCAAATAAATAATTATCATATAAACTAGATACTAATAGAATATCCCGAATTTTGTAACGCATCAACTTTTGGAAACGTTTAATTCTTTGTCCAAACATATTCTTTAAGTTGAGCTGTTCAATTTTATTCATGTTCATATGTTATTACCGACTTTTACTTTATTAGCGATTAACAAAATATAATAAAAAAGGCAATCGATTCAATCACTAATTAAAGTGAGAGTCGATTGCCTTAAAACTAAATAAGCAACTTATTTATACAACACCTTGATCTAACATTGCGTCCGCAACTTTTAAGAAACCGGCTATATTCGCACCGACAACATAGTTGCCTGGTTTGTCGAATCTTTCTGCAGTCTCAACGCATGTGTCGTGAATGTTAGTCATAATTTGATGAAGTCTGCTGTCAACTTCGTCTCTAACCCAAGGTAAACGCATACTGTTTTGAGTCATTTCTAAACCGGAAGTTGCAACACCACCGGCATTTGCTGCTTTGCCAGGCGCATAAAGAATCTCCGATTCTATAAATAACTTAATTGCTTCATTTGTTGTTGGCATATTAGCGCCTTCGCAAACACATTGGCAGCCATTTGCAAGCAATGTTTTCGCATCGTTTACATCCAATTCGTTTTGAGTTGCACACGGCATTGCAACGTCAACTTTTACTTCCCAAGGTCTTTTACCGGGATGGAATTCTGCACCGAACTCAGTTGCGTATGGTTCAACGATGTCTTGAGCGGTTGCTCTTAACTGAAGCATATACTCAACTTTTTCACCGGTAACACCATCTTTATCATAAATGTATCCATCGGGACCGGAAAGAGTAACAACTTTTCCACCGAGTTCATTTATTTTTGTAACTGCTCCCCAAGCTACGTTTCCGAAACCTGAGACAGCAACTGTTTTGCCTTCAAAATCAGTCTTCTTCGTTTTCAACATTTCTTGAGCGAAGTAAACAGCACCAAAACCGGTTGCTTCGGGACGAATTAACGAGCCGCCCCAGTTTAATCCTTTGCCCGTTAAAACACCGGTAAATTCGTTTCTTAATCTTTTATATTGACCGAATAAGTAACCAATTTCTCTTGCACCTACGCCAATGTCTCCGGCAGGTACATCTGTATTGGGGCCAATGTGTCGGAAGAGTTCACTCATGAAACTTTGGCAGAATTTCATTACTTCATTATCGCTCTTTCCTTTCGGATCGAAATCGGATCCGCCTTTGCCGCCGCCCATTGGTAACGTTGTTAAACTATTTTTAAAATACTTGTTCAAATGCCAAGAACTTTAGAATTCCCATTGTAACAGAAGGGTGAAAACGAAGCCCGCCTTTGTATGGGCCTATCGCACTGTTCATTTCAATTCTAAAACCTCTGTTTACATGAACATCACCTTGATCATCAACCCAAGGTACTCTGAATGTTATCACTCTTTCAGGTTCAATCATTCTTTCTAAAATACTTGCGGCACGATATTCGGGATGTCTTTCAAGCACGATATCTAATGATTCAAGAACTTCTTCAACTGCTTGATGATATTCCGGTTCGCTAGGATTTTTTGCTTTTACGTCAGCTATTATTTTTTGAGTGTAATCGGACATAACTACTCCAATAGATTTTGTGGGGTTATTACATTATTAATTAAGGACAAATTTAACTTAATTTGCATATGAAAATTAGTGAATATTTACATCAAGAAAAATAAAAACCGACATTAAGGGAGGATTTTTTTACCGATTTTTTGCGATTTTTCGCAATACTGACATTAACTCCAATTTAAATTTTTTATTTAATGCGGCAGCTATGTCTTTTTATCGTCTGTTATGAAATTTATTAAAATTTTCAGGTTACAATGTTTTTCTTATTGACACTAGAAAAGAAATTATTATATTTGCACTTCGATTAAACAAAAAATTAAAAATGAAAACAAATTTAACATTACATCACACTCATCATCATTTAATCTTCCTGAGGAAAGCGTCGATGTGATTTAAATAATTTTATAAAAATTAATTAAGACCCCGGCGCATGTCGGGGTTTTTTGTTTTAAAGGAGAATAAATATGAACGGTAACTTAAAAATTGCAATTCAAAAAAAGGGGAGACTGGGAGAGAAGTCTCTAAATCTTTTGCGAGCTTGTGGGTTTGAAATTGAAAATTATTCTGAGCGTTTATTTGTTTCGGCAAATAATTTTAAATTAGATGTTCTTTTTTTGAGGGATGACGACATACCCGAGTATGTGCAAGATGGAGTTGCGGATATAGGAATAGTAGGAGAAAATGTTTTGATCGAACGGAATGCGGAAGCTGAAGTGATCAAGAAACTTGGATTTGGCAAATGTAAACTTATGATCGGTATTCCGGAAGAAGAAAACGTATCTGATATCATAGCTCTTAATGATAAAAAAATTGCTACATCCCATCCTAGACTACTCAATAAATTCTTAAATGAGAATTCACTTAACTCAAAAGTAATTGAAATAAGTGGTTCTGTTGAAATAGCTCCTTCCTTAGGTGTCGCGGATTATATATGTGATATAGTCTCTACCGGTAACACTCTAAAATTTAACAAGTTGAAAAAATCTTTTTACAGTTTTTGAATCGGAAGCGGTTTTAATTAAGAGTAAAGATTTCAACCAAACCAAGCAGGATTTGTTGAATGAATTTAAAGCAAGGATTGATTCTGTCTTACTTGCAAAAAATTCCAAGTACTTAATGATGAACTCTACTAGGGAAGGTTTAGAAAAAATTCAAAAAATTATTCCGTCTTTAAAAAGTCCCACAATAGTTCCTTTAGCCGAGAAGAACTTAGTAGCAGTGCATGCTGGTAATACCTCAAGAACAATTTTGGAATATTGTTGATGATCTAAAAGCAGCCGGCGCCACCGGAATTTTATTGTTACCAATCGAGAATATGATATTATGAAAAAAGTGAATCTAAATAACATTTCAAAAGATGATTATCAATTGCTGCTAAAAAGACCGGCGATTAATAATGAAAAAGTATTTGAAATTGTACAACCGATTTTAAGAGATGTAAAAAATAATGGAATGGATGCAGTTATCAAATATGCTAAAGAATTTGACGGACTAAAAGATTCCGAGTTAAGAGTAAATAAAAAAAATATTGATGAAGCAGAAAAATTTATTGCTCCCGAATTGAAGCAAGCAATAAACATGGCAATCGACAACATTACAAAATTCCACAAAAAACAACTACCAAATGATTATGAGATTGAAACAATGCCAGGAGTCAAATGCGGAAGAACCTATCGAGCCGTTGAAAATGTTGGACTTTACATTCCCGGTGGATCTGCATCACTTTTTTCTACACTGTTAATGCTTGCCATACCGGCAAAAATAGCAGGTTGTAAAAGAATTGTAGTTTGTTCTCCCAATCCATCAAATGAAGTTCTTTATTGTGCTAATCTACTTGAATTAGAAGAGGTTTATAATTTAGGCGGCGCTCAAGCAATTGGCTTAATGGCTTATGGAGCAAATGAAATAAACAAAGTAGATAAAGTTTTTGGTCCCGGTAATCAGTTTGTAACTGCTGCAAAAACACTTGTGAGTATTGATCCTGACGGGTGTTCAATCGATATGCCTGCAGGACCAAGTGAAGTGCTCATTATTGCCGATGAAACTGCAAATCCAAAATATGCCGCTGCCGATTTACTTTCGCAAGCTGAGCATGGAATTGATTCACAGGTAATTATTATTTCAGTCAGAACCAAGATTTCTAATCGACTCAGTTGAAGCGGAATTAAAACTGCAATTGAAGAGTCTTCCTCGTAAAGAGATTAGCAGAAAAATGCTCTGTCGGAATGGGCTGCTTATTAAATGTGATTCTCTTGATGAAGCAATTAATTTCAGCAATGAATACGCACCCGAACATTTGATTCTGCAAATAAAAAATTCAGACTCAGTTTTGAAACAAGTTCAAAATGCCGGATCAGTTTTCCTCGGTAATTACACACCGGAAAGTGTGGGAGATTATGCTTCCGGAACAAATCACTCTCTCCCAACATATGGTTATGCAAAAACTTATAGCGGTGTAAATTTGCTTTCATTTATGAAAGGAATTACATACCAGTCGTTATCAAAAGAAGGAATTAATAATATCGGAAAAACTGTTATAGATATGGCAGAGGCGGAAAATCTCAAGGCACATGCGAATGCAGTGGAGGTTAGATTAAATGATTGATTTAGAAAAACTGGTTAGACCAAATATTCTTAAACTGAAACCATATACATCTGCTCGGAGTCAACATATAAATGGACTACTTTTAGACGCTAATGAAAATGCTTTTGGATCAGTAATTGACGATGATAATTTAGAGCTGAATAGATATCCCGATCCAACACAGCTAAAACTAAGGCAAAGTATTGGTGCTTACTTAAAAATTAATCCGGAAAACATTTTTTGCGGTGTTGGTTCCGATGAAATAATTGATTTATTAGTTAGAATATTTTGTGAACCCGGAAAGGATAAAGCGGCACTCTTTGAACCAACTTACGGAATGTATAAAGTCGTATGTGATATTCAAGGTGTGGAAACGATATCTTTTGAATTAAACAATGATTTTCAAATTGATGTTGAGCAATTTCTTCAGCAAAAATCCGGCTTGGTAAAAATTATTTTTATCTGTTCACCCAATAATCCAACGGCAAACATTATCGATAAAAATGATATCATTCGTCTATCTGAAAATTTCAATGGCATTGTGGTAGTTGACCAAGCTTACATTGACTTTTATGATGCGAGAGAATTGTTGAATGAAATTAGTAAACACTCCAACATTGTTCTACTTCGAACCTTTTCTAAAGCATGGGGATTAGCCGGTGCTCGTTTTGGTTTGGCAGTTGCGGATTCATTTGTTGTAAAGTTATTGATGAATATTAAATCTCCTTACAATATTAATAAATTGACTGAAAATGTTGTTCTTAAATCATTGAATAGGATTGATCAAAAAAATGATATCTTAGAAAAAATAAAGAATGAAAGAGATTATCTTACAGTAGAATTAAAATCAATGGAAAGTATTAAACTTGTCTATCCTTCTGATGCAAATTTTATATTGTTTAAAGTGGATAATGCTGATGAGGTATATAACAATTTGATCCAAAAAGAAGTAATAATAAGAAACAGATCGAATCAAAAGAATTTGGAAGGATGTTTAAGAGTCACGGTTGGAACTCGTGACCAAAATCAAAAATTTATTCAAGAATTGCGAGCTGTGTTATGACAAGAGTAATAGTAAATAAAAGTTTATTAAATCTGCACTCCGATCTTTCCAAGGGAATGATAAGTTCTTTTAAAGAAAGTTATTAGTCGTGGATTAAAAATTTTACTTTACCCAACACCAACATTCTCTGATCCGATTATTCATAGAATAATGGAACTGGAAGGAATTAATTTTGAATCGGGGAGCGCAGAGGGATTATCAAACAAATTATTTTATAACTGATAAGAAAAATCAAAAAGTAAAAGCTAAGCAAATATTGGTCGGTAAGAAAAGGAAGAAATAAAAATATTTCAGAAGCAATTGAATTTATCCTATCTCAAGCCAGATCAGCTCAACACATTAGGAATACAAATGAAACAAGTGTGAAAATTAAAATCAATCTAGACGGTTCGGGTAAATATAAAATAAATACCGGCATCGGATTCTTTGATCACATGGTAGAACAATTAAGCAAACATTCAAACATTGATATGATGATTAATGTCAAAGGTGATTTGAAGGTTGATTATCATCATACAGTTGAGGATACCGGAATTTCTTTAGGCGAATGTTTAGTAAAAGCGCTCGGTGATAAAAAGGGAATAAAAAGATTTGGTTTTATGCTTCCGATGGATGACGCGATTGCTCAAACGGCAATCGATATAAGCGGAAGACCATATTTAAACTTTCGTGCAAAATTTAATAGAACTGAAGTTGGTAAATTCCCAACTGAATTAGTTGAAGAATTCTTTAGAGGATTAACGATTGGAATGAAATCGAATATATTTATTAAAGCATCGGGCAAAAATGATCATCATAAAATTGAAGCAATATTTAAATCATTTGCAAAAGCGTTAAATGAAGCAGTGCGGTTTGATGAGAGAAGCGAAAATAAATTGCCAACTACGAAGGGAAGACTATGATAGCATTAATTGAATACGGAGCGGGAAATACTGCATCTGTTTCTAACGCACTGGATGAACTTGATGTTAAGCATATTATTACTAATCGGGAAAACGAAATTAGCAAAGCCGATAAAATAATATTTCCCGGAGTTGGTGAAGCATCATCTGCCGTTAAAAAATTACACATGTTAAATCTATTTTCGCTATTACGAGTTATTAAAAAGCCGATGCTAGGAATTTGTCTGGGTATGCATATTTTATGCGATCGTTCCGAAGAGGGTGATGTTGATTGTCTCGGAGTTATTAACGGCGAAGCAAAAAAGTTTGATGAGACAAAGGTAAAAGTTCCGCATATGGGTTGGAACATGGTCGATATCATTAAGGAAAATAAGTTATTCAATAATATTGATGATAAAACTTACTTCTACTTTGCACATTCATATTATATACCCAAGAATGATTCAACAATAGCCACAGCCAAACATGACATTGAATTTTGTTCCGCTCTGGAAAAAGACAATTTTTATGGTGTTCAATTTCATCCTGAAAAATCGGGAGAAGCGGGTCTAAAACTTTTAAGGAATTTTATAGAATTATGTTAGTTATTCCAGCCATAGATATAATCGACAATAAAGCGGTTAGATTAACCAAAGGTGATTTCAATTCGGTGAAGCAATATTCGGATGACCCTTTGCAGCTTGTCAGGCAATTCCATGATGCCGGTTTTAAGAGGATTCACATTGTAGATTTAGATGCTTCAAAAACCGGCTCTTTTACATGTTTGGAATTGTTGAGTAGAATTAAAGATAAGTATGAAATCGAAATCGAATTCGGCGGCGGTGTTAGAAGTGAAGATGATATAAAATTGTTAACCAAAGTTGGTGTTGATTACATCATTCTAGGTTCTGTTACAGTCAAGAAAGAAATAGAAGTTAAGAAGTTCATCGATGCTTTTGACAGATCTAAGTTTATATTCGCGGCTGATGTACTTAATAATAAAATAAAAGTCAGCGGTTGGACTGAATCAACAGATATTACGATTGACGAGTATATTGAAAAATGGCAAACAGAAAAAATCCATAACTTTTTATGCACTGATATCAGCAAAGATGGCATGCTTGAGGGGCCGAGTTATAATTTGTATCAAAAATTATTGAATGAATTTCCGAACATTAATTTGATTGCTTCGGGTGGAGTTAGTGTATTTGATGATTTGTCTGAATTAGAGAAATTAGGCATTAATCAAGTAGTTGTTGGAAAAGCATTTTACGAAAACAAAATAACTTTAGAGGAGTTAGCACAGTTTGCTTAGCAAAAGAATAATACCATGCTTAGATGTTAAAGACGGTCGTGTAGTGAAAGGAACAAACTTTGTCAACTTACGCGATGCCGGCTCTGCAGTTGAACTTGCAGAAAGATATTACCGTGAAGGAGCGGACGAACTTGTATTCCTTGATATAACAGCTTCATCCGATAAACGAAAAATATTAATTGATTTAGTTAAGGATGTTGCAAAGGTAATTCGTATCCCTTTTACGGTAGGAGGTGGAATCACTGAATTGAATGATATTGATTTGCTGTTAAAAGCCGGTGCAGATAAAGTTTCGCTAAACACTTCCCTTGTAAAGAATCCCAATCTAATTAACGAAGCTTCGAGGCGTTTCGGCAGTCAAGCTATAGTTGCTGCGATTGACGTAAAAAAGATAAACGAAAATTATAAAGTGTTTATTAAAGGTGGAAGAGAAGAAGCCGAACTGGAAGGATTTGCATGGTGCAAAGAAGCGTTTGAAAGAGGAGCAGGAGAGATTCTTCTGACTTCAATGGATAAAGACGGTACAAAAAGCTGGTTACGATTTAGAGTTTTTATCTAAGTTAAACAAAATGATCTCGATCCCGGTTATAGCTTCGGGTGGAGCAGGTACGAAAGAGCATTTTCTCGATGCATTTAAAAATGCTGAAGTTGATGCATGCTTAGCTGCAAGTCTTTTTCATTATCAAGAATTAGAGATTAGTGAATTAAAGGAATATTTTAAAAGGAAACAGAGTTGAAGTTAGAATTTGATGGATACTTCGCAGCCTTAGCGTCTTTGACGGTTATGATTCAGATTAAGATGATAACCGCAAAGGCGTAAAGATCGAAAAGAAGTTCCATAAAATATTAAAGAGGAATATCAATGATTGATATAAACAAAATTGATTTTGATAAAATGAACGGACTTGTTCCGGCAATTGTAACGGATAACTTTTCCGGGCAAGTCCTAATGCTTGGGTTCATGAATAAAGAAGCAGTTGAAAAAACAATTGATGAAAAGAAAGTAACTTTTTATAGTCGCTCAAAAAAAGATTATGGACGAAAGGTGAGACTTCAGGCAACTATCTGAATTTGGTTGATATCAAGTTAGACTGTGATAACGACACGCTTTTAATTTCAGCTAATCCGGAAGGAAACACTTGTCACTTGGATCAATATTCTTGCTTCGGAATTGAAAAAGAAAATTACAAATTCCTCAAGTATTTGGATCAACTCATAAAAGATCGAAAAGAAAAACTTCCCGAAAATTCATACACGACAAAACTTTTTAAAGAAGGTGAAAATAGGATAATTCAAAAAGTCGGCGAAGAAGCAATTGAAACAGTTATCGCCGCTAAGAATAATGATAGGGAAGAGATAATAAACGAATCAGCAGATTTACTTTTTCATTTACTTGTTATGTTGAATGAAAAAGAAGTATCGTTAAATGATGTTATCTACGAATTACAAAAGCGTCATAACCAATAGCTGATAAACAACATTCATTATATTTTATATTTTCTTTGTCGCTTTGGCGTAATAAAATGGGGCTTCACAAAGTGATCCCTTCGGGAAAAGCCCGAGTACTTTTTCTCTTTTTTATCCGGAGATTTGTGCACTTGTTGAAACTTAGAACTTGATTGCTACATTAAATTTTAGTAGGTATATTTGATTAAAACTTGATTATGAATAAAGAAGAACTAGTAAAATATTGGCTGGAGGCATCCGAAATTGATTACAAAGCGATGAATAATCTTTTTGAATCAAAAGATTATGTGTGGTCGCTTTTCATTGGTCATTTAGTGATAGAAAAATTATTGAAGTCACTGATTGTAAAGAATAATCAAGAAGTAGTGCCGAAGATTCACAACCTAAATAAATTAGCTGATGCGACTCTTCTAGAATTAGATGAAGATCAAAAGGATCTTTTGGATGTAATTACATCATTCAACATAGAAGCAAGATATCCCGATTATAAAAATGAATTTTATAAAAAATGTGATTATAAATTTACTTCAGAACATATAAATCAAATAAAAGAATTGCGATTATGGCTGTTAGAACAAGTGAAGAAATAAAAAATAATTAAAGAATATTACGAGAATCTTATTAATGCAGAAATACCTGTAGAAAAAGTATTCTTATTTGGTTCATATGCCCAAAATGAACAGGATGAATATAGTGATATTGATCTTGCAGTTGTTTTGAAGAAATTCTTGGGAGATAGATTTAATACTCGTCTAGTACTTATGAGATATGCTAGAGAATTCGCTGAAAATATTGAACCACATCCTTTTATTATTTCAGAATTTGAACAAACAAATCCATTTGTAAAAGAAATCTTGCAAACCGGAGAAGTGCTCTACTCTTAGATGCAGAAACTTGATGAACCCGCCCTAGAAAGAGAAACACAGAAACTCTCTGGTCTTTCACATAGTGAGTCCCTTCGGATAGCTACATTAATAGTTGGAAATTGGGCTAAAGCCCCTATATTAATTTTGTTTAATCTATCGGCAATAAAGCTTAATTTGATTTTTTATATTACCGTTTGCTTTAGCCAACGGAGAACGAAGTCTAAAAATATCTGGGCTTTGGCCCCATCTAGAGGGAATCATCTTTACAGGCTTCAGAAAGTTCACCTATCAATTTCAATGTAGTTTGTAAACTTTACATCATCTTCACCAAGTGATTTAATTACTGCACTTCCAACAATAAATCCGTCAGTATAATTTCTGTATTCATTTATATTCTCAGGTGATGAAATTCCAAATCCAAGCATCATTTTATTTTTCGAAATGATGTTGTATGTTCTTTCGAGATTTTGTTTTACTTCATCTCCGAATTTATTACGGACACCGGTTGTGCCGGTCACACTTACGCAATAAACAAAACCTGAACTTAATTCATCAATTTTCTTTATTCGATCTTTGGCCGAAGTTGGAGTTGTGAGCAGCACGATCTCAAAATCTTTGAATTTATCCGTGAAGAAATCTTCATATTCCTCAAGCGGTATATCGGGGACAATTAATCCATCAACTTTTGCTTCCTTTGCATCTTTAATAAATTTATCAATTCCATATCGCATAATTGGATTAGAATAACCCATAAGTATCAGCGGTTTATCAACTCGTTCTTTTATTTTTGCTGTCATCTCAAGAGTTGAGCTAAGTGAAACACCGTCTGCCAAAGCAGCTTCGGATGCTTTCTGAATTACAGGTCCATCAGCGAGGGGATCGCTGAAAGGAATACCAAGTTCAATCAAATCTGCTCCGGCATCGTAAACTTTGCATACTAAGTCCACAAAAGAATCAACTTTCGGATATCCTGCAGTTAGATAGATTGATAATGCTTTTTGATTATTCGAGTTAAGTTTTTCGATTGTTTCTCGTATCATTTTTCTTCACCGATATTTTTCATAATAGTGTTGATATCCTTATCACCGCGACCGCTTACATTTACCACAACGATATCATCTTTGTTGGTATTGGGCATTAACTCATTTAGGTAAGCAACAGCGTGAGCGGTTTCGAGTGCGGGGAGAATTCCTTCGGTTTTTGTCAGCAGTTTAATTCCTTCAAGTGCTTCTTCATCTGTAACAGAATAATATTCTGCACGTTTGATATCTTTTAATAATGCATGTTCCGGCCCGACTCCGGGATAATCCAATCCGGCGGAAATTGAATGTACTTCAGATATCTGCCCGTTTTCATCCTGCAGAAGATAAGTCTGCATTCCTTGAAAAATTCCTTGAGATCCGACAGTCAGCGTTGCACAATGTTTACCCGATTCGATTCCGTAGCCCTCTGCTTCAACGCCGATTAATTTAACCGATTCGTCATTTACAAAAGGATAAAAAATCCCAATTGCATTTGAACCGCCACCGACACAAGCGAGAATGTGAGTCGGTAATTTATTTTCTTTTTCATGTAACTGCTGTTTAGTTTCCTCGCCAATCACGGATTGAAAATCACGCACAATCATCGGATAAGGGTGAGGACCGACTACAGAACCGATTATGTAATGAGTATCGTTTACGTTTGTCACCCAATCACGAATGGCTTCATTTGTTGCATCTTTCAAAGTTCTGCTTCCCGACTTAACAGTTCTAACTTCAGCACCTAGCAATTTCATTCTAAACACATTCAAACTTTGGCGCTCAACATCAACTTCGCCCATATAAACAATACACTCTAATCCAAACTTTGCGCAGACTGTTGCTGTTGCAACACCGTGCTGTCCCGCACCGGTTTCTGCAATGATTCTTTTCTTTCCTAACTTTTTTGCTAAAAGAATTTGTCCAAGTGCATTATTCATTTTATGCGCACCGGTGTGACAAAGATCTTCGCGCTTCAAATAAATTTTGCCTTTATCGAAATGTTCGGTTAACCTTTTTGCGTAGGTAAGGGGAGTGGGTCGACCGTTGTAATCTCTTTGAATTTCTTTGAGTTCAGTTAAAAAGTTATTATCTGTTCTTAACTCTTTGTATGTATTTTCCAATTCATATAAGGCGGTCATTAAAGTTTCGGGAACGAATTTACCACCGTAAGTACCGTACTTTCCTTTTTCGTTTGGGTAAGTATATTTTGTTTTTTGTTCATCCATTATATTAACTCCTTTCCGACAATCGGAGCGAGTTCTTTTATTTTAGCTAGTAATGTTTTAAATCTTTTCGGATCGAGTGATTGGTAACCATCCGATAATGCCTCATCGGGTCGTTGATGAACTTCGATCATTAATCCATCTAGCGCCCGCAGCGATGGAAGCTAAAGCCATCGGCGGAATTTTATCCCATATTCCTACACCGTGAGATGGATCGACGAATACAGGCAAATGACTTTCTTTTTTGAGAACCGGAACAGCGTTTAAGTCAAGCGTGTTTCGAGTTGCGGTTTCGAAAGTTCGAATTCCGCGTTCGCATAAAATAATGTTATAATTATTTTGTGAGATGATATACTCAGCGCTTAGAAGTAAATCCTCAACAGTTGCGGACATACCACGTTTTAGTAAAATTGGTTTTTGTGTTTTACCAGCTTCTTCAAGCAAGGTGAAGTTCATCATATTCCGCGCACCTAGTTGAATGATATCGGCAACTTCAGCAACAGCATCGACAGTATGTTGATTAAGAAGTTCTGTAACAATTTTTAAGTCGAATTCTTTTTTTACTTCTTCGAGATACTTCAATCCTTCTTCCTTCAATCCTTGAAATGAATATGGACTTGAACGAGGTTTGTACGCACCGGCACGTAAAAAGTTAATACCCATTTCTTTAAGAATCTCTGCGATCTCAAAAATTTGATCGCGTGATTCAACCGAGCAGGGCCCGGCGATGATTTGCAACTGTTTCCCTCCGATTGAATTATCGCCAAAATCTATAATTGTATCCTCACTCTTCATCATTCGAGAGACGAGTTTATATTTTTTTGTTACTCTAACAACATCTTCAACCGAAGGCATCAATTGGAAATCCTCTTTTTTTAATTTACTAGTCGGACCGGTAATACCGATTGCAAGTTTTGTTGCACCCGGAATTTCGTGCGGCGTGCAATCCAACAGCTTAATTTTTTGTTTTACTTTTTCGATGTCTTCACGCGGTGCATTCAAATCCATTACTACCAACATTGATAATTCCTTAGTTTGTTAATGACCGATTTATTTATTTTGTATTAAATAGAACACAGATGACGCTGAAACAATGGATTCACACAGATAAAAATCAGCGATGATCTGTTTTTTCAGTGCCTGCCCGACTCTGGCGTGGTCATCTGCATTCTATTCGTTTAGCTTATTTACTTTTTAAAGAATGATTTCACTTTTTCGTGATCTTTAATTCCCGGTTCTATTTCAAGTGAAGAAGAAAGATCAACTGCCTGCGGATTAATACTGTGATAAATTTCATCAATATTATCTTCCGAAACTCCGCCGGCTAATATGATTTTGTTTCTTGAACTTTTTGGAATGAGATTCCAATTAAATTTTTGTCCTGTACCGCCGTATTCTTTTGTATCTTTTGAGTCGAGTAGAATTATATAATTTGAAAATTTTTTAAGATTATCATTCAAATTTTCGTCAACTCGAATTGCTTTAATAACAGGGCACTTTATTTTTTCACAATACTCTAAATCTTCATCACCGTGAAGCTGAACAGCATTAAGCTTAAGCTCATTTGCGATTTGATTAACTCTATCAACATCTTCGTTCACGAAAACACCGACTTTAAACAAAGAAGGGGATTGAATCAATTATCTTTTTTGCTTTATCGAGTTCGATGTACCTTTTACTATTTTTATAAAAAATGAACCCAAGTGCATCAGCACCGTAGTCAACGCAGATTTTTGCATCGTCTATATTTGTGATACCGCACACCTTAACTTTCACGACTGCACCATTCTTTGAATATTTTTAGTTCAGTGGAAATATTTTTTGCGCGCATAAAATGTTCTCCGACTAAGAGTGCATCGATTTTCTCATTCTTAACTTTATCAACAGATGTTTTATCACTAAACCCACTCTCGCCGACAATACAAACATTTTCCGGTATTAGTCTTGATATTTCAATTGATTTATTGATATCAACTTCGAAAGTTTTTAGGTCACGGTTATTTATCCCGACAATTTTATGCAATTCGAAATTGACTTTATTTAATTGTTCTACAGAATGAAGTTCAAGTAGAACTTCTAAATCTAATTCACTTGCAGCATATGTTAATTCTTTTACCTGTTCTTCGGATAAAATCTCACAAATCAAAAGAATAGCATCAGCGCCGTTTGCTTTGGCTTGATAAACTTGGTATTCGTCAAAAATAAAATCTTTTCTGAGAAGTGGAGCGGTTTTTATTTTTGCAATGTCGTTTAAGTATTCAATTGATCCTTTGAAAAAGTTTTTATCGGTTAAAACTGAAATTCCGGCTTACTTCATTTTCAAAATATATTTTTGCAATGTCTAAGTGATTAAAATCCTCTCGAATTATACCTTTTGATGGAGAAGCTTTTTTTATTTCTGCAATGATAGATAGATTATTGTCAGACGAAATGTTTTTATAAAGACTGAGCGTATCACTTTCAAAAAAATCATAATCGGAAAATCGTGAAAGTGAAAAATCTTTTCGGAGTTTTTTCACTTCTTCTTTTTTCACTTCAACTATTTCTTCGAGAATTGTCATTTATATTTCTCACCGAATTCTTTTAGTTCATTTAACTTGTTTAGCGTTGAACCGGAATCAATCGACTCTTCTGCTATCTTGTTTACATTCAACCAAATCATTCGATATTCCCGAAGTTTTTAACGCCATTGCGGCATTAGCAATAACAACTTCGTAAGGGGCACCTTTATATTTACTCGAGAAAACATCATGAATAATTTGTGCGTTCTCTTTTGCCGAACCGCCTTGTAATTGTTCTAGATTTAATTGAGGGATAGCTGAAATCTGTCGTTTGTCAATGAATAGAAGTACATCGAGTTGATCGCGGTTAACTTCATAAACTTTAGTCGGATGTGGTTAGCGTTATTTCATCAAATCGCATTACTTGTGCAGAGAAATGCTACACGTTTTCCATCTCCAAGTAACTCTGATTGCATCGGTCATCAACTCTAGCAACATCGTCACTGAATGTTCCTATCAATTGACGTCTTAACACCGGCGGGATTGGTAAGCGGACCGAGTATGTTAAATATCGATCGGAACTCTAATTCTTTTCTAATAGGTGCAACGTGCTTCATAGCCGGATGATATAAGAGGTGCAAACAAAAATGCAATGCCAATTTCATTTAAAGCTCTTTCTGAAAATTCGGGATTTAGTTGAACATCAACTCCAAGTTCGTGCAATACATCAGAACTTCCGCTTTTACTTGAGATTGATCGATTACCATGTTTTGCAACTTTCACTCCGGCACCGGCAACAACAAATGAAACGGCTGTCGAAATATTAAACGTACCTGAACCATCGCCGCCCGTACCGCAAACATCAATTACTCGTCTCATCTTCACATTTTACCTTGATGACTTTTTCTCTCATTGCTTTAACAAATCCGGCGACTTCTTCGGAAGTTTCACCTTTTATTTTAAGTGCCGTTAAGAGCGATGCAATTTTAGAATTGTTTTCATTACCGCTCATAATTGAGTACATAACATTGTATGCTTCATCGAATGTTAAGTTATGTCCATCGATTACTTTTTCTAATTCTACTTTCATATTTCCAACCAATTTTTAATTAAGTTATAACCTTGAGGAGTTAAAACCGATTCAGGATGAAATTGTATTCCCTCTATTGGATATTCTCTATGTCGAATTCCCATTATTACATTATCGTTTGTATGTGAAGTAACTACAAGTTTGTCTGAAAAAGAATCATTTTTTAATACAAGCGAATGATAACGTCCGGCTTCAAAATTCTGCGGGATGTTTTTATATATATTTTGATTATCGTGAATGATTGTTGAAGTTTTGCCGTGCATCAGAGTCGGTGCGTTAGTTACTTCACCGTCGAAAGTAATCCCGATTGCTTGATGACCGAGACATACACCAAGTATCGGGATTTCTTTGCCTAAATCTCTTACAACATCAAGAGATACTTTTGAATCTTCAGGTTTGCCCGGACCGGGGGAGATTACGATTTTAGGGATATTCATTTTTCGAATTTCATCCACAGTAGTCTTATCGTTTCGTTTTACGATAATATCATTCGTAAAACTTCCAATAAGCTGCACTAGATTGAAAGTAAATGAATCGTAATTATCAATTACTAATATCTTCATCCAAGTCCTCTGCAAACTTTAATGCTTTTTTTAATGCGGCTGATTTATTTTGAATCTCATAGAATTCATTTTCGGGTATGCTGTCTGCTACAATCCCGGCGCCGGCTTGCCAATAAATTTTTGAACCTTTTGAAAAGAGTGTTCTGATAGCAATGCACAAATCGAGATTTCCGTTAAAATCTATATAGCCGACTGCACCGGCATAGACGTTGCGAATTAAATTTTCGTATTCATTAATTAATTGCATTGCTCTAATTTTTGGTGCACCGGTAACTGTCCCGGCGGGAAAGCTTGCTTTGAGTGCATCGATACAGTCTTTATCCTTTTGCAATTCACCCGCTACCCTCGAAACAATATGCATAACGTGAGAGAAGCGGTTTACTTTCATATCTTCTGTGATTTTAATTGAACCGTAATCGCAGACTCTGCCGAGATCATTTCGTGCAAGGTCAACCAGCATTGTATGTTCTGCAATTTCTTTCGGATCTGAAAGTAAATCTTTTTCTAATTCGATATCCTCTTCAACAGTTTTGCCTCGCTTGCGTGTACCGGCAATTGGTAAAATTTCTGCTGTTCTGTTTTTTACTTTTAACAAATCTTCCGGTGATGTTCCGATTACAACTTTCGAGTCCGGTAATTCCATAAAATACATATACGGTGAAGGATTAATTATTCGAAGTGCGCGGTAAACATTCAGCAAGTCGCCTTCATATTCTGCATTAAATCTTTTTGAAAGAACTATTTGAAATACATCACCGTTGTAAATATTTTCTTTTGCTTTGGTGACTAATTTTTCGAATTCTGATTTACCTTCTTCGGAGTTTGATTCATTTATTATTTTGAATGATTCGGAATAGTGAACCGGTTTTAATAATTGTTTATGAAGAATCTCAATTTCTTGATTAGCTTCTTTGTACGAATTTTTCGATGTTTGTATCATCTTCAACAAATACATTACTGATTAAAATTATCTGATGTTTATAATGATCGAAGGCAACTATGTTTTTATAAATTCCGAAGATCGAATCGGGCGAATCAAAATCTTTTTCGCCGGTGAATTTTAGGACGTCCTCAATCAATGCAATGTTTTCATAACCGAAGTAACCGACAATTCCGCCGCTGAAATCTGGTAAGTCATCAATTTTTGCACAATTGTATTTTTTTATAAGCGATTGTAAATAATCAAGAATGTTTTCTTTACTAGTTTCGATTTTATCCGGGTAGTAATAGTTAATTCACTTCCTTTGTTTGAAATTATTTGGTGAGGATTTCTCCCGATAAATGAATAACGTGCAAGCCGACCGATACCTTCAACCGATTCAAGAAGGAAGGACGATTCACTGAATGAACGAAGTTTTATATATGCTAATACCGGCGTAAGTAAATCTGCTGTGATTCTTTTATAAACCGGAACTACATTGTGCTTTTGTGCAAGTATTTTGAATTTTTCAAATGTCATTTTGTGTCCAAACTATATCTATCTTACTATAACTTTAATGAGGCAATGATGACTTTAAATCAAATACAAATTGAAAAGCAACTTTCTTTTAATCAGCATTTCTTATAACTCATCCCCCTTTAGTTCCCCTTCTCTTACAAAGAGAAGGGGATAGGGGGTTAGTTCTAGTTCGTATTTTATTGAATTCATAAAATTTAGAACGAACTTTAATTCTTTATCCAAACTGCTGTCCATATAACAAAAAACCCTTCCCAGTGCTGGACTGAGAAGGGTTATTAAAATTTTTATTTGCTCAGTTTTACACAGAACTTCCGAAGTTTTTATTAAACCAAAACCAAGCCCAAGTAAAACCGAGATATGTATTTTTATTCTTCATCATGTTGACTGCAAAGATAGAGAAATAATTCCTTTTTTGTCAAGCACTAATTTATTTGAGTATCGGGATTTTCTCCCGGATTTTGAAATCTCGGGATCTTTAGCTTACAACTCAAACCAGCTTTCAATTATCTTGTGTTCATTATTCCCGGAAACGTGATAATATTCATTTGTTGTTGAAGAATAAGTATAGTCTTTCTCCCAATCAGAAATGTTATCAATTATTTCTTTAATTGCATTCAAGATAAAATATGATTCTTCGTTAGTCATAGTCGGATGCAGCGATAAACGAACCCAGCCCGGTTTTTCGGAGAGGTCGCCTTTGTTAATTTTATCAGTTATTCTTTTTGAACGGGTGGGATCGACGTGGAGTAAATAGTGCCCATATGTGCCTGCACAGGAACATCCGCCTCTTACTTGAATTCCGAAACGATCATTTAATAATTTTACCATCAAGTTGTAGTGAATGTCTTCAACATAAAAAGATATAACTCCAAGTCTATCTTCAAACTCTGGTGCAAGTAAATGAACGCTTGGCATTTTATGGAATTCTTCAAAGGCAATTTTTAATAATTCGCGTTCACGTTCTAAAATATTTTTAGTTCCCATTTCTTCTTTTAATTTAATTGCTAAAGCAGTCTTGATGGTTTGAAGAAAACCGGAAGTCCCACCATCTTCACGTGCTTCAATATCATTAATGTATTTGTGTTCGCCCCAAGGATTTGTCCAATCAACTGTTCCGCCGCCGGGATGATCTGGAATTTTTGTTTTGTAGAGAGAAGAATTAAAAACCAAAACTCCTGAAGTTCCAGGTCCACCTAAAAATTTATGTGGTGAAAAGAAAATTGCATCAAGGTTTTCTTCGGGATCATCTGGATGCATATTAATATCAACATAAGGAGCAGCTGCGGCGAAATCGATAAAACAGAATCCGCCGTGTTGGTGCATTATTTTTGCCATTTGATGATAGTCGGTTTGCACACCGGTTACATTGGAAGCGGCAGTAAACGAACCTATTTTGAGTTTCCTATCTTTATAAACTTCTAGCTGCTCCTCTAAATGCTTCAAGTCAATGTAACTTCTTTCATCGGGTTCGATTATAACTACATCGGCAATTGTTTCTAACCAAGAAGTATGATTGGAATGATGTTCCATGTGCGTAATAAAAACAACCGGTTTATCTTCCTTAGGAAAATTTAGGTATTCCTCAAGCTGCTCGCATACACGCAGACCTAAAATTCTTTGGAGTTTGTTAACCATTCCGGTCATACCGGTGCCTTGAGTTATTATGACGTCATCTTCTGCAGCGTTAACATGATTCTTAATAATCTCTTTTGCATGATGATAAGCAAAGGTCATTGAGGTGCCGGTGAAACTTGATTCGGAATGTGTGTTGCCGACACTAGGGTAGAAAATCATTTAATAATTTCTCTTCAATTGGTTTATACAATCTACCGCTGGCAATCCAATCGGCATAAATAAGATTTTGTTTGCCATAAGGAGTATTGAAACAAATATCATTCCCGATTGTATTTCCTTTATATAAATTGAAATATTTTTCTAATTGACTCATTATTATAACTCGTATTTTCTTATCAAAATATAGCAAAAATGTGGATATAATGAGTATGAATCCAATTTATTGCAATTAATTATTGGTTCTTTTTAAAAAAATTTGTATATATAATAATACAGGCAAGGTAGAGAAGGGCAAAGAAATAAGATCTGTATTCATATCATAAACTTAATTAGGTAAAAATGGGGCGACAAGCAGAGATTAATTTCAGAATTAATTTAGATCATGATCAAATGCCTTCCAAAATTGACTGGAATGCAACAGATTCGAAAGGAGGTGATCCTCAAAACTGTGAAGCAATGCTTATCTCTTTATGGGATAATCAAACAAAAAACACTTTAGGGATTGATCTATGGACAAAACAGATGCTGATTGACGATATGAATATTTTTGTTTATCAGACTCTGAACAAATTAGCAGAAACTTATAATAAAGCAACAAACGATAAGGATACTGCTAATATAATTTCAAATTGCGCCGCTGAAGTGGCAGAAAAATTGAATTTGTTGAACAAATAATAGAGGTATAAGATGGAAAATGGAAATGAAAAATTTGGATTTTTTACTAGCGGTTTAATTCTCGGTGGCATCATTGGATCTGTATTAGGAATTCTTTATGCGCCCGATAGCGGGAAAAGAACACGTAAGAAAATTCAACGAAAATCAGATGAACTTGTTGATGATGTAGTTAAGTATGCACATCAAAGTCGTGATAGAGCTGAAGAGATAGTTGAAGACGGAAGAAAACGTGTTGAGGAATTGATGGAAGAAGCTAAATCCACTTTGAAAAAATAAGACAGTAAAAACAAAAAACCCCGACTTAAAATCGGGGTTTCTTTTTATCCTAAATAAGCTTTGAGAGCTTTACTTCGAGATGCATGACGCAATCGTTGTAAAGCTTTTTCTTTAATCTGCCGTACTCTTTCACGAGTTAGATTTAATCTTTCGCCTATTTCTTCCAAAGTTGCCGGATGTTCGGAATTTAATCCAAAGTATAATCTTACAACTTCAGCTTCTCTTTCAGTTAAAGTTGAGAGTGAACGTTCAATATCATTCTTTAATGATTCATCGTTCAATGTATGATCAGGATTTGGTTGTTCTGTATTAGCAAGAACATCCAACAAACTATTTTTGCCGTCATCACTCTGTGAGAAAGGAGCGTCCATTGAAATATGTCTGCCCGCCATTTGCATTGCCGCGGCAACTTCCTCGACCTCCATATCTAATTCTTTTGCAATTTCTTCGGGACTAGCATTTCGTTCAAAATCTTGTTCGAGCCTAGAGGCGGTCTTACCGACTTTTGTTAAAGCTCCAACTCTATTGAGCGGTAATCTGACAATTCTGGATTGTTCCGCAATTGCCTGCATTATTGATTGACGAATCCACCAAACAGCATAAGAGATGAATTTAAATTCGCGTGTTTCATCAAATCTTCGACCGGCTTTTATTAGCCCCAAGTTACCTTCATTTATTAAATCAACAAGGGGTAATCCTTGGTTTTGGTATTGCTTAGCAACACTAACAACAAATCTCAAATTAGCTTTAACTAATTTTTCTAGCGCTCTATCGTCACCTTTTTTTATTTTGATTGCTAGGTCAATTTCTTCATCGGGAGTAAGAAGATCAACCTTTCCAATTTCTTGAAGGTACTGATCTAATGATTTACTCTCACGATTAGTAAATTGTTTGGTAATTTTCAATCTTCACCTCTCCTTTTTTGAGTTGTGAAATAGTGTTATTGTTGTTTCTACAAACAAATAAATTCTTTCTTTGTTCCCGAGTGAGTTAATGAGGACTCCTTGCGGTAGTTTCAAAATTTGAAAACACTAAATATAACAAAAATGACTCTTAAAATGAAACATAATTTTTGGCCACTATGCAGTTGTTTCTATTTTTACGAGGAATGCCTGTAATGTTGCTAAAGTTAGTTTTCAGATTCTAAAATAGCATTTTGAATGATTATTTCAAGTCAAAACAATTTAAAATAAAAACCCGCCTAAATTAGACGGGTTTCTTTCCCCCAAACAAGAAGAAATTTCACGTTAAATTTAATTAACTGCTTCTTCTTTTAATAATACTTTATCAATAGCTTCTTTAAGAGCATCTTTTGGTAAAGCGCCTTGCGCCATTTGCGGTTGTTTCATCTTTTGGGCAAAAAAGTATTGAAGGAATACTTCTGATGCCAAATGCTGCTGCTAATTCCTGCTCGGATTCTGTATCAATTTTATATACGTTAATCTTTCCTTCATATTCTTCGGAAAGTTCTTCCAATATAGGTGATACCATTTTACATGGCCCGCACCAATCAGCATAAAAATCGATAACACAAGGTTTATCACCTTCAAAATTCCATTCTTTATTTTGTTCGTAATTGAAAACTTTTTCGAGGAAAGTTTCTTTTGTTAAATGTTCAGTCATTGCTACTCCATTATTTTTGATAGTTATTTCGAATCAAATTTCTTTATTGGTAAGATGTACTAAATTCAAAAAGGATTCAGTAGGTAGAAATGATTTTTTTACTAGATTATTTTAGTAGGTTCTAAATCTTCGAATACAAAATTATCACAAAGCAGTTTGGCTTTTTCTAATTGAGATTCATTTTTAACAGTCCAGCCGAGTACGGGAATACCTTGTTTTCTTAAAAGTCCGACCGGAAGATAGGGGAGATCATCAATATTATAGTTAATAAAATCTGGTTTAGTAGATAAATTAAAAGTGAGATTTTTCAAAAGATATTTATAGCGCCGTGGAATTTGTTCATCTCTAAAGCGGGAAGCAATTTGACCGCGTAATATTTCCGGAGCGTTTATTTTCAACCATCTGATTGAGAGAGGATTAAAAGATTGAATAGCGTATTCACCATCATATTTCTTCAAAGTTTCTTTGACGATCTGTTCAAATTTACCGGCGCGACCAAAGTTTTTTAATTCTATTAGTAATGGAACTCTATTTCTAACTAATTCAAGAACATCCTTGAATAATGGAATTTCCTCATTAGTCCCTCGTAATTTTAATTCTTTTACATCGTCCCAACTTGTGACATTGACATCGGCATTGTATCCGGTCATCCTAGTGAAATTTTCATCATGAAAAACTATAAGTTTTTCGTCTTTTGGTTAATTTAAGATCCAGTTCAATCGGGATATTTAATTCTATTGCTTTTTCAAAAGCAGAAATTGAATTTTCGGGTGTCCCGTTTAAGTTGTGAAGACCACGATGAGCAATTGGTTTATTTATTATCCAGCTAAAATATTTCTGTGAGTTTTTCAAAATTTCACTATTTTGATTCATGATGAATACGAATAAATTAACACTTAAGATAATTAATTTTTTCAAAACAATTTCAATTCTTTCTTTTGTACTTTGCTCGTCATCAAAAACGGTATTATTTGCATATCAACAACAAACCGGAGATGATTCATCGAAAATTAAATCAGAGCGAGTTTATCTGAGTCACGACCTAAAAGTACTAATAAATAATAGATTGTTTTTGGGGCAGAGCAGTTATAATGTTCCTCTTGATGAACCAATGAAACTTTCCTTTTATGAACCAGAAAATAATCGCCGGAGCTTGCTACAGCTAAAGACAGAATTGAAAAACTATATTATTGCAAGAAGGAACTTTCTGCCGAATTATGACCTAGGTGAGTTCGGAAAATATCTTGCTTATGCAAATACACTGGCTGTTATTTTACTGGCAATTTCGCACGTTTCAAAATATGGTTTTAGATGAGAATCCTTTTGTAACCGGCAGCATCAAATCAATAAATCCTATAGGAGGAAGTATGCAAAAGAATGTTGGTTCTACCGATAAAATAATTAGATTGATACTTGGCGTGGTACTTGCGGTGCTCGGTATTATTTATTTAGAAACTACGCTAGGGATAATCGGATTAATTCTTGGTGCAGTATTGATAATAACCGGACTGGTGGGAAGATGCGGTTTATATTTACCGTTCGGAATTTCAACTTGCAAAGTTGATGAACAGAATAAATAATTAATTGGGAGCTAAGTTCAGCTCCCATTTTTTTTGAGTTCTTCTTTTAACTCCTCGAGCTGCGTCCATCTTGCATATAACTGCTCAAGGTTTTCTTTAGTGCTTTCTAAATTTTTATTCAATTCATTTAGCTTTTCGGAATGCTTTTCGTAAAAATCGGGAGAGGAGAATAACGCTTCTATTTCTGTTACCTCATCTTCGGCAGCAGCAATTTTTTCTTCGATCTGTTCAAGCTCTAACGCATCTTTATAACTTAATTTTTTTTGTTTCGGTTTTTTTCTTGTGTCTTGTTTTTCTTTTTTGGATTTTGATAATCCTACATCAACTTTGCGTTCTTTTCTTTTTTCAACATAATAATCATAGTTGCCTTCGCTGTAAAAGATCTCGCCGTTCCCTTCGAATGCGATTATACCGTCACAGACACGGTTTAAGAAATATCTATCGTGACTTACAATTAAAACACAACCTTCAAAGCCGATGAGCGCTTCTTCTAAAATTCGTAAAGTCGGTAGGTCCAAATCATTTGTTGGTTCGTCAAGCATTATAAAATTACCGCCTTTGCTTAAGATCTTTGCAAGCGTGAGTCTGCTTTTTTCTCCGCCGGATAATCTTCCGACAAATGTGTTTATTCTATCATCTGTAAAAAGGAATCTTTTTAAGTAAGACCAAATTGAAATCTGCTGATTCCCAAACATAATCACATCACTTTTTTCTCCGATTGCTTCAATCACAGTGTCATTATCATTTAACAGGAGTCGAGATTGATCGATGTAATTAAACTTAGTTGTTTCTCCGATTTCAATTTTTCCCATATACGGTTGGAGTTCACCAAGTATCAGTTTTAGTAAAGTAGTTTTACCGGTTCCATTCCGACCAACGATGCCAATATTTTTACCTGGTTGAAAATTGTGACTGAATCCTTCGAAAAGAGTTTTGTCATCGAATTTCATTCCGATATTTTTTAATTCAACAACTTTTTTACCTAACCTTTCTGCCGGGGATAATCAGGTCTACTTCAAGATCAACTTCATTATTACCCGCAGATTTAACTTCGTAAAATTTATCAATGCGGCTTTTCGCTTTTGTTCTTCTTGCCTTCGGTCCTGTTCTCATCCAATCTAATTCGCGTTTTAAAAAGCTTTGTCGTTTTCTCTCTTCGGTTTCTTGAATACGTTGTCTTTCGGATTTGTTAATTAAGTATTCCGTATAGTTGCCTTGATGTGAAAAGAAAGTGCCGGACGAAAGTTCAACGATTCTATTTGCAATTCTATCTAAGAAATAACGATCATGAGTGACGAATATACAAGTTCCACTGTAGGAAGCGAGAAATTCTTCTATCCATTCAATTGATTCTGTGTCGAGATGGTTTGTTGGTTCATCGAGGATTAGTAAATCGGGATTCGATATAAGTGCACGGCACATAGCTATTCTACGTTTTTCACCGCCGGAAAGCAGTGTTATTTTATTTGCTTTTCCCGGCGCATCCAATGTCTTGATCAAGTAATCTATTCGTTTATCAAGATTCCATGAATCGCGACGAGTTATAATTTCTTCTAACAAGTGTTTGTCGGGAGAATCGAGCGGAGTATTGTCGTATTTATTCAAAAGTTCTAATTCGTTTTGAGCACCGCTTAAAATATTTTCATAAACTGTTTTGTTCTCATCAAGTGTAAATTCTTGTGAAAGAAAACTAACATTAAGACCTTTTTTCTTTGTTACTTCTCCGGTATCAGGAAGAAGCAATCCCGAAATTATTTTTAAGAAAGTCGATTTACCGGCACCATTTCTACCAATCAATCCAATTCTATCACCTTCGTGAACGCTGAGTGAAGCTTTATCGAGAATTACATTTTCCCCGAAGTGAACTTCCAGCTCTTTGGCTGTTAATATTACTTCGCTTACTTCTTTTGCCATACGATTACTAAATTAATTTTATGAAAGCTGTTTTTAGAGAGTACAAATATAGTTAATGAATTGTTGGTATTGATAACAAAGAAAATATAATTGTGCAAGAATTGACGTGCAATTTGTAAAATACTATAAATTCCGGTTAATCAGTTCTCGGAATGTTGGAGTATTGTTCCATAGGAACTCCTCTGGAGGAATAATGGAAAATTGGAATAATGGAATAAATGGAAACCTTTAAAGACAACATTCCATCATCCCTTTTTTCAGTATTCCATACGTTTTACCCAACGTAAGTTATTCAGTATATTCTTGTAATTAGCTCAATACTGGTAACTACACTTTTAAAAGCTTTGCATTTACAGCCACAATTACAGTACTTAAAGACATTAATACCGCACCGACAGCCGGGCTAAGTACAATTCCGACACCTGCTAAAACTCCTGCTGCGAGAGGAATAGCAAAAGCATTGTAGCCGGTTGCCCAAATTAAATTTTGTATCATTTTACTGTAAGTAGCTTTAGAAAACTTTATCATTTTAACCACATCTAAAGGATTACTTTTTACTAGAATAATATCTGCTGTCTCGGCGGCAACATCGGTCCCTGAACCGATTGCAATTCCAACATCGGCTTGAGCGAGAGCGGGAGCATCGTTTACACCGTCGCCGGTCATTGCAACAATTTTTCCTTTGCCCTGAACTTCTTTAACTTTTTCCGATTTTTTATCGGGAAGAACTTCCGCGAAATATTCTTCGATTCCTATTTCATCGGCAACAGACTTTGCAACTTTTTCGTTATCTCCGGTAAGCATGATTGGTTTTATATTCATTTCTTTTAAAGCGGCAATAGCTTTTTTAGATTCTTCACGAACTACATCTTTCATGCCGATTGCACCGATCAACTTATTCTCTTGCAGCACGAATACCACAGTACTTCCTTTAGAATTGAGTTCGTCAACTTCATCTTTTTTACCGTAGTCGATACCATTTTCTTTTAAGTAACCGGGTGATACTACTTTAACGCTTTTGCCTTTTACTTTGCCTTCTGCACCTTTTCCTTTTATAGAGTTGAAATCTTCTAAATCATAAGTCTCATCTACACTTTTCAAAATTCCTTTACCGATTGGATGTTCGCTTTCTTTTTCAATAGTTGCTGCAATTTTTAATATTTCTTCTTTATTAAAGTCATCATTCATTACAATAACTTTATCGACGCCGAATTCACCTTTTGTAAGTGTACCGGTTTTATCAAAAATTATTGTTGTGATATTGCGAGCTTTTTCAAATGCGTTTCTATTCCGGATTAGCAAACCGTTCTTTGCAGAAAGTGCGGTTGATACTGCAACAACAAGAGGAATTGCCAAACCGAGTGCATGAGGGCATGTAATTACCATAACAGTAACCGTGCGGGTTAATGCAAAATTAAAATCATCACCAATAATAACAAACCATGTAATAAAGGTAATTGCGCCTGCGGAAAGTGCAATTATGGTTAACCATAATGCTGCTTTGTTGGCAAGGTTTTGAGTCTTGGATTTACTTTCTTGAGCTTCTTTAACCAGCTTAATAACTTTTGATAGGTAAGTTTCATCGCCGGTTTTTTTAATAATAACTTTTAATGAACCTTCTCCGTTAACCGCGCCGCCCACGACTTCGTCGCCGTCACCTTTTTCAACAGGGGTTGATTCGCCGGTAATCATTGATTCGTTTACCGAAGATTTACCTTCGTACACTTCGCCATCAGCAGGAATTTTTTCTCCGGTTTTATAAGTATTTTATCCTCGTGTTTTAGTTTGCTTACTTTAATATCTTCGGTATCCCCGCTTTCGGTAATTTTGTGCGCTGTATCCGGCATGAGTTTGGCTAGTTCCTCGAGCGCTCTTGATGCGCCCATCACCGATTTCATTTCTATCCAATGACCGAGCAGCATGATATCGATTAATGTTGCCAGTTCCCAAAAGAACAATTTACCTTCGAAACCAAAAACAACGGCGGAGCTGAAAAAGTATGCAACAGAAATAGCAAGAGCTATGAGCGTCATCATTCCGGGATTTTTATCTTTTAATTCGTTTACTAATCCCGATAAAAAAGGCCAACCGCCGTAAAAGAAAATTACAGTTGATAGACCGAAAAGAATATATTCACTTCCTTTGAAGGAAAATGATTCTTTAATTCCGAGAAATTCTTGAATCATAGGGGAGAGAATAAGAATAGGGATAGTTATTATTATAGATATCCAAAATCTTCTCTTAAAATCCTCTACCATGTGTTTATGATGATTGGTGGTGATCGTGGTCTTCATGTTTAGCATGATCACTATTGTTTTTATGATCGTGTTCATGCTCTTGATGTTTATTACTATGTTCGGTCATTACTATCCTCGGTTTCTATATATTAATTTTCTTACAAATAATTTTTTCGTTAATCAATATATTTTCGAAACACAAAATTATTCGACTAAATAATTTCTCATCATTCCCATATCTTCATGTTCCAAATTATGGCAGTGATAAAGAAACATTCCTTTGTAGTCTTCAAATTTTAATAGAACTTTAACTCTGGTTCCGGGCAGCAGCAGAAAACTATCTTTCCATCCTTCGTCAACAAATCCGTCTTTGAATGCATTGAATGTTTCTGGAAATCCTCCGTCATTTATTTGTTCTATTATTTTGAATTGCAGGCCATGAATATGGACTGGGTGAGGCATCTGCATCTATACCACCATAATTGTACCGCGGCCTCCGCCTCCGTTAACAAACTCCCAAACTTCGGAAGCATTCAATTTTACTTTCTCCCAATCCGCTACTTCATTCATCTCAAATGTTTTGTTGTTTATAGTCCATCGCATGTGACCACCCATACCGAAAACAAATTTCAGGGGGTTGTTGAAATTAACCGCATCTTGAGGGTCTGGTTTTTCCAATGTTGAAAGTTTGGATGGAAGTTCAAATTGTCTTCTACTTTGTTCTTTATATGTAATGAAAAGATTGAGTCTTGGAACCCATTTCAAGCGAAGCATTATTACTCCGCCCATCATTTCCTTCTTCCCATCAGTACCACTCATTCCTCCCATACCGGAAAAAGTTGAAGGGAAGGGGAGACTAATAAGTTTAATATTATCTCCCGGATTTTTATTCTGAAAGATCAACAATGATATCAAATCTTTCCGCAGGTCCGAATGTTAGATAATCTTTTTGCACAGGGTTTTCGAGAAGTCCACCGTCGGTTCCAATTATCTGTGAACGGAGTTCCGTCGCTCCAGGCAAGTTTATAAATTCCGGGAATTAGACCCGTTCGAGAAGCCGCAGTCTATATGCTTTTGTATCAAGCTCAAGATTAAAATTCTTTACCGTTGACTATTATTTCATCGCCAAGAAAGTCCTATCATTCTTTCCATCGGAGAATCGAGATAAACGAGTTGATTGTCCCCATTCAAATGTTCTGTCTTGAATGACGATAGGTAGATACATCTTTTGCCTGAAGGAAGATTTAATTTCTTTTCCTCTTTATCTGAAATTATGAAGAGCCCGGCTAAACGCACTATAAACCTGCGGTCCTGTTAATTCATGTGGATGCGGATGAAACCAGTAAGTACCTGCACGATTTTTAACTTCAAACTCATAAACATATTCTTCACCTTTTTCAATTACATATTTAGGATGACCGTCCATCTCCGCCGGAACGTGCAGACCATGCCAGTGAACTATTGTGATTTCATCTACCTCGTTTTAAAGATTACCCTTATCTTTTCACCTTTGTTTACATGGAAAATAGGTCCGAGATAATTATCATCAAGAATTTGCAAAGAATTCTTTCTTCCTTTGATAACCGACCCAGAATACTTCCATACTTTTGTTTTATTGCCCGGAAGAATAGAAACCTCAGATTCTTGGGCTGTTGACTCAAACTCTAAATCGGATGAAAATTTCGGGTCTGCTTTGCGGTTTGGTTCTGCATCATTTTTACACGAACTGAGAAAAAAACTCGGTAAAAATAGAAATGCGGTTGAAGTGCCTGTGAATTTCAAAAAATTTTTTCTTGATACTTTTAAGTTACTCATATTGTTTTCTTATTGTTTGTTATGATTATCAGTTTAAAGTATCGAACCAAAGATCTTTAACCGTAATGTTCGTAAAACCGGCTTTGTATAAATTCTCAACAGTATCACGATTAATATTAGCACCGTAGAAATTTAGGGGAATAGGATTCATAACATCCATTAACGGAGCTATGACCGGCTTTTTGCTTTTTACATGTTCGAGCATTAAGACATTACCGCCGTCTTTACAGACTCGTTTGATCTCTCTTAATCCTTTTACCGGATGAGGCACAGAACAGAAAACACACGAGGTTACAACTGTATCAAAAGTGTCGTCATCAAAAGCCATATTACTCAGCATCCATCTCAATAACCATTTTTATGTTTTCAAATTTAGCTGCTTTGGATGATGCTATTTTAACCACTTCCCGAACTAAAATCAATTGCTGTAACTTCAACGTCTTCTGGGTAATGTTGAAAATTCTTTCCTGTCCCTGCGCCTACTTCCAGCACTTTCCCCTTAGTTTGAAGAAGCATTTCTGATCGATGTTTTGAAAACATATTCTCCATCGGCTTTTCAACAATATCATACAATTTAGAGATTCTGTTGTTACCCATGTTTTATCTTTTCTGTTTTCTTATCGGCGGTCATTATAATAATTAATTATTGTTTAATTGATAAAGAAAAATTACTGCAAGTCATTTTTCATACTTTCAAATTCTTCTTTTGTAATTTCGCCGCGAGCATATCTTCTCTTTAAAAGTATCGAGCGGCGATTCGTTTGAATTATCAAGATTTACTTCCTCTTTGATTTGTAAGTCTAACTATTAAATAAATTACTAAGCCGAATATAGCAATCCAAAAAATCCATCCGAACCACATACCTCCCATAAATCCATCGTGAAACATAGCTACCTCATTCAATTAATTAAAATAACTCATTAATTTAATTCATCATATGATCTTGCTGCATCATTTGATTATTGTTCATCATCATCCGCATATGATTCATCATACCTTCATAATTATTCATGTGGTCATACATCGATTGTGCTATTGAGGAATCTTGATCTGCCATCATAAACATATTATTCATCATCATTCCTCTGGCATTTTGATCGTTCATTGCTTTCTGCATAAATTCATTCATATAAATTGCAATCATTCATAATGTGCATCATTACTTCTTGGCGCATTTCAGAATCTTCCATCATCACTTCAGTACTGGCACGTTCGAATTCGGATTGACAACCTGCAAATAGTAAAAAAATCAAACTAACTACTATTCCTGTTCGCAATAACATAACTTCCTCCTTTAACATTTTTACAAATCATTGAATTATCAGATAGCATCTGAGCCGGTGTCACCCGTTCAAATGCTTACAACTTTTTGATATCACTTATAAAGACTTTTCCATCTCCTTTTTGTCCGGTTCTTCCTGTTGATAAAATGACTCAACAAACTTATCGGTATCATTATCGTTACAAATAAGCTCTACTTTTACAGTTTGACAATATTTTTGACAAAAGTCAATCGAGAGGGTGCTGCTATTCTCGTCAACCCACTTTCCTAGCATCGATACATCAATTACTGTCATTCCATTTATGCCTGCATTTTCGAGTGCGGAAAAACCACTCCTTCCGCTTTCTCGGGTCTTATTTATGCTTTTATTTCTTTCATTACTGTCTCCGTCATTTCTATAAAGAATAAAAAATCCCGCCGAAGCGGGGTTATCATATTAAGTGTTTATTCGGATTTCTTTTTAAGATTACCGTTTTCGTCGAATTTCTTCATATACTTTTCGGGATTTTCCATAAACTTAGAATTGCATTCTGGGCAGCAGAAACCAATTGTTTTGCCTTTATACTGCACTGTCGGTGTGTCAGAATCAACTTCACCTTCACGGATAGGGCAGTGAGAGTTCCAGATTTCTTTACTATCCATTGCCTCCATCGGCTGTTTATCTTTATGCATTTTGTGCTGCATTTTCATCTGCTTCATCTGAGATGAATCCATTTCCGTATTATGCATTTTCGTTGAATCGTCCATCATATGGTGCATCTTTTTAGTTGTATCATTTTGTGAATGATTCATTTGATGCTGTGCTTGCAGTGTTAAAGTCGAAACTAGCATTAATACTGCGATAACAAAGAGATTATTTATTGTGCGTTTTATTTTATCCTCCTTAAGGATTTTATGATGTTACTTAATTAGTGTCATTTTTTTTGTTTCTGAAAAATCGTTCATTTCCAATCGATAGAAATATATACCGGAAGCGAGATTGCCGGCATTAAACGTTACCGAATGATTACCGGAACTAAGTCTGCTGTCCACTAATGTAGTGATTTTTTCACCGATCGAATTATAAATTGACAGTTCAACGCTTCCTGCTTCTTAGTTAAATTTATTCAGTCGCGGGATTAAACGGATTAGGGATAATTCTATGAAGAACAAATTGCGTTTGTAACTCATTATCTATTCTGGACCGATGTTACTTCATCACCGGTGAGAATAAAGTAGGGTGATACATTTGATTGTGAAAATGTAACCGTATTTGTGATTCCATCTACGATCACTAGTTCATCAACTTCCTTCCAATCTGAACTTGATTCATCCCAGTATTTTACAGTGATTGTGGATTCATCGATATTATTTCCTCCAATCTGAACATCGGTATAATGCATTTGAATTTCAGCAGAATTATTGAATTCCATCATATTACCGCAGCCTCCGAACATTTCCCATTCCGCGTTGACCACTTGGGAAAAAGAAGCCCATCTCGTATCCGGCAAAGTGACCTTGACCGTGTGCATTTGGAATACTTTCCGGGAACAATTCCATCATTTGAACGAAAATCGAATTGGGCATCATACCGCCGCCCATTCCTCCCAGTATGCCAACGCCAGGATAAACTCCGACCAATCGAGACAAATCGAACGGATTGTGTATTTCTTCGGTTATGGTTCATGCCTTCTGTTATCCAGCCGCCAATATTATTGTGGAAAAATGAAGAGTTCTCCAAGTTTCGCCGTTCAATTCATATACAATGATCATTGGTACTTGGGAAGAATCATTACTTAATCCACCAACGATATCAATATTATCACCGCTGCTTGGTCTCAATGCTCCGCTTTCAGGTTCGTACCGATGGCGGATCAAAATTCAAAAATAATTGGGAATTGAGTCATTATTTGTATCGAGATAATAATGCAACATTACAAAAGTGGAATCCACATAAACGGTTCCGGATGCTTCAATGGTCTGCAATGAATCATGATTAAAACCAAACGTGTAACCGCTGCAGCCGCCATGTTGATGATGACCGCCGCCCATTGTATGTCCGCCCATATTGTTCCAGAAGGATTCAGAAGGCTGCCGCCAGAAATTTCCGTTAATTTCGTAACTACAATCGTCGATTGTAGCGAATCTACGGTATGTTCATGAAGACCACCTGTAATAGAAATTTGTTCTCCGTCCTGCGGACGCACAGCATCTGAACTATCTGGTTCGTACCAGAATGGACCGAAACTTAAAGTGATAGTCTGGGCTGTTATCACCGTCCTCATCCAAATAATAAATGGGATGAACAAATTGGGAGTCTACAATCGCAGTACCGGAAACAGTAACTTCATTCAACGAATCGGGATCAAAGTATCCGCCCCCGTGATGACCTTGTGCATAGATCATCATAGCTGTAAAAAGTAGAGCAATTGATTTTTATAAAATGTTTCATTTTAATACTCCTTTGATTATTCAGTTAATAACTTTTCTTTTTTTAATTCTCGTTTTTTCAAAGCAAAGAATATTGCCGGGTAGACGGTTAATTCCATTATCATACTTGTGAAAATTCCGCCGACCATCGCCGCGTGCATATCTTCTTCTTTTAAAGTATCCATCGGAGTTTCAGTATCTCTGATGTCTCTGCTTTTATTTGACAATCGAACTATCAAATAAATTATGAGAGCAATAATTAGTATCCAGAAAATCCAGCCGAACCACATTCCGCCCATAAAAAATCCGTCGTGAAACATATTAATCTCCTTAACTTAAATTATACTATTCAACATTCTATCTCATATTACGTCAAAACCTTTTTCATCTGTTTTCACTTTAAATGCATCTTCAACGGGTGAAACCAAAATCATTCCATCACCCTGATAACCTGTACGAGCGCTTTTTCTTATGTGTGGAATTAATTTTTGAACATCAGCATCTTCTACCAACACTTCTAATTTTATTACACGGTATGCGTCCGCAAAGGAATATTTTTCACTTATGTGTTCCTTGGAATGATCTGAATATTTACCCGTTCCTTCGCATTCGATAAATGTCATGCAACAATATCCTTCACCTATCAGAGTATGATATACTTCCTCAATTTTTCTAATGTCTAATGTAAGCGCTTATAAGTTTCATTTTTTCATACCACTTTTGTTCTAAGTAACTATTATTTAAAGACCTATCAGGTCCAAATAAAATGTATCAATTAATGTTGATGCTCTACCGGTTGAGCAGACTTGTCATCACTTTCCATATAGCTGTCTACCGCACTAATTTTCTTTGTTACTTCTCCGCAGTTGAGCATCATATCACCAAAATAGGGATTAAGTATTTCGTCTGAATCGCTAAGCCAACTGGCTCCTTTATCGTCAAATGCCATTGGACAAAATTGAACATATACAATCTCTCTATTTACTCCAAAGAAATCAGCCGATTCAATTGCCGCTTCAGAAATATCTTCAAAGTATTTACGTGCTTCTTCAATGTCTTCCGTCTCCGTTAGTGATTTTAGTGATGAACTAAGAGTGTTTTCAATTTCCATCCATTTATGATGAGCATCACCTTCTAGCAGCTTCATATCAATTTGTTTTAATGAACTGATTAACTGATTCCCGGTTGATTTTGTTTTAGAGAGATCACTATCAACCAAAGCATCTTTCAGCGTAAAGTATTTTTCAATTAAACTTGTCAACTGGCTCTTTAAATTCTTTCGGCACATCAAATCTCTTACTTTCCGGACGATTCATCATACTGAATTTACCGCTGAGTTGGGCAGAGGCATCAATAGCAAAAACACCGTTTGTGACAATCTCTTCGCCTTCAGTAAGACCTTGTTCAACTATATAACTATTGCCGGTTCTTGCACCTAAAACAATTTCCCGCATTTCGTATTTTGGTGATTCACTGTTGGGGACTTTAACGAAAACAACAGATCGTTTGCCAGTCCAAAGCAAAGAAGTTCTAGGGATTATCATTTTTTTATCTGATTTAGAAGTTTGATTCTGATTTGTCATGACGACCGCATCAACAAACATCCCCGGTTTGAGTTGCAATCCCGGATTATTTAGTTCAGCCCTGAACCGAGGCAGTCCGCGATTGATCATTTATTAATGGATCAACAAAAGTAACTGTCGATGTAAATGTTTTTCCCGGTAAGGATTGAGTTGTGAATTCAACTTTGTAACCAACCTTGACCCAGGGTAAGTCACTTTCATAAGCATCAAGCATAACCCAAACGGAGCTGAGATCAGAAATTTCAAATAAGATTTCACCTTTGTTAACGTAATCACCTTTAGAGACTTCTCGAGAAAGTACGATGCCGGATATATCGGCATAAATATCTAACTCGGTAACAATCTCATTACTTGATTCTATTTGCTCAATTTGTTCATCAGTTATTTTCCAAAGTCGCAGTTTTTCTTTTACGGCATTATACAAAGATGGATTACGGTCTTTAGTTTTTGCTGCTTCGAGCAATTCTTTTTGTGTGCTTACGAGTTCAGGTGAATAGATGGTCGCAAGTTTTTCACCTTTTTGAACTGATTCGCCGGTGAAATCGATAAATAAGTTTTCGAGTCTGCCCGAGTAATCTGCCGTTATGACGGAAAGATTTTTCTCGTTCGATTTGATCTTCCCGGTTAAAAAGATTTCATTCTGCGGTACTTGATATTTCACCTGCTCGGTTTGAATGTTTGCAAGAGCCGCAGCCGATGAAGACATTGTATGAGTGAAATTGTTCTGTTCAGTATTATCCTCATCTTCGGCGAGTGGAATCAACTCCATTCCGCAAATAGGGCAATCGCCCGGTTCGTTTTGTCTAATTTGGGGATGCATAGAACAAGTCCAAATTGTTTCTTTAGATTCAACTTCCGAGTGAATATTCTCTTGATCCGCAGTTCCATTGCTGAAAAGTAACCAACCGAAGAATAGTCCGATTACTAAAACGAAACTAAACTGGAATATTTTATTATTGATTAATTGTTTCATAAGTTTTCTCACAAATTATAAATCGAAATTTTATTAGTGCTTTTTTTGTAAATAAATATTAGTCCTTCGAGATAAACTAGAATTCAAAATTACCTTCCGATCAGCCGGTCTATCATTGCGACAGATATCTTTTGATCAACTTTTGCTTGCAGCCGTTTGAGTTTATAATCAAGATATTGCTGCTGAAGTCTAAGTACTTCTTCAAATTGGCTTCCCGTTGTTGAATATTGTACTATTAATAAATCGAGTGCTTGGTTTACTAGTTTTGTCTGATCGGAGTACAATTCAATTCTCCGTTCGGCATCTCTTAAATCTTTCAATGCGATCTCGTAATTTTCCGTCAACATATTCTTTGTATCATTTCTTCTCGCAGAAATTTCATTTTGTCTTATCCGGGATTCATCAATAGCGGAATTATATTTCCCCCGCCAAATTGGTATAGAAATACTCGCCATCGGCATTATCATGTTGTTGCCGTTCATCATACTTTGAACGCCTGCTCTTGATTCAAAAATTGAATACTTCAATCCGAGTCCGATTTTTGGGTAACTATTTTTAATGTTCATCTCTTCTTTAGCAATAAATGCCTTCTCTTCGTTCCGCAGTTTTTTGATAACGGGATTATTTTGCTGAACGCTGTCGGCTAACTCGGCAAGCTGTATAGAAGAATTTGAAATAATAATTGTATCCGGAATATTTATAAATTCATCTTTCGTTCTATTTAATAGATTATTAAAACGAACTTTCAATGGCACTTTTTTATCGAGCAGTAGAGCTAATTTATTTTTCAATTCGTTTATCTCAATTTCTGCTCTCAATACATCAACCATAGTAGGATTTTTACCAGCCATTTTAACGGATGATTGATTCGCCTCACCACTTGCCAAGCGGCTGTTAGCAATTTGTTCTAATGTCTCTAATATCTCAATATTTTCTTCGGTGATCTTTATTTCTTTCTCTAATAAATAAAGTTCATACCAGACTTTTTTTACATCAAAAAAGAGTTGTGATTTGGTGTCGTTGAATTCTTCATATTTTGCTTTTGCAATTAATGCCGCTTCGTCTTCCGCAGAACCGAGCGTACCGAACCAAGGAAACATTTGCATTAGAGATATTTCCGCTACTTGATTGCCGACATACCGTTCCATCGGTTTAATAAAATATCCGAATGACAGCTCGGGATCGGGAAGTCCGCCGACTTGCGGAATTTTTTCGAGTGATGCTTGGTATGAGTAAAATTTGGATTTTAATCCGGGATTATTTTCAGCAGCAACTTCTAAATAATTGTTTAATGTTTGGGATGAAAGAGAAACACCCGTAATAAAAAATAGAAACAAAGAAAGACTGATAATTATTTTTTTTGAATAAAGTTCGTGACGGCTTCGCGGTACTCCGTGCATTTTAAGAGTTCTTTGTGTAATGTCTTTCCTTTTGTTACTCAGAAAGACACGGAGAAGTACATGGAACCACAGAGATAAACTATGACTCAATCTTGACTTAAAATATTTCATAAAATTTTTCATTTTTGATTCTTCCTTAATAAATATTCTTCACGTGCTGAATAAAGTACCGGAACAACAAAAAGTGTAATTAAAGCTATTGTCATTCCACCGAAAGCTGGTATCGCCATTGGGATCATTATATCAGCGCCTCTGCCGCTTGATGTAAGAATAGGGAGTAGTGCAAGTAAAGTTGTTGCAGTTGTCATCAAACAAGGACGTACTCTTTTTTGTCCCGCTTCCAGAACTGCACTGCGAATTTCTTCTAAGTTTTCCGGTTTATGTTTTTGGAAGCTTTGTTTCAAGTATGTTGCAATTACAACTCCGTCATCGGTTGCAATACCGAACAGTGCAATAAATCCAACCCAAACTGCAACACTTAAATTGAATTCACGCATCTGGAAAAGTTCTCTCATGTTGGTTCCGAAGAGTGAAAAATCCATGAACCAATCTTGTCCGTATAACCACAACATTACAAATCCGCCGGCAAAAGCAAGTACAATAGCGGTAAAGATCATAAAAGAAGTAGTTGAGGAACGGAATTGAAAATAAAGTATCAAGAATATTACAACGAGTACCAAAGGAACGATAATGCTCAATCGCTTTTCGGCGCGCACTTGATTTTCGTAACTTCCGGAAAATTGATAACTGATTCCTGGTGGTACTTCCAACTCACCGGAATCAATTTTAGATTCAATATATTTTTGGGCTTGTTCAACAACGGTTACTTCAGCAAATCCTTCGCGTTTATCGAGAATAACATAACCAACTAAAAATGTGTTCTCACCCCGAATCATAGCCGGACCTTGCTTAAAGGTAACTTCTGCTATTTCACCGAGCGGAATCTGTGTCCCGGTGGGAGTCGGGATGAAAATTTTCTTTATCATTTCCGGGTCATCACGAAATTCACGAGCGTATCTTGCTCGAATGTTGAATCGTTCTCGTCCTTCTACAGTTTGCGTTAATGGAATACCACCTATTGCAACTTCGATATACATTTGAACATCGGCAATACTTAAACCGTAACGAGCAATTGCTTTTCTATCGAGATCAATTTCCATGTACGGCTTTCCCAAACTGCGGTCTGCAAAAACTGCTTCTGATTTCACGGAAGGAACTTCTTTCAGTATAGTTTCCAACTTCATACTGAAGTTTTCAATTGATTTTAGATCAGGGCCATAAACTTTAATGCCCATCGGTGCACGCATACCGGTTTGAAGCATCACCAGACGTGTTTCAATCGGTTGTAATTTTGGTGCCGATGTTACACCGGGGATATTACTTGTTGCTTTAACGATTTCATCCCAGATATCATCGGGAGTTTTTATGTGATCACGCCATTGTCGAAAATATCTTCCGTCATCATCTTCAATTAGATTACCGTTTTCGTCTCGAACAAATTTATTATCCTCATCAACCTTAAATCTGATCGGATAACCATTTTCGTCTGTTTTGTATTCATTTTTATAAAGAATAACATTTTCAAACATCGACATAGGCGCAGGATCAAGTGGACTGTCAACACGACCGGCTTTACCCACAACAGTTTCCACTTCTGGAATTGCTTCAACACGCATATCTAATTGCTGCAAATATTTTTGGTTTGCTTCAATTCCGGAGTGCGGCATAGATGTAGGCATCAATAGAAATGATCCTTCATCTAAAGCGGGCATAAACTCTTTGCCCATTCCGGGAAGGAGTGTGTCAATGAACTCCACAGAGAAGTTGTTCTAACATTTACTCCAATCAAATCAAAAGTTTTAGGAACGAAACCAAAAACCTTATCAAAGCCAAGCCAGATGTTGAGTCCGAAAACAATTATGAAAAATGGTACAGCAAGAAAAAGTTTTTTGTTTTCAAGAAATAGTGCTAGCAGTTTCGGATAATACTTTATGAAAATTTTGAATAGTCCAAGTACCAAAGCTATAATTACAATGATAAATAGAAAGTTCAACAACAATGAATTTTGAACTCCGAGAGGAAGCCATTCTCCCGCGAGCAGCCATGCGACCGAACCCATAATAATTGCGACAGTTATTGTGTCATGCTTATTAACAAATACATTTAAAAGCGCTTCATTACGATAGAGTTTCAATTGATGGTAGAATGTTTTGTTTTTTGTTTCGGGATCTTTAAAGAGATTATAGAGCGCTCCATTAATCCCAAGTAAAATTAAAACGACACCGCCCCAAGTTGTCCACCAAAGAGCGAAAATACCTAAAAGAATTACAAGTAAATTGTAGTAAATCTTTCTCGTTTCATTTTTAGGTTTTATAGAAAATAGCCAATGAGCAAATGCCGGTATCATGAAAAGTGTAATTATTAAGGCAGCAATCAGAGCAAAAGTTTTTGTGAAAGCAAGCGGTCCGAATAATTTTCCTTCCGCTGCTTGCAATGTAAATACAGGTAAAAAACTTATTATGGTTGTTGAGACTGCTGTAATTATCGCAGAGGCAACTTCGGTTGAAGCATTATATACGGTTGTCAGCATTGGCTGATCTGATGGCGCTTCTTCATTATGTCGCAGAATATTTTCACTGAGAATTATTCCCAAGTCAACCAAAGTACCAATTGCGATTGCGATACCGGAAAGCGCTACAATGTTAGCGTCAACATTGAAATATTTCATCATTATAAATACCATTAATACCGCCAGCGGAAGCAGACCGGATATCATCAATGAAGCGCGGAGATGCATCACCATTACGATGATCACAATTATTGTAATTAATATCTGAAGCATGATCGCTTCGTTTAGTGTGCCGAGTGTTTCGTATATCAATTCAGTTCTATCATAAAAGGGAACAACAGTAACTTTAGATATTGTGCCGTCATCTAAAGTTTTGGATGGAAGTCCTGGCGAGATTTCTTTTATCTTCTCTTTAACATTTTGGATTACTTTCAACGGATTATCACCGTAACGCGCAACAACCACTCCGCCTACCGCTTCAACACCGCCTTTGTCAAGAATTCCGCTGTGACCTCGAGGCGCGGGACCAATATTAACCTTTGCAATATCCTTAATTCTAATTGGAATATTATCATTCACTTTGACGACTGCTTCTTCGATATCTTCCAATGATTTTACATATCCTAATCCACGAACAAAATATTCTACTAAGTTAAGCTCAATTGTGTTTGCACCTACATCAATATTGCTTTCCTTCACAGCTTCCATTACTTGCGTTATTCCGACATCATGCGCTTTCATTGCTGCCGGATCGAGATCAACTTGATACTCTTTTACGTATCCGCCAACCGAAGCAACTTCGGCAACACCTTCGGAAGCGGTGAGTGCGTATCGAACATAGTAATCTTGAATTGTACGCAATTCATGCGGATCCCAACCACCAACCGGATTTCCTTCTTTATCAAGTCCTTCCAGTGTGTACCAGAAAATTTGTCCGAGTGCAGTTGCATCCGGGCCTAAAGTTGGTGAAACACCTTCGGGAAGCAAATCACTTGAAAGGGAATTTAATTTTTCAAGTACACGTGATCTGCTCCAATAATATTCAACATCTTCTTCAAAAATTATATAGATACTTGAGAAGCCGAACATTGAGGTGCTGCGAATACTTTTTACACCAGGTATTCCAAGTAATGAAGTTGTGAGGGGGTAGGTGATTTGATCCTCGATATCTTGCGGACTTCTTCCCATCCATTCTGTAAAAACAATTTGTTGATTTTCACCGATGTCCGGTATTGCATCAACCGGAACCGGATCGCGGGGAAGAATTTCAATATCCCAATTAAAAGGAGCAGTTACGATGCCCCAGCCCACGAACAAAATGAGCAGCAGCACCGTAACCAGTTTATTTTCCAGAAAGAATTTTATTGTTTTATTTACCATTATCTTTTACTGTTTGTTAATAGCAAGATTTTACCACAATTAATTAATGCATCTCATGTTTATGTTCATCTTCATCTTTATGCATGTGATGTTTGTTGTCCGTTTCTTCCCGCTCGAATTTGCAGCAGTTTGGTAGTTCTGCATAAACTTCATCTTCTGCTTTGTACATTTTAGTATCGTGACCAACTTCTGCTACATTTTTATGGAGCTGTTCTTCGGAAATTTTGGCTTGATTAAAAACGACGGTTGCCATCTTTGTTTCTTTATTCCAATCTGCCGAATCAACGCCTTCAACATTAAGCGCTTTTTCAATTCGTTTTTCGCACATGCCGCAGTTACCGAATACTTTGAATTCGGTTGTCACCCGGACGGCCTCATCTTGTGCAGAAATATTTATAAATGACAACATTATCACTGATAAAAACAGAACAATAGATTTATTGATGGTTTTCATTGTGAAACTCCTTTTTTTGTAATGATTTTATTTAGTTAATATGAATTTAGGAAATAACTGCTTTGTCAAGAATTGAACGGATTAATTGGATATTAGGATTAAGATTAAGAGTTTAATCCATCGATAAAATTTTATTTTGAATCCATAAGATAATCTAAGTATATCTTATGCTATTCAGGTAAATAAATCTTATTTCCTAAACGACAAGCAGTTTTGATATGAAATGATATCAAATAAGAAAAACTGAGTTGGAAAGGTAAACTTTGTTGTTTGATAAATTTGGAGGTGATCTATCTTCAATTGATAAATTATGAGAGATTGAACTTGTATTCAATTCATAATTCACTGGGAGTAAAGTAGTAAGTGTAATTGAAGATTTAACTTCAGTTTTAGAAGATAGAAAATTATCCTTAACCGAATTATCTATTATGAGATCTTCACAGCAATTATCATAATCAGATACGATTTTAGTAAAATCTCCGGTTTCGGATTCACAGCAAGAATTTAAATTAATTTTCGGTGAATGCATTTCACACTGCTCACCAAAATTAATAGAATCCCATAAAGTCAACGATCCCATTGATCCGCAATAATGCAAGATCAGCGGCATACCGCTGGTTGAGAGCGTTAAGAGAAAGATTAGGGATAATATTGTTATTTTTCTTCTCATTGAATTTGAACAAACATAAAAAAATATATTATGTCTTGCAATATCATAAACAAGTTCTTACTATTACAAAATTAAAAACGTATTGTTCCATAAAAATTTAGCTGTTATAATAAGTTAGCTAAGTATCAAAATGAAGGGAAGTATCGATGAAATTAAAACCAGTCTATATATATTTATCCGTTTTTGTTTTAGTAATTGTTGCAATAGTTATTTTCAGTACAAATGATGAGCAGAACAATCCCCAACCAAATGTTACTCAACAGCAAACAATGCCGCAAGATGAAATTCATAAAAATTTAGGCAGTTCTCCGGGGAATGTCTCTGCTGAGTTCAGACAAAAAATGGAACGTCTAAAAGATAACTATGAATCAAATCCGGATGATACAGTAAATGCAATTGAATATGCAAGATTATTAGCGGCAGCTCATAAACCGAATGATGCGCTTAATATTTACCAAGAGATTTTGAAAAAAGATAATTCTAGGGATGATTTAAGAATTGAATTAGCGACTGTTTACTATAACATGCAGCAATATCTTGAAGCAAAATCTGAATTAGAATATGTTCTTGAAAGAAATCCAAACGCTGATGATGTCATATACAATTTAGGTGCAGTTGAAGCTTCGTTAGGTAATACTGAAAAAGCAAAAGAAATATGGAAAAGATTAGTTAATGATTTTCCGAACTCTGATGCCGCTGAATTTGCCAAGCAATCTTTAGAAAATTTAGATTAGTTTGTAATCACTTTTGTGATTAACTCTTTTGGAATTTCTTCAAAATAGTAATTACTGATTTTTATTTTGTTGCTGCCGCTATAGATTTCATCTGCCGGTTTTTCTTTTTTATCGAATGAATTTTCGTTAGCGAACTTTGATTTATCCGTTACAACAAAAAATGGTTTATTAAACTCTTTGCAAGCCAAAGCTAAGAGGTTACTTCCAACTTTATTAACAACATTTCCATTCGGCAGAATTTTATCCGCTCCAATAATTCCGCATTCTACTTTTTGAACAGCGTCATATATTTGTGCTTCTGTAATCAATGAAACAGCAATATCTTCTCTTGATAATTTTTCTGCTAATATTCTGCCTTCATTATTTGGTCTTCCTTCGCACACTGTTAATCGTAAAAAACTTTTTTCTTTATGAAATAATTTGAAAAGTTCTAAAATTGTTTGACTATTTGAAATTGTGATGAACGAATTTATTTGTTCAATTTCCGGTTTGATGTTAATTAATAATTCTTCAAAAACACTTTTTTGGTTTTCTTCAAACTGTCTGAAATATTTATCTAAATTATCATTAGATAAGGATTCGTTTAATTGTGTGAGATAGTTTTTAATTGATTGAAATTCTGAGAAGGAGTCTTGTAGAGAATAGATTAATTCCTCGTCAATTTCATTTTTATGATTTGATAGATAGTGATTAAGTTTTTGTAATAACTCTCTGCTTCCGGATGTGTTATCAGAAATAATCGAATTAAGAGTAACAGTTTGATTGTTTTTACTCATTCTTCAAATCTGAAACCTTTTATTGGCTCACGCAATGTTAGTACAGGGCAGGGGGCTTTACGAACAACCTTTTCAGCGGTGCTGCCGAACAGTAAATGTTCAACACCGGTGTGCCCATGTGTTGCAATGATTATCAAATCAACATCTTCATCGCGAGCGGTTTCATTGATTTCGTAAAAAGGTTTACCGGACTTTATAATTCTTTTGGTTTTTACCTTATCACCAATTTCTTTTTCCGCTAAATCTTTCAACTCATTTTCAACTCGCTCGGTGAGATTCTGATCTGTTGCCGGAATTGCAACTTGTCCCATGCTGAAATCAGCAGGGTAGATCATTGGTTCGATAACTGATATAAGAATCATGTCTGCTTCAAAGTGTTGTGTGAAATCCACGGCATATTTTAAAGCGTTAATGGAGTAATCCGAAAAATCGATTGGTACTAATACTTTTTTAATCATTTTCTTCATTTGCTGCCTCCGCTTTAAGCTTATCAATGTATAATGAAAAATATTCATCATTCAGTTTTCGCAGACGAGTGGAAATAATTGTTGAAATACCTCTGAGAATTTTAATACCTACTTTCGGATATCGTTCGACGAATTCATCTAAATCCGGTTTAAATATTACAGCAATGTTTGAAGGTGCCGTGGCGATTGCCGAACCGGATCTTACTTCATCATCCAAGAGTGCAAGTTCACCGAAAAAATCACCACGTTCTAAATGCGCGAGCTCAACAACTTCACTACCATTGACTGATTGCGTTATAACTGCAGTTCCTTCACGAATCATATAAAGAGCTATTCCCGGATCACCTTGATAAAAAATATACTCGTTAGCTTCGTAAGCACGATTGTGAACAATCTGCATAAGTAACTTGATGTACTTATTTCTTAAATCTTGAAAAGGAGGCATAGAAAGAAGCAACGCTTCAAGGTCACTTTTTTCTGCGGGAGTTTTGAACAGATTAGCCCAAAAACTACTACTTCTACTCATTAATTCTTTTGTGTCATTCATTTGCTTACCTCAATTAAATATTCCGGATTCAGCAACACGCCAAATTTTTTGGCAGGGAAATTTATTTTCATAAAGCGCTCTTCCAATTATTACCGAATCAATTTGTTCACCACGATTTTCATCAACATTAATTAAATCATTGTATCCGCCAACTCCACCGGATAATGTAACTTTCAAACCAGTTGCAGCACCAATGGAATTTGAAAGTTCAATATTTGGTCCGCTCATCATTCCGTTTCTTTTTACATCTGTTACAACTACTCGGCAAACTCCCAGTTGCTCTAAACGTTTTGCATAATCAATTGGTGAAAGTCCGGTTTTATAAGATCGTCCTTTTATCAACAACTTCATTATCAATTACATCAATTGCAGCTGCGATTCTAAGGTCTCCAAATTCATTAAGTATTTTACTAAATTCTTTTTCATTTTCAAAAGCCAATGAGCCGACAACGAGTCGAAATATTCCTAGATCAAAAGCTTCTTTTGCATCCTCAAAAGATTTAATGCCGCCGCCATATTCAACAGGGATTATTACCGAGTCACAAATTTCTTTTACTATTTTAAAGTTTTTGTGAGAATGTTTATGAGATGCATTGAAATCGACTACATGAATTGTTTTAGCATTTTCTGCACGCCAAATCATTGCCATCTCTACTGGATCATCACCGTAAGCAGAGCAATTTAGCTCCGGAATTCCCTGGACTACACGCACAGCTTTTCCGTCTTTAATATCAATTGACGGTATAACTAATAACTTGTTCATTTAAATTTTCCACAATCCGCCGTTTTTAATACTCTTTCTACTAATTATAAGTTTTTGAATTTCACTAGTACCTTCAAAAATTCTAAGAATTCTAGCATCACGATAAAATCGCTCTACCGGAATTTCACGGGAAAAACCCATACCACCATGAATTTGCAATGCCATGTCGGCTACTTCTGATACTTGTTCAGAACAAAAAAGTTTCACCATTGCGGCTTCTTGTGAAATATCTTTACCTTCATCATACCTTGAAGCGCATCTGTATAACATACTTTCCATTGCATATATTTTAGTTGTCATTTCTGCAATCATAAATTGTATGGCTTGGAATTTCGCAATTTCTTTTCCAAATTGTTTTCTTTGATTTGCATAAGTAACTGCTAATTCCAACATTTCTTTTGCAGCACCAACGGAACTTGCTCCAATACCAAGTCGACCGGCATCAAGAGTTTTCATTGCAATCAGAAAACCTCTCCCATCCTTACCGATCATATTTTCTTTTGGTACTTTTACGTTTTCAAATGAAATTGAATTAGTTGAGCTTCCTTTAATACCAAGTTTTTTTTCATTCGGACCGACGGTTACTCCGGGAAAATCTTTTTCAACGACAAATCCCGTAATTCCTTTTGGCGTTCGTGCAAAAATCGAAATTACATCAGCAACCGAACCATTTGTGATCCAAGCTTTTTCGCCGTTAATAATCCAGTTATCGTTTTCGAGTTTAGCGGTTGTTTTTAAGTTGAACGCATCGGAACCGGCTTCAGGTTCGGTTAATGCGAAAGCTGCAATCTTTTCTCCGGCACAGAGGGAAGGGAGATATTTTTGTTTTAATTCTTCTGAGCCACCGATAAAAATTGAATTTGTTCCTATGGAAATATGTGCACCGATAAAGGCGGCTGTAGATCCGCATACCTTTGTAATTTCCTCTTGCGCAATACAATACCCAATTTCTCCAAATCCACCACCGCCATATTTTTCCGGAAATGGTGTTCCTAAAATCCCAACTTCTCCTAATTTTTTCATCAATTTTTTTGGGATTTCTTCGTTTTGATCAATTTTATCTGCGATGGGTCTAATTTCAGCATCAGTAAAATCACGCACCATTTTTCGCAGCATTTCGTGATCTTCGGAATAAGTAAAGTTCATTAATTTCTCCAAGATTAGAGTAAACAATAAATACAATTCGATCTGCAAAATAACATTAATTAAAAATTTCTGAAATAAATTAAAAGAAAATATAAAATCTTGACTTTTCAGGCTCTTATCGGCATATTTAAGTTCATGAGCAAAGATTATGTGCTGAAAACCGATGATAACGAAATTATTCGATTAACTACCTTCGGAAAAATTGATGATCCCTGTATTATATTTGTGCACGGGTTCAAAGGTTTTAAGGATTGGGGATTCGGTCCTTACTTAGCAGATTACTTTTCTAGTAATGGTTTTTTTGTTATCACGTTTAATTTTTCGTTAAACGGAGTTGGAGAAAGTTTAACAGAATTTGATGAACTCGATAAATTTGCACGAAATTCATTTTCAAGAGAAGTAGAGGAATTGAATTTTATCATTAGTTCTTTTCGTAACGGTTTCTTTGGTGAAGTTGATCCGGATAAAAAAATTGGATTGTTAGGACACAGCCGCGGTGGAGCGGATGCAATTTTATGCGGTTCGTCGAATGATAATGTTTCTGCAGTTGCAACATGGTCGGCAGTTGCTAAATTGGATCGTTATTCAGATCGACAAAAAAAAGAGTGGAAAGAAAAAGGTTATTTTGAAATTTTAAATTCAAGAACTAATCAAATGATGAAAATGGATTATTCTTTCTTAAAGGATATTGAGGAAAATTCCGAGTCGTCATTAAGCATGAAAAAAGCAGTTGCTAATATGAACAAACCTCTTTTTATTGTTCATGGTGAACAAGATGTTGCCGTACCGGTTACCGAAGCTGAAACAATTTTTAATTGGTCGGATAAATCTAAAACGGAATTATTAATTATTCACAACACCGGACACACATTTAATGTACAGCATCCGTTTTCCGGATCTAATGAGAAATTTGAAATATTATTAAACGAAACAAATATATTCTTTAACAAACAATTAAATTAGTTCAGAGGTACAAATGCCAGTAAAAGAGAATGTTAAAAACAACAAATGGATTCTTAAACTAAGCAATATAATTTCAACACCGCTATTTTGGATTTTGAGTTTTTCTATACTCACAGTTTTTGCAGCTCAAGTCAGCGTGCCGGTTAAGCCGGTTCCATTTACGTTACAAACTATGTTAGTATTATTATCCGGTGCATTTTTAGGAGCAAGAAACGGTGCATTAAGTCAAGTGATATATTTAGCAGCAGGTTCAATCGGGTTACCGGTTTTTGCAAACTTTAATCTCGGAATTGCAGTATTATTTGGACCAACCGGGGTATATTTAGTAGCGTTTCCGGTTGCTGCTTATTTGGTCGGTAAATTGTTAGAACAAAATAAATCATTATTTATGGTTGCTGTTTCTATGGTATTAGGAACATTGCTAATTTTACTTTCGGGAGCGGCTTATCTGTCCCTCTTCTTTGACGGAATTTTAAAGAAGCACTTTTTGCCGGTGCTGTTATTTTCACCGGATGGGATGTGATAAAAATAAGCGCTGCAGTCAGCATCTATTATGCAGTTTCGAAAAAATATCCTAAGCTGCCGGCATAAGGTTTTAAGCGGGAAGTTTTGCTTCCCGCATCCAATTCATTCTTTTTTATAAAAAAGCGGTTGAAATGGAATTAAAAAACATCATTTACACAATAGTTTTTATTGCAGCTTTTTCCTTTCTCGGATACAATGTAAAACGACTGATCAGTTATTTGAAGATCGGTCAAACAACAAATCGGTTCGACAACTTTTCTCAAAGAATAAAAAATGTTTTAAAGATTGCATTCGGTCAAAGTAAACTTTTACGTGATCCTGTTGCCGGTTCTGTTCACTTCCTAATTTTTTGGGGCTTTGTACTTTTTCTTGTCGCAGTTCTTGAAGCGGTAATCCAAGGATTCTATGCACCATTTAATTTGGAATTTGCTCGGACCTTTGCTTGTAGTTATCACTTTAATCAAAGATATTTTTGGTATTCTTGTAGTCGGAGCAGTTTTATATGCATTGTATAGAAGATATTTTCAGAACATTGAACGCTTGGATGTAGGCAAGGAAGGGAAAATAGATGCAACTTTAATTCTAATAATGATTTTATTTGTTGTGTTATCGATGTTCGGACAAAGCGCCGCTCATATTGCAAAGAATGGATTTGTTTTGGCTGAATATGAAGTCTATCCAATTTCTTCTGTTTTAGCATCATTGTTTTATGAAAGCGGAAGCACCGCTTCAGTTGTTTCTTTTGAAGTTTTTTGGTGGATTCACATTCTTGTGATATTTGCTTTCATGAATTACTTACCTTACTCAAAACATCTGCATGTAATGAGTTCGATTCCAAATGTTTATTTCAAAAAGCTTGGTGATAAGCAGTACGAGGTAAAACCATTAGATTTAGAGGATGAAGAAGCTGAACAATTCGGAGCTGCAGATGTTGAGCATTTAACTTGGAAACAACTTCTTGACGGCTATGCATGCACAGAATGCGGAAGATGCACAGATGCCTGTCCCGCAGCAAGTACCGGAAAACTTTTATCACCAAGAAAAATTATTGTTGATATAAGAAAAAGACTGGAAGAAAAAGCGCCTCATGTTTTAGCCGGTGAAAAAGTTGAAGGGGTTACAGATAAACAATTAGTTCACGATTTTATTACACCCGAAGAACTTTGGGCTTGCACAACTTGTAACGCATGTGTTTACGAATGTCCCGTAACAATTGAACACCTCGATTCAATAATTGATATGCGAAGAAATCTTGCGTTGATGGAAGCTGACTTTCCTCAAGAACTTAACACTGTTTTCAAAAATATTGAAACAAACTTTACACCGTGGGCTTTCAATCATCAAGATAGAGCAAATTGGGCAGAAGGCCTGGATATTAAAACAATGGCTGAAGATTCGGATAATGAAATTCTCTTCTGGGTTGGATGTGCCGGTTCTTATGACGATCGTTATAAAAAAGTAACTCAAGCGTTTGCAAAAATTATGCAGAAGGCGGGAGTTAATTTTAGAATTCTCGGTACAGAAGAAAAATGTAACGGAGATACTGCTCGCAGACTTGGTAATGAATATCTTGCGCAAATGATGATGCAAGAAAATATTGAAACTCTCAACAACTATGGCGTTAAGAAAATTGTAACCGGTTGTCCGCATTGTTATAATTCACTCAAACATGAGTTCCCACAATTCGGTGGAAATTATGAAGTTGTTCACCACACCGAAATGATTGAGGATTTAGTAAATAATGGTAAAATTGAACTTAAAGATGATGAAGTAAAATCAAAAGTAACTTTTCATGATTCATGTTACTTGGGCCGTTACAATAACATTTATGACCAACCACGTAATCCTTTGAAAAAAGTAAAAGGAGTGGACTTGGTTGAAATGGAACGTTCTAAGGACAAAGGATTCTGCTGTGGTGCTGGCGGCGGAAGAATGTTCATGGAAGAAACAGAAGGGCAAAGAATAAACGTCAACAGAACCGAAGAAGCACTAGGTACTGGGGCAGATACAATTGCTTCCGCGTGTCCGTTTTGCATGACAATGATGACCGACGGAGTCAAGTCATTCGAAAAACAGGATGATGTTGGAGTAAAAGATATTGCAGAAATAGTTCTGGAAAATTCTAAATAACAAACTTACCATTTCATTAAGGAGGTTGTATGAGTGAATCTTATCAAAAACTTTTTGATCATCTTCGTACTATGGAGCAGGATGTAGAAAAATTCTACGACAAGGGGCAAGCTGCTGCAGGAACAAGAGTACGGAAAAGTCTGAGCGAATTAAAGAAAATGGCTCAAGATATGCGCAATGAAATTCAGGACATCAAAAAACAACGTCAGGAAGAAAAAACTCCGTAGTTAGCTGAATTTCTTGTATTAGTTTTAGAAGACCGTTCGAAAAGTTATATTTTTGAACGGTCTTTTTTTATTATGAACAAATCATACAAAATATTGCTCATCAGCTTGTTGGGGGTTCTTGCATTTTTTAATTGTGCGCAAAATCTTAATCTTTATGCTGATGTCTCTGATGAAAAAATCTCTTTTCGTGATTCGATTTCCGTAATTGAGTTTTCGGTTGTTGGGGATTTAATGTGCCATTCGGTTCAATACAAATATGCTAAAACCGATTCGGGTTATAATTTTTCAGATAACTACAAATTTATAAAGCCATATCTAAACAATGCTGATTTTACCATAGGTAATTTGGAAACAACCTTAGCCGGAAAGGAAAAAGGATACTCGGGTTACCCGCTTTTTAACTCACCTGGATGAATATGTTAATGCTCTCAAAGACACCGGATTTGATTTACTGATCACGGCGAATAATCATTCTCTTGATAAATGGGAAAAAGGATTAATTCGTACAATTGATAAAATTGAAGAAGCTGGATTGAACAAAACCGGAACCTTCAGGTCACAAAGTGAAAGAGATTCCTTGGTTATTGTACAAAAAATGGAATATCTTTTACCGTCTTTGCTTATTCATACGGAACGAATGGAATACCTGTTACCAAAAGGAAAAGATTATTTAATTAATCTTATTGATACAACCTTAATTTCAACTGATATTCAAAAGGCGAAGGAAAAAGGAGTTGATCTGGTTATCGTCTATTATCATTTTGGAGAAGAGTACAGTTTAGATACCGTCTAATTTCCAAGTAAATATTGTTCGCAAAACAATTGAATACGGAGCCGATATAATTTTAGGCAGTCATCCCCATGTTCCGCAACCGGTTGAATTCTTTAAACAAAAAATGCAAAATTAGATTCCGGATTTGTTGCTTATTCACTCGGTAATTTTATTTCAAATCAGCGATGGCGTTATTCTGATGGCGGTCCGATTTTAAATTTTAGCATAATAAAAGATAAGGTAAGAGATACGGTTTACCTGAGCGAAATTAATGTAATACCGACTTGGGTTTTCAAAGGCAAAATTGGAAATGATTCACAATATATTATTTTACCTTCTGACTCATTGATTAATCAACAGCAATATCCATACTTTACTGATGCCGACAGAAAATCATTCATTCAAAGTTATCGTGATATTTTGGAAATCATGTCTAAGCGAACAGATAAAATAAAATTCCACTCGCCGGAAAAGATCTACTCAGTAAGATCAAAAAGTTGACAATCCTTCCGACAGAATATTAAATCTGAAAAAGGACATAATATTTTTTATTTTTACGATTCTTTTTTCAGAAAGTATTTATGCGAAAAGCTTCATTATCCGTAATATTTGCCACTGTTTTTATTGACCTGATGGGTTTTGGAATTCTTATACCCATTTTGCCGACTTTTGCAACTAAAGAACTCGGTATGACCGATTTTGAAATTGGGATGGTTATTGCGATCTATTCATTGGTACAATTTCTCTTCAACCCTATTCTTGGTAAAATATCCGATAAAGTTGGCAGAAGACCGGTTATCTTAGTTTCTCTGCTATTGACGGCAGTCTCATATATAGTTTTCAGTTATTCCACATCATTTTTACTTTTACTTTTATCAAGATTACTTGCCGGTTTTGGAGGCAGTAATATTGGCGTTGCACAAGCATACATCGCGGATGTCACAACAAAGAAGATCGTTCAAAAGGAATGGGATTAATCGGTGCGGCATTTGGGCTCGGTTTTGTATTCGGTCCGATGATCGGTGGTTTTCTTTCAAAGTTTGGTTATGACGTGGCTGGTTTTGGCGCTGCCGGATTTTCTCTTTTAGCATTTTTGTTCGCTGTAGTAGCTCTGCCGGAATCGAATACCGATAGAACGGAATCGAAAAAATTTGAAATCAAGTTGTTCGATTTTAAGTTCACAAAAAGTACAATAAAGCGACCTGTTATTGGCACTATGATCTTACTATTCTTTATTATTGTTTTCTCAATGGCGAATATTTACGGAACTTTCTCCATTATCGGATATAAAGTTTACAATTTCAGCGACGAAGAAATAGGTTATTTATTTGGAATGATCGGGTTAATGGGCGCTGTTATGCAAGGTGGTGCGATACGCTATTTGGCTGCCAGGTTTAACGATAAAACTTTGGTTTTATCCGGAACTATTTTTATGAGTATTGGATTAGGGATGATACCTTACGGGCAGAACTTTTGGGGGGTTGCCGTGGTTGGTTCGGTGCTATCGATAGGGACAGGGATTCTTCAACCTACAATTTTAAGCATGATTTCAAAGTTTTCTCCCGATAGGGAACAAGGGGCCATTTTAGGATTAAATCAATCGATTGCTTCGTTAGCGAGAGTACTCGGACCGCTCTGGGGCGGTTTTTCGTATGAGTTTTTGGGTTACGAAGCGCCGTTTTTAACCGGGGCTGCTTTTACATTACTCACTTTTTTAATTGCGGCAGTATTATTAAATTCGAAAAAATTAGAAGAACAGGCGGCGAAAGTTTAATGTGGAAAATTCGTGACATAGAAATAAAGAATGCTTTACTGCTCGCACCGATGGAAGATGTAACAAATATCGGCTTCCGAAAATTATGCAAAGAATTTGGTGCGGACATAGTTTACACTGAATTCGTAAACTCCGATGGCTTGATTAGAAAAAATGAGAAGACTCACAAAAAGTTGAAAATCAGTGAAGAAGAGCGACCAGTTGGAATTCAAATTTACGGCGGTAACTTAGATCCGATGATAGAAGCAGCAAAAATTGCCGAAGCTGAAAATCCCGATATAATAGATATCAACGCCGGATGCTGGGTGAAGAAAGTAGCAAAAAGAGGAGCGGGAGCCGGGCTGCTCAAAGACCCGCCGTATCTGCAAAAAATGGTTGAAGAAATTGTAAAAGCCGTTGATAAACCGGTGACCGTGAAAACCAGAATTGGCTGGGATGATGACAGCATCATGATTCTCGAAATTGCAAAGCGATTGGAAGATGTGGGTGCTGAAGCATTAACAATTCATTGTAGAACTCGTCAGCAAGGGCACAAAGGTGATCCAGCTTGGGAGTGGATTGCAAGAATTAAAGAAACAGTTAACATTCCGGTTGCTTTGAATGGCGGTGTTATGACTGCCGAAGATGCTAAGCGTGCTTTCGACCAAACGGGTGCGGATGCTGTGATGATTGCGAGGGGTGCTATCGGTAACCCATGGATTTTCAAACAGACTAAAGATTTAATTGAAACTGGTAAACAACCTAAAGAACCGGATCTAGATGAGAAAATAGAAATAACACTCAGACACCTGCGTTACGAAATTGAAAGATCGAATAATGAGAGATGGGCGGTAATTCCTTTCCGTAAATTTTATTCCGGTTACTTAAAAGGATTTAGGAACGTATCAAAAATACGCCAGCAAATTATGCAGTATGAATCTTATGAACCAATTGAAGAACTGCTCTTAAATTATCTTGAGCAAACCAAAAACGAAGATCAATTTGAAACCGTGATAGAAACTTGATTAATCTGCAAAAAATTGCTCGTATAATTTCGGATTTATTTATTCCACCGACTTTTATTCTAATTGGGCATATCTATCTTGCCTTCACACATTTTCACAACACAGACGAACGACTTACTATAATCCTCACAGCTATAATCTTCGGTGTAATTTTACCAATCGGATTTTTTATTATTTATAGAAAGAAAAAAATTGTTTCAGATAATGATGCCGTAAAAAAAGAACAAAGATTACTTCCTTTTACAACAAGTATTGTGTTGAGTGCAGCGGCAATAGTTGCTATAGTCTTAGTGGATGAATTTAATATTGCTGCACTTTATTGGTTGATTATAACTATTAATTCCATTGGGCTATTAATCATAAATAGATTCTGGAAAATAAGTGCTCACGCAATTGGAGGAGCAACTGTTGTTGGATTATTCTATTTTTTAGAAAGCATTTTATTTCCTTACTTTGCATTGCTTATTATTTTAATTGGTTGGTCAAGATTTAGATTAAAGGTTCATACCCCGATGCAGATTATTGCTGGCACACTCTACGGTGTTTTTATGACAATCTTGCAACTAGAAATTTATTTAGGAGTTTTCTGATGTCTCTAAAAAAGAAGTAGTACTGCTTTTAGAAGAAATGGCAGATTTAATGGAATTTGACGGACAGAATAGATTTAAAGTGAATGCTTTTAAAAATGGTGCTAATACAATTAGACGACTGGAATCCGATATTGAGGAGATGATAAATGACAAATCAATTAAGAACATAAAAGGAATAGGGAAGGGACTCCAGCAGGTAATTTTTGAATTTTACGAAACCGGAAGCTCGAAAGAATACGAAGAATTAGTAAAAAAAGTTCCGGAAGGAATACACGATGTTTTAAGAATCAGAGGGCTGGGTGCAAAGAAAGTAAAGCAGCTTTATGATGAGTTAAAAATTGATTCGATTGAAAAGCTAGAGTCTGCGGCACGGGCTGAAAAGATTTCTGAACTAAAAGGATTCAGCACAAAAAGCACAGAAAAGATTTTAGCTGAAATTGACCGCATAAAAAAGTCGAGCGGGTATATGCTCCTGAGCAAAGCAACTGAGCGGAGCACGCAAATATTGGAGATACTTTCTTCAATAAAAAATGTAGAAAAAGCCGAAGTTACCGGTGAACTGAGACGTGTTCGTGAGATTATTTCTGGAATTGAGTTGATTTGTTCAGTTAATAGCAAAGAGAAGTTTTTGAAAGAAGCAGATAACATATTTAATTACAAACCGTTAACAGAGTTTACTTCATACAACAAATATAGCTTTAACCATGAAAATCTTGGTGAATTTGAACTCTATTTAACCGATAAAGAAAATTACGCACGAACCTTGCTCCAGACTACCGGATCAAGCGAATTTATACAAAAAATCCATGATCCCAAAAAAAATAACTTCTCAGATGAGAACGATTATTTCAAAAAGAATAATTTAAGTTTTGTGATTCCGGAGATGCGAGAAGAGGAATATTTCGATGCACCAAAAGACTTACGGGAGCAAACCAACTTAACTCTGGAGCACTTTAACGGATTCTTCCATTTTCATACAACTTTTTCTGATGGAAATAACACACTCGAGGAAATGCTCCGGGGAATAAAGGAGCATGGTTTTAAGTACGCTGTTGTGTGCGACCATAGCAAATCTGCATTCTATGCAAATGGGTTGAAGGAAGATAGAATTGAAAAACAAAGATCTGAAATAAACAAGATCAATGAGACGTCTGATATAACAGTGTACCACGGAATTGAGAGCGATATTTTACGGGATGGATCACTCGATTACGACAAAGATGTTTTAAAAGAATTTGATTTTATAGTCGCATCAATTCACTCAAATTTTAATATGAGTGAAGATGATATGACTAATCGAGTGATAAAAGCAATAGAAAATGAATACACTGATCTTTTAGCTCATCCTACCGGAAGACTCCTGCTTGCAAGAGACGGTTATAAAATTGATATTCAAAAAATAATTGATGCATGTGTTCAAAATGACGTCGCAATTGAAATAAATGCAAATCCACACCGATTAGATTTAGACTGGCGGCATTTATATTATGCTCGAGAAAAAGGTTGTAAAATTTCAATCAATCCCGATGCACATTCAGTTGAAGGAATTCAGCATATTGAATATGGAATCATGATTGCCAGAAAAGGTGGAGTTCAACCCGGAGAAATTATTAATTGTTTTACAGAAAAAGAGTTTCAGAAATACATAAACAGAAAAGTCAAAAGAAAAAGCTAGAGGTTAAAGTGGAAGACTTAAAGAAATTTATTCGTGACATCCCAGATTTTCCTATAAAGGGAATCGTTTTTAAAGACATCACAACTCTATTGAAAAGCGCAAAAGGTTTGAAAACAGCATCCGATGAATTGTATGAATTAGCAAAGAACAAAAACATTACAAAAGTTGTGGGAATTGAATCTCGCGGATTTATATTTGGCAGTTCTTTAGCCGAAAAGTTAGATGCCGGATTCGTTCCAATAAGAAAACCGGGAAAACTTCCTGCTGAAACTCTGAGCGAAACTTACACTTTAGAGTATGGCGAAGACACAATTGAAATTCACAAAGATTCAATTGAACCGGGCGATAAAGTTCTCTTGCATGATGACTTGCTTGCAACCGGTGGAACGATGGAAGCATCAGCAAAATTGATTGAAAAAATGGGTGGTGAAATTGTTCAGATTTCATTTTTAATTGAATTATCTTTTCTGAAAGGTAGAGATAAATTAGAGCAATATGATGTTCATTCATTAATTCAATATGCTGATGAATAGTTTACTTTAGCTTGATACAAATTAATCCAAAGTAACGAAAGGACGAAGAAATGAAAGATGAGATTCTTAGAGAACAATTAGTACAGTTGCTGCGAGGGGATTTGCTCATCGTCCACATAAAGATTTAATTGAGAATTTTCCGGAAGATAAAATAAATAAGAAAATTCCTGGCATTGACTATACAGCTTACGAATTAATGGAACACATGCGAATTGCTCAGTGGGATATTTTGGAGTTTACAAAAGACCAGACATTCAAATCTCCCGATTGGCCGGAAGGATATTGGCCTGAGGAAAAATCCGAAGCTACAATTGAAGATTGGGATAAATCCGTTAAACAGTTTTTTACTGATCAATATGAAATTGAATCATTTGTAAATAATGATCAGATTGATCTCACTGATCAACTGCCCGAGGCAGAAGATTACAATTATTTACGCGAGATATTTTTAGTCGCTGCACATAACTCTTATCACCTCGGACAGTTAGTTGTATTCGCAAAATCTAAATAGATAGTTACAAAAAGAAAGTAGGAAAGTGATGGCTTCTTTTGAAGATAAATTTGTTGCAAAGTATTTGGATAATTTGGATCAAACTGTAACAAAGTGGATGTCACGTTACGGATTGATGATTTTAAGAATCGGATTAGGGATTGTTTTTCTTTGGTTTGGTGTTTTAAAGTTTTCCCCGGTGTTAAGTCCGGCGGAAGGATTAGTAAGAAACACAGTTTATTTTATTAACCCCGATGTTTTTCTGCCAATTTTAGCAGTGTGGGAAGCAGCAATTGGGCTCGGACTTATTTGGGGAAAATATATGCGTGTTACTTTGCTTCTTTTGTTTCTTCAAATGCCGGGTACTGCTTTACCGATTGTGATTTTACCGGAAGTTGTTTGGACAAGTTTTCCTTTCGGGTTAACTTTAGAAGGGCAATACATTATAAAAAATTTAGTTTTGATTGGCGCCGGTTTGGTTTTGGGTTCAACGGTTAGGGAGAAAAAGTCGAGTTAGTTTTAGTGAAGTAGAAATTCGATGTATTTGATAATCCTACCATCCTTTAGATAATATTTTTCGAATCGTGTTTTAATTGATTTGACCTTGTCTAAATCTTCTTCGGAGTAAAGATCGGCGGATTGAAAAAGAATTTTATAATTTCCTTTCGATAAAACCTCTAGAGTATAATTATACAAAAAGTCGTCATCGGTTTTCAAATGAACGTGTCCATTTGTCTGTAAGAATTTTTTATAGATTTCCAAGAATCTAGGAGAAGTCAATCTTTTCCGTTCCGTTCTTCTTTTGATGTGCGGTTCCGGAAAGGTTATGAAAATCTCTTCAACTTTTTCTGATACAAAAAAATCATCTAAATGTTCAGCATTGATCCATAGAAAAGCTGCGTTATCAATTTTTTCATCGATTGCCTTTTTTGCACCTCAGATAGATTCGAGCTCCTTTGAAATTCAATCCCAACAAAATTTTTGTTAGGAAATAGTTCTCGCCATTTCTATTATATAATCTGCTTCACCGCAGCCAATCTCTAAAGAAATAGAATTTTGATTACTGAAATAATTTCTGAGTTCTTTTTCGGTGGCGTTGTTTGAATAGTTGAATACATTTGGAAATGATTCAACGGTTTCAATTTTTTTGAGTTTTGTTCGTGCCATTAAATTTTATTGTGATTAAGAAAAGTTGTAAAAATATAAAAAGAGGTTGGTAAAAGAAATTTTTCTATTGTTTCCAATCTTTTGGCGCAATCACAACAACAAACTCACCTTTAATAACTTTACTCGGTAAATCTTCAAGCAATTCCACCGGCTTCCCGCGCCAGGTTTCTTCAAACTTTTTTGTGAGTTCTCTGCAGACAACAACCAAACGATCGGTCATGTATTCGTTTAATTCTTTTAACAGTTTTTCTATCCGGTAAGTTGATTCGTATAAAACTATTGTTCGGTTTTCGTCAGCAAGTTCTTTTAATTTTTTTTGTCTCCCTTTTTCTGAGGAAGAAAACCTTCGAAAATGAATGAGTCGGTTGGGAGTCCGGCGATGCTTAAAGCAGCAATGGCAGCATTTGCTCCCGGGATTGTGATAACTTCGATCTCTTCTGATATTGCTGCGTTGACAAGTCTAACACCGGGATCAGATATGCAAGGTGTACCGGCATCAGAAACGAGAGCAATTGATTGGCCGTTTTTTAATCGTTCGATTACGACCGGAATTTTTCTTTCTTTCAGACCGAGCATTAAAGGAAAAAAGTTCTTTCGTGATTTGATATTCTTTTAATAGAATTGATGTAACACGCGTATCTTCACAAATTATAAAATCGACTTCTTTTAGAATATCGATTGCACGTAATGTTATATCTTTTAGATTGCCTATCGGAGTTGCAACAATATAGAGTTTCCCCGTTTCCATTTATGTCTGGATCACACCAACATTAAATTTTGGCATGTGTGGATTATGATCGGAAACTTCGATTGCCATCGAAATATATTCGCGAGTTTTTGCCGGATCAATAACTTCATCAACCCATAGGCGGGCGGCAGCATGTAAAGTATGAACTCGAATCATCGTATGCTTTTCTGATTTGATCGGCTAATTTCTTTTTATCTTCTTCACCGAACTCTTTGCCTTGTTTTTGTAATTGTTTTACTTTTTATATCAAGCAAAACACTTCCCGCTTGAGCCGAACCCATTACGGAAATTTTTGCATTCGGGTAAGCGTAAATAAAACGCGGATCGTAAGCTTTGCCGCACATTGCATAGTTACCGGCGCCAAAACTATTGCCAACAATTATTGTGACTTTTGGAACAGTTGAGTTAGCGACGGCATTTACCATCTTCGCACCGTCTTTAATTATACCGCCGTGCTCGGCTTTGCTGCCAACCATAAATCCGGTTACATCTTGCAGAAATACTAATGGTATATTTTTTTGATTGCAGTTCATTATGAAGCGGGCTGCTTTATCGGCACTATCGGAATAGATCACTCCACCAATTTGCATCTCACCATTTGCGCTCTTCACAATTTTTCTTTGATTTGCAACTATGCCAACCGACCAACCATCAATTCGTGCGTAGGCGGTAATAATTGTTTGTCCGTAACCCGCTTTATATTCATCAATTTCAGAATTGTCAACTATTCGAGCAAGCAGTTCGTAAGAATCGTATGGTTTTAATTGATCTTCCGGGAGGATTCCGTAAATTTCTTTTTGATCGAATTTCGGTTGCTTAGGATTAATTTCTGTTGAAACCGTATCTCGGCTGCGGACCTTTTTTATCAACTAAGTTTCTGATCATCTGCAAACATTCGTCATCATTTTTCATTACATAATCAGTAACGCCGGAGATATTGGTTTGCACATTAGCGCCGCCGAGTTGTTCGTTATCAATATTCTCACCGATTGCCGCTTTAACAAGATGTGAACCGGCAAGAAAAACAGAACCTTCACCTTCAACGATTAATGCTTCATCGCTCATGATAGGGAGGTAAGCGCCGCCGGCAACACACGGACCCATGATTGCGGCAATTTGCGGAATTCCCATAGCACTCATTTGTGCATTGTTTCTAAAAATTCTACCGAAATGTTCTTTGTCAGGAAAAATTTCTTCTTGGAGCGGAAGAAACACGCCAGCACTGTCAACGAGATAAATAATAGGGAGGTGGTTTTCCATCGCAATTTCCTGCGCACGTAAATTTTTCTTTGCCGTCATCGGAAACCAAGCACCCGCTTTTACGGTTGCATCATTTGCAACGATTAAATGTTTTTTCCCGTGAATTTCTCCTATGCCGTAAACAGTTCCGGCACTCGGAGCGCCGCCCCATTCTGCATACATTTCGTGAGCAGCGAAAGTGTTTAGTTCATAAAAAGAAGTTTTCTCGTCTATGAGTTTTACAATTCTTTCACGAGCGGTTAGTTTACCTTTTGCTTTCTGTTTTTCAATTGCTTTCTCTCCGCCGCCGAGATGAATTTTTTCTCTCACTACATTCTGCTTGCGAATTAGATTTTTGTAGAAGTCTTCTTTTTTGAGAAAGTCTTCTTTTTGGTTTATGTCTGTTCCGAGTTTTGTCATTTAACTTTTTCTAGTGTTAGTTTTATTAAACCTGCTTTAATCGGATTTGGATATTAAATAATTAACAAATGCTGAACAACTTACAAGCATATATTTTGCATCATTATAAGTTACTTTTGATTGCTCAAGTAACCGCATGTTCTAATGCCACCCTCATCACTAGCATATCATAGAGACTAAGAAATGATTTCTTCATCGCTTTATGAATGTTTACTTTCATCGCTCAGAATATTTAATGCCCCTGATAAACCTTGAGATTTTTCTTTCGATATTAATTTTGCTAAAGATTCTATAGCACTTATAGACTCTTTATCGAGTTTCTATAATCTGGCTCAGGTTTTTGGCTAATAAGAGTAATTGCAGCTTTTATGTGTTTATTGGGTGATAGAAAATTAAATCTAGATGTTGCTTCTAAACTTTCATTAATTTCTTCTAATTCTTGTTGATTTGAGTATTGGGTAATCTTACCATTAATGAACCTATATCCTGAATTCTCACGTTCAAGAATTGCATTCCATGTTTGGTAAAGTTAATCTAAAGTATCGTGTTATTTTTCTCTGAGTCAGTAAAAAAGTGATGATTATCTACTAAAAATTCTAATAAATCATAACGACTTTTAACTCCGATTCCAATTTGTAGAAATACTTCGTTTAAGCCAACTTCTTATATCTTGGCTATAATATTCATACGGTCAATTCATACAATTCGGAATTTTCAGAAACATTAAATGCCAACTATATTCTACACATTCAGTAATTATAGATTCTGAGGACTTAAGATAAATTGAGTAATTTAGATTCCAAACTGAAGTGCGTAATGAATCATTCATTTCCTTAAGTTGAATAGGAGCTTCTTTTTCAATGAAACCTAGTCTTTTGAGAAACTCAGTTTAATCCCTTTAATAAATTCCTAGCAATTATAATTCTCTGCACTTCCGAAGTGCCTTCGCCGATTGTAAGCAGTTTCACATCGCGGTAAAATTTTTCAACGGGATAATCTTTTACAAATCCGTAGCCGCCAAAAATCTGCACAGCTTCGTTTGAAGCTTTTGTTGCAATTTCGCTTGCAAACATTTTTGCCATCGAAGCTGCTTGGGATATATCTTTTCCTTCATCCTTTATTCTTGCGGCATCGTAAGTCAATAGCTTTGCTGCGTGAAGTTCGGTCGCCATATCGGCTAACTTAAATTGGATACCTTGAAATTCAGAGAGAGATTTATTGAACTGCTTTCTTTCCTGAGAATACTGAACTGATGCTTCTAGACAACCTTTCGCCAAACCACAACTTAATGCGGCAATTGAAATTCTTCCGCCTTCTAAAATTTTCATGGCTTGTGCAAAACCTTCACCTTCATTACCTATTAAATTTTCTGCGGGGACTTTGCAGTTTTCAAAAATCAATTGAGTTGTTTCACTAGCGCGCATGCCGAGTTTGTTTTCTTTTTTGCCGGCAGAAAAACCTTCAGAACCATGTTCAACGACAAATGCGGAAATTCCTTTCTTTACCTTTCGACTTATCGGTAATTGCCATCACTACCGAAATTTCACCACTTTTACCATGTGTGATAAAGTTTTTTGTGCCGTTTAAAATGTAATAGTCACCATCCTTTTCTGCGGTTGTCTGCATCCCGCCGGCATCGCTTCCGGAAGCCGGTTCGGTTAAACCCCAAGCACCGATCTTTTTTCCCGATGCAAGATCGGGTATGTATTTCTTTTTCAGTTCATCGTTAGCGAAAGTGTTTATATGATTTGTACAGAGTCCGTTATGTGCAGCAACCGAAAGGGAAATAGAGGGGTCGACACGCGCAATTTCTTCTACTACAATGCTGTATTCAACATAACCCATGCCAGCACCGCCGAGTTCTTCCGGAACTAAAATACCAAGAAAACCGAGTTCGCCTAATTCTTTCATCGTTTCCATCGGAAATGTTTGTGATTCGTCCCATTGCATAACGTGAGGTCTAATTTTGTTTTCGGCAAAATCACGTATTGTATCTTTAATAATTTGTTGGTTCTCGTTCAGTTTTAGTAAATGTGAATTATACATTTTATATCCTTCTTTTAAACTGTGTTTTTATAGTGAGCAACAATCTCTTCTGCTAAAGTATAAGGGGAGATGTTTCCGTGAACAACATCTTCAATTGCCGCATTCAAATTATTGGTTCGTTCTTCACTCCAAATTTCTTGCTGCAGAATGATTTCAACAATTTCTTTAATTCTCTTTTTCGATCTTTTTTCACGAAGCTTTTTTAGTAAATCGTTATCAATCAAATAATTTTTATGTTTTTCAATTGCGGCTGCAATATCTTCAATTCCTTTATTTTGAGAAGCAATTGATTTTACAATCGGTATCATCCACGTATGTTCATCGTGATCCTTAAGTGAAAGGATTGTTTTAATTGCTGCCACTGCTGATTCTGATCCTGGACGATCGCTTTTGTTAAGAACAAACAAATCGGCAATTTCCATTAAGCCGGCTTTCATTGCTTGAACCGCATCACCGGATTCCGGAACAAGCACTACCATAGTTGTATCTGCTGCCTGAGCAATATCTAATTCGGATTGCCCAACACCGACAGTCTCAAATAAAACAAAATCATAACCGGCGGCATCTAAAACATCGGCGCCATCAATTGCCTTTTTACTCAAGCCGCCAAGCGATCCGCGAGTCGCCATGCTACGGATAAAAACATTTGGGTCGGTTCCAACCTCACTCATTCTTACACGATCACCAAGCAGTGCACCACCCGTAAATGGGGAAGTGGGATCCACCGCAATTATACCGACGGTTTTGCCTTGATCTCTTAAAAGCTTTGTCAGTTGATTTGTAATAGTTGATTTACCCGAACCGGGCGGACCAGTAATCCCAATGCGATAAGCATTGCCGGTTTTATGAAAAATTTTATTAAGTAGTTCTGCTGAATTTATTTTATCGGATTCAACTATGGAAATAGCACGCGAGACAGTTCGTTTATCACGATCAAAAAGCTTATTCAAGAATGAATTGTCTAACATAAATGTAGGGTTTACTTGTACAATCCGTTTTCATAAATATATTCTTTTACTTTCAGAGGAACAAGGTAGTCAATCGATAAATTATCTTTAACTCGTTCCCTAATTTCTGTAGATGATATTTCTATAGTTGGTGTATTGAGTATTATTGCTTCATTGAAGTATTTATTTTTTCTTCCGGATCTGAATCAGACTTTTCTGTGGAGAACAATCAATTTGCACATTTCTAAAATTTCTTCCGGTTTATACCACTGATCAAACTTAAGCAAGTTGTCAAAGCCGATGATTAATTCAATATCATTATATTTTTTTTTGATGGTTTTCAGAGTATCAATTGTATAAGAAACGCCCAATCTTTCTAATTCTATTTCCGAAACTAAAAAATTTTTATTTCTTGAAATGGCAATCCGCACCATCTCGGAGCGGTGTTCACCGGCAGCAGTGCTGACATCTTGTTTAAGCGGTGAGATATTCGCCGGAATGAAAATTATCTTTTCTAAATTCCTTATTTCGAGTACCCGTTGAGCAGTGATGAGATGACCAAAATGAATCGGATCAAAATTACCGCCGTATATTCCTATTGCCATTAAGTTTATCCTCTTGAAATATCTTGCTGTATTTTACTAACTAAATCAGTGAGTATCAATTTCAATTTGGTAACTTCTTCAGCATAATATTTTTTCTGCCAATTTTTTGAATGCTTTAGTTGGTGTTTCCTAAAAGCTAACTTAACTGCATTGGTGATGTAGTCTTTTCTAAACTCTTCTTTTATCCATCCTTTCTTATTTCGTTTCATCGAAGCTAAAATATCGATATCGGTTGTGGAGAGCAGAGATATATCACTTCTCGTTGGACAATTCTCTTACAATAATTTTTTTCTCATTTGTAATTGAAATATAAAAAACAAATAAGAATAGAAGAATCATCAAAAACAGAAATAGCAAACCGAGTAGAAAAGTTTCTGAAAAACTAACACTTAAATTCCACATAAAATGTAATAAAACCGCCAATGCATAACCGGAAATTGGAAGAATAAATTTAAGGTCACCTATATGAAACTTGTGCATAGCTAAAAACGCCCCAAAGGTTGCGGTTGCTATGCAGTGCATTACGGCAGAAAAATTGAGCGGAGAATAACGATGTTTAACCACGAATCGAAATCTACTCCGTATGTAAAAAAGTAGAGAAAGTTTTCCGTCATGCCGAAACCAAGCCCAACCGCACCGCCGTAAACTAAACCGTCGGTAATATTATCAAAATCGTTTGATTGAGCAGTCTTGAATAAATATGCACCCTTTGTCAATTCCTCAACTATCGGAGCGATAATGATGGCTTCCAATATTCCGGTCACAATTAAACTCGGGAATAATAGTTTAACAGATGCGGATAAAACTAAACTGCCGATTAAAGCTAACGCAATTGCACCAATCGCTCCCCACAAAAAATGCTTGAAAACTTTTTTGAATGGTTCTTTCTCATACTTATCAAATCGCCATAAAAGCACAAGATAGAGTGACATTGGTATTACTGCGGCAAGTAAAGAAGCGATAACCGGCATTAAGAGTTTATTCCTCTTTTTTTTTCGAACTGTGACAAACCTTCTGCAAAATATTTTGAGCTCAGTTTGAATATTGATAAAAATTAGAGACTACCTGAATTAAAACTGTAATGAGTATATCGGACAATGGAATATGTGTGAGATTAACTTTGATCAACATAACGCGGAGCGCTTGTAAGTGGAAAGTAAGTTAATAAAGCTTGTGAATAAAGAGTTAGGCGCTAGAATGATTTGTGTAGCTAAAATAATAGGTAAAAGTAAGAATAAGACTAATCAGCGAAGTAATTTGCTGAGATTCTGCTTCAGAAGAAACCTGCTGCACCAAAAGCCAGATAGATTGATGTATATAACAAATATCCCAGTACAAAATATAAAATCAACAAAGGGTAATTCTGCTCTACCGAAATAGACATTGAACCTTTAGAGAAAAATAGATAACTGATAGAGAACCAAAAAATAGTTTGAATTAATCCGATAACGATCAAACCAAAATATTTACCAATAATTATATTGCTTGATGAAGTGCTGGACAGTAAAATCTCAATAATGTGAGAAGGACTTTTCTTCAATTAGGGCTCTCACAAAATTTGAACCCGAAAAAATCACTACAACTATTAATAAAAAAAGGAAAGCAAAACTTGTGAAGAAAAATTCATTAAAATTACTTTTGTTGGTTGATTGATCGGAAGGGGAGTGAAACTCTACTTCCGGTAATTGAATTGAAAAATTTGTTTTAAGAACTTCATGTTCGGAAATCGAAGTAATAATTATTCGTTTAATTTTTTCCACATCTTTGGGGACGATGTAATTCCCATGACTTAAGTTAACTGAATAGCCCCCACCATCATTTTGTAATTCGATAATAATATCAATTAAACTTTTATCTAATTGAGATTTTTCCCCAATTGGAACTGCAATGAAAGAAGGTTGTCCATCGTCTAATTTGTCATTCCCAAGATTATTTGAGATGATACTAAAGAGTTGCCCATCGGCATTTTTTATCGCGACAACCTTTGTATAATCAATTCCTTTTTCTGATAAAAAACCGGTTGCCGCACCAATTCCAAGCACAAGTAATGGTGTAACAAGTAATGTCACGATAAATAAACGGTTTTTAATCCGCTGAAAAACTTCCCATTTTACAATCGCAATAATTTTTTTCATTTTTCAAAAGATTTTACTATCATTTACCCAAAGCTATCATTTATTTGATTTAAATTAACTTATTAAATCACAATAAATTATGTTGATTTTTGATTTATCAAAATCATTGATTCTCAAAAGACCTTTAATTATATTTCCAACTTACATTTTTTGATACTTCTATGATAATTAAGTTTACGAATTTTTCCGACGGAATTCATAAAATTAACTTTAACGAACCCGTCGGAAAATTGAATTTAAGTTCTGAATTTATTGACGATGTTCTTTTAGAAGTTGAGATGGATAAATCCGCATCTCAAATTGTGTTGAGTTGCGAAGTTGAAGCACTCACTCACCGTGTTTGTGATAGATGTACTAAAGAGTATAACTCAGAAATCTCTCATCAATTTAAAATGACTTACTTAATTGGTGAAGACAGCGGTGCGGAAGATCAAATTGATATCCATTTCTTAGCTTCGGATCAAGATAAAATTGATCTTTATGATGATGTTACCGAACTAACTCAGTTAGCGTTGCCAATGAAAAGTTTATGTTCGGAACAATGTAAAGGTTTGTGTCCCAAGTGTGGGAAAGATTTAAATGATGGTCCTTGCAACTGCAAAGATGATGAAATAAATCCTGCTTGGGAACCATTACTGAAATTGAAAGATAAATTAAATAACTAAAAGGGAAATAATGGCACATCCAAAACGAAAAATATCAAAAAGCCGAAGAGATAAAAGAAGAACACATTATAAGGCGAGCGCCCCATCCCTAACAGGCTGTTCAAATTGCGGCGAAATGAAATTAAGCCACAGAGCTTGTCCTAACTGCGGATACTATGCAGGCAGATCAATGTTCGTTCCTGAATCATAATTCTTCGGAATATGACTAACCTTTCAGAAAATTCAAATTGCAAAATAGCAGTTGACGCAATGGGGAGTGACTTTCGCTCCCGTAATGACGTCGTTGGTGCATTGCAAGCATTTAATGAAAAAAAGGATTTTGAACTTTTGCTTGTTGGAGAGAAGTCAAAAATTTTAGAAGTAATTAAAAAAGAAGATCTTTCTTTCCCGGAAGAAAATATAGTTCACGCACCCGAGCAAATAAAAATGTCCGATAGCCCGACTGCTGCAATTAGAACTAAGAAAAATTCTTCAATTGTTGTTGGGTCCCAACTAGTAAAGGATAAAAAAGCAGATGCATTTGTAAGCGCAGGAAATACCGGAGCAGTATTAGCCGCATCCACTTTGATCATCGGGAGAATTCCCAGTGTGGGCAGACCAACAATCGGAGCTTCGTTCCCAAATGAAACGGGCAAGTTTACATTATTGTTTGATGCCGGAGCTAGTGTAGATTCAAAAGCACAGCATCTATTTGAGTATGCAATTTTAGGAACCATTTTCAGCCAAGAAATTTATGGCATCGAAAAACCTAAAGTTGGTTTGTTGAGTGTTGGTGAAGAGGAAGAAAAGGGAAATGAATTAACATTTGCAGCCCACAAATTATTGAACGAATCGAAATTGAATTACGTGGGAAATGTTGAGGGGAGAGATGTACTTAACGGAAATATTGATGTCATTGTTTGTGATGGGTTTGTAGGTAATATTGTTCTAAAATTTGGCGAAAGTGTTATCGGATTTTTAAAAGCTGAAATTGAGAAGTTATGCTGACGGTGGTATTCTAAATAAGTTCAAAGCGCTAATGACAAAAAGTGCACTTAAAGTAGCGCTTAGAGATATGGATTATCAACATCATGGCGGAATACCGCTTCTCGGTGTTAACGGAATTAGTATTATTGGTCATGGTTCAAGTACGCCACTAGCAATCAAGAATATGGTTTTGCGTGCGAAAGAAATGCACGAATTAAATATTCTCCAAAAATTTGAGGAATCAATAAAAGAGTATGCAATCAAATAAATTGAAAGCTGCAATTACCGCTGTGGGGATGTATGTCCCCGACAAAGTAATGGATAATGAGTATTTTGAATCCATTGTCGATACAAATGATGAATGGATTCAAGCACGTACCGGTATTAAAGAACGTAGAAAAATGGAAAACGGTGCAACCAGCGATATGGCCGCATTAGCAATAGAAGATATGCTGAAGGATAAAGACATAGATAGAGATGAAATTGATGTAATTATTGTTCCTACCGTTACACCGGATATGTTTTTCCCTGCGTCTGCATGTTTGGTTCAAGAAAAAATCGGAGCAAATAAAGCATGGGGATTTGATCTCTCTGCAGCTTGCAGCGGATTTTTATTCGCTCTTCAAACCGGCGCAAGTTTGATCGAAAGTGGAAATTATAAAAAAGTAATTGTCGTGGGCTCCGACAAAATGAGCGCTATTACCGATTACACAGATCGAAACACTTGTATTCTCTTCGGCGATGCTGCCTCCGCAGTCTTACTCGAACCAACAACGGACGACAAATATGGAATACACGATTCGATTTTAAGAGTCGATGGAAGAGGAAAAGAAAGTTTATACATGAAAGCGGGCGGAAGCGCAATGCCGGCAACTCATGAAACGATTGATAATAAACATCATTTCATATACCAAGATGGTAAGGCAGTTTTTAAAGTTGCCGTTAAAGGTATGGCGGATGTGTCTGTTGAAATAATGGAAAAGAATAATTTAAAGTCGGAAGACGTTGCTTATTTAGTGCCGCATCAGGCAAATCTTAGAATTATTGATGCCACCGCAAAGAGAATGGGAATTGACAAAGATCAAGTCATGATAAACATTCATAAATACGGCAACACAACCGCTGCTACAATTCCACTATGCTTAACAGAATATTATAGGGATGGTAAACTGAAAAAAGGTGACAATTTAATATTAGCCGCTTTTGGAGCAGGTTATACTTGGGGTTCAATGTATTTAACTTGGGGTATGGATTAATGAGTAAAAGAGCTTATTTATTTCCCGGTCAAGGTTCGCAATATGTTGGAATGGCGAAAGACCTATATGAAAAATCTGTTGAAGCCAAAGAAATGATTTTAACCGCCGAAGAAGCAACCGGTGTTCAACTTTCTCACATTATGTTTAACGGACCCGAAGAAGCACTCAAGCAGACGGACGTAACACAGCCGGCAATCTTTGTTCATTCGGTAATTTTAAGTAGCATTATTAGATTAATGGATCCTGACATGGCAGCGGGACATTCACTCGGTGAATATTCAGCTTTAGTTGCATCAAAAGCAATTCAATATTATGATGCGGTTAAGTTAGTCAGAAAACGCGGAGAATTAATGCTCCAAGCCGGAAAAGAAGAACCCGGTACAATGGCTGCCGTTTTAGGAATGGCTCCCGAAAAGTTAGAAGATATTTGTAAAAGAGTTTCTGAAAAGAATGTTGTTCAGTGTGCTAACTTTAATTCTCCCGGACAAATTGTAATTTCCGGATCGATTGACGGAGTGCACGAAGCTATGAAAATTGCTAAAGAAGAAGGAGCTAAACTCGTAAAAGAGTTAGTTGTAAGTGGTGCATTTCATTCACCACTAATGAACAGCGCAAAAGAAAAATTCAAAGAAAAATTGGATGAAACTCCATTCTATGACGGAAAATTTCCTGTCTATGCAAACGTTACGGCAAAGCCGGTAACAAATAAAAATGAAATAAAAAATTTACTCTATCGTCAACTTGACTCTCCGGTGCGTTGGGAAGAAACAATCAATAATATGATTAAAGATGGCGCAAAAGAATTTATTGAAATTGGACCGGGTAAAGTTTTACAAGGTCTCGTTAAACGAATCAATCCGGATGTTAAATTTTACGGAATTGAAAAATACGAAGATGTAGAAAGGTTCCTTTAGTGTCTGAACAACAATTTGAAAAACAAATTAACGGTTTGTGGATTGATCCGTTAATTTTTACGCATAAATTTGTTAAAGCATGCGACGTCTGCATTTGCTCGGGCGAGTGTTGTTATTACGGAGTTTATACCGATTATGCAGAATACGAAAAAATTATCGAGATGAAAGACCGCATAAAAGATGCAATGGATGATTCTCAGACAAAAGACGTTAAAAAGTGGTTTGAAGAAGCCGAAGAAGATGAAGATTTTGATTCTGGCTGGGCAGTAGGAACTGAGTTGCATAATGGCAAATGTGTTTTTTTAGATCGGCAGGGTTACTGTACTTTGCAAAAGATCGGTATGGAAGAGAAAGATTCTCACAAGTGGAAATATAAACCGTTATATTGTATATTATTTCCTTTAGTAATTTATGAAGGTGCTCTTACGGTAGATGATGATCATTTAAACAGATTACACTACTGTAATAAACCTGAAAATCAAGATTCAACTATCTACGATTGTTGTAAGGAAGAAATAAAACATCTCCTCGGCGAAGAGGGCTTCAAAGAGTTAGAAGATTATAGAAAAGAATATTTCAAGAAAAACGGAAAATAACAGAATTGAAATTAGAAGGTAAAAAAGCACTTATTACTGGTGGAACGCGAGGAATAGGCAAAGCAATTGTTGAACACTTTTTAAGTGAAGGATGTGAAGTTGTCTTTACTTATCAAAATTCTGAAGAAGCCGCAAAAGAAATTGTCAACAAGCATCCTAAATCAAAAATTTACTCTTTCAAAGCAGATGCTTCAAAATTTAACGAAGCTGAGGAAACTGTAAAATTTGCTTTGGAAAAATTAGGTCACCTTGATATATTAGTTAACAATGCTGGTATCACAAAAGACAATTTACTTTTAAGAATGACCGAAGACGATTTTGACTCGGTGATTCAAGCAAATTTAAAGAGTGTTTTCAATTACACAAAGGCGGTCATTAAACCAATGATGGGGAAGAGATACGGAAAAATTATTAATATCTCATCTGTTGTTGGTTTGATAGGAAATCCGGGACAAGCAAATTATGTTGCTTCGAAGGCGGGTGTTGTCGGGCTTACTAAATCAACTGCAAAAGAATTTGCATCCCGCAATATATGTGTAAACGCAGTTGCACCCGGGTTCATCGAATCAAATATGACAGATAAATTAAACGATAAACAGAAAGAAAATATTACTAGTGCTATCCCGCTGAAGCGAATTGGGAAAGGTGAGGATGTAGCAAAAGTTGTCGCATTTCTTGCAAGTCCGGATTCTGATTATATAACCGGGCAAACTATCGCCGTTGATGGCGGCATGGTAATGTAAATTCATAAAAAAACAATACAACCAAAAACTTTATAGGAGTTAATATGGATATTGAAGCAAAAGTAAAAGAAATCATTATGGATAAACTTGGGGTCGAAGAATCACAAATTGCACCCGAAGCTTCTTTTACAAACGATTTAGGCGCAGATTCTCTTGATATTGTTGAACTCGTAATGGGTTTTGAATCAGAATTTGATCTTTCAATTCCTGATGAAGATGCTGAAAAAATAGCAACTGTCGGAGACGCAGTTAGTTACTTGAAAGAACATAAAGGCGAATAAGTACTTTTTTGATTGGCCACGAACTTTCGTGGTCTTTCTTTTATTAGCAAGTCAAAGTGTCCAAATAATTCAGGTCAAATAATTATGCAGAAAAGACGAGTAGTCATTACAGGGTTAGGTGTAGTTACGCCAATCGGAAATAATTTATCGGAGTTTTGGGAAAATTTGAAAAAGGGTACCAGCGGTGCCGGCCCTATTACTTATTTTGATCCGGCTGCATTTGCAACAAAATTTGCGTGTGAAGTCAAAAATTTTGATCCGGAGCAGTTCATGGATAAAAAGGCAGCACGCAGAATGGATCTCTTTACTCAGTTTGCTCTAGCAACTGCTGTCATGGCTGTTGAAGATTCCAAATTAAATTTTGACAAAGAAGATAGAGAACGTATTGGTGTTGTCTTTGGTAGTGGAATCGGCGGAATGGATACTTTAGAAAAACAAATAAAAGCATTTTTTGATGGTGGTCCACGAAAGATCAGTCCTTTCTTTGTTCCAATGATGATCTCGGATATAGCTGCCGGACAAATCTCAATCCGCTACGGATTAAAAGGACCGAATTACGCAACAACATCAGCTTGCGCAACTTCATCGCACGCAATTGCCGATGCTTTTTTCCTCATTCAAAGAAATTCTGCCGATTTAATGGTTACCGGTGGTTCTGAAGCCGCTATCACGCAAATGGCAATTGGCGGATTTAACGCATCCCGTGCAATTTCAACTTGGAACGATCGCCCTAAAGAAGCTTCTCGTCCATTTGACAAAGATAGGAATGGCTTTGTTATGGGTGAAGGTGGAGGAACTCTAATATTAGAAGAACTTGAACATGCTAAAGCAAGAGGAGCTAAAATTTATGCGGAAATTATCGGTGCTGGCTTAACCGGAGACGCTTTCCATGTTACTGCTCCGCCACCCGAGGGAGAAGGCGCTTTCCGTTCAATGAGAGAAGCTTTAAAGGATGGGCAAGTTGAAACAACCGAAGTTGATTACATCAATGCACATGGTACGTCAACCCCACTAAACGATGAAAATGAAACAGCAGCAATCAAAAATCTCTTCGGAGATCATGCTTATAAGATGGCAATTAGTTCAACAAAATCAATGACAGGACATTTACTCGGTGCAGCCGGTGCGGTTGAAGCAGCTGCAACTATTTTGGCAATTGAACATAGTTTCATTCCACCTACAATTAATTTAGACGAACCGGATCCTCTCTGCGATCTAGATTATACTCCAAAGGTTGGTAAGGAACGTGAAGTTAGATATGCTATCTCAAATACATTTGGATTTGGGGGACATAATGCATCACTGTTGTTCAAAAAATTTGAAGGATAAGATTGTTAGGGCAGATTTTCACTCGAATTAAATCGGTTTTTTTTAAACAAAAAACGATAAATCAAGAAAAAAAACTTGAACGAATAATTGAAGAAAAAACTGCTCAACTAGAAAAGTTTTTTGATTTTTCAATTAATGATCCCACTTATTTTGTAAAAGCTTTAACGCACCGTTCATACCTTGAACTAATTCCACAACTAAACAAATCAAATGAACGATTAGAATTTCTCGGAGATTCAGTACTTGGTTTGATCGTTTCTCAGCATTTATTTTTAACATTCGAGGACAAAGAAGAGGGGTTTTTAACAAAGTACCGCTCATTAATGGTAAATAGAGATGCTTTAGCAAAAGCTGCTGCTGCAATGGGACTTCAAAATTTTATACTCTATGACAGTAGATTTGTAAACGGATCCAGCACCGGCTTGAACACAATTTTGGCTGATGCACTCGAAGCAATAATTGGCGCAATTTATTTAGACCAGGGGTTCAACACAACAAAGGATATTGTTTATAAATGGATTATCGAACCAAACACTTTAGATGGTGAGTTACCTGCCGATCGAAATTTTAAGGGAAAACTTCTTGAATATGCTCATTCACAAGGTTTCAGTTCACCGGTCTATAATGTTATCAAAGAAGAAGGCCCCGAGCACGATAAAGAATTTACCGTATCGGTGTTAATTGATGGTGATACATTTGGGGCCGGTATCGGAAAGAGTAAGAAAACCGCCGAACAAAATGCAGCCAAAAATGCATTAGATAAACTGAACCAATAAAAAAGAAATTTTGTTTGAAAATTTAGCTCTCCACAATAATTTATTCCAAATAAAATAAATACGAATTTAGTAGTACATAGAAATCTGTGTATATTTCGTATTCAAAAAAATTAACTAAAGTACGCTCACAAAAATAAAAGAATCTACTATGGAAAAATTTGAATTTTATGATCGTTTTGTTGACCGCCATATCGGTCCTAATGAACAAGAAATTAATGAAATGCTTGATGAATTAAAGCTTTCGTCAATTGATGAACTAATTGATAAGACTATACCAAAAGGAATAAGACTTGATGAAAAATTAGAACTTCCAACAGCCCAATCAGAATTTGAGTTCATGAATCATCTGAAAAAAGTTGCAGTCAAGAACAAAGTTTAAATCCTACATTGGTATGGGATATTACCCAACTATAACACCAGGTGTAATCCAAAGAAATATTCTTGAAAATCCAGGCTGGTACACACAATATACGCCGTATCAAGCTGAGATTTCGCAAGGACGACTTGAAGCATTGGTGAATTTTCAGACTATGGTTACGGATCTAACCGGAATGGAATTAGCAAACGCATCATTGCTTGATGAAGCTACCGCAGTCGCTGAAGCAATGTCTATGCTCTATTCGGTTAGAAAAGGTGACAAGAAAAAATCGAACGTTTTTTTGGTTGATGAGAATACTTTCCCACAAACTTTAGATGTGCTTAAAACGCGTTCGGAATCTTATGGCATTGATCTTAGGATAGAAAAAATCACCGCAGACAAATTAACAGATGACGTGTTCGGAATTCTACTCCAGTATCCAAACAATGATGGAGAAATAATAAACATCGAGCCAATAATTAAAGCAGCAAGTGAGAAGGGGATTTATTCAACTGTTGCTGCCGATCTATTATCCTTAGCAATATTGACACCTCCCGGAGAATTTGGAACAGATGTGGTTGTTGGTACTGCACAAAGATTTGGTGTCCCAATGGGTTATGGTGGTCCGCATGCGGCTTACTTTGCAACTAGAGAGGAATTTAAGACGACAAGTGCCTGGAAGAATCATCGGCGTTTCAGTCGATTCACACGGAAGAAACGCATATAGAATGGCGCTGCAAACTCGTGAACAACACATTAAGCGTGAACGAGCAACAAGCAATATTTGCACGGCACAAGTACTTTTAGCTGTTATGGCCGGCATGTATGCTGCCTACCACGGCCCAAAAGGATTGAAAAAGATTGCCGAAAGAATAAATAACTTCACACTTCTGCTTAATGAAACCGTAAAGCAATTAGGACTAGAACAGACTAATGAGTATTTCTTTGATACTTTAAAAGTCAAATTGCAATCGAACGAGCAGAAAAATAAAGTAAAAGAATTAGCCGAAAAACGAGAAATGAATTTCCGTTACTTTGAAGACAATCATATTGGTATCTCACTTCATGAAAAAGTTACAATGGAGGATGTAAAAGAAATTATCGATATCTTAGGCAAAGTAATTGAAAAAGAAATAACCGATTTAGATAAAGTTGCAGATAGTGTGAATAATAATTGGGAAGATGTACTAGTAAGAAAGAGTGAATATTTAGTTCATCCAAAATTTAATTCATATTACTCTGAACATGAGATGCTCAGGTATATCAAAAAACTTGAAAAGAAAGATTTATCATTAACAACATCAATGATTCCGCTTGGTTCCTGCACAATGAAGTTAAATGCAACTACGGAGATGTATGGAATTTCATGGCCGGAATTTGCGATGCTTCATCCATTTGCACCGCGTGAACAAGCACAAGGTTATACTCAACTTTTCGAAGAACTTGAATCATATCTTAATGCATTAACCGGTTTTACAGCTACATCGTTACAACCGAACTCGGGAGCACAAGGTGAGTACTCCGGATTAATGGTTATACGTGCTTATCATAAAGATAGAGGTGAGGATCAAAGAAATGTTGTTTTAATTCCTTCTTCTGCTCACGGTACAAATCCGGCAAGTGCTGTTATGGCGGGCGGTAAAGTTGTGGTTGTTAAATGTGATGATGAAGGTAATATAGATGTGAATGACTTACGCGAAAAATCGGAAAAGTATAAAGATACTCTTTCGGCTTTAATGGTAACTTATCCTTCTACGCACGGTGTTTTTGAAGAAGACATAAAAGAATTATGTGATGTTGTTCATCAAAACGGTGGACTCGTTTACTTAGACGGTGCAAATATGAACGCACAAGTTGGTTTAACAACTCCTGCTGAAATCGGTGCTGATGTTGTTCACTTGAACTTACATAAAACATTTACAATTCCACATGGCGGCGGCGGACCCGGAATGGGACCAATTTCCGCTAACGATAAACTCGCACCATTTCTTCCGGGACATCCTGTGATAGATATTAACAGAGAAAAATCAATACCCTCAATTTCTGCTGCTCCATGGGGAAGCGCATCAATTCTCGTTATTTCTTATGCATATATTAAGATGATGGGTGTAAACGGTTTAACCAAAGCAACTCAAATTGCCATACTTAATGCGAATTATATTAAATCAAAACTTGAAAAACATTATAAAGTACTCTACAGCGGAAGAAACAATTTAGTAGGTCATGAACTTATTTTTGACTTGCGCGAATTTAAGCACTCTGTTAATATTGACGCTGAAGATATCGCAAAAAGATTAATGGATTATAGTTATCATGCACCGACTGTTTCTTTTCCCGTGCCCGGTACCTTTATGGTTGAACCAACTGAAAGTGAAAACAAAAGCAGAACTTGACCGTTTCATTGAAGCAATGATTTCAATTAGAGAAGAAATTAGAGAAATAGAAGAAGGCAAAGTTGATAAAGATGATAATGTTCTAAAAAATGCACCACATACTGCAGAGGATTTAATTGCCGATGATTGGACGCACTCGTATTCAAGAGAGAAAGCAGGGTATCCGTCTGTTTGGGTAAGAGATAACAAATTCTGGACAAGTGTCGGAAGAGTAGATAATGCATATGGCGACAGAAATTTAGTTTGCACTTGTCCACCCTTAGAAGAATACGAACAAGAGGTAGTTTTATAATGAAAGATGATAAGTATTGTGAAATATTAAAGAATGCAAAAAAGATTGCAGTCTACGGAATTTCTCATAATCCAAATAGAACAAGCAGAGAAATTGCCGAATATTTAGTTAGAAATGGTTATGAGGTGGTGGGAGTAAATCCCGCCATCTCAAAAGCCGGTGATATAGAGGTTTACCCATCATTAGAAGATATTCCTTTCGAAATTGATATTGTTGATGTATTCAGAAAATCCGAACACATTCCGGAATTGGTGGATGCTGTAAAAAAGATTAAACCAAAAGTATTATGGCTGCAGCTCGGTATTAGAAACGATGAAGCTATCAAAGAGGTGAGCGAAGCGGGCATTGAAACAGTCCAAGATACATGCATTGCTGTAATGCATTCTTATTGCAAAAGCAACTGAAAACTTTCCGACTGATGAAGATAGCAATTTTAATTTTATTCTTGGTGCAGTTATTATCTGCGCAAGTTATTGATACACTTTATTTATCAAGTGAAAATCAATTTGTTGAAGTAGATTCTATTGCGATCGAAGGTAACGACATTACCGAGGAATTCATAATCCTTCGCGAAATGTCGATCGTAGAAGGCGACCGAGTTAATTCAAATTTGATAAACTATGATCGCGAACGAATTTATAGTTTGGGACTATTTAATTATGTTGATCTTCATCATAATCCGCGTTGGGGATCAAAATGTTCTTGCTCATTAAAGTTTACGAAAAATGGTACTTATATCCGCTGCCGTTTATATTCTTCAGTCAAGGTGAATTAAAAAACCCAACTTACGGTATTAACTTTGAACTGGAAAATTTTCGGGGGAGAAACGAAACTCTTAACGCATTTCTTGCATTCGGATACGATCCCAGAATTCGGTTGAGTTATTCAAATCCCTCGCTTTTATATGAAGAGGGGATCGGCTTTGGTGCTCAAATTAGTTATCAAGATTTCTTAAATAGAAGCAGCGCTGCAAAAGCAATTGCCGGAAAAGATTTTGAGTACCGCATCTATTCAACTTCAGTTTCATTTAACAAACGGTTAGATCAGTTTAACCTGGTGCAAGTCGGTACAGGCTTCACTTATATTGAATCGGATGAGTTTGCTGTAAAAGGTATCACCGCTTCCGGAGATCGAATTGATCGTTTACCTTTTGTTAGCGCCCAATATGTTTATGACACTAGAGATCTTAAACAATTTCCCAAAACCGGGTTGTTGACTTCAGCAAAATTAACACATAGCGGTTTTAGTATGCACAATATCTCCTATCAAGTTCTAGAGCTTGATTTGAGACAGTACAATCACTTACTCAAAGATCTAACCGCGCGCTGGAGAGTGAATTATAGAGGTGCGTTTGGAAAACTTGTTCCGTATTACGATTATTCCTTTTTAGGATTTTCAGAGTACGTGCGTGGTCATAGGGATAATGAAATTGAGGGACTGCAATATTTGCTCGGTTCGTTTGAAGTAAGCTATGCAATTCTTGATGAATGGCACTTAAGTTTGGATTTACCGCTACTTCCCAAAAATTTAACATCAGCTCGTATTGGAATCAATTTTAATATATTTGCCGATACCGGAACTACATTTGATAATATAAACGATCTAAAAATTAATAACTTCCTTTCCGGTTACGGGTTTGGATTAAATATTTTGTTTTTACCATTCAACTCGGTACGTTTTGAAGTAGCTTTTGATGAATTTATGAATGAGGAATTTTTAATTGGCACAGGATTTTCTTTCTGAGTTTTTAGTTAATTAAAAAGCGAAAATATTTTCTATTAAATTGCTTATGACTAAATACAGTTTTACATTTAGTTAATTATTAGTATCACTTTTGTCATTCACATGGATTTCTAATAGTGGACTTTGAAATAATTGGTGAAATTACCCAAATTGAGACTATCGCAGTGGGGCGTTCTATAAGGGAATTCAAAAGATTAAATAAACAGTATGGCGAAGCTCGCTGGAGAAAACTAAAAGGAATTGCAACTATTCGGTTGAAAGATGGTTCAATTAATAGAGCCGAAATTCACTGGTATGAAGCACACGGAATTGGAAAACAAGAGTATAAATTTAAATTACCATTCTTAGGTTAGAATAATGCCAACCAGTAAAGAAAACTTAGAAAAACAACAATTTGTAATCTGCATAAACAACAGTGATTATCAGGCTTCACTGGAGGTTGGTAAAGTTTATCGAATGATTCCGGATGAAAGCGCAAAAGATATGGGTTATTTACGTGTTATAGATGAGAGTGGTGAAGATTATGCTTTCTCATCTGATAGATTTTTCCCCATAAAACTACCCCAAGTAGTTGAAAATGCAATATTCTCTTCTTCTGCTGAATCCTAATTAAGGATACTCGTTGTGAATTCACTCTCCGATATAGAATTATACTTTTCACTTTATGTATCCGACACAACAGTAACTATTGTTGGTGAAGAATGCCATCACTTAATGAAAGTGATGCGCCATTCGGTTGGCGACGAAATTTATGTTACCAATGGAAATGGAAAAATATTCCTTTCCGAAATTTTATCGACACAAAAGAATGAAGTAAAAGGAAAGATCGAAAAAGTTTTTGAGTATGAAAACAAGCTAAACAACTTTACAATTTGCATCCCGCGCTTAAGAGTTGCTGACCGATTTGAGTTTGCTTTAGAGAAATGTGTTGAACTAGGTTTTACGAACTTTGTTGTTTTCGAATCAGAACGTACAATTGCAAAAGGGGATAAAAGTGATAGATGGAAAAAAATTGCGATGGCAGCAATGAAACAATCTCTGAGAAGTTATCTTCCAAAAATATCTTATGTCAAAAAATTTGATGAACTAAATAGACTTGATGGTAAGAAAATAATATTTGATCAAAATGCAGATAAAAATTTCTCTAAAAGTATTTCCGAATTTAACGATGCTCAAAAGTATATTTTAATCTTCGGGTCCTGAAGGTGGATTAACTGATGAAGAAATTAGTATACTTTCCGATAAAGAATCTTACCGTTTAACTGCAAATAGATTGCGTGCAGAAACGGCTGTGATCGTAGTATCCTCTTATATTTCTTTGCTAAAATAATTGTGAATTTATTAAAAAAGTGAAATTGTTTTTTTTACCAGTCGTTCAAATTTCTCTTTAGATTTTTCTGCAGTTTCTATCACTTCTTGATGAGATAATTTTTCTGAAGATATCCCCGCAGCGTGATTTGTTATTAAAGAAATTCCGCCAACTTGCATTCCTAACTTCATTCCATAAATTGCTTCGTGGACAGTTGACATTCCAACTGCATCAATTCCAAAATTAGCATACATTTTTATTTCTGAAGCGGTTTCGTAACTTGGTCCCTTAGTCAAAATATAAGTACCTTCTTTGAGTTCTATCTTTTCCTCAAGAGCGGCATTTTTTATGAGTTGAATTATTTTTTTGGAAGGAAAATCAGTTAGCTTTTGTCGATCATCGTTAGAGGATAAGCCTAAAAATTGAGTAAGTTCTTTTTTAATATTTATAGCATTGTAGTCGAGATTTAACATCAAATCGCCGGGATAGAAATTCGGGTTAATGCCGCCGGCAGCATTTGTTAATATCAATTTTTCACAACCAAGTTCTTTTGCGATTAACACCGGGAGCACACATTTATAAAGCGGATATCCTTCGTAAATATGAATTCTTCCCTGAAAAATTAAAAGTTCTTTTCCGTCATATTGTGAAAAATGAATAAATCCTTTATGACCCTCAACGGTAGAATGAGGGTAATCATGCAATTCATTTGTCGGAAGAGATTTAACCGTATCAATTTTTTCGGCAAAATCGCCCAAACCACTGCCGAGAATCAGAGCAATTTTTGGTGTAAATGGTGCTTCAGATTTTACCTGATCAAGAAGAGAACGATATTTTTCTTTTAGATTAATCATCAAAATAAAATTCCCGCTAAAGTTGCGGTCATCAAAGTAGCTAAAGTGCCACCGATGACAGCCCTTATTCCTAATGATGCTAAGTTAGTCCTTTGATTGGGAGCAAGAGGAGTTATGCCACCAATCTGTATTGCAATCGAGCTAAAGTTTGCAAATCCGCAGAGTGCATAAGTTGCCATTACAATTGCTTTTTCATTGATAAGTTCTTTGGTCTCAATTAATGTGCTCATATCAAAGTATGCCACAAATTCATTGAGCACTACTTTTGTCCCAATTAAGCTGCCAAAATCAAGTGCACTTTCCCATGGAACACCGATAGCGAAAGCGAGGAATTGGAGCACGATACCAAACAGAAGCTGCATACTGAGTGGTTTACCAAATTGATCTTGAAAAAATTGATTTACGCCAAAAACATCTCCAATACCGGTAAGTATATAATTAACTAATGCTATTAAAGCTATAAAAGCAATTAACATAGCGCCAACGTTTAAAGCTAATTTAAGTCCGTCACCGGCACCAACAGCGGCAGATTCGATGAAATTCGATGCGTTCTTTTCAATATTTACTTTTACATCGCCTTTGGTTTCCGGTTCTTTTGTTTCCGGGAAAATAATTTTTGATATTATCAATGCAGCCGGAGCAGCCATTACGCTTGCTCCCAATAAATGGGTTGCAAACATTAGCTGTGCTTCACGAATCTCCATTCCCATAGAGTTTGCAAAAGATTGTCCTAACATTTGTATATAAGCTGCCATTACACCACCGGCAATAGTTGCCATTCCGCCAGTCATTATTGTTAGTAACTCGCTTTTCGAGAGTCCTTTTAAAGTGGTTTTATCATTAAAGGGGATTCGGTTTGTCCAACGAAAATATTTGCGGTAACCGAAAGCGATTCTGCACCGCTTGTTCCCATAACTTTTGACATAACCCACGCCATTCCCTGAACAACTCTTTGCATTATTCCGAGATAATAAAGGATAGACATCAAACTAGCGAAGAAAATTATTGTGGGTAGTACTTGAAATGCAAAAAACATCCCCAAACTTCCTTCTTGTCCCGGACTTATGGCTAAATCACCAAACACAAATTGTGCTCCCTCGCCGGTAAAATTGAGAATCAAGACAAAAAAGCTGCTCACCCATCGGAAGAGATCTTTGGGCCAACCGAGTGGAGCAAAGATGCTTCCTAGAAATTCACCCTTAATGATCAGAATTGCAAAGATGATTTGTAATCCCAATCCGGAGGCGACAAGACGCCAATTCACTTTTGTTTTATTATTTGATAAAAGGAAGGCGATTCCAAGTACAACAAATATTCCGATTATTCCGCGTAAAATTCCGATCCAATCCATAGAAGTTCCTTATTCTACTCCGGGGATATAATGACACTTTCTGCAGCGTGCTTCGTAACTGTCCGATGCTCCGACTAAAACACGATCAGCCGATTTCACTTTTCGCTGAGTTCTATCTGCCGGGTTTCCGCAGTTGACACAAATTGCGAGAGTTTTTGTAATATATTCTGCAATTGCTAAAAGCTGCGGCATTGGTTCAAATGGTACACCGCGATAATCTTGATCGAGTCCGGCTACAATTACACGTTTACCGTCATCAGCAAGCTGATTACATATATCGGCTAAATCTGCATCGTAAAATTGCGCTTCGTCAATTCCGATCACTTGTGCATCTTTTGAAAGTTCTAAAATTTCCTGTGCCGATGAGACAACTGCAGAGGGTAAAGACTGTTCGCTATGCGAAACAATTTTGTTTTCAGAGTAGCGGTTATCGATTTTCGGTTTAAATATTTTTACGGATAGTTTTGCAATTTGTGCGCGTCTTAATCTTCTTATTAATTCTTCGGTTTTGCCGCTGAATATACATCCGGCTACAACTTCAATCCAGCCGGTTTCTTTTGGGGTTGCGTGTGGTTGAAATTCCATCATAATTATTTAAGAAAATCTTCTCCGAATGAATGGGGAATTAATTCCGATAGCTTAAATTTCTTTGTTTCTTCTTTTGGGTTAATGAGAATAACGTTTAAGTCTTTTCCGCATAAATCCAACATTACTTGCCGACAAGCGCCGCACGGCGGACAAAACTCTTCTGCGTCACTCGCAATTGCGATGGATTCAAATTTTCTTTCACCTTCCAAAATTGCTTGAAATACTGCCGTTCTTTCTGCACAGACCGTTAAGCTGTAAGATGAGCTTTCGATGTTCCCACCTTCATAAATTTTACCATCTTTGGTTAGAAGTGCGGCGCCCACATGAAAGTTAGAATAGGGTGGAAGCGCTTTTGATTTTGCAGCGATCGCTTTCTTACCCAGCGTTAAATCATCCATAATTATCCTTAATTAATTTGCTAAAAATACGTTATTAGAGAGTGAATTCAAAAAGAATCACTTCCATTTTGATTCACCTAAAGTACCGCGTATATAATTTACAATGAGTAAAATCTCATAAATAATTTGTAGATAGAGAGTCTCAATCATTGTAAAGCGATAACCAAATTTCTTCTGTAAAATTTGTACGAGGAATACATCGAAGCCCAACTTAATTGCAAATGGAATAAAGAAAACAGGATTAACAAATCCGCCAAAGAAACAGAAGAGCAAAATGAGATTAACAAAATGCCAAACTGATAGAAACACTTGGTGCTTTAATAAATAATAATTTGATGTAGATGTGTGGCGAGCTTTTTGAATTAAGTAATCTTTCCAGTCTTCTTTTGTTGTTGAATGAACAAATGCGTCCGGACTTTCAACGGTACCAATTTTCATTTTATTTTTAACTGCTTCGCGAAGCAGAAGATCATCATCACCGCAAAGTGTTTGAAGGGTTTTGCTGTATCCTTCCAGTTTTTCGAATGCGCTTTTCTGAAATCCGAAACTTCTTGCGGCAGCCGAATAGGGAAAACCCAATTTTGCGGCAGTGAAAGTCAATATATGGGAGCGAAGATTTTCGAACGTAGCAATTTTATTAACTAAAGTGCCGGTTTGTTTGTAAGGTGAAATACCGAATAGAAAATCATAGCCCTCCGCAAATTTTTCCGAATATCGAATTAACCAATTTGGTTCCGGTTTGCAGTCGGCATCTGTAATTAAAATGAAATCATTTTTGGCACGTGCAATTCCAATATCGAGAGCGCCTTTTTTACCGGGATGTTTTTTACCGAATGAATCGTAAATTTTTGCATTTGGAGTTGTTTGGATAAATTCATCAATCACGTGTTTTGTGTTGTCGGTCGATTGGTCGTTGACAAAAATTATCTCATAATTTTCTTTCGGATAATTTAATTTTTTCAATGACTCGAAAAGGGGAGTCATTGTTTTTTCTTCATTATGTGCTGCGATTATGATTGAGAATTTAATGTGAGAATTATTCATAGATACAATTTTAAGAATAGTATGAATGAAAATCTTGTTTAATTTTTATGGTTCACCGCATTATTCTGTGGTAAACATCAGAGAAGAACAATATTTCTTTATTTTATAATATGTGGCCGATAATCAAAAGTAAATGTAATAAGGTGTCTATCAATATAAATATGATATTTATAGATTAACTAGAAATTGATATGAGTTAACGTATTGTGTTTTTTCTTTGTGGTTCTCAGTGCATTCTCAGCGGTTCTCAGTGTAATGCTTTGTGACATAGAGGTCACAGTGAAGTTCATCCCGGAGGATCGACATGTGAAAGGACCACAGAGAATTATTTTATAAAATATTTGTAATATGAAACTGCTGACTATATGAAAAAATCATAGTCGGTCAATCTCGTATTCCATTTCCTTAATAGTGGAACTCTAATCAACAACTTTTGTCATAAAGTTTTCCACTGATTCATTCTTCTTCTTTTGATACGTAAGAAAAAACAAAAAAAGTAATACTTGTAAGTTTAGTAATACTTTTATATTATGTAATATATAATTAGGAGGTAACATGAATACTACCGTAGTAACAACAAAAGGGCAGATAGTTATTCCCGCGGAAATTCGTAAGAAGTACGGAATAAAAGTTGGAACAAAAATCCGTTTTGATGATGAAGACGGCGAGATAAAACTGGTACCGATAACGGAAGAAGTAATTAAAAATAATATCGGTTTGCTGCGGACAAAAGGGAAACTTCTTAAAGCGCTGCAAAAGGAAAAAGAAGTCGAGCGCGAATTATGAAAAAATACGTCTTCGATTCTTATGCATTATTTGCTTATCTGGAAGGTGAAAAAGGAGCAGATAAAGTAGCTTCAATTTTAACCGGCGCTTTAGAATAAAAAGACCGAAGTATTTATGAGTGTGATAAATTGGGGTGAAGTTTATTATATCGTCCTCAGAGAACAAGGCAAGCAAGCTGCTGAATTGTATTTAAAAGCCATCGACAGATATCCAATCGAAATTCTTGATGCAGATAAAGAAATCACTCTTGAAGCATCAAAAATAAAATCTGCACACAAACTCTCTTATGCAGATGCTTTTGCAGCGGGATTAACAAAACTAAAAAAGGCAAAGTTAATTACCGGGACAAAGAGTTTAAATCACTCAGCAAAGAGATAAAGATTGAGTGGATTTGATTATTTTGCATTGAAAAATTTTCTATTCATGTTTGACCGCTTCTCGGTCATTTTGTGATAATCAAAATAGCATTTTTTGTAAAGCGATGATCCCTCGATCCGCTTCAGGGTTACAACTTGCTAAAGCCCAAGGCAAGCGACCAGGGATGGTCGCTTTACAATATCTATTCCTCGAGCAGCCATTCTTCAGCTAAGTCATCCGAAATGTCTTCAATAAATCGAGAGGGTTTTGAGATTGTAACACCTTGAATTCTATCAAAAATATTCATCGGGTAAGAAACAAATAAATTTTGCTTTGCGCGGGTGGAAGCAACATACATTAATCTTCTTTCCTCTTCGAGTGATTCAATACTTTCGTAAGATTGTCCCGAAGGGAACATTCCTTCTAACGCATGAATTATAAAAACGGAATGCCATTCTAATCCTTTTGCGGAATGAATTGTTGATAGGATTAATTTTTCGTCTTCATTGTCTTCGGCAACAACATCTGTAACAGAATCTTGCGGCGGCTCGAGCGCCATATCGGCGAGAAAACTTTGCAGGCTTCTGTAATTTTGAGAAATATTTACAAATGCTTCCAAATCTTTTTTTCGTTTATTGAAATCATCATACTTGCTTACAAAAAGGGGATCATAATATTTAATTGCTTTCTCGGCTTTTTCTGTCGGTGTTTCTTGAGATTTGTTCAAATCGTGTACTATTTCAAATAGCGGAAATAGTTTATCTCCCAATGACGACTGTTCGGCAATCGCATCCGGTTTCGCTTTGAAGTTTATTCTGTTCTGAGCAATCTCATCCAATACAATTTGAGCTTTCTTGGGGCCAATTCCTTCGTGCAGAAGTAATATTCTATACCAGCTTACAAAATCTTTTGGATTTGCTGCAATTCTAAGAAATGCGAGCACATCCTTTACGTGTGCAGTTTCAACAAACTTCATTCCGCCGAATTTAACAAAAGGAATGTTTGCTTTGTTCAATTCAATTTCCAGATCGAACGAGAAAAATGAATTTCTAAAGAGCACCGCCATTTCATTTAATGGAACGTTCTCTTCTCGTAATTCTAAAATTTTATCAACGATAAATTGGGATTGCATATTTTCACTTGCAGCAGAAATAATTGCTGGCATTTCACCAAACGGTTTACGAGTGAAAAGATGTTTCTCATATTTCTCAATTGCCCGGTCAATAATGTGATTTGCGAAGTTTAGTATTGATTGAGTACTCCTGTAATTCTCTTCCAGTTTTATAATCTCGGCATCTTTAAAGAGATTCGGAAAATCCATAATGTTTTTAAAATTGGCGCCGCGGAAAGAGTAAATTGATTGTGAGTCATCACCAACGACCATAACATTGTTATGATTTTGAGCTAATCCTTGAACGATATCTGCTTGGAGTTTATTTGTGTCTTGGTATTCATCAACCATCACAAATTTTATTGTTGACAATAAATTTTTTGCACCGGGCGAGAGATTGAGTAAAAACTTGCGTAGATAAATTAATAAATCATCATAATCTAACAGACTATTTTCGCGTTTATACTTTTCATAAATCTGTCCGATCTTTAAAATTTCTTCCGTAAACTTTGCAAAGTGAGGGTAATCCAATTCTATAATCTCTTCAACTTTTCTTCCGGTGTTCACACTTAGTGAAAGTACTTTGTTTATTGTTTGCTTATTCGGAAAACGTTTCTTTAACTCTTTTAAATTAAGTTGACCGCGAATTAAGTTAATTACATCCGCGCTGTCGCCTTGATCTAAAATTGTAAATCCCGAATTCAAGTCCAATATCTTTAGCAGTATTTGCGAAGTGTAAGATTTGCAAAAGAATGAAAGGTACCGCCATTGATTTTGGAGCATCTGTTATCCAACAATATAGCTGCACGATTCATCATCTCACGTGCGGCTTTCCGTGTAAATGTTAAAAGTAGAATTGACTGCGGATCATATCCCATCTCAACCAAACGGGCAACGCGATAAACAAGAGTTCTGAGTTTTGCCTGTGCCTGCTCCGGCTATTAAAAGGTAAGCTCCCTCAACAGCTTTTACTGCATGAAGTTGTGCGGGATTAAGTTCATTTTCATAATCTATAGTAAAGCGGGCTTCATCTATTTTTGCATTGAAGCCCGCTTTGTTAATTCTGGTAAGCTTATATTTCTTTGCCATTATCTGCGGAGCGCTCTGGGTTTATTCAGTAATTCTGATACAAGAATATATTCTCTAAGTGTTTCAGGATCTCGAACCGTATTTTTAATTCTTTCCGCCAAGCGCTTTTGTTCAACTGTTGGTCCACCGACTTCAACAACTTCCATCTTAGCAGGCAATCGGTCAATCATTCTCTTAGATTTTTCCGCTTTGCGCTCAAGTGCAGCCATCTTTTCTTGGTATTTATAGGATTTTTTATCTTCTGTGTCGGCATAGCGTACCGTTTCAATTCCTATTGAGTCTTCATATTCTTCTTCAGGTCTCCAAGTTGTTTCATTATTTTTGGCAGGATCTAAGACTTCAGTTTCTCGATCAGAAGGAGTTTTTGTTTGTTTCTCCTTTTCGTCGGGTAACTTAAATCCAAACATTTCCTCAAAAATGTCTTTAGGAGATTCCTGCCCTCGCTCTTTTTGTGTAGATGAGTGTGTACTTCTTTGAGGGTAAGATTCCTGACGTCTCTGTTGTTCTCTTTGCTCTTGCTGCTTGCGTTGTTTTTTCTTTTTGCCGAACATGCTTTGCAAAGCAGTGACGATGAAAAATATTATTATGAGATATTCAAATAAGTTACTGTCCATTATTTATCGTCATCATCCTTATTTTTTTTATCTTCCGGTTTAGCAATTGTATTTCTCATATCTGTATCAGATTGAATGTTGCGAAGATTGTAATAGTCCATTACACCAAGATTACCGCTTCTGAATGCTTCTGAAATTGCTTTAGGAATTTCTGCCTCAGCTTCGACAACTTTAGCTTGCATCTCTGCAACTCTTGCTTTCATTTCTTGTTCTGTTGCAACAGCGGCAGCTCTTCTTTCCTCTGCTTTCGCACGTGCAACTTTTAAGTCAGCTTCCGCTTGGTCAGTCTGTAAAATAGCTCCGATGTTTGTACCAACATCAACATCTGCAATATCAATCGATAAAATTTCAAAAGCTGTTCCAGAATCCAATCCTTTTGCTAACACAACCTTCGAAATACTATCCGGATTCTCGAGTACCCCTTTATGAGTTTCACTCGAACCAATTGTAGAAACAATACCTTCACCAACTCGGGCTAAAATTGTAGCTTCACCGGCACCACCTACTAACCGTTCAATATTCGCACGAACTGTAATTCTTGCCATCGCTTTTAACTGTATACCATCTTTTGCTACAGCGGCAACAAGGGGAGTTTCAATTACTTTTGGGAGCACGGACATTTTAACCGCGTCCAACACATCTCGTCCGGCCAAATCAATAGCAGCAGCTTTTTCAAAACTTAGATCCAAATTAGCTTTATTAGCTGAAATAAGCGCATTAACAACTTTTATTACGTTACCACCAGCAAGATAATGTGCCTCGAGAAGCGCAGTTTCGATATCAATTCCAGCTTTAGTTGCAGATATTTGGCTTCTGACGATGACCTGGGGTGAGACTTTACGAAGCCGCATTCCGATCAAATCTTTAAATATCTTTAATCTAACTCCTGAAAAATATGCAGTTATAAATAATCCGATCGGTACGAAATAGAAAAAGAATGCTAAAAATAAAACAGCACCAATTATAATAAATATTGATACTCCTGAAATTGCGTCCATTATTACTCCTTTGTTTTTTGTTCTATTGGTTGCAAATTAACAAAAAAAATGGAATGTTCAGCACCTAACAAACTAAATACTTTTGCTCTTGTGTAATTACTGCATCTTTAGTATTGTTGAATAGAGGATACAATATGTGTATTTTTGAAACAATTCGAACAAGATTTATGTTAAAGACAAACATATTAGGAGAAGGAAGATATTATGGATGGTAATTTTTCAGAAAGAGTACAGGAAGTTATTAGGTTAAGTAGAGAAGAGGCATTGAGACTTGGACATGATTATATAGGTACCGAACACCTTCTTTTGGGAATTATTAGAGAAGGTCAAGGTGTTGCCGTTAAAATTTTGAGAAATCTTGATGTTGATTTAGTGAAACTTAAAAAAGCAATTGAAGATACAGTAAGAAGTTCGGGCGGAACGTTGACTATAGGAAATATTCCTCTCACAAAACAAGCCGAAAAAGTATTAAAGATTACACAGATAGAATCAAAAATCTATAAATCCGATGTAATTGGAACCGAGCATATTTTGCTTTCTTTACTTAGGGATGAAGATAATATTGCAACACAAATTCTGCATCAATTTAATGTTACTTATGATACAACTCGTGCAGAACTAAACAGCATCTTAAGCAGCAAAGACCCTGACCAACCAACTAAAGGAATGCCTCCTTCAGGTGGAGCAGTTCCTCCGAGAAGTGGCGGTAAAGCCGACAGAACCAAAACTCCGGTTCTAGATAACTTCGGAAGAGATTTAACAAAATTTGCTGCCGAAGATAAACTTGATCCTGTAATTGGTCGTGAAAAAGAAATTGAGCGTGTCGCTCAGGTATTAAGTAGAAGAAAAAAGAACAATCCTGTTTTAATTGGTGAGCCCGGTGTTGGTAAAACAGCAATTGCGGAAGGACTTGCATTAAGAATCCAAGAAAGAAAGGTTCCCCGAATTCTGCAGGATCAAAGAATTGTAACTCTTGATCTTGCCGGATTAGTTGCCGGTACAAAATACCGTGGTCAATTCGAAGAAAGAATGAAAGCGTTAATGAACGAACTTGAAAAAGCAGATGACGTTATTCTGTTCATTGACGAGCTTCATACAATAGTCGGGGCAGGAGGTGCTTCCGGTTCTCTCGATGCTTCAAATATGTTCAAACCGGCTTTAGCACGCGGTGATATTCAATGTATAGGCGCAACAACGCTTGATGAATACAGAAAATATATTGAAACCGATGGCGCTCTTGACAGACGTTTCCAAAAAGTAATGGTTGATCCACCGTCAATTGAAGAGACCATTGAGATTTTGGAACACCTGAAAGTTAAGTACGAAGAACACCATAGAGTCAAATACAGTAATGAAGCAATTGACTCTGCGGTAAAAATGAGCGCTCGTTACATGACCGATCGTCACTTACCCGATAAAGCAATTGATGTAATTGACGAAGCCGGTTCAAGAGTTCACATGGGTAATTTTACCGTAAGTGAAGAAGTATTGAAACTCGAAGAAGAAATAGAAAAAGTAAAATTAGAAAAAATAAAAGTTGTTAAAGAACAGGACTACGAACAAGCTGCTAAACTTCGTGATAAAGAACGAACACTTCAATCCGATTTAGAAGTTGCAAAGAGTGAATGGGAAGCAAAAATGAAAGATGTGATTCACGATGTTTCCGAAGATGATATTGCAACCGTCGTTTCGATGATGACCGGTATTCCGGTTACAAGAGTTGCTCAAGCAGAAACAGAGAAACTTCTTAAAATGGAAGATGCTCTTAAAGAGAAGATTGTCGGACAAGATGAAGCAGTTATCAAACTCACTAAAGCAATTCGAAGAACAAGAGCCGGACTTAAAAACCCGCTCAAACCGATTGGCAGTTTTATATTTTTAGGTCCGACCGGTGTTGGTAAAACAGAACTTGCAAAAGTTCTTGCACGATATCTCTTTGATTCTGATGATGCACTCATTAGAATTGACATGAGCGAGTATATGGAAAAATATGCTGTTTCTCGATTGGTTGGAGCTCCTCCCGGATATGTCGGTTACGAAGAAGGTGGTCAGTTAACTGAAAAAGTCAGAAGAAAACCTTACTCGGTTGTTCTTTTCGATGAAATAGAAAAAGCTCATCCGGATGTATTCAATATTCTTCTTCAGGTTCTTGATGACGGACAACTTACAGATAGTCTCGGCAGAAGAGTTGATTTTAAAAACACGATAATAATTATGACATCGAATGTCGGCACGAAAGATATCAAAGCAACCGGCGGAATAGGTTTTGCAGATGAAACTGAGACAAGCACTTATGAAAAACTGAAAAACACTGTTGAAGACGCGATGAAAAAACTCTTCAATCCTGAGTTCTTAAATAGGGTTGATGAAGCAATCGTCTTTAGAAATCTTGAGATTGAAGATATCAAGCAGATCATAGAAATAGAAATGAAAGAACTTGTCAAGAATGTTAAAGAAAACAAGATGACAATAGAACTTGATAAAACTGCTTTAGATTTTCTAGCTGAAAAAGGATTTGATCAAAAATACGGTGCTCGTCCGCTCAACCGTGCAATTCAGAAATATGTTGAAGATCCTTTAGCCGAAGAAATGCTGCGTGGTTCATTTAAAGAAGGAAGTGACATTGTTGTAAAACATAAAAAGGATTCTCTAGAACTTTATTTTATGACTGCAAAAGACTCTAAAGAGGCAAAAGAAAAAGCAAAAAAAGCTGAAGATTCTGAAAGCGGTGAAAAAGGCGACAACAATAAGAAAGAAGAAAAAGTAGATTAAAGGAGAGGAAAATTATGTCTGTATTAAGTAACGACGAAGTAAAAAATAAATTAGAAAATTTAACCGGATGGTCTCACTCAGATAAATCAATTGAAAAAGAATTTGAGTTGAAAGATTTTACTCATGCTATCGGTTTCGTTACACAAGTAGGAATAGAAGCCGAAAAAGCAGATCATCATCCTGATATTTTGATCCACTCGTGGAATAAAGTTAAGATAAAACTTTCCACCCACGACAAAGGGGGAGTAACGGAAAAAGACATCTCCCTTGCAGAAAAGGTTGATTCATTTTGATTTAATAAAATATTTTATTTATGCCCGTCTTTGTGACGGGTTTTTTATTTTAAAACCTGCGTAAAATCATTAACTTTGCATATAATTTATCAAAGGATACTTATTGGACCAGAAAAAGCTATATAAAACATTAGATTCAATTTCTTCGGGTAGATTTATTACCGAAGAAGACATGCTCACCGAAGTTCTAAAACAAGTTGTTACTAATGAGCAGATAGAAGTTACCGGCGGTAGAATTTGGAAATTAGATAAAACTGCTCAAGCATATTCATTGATATTTCAAACCGGAGATGTTCAGACAATTCCAAAGGATTTCAAATTAACACTTAAGGATTATCCGGTTTTTAATATTGTAACAAAGGAAAGAACTGTACTAGCAGATGAGACAAATCAATTACTGAAAAGCAAAGGAATATTTAGATATTCAGCTTCCGGTGTTGGACCCAAGATCAAAAGTAAACGGTGAAAGGTATTACGAGTATTTACTGGTTTTTAACAGCGATGAAATAAATGACGACCTCCGTTATACTTTGAATATTGTAGCAACTTTGTTAACATCAAAGCTAAACAATTGGCGTTTATCATCCTCCCGCAAAAATTTAATTGAAGATCTTGATAGAGCAAAGCAGCTTCAAAAGAGTATTCTTCCCGAGCACGAATATTCATTTAAAAATTACGATCTTTTTGGAATAACTGTTCCTGCTCAAATATTGGGTGGTGACTTTTTTGATTATCTTGAAATCGGTCCGCATGGCGACAGACTTGGAATCGTTGTCGGTGACGTTGCTTCAAAAGGATTAAGTGCCGCTGCGGAAGGTATGTACATTTCCGGCGCAATAAGAATGGCGTGCACATTTGAAATTAAAATCTCGCCGCTCTTTTATAGAATGAATGAGTTAGTAAACAAAATTTTTGAAGATGATAAATTTTGTTCGCTTTTCTATTGCGAAATTTCAACCGACAAAAAAGGTTTGTGTCTATATGCAAGCGCTGGCCATAACCCGCCGATGCTTTACCGTAAAAAGACAGGAGAACTAACTTACTTAGACCCAACCGGTCCATTAATTGGTCCCGCACCGCATGCTGCGTTTGATACCGATAGCTTTAACTTTGATGACGGTGATATGCTGATTATATTTACCGACGGAGTAACAGAAGCAGCCGATAACAATTTTGATTTTTACGAAGAGGCAAGACTGGAAAAAGTTATAAAAGAACATGCTGATAAAAGTCCGAAAGAACTTTCGATGGCAATACTTGAAGATGTTCAGAGATTTTCAACACGCGATAGTAAATACCAAGATGATAAAACAATCGTCGTAATCAAACGAAAGGACTAAAATGGCATTAGATCAAAAGATTCTTGAAGCCGGTGTTGTTGGTGCCGGCGGCGCTGGATTTCCCACCCATATTAAAGCTAAAGCTGAGGTGGAATTTGTTCTTGCTAACGGAGCCGAATGTGAACCGTTGATCCATAAAGATTTGGAAATAATGTGCAATTTCCCAAAAGAAATTGTCCATGGAATGGAGTTGATGCTCAAGCAAACTAAAGCAAAAAAAGGTTACTTCGGAATAAAAGCAAAAAACGCCGTCGCCATTGAAAAAATTCAAAATGAATTTACTAACGGTAAAATAGACATGACAGTTCTTGGTGATTTTTATCCTTCCGGCGATGAATATGAATTAGTTTATGAAGCAACGAAAAGATTAATCCCGCCTCATGGAATTCCACTTGATGTAGGTTGTGTTGTAAATAATGTTGAAACTTTCTATAACGTCAGCAGAGCAACCGAAGGAAAACCGGTTACAGAAAAGTTTGTCTGCGTTGCAGGGGCTGTGAGAAATCCCTCTACCTTTTTTGCACCGGTCGGAACAAACTTTGAAGAACTAATAAAACATGCAGGCGGTACTACCATTGATGATTATGCTATTTTTATCGGTGGAATTCTGATGGGTACATTAACTTTTGATCCTACTGAGGTTATAACAAAAACAACTGCAGCAATTATAGTACTTCCAAAAGATCACTATTTAGTCGATCGAATGGAGCGACCGATGAAAGATATGAACCGCATAGGTAAATCTGCTTGTGATCAGTGCACTTATTGCACAGAATTTTGTCCCCGTTATTTGCTTGGTTACGATGTTCAGCCGCATAAGGTAATGCGTTCGTTGGTTTTTACAACGTCAGGAGAAAAACTCTGGAATCAATATGCTGATCTTTGCTGCTCTTGTGGACTATGTACGCTTTACGCTTGTCCGGAAGATTTGTATCCGAGGGAAGCTTGTATTCAAGGAATGCAGGAAATGAAAGAAAGAGGGAAAGTTACGAACAGAAAAAACCTGTGAAAGTACATCCCATTAAAGAAGGAAGAAGAGTTCCTCTAAAGCAGCTTCGCAAAAGATTAAAAGTAGACGAGTACGAAAAGGATACACCTTTTAACGAGGAGAGACCTCAACCGAACTACGTGAAAATAAAATTGAATCAACACATCGGCGCTCCGGCAAAACCGGAAGTTGAGATTGGTCAGCCGGTTGAAGTTGGGGACGTGATTGCTAAACCTGAAGAAGGAAAGCTCGGAGCATTCATCCATGCTTCTATTTCCGGTAAGGTCACACACGTAAACAAAGAATTTATAAGAATTTCAAAATAGAAAGGTTCTAAAATGGAAATGAATTCATTAGGTCTAATTGAAATGACAAGCATAGCAGCCGGAATGCAAGCTGCAGACATAATGTTAAAAACCTCTGAAGTTGAACTCGTTCTTTCCAGAACAATTTGTTCCGGAAAATACATGGTTTTAATCGGAGGAGATGTTGCCGAAGTTCAAGCTGCTGTTGACGCCGCTGCCGAACAAATAGATTTTGCCGTCATTGATACTTTTGTAATTCCCCATGTTCATCCCGATATATTCCCGGCGCTTTCGGGGCACACTAATGCTACTGAACTTGAAGCTCTTGGGATCATTGAATCATTTTCTGTTGCTTCTTTAATTGAAGGTGCGGACGCCGCTGTTAAAGCTGCCAGTGTTCGTTTAATTGAAATTAGATTAGCGATGGCTCTCGGTGGTAAAGCGTTTTGCACAATAACCGGTGAAGTTGCCGCAGTTAGAAGCGCAGTTGATTCAGGCGCACAAGTAATTGCAGACAAAGGGTTACTGGTAAATAAAGTAGTTATACCACAGCCGAGAAAAGAATTGATGAGTGAGATGGTATAAAGCAAATTTCAGTTATTCTAGCGGTATGTTGTTAACACCCGACTTTAGTCGGGTGGCAGCGATCCACAAGTTATTTAAAGCTGCTAACCGTTTCAACGGTTTACCTAACAATAAAAGGAGTTCGAAAATGGCACTCCATTCCTACTCCAAAATACTTCTTCATTTTATCTGGGGGACACATCATAGAGAAAAACTTATCTCGGAAACAATCAAATTAGAAGTTGAAAATTATCTCATAAACTATTCTAAAAAGTTAGATTGTTACCCACTTGCAATATATGCCAATCCTGATCACGTTCATTTACTGATTGATATTCTTCCTTCAGTATCGGCTGAGGAGTTGATCAAAAAATTGAAAGGAAGTTCTTCACATTTTGTTAATCAAGAGAGGTTAACGAAAGTTAAATTCAAGTGGGCTCGTGGGTATGCAGTATTCTCAGTGTCTGAGTCGATTAAAAATAAAGTTAAAGATTACATTCTAAATCAAGAGGAGCATCATCGTATAAGGAGTTATGCTGAAGAGGTTGAGATGTTCTTAAAAAAACATGATTTAACAAAACAAGTAAACCGTTGAAACGGTTTCAGCTATTTGAATTTGTGTTTTCATTTGTTCATGCACCCAACTAAAGTTGGGTGTCTTGAGTTTGGCATTTAACTAGATACAGAAGAAAGTGTGTAATTAAGTTGCAATTGCACATTTTTTTTATGATTTTAGTATCTAGTCAAATAACTAGAGGTTATCATGGGATTCCCAACTAAGATTCAACTTATTAAAAGAATAAAAAGTGAACAGTGGTATATTAATTTCCCATCTGCTGTAGCACAAGCTATGGAGTTCAACAAAGGAGAAATCGTCGAGTGGATTGTTGAAAACAAAAACAAACTGGTTCTCAAAAGAACATCTAATAAAGATAGTTCAAGTAAAAAAAACTAAACAATCAACCTTGATAGAAGAATTTGATAATTTGTTCAGAGAATGTTCTCCGGCATTTAAGCAATCTCGAAGCGCAAAACGAACCCAGAAGTTAGCCTACGGATTACTTAATTGTTTGAGCAAACATACCTTAAGCGGAATGATAACCTCATCTGGCCAGCAGTTTGTTGATTGGAGTTCAGCTTATCGTCTATTCCAAGGCAGCCGGATAAATATAGATTATCTATTTTCGGTTCTCAGAAAATCATTGTTAAAACAAAAGTTCTATGTGGATGACAAAAATATATATTCTCATATGGATGATACAATATTGAAGAAAACCGGGAAAAAGATAGTAGGGACTTCTTGGAGACGCGATCCTCTTGGACCGCCGTTTCACACAAATTTTATTGGGTCAAAGATATCTTCAACTGGCAATATCTTTACCGGAGAAAACCGGGAGGTTCAAGAAGTCGAGCTATTCCGGTAGACTTTTATCATTCTCCTACCGTAAAGAAACCGAGAAAAACCGATTCAGAAGAACAATGGAATAAATGTAAAATAGAGAAGAAGAAAACGAATCTAAGTTTACAAGGAATAGAAAGAATAAAAGCATTGCGAGAAAATATTGACAATCAAACTACAAAAGATCATCAACTAGTAATGAGTGTAGATGGTAGTTTTACAAATGAAAATGTATTAAAAAATTTACCCGAGAGAGTAACTCTGATTGGCAGAATAAGAAAAGATACAAAGCTACATAAATTACCTGTAGAAAGTGAAAACTCAGTTGGCAGAAAAAAGGTTTACGGAGAGTTAATTCCTCGACCCGAAGAAATAAGAAAATCAGATAAATATCCTTGGCAAGAAGTTGAAGCTTGGGCGGCTGGCAAGAGACATAAGTTCAATCTAAAAGTGATTAATAATCTGAGGTGGAGAAAAGCTGGGAATAAAAATCTAAAACTTGTAATCATACGTCCGCTTGCCTACAGACTAACAAAAAAATCAAGACTACTATATCGAAAGCCTGCATATTTAATTTGTACAGACCCAGAATTAGAAATTGAAAAATTACTTCAAGCTTATTTGTGGCGATGGGAGATAGAAGTAAACTTTAGAGAGGAGAAAACACTTCTTGGTTGCGGGCAAGCACAAGTAAGAACTAAAGACCCGGTTGAAAAACTACCGGCTTTCATTGTTGCTGTTTATTCCTTGTTACAATTGGCAGCTGATAAGGTCAGACAAAAAGGAAACTCTAATCAACTGCCGAGCGCTAAATGGTATCGACATAAAAAAGGTAAACGTGAAACTACCGGTGATTTATTAAACGCTTTTAGAGCCCAATTAGTAGCTAAATCTATGGATATTAATTTCTACGACTTCGTTAACATACAAGTTAGTTTACGAAGTAGGAAAAACTATGTTGATCCTACTCATTCGGCTTATTTTTATTGTAGAAATTAGCCAAACTAGAGGCACCCAACTAAAGTTGGGTTTTAACGGAATAGTTAAAGGTTATAACTGGTCGCTCAATTGCTAAAACAAATTCCTGAACTATCTCGAACATTCCGACATAAGTGCCAATTGCACTGCCCAAACTTGCAAGTATGAATACTAATAATATCCTCAGCAATTTATTTTTCCACCAATTTTTTGCTTTGAGAATATCTTCACTTACAGTTTGAAATTCTTTCACCTTTGGCGGTACTAACATTAATTGAACAAAAGCTGAAACATAACCGGCACCTATTACCGGTGTGAGACTTGTTAGTGGAGCTGCTAAAAATGTTGCAATAACCGTAAGCGGATGAGCCATCGCAACTGCTGCACCAATCGCACTTGGGATTCCGTTTGCAAGTATCCAAAAGATAGCATTATCACTTGCAGCTTGCGATCCTTTTGTGATACCGATATAAGTTATCGCACCAATAATTATAACAGGCACTGCATATCCAATAGACTTCCAAAGAGGTGAGACGGGAGGAATGACTTCAAACTTAGAAAGATCTTCCGCTGATTCACTTTTGATTTTTTCTACCATTCCTTTCAGGTGACCGGCTCCAACAACCGCAACTATTTTATCACCTTTGGCGGCGCTTATTTTTTGAGCTAAATATGTATCCCGTTCATCTATAAGAACAGTTTTAACAACCGGCATTGCCTTACCAAGCTCAGACATCATTTCATTCAAAATATCTTTGTTCCGAAGTTCTTTTAATTTTTCTTCGGTCAATTCTTCTTTCTCTGCAGTTCCTGCAAGACCGGCACTTATAAATTTTAATTTTTGCCACATTGACATTGATGCCCAAGCTCTTCTTAGAGTGATACGAACATCACGGTCGCATAATTCGATTGGAATGTTTAATTCCCTTGCAACTTTAGTTGCCTCGAGTAGTTCAACGCCGGGAGTAACTCCCAGTTTTTCACCAAGCTTTTTTTGATAAGATGCAAGAAGGATATTTATTAAAAGGGTAGAAAGCTGCTTTTCTTTAGATAACATTTTTGAGATCGAGTTCTTCCCACTTCTTTTTGTCGCTTAAAGATTTGTAGCGTTTCTCATCAAGTTCAACACATACAACATCCGGTTTTTCTGCTTCAATTACCGTTCTAACGTAAATCTGCAGATCTCTTGTGAAATATGAGCAGTTCCGATTAAAAAATATTCTTTACCGTTTTGTGATAACTTAATTACATCGCTGCCGTATTTCTGAAGTTTCAATCTCAGCCAAAAGCCCTCTGCGTTTAAAAAGAAAAGCAAAAATAGGATTTTTGAACTGAATAAAAAAATAGTCCGGGTTTCATGATTTTTTATCTAATTGCCTCAAAATAACCCGCCCTCAAAAAAATATTTCCATAATCTAATTGAGCACATGCATTATTTTGAAATATTGTTGTCATCAGTTTGGAATAATAGTTTTTCTTATATCATGATGGAAACGAAACAAAATCGTAAACTTGAATAAAACTCTTCAAATTAAAATTCAGGTAAATGATTTCCTTCAAATCACTGCACAATAATCAATATATATAAATAATGATTATATTATTCTGAAAATCAAATAATATAAAGAATATGTAAAAATAACGACAGAATATTTTGTCTAGTTTGATTAGTATGCTATTATATCAAAAGGAGAAAAGTATATGTCGGAAAACACACCACAATTTCATCTTAATCCAAGTATAGAGGGATTAGGAATTTCTGCTACTGTAGCAATCAGACTACCAAGCAGATCAACTTCGCAAAGAAGGAAAAGAAATTTTCAAACTTGGTTTAGGTGAGTCGCCTTTTCCGGTGCCAAAATCAGTTGTTGAAGCATTGAAAACACACGCCTCGGAAAAGAGCTATTTGCCTGTAAAGGGATTAAGACAATTACAGGAAGCGGTATCGGATCATCACAAAAGAGTTTTTAATATTGAACGTCAGCCGGAGGATGTATTGATTGGACCCGGTTCAAAAGAGTTGATGTTTCTTTTACAACTAGTATACTACGGAGATCTTATAATACCCGCTCCATCCTGGGTTTCTTATGCACCGCAAGCAAAAATTATTGGCAGAGATATTCACTGGCTAAATACAAGTTATGAAAATAACTGGTTGATTCAAGCCGACGAATTGGAGCAGATATGTTTCAAAGATCCTAATAAAGCTAGATTAATGATAGTAAATTATCCTTCAAATCCCACCGGTCAGACTTACAGCGAAAGCCAATTAAAAGATTTAGCCGATGTTGCGCGAAAACATAAAGTAGTTTTTTTATCCGATGAGATTTATGCAAAGCTTCATCATGAAGGTAATCATAAAAGTATTGTTGAGATGTACCCGGAAGGAACAATATTCAGCGGAGGATTGAGTAAATGGTGTGGTGCCGGTGGTTGGAGATTAGGTGTGTTTGTCTTTCCAGAAGATTTAAGATGGCTTCTTGATGGAATGGCAACGGTTGGCAGTGAAACATTCACTTCAACCAGCAGCCCGATACAGCATGCTGCAATCACGGCATTTCAGCCAAGTAAAGAGATTGACGAATACGTACAAAATGAAATAAGGATTTTAAAAGCTCTAGGAAACAATCTAACCGAAAAACTTCAGAACGCAGGCGCCAAAGTAAAATGTCCTCAAGGCGGGTTTTATATTTTCCCGGATTTTTCCGCGTTTAGGGATGGACTGAATAAAAAAGGAATCACTACCAGTAAAGAGATGTGTGAAAAACTGCTTGAAGATACGGGGGTTGCTATTCTTCCTGGAAGTGATTTTGGGAGACCGCCCGAAGAGTTTACAGCACGTTTAGCTTATGTCGATTTTGACGGCGGAAAAGCACTTGACGCTGCTGCAAAAATCCCAAATAATGAAAAGCTGGGAAATGATTTTCTAACCGAATATTGTGGAAACATGCTGGAAGCTGTAGATAGAATTTGCAATTGGATAAATGAACTCAAATAAAGGAGACAACAAAATGAAATTAACGGAAAAACAAGAAGAATTGTGTACACAAAGTAAATGGGATTTTTCGGATTTAAAAGCACTTTTTATTAACTGTACGCTGAAAAAATCAAATGAGACATCACACACTAAAGGTTTAATGGATATTGCAATGACCATAATGGAAAAGAATAAAGTTGATGTGGAATATATCCGTGCTGTTGACTACGATATAGCTTATGGTGTTTATCCAGATATGAAAGAACACGGATGGGAAAAAGATGATTGGCCTGAAATCTATGAAAAAGTTCAAAACTCCGATATTCTAGTTTTAGGAACACCCATTTGGCTTGGCGAAAAATCATCCGTCTGTACTAAAATAATTGAACGACTTTACGGGCAATCAGGTATACTTAATGATCACGGTCAATATGCATTTTACGGAAAAGTAGGGGGCTGTTTAATTACAGGAAACGAAGATGGGATAAAACATTGTGGTATGAGCATATTATATGCATTGCAGCATCTTGGTTATGTTATTCCGCCCCAGGCAGATGCGGGGTGGATTGGCGAAGCAGGTCCGGGTCCCTCTTATTTGGACGAAGGTTCCGGCGGTCCGCAAAATGATTTCACAAATAGGAATACAACTTTCATGACATGGAATTTACTGCACATGGCAAGGATGATAAAAGATAATAAGCGGTATTCCGGTCCACGGCAACCAGCGCTCCGAATGGGATGCGGGATGTAGATTTGATTTTCCGAATCCGGAATACAGGTAATTATCAATTCACGAATATTGAAATTAGTAGTGGTAAAAGTTTAACTAAGCGGTTGTCGATATAATTATATATAGCGACAACCGTTAGGCTAAAGGTAGTAAGTAAATTCTATCAAAAGGGGAGATCCCATTTACTACTTAGTGGGATCTCCATAAATTTATTTTAGAAAGCTTCATCATACTTAGTCCAAAGTTCGTCACCAAGTTTCCAAGCTCGTTCGGTAGCTTTAATGCCCCATTCGTTTGTATAGTCTGTCATCATATTTTATTGCAGCATCACGATCAGTTTCTAACAACTCCAGATACTCGTGCTTCAAATTCCTCTTGGTTTCCGAAGAGTTCTTCTTGCATCGGGTCCAAACAGCGCGCACATCGTGACGCATATCTCCCCAGCGTCTGAGCGGCTAAAGTTCCTAATCTATTAAAAGCCCACCAAGAAGAGTCGTAAGTATAACCGTTAATTCTGCCGGGAGTTTTAAAATATTTATTTACTTCAGTGATGTTTGAGTAGATTGGAGTATAAACAGAAGTAGCAACATTATCCCATGCTAACCAAACAACGCCGCCAATTTCGTCAGGCAGCCAATCTCTTGATTGTGTAATTGTCGCATACATTGTGTACCAGCGTGCGATTGTCTCTTTCACCGCGCCAGTCCCAGCCGCCGTTAATTTTGAATAGTTTGTTCATATCATAAGGCATGAAAGGATTTGCAAGAGGTGAAGATTATTACATTCCCGCTGTCATCTGCGACGGTTAAATTTTTCACAAAGTTAAAAGGTGTTCCTTCATAATAATCTTGAAACATCTCAACCATTTTTTCTTTAGAAACCGGCGCATCAGGTTTAACTGAAAACGGATAGTTTTCTGCATTCGGATCTAATTTTAATGAAGGTGCAGCTAAATCAAACACACGCCATTCTCTTCTGCGTGCTGCCATTGAATTTCGACTGCTCGGTGCATAAGCATAAACAAATTCAAATTCACCTTCGGAAGGATTCCACCAACCGCTGTCTTGTGCGACGGTAAAAATGTTTTCGGATGCCATAAAATAATCTGGATCATCTAAGTTAATTTGTCTTATACGAGCACTGTTTGCCCCAACTGAAATATGATCATCCGGTACACGTTGAGCAACCCAAACTGCACCAACTTTTCCTTTACCCGGACCGACAATTTCTATGTGCCATACTTCTTTCGGATCGGCAATTGTCAACATTTCGCCTGCATCATTCCAACCATATTTTTCTAAAAGATCACCTGCCAATTGAATCGCTTCTCTTGCGGTAGTTGTTCTTTCGAGCATTAATTGACATAATCTTTGGCAGTCGATTAATCCTTCATCGGATTGAAGTGATTCTCTGCCGCCGAAAGTTGTCTCGCCAATCGCGAGTTGGTGTTCGTTCATAGAAGGATAAGCTGTATTGATAAACTGATATGTATGTGAAACTTGAGGGATTGTACCGATTGGATCATGTTTGTAAGTCGGCATTGCTAGAGAATCATATGTATTTCGTTTATACATTGTAGCAGTAGCACCTTCAGCGTGATCTTTCGCCGGAGTAATGTCCAACCAAGAACGTGTTCTGTGTGAGTCATCAGTGTGGGATGTCATTACGGAGCCGTCATCGGAAGCTAGTTTGCCGACAGTGATTGTGGTGCATCCTTCAGGAACGCCGCCTTCCCAATCGGGTTTATCTTGTGAAAATAGATTTGTCGTGAGAATTGCAAATAGCGCAAACGGTAAAATTAATTTGATCTTTTTTTGTAATGTCATTACTTCTCCTATTTTATTAAGTAAGCTGCTTTATTAATGTCGCTAATTGATTTAAGCCGTTTCGGTGGATTGAGATGTTTGGCTAAGTGATTATAAATTTTTAATCTAATTTCTTTGGCTTTCTTCGTATCCATTCTGTCGAATGAATGTCCGCCCGGTATATCTTGAAAGATTTCGTACTCGAATTTTTTTCCGTCTGCTTTCAATGATTTTATAAGATGTTCAACTTCAAGTACATTTACATCGGCATCATTTGTGTTTGTGTGAATTAGTAATGGAGTATTTTCAAATTTGTGCGTATTCCATGCAGGGGAGCGTCTTCTATATTCTTCAACATTATCATATGCCGATTCACCAATGTGATAATCAACTTCATATAGATCGCGATACCCTTGTGTTTTGTAACCCATTCTTGCAATCACATCACTAACGGGAACACCGGCGAATGCAACTTGGTAATCATCAGGATGATCAAATATATTAAAGAGAGTAATCAATCCACCGTGGCTCCAACCAAAAATTCCTACTCTGTCTTCGTCAACAAAATCGTAATTCTCAATCATATAGTTTCTACTTGCATAAACATCTTCGGTTTCCAATCCGCCGTAATCAATTTTTTCATAATGTGATTTACCGTAACCGGTGCTTCCTCTGTATTCGGCTGCAACAATAATATATTGCTGAGCAATTAATTCTCGTACTATGTGGGTGTAGTACGTTGAAAAATCAGCATGAACACCGCCATGCGGAAAGACAATCAACGGATACTCTTTATCAAAATCGATGTCTTTGGGAATATAAACATAACTCCAGAACTTAGTGGGATTACCGGCACCTTGTGCGTTTGGATTTTCTTCTTTCCAAAGAGGAGGACCGTACATATAAACTTTATCAACGTGGGCAATATCCCCGACTCGTTCAAACCAAATCAGATCGTCAATTTTCTTTTCAAGAACATCAAGCCGGTGATTCATGTTTTCGTCACTCTTTTGCAGCGACTCAATTTCATCTTTTAATTGAGTGTTTGTAACTTGTGCCGCAATAGTTAACGAAAAACAGATCAGCACAAATAAAGATGTTGCTGATTTTCTTAAATTCATTTTTAACCTCATTGTTCTTTTATTTTTATTTGCATGGATTATCTTTTTTATTAATTCACCTTTGAGCTAAAAATCTTTTTCAACAACTCTTAACATAATTTTATGTGATATAAAAAATATCACAAAACTCACAAGAATAATAATGCCGGTCGCATAATATAAACTCTCGTAATAATATTTTCCGTACTCAAAATAATAATTAAATGATTGCTGCACAGGAGAAAACAACACAATAATTAATCCCACCATAAGAAATAAACTAATTAAAAATGATAGTGAAGCTCCTTGCGAAGAGGCAATTCTAATCGGATTTTTTTCATTGAAATTTGCAAATAAACCACCAATAGAAAAATTGAGCAAAATAAGTGCAGCAGCTACAAACAAAGTGATGACGGATGTGATCAACAATAACATAAAATCGAGACGAAGGTTGATCACAATATTAAGTATTAACGCGATGAAACTGATGATGAAAAAATATGGAAGCAATTTCATGCGCAATATATTAAGTGTTGATATTGGTGCCGATTTAATTTTCCAAAATACTTTTCCCTCTAAACTTACTAACGGAAACACAAATCGCAAAGCTAATGTGGCAACCAAAAAAGTATTGAAAATTATTATTGAAAGATAAATGACTGTTTTAAGAAATATTGTTAATGCCTTCCAATTTAAAGCACTCGGTACACTGCTTAAAAATAAGAAGATCATAATTAAGAGAACAATCGAATGAAAAATTTGAGTTGGTTCACGGAAAAAATTATGGAATTCTCGTTTAATAACAGATTCAACTGTTGCCGTAAATTTAGAATTGCTCTTGAATGATAAAACCCGGTCGAGATCATTTTTAGTGTTCGCTTTACGTAATCTGAAATCGTAAAACCATGTTTTATGATACCATTTCATTCCGAGAAATACAGCAACTCCAAAAAGAACGAGTGATGTAACAATCTGTAAGTAAAATGAACTAAGTGCAGCTGTGTAATTATCCCGCGAAACCCAATACAGAGAATTTGAAAGCCAATGATTTGGAAAGAATTTTAATGACTCAGGTAGATAGTTGCCAAAATATAAATCCACATTTGGATAGTACTGCATTACTTTATCAACGAGATCAACGGGTGAGATAATATCGAAGAACATGTAAATTGAAATAAGATAAATGGTTACCAAAGAAAAGATAATCGTTCTAATTCCGATGAGAGTAGAGAGCTTTACTAAGAGTAGAAGTACGATAATACCAAGCGATGCAGCCGAGAGCATAAAGGGAACAAAATTCAATAGGAATAATACAGCAACATCCCACACCGAATAATCGAGATAATATGCATAACCGCCAAGAACAGAAAGTAATATTAAGTATTAATGTTGAAGAGCTGTAAAGGAAGTTATCGAAAAATTTTATCACAAAAATTGTTGACGGCGGAATTGGTTTTGTGAAAAGATAGTTCACTTCTTGTGATTTATAAAGAGTGGAATAAGAAACAATAATGTTACCGATATTAACCGCAATGAAAAAGATGAAAAGTGTTATTGAGAAAAACTCATGTAAAAGAAAAAGTCCAATATTGAATTGCTCTAAGAGATACTTAACTGCTTCATACGAAAATATAAAAGCGCCAATAGCAAAAATTGTATAAACAAAAAAACTTCCGACGTTCTTCAGCAAATTATCAAAACTGAAATTTACATTCAGTTTGGCAAAGGAGAGTAATTTGAATTTTAGTATATGATAAATAAGATTCATCAGTTAGTTAACTGAATAAAAATTTGTTCTAAATTTCTATCCATATCTTTTCTGATCTCATAAAGATGATTGATATCATCATCAAAAATAATTTTACCTTTGTTGATGATTGCTACTTTATTGCAGATTTCTTCAACAACATTTAAAGAATGGGTTGACATAAAAATAGCAGTCCCGTCACTTGTTAATTTCTTGAATAACTTTTTTATAATGTGTGCGCTTTGCGGATCGAGACCAACCATTGGTTCGTCAACAATTATTAATTTTGGTTCATGGAGAAGGGCAGAAGCGATTGTGATTCTTTGACGCATCCCTTGAGAATACTCCTCAGTTCGTTTGTCGATCCAATCACCGATATTCAATGTTTCAATTAATTCTTCAATTTTGTTTTTTACAAAAGATTTTGAAAGACGGTAGAGCCCGCCGGAAAAATAAAGGAATTCACGTCCCGTTAATTTATCATAAAGAAAAGGTTGATCCGGTATATAGCCCATTATTTGTTTTACAGCTAAGTGATCATCGCTGATGTCAACTTTATCAACTTTAACCATGCCTGAGGTTTGCGAATATAAACCGGTTATTATTTTTATCGTAGTGGTTTTGCCTGCGCCGTTCGGTCCGAGGAACCCGAACAGATCTCCGCTATTTATATTAAGTGAGATATCATCAACAGCTTTGAATGTACCGAAATGTTTTGAGAGATTTTTGATTTCAAGCATAGATTAATATTGGAAGGTTATATTATGAGATCGTTTTTTACTTTTTCAACATCTTCAAATCGAATAGTCATTAAATCTTCTTTACTATGTTCATATTGCTGGCTTATTCTAGCTTCTTGATTACTTATTGTCTTATATAGAATATTTTTAGCAGTTCTTGCGTTGCCGAAATTTTTATCTCTTTTACTGTAGAGATGTTGGAAGATTTCCAACATCATTTGTAAAGCGCCTTCATCTAAATTATAGCCGTGTTGAACGGCAATTTCTGCGGAGATCTCTAATAGTTGGCGACCGTTATAATCTTCGAAAGTAAAGAAATTCTGGAAGCGCGATTCAAGTCCGGGATTTGATGTGACAAATCTTTTCATTTCTTCAGGGTATCCGGCAGCGATAACAACAAAATTATCTTTGTAATCTTCCATTCGTTTTAAAAGTGTATCTATTACTTCTTGTCCAAAATCGTTTGTTCCTCTTGACAGTGTGTATGCCTCATCAATAAATAATGTACCACCAAGAGCTTGTTGAATAACTTCATCAGTTTTTATTGCCGTTTGACCTTGATATCCCGCGACGAGTCCCGTTCTATCAACCTCAATTAAATGACCTTTTTCAAGCAATCCAAGTTCTTTATATATTCTACTTAGAATTCTTGCTACAGTAGTTTTCCCGGTTCCCGGATTACCGACAAAAACAGCATGAAGACTTTTCTCCATTACTTTTAGACCTTGCTGTTTTCTAAGTTGAGCAACTTTTAGTGAACTAATTAATTTTTCTACGCTCCCTTTAACCGACTTTAATCCGGTTAGGGATTGGAGTTCCTTTAACTCACTTTCCAATTTTTCCCGGTTTCCTTTTATTACATATTTCTCTGAAGGTTCTTCATCGGAAATAATTTCTTTAATATCGTTAAGAATAATTAGCTGTTCATCAACTTTCTTTTTTGTTCTGTCTCTGTCAGCTTTTCTTAGCAATAAATTTTGTTTTGCTTTATCGACCAAATCTCTTACTATTCTTGCGTTGCCGAAATTCTTATCTCTGTTTCTATATTGTTCGTTATAATAGGTGATTAAATTTTCTTTTGCTTCTTCGGAGAGTTTTAAGTTGGATTGCTCTAGATTATCAAGTGTTATTTGTAATAATTCATCCGGGTTATAATCTTCAAAGTGAAAAGTTTTTGTGAAACGTGAACGCAATCCGGGATTACTGTCAAGAAAACGATTCATCTGGTCGGTATAACCGGCAGCAATTGTGATAAACTTTCCTCTGTCGTCTTCCATTCGTTTAATCAAAACGTCAACTGCTTCTTGTCCAAAATCATTTCCACCATTGCTTTATTTTTTACCAATGAATACGCTTCGTCAATAAAAAGAGTTCCACCAAGTGCTTTGTCAATCATTGATTTTGTTTTTTCGGCTGTTTGACCCACATAACTTGCAACTAACCCTTGGCGTTCGGTTTCAATCATTTGACCTTTTTTAAGAATCCCGAGCGCAGAATAAATTGAACTTACAATTCGTGCAACAGTTGTCTTACCGGTTCCCGGATTTCCCAAAAAGACTATGTGAGATGAAAATTTATCGCTTAAATCTTCGTTTTGTTCGTGATAGTACCTGGCAAGTTTCACTGTATCTTTAATTTCCCTTTTCACTGATTCAATACCGACTAATGAATTAAGTTCTTTTAATGATTCTTCGAGCGCTTCTTCATTAATTGGTATCTTTACTTCTTCGGTGCTTTCTTCAATAAGAAGACCGCGTACATCTTCGGGATAAATTGTTGTAATCTGTTCTTTAGTTCGTTTACTTTCTTCTAAACTCAAATAACGTCTGCTCAAATTGATTTTTGAGTCTTCGAAAAATTGAATCGATAAACGTGCATTTCCAAATGATTTATCCCTTTTACGATAAAGATTGATCAAGTGTTTCTTTACAATTTCTTTTGCATCGTCTTTAATATTGTATTCTTCCGAGGCAAGTTGTTTATTATATATTTCCAGAAGTTCATCGGCGAGTAATCTTCAAAATAAAAAGTTTTTGTGAAGCGTGATTTTAGTCCGGGATTTGATTCAATAAAGTTTTTCATTTCCTCAGGATATCCTGCAGCTATAACAATGAATTTACCTTTTTTATCTTCCATCTTTTTAAGAAGTACATCAATTGCTTCTTGACCAAAATCTTGCCCCGAGCCGCCTTTTTTTACTAAAGTGTATGCCTCATCAATAAATAAAACTCCGCCCATTGATGCGGAAATTACTTTCTCGGTTTTTTGCGCTGTTTCACCTATGAACTGTCCCACAAGTCCTATTCTATCAACTTCAACGACATGTCCGCGTTCGAGAATTCCCATCGCTTTAAAAATCTGACCAAGTAATCTTGCAACAGTAGTTTTGCCGGTGCCCGGATTACCGAGGAAAAGTGTATTTAATGAAAGATTGTCATCTGCTTTCAACCCTTTATCCTGCCGTTCTTTTATGAATTTCAAATAATCAATAAAATCCTTTATTGATTTTTTTATACTATTTAGCCCGACAAAGTTATCAAGTTCCTCAAGAAGTTCGTCGAGAGATTTAAGTTGATCAGGCTCGTGGATTTCTGCAGAGATATCAACTTCTTTTTCTTCTTTTTTAGGAAGAGACGGTTCGGAGGGAATTGGCGGTGCTTCAGGTTCTTGTTCAATATTTCTATCACCTACCACAAACCATTTTTCACATACCTTAAAATTAGAGATGTAAATATCTACTCTGCCTTGACCCGGTGCCCATTTCGCTTTACCGTTTGACTCGAATGATTGAGTGAAAATTACAGAGTCCCAGTTTTTTTTCACTTCTAGAGTAAAAGGAGTTAACCCAATTTCAAAATCGTTTAAGTACCATACCAACTTACATTCGTATTGTTTGTTTGATTTATCGAAATGAGGATTATTGAAAATGATTTCCAATCCTACTATCTGAACCGTTTTGTAATTAACGGCAAGTAAGTAGGTGCGTTTTTCATTCCCGGTGTGATTTTCCGCGTCAAAAATTTTTGCCGAAAAGAGATCCGCATTTTTATTCGGAAAATATACTGCGTGAGTTTTTCCCGAAATCTCACTAGTCTTTCTCTTCCGGTTGGAGTCTTCACCGGAACTGCCAATAGCGGCGAGTTCTCTATCGAGTTGTTCTGATTCCTCTTGCGAAATAAACTTTTGCAGCGAAGTATATAAGTTTTTGAATTTTTCGTCTTTCTTGAACTTACTTTTTAATTTCTCAGCTTTTTTTAACGCCGGTCTGAATTGGTAAAGATGATACATCGCCTCCAACTCTGTTAAAGCTGCAGCAGCTTTTTCATCTTTTGAGAGTGATGAGAAGGATTGAATCAATCGAGAGATTTTTAGAGCATACCAAAACTCTTTGTGCTTTATCGCTTCAGAACATTTTAAATGATATTCTTTAATATTCTTCGATGTTATTTTTTCTTTTCCCGAATTGATATTCTTAGCAGAAGCATACCATTTTTTTATATCATTCCATTTTGGGTTTCTTCCGCGATCAATTAGAATTGCTAATTCAAGAGTTTTCTCTGCTTCGGAAAATTTTTCCATTCCGGCAAAAGTTCTTGCCTTATTGAGATAAGCCCACGCGAGAGATTCTTTCTGTTGATGAATTGCAAAATCAAAATCTGATACCGCACCTTCAAAAATACTCATTCTCATTAAGAGATAACCTCGGTAAAGATGAGCTTTAACGGAATCTCCCTTTATCTCCACAGCCAAGTTGGCATATTCCATAGCTTTAACCGGGTTACCGTTTTCTAGCAATGCCCAAGCTAAACAGATTGCGGATTCACTGTCGTCCGGTCTATCCCGGTAAACTTTTTTTGCTGCATCGAGCGCCATTCTATAGCGCCCGTTCCACAGATGGTCATATGCTTCTTCTTGCAGAGTATTTAGTTCTTCGGAGTCATATATAGGTAATCGTATTCATTTTGTGTCACGTAAAGATATCAATTTGAATTAACATATTAAATTATATTTTATTAGTATATTTATCGAACAAAACCGATGAAACATTAACATATTTCTATCGTCTAAAAATAAAAATGAAATTGCTATGAAAATTTACAGAATTACAATTATTATAATAATCGTGTTATTTAGTGGGTTATTTACCGGATGCCGGGAAAGGGGAGTAAAAGGAAGCGGAAAAGTAATTACCGAACAACGCGAGATAGAAGAATTTTCCGGGATTAAAGTATCGGGTGCGTATAATATTAATATTGTTGTGGGTAGTACGACTTCCTTATCAATTACCGCAGAAGACAATTTACAAAGTTATATAACGAGCGAAGTTGTAAATGAGAAGTTAATCATTGAGAACACTCGCAATATTCTTCCTAAAAGGAAAATTATAATCGAAATTTCTACAACCGATCTTGAGGAAATATTTTCATCAGGAATAAGTAATATTTATGCAGAAGGAATTGATGAACAAAATTTCTTTGTTGAACTCAAAAGAGCAGGTGTTATTGAATTGTTCGGAAAAGTTGAGATGCTTGAAGCTGATATTTCCGGAGCTGCTTTGCTTGACTCAAGAGAATTATATGCGAGATTTGTCGATATCGACATTGATGGTTCTGCCAAAGCAGAAGTTTACATTAGTGAAAAACTTACGGCTGATCTTTCGGCTAATGGCAGTATTGATTATTACGGTGATCCACTTGAAGTTGTTGTTGATAATTCAGGAGTTGGTTCGGTCAATAAAAGAGAATACTAAGTAATTCTATAATACTTGTAAGCAAAAGTATCTCCTAACGGAAGTTGTAACTTTGGCTTTTTACCAATAATTTTACAAATCTCATAACAATAACTCTATCCTTTGAAAAATCGAAAAATGATTGGAATATTAGGCGGTGGTCAGCTTGCTCGCATGTCGGCGTTCCAAGCATATAAACTTGGTTTCGATATTGCGATATTAGAAAAAAGCAAAAACTCTCCGGCAGGTCAACTTACACATAATGAATATGTTGGCTGGGTTGATGATGATAAATTATTGAAAAAGTTTGCCACAAAATGTGATATCATAACTCTCGAAAATGAGTTTATTGACTCGGGTAGATTGAAATTCATTGAATCATTTGGTAAAAAAGTAATACCTTCTTCAAACACAATTCGATTGATCCAAGATAAGTTCACTCAGAAAAAAACACTTTCAAAAAATGGTATTCCGGTTCCAAAATTTTTGGAAGTTAAATCTGAAAATGATTACGAAAGAATATCAAAGCAACTTGGTAAAAGAATAATTTTAAAATCTCGTAAAATGGGTTATGACGGATACGGAAATGCTGATGTAAAAAGTGAAAAGGGTTTTCGCGAAGCATACGAAAGACTGACCAAACGACACTCAGAATTAATGGCGGAGGAATTTGTAAAGTTTCAAGAAAGAACTCGCAATTATGGTTGTTCGAACAAGAAAAGAGATTAAATCTTATCCGGTTGTTGAAACGATTCAAAACAATCATATACTTTATACATGCATTGTCCCTGCGCAAATTTCAAAAAAGAAAATGAAAGAAGCTGAAGAAATCGGAATTGAATGTGTGAAAGCTGTAAAAGGTTACGGGTTGTTCGGTATCGAAATGTTTATCGATGAAAAAGGAAAAATTTCGGTAAACGAAATGGCACCGCGCCCTCATAACTCTGGACATTTTACAATTGAAGGAACGGTAACTCCACAATTTGAAAATCATATTCGTGCAGTTATGAATTTACCGCTTGGTTCTACGGAACTTGTAAAAAAATATTCTGTTATGATCAATCTTCTCGGGAAAAGAGAGGGTGAGGGGATAGTTCAGAACTATAAAGAAAGTTTGAGCGAACCGGATGTTCACATGCATATTTACGGAAAAGAGAAATCACGAATCGGAAGAAAGATGGGACACATTACATTGGTCGGAGATAATCTAAATTCGATTCTGCGAAAAGCAAAGCAGATGGAGAAGAAAATAATAATTTAAAATCTCTGTGTTTCTTCATGTACACTGTGGTAGAACAATTCACTACAAAAAGCACGATGAGTCACAAAGAAAATTGGAGCGAATAATGTCAGAAAAACCACTAGTCGGAATAATAATGGGAAGTGATTCGGATCTTCCCACAATGGAGAAAGCTTTTGAACCATTAGAGGAATTTGGAATACCTTATGAAGTTAAAGTTGTATCCGCGCATCGCACCCCGGATATGATGGCAGATTATGGAAAAACAGCACACGAAAGAGGATTGAAAGTAATTATCGCCGGAGCCGGTGGAGCAGCTCACTTACCGGGTATGACAGCATCCTACACACCGCTTCCTGTAATTGGTGTACCGGTTCAGAGCAAATCACTGAATGGTCTTGATTCGTTACTTTCTATTGTGCAGATGCCGGGCGGTGTTCCTGTTGCGACAGTTGCAATCGGTCGAGCTAAAAATGCCGGAAATTCTTGCAGCCGAAATAATTGCTGTTAGTGATAGAGAACTTCAGAAAAAGATTATAAATTATAAAAAGAGAATGGCTGATGAATCGAAAGCGAAAAATGAGAAAATCGAATAATTCCAATAGTAAGTATTGGCATTGTTTTGTACCTTATTGTTGTATTGCTTTGATGAAGAATGTGATGAATGATGATGTAAAAAAAATAGAAGATATAATTCAAGAAATAAGTGACTTATTCAGAGAAGAAGTATTCTCTTCATTCCAAGGTATTTATTTATTTGGTTCTGGAGCATATCAGAATTCTTCTCGAAAATTCTGATGTAGATATTGCCGTGAGTATTCAATAAGGACATTTGATAGAAATTTTCTAAGAATAGAAACTATTTGATTTTGATTTATGATTTCGATCTTGAGTATGATCTAATTTTTGATGTTAAAATTCTTTCCAAAAATGAAATTTCTGGTACCCAACTACTCCATTTCCGTTCCTTAATTAAGGAAAATGGAATTTTATTATGGGGTATAATAAAGAAGAACTTGCAATTCATCGGCTGGCTCGGCCAGGAGAAAGCGCAGGCTGATTGCTAAATTCTCTTTGGATGATGACAGATTAAACGATGCAGAGAATCGAATATATCTATGCAATCTCCTATGCGGTATCTGCTCTCGCCGTCAAACACAATTATTCGACTTCTTTATTCGACTTCTAAACATATCCCAATTAATGGGTTGGATCAATAAGAATTTCATTAAAACTGAAAAGACTATCTGGGGAATTCGGCAAATATCTATAAACGACAATTTGGAAATAGATCTGGAAAGTGGTTTGTGATGATTTTATTGAGTTCACTTGTGAACAAGTGAAAGAGGACTATGAAAATATGAAAGGATTTGTTGAAGAAATTGAAAAACATCTCTGATTAAAACATGAATTGAAAGAATATCGCAGAAGAGAGTATATTGAAATTATTTAATTTGTACTGAAGAAAATTGCTGAACAGATTTAGTTTGCAAATACATTTCGTTAAGTATTATTTTGAATCCGTTTTCGACCACAGTTTTTAGAGTTTCAGGAATTAGAATTTATTGAAAGGGGCCTATGGCTTCAGTTGGTTTCAGACTGCCTCTGACTCATAATCGGAGGGTCGGTGGTTCGAGTCCATCTGGGCCAGCTTCACAAAAACCTCGATTACAGTTTGTAATCGGGGTTTTTTTGTTGTCTGTTCATTTTCAACTATAATGTCTATTGGTCTGAATGGTCTAAGTTGGTGTGAAAAAACACACAATTTACACAAACTATTTTACAGACTCGCTTACAACTCGACTCTTTTGTCTTAGAAATTTCATGCGTGCTTGAGGACTCAAGGACTTACGAAGAACGTTTTACACTACCAATTAGGTGCCTATCTCCTGTTGACGAACATACTCTCCAAATTCTTTATCACTCCCCAGTATATGATTAATTAACCAATCTTTTAAGAAATCAAGTGTCTTTAGAGACAAAAGTAAATTATTATTGGTAAATTCTTTTTTAAGGTTTTCAGCCTGATTTATTAAATCAATGTGCTCTTTTTTATGTTGGTCAAGACCAGGGTAATTATAATCTTTCATATATTTCTCTTCACTCTCAAAATGATATCTTGTGTAGTCAATTACCTTGTCCAAGGACTCACCAATCACAATCTTACTTGTTCCAGTAGATTGAGCTTCGTATAATTCATTAATAATAGATACTAACTGTTTATGTTGTTCATCAACTTCTTTGAAACCGATATCATAATTATCACGCCATTTTATATAAGCCATTATACCTCCTGAAGTGGTGGAATATTTTTTCTTATCTGTAGCTTAATGTTATAGAACTAATATAAGCATTATGTGCATTAGAATCTCTTTATAGTTTAACCCAGAATCTCAAAAACCCCTTCTCACTGGCAGATTTTCAAACTAAAAGAGGGAAGTGGAATAAATCCATTAACGGACTATTAATTTTGCTAAAATTGTGAATTTAACTTTATATTTTATCGTGCGAACAAACTAATGGTTTTATTCAGCAGCAGTAAGAAAACAATTACTAAGGATAACTTCATAAACGGGTCAAGGTACTTGGCGACAGACTCCAAATCATTTCTTCGCTGTCTTTGGCGAATTACCTTAATAGAACTTAGAATCATCCAACCCAAAATATATACTGAGAAGAATATGGCTATTGCCACACTGTAGAGTTGATTACCTAATTGCAATTAACTATTCCTTTTTATGTTTGAACACCATGAACTCCTCAGTTTGTTCCAAATACTTAGCTATAAGTCGAGTTTGTCTGCTGCTTTTCGCAAATCATCAGTCCTTTAGTAGAGACAGAAGTTCTCTTTCCGTTAGGCGCTTCATAAACAAGATGGTAATGACCGCTTGGGCGTTTGGTTATGAACATAAAGTCCTCCTTAATCGGAGTTCTTTTAGTCTGCGGTATACCTTATTAGTATGAGAATGAATTAAGATATGGCTTTTGATAGTTCTGTACTAACTGAAAAGCATTAGAATATATTAAAAAACAATCTACTCTCATAGATACAAACCCATTACTTAATCTCATCAGATCAAATGAAGATAATGGTGTTGGAATAACGGAAGAAGATGTTAAGAGACTTTTCAAAATTGAAGAGAAAGTGAGTACATTTGGTATTGATGGTGAAACTAGTGATGGTTTAGGGTTTGCTGTTATGTAACAAATTGATTAAACTAACACGGTGGGATAATATGGGTAGTGAGTAACGAAAATACAGGCAGCAATTTTTCATTTACTCTTCAAGGAGAGGATGGACATGAAATCCAAAAACAAGAAAGATAATTTAAGCCTTCCTAACACTAAACATTCCTCAAATAGTAAATTGAAATCGGCTGATGGAGAAAATGATTTCTACGAAAACATTGTAAACACTGTACGGGAACCATTACTTATACTCGATAAAGATTTGAGAGTCGTAAAAGCCAGTCAATCGTTTTTTGATTTTTTCAAAGTTAACCCGGACGAAACAGTCGGAACACTTATTTATAATTTGGGAAATAACCAATGGGATATTCCCAAACTAAGAGAACTGCTCGAGACAATCCTCCCCGAGAAAACAATATTCAACGGATTTGAAGTTGAACATATCTTCTCTACTATCGGAAAACGGTTTATGCTTTTAAATGCCCGGCAAATTGAAAGGGCATTTGGAAAAGAAAAGTAATTCTTCTTGCAATTGAGGATATAACCCGGCGCAAACGTGAAGAAAAATCCTTACGTGAAAAGAATCAACTAACCAGTGAATATTTAGATATTCTTTTGGATCGTGCACGCACTCCAATTATTATCTGGGACTCTTCTTTGGTCATAAATAGGTTTAACCATGAATTCGAAAAACTAAGCGGTTATGAATCGAGCGAGGTGATAGGTAAGCCAATTAAAATTCTTTTCCCAGATGATAGAGCTGATTCATTTATTGATTTATTAAAGAATCATCTAAGCGATAAAAATTCGGAAGCATACGAATAGACATTTTAACAAAAGACAAAAATATAAAGACGGTTCTTTGGAATTCTACCAGGTATTTTTGATAAAGAAGATAGAGAATATTATATGCAACAATTGCACAAGATATAACCCACCGCAAACAAACAACCGAAAAGTTAGCTGCTTTGGAAACCCGTTACCGTAGTCTCTTTGAATCTGCACAAGATGGAATTCTTATTCGTATATGCGGAAACAGGTAAGATTATTGATGTTAATCCATTCTTGTGTGAACTGCTTGCTTACTCAAAGGAGAACTTTATTGACAAAAAATTATGGCAAATCGGGTTACTTCAACAAGATATTGCAGCTAATAAAGAAAAATTTTTAGAACTGCAGAAGAAAGGATATGTCCGTTATGGAAGACTTACCGCTGGAAACAACCGATGGAAGAAAAATAAATATTGAGTTTGTAAGTAATGTCTATTTCAGTAAATAACCATAAAGTTATTCAATGTAATATTAGAGATAACACAGAGCGCAAAAAAGCTGAAGAATTGTTACAAGAAACTGAAGAAAGATTCAAATCATTTTTTGAGAACAGCATGGATGGTTTACTTTTTACTAGACCGGACGGGAAAATAATCTCAGCTAACTGGGCTGCTTGTGAATTGTTCCGGCTGATACTGAAAATGAACTGATCGATTTAGGCAGATCCGGAGTTGTAGATACGACGAATCCGCAATTATCTTTTTTTTGGCTGAAAGGGCAGCAAAAGGTAAAGTCCGCTGCGAACTAACTTTTATTGAGAAAAGACGGGTGAGTTTCCTGGTGAAATATCATCTGCAATTTTTAGGAATCGAGAAGGCATAGAACACACTAGCATGATCATTCGCGACATAACAGAGCGCAAGATAGCTGACGATGCTTTAACAGAATCCGAAAGAAAATTCCGCAATGTTATTGAAGAAGCAGTTGAAATTGTTTTTTCAATAGATAACCGTGGATATTTTACTGATGTCTAACCCTGGCTGGATTAAAATCATCCGGCTATTCACTTGATGAACTCAAAAAGTTTAAGCATATAGATTTAATTAAACCGGAATTTGAAACAAAAAGTTAAGCGAAATTATTTTAAGCAGTATATAGAAAGAAGCTCATTATCAACAACAGAACATCCATTCTGAACAAAGTCCGGTGAGATAAAATGGTTCAACCAAAATTCACGTTTGATTATCGAAAACGACGAAGTAAAAGGATTCTATGTAATTGCTAGAAACGTAACGGAACGCCGAATAGCGGAAGCGGCGCTAGAAAGCGAAGAAAAGTTTAGAACAATAGTCGAAAGCTCGGCAGATGCTATATTTATTGCCGATAACCAAGGGAAATATCAATATGTGAATATTAAAGCTGTACAAATGCTGGGTTATTCTAAGGAAGAAATGATGCATTTTACGATTGCGGATATCTCCCCCAAAGAATAAAGCAGCGGAGTATTTTTCAATTATTTAAACGGCTCCTAAAAGACGGGTTTGCATTAGCTGAGATTGACCTTGTAAAGAAAGATGGTAATTTAATTCCCGTAGACTTTAACGCTGTTTTGCTTCCAAACGGATTTATTTATGTAAGTTGTAGGGATATAAGCGAACGTAAGGAAATTCAAAAGGAAATAGAATTTCAATCAGACTTACTATATAACGTAGGACAATCTGTTATTGCAACCGACTTGCAAGGTAATGTAATCTATTGGAACCACGAAGCAGAAAAAATATACGGGTGGACTTATGAGGAAGCAATGGGACAGAATATTGTTAATCTAACACCAGCTCAGCAAACTAAAGGACAAGCAATAGAGATCATGAAAGAGTTAAGCAAGGGTAATACATGGTCAGGAGAATTTTTCGTTAAACGAAAAGACGGCACCAGCTTTCAGGCGTTAGTAACTGATGCACCAATTACCGATACAGATGGAAAATTAATTGGTATTATCGGAATATCCAGCGATATTACAGAACGTAAACACGCCCAAGAAGAACTTCTAAAATTATCGCGTGCTGTTGAGCAAAGCCCTTCATCAATAATTATTACCGACACCGAAGGAGATATTGAATATATAAATCCGAAAGTAACCGAAATTACCGGTTATCGATTTGCTGAATTGATCGGGGAAAACCCCCGCATATTCAGCTCGGGAGAAAAACCAAAAAGCGAGTATAAAGAGTTATGGGCAACAATTACTTCCGGGAAGAATGGCGTGGTGAATGTTATAATAAAAAGAAAAACGGTGAGCTTTTTTCGAAGCGGCATCAATTTCACCGATCATAAATGAAGAAGGAATTATAACACATTATCTAGCCGTTAAGGAAGATATTACAGAAAAGAAAAAAGTAGCCGAAGAATTGATTACAGCAAAAGAAAAAGCTGAAAAATCAGATAAAATGAAATCAGAATTCCTTGCTCAGATGTCGCACGAAATTAGAACTCCAATTAATGTAGTGTTGGGTTATACAGAATACCTCGATGATTTGTTTGGTGAGCCAAAGGTCCCCGAAGTCGTCGATTGTTTTAATGGTATAAATCTTTCTTCAAATAGAATCATCAGAACAATAGATTTGTTACTTAACGCAGCAGAATTAAAAACAGATAGTTATCAAGTTAATTTTGTTACAATTGATCTCGATAAAGAAATTCTCAATAAATTATTTCAAGAGTTTCAGTTCTCGGCTAAGCAAAAGAGGATTAGAACTGATATACAATAGTGAAGTAAGTGAGACCGAGATTTTTGTAGATGAATATAGCGCTACTCAAATTTTTGTCAACTTGATAGATAATGCAATCAAATACACAAAAACAGGTAAAGTAGAAATTTTATTATCAAAAAAGATTACGGGCAATATTATAGTAGAGATAAAAGATACGGGAATTGGAATTGCTAAAGAATTTCTCCCTAGATTATTTGATTTCTTCGTCAAGAAGAACAAGGTTACACAAGAAGTTTTGAAGGAAACGGTCTCGGATTAGCTCTTGTAAAGAGTTACTGTGAAATTAATAATGCCCGCATAGAAGTAGAAAGTGAGAAAAACGTAGGAACAACATTTAGAGTTAATATTTAATAACTGATTGCTTCGTCCTCAGGTCTTTTTAATTTAGTTTGCCAGCTTTTCGTATCTTCTTTTCTTCGGATGTGGTTTGTTTTTGATTCGATATCTTTAGAGTAAATATATCGGTTGCAGATTCAAAGAGTTTCTTTTTCTGCCATAGGCATTCCTTCGGAACAGTTATATATATCGTTCGGACGGACATCGTACTTCTCGGCTAATTGACTAATTGGAATATTGTTTTCTAAAAGTTCTCTTAGGATTATTCCTTTTGTTCTGCTGTGTAGCGCTTTCTTTGATGCATGGAAGTCTCCTTTTTACACTATTGTTAATTTAGGAAATTCCATTTCCATCTGAAGCTTTACACAAATATATTCATATACCTTAGTAGAAAGCTGAGTTGTCAAGAGTATAAAACTATAACTGATATTCACTCAACTGTTGCATCATTTCAGTTCTTCTTTCATCCGAAACAAAACTTGCCTCAAATGAATTTTGAACAAGTGTAAAAATATCTTCTTTTGTTAAATCAATTGCTTCGGCAGTTTGAATAAAGTTTTCATTAATATAACCACCGAAATATGCGGGATCATCAGAGTTTACCGTTGCCTTAATTCCATAACCTAACATTCTCTTTAGCGGATGTTTTTTCAAATCTTTTACAACTTTCAACTTGAGATTCGATAGGGGGCAGACAGTGAGTACAATTTTTTGATCGGTAATTCTTCTAATTAAATTTTCATCTTCCAACGATCTATTTCCGTGGTCTATTCGGTGAACGTTTAATATATCTAACGCTTCCCAAACATATTCGGGCGGACCTTCTTCTCCGGCGTGAGCAGTAATTTTTAACCATCATTTTTTGCTCTTTAAATACATCGGTAAAAAGCGAAGGCGGGTTGCCTAATTCTGATGAGTCTAATCCAACAGCATGAATTTTATCCTTATGATGAATGAAATAATCATAAATCTCAAAAGCTGAGTTCTGATCTAGATGCCGCAAAAAAGACATTATAAGCTTAGAGGAAATTCCGAGTTTTAGATTCGGCATCTTTTTGTGCTTTGCTAATTCCTTCAATAACGGTTTCAAAAGGTACGCCTCTATGAGTGTGAGTTTGAGGATCAAACATTATTTCTGCATGAATAATATTATCTTCTTTCGCTTTGAGAAAATAAGCCCAAGTTAAATCGTAAAAATCTTCTTCGGTTTGCAGAACTTGTGCTCCGGCATAATAGATATCTAAAAATTCTTGAAGATTATTAAAGTTGTATGCCGTTTTTAAATCATCAACAGAATTATAATCAATCTTTATTTTATTGCGGTCCGCTATCTTGAACATTAATTCAGGCTCAAATGTCCCTTCGATATGGAGATGCAATTCTGCTTTCGGGATTTGTTTTATATAATCAGTTAAAGGAGTTTTATCCATTTTGTTTTCCTTTCATTAAATTTTATTAAAAATACTTAAAAATTTTGATAAAAAGTAAACTCGAAATTCTTAAATACATTCCGATCTCTTGTCAGTCCATTTTTAATAAATTTCATCTTTTGATTTTTCCAATTTCTTCACTAATTTCAATTCCAACTTTTAGCAAGGAGTTGGACAATTCAAACAGCCAAACTAATCTTTGAATCCGGTCTCTCAATTGATGGGAAATTATTCGGTGCTGCAAAATCTGCGGCGGGGAGGTTGTTTTCAATACCGGTATGGTTGGTTATCCCGAAAACACTTACCGACCCATCTTACACAGGTCAAATCTTAGTATTAACTTATCCATTAATTGGTAATTACGGAATAGAAGAAGCCCTGGAGAATTCGATTTCCACATTTGAGTCTAAAGGAATTAAAATCAGTGGATTGGTTGTATCAGATTATTCTAAAGATTTCAGTCACTGGTCTGCAAGTCGTTCACTTTCCAAATGGATGGAATCTTACAACATTCCCGGACTATGTGAAATAGATACGCGAAACTGAACGAAATACATTCGTGAATATGGAACAATGCTTGGAAAGATTGAATTGGAAGTTGATGCAATTGAGTTTTTTGATCCGGATAAGGTAAATTTATTTGAAAAAGTTTCACCGGGAAGTTTAGAGACTATAGGTGAAGGGAAATCAATATTACTTTATGACTGCGGCTGTAAGGAAAATATAGTTCGTAATCTTGTGCGCAGAGGTTTTAAAGTAAAACGGGCTCCATGGAATTTTGATTTTTATCAAACTGAATTTGATGCTGTCTTATTTAGATAATGGTCCTGGATCCAGTAGATGTATCCTGAATTGGTTGAAAAAGCTAAACAAGTCCTGAAGTTAGGGAAACCGGTTTTGGGAATTTGTATGGGGCATCAAATTCTTTCTCTAGCAGCGCGGAGCGAAAACTTATAAAATGAAATACGGACATCGCAGTCAGAACCAGCCGGTAATTAATAAAGTTGATAATCGACGTTATATAACCTCGCAAAACCATGGTTTTGCCGTTGACACAAATAGCTTATCAAATGAATGGGAATTATGGTTCGAAAAATTTAAATGATGGAACTAACGAAGGAATTCGTCACAAAGAAAAACCGTTAATGACGGTGCAATTTCACCCCGAAGCAGCACCCGGACCGGTTGATACAAGTTTTATTTTTGATGAGTTTTTAGACAAAATTAAATGACAACTTTGCGTCTTAGCGCCTTTGCGGTGAATCAATGAAGAACAACCGCAAAGACGCAGAGTCGCAAAGAAAAACGAAATGCAAAACAAACCAAACAAAATATTAATACTTGGTAGTTCGGCGCTTAAGATCGGCGAAGCGGGAGAGTTTGATTACTCCGGCAGCCAGGCAATTAAAAGCGTTAAAGGAAGAAGAGGTACTATACAATTCTGATAAATCCGAATATTGCAGCCAGTCAGAAACATCGGAATATTTAGCCGACAAGGTTTACCTACTTCCCGTAAATGTTGAGTTTGTTGAAAAGGTAATAAAAAAAGAAAAACCCGATTCGATACTTTTAAGTTTTGGAGGTCAAACTGCATTGAATTGCGGCATGGAATTAAACGAAAGGGGTATCTTAAAAAAATATGAAGTAAATATATCTGGGCAGCCCAATTGCAAGCCGTTATTGACACGGAAGATAGAGAGAGATTCAATTCTAATTTGAAAGCGATTGATGTAAAATTTGCTGAAAGCCGTGCTGTAAATTCAGTTGATGATGCTGTAAGAAGTAAGTAAAGAAATTGGTTTCCCTATTTTAATTAGAATTGCATTTGCATTAGGCGGATTAGGTTCTGGAGCTCTGCCGCAATAAAAAAGAAGTTGAGAAACTTGCTTCAAAAGCATTTTCATACACTTCTCAAATACTGGTTGAAGAATATTTGGAGGGCTGGAAAGAAGTTGAGTATGAAGTAGTTAGAGATAAGTATGATAATTGCATTACTGTATGCAACATGGAAAACTTTGACCCGATGGGAATCCACACGGGCGAAAGTATAGTCGTTGCGCCGAGCCAAACTTTAACAAATTCCGAATATCATAAACTTCGCGAAATTGCAATAAAAGTAATTCGTCATTTCGGTATAATCGGTGAGTGCAATATTCAGTACGCATTAGATAAAAACTCCGATGATTACAGGGTGATTGAGGTAAATGCAAGACTCTCCCGAAGTTCTAGCTCTTGCGTCGAAGGCAACTGGTTATCCGCTCGCTTTCATCGCAGCAAAACTTGCACTCGGTTACGGACTGCATGAATTAAAAAACAGCATCACAAAAACTACACCCGCATTTTTTGAACCAGCACTTGATTATTGTGTGGTTAAATTCCCAAGATGTGGATTTGAAGTAAATTTAAAGTGTTTCTAAAAGAATTGGTTCATCGATGAAATCTGTTGGCGAAGTAATGGCAGTAGGCAGAAGATTTGAAGAAGCGCTCCAGAAAGCCGTAAGGATGTTAGATATTGGAGCCGAAGGAGTTGTGTGCAACCCAAAAAAATTTTCAATCGAAAATATTGAGCAAGCTTTATCAGAGCCGGGAGAAGAAGATTATTTTCTATCGCGCAAGCGTTAGAAAATGGTTACACAGTAGAAAACATTCATGAGATAACTCACATAAATAAATGGTTTCTCTATAAAATTAAAAATATTGTTGAGCAAAAGAGATTGCTGGAAATAGATCAGAGGGTTACAAAAGAGTCGTTACTCGCGGCAAAAAAGTTGGGCTTTTCCGATGAACAGATCGCACAAGCAATTAAAAAATCTGCCGATGAAATTAGGCAAATTCGAGTTTATGAAAATATTCATCCCTCGATCTTGCAAATTGACACGCTCGCTGCTGAATATCCCGCTCAAACTAATTATCTCTACTTAACCTACAATGCAAATCATGATGATATTATTGACAAAGGAGACCAACCACCGGTAATAATTCTAGGATCAGGTCCTTATAGAATCGGGAGTTCAGTTGAATTTGATTGGTGCTGTGTTAATGCAGGAAGATATTTACGAAAGCATGGCGATAAAACGGTTATGATTAATTGCAATCCCGAAACTGTCAGCACAGATTATGATGAATTTGATTTTCTTTTTTTTGAAGAATTAACACTCGAGACGGTAGAAGAAATTTACCGGAAGCTTAGTGCTAAAGGAATAATTATATCAATGGGCGGACAAGTCCCAAACAACCTTGCGATTCCGCTTAATAACAGGGGTCTAACGATCCTTGGCACAACTCCGGATAAAATTGATATAGCCGAAAACCGGAGTAAGTTTTCTTCACTGCTCGACGAACTTGGTATTGGTCAACCCGAATGGCGAGAACTTTCAACTCTGGAAGATGCTGTTGAGTTTGCGAACAAAATCGGTTATCCGGTTTTAGTTCGCCCTTCATACGTTTTAAGCGGCGCTGCAATGGGCGTCGCTTCTAATGATAAGGAATTAACAAAATTTCTGCGGAAGGCGGTTGACCTTTCAAAAGATCAACCGACAGTAATAAGTAAGTTTTTAGAAAATGCTAAAGAACTAGAATTTGACGGTGTTGCGGCGAAGGGTCAGATAGTTAAGTACGCAATTTCAGAGCATGTTGAAAATGCAGGTGTTCACTCGGGGATGCCACATTAGTTTTACCGCCTCAAAGAACATATTTGGAAACGATGCGGCAGATAAAAAAAACAGCCGAAAAAATATCCGGATCACTTAAAATAAACGGACCATTTAACATTCAATTCATTGCAAAACAAAACAATGTAAAAGTTATTGAGTGTAATATTAGAGCTTCGCGAAGTTCTTCCGTTTTGTATCAAAAACATTGAGGGAAAATTTTATTGAAACGGCAGTAAAAGTTATTATGGACAAACCTTTTGACACTATGGAGCTTTCTCTTTTCGATTACGATTACGTGGCGGTCAAAGCCCCCGAATTTTCTTTTACCAGACTTGAGGGGGCTGATCCTACAACTGGTGTTGAGATGGCATCGACCGGTGAAGTCGCTTGTTTCGGTGATGATTTTAACGAAGCATTTTTTGAAGGCGCTCATATCTGTTGGATATAGCTTTCCGATAAAATCAGTTTTAATTTCATCTGGAGCAATTGAATCAAAGGCAGAGCTCCTTGAGACCGCAAGAATTTTAACCGGGTTGGGAATTGAATTTTATGCTACTCCCGGAACTGCAAAATTTATGAAATCTAATAATATTCCGGTAGTAAAGGTTGATTGGCATAGCGGAAAAAAACATCCTAATGCTATTGATCTCAGTAAAATCGAAAAAGTTGATTTAGTAATAAACATACCGAAGAATTTTCAGGAAGAAGAACTGACAAACGATTATACTACTAGGAGAGCCGCGGTAGATTATAAAATTCCCCTAATAACAAACAGGCAGCTTGCAATGCGATTGCAGCCGAAGCACTTGAAAATTATAATGATGAGTTTTTACAAATCAAAAGCTGGGATGAATATACCGCTTAACATGGATTGCTCAAAGAAGTACATAACACAAATTAGAGTCAAAATTATTATTTTTATTCCCCGTCATAAAATCCACGAAGTCTTAATGTCATAATCTATTTTGCAAATTCAACTAATTAAAAAATTTCAACAAAGTATTTGTTGATAAAATAGCCTAAACATCTATATTTGTACTTCGTTTCTTTTGAAGTATTGTTCTAATTAGATTGATAAGTACCAAAAATGCCGGGGTGGCGGAATCCGCCTTCGTCCAAAAAGGACTGCGGCGGACGAGAGTCATGGTTTTTAGGTTGGTTACAAATTGTAGATTATTCAATCTGTTTTAATTTGTTGCCGGGGTGGCGGAATTGGTAGACGCACAGGACTTAAAATCCTGTGGGAACTTGTTCCCGTGCCGGTTCGAGTCCGGCCCTCGGTACTTTATTCATACCGGTTCAAGCAGGACAAAGGCAAAAGTACAAAGTTCAAAGGCAAAAGGATTTACTCACTTTGAACTTTTGCCTTTATACTTTTTCCTTGGCATTGTGGGGTTCTTAGCTCAGTTGGTTAGAGCGTCTGCTTGACGTGCAGAAGGCCAGAGGTTCGAATCCTCTAGAACCCACGTTGTTCTTCAAACGTTGGTTCTTGTTTGAGGATGAGAACAAGAGGTTCTCCCAAAGGAATCGCGATGCGAGAATCTTCTAGAACCCACGTTGTTTTCGAATGTTGGTTCTGTTTTGGGGAATGAACAGAGTATAGAAATTAGATTTAATAAAAATTTAAAATCAAAACGCAATTCGGAGGTTACTCCGTTTTTTTGTATTTGGGTGAAATAAAAATTATGAGTGATAAAGTTAAAATTACATTACCGGATGGTTCGGTAAAAGAATACGACAAAGGTATCACTCCTTTTGCAGATAGCAGAATCTATTTCAGGCAGATTAGCTAAAGAAGCACTCGTTTCGCAAATTAACGGTGATGTTAGAGATCTAACTTACCCGATTAATAATGATGCCGAAGTAAAGATTTTGACTTTCGATGATGATCTTGGTAAAGAAACTTATTGGCATTCTTCATCTCATTTAATGGCACATGCGATTAAAGAACTTTATCCCGAAGCACAATTTGGTGTTGGTCCAGCTATCGAAAGTGGTTTCTACTATGATTTTGATATTAACAAAACTCTAACCGAAGAAGACCTTGTTAAACTTGAACAAAAAATGTTAGAGATTGCAAAAGAAGATCAACCATTTGTAAGGGAAGAATTAGATAAGCAAAAAGCAATAGATATTTATAAAGAGAAAGGTGATAATTATAAATTAGAGATCATCGATGATCTTAATGAAGATGAAGAAACTATTAGTATTTATAAAGAAGGTGGTTTCACTGATCTCTGTACAGGTCCGCATTTGCCTTCAGCCGGAAAAATAAAGAACGTAAAACTCTTGAGTGTATCCGGTTCTTATTGGCGAGGTGATGAAAATCGTCAACAGATGCAGAGAATCTACGGAATTACATTTCCCAAAAAGAAAATGCTCGATGAGCATTTGGAACGGCTTGAAGAGGCAAAGAAAAGAGATCACCGAAAACTTGGTAAAGAACTTGAACTCTTTCATATTACTCCGAAAGTCGGCGCAGGTTTACCATTGTGGTTGCCTAAAGGAACAATACTTAGAGAAACTTTAGAAAATTATCTAAGAGATGAACAGGTAAAAAGAGGTTATCAACCGGTTGTTACTCCGCACATCGGAAATATAGAACTATATAAACAGAGTGGGCACTATCCGTTTTATAGCGATAGTCAATTCCCCCCAATTACTATGGGTGACGGCGAAGAACAATTTTTACTTAAACCGATGAATTGTCCTCACCATTTTCAAATTTATCTAGCTAAACCAAGAAGTTATAGAGATTTACCAATTCGTTTAGCTGAATTTGGAACTGTTTATCGTTATGAAAAATCCGGTGAATTAAACGGAATTACAAGAGTTCGTTCTTTTGCCGTTGATGATTCTCACATGTTTGTCAGACAGGATCAATTAAAAGATGAACTATGTGATGTAATTGATTTAATTCAAAAAGTATTTGCAACGCTTGGGTTTGAAGATTTCACAACCGAACTTTCTTTCCGTGATGATAATGATGAAAAGTACGGCGGGGATATTAAACTTTGGGAAAGAGCGCAAAAAGAAATTCAGGAAGCAGCCGACTTAATGAAATTAAATTACAAAGTGGAAGTTGGTGAAGCCGCTTTTTACGGTCCGAAAATTGACTTTATGGTGAGAGACGTACTCGGAAGAAAATGGCAGCTTGGAAACAGTTCAAGTAGATTACGTGATGCCGGAAAGATTTGATCTTGAATACACCGGTGAAGATGGTAAAAAACATAGACCGGTTGTAATTCACCGTGCTCCCTTTGGTTCTTTAGAAAGATTTATTGGCATTTTAATAGAGAATTTCGGCGGATTTTTCCCAACATGGCTTGCTCCGGTACAAACGGCCGTGATCCCAATTTCGGAGCATTTCTTTGATTATGCAGAAGAGGTTACTGAAATTTTAAAGAAAAATAATATTCGTTTCGAATTAGACAAACGAAATGAAAAAGTCGGTTATAAAATTAGAGATTGGGAAACTCAAAAAGTACCTTACATGTTAATAGTCGGAGAGAAAGAAAAAACATCCGGCACCGTGTCCGTTAGAATGCACGGTAAAGGGGATCAAGGATCAGTAGAAATATCCAAATTTATTTCGGATATTTCGGAAGAAATTAAAAATAAATCCATTAATAAATAGAGAGGTAATAAATCGCTCAACAAAATTTTAGAGTAAACCGGGATATACGCGCTTCACAAATTAGAGTTATCGATCCCGAAGGGAATCAACTCGGAATATTAACTCCGCAGCAGGGTTTAAAAGAAGCAGAAGCAAGAGACCTTGATCTTGTGGAAGTTTCTCCACAAGCTAAACCACCGGTTTGCAAAATTATTGATTACGGTAAGTTCATTTACGAACAACAGAAAAAAGAAAAGTTAGCTAAAAAGAAAGCTGCTACTACAGTTCTAAAGGAAATTCGTTTGCATCCGAATACTGATACTCACGATGTTAACTTTAAAATAAAACATGCAGAGAAATTTTTGGGTGACGGAAATAAAGTTAAAGTCTCGGTTATCTTTAAAGGAAGAGAATTAGCTTATAAGGAACAGGGTTCAGAACTCTTGAACGAATTTACCGGGAGATTGGAAGAAATTGCTAAAGTTGAACAAGAGATCAAGTTTGAGGGGAGAACAATGTTTACCATTTTAGCTCCTCAAAAAGGTAAATCAAAAAATAATAGGAAGGTGTTAGAATGCCTAAAATGAAAAGTAATCGCGGAGCTGCAAAAACCTTCAAGAAAACTGGTTCAGGTAAGTTGAAAAGATATAAAGCTTATAAAGCTCATATCCTTACCAAAAAAACAACCAAAAGAAAAAGGAATTTGCGCAAAGCTACATTAGTAGCTGCTTCCGATTCAAAACGTGTAAAAATAATGATTCAATAAGGAGTAGTAAATTATGCCAAGGACAAGTAACAATGTTGCTTCAAGGGAACGAAGAAGAAAAGTTCTTAAAGCAGCAAAAGGATATTGGGGGTTAAGAAGCAAGGTTTATACCATTGCTAAAAACTCCGTTGAAAAAGGTCTCACTCATGCTTATAGAGACCGTCGACTTAAAAAAGAGAATTCAGAAGATTGTGGATATCAAGAATAAATGCTGCCGCTAGAGATAACGGTACAACTTATTCAAAATTGATGCACAACTTAAAAGACAAAGGTGTGGATATAAACAGAAAAGTGCTTGCAAATTTAGCGCTCGAAAATCCACAAGCTTTCTCCGATATAGTTAACTTTACAAAAGAATAGTTTATACCCTCGGCGGGAATATCAATTCATAATAACCCTCCCGCACGAGGGTTTTTTCTTTAAAAAACGGATATTACTTATGCAGGAAAAAATTAAAGAAATTGAAAAACAATTCAATTCAGAGTTAGCAGAAGTCAACGACCTTAAATCGCTCGAAGAATTTCGTATTAAATATCTCGGAAGGAAGGGCTCAATAACAGTGCTCTTTGAAGAATTCAAACAATTACCTAAAGAGGAAAAACCGAAATACGGAAAAGTGATTAACCAACTTAAGAACAATGCTCAAAATTCCTTTAACGCAAAAAAAGAAGAACTGAGTCAATCCGAAAAATCACAAGCTGATTCAATAGATTTAACTTTACCGGGCATAAAAAGAAATCTTGGTACTAAACATATCTTAACCCAAACTCTTGATGAGATGAAATCAATTTTCAAAGTACTTGGTTTTTCAATTTACGAAGGGCCCGAACTTGAATCGGATTATTATAATTTTGAAGCGCTTAATTTTCCGGAAGATCATCCGGCAAGAGATATGCAAGACACGTTTTTCGTAAATAAAGATTTCCTTTTACGGACTCATACATCGCCGGTTCAAATAAGATTGATGGAAAAAAAGAAACCACCTATCCGCGCGATTATGCCGGGTAAAGTTTTTAGAAATGAAGCGATAAGTGCGAAAAGTTATTGCCTGTTTCATCAATTAGAAGGATTAGTTGTCGATACCAACATTACCTTTTCGGAATTAAAAGGAACAGTCATTCATTTTGTAAAAGAATATTTTGGCGAAGATGTTAGATATAGATTCCGCCCAAGTTTTTTCCCGTTTACCGAACCGAGCGCCGAAGTTGATATTTGGTGGCAGCCAAAAAACAAACCCGGAAGATGGCTCGAAATAATGGGTTGTGGAATGGTCGATCCAAATGTGCTTGAAAACTGTGGTGTCGATTCTGAAATATATACCGGTTATGCATTCGGAATGGGTGTTGAAAGAACTGCCATGAGAAAATACGGTATCGATGATATCAGAGTTTTCTTCGATAATGATAAAAGATTTCTGTTACAATTCTAATACTGGAGTTTAGTTGTGAAAATTTCACTTAAATGGTTATCAAATTACATTGACATCAATGATTTTTCTGTGGATGAAATTGCAGAGATGATTACAAAAGCAGGACTTGAAGTTGACGAAGTAACCGATCACCGGAAAGTCTTTGATAATTTTGTAGTCGGTTATGTAAAAGAAAAAAAGAAGCATCCTAATGCGGATAAACTTTCGCTTTGTATCGTTAGTGATGGTGAAAAAGAATATAGCGTTGTTTGCGGTGCTCCAAACGTTGATGCAAATCAAAAAATTGCATTAGCAAAAGTTGGTGCTGTCATTCCCGAAAGCGAATTCGAAATTAAAAAAGTAAAATTGAGAGGCGAAGTTTCCGAAGGTATGATTTGCTCTGAAAGAGAATTGGGCATCAGTGAAAATCACGATGGCATTATGGTACTCGATTCCAAGCAAAAAGAAGGTACCGAACTAGCTGTTGCATTAGGTTTGGACGATGTCTCTTTTGAAATTGACTTAACACCAAACAGACCCGATGCATTAAGTCACATAGGGGTTGCACGAGATTTAGCAGCCATTCTTGATAGACCTTTCAAACTCCCGGAGATCCATTTAGAAGAGACAAAAAATAAATCATCTCAATTTGCAAAGGTATCGATTGAAGATGAAAGTGGATGTCCGCGCTATATCGGGAAAGTTGTTCAAAATGTTACAGTCAAAGAATCACCGGATTGGCTAAAGCAATATTTAACAAGCATCGGACTCAGACCAATAAACAATATTGTTGACGTAACAAATTATGTCCTTTATGAAATTGGTCAACCGTCTGCATGCATTTGATTTAGAGAAACTTGATGGCAAAGAAATTATTGTTCGAACCGCCGGAAATGAAAAAACTTTTACTACTCTCGACTCAAAAGAACGCAAATTAGAGAAAGATGATTTAATGATTTGCGATGCAAAGAAACCGGTAGCGTTTGCCGGAGTTATGGGTGGTGAAAATTCTGAGGTGACAGAATCAACTAAAAATATTTTAATCGAATCTGCATACTTTAATCCTTCGAGAATTCGTAAAACAGCAAAAAGATTAGCGCTATCGACTGATGCTTCATATAGATTTGAACGCGGTACCGATATTGAAATTACTATGTGGGCTGCACAACGTGCTGCTCAACTAATCGCAGAACTCAGCGGCGGCGAAGTTTGCCAAGGTGAACTAGACGTTTATCCCCAAAAGTTCACACCAATAAAAGTCGATTTACGATTTGCACGATTGAACAAAATTATGGGTTATGATATACCTGCTGAAAAAGCTACTGCCATAATTAAAAATCTTGGTATTAATGTCACTGATGTTACGGACGAAAAACTAACCGCAGAAATCCCGGCATTCAGACCGGACATTGAAAGAGAAATTGATCTAGTAGAAGAAGTTGCTAGAATTTCCGGGTACGATAATATTCCAATGTCGGATCATCTCGGAGTTGTATTAGAGAAGAAAATCGATCAATCGAAATTTGTTGATGATCTGCGTAATAAATTAATCGGATTGGGGTTTAATGAGATTGTTACTAATACTTTACTAAATGAAAACAAGTCATCTGCCTTTGGTAAACCGATTGAATTAATGAATCCGCAAAGTAAGGAAATGTCTCACTTAAGAACTTCGCTTGTTCCCGGAGCATTGATAACAGTTTCTAATAATTTGAATGTTAGAGAACCCAACTTATCCTTGTTCGAAATCGGTCACACTTTTAAAAAGACAAGTGAAAAAGATATTAGTTCATTTGATGATATTCTGGAAAAGGAAGAATTATTGATACTGCTTAGCGGAAAATTTCAAGACGACGAATGGCATTCAAAAGCTGTGGAGTTTTCAATTTATCATCTAAAAGGAGTAGCTGAAGAACTCCTTAACAAACTTAACTTGAATGCAGATTTCAAAATTTATACAGATAAGGAAGTTGATAATTTTGTAAACCCGATTGTTTATAAATCAGGTGATAAAACTCTTGCAAGAATTGGGAAACTCAATAGGGGAATACTCAAACCATTCGATATAGATCAAGATGTGTATGTTGCAGAATTAGATGTAACAGAACTTAGCTCGCTCGAAAAGATAGAGAAAAGTTTCGAACCATTGTTGAAATACCCGAAAGTAATTCGCGATTGCTCTTTTGTTTTAGATAAAAATATTACCACTTCTGAGGTAGAAGCAGTCATTTATGAGGGCAGTTCTAACCTATTGAAAAATATAAAGTTATTCGATATCTTTGAAAGTGATAGCTTAGGTGAGGGTAAAAAAAGTCTTGCATTCCAATTAGAATTTTATGATGCAAGCAGAACATTAACCGAAGAAGAAGTTGAAAAAGATTTTTGGCGCGCTATCGAAAGTGTAAAAAACAAATTGAACGCAGAATTGCGCGGAGGGTAATTGCCTGATTCCTCAAAATATGATTTTTTTATGGATGAACTTTCATCCTTTGAAAAGCAGGTTTATAAACACTTACAAAGATCAAGCGACTTAAGTGAAGAGAATAAAAATCTTCACAAAAAATTAAAACAATTGGAGAAGGAAAACGAAGTACTAAAACTTAAAGTAGATGATATAGAAACAAAATTGAACAATGCTTTCATCGATACCGAGAGTTCAAAAATAAATGAGCTCTTCGATGACGATGAAAAAGCACAAATTAGAAAAAGAATTAACGAACTTATTTCAAAGATTGATATTCATTTACGCTCTTAAAAAAAATGTTAGTATGGCGGAAGTGATATAATGACCGAGAAAAAGAAGCTGAAACTAAAAATATTTGATAAAGAATATTCTCTCTTAGTAGAAAATGAAGAAATAGCTACTGAATTAGCAAAATATGTTAACAATGTTATGACAGAAACTAAGGAAGAATTACCTGATCAGCCGACTGAAACTATTGCGATAATTGCATCATTGAACATAGCATATGATTTATTTGTTGAAAAAAATAAATTTAGAGAATTCAGTATTCAGGCTACAGATAAAATCAAAAAGATAAAGCTTCTTTTAAACGAAAGTGACGTTATATCCTCCCCATAATTAGTTTTAGCCGCTAAGCCGATCTGATAAATGAAGAACTAACACCTTCAAAAAAGGGTTATTGACTCACGGCGTGTATTACAGGCCTCGGTAAGTCCCGATAATAATCGGGATGAGTCATCTTCTGATGGTCAGTGGACGTAAAAAGCGTCGGGCAGTTTCCCGCATTGTCAAAAGAGAGTTCTTCTCTTTTGAAGGTCGGCCAGCGGCAACTTATATATTCTATAGTGGAGGAGAATATGGTTGTGGAATTGATACACATAATTGCACTTGCGGCTGCACTCATTATCGGATTACTCCTTGGTTGGTTTGTTCAGTCAAAAATTGCAAGCAATACTGTTAATAAAGCAAAAGAAGATTCACGAAAATTAATTGAAGATGCAGAGAAAGATGCTAAACACATCAAACGTGAAAAGCTTCTTGAAGTTAAAGACGAGTGGCTGAAGAAGAAACAAGAATTTGATAATGAAGTAAACAACAAAAAACAAAAGCTCGGAAATTTTGAAAAACAAATTGAAAAAAGGGAAGAGACTTTAGAGAAAAACTCGACCTGGTTACCCGAAAAGAAAAAGAAATTAAACAAAAAGAACAAAGTTTAGATGCACAAAAAACTAATGTTGAAAAGAAAACAACCGAACTTGAGAGATTAATTTTAGAACAAAATATTCGTCTCGAAAAAACTGCCGCGTTAACCGCTGAAGAAGCAAAGAAAATGCTCATGGAAAATATGGTTAACGAAGCAAAATCGGGCGCTTCTCAAATGATCAGAGATATTCGTGATCAAGCAAAAGTTGAAGCGAAAAAAGAAGCTCAAAAAATTGTTGTGCAAGCCATCCAACGAACTGCTGTTGACCATTCTGTCGAATCGACAGTTTCTGTTGTTCAAATTCAGAACGATGAAATGAAAGGTCGAATCATCGGTCGCGAAGGAAGAAACATTCGCGCTTTTGAATCTGCCACCGGAGTTGATGTGATAGTTGACGATACTCCCGAAGCGGTTATTTTGTCCGCATTCGATCAATTCAGAAGAGAAGTTGCACGCCTATCTCTCGAACGTTTAATCGCAGATGGGAGAATTCATCCAGCAAGAATTGAAGAAGTTGTAGAAAAAGTTAAAAGTGAACTTGACGAAGAAATTTCCAAAGATGGTGAACATACACTTATACAACTTGGTATTCACGGCGTACATCCCGAATTAGTTAAAGCGATCGGTAAAATGAAATACCGTTCAAGTTACGGACAAAATCTCTTACAGCACAGTATTGAAGTTGCTTACTTAACCGGTATTATGTCAGCCGAACTCGGATTTGATACTCACATAGCAAAAAAAGCCGGACTTATGCATGATATCGGCAAAACTTTAGACAGAGATGTTGAAGGTCCTCACGCCTTACTTGGTATGGAGATGGTAAAGAGGCACAAAGAGAACCCGATAGTTATTAATGCCGTTGGTTCTCACCACGAAGATATTGAAATGGAACATCCGATATCTGCTTTAGTTCAAGCGGCTGATGCGATAAGCGGTGCTCGTCCCGGTGCAAGAAGAGAACCACTTGAAAGCTATGTTAAACGATTGGAAAACTTAGAGAACCTTGCAAAATCTTTTGAAGGTGTTGCAAAGACCTATGCTATACAAGCCGGAAGAGAAATTAGAGTAGTCGTTGAACCGGATAAAGTTGATGACGATTTATCGGATCGTTTATCATATGACATTGCCCAAAAGATACAAGAGGAAATGGAATATCCCGGACAAATTAAAGTGACTGTTATAAGAGAAGTACGTAAAATTAATTACGCTAAATAAATTTCAAAAGCCCGTACTGAACAAAGTCGAAGTATGGGGCTTTTTGTTTGTAATAAACGCTTAACAAAGTTTAACTAATGCCAAAAAAACTAAAAATTGCAGTCACCGGTGGTATTGGTTCCGGCAAAAGCACTGTCTGTGATATTTTTCGTTCGCACGGATATCCCGTCCTCAACGCAGATCAAATTTCGAAAGAAATTCTATCAACCTCTCAAAAAGTAAAAGAAAAAATTATCTCTCACTTTGGAAAGGATTCCTTTGAAAATGATAAACCGAATAAGGAATATCTAGCCGATAAAGTCTTTAATAATCAAGAAAAATTAAAAGTACTGAACTCAATTTTACATCCACCTACAATTGAAAAAATCAGCAATGAAATGCAAAAATTTCTGATCACAAAAAAAATTGTTTTTGTAGAAGCAGCACTTATTTACGAAGCAAATATGGAAGATATGTTCAATCATGTTTTGATGGTTGCTTCACCGGAAAGTAACAGAATTGAGAGGATCAAGAGAGGGACGGAGTTGATGAAGAGAAAGTTAAAAATATAATGAGAAACCAAGATGTCTGATGAGGAAAAAGAAAAAGCTATCTGACTTTGTAATAGAGAATGACAAGACTTTGATTGAACTAAAAATAAAAGCAGAATTTTTCTTGAAGATTTTTGAATCAATGACGAAATAAAAAATTTTCTTAAATAAAAGATATCCGTGTCTTAACTTGAATTCCGTAACATTACAGTATATTTTTGAGTCATACAAATTGAGGAAAATATTGTGAATCTACTAAACGCTGCAATAGTATCGTTTGTTAAATTACTTCCAAAATCAGTTGTTCATATTTTTGCTAAAAAATACGTAGCCGGAGAAAAATTAGAAGATGCTGTACGAGTTACAAAAGAATTAAACGCCAAAGGAATTATGGCAACTATGGATATTCTTGGTGAATCAATAAAATCCAAAGCCATGGCAAAAGAAACAAAAGAAGAATATTTTGAACTAATTGAGACAATCGAAAAGGAAAAACTAAACGCAAATATTTCTATTAAGCCAACCGCATTGGCGCTCGGCATTGATGCAGATTATTGTAAAGATCTAGTTACAGCAATTATTGAAAAGGCAGGAGAGTACAATAACTTTGTAAGAATTGATATGGAGGATTCTCCATATACTCAAATTACTCTCGATTTGTTTAAAGAGCTTCGAGCTAAATATGAGAATGTTGGAATTGTGCTCCAATCATATTTGCGAAGAACTTACGATGATGTAGTTGACTTGAACAAGATTGGTGCAAGTTACAGATTATGTAAAGGAATTTATGTTGAACCGGAAGAGATCGCTTATAAAGGTCGGCAGGAAGTGAGAGATAACTTTGTGCGATCTTTAGAAAAGATGTTAGATGATGGAAACTATGTCGGAATTGCTACACACGATAAATATTTACTCGATGAATCTTACAGACTGATCAAAGAAAAAAATATTCCAAAAGAGAAGTATGAATTTCAGATGCTTTACGGTGTTACTGAGCATTTAAGAGATAAGATTAATGCGGACGGACATCCTCTACGTGTTTATGTCCCTTACGGAGTTCATTGGTATGCTTATTCAATCAGGCGGCTGCAGGAAAATCCGCAAGTTGCTTGGTATATAACAAAGAGTATCTTTTCTTTTAAGTGATGAATATAATTGGAATAGAAACATCTTGTGATGAAACTTCCGTTGCGGTTATCTCAAACGGTGAGCCTCAAGTCAAATTTGATATCCTCTCAGGATTTTCATAATAAATACGGCGGTGTTGTTCCGGAACTTTCGAGCCGCGTCACTTGCAAATTCTTAATCCGCTGGTAAAAGATGCTTTGTCCCAAGCAGAACTAAAGTTCAAAGATATTGATTTGATCGCTTCTACTGCCGGACCCGGTTTAATTGGCGCATTGCTTGTCGGATTAACTTATGCAAAAGGTTTGGCTCTTTCACTTAAGAAACCTTTCATTCCGGTCAATCATATCGAAGGACATATTTTTAGTGGATTTTTGATGGCGGCATAAACCGCTGTTTCCTTATCTCTGTCTCGTTGTTTCGGGTGGACATACTCTTTTGTTGTTGGTACACAGCGAAATGGAAATTGTAAAACTCGGCACAACTATCGACGATGCTGCAGGGGAGGCATTTGATAAAAGTGTCAAAAATGTTGGGATTGGGTTATCCGGTGGACCGAGCATTGCAAAGAACTGCAGAGAAAGGAGATTCCAATGCTGTTAATTTTCCGATAGCACAGCTCAAGTCAAAATATGATTTTTCTTTCAGCGGATTAAAAACATCAGTGCTTAGGTATCTTCAAAAAAAATATGGGCCGGAATTTACTAATATTCCACAAGATGAGCTGCCGGATATTGCAGCTTCCTTTCAAAAAGCAGCCGTCGATTCATTGATGCAAAAAGTAGTAATAGCGGTGAACGAATTTGACGTGAAATCTTTGTCACTTGTTGGGGGAGTTGCCGCCAATCAAAAATTGCAGAATTCCTTCCGAAAAGTTTCAGATCAATACAAGTTGAAATTAGTTATCCCCGATTTGGAGTTCTGCGGTGACAATGCAGCTATGATTGCAATGAGAGGGTTAATGTTGAATAACAGCAATAAAAAGTTTGATCTATCGGAAAACGCTTTTGCTTCTTTATCGAATGAGATGTTTCTTCGTGCCTAAATGCATCGTTTAATAAAAATTTATTTGCTATATTTTGCCTTTCAATTTCAACAGTTATTAAGATAATTATTGCGTGATACCCCAAATTCAGAACAAAAACAAAGACAAAAAATTTTCTCCGAATGAAATTTACCTAGTTGCCGGATTTTTTGGATTCATACTTGGATTTTTAATAATCACTTTTTTTACCCCAAATTACTACCAACAAACACCTCCAATTGAACTAAATGTTGAAGAAGGTGCATCGCTTACTGAAGTGATTGATTCTCTTTATGAAAAAGAAGTTGTCCCAAGTAAATTTAATTTAAAAGTTGCAGCATTTCTTTATGGTGCTGAAAGAAAAATAAAAGCCGGTAAATATAAAATTCCGAATGGGCTCAGTTACTTGGAGTTGGTTGAACTTTTAGTTGACGGAAGTCCGGAGGATCAAAAATTAGTCACAATACCCGAAGGAATTTGGCAGCCAAAATTAGCCGGAATTTTACAATCTGAATTGGGTGTGGACTCAACCGAGTTCATGCGTTTGAGCTTTGACAAACAGTTCATCCGCGGACTTGGAATTTCAGCTCCAAAATTAGAAGGTTATCTATTACCGGATTCTTACTATTTCTTTTCCGATTCTCAAGCACGAAATATAATTCGAAAACTCGTCAATGAAACAATGGAATATTTTGACGAAGAAAAACGAAACCGAGCGGAAGAATTGGGATATTCTGTTCATGAGATTTTAACTCTAGCGTCGATAATTGAAGCTGAAACGCGAATCCCGGAAGAATATGCAATTGTTTCGGGCGTTTATCACAATAGATTAAAAGGGGGAATGTTATTACAAGCTGATCCGACAGTGCAATATTTAATTCGTCACAGACGAAACCCAATTGTTTTATTAAAAGATTTGCAAATTGAATCAGTGTATAACACGTATAAAAGAGCGGGACTTCCTCCGGCGCCAATAAATAATCCCGGAAAGTTGGCAATCGACGCAGCACTTTACCCGGAAGAACATAATTATTATTATTTTGTAGCCAACGGAAAAGGCGGACATAATTTTTCCACAACACATTCGGAACATCTTAGAAAAGTGAGCGAATATAGGCAATGGCAAAGGCAACAAAGATTAAGAAGATAATAACAAGTTCGTTAGTATTTTACTTTTTGTACTCGTGTGCAAACCAATTGCCGCCCGGTGGCGGCCCGCCGGATACAATCGCTCCCGAAATTATTGATGTTTACCCGAGCGATCAAACCATCAACTTTGATGATGAAATTATCGAAATCACTTTTTCCGAATACGTAAATAAGAGATCTGTCCAAGAGTCAATTTTTATTTCTCCCAACATTGAAGGTATTATTGAGTATGATTGGTCCGGTAAATCTGTTGAACTAGAACTACCTGATACATTGAAAAAAAATACAACATATACAATCACTATTGGGACAGATGTAGAGGATATCAATAATAAAAACAGAATGGATCAATCTTTTACTTTTGCGTTTTCAACCGGAGATAAAATTGATAGGGGAACGATTCTAGGTTCTGTGTTCGATGAAATTCCCTCCGGTATAATGATCTATTCATACAAGGCAGAGTCTGATACACTTAATCCAACAAAACAAAAACCCAATTATATTACTCAAACCGGCGAGAACGGTAGTTTTAAGTTAAGTGGTTTGAGTGATGGTTTGTATAGAGTATTCGCCGTTAGAGATCAATTCAAAGATTTTTTGTATGACCCTGAACAAGATCAATTTGGTGCACCATTTAAAGAAATATTTTTGGATGAATCTGATTCTTTATTTACCGGACTGAATTACCAAATGCAAATTGAAGATACCACTAAACCACGTATGCTCAATCTAACGATGACCGATCAATATCACATGCTGGTTGAATACAGTGAACCGATAGATTCTTCAAAGGTGTCTGCAGATAATTTTTATGTTTTCGATTCAACCTCATCGGTTCAGACAAATGTCAAATACTTTTTCAAAGGAAGAACAAAAAGCAAAAACTATTTACTCGCTTTATCTGATACTCTCAGTGAGTCAGATGGCTACCATCTAGTAACTAAAAATATAGTTGATCGATTTGGTAATATTCTTGAATATGAATCAACTTCATTCGTACAAAATAATAATCCGGATACAGTTGCTGCCGAGATGTTTCGTATGGAGACCAAATATCCACAGAATAAAATTGATTTCGAAAACGATAAATTAAGATTACTTTTTACCGATGGATTTAATCAATCAGAGATCGAAAATATATTTACAGTAGTTGATTTGAGAAGGAACAAAATCGAACCCACAATTGATAAAATTGATGATGCAACAATCGATATGAAATTTGCAGAACTTACACCAAATACCGATTACGAAATTTACATTGATTATAATAGACTAATTGATGCTGCGGGAAATAAAGTTGATTCGGTATTTACACACGAATTTTCTTCAATTAATAACTTAGATTTTTCCGGTTTATCGGGTAATGTAAGCATAAGTGATAAACTGAATATTGTTGTGATGATTACAAGTGTAGATAATCCGAAAATCAATTATAAATCAACCGGGCAGAATTTTGATTTTCAGAGAGTCTTCCCGGGAAGCTATTTACTAATTGCTTTTGACGACAAGAATGAGAATGAAAGTATGATCACGGCTCGATATTTCCCTTTGAGCCGGCAGAGAGGTTCGTAGTTTACCCTGATACACTTGAGCTTAAACCACGTTGGCCTGTTGGTGATGTAAAATTACGATTTGAATAAAATGAGAATAAATTTAGAGGTATTATGTCTGACAAATTAATTGAATGCGTACCAAATTTCTCCGAAGGAAAAAACAAAGATATAATTAAACAGATAACCGATGAGATTGAATCCGTTGAAGGTACAAAATTATTAGATGTTGATCCGGGCGAAGAAATGAACAGAACTGTGGTAACATTTGTCGGATCACCTGAGCAAGTAAAAGAAGCTGCATTTAGAGCAATCAAAAAAGCTTCCGAAGTTATTGACATGTCTAAACACAAAGGAACTCACCCAAGAATGGGAGCAACAGATGTTTGTCCGTTCGTTCCGGTAACCGGTGTTTCTTTTGACGAATGTATTGAGTTATCCAACGAAGTTGCAAAACGGGTTGGTGATGAATTAAAAATACCGATTTACCTTTATGAAAAATCAGCACAAATGCCCGAGCGGACTAACCTTGCGAAAATTAGAAAAGGTGAATACGAAGCCCTCGAAGAAAAACTAAAAGATCCAAAGTGGAAACCGGATTTTGGTCCGGCGGATTTTAATTCTAAAGCGGGTGCAACAGTCATTGGGGTTCGTGAATTCTTTAATTGCTTACAACATAAGTTTGAACACAAGAGAATCAAAACATGCGACTGATATCGCATTTGAACTTAGAGAAAAGGGAAGATCGGCAAGAGAAGAGGTGGATAGTTCATTCTATTATAAAAGCACAAAAATTCTTAAGTACAAAGAAGGGGAATATCCTTGTGGTCATCACGACTTTACGGGAAAAACAATACAAGAAACAATAGAACATTGCAAAAAAGAACACGATTATGACTTAGCAGAATTATTAAAAATGCACGGAATTAATCCTGAAAAACCGGAAGGGGAATCTGTCAAAGTTCCCGGAAAGTTTAAGGAATGTAAAGCAATTGGCTGCGATGGTACCCGAATACGACCGCGCACAAATATCAATAAATCTTACAAACTATAAAGTTACTTCCATGCATCATGTTCTCGAAGAAGCTAGAAAACTAGCAATGGAAAGAGGACTTGTTGTAACCGGAAGTGAGATTGTTGGTTTGGTTCCGTATCCGGCGTTATTAGAATCCGGTAAATTACTATTTAAGAAATCAACACCGTTCTGCGGGAATTCCGATTAGAGATATTTTACAAACCGCAGTCCAATCTCTTGGTTTGAACGATGTTTCGGAATTTAATATTGAAGAACGTGTATTAGGTTTGCCAAAAAATTTAGATGATGCACTTGTTGAAATGAAAGTAACAGATTTTGTTGATGAAGTTTCCCGAAGAATCCCGGCACCCGGAGGCGGCTCGATTGCGGCTTTAGCCGGTGCACTTGGAGTTTCACTTTCTTCTATGGTAAGTAACCTAACCGCAAATAAGCGGGGAGAGTGAAGATGTTGATGATATTCTAAATGAAGCTGCTGAGCGTTGTCAAGAAATTAAACTTAAGTTACTAAAAGCAGTCGATGAAGACACAAATGCATTCAACCAATATATGGATGCAATGAGATTGCCGAAGAAAACCGATGAAGAAAAGAAAAAACGAACTGCCGCAATGCAAGAGGGATTAAAGAGTTGCAGTAAAAGTGCCCTATTCAACAGCACAATTAAGTTATGAAGCAATTGAGATAGCAAAAACTGTATCAAAGCATGGTAATCCGAATTCAATAACAGATGTGGGTGTTGGCGCACAAAGCGCTTACACCGGTGTGCTTGGTGGAATTTATAATGTGCTGATTAATTTGAAAGATATAAAAGACGAAGAATTTGTTGAAGATATGAAGACGAAATGTGATGAATTAAAAGAAAAAGCTCAATTAAAACTACAAAGAAGTGCTGGATTTTGTAGAAGCTAAGCTTTAATTGAAAAGTTAGATAAGGGGCTTTTTTAGGAAAGTATCCTTATTAACAGAAACACTAAATTTTTACAAGTTCATCTATTGGTTGGTTGTAGTTTTTAGGCGCGGATTTTCCACCGGATAAATTAATAATGATAAGTTGTTGTATTAGCTCAAAACTAATCCTTGCCAGTTTATCAAAATAACTTTGCAAGTAGAGTTCTTTCAATTCATCATTTAAAAATGATCTTGATACAAGTTCTTTTACTTCATCGGTTTTCGAGATAATTTCGTTTAATATTTTGTTATAACGTATTTCCTTTATCTCAAGTCTCTTTGCAAATTCAACAAAATCCGGTCTTGTATATTTTGAACCGGCTTTGTATTCTTCGGTTTCATATCCGCCTTTAAATAAATCAAGCGCAGTATCACTTTCGCCCGGTACATGAAGTGAAGTATTGAGAAGATCATAAAAAGGCGTCAATAGATTATCACCGTATTCGGTATTTTAAAATAGTGAAAAGTTCTTTAAGTGAGAATCACCGTTTGAAAAAAGATAATTAAACAGAACAGCTTTATAATATTTCTCAATTTCTATTCTGTATGCAGAAACAAATTTTTTAATCAGTTCACCAATTTCTTCGTAACTAAAATCATATTTATAATTTTTCCCGTGAGTTTCTTCTGTTCTTTCCGCAATTTGAGCAAAATCTTCCTGAAGAAGTTTCTCACCATTTTTTGTTACATCAAAACGTTTGGTTAAGTAAGCTATTTCATTATTTGCAAAAAAGATTATGCAATTCTCTGCTGCTTTGAGATTATATACTTGAGAGGCAATCTGCATTGTAAGATGTTCAATGGCGGGTACTGCGTCAAGATTTTGAAACTGGCCTGATGGAATCGGTTTTAGAATATATTGACCATTTTTTTCAGTTAAAACCAATTCGTTTTTTTCAATTCGCAAAGAATGTTTTATTTGAATTCCGGAAATTGACAGCCTACCTTTTGAATCAATTTTTGCTTTGTTGAATTCCGGACGAGTAAAATTAAGAATAGGTCTTATTTTCTTTCCGTTGAATAATTTCTTTGAACACTTTGTGCAGTAAGATTCAAATCCTTCTTTTAAGCAGCTTGGGCAGACATTTACTTTCATAATTTCCTCACAGTAATTCCACCGATTGTATCATATCCGGCCGTCAATAATAATCTTTCAAAATGATCGTTCTCATCAATTTTTAACATTCTGCACTGAATTTCTTTGTTATCACCTTCAGCAAGAAGACCATAGAAAAAGAGAAAAGATGATCTGAAATAAATTCTTCTTTACGCTTTGGCAGGGTTAAACTTATTGCCGGTTTTGTTTCATCGAGCAAATAGGAATCGTAGTATCTAAAAATGAATTTTCCGTTTTTTCGCGAAAGAATTCCGACCGGAGTTTTATTAAAATAGATTTCAGCATTTTGCTTATCCATTTGATATTACCTTTATTTCAAATGTAAGTCCAAGTGCAGATAGTACTTTCTGCAATTGATCAATAGTTGGATTTCCTTTCCCGGATTCAATATCAATTAAACTTCGTAAACCGATTCCAACTATTTCTGATAGTTCTTGTTGAGTGATTTTTAAGAACTTTCGTCTTTGTTTAATTTCATTACCGATTTCAAATTTGTTCATATAAATGTGTATTAAGTTGCATAATTAGTTAGATATCTTTACAAACATATAAGAATTTTGAGAAATGTGCAACTTACTGCACTTTATTGTTTAGTTACAGCTAAGATTAGGAAGAAGGGTTGTGAATATGCAATATATTGCAGAAAGGGCTAAAACGGAATAGTCAAAGTCTGAGTAATTTTAGAAATATTAGGTTCCCACAATTTTAACAATTGCGGAAATCCGGAGCTATTTAATTTTTATAAATCACGTCACCATCCTTAATCGTCATCTCACAAATATTTTTTCCAACTTGATAGACGATTTCGGCATAATTATCACAATCGAAAATTGCCAAATCAGCTTTTTTACCAACTTCAATTGATCCAATTTCAGTTTCTCGATTAACTGCTCTTGCTGCATTTATAGTAACCGAAGTGATTACTTCCTCAATTGAGAGCTTCATTTTAATGCGGCAAGACTCATAATAAAATTTAGATTAGCGATATGAGAAGAACCGGGATTATAGTCTGTTGCAAGAGCAACAGGTATATTGTTTTCGATTAACTTTCTTGCCGGCGCATAATCGTAATCCAAGAAAAAGGAGACGCCGGGTAAAACAACCGCAACTGTCTCTGAATTTTTGAATAGCTCAATTTGTTCATCTTTGAAGACTTCAAGGTGATCAACGCTTACAGCATTATGATTAAGCGCAACATCCAAGCCGCCGATATTATTAAACTGTTCCGTGTGTAGTTTTAATTGAAGATTATTTTTCTTTGCGGAAGTAAATATTTCATCGACTTCTTTGGCGCTGAACGCAGTTGATTCACAAAATGCATCGCAGAACTCGGCTAAATTTTGTTCAGCTACATAAGGGATCATTTCGTTGACAATTATATCGATATACTTTTTACGGTCATTTTTATATTCCGGTGGATAAGTATGTGCTCCAAGAAACGTGCTCACAATATCAATTGGATAAATTTCATTGAGATGCTTAATTACTTGCAGCATTTTTATTTCATCGTAAAAGCTCAAACCGTAGCCGCTTTTAATTTCAAGAGTAGTTATTCCTTGCGAAATAAAATAGTCGACTTTTGATTTGGTTAACTCCACTAACTCGTCAAAAGAAGCTTCACGAATTGATTTAACGGTAGAAAGAATACCGCCACCTTGGCGGGCAATTTCTTCATACGCTACTCCATCTAATTTCATTCGGAATTCTTCGGCACGTGAACCGGCAAAAACAGAGTGCGTATGGCATTCAATCATTCCGGGTAGTACAACTTTTCCAGTAACATCAATCAACTCACCATAATCATCTTTATTTACTTTATTCGTTTCAACTATACCACTTATAATTCCATCTTCAGTGACTATTGATCGATTCGTTAATAGGCCCACATCGGATTGTTCTTTACCTCTTTTGATGTTAGCAGAGTTAGTATTGATTGTTAAAATTTGTGCGGGATTATAAATAACTTTCTTCATTTTTTGCTCAAATGCTTTTGATTAAAAACGAAAGGACTCATTGTGGATTTCAGAATACAGAAAAACTTTAATATCACACATTTTTGTCAATAAGTCAATAATTTAGTATTTTTGTAAGCCAAAAAAATTAAGGGCTCTCCATATGCCTTCATCAAAAAAATTAAAAATCTTATTTGTAACTTCGGAAGTAGTACCATTTATTAAGACAGGTGGTTTAGCGGATGTTTCGTCTGCTCTTCCGCAGCAATTACAAGAACTAGGTCATCAAGTTCGTATTGTTGTTCCTAAATACGGCGCAATCGACGAACGTAAGTACAAAATTCACGAGGTTGTTCGTCTAAAAGATTTAACGACTCAAATTGGTGAGAAGGAAGTTGTTTTTTCACTCCGGTCATCTTTTCTTGTAGGAGCTAAAACAAGAGTACAGATTTACTTCCTCGATAACGATGAATACTTTGGCAATAGACCAAGTTTATATTCCGACCCGTTAACCGGTAAAGATTTCGAAGATAATGACGAACGATTCATTTTATTAGCAAAATCAGTTTTCGAATTAATTAGTAAACTTGGCTGGATACCGGATATCATTCACTGCAACGATTGGCAATGCGGTTTAAATCCGGCTTATCAAAAAACAATATATAAAGATGATGAAGCGCTAAAGGATGTAAAAACACTTTTCACTATCCACAATTTGTCTTATCAAGGCGTTTTCCCTAAATCGACATTTAAAAAGACCGGTTTGCCGGATGAACTAAATAACACTAAAGGTGTTATTCATGCTAATAAAGTGAACTTTATGAAAACCGGTTTAACTTTTACGGATCATATCAATACTGTAAGTAATACCTATTCTAAAGAGATATGCAAAGACAAAGAAATTGGTTCCGGACTTCACACTGTGTTGTGTAAACGTCAGAAAGATATTGCAGGTATAATAAACGGAATTGATACGAATGTATGGAACCCCGAAAAGGATAAACACATAGCTAAAAAGTATTCAATTAAAAAACTTGAAGATAAAGAAGAGAACAAGAAAACACTTGCTGAAAAATTCGGTTTTGAGTATAAACCGGGAGTTCCAGTAATTGGAATGGTCTCGAGATTAACCGACTCAAAAGGTTATGAATCTTATTGAAAAAGCTTTTAACGAATTGATGAAATTAGATATACAACTTGTCTTGCTTGGAACAGGAGAGAAAAAGTACCATAAATTCTTTGAGTCGCAGGTTTCAAAACACAAAGATAAATTTTCTTGTTACCTCGGCTTTGATGACGAGTTAGCTCACTTAATTGAAGCTGGTGCGGACATGTTTTTGATGCCTTCCAAATCTGAACCGTGCGGATTAAATCAAATGTATAGTTTGACCTATGGAACTGTTCCAATTGTTCGTGAAACGGGTGGCTTGGCAGATACAGTTGCAAAATATAATGAGAAAACAAAAGAAGGCAACGGTTTTGTCTTTAAGAATATGACCATAAAGAATTAATTAAAGAACTAAAAAGAGCAATAAAGATTTACACAAAAGACAAAGATAGCTGGCAGAAAATTATGAAAGAAGGAATGAAATCAAATTTTACATGGTTGAATTCTGCTAAAAATTATGTGAATCTTTATAACGATATTATATAAGTATCATTATGCCCTCTACTGCAGTATTTCTTGATAGAGACGGAACAATTAATAACGATCCGGGTTACTTAGGTGATCCGGATCGAGTTAAACTCCTACCCGGTGTTGCCGAAGGCATCAAGCTTTTAAAGCAAAACTATCATTTTAAGATTATTGTTGTGTCTAAACTCAATCAGGATTTGACAGAGGATTGATAACCCACTCAGATGTTGATAAAGTTAATTTGAAAATTAATGATTTACTAAGGGAACAAAATACGTCGATAGATGTATTTTATTATTGTCCGTTTCACCCGGAGATCAGCGGCGATGAAAAAGCTAAGTGTAGAAAACCTTCACCTGCAATGATTTTTAAGGCCGCCGATGACTATGACATTGATCTTTCTAACTCGTATTTGATCGGAGACAGAGCAACGGATATCTTTTGTGGTTTGAACGCGAAGGTGAAATCAATTCTACTTTATACTGATGAACTTTCCGACGAAATAAATAGCTTGAAAAATGAGGGAAAATCTCCCAATTTTGTAGCTGATGATTTTTTAGATGCTGTAGAATTCATTAAGAAGGATATTAATTAAAGGTGGTATTTTTGCGGATATTTAAATTTGTACTCGCTACTCTAACTTCACTTATTTTTATAACCTCATGCCAAGATGATCCCGACGTCTTTAGGCAAGGATTTTATCGGAAGCGATTTAGAAATATTTTTACTCGATAGTGAAATAGATTCGTTAAATCAAAACTCAAGCTCTTTCTTAGCCGATTCAATTTCGTTTGGACCATCAAGCAGATTAATACTCGGAAACGTTGAAAACCGTAAATCAACTATGTTGATGCGTTTTGGTGTGATACTTCCGGATTCTATTAGGACTGCTGTTCAAGATAAAAATCTTAATATACTTAGTGCGGAAGTTGAATTAAGACCCGTTTATAAAATCGGTGATCCTAGGGCAAGACGGTTGATTTCTCTGTCCATAACATTACTTCGGATTGGGGCTCAAACAATTTTAACAAAGACTCGCTTGCTTTATTAACCTATGATCTTGAAGAAGTAACCGAATCAAAAGAGGTAACTGATTCACTTATTTCTTTTAATGTAAACAGCGATGTCGCTTTTGAATGGTTAGAAGCGTTAATTGATACCGATCTTGGTAATAACTATGGTATGATCTTCATTCCGAAACCCGGAATAAACCGAGCGTACGGATTTAGAGGCTTTCCTCAAACTTCAAATGATAATTCTCCTTTGCTCAGATATGTAGTTGAAAATGAGAACAATAAAATTGACACATTAATTGCTCGTGTTGTGTTCGATGTCCATATTGTTGAAGGTACTCCCGAACCCGTTGATGATGATAAATTTCAATTGACTGCCGGATTAGGAGAAAGAGGAAAATTATTTTTGATTTAGGAAAACTTCCTAACAATGCAAATATTAATAAGCCGAACTCATTTTAAATGTCGATTCTACTTCTTCACTAGTTGGCAATGTGGTTTCTGATTCATTGAGAGTCAGATTATTTTCCGATAGTCTTACAAACGAAATAAACACTGAATATGCGTTGAATAGAATTACTTTTGACGGAAAACAATTTGAAGGTGATATTACTAAATTAGTTCAAGCAATAAATCTTGGCGCTGACAACCAGGGCTTTAGTTTGGCGCTCGGGAATGAAGAAGAATCTTTAGATAGGTATGTACCTTTACGGTAGTAATTATTCGAATAAATCACTTCGTCCGAAATTAAAAATTTACTATAATCTGATTAGATAGAGTGTTAATGATAAAAAAAAATTTTTATACAACTAAATTTAATTATAATTCTCTCAGCTTCACTTTCTGCCACCGGGGGTTCTGTTTATACTCGTTATGGAATCGGAGATTTAAAATTATATAACTCTGCAAGACAAGTTGGTTTAGCCGGTTCAGGAATAGCACATTTCCAAAGAGATTATTTAGCTGCTTCAAATCCGGCTTCTTGGGGAGCAATAGACCTCACAAGATTTACCGCAAGTGTATCTTTTACCGGCTTTAACATTTCTGAAAATTCCAACTCTGCATTTTATTCAGAGACAGACTTTTCCGGTGTTATTATTGGGGTTCCCGTATCAAACGATTATGGAATCTCTATTGTTGGTGGAGTGGTCCCATACAGCAATGTGAACTACGAGGTATTTACAGAAAATCAATCTGATATACTTGGAAATTACACGGTGAACTATTCCGGTGATGGTGGTTTATCAAAGGTATTTTTAGGAGCTTCATACACTTTGCCTTTTGAACTTAAAATCGGTGCAAGTTATGAATATTATAACGGTAAAACAGAATATTTGACCGATGTTCAATTTGAACAAACCACCGATTTTGAAAACAGTAAATTTGACCTAAGTTTGAAAAGTACAGGAATCGGATGTACTGTCGGAATGATCTCGCCTGATTTTGCCAAATTTTTGGATATTGACGGAATATCAAACTTAAAACTTGGCGCAACTTACAACGTAATACGGCCACTTAGTGTTGACTCGGTCTTCTCTTCCGACAATTCTCTTGGTTTTAGGGAGATTAGCTCTACTGGATTTGAAAGAGATATACCATCTCGATTAGGCGTTGGTTTATCGGTTACATGGAAACAAAACTATACATTCTTGTTCGATTATGTGAACCAAAAATTTTCAGAATTTTCAGTCAACGCTAAGACTTTACCACATTTGAGAGATTTTAACCGCTTTTCACTCGGGTTTGAATATCGGCACGCTTCTGGTAGATTTGGAAGTACATGGGATCAAATGGTTTGGAGAGCAGGTTTAAGCTATGAAGAAACTCCTTATTACATAAACAACACCGGAGTTGACGAAATGGCTGCCTACGCCGGATTTTCGGTTCCATTGGGAATCGATAACACAATAGATTTTGGATTTAAATACGGTATTAGAGGAAAAACAGAAAACAATTTAATTAAAGAGAATATTTTTGCAGCATTCATAACCTTAAGCTTTGGCGACCTTTGGTTCGTCAGACCTGACAGATAAAAATAGGGGATGAGAAATTGAAACGAGCTAAAATTATTATATCAATCATTTTAACTGCGTTGACTTTTTCGAGTCAAGCACAAAGCCAAGATTTAATGGCTGAGTTTAGTCTATTCTACGAATATCAAAAAAATAATGATTTTAAAAGTGCACTCCCGCATGGATGGAAAGTTATAGAAGAAAACCCGGAACCATTCTTACGTTATAATATTTTTACGAAAATGGAAAGCGCACTTTTTTATATGCATGATAGTGTTGCAACAACCGAAGAGGAAAAATCTGAAATCGCTGATACAACACTATACCTTTATGAAAAAGCAATGAAATATGAACCGGACAAATCAGGTTACTATCTGAAAAAGAAGGCATTTGTTCTGGAATCATGGACAGATACTTCTGCAGAAGAGCTTATTGCAGCCTATGAGAAAGCTCTCGAAGCAAACCCGGATCTTGAGGATTACTACAAAGATCGTTACGGTATGCTTTTGACAAACAACGCTGACAGTAACCCAGATTATAAGTTGAGAGCATTAGATCTTTATTCCTCAATGTCCGAAGGCGATCCTACTAATGAAACATGGGTTTCAAGAATTGAAAACTTGGCAGAGAATCCTGATGAATTAGTTGAGATTACTTACAAAGCTTGGCAGCTTGATCCTGATAATATGGAAAAAGCTTGGAAGTATGCATCGACTGCAATGCGAAATCAAAATTATGAAAAAGCTGTTGAACCGCTCCAATTCTTGGTTGAAAAAGGTCCTGAGGTTATAAATTACTGGAACCAATTGGCGACTGCTTATCAAAAGCAAGATAACTATTCAAAAGCATTAGAAGCATATAAAAAGTTAACGGAGTTACAACCTGATAATGCTGAACATTTTGTAAATCTTGCTTTGATGTATAAAAACCAAGGTCAATTGGCAGCTGCACGATCGTACTTAAATAAAGCTGCGGATGTAAACCCCAATTGGGATTATCCTCACTATATAGAGGCGACTTTATATGAACAAGCTGCAAGAAATTGCGGATATGAATTCATGGACAAGATCGTTTATCAACTAGCAGTTAATACATATCGCACGGCGCTTTCTAAGGGTGGACAATATGCTTCTTCAGCTCGTGATAGAATCTCGGCTTTGGCAAACTCTGTTCCATCCCAAGAAGATTATTTCTTCAGAAATATTAATTCAGGCGATAAAATTAAAATTGAAGGCGGATGTTACGATTGGATAAACAGAACGGTAACTGTTCCATAATGGAGTAGGTATTATGATAAATTATTTGAAGAATGACCCGGAAATTTTAGACGTACTAAATTTAGAATTAGGAAGGCAAGAAGATCATTTAGAACTAATTGCTTCAGAAAATTTTGTTTCCCTACCGGTTTTAGCTGCAGCCGGCTCGGTGCTTACAAACAAATATGCCGAAGGTTATCCCGGCAAGCGCTATTACGGTGGCTGCGAGTATGTTGATATGGCAGAAGATTTAGCACGTAATAGATTAAAAGAGTTATTCGGTGCTGAATATGTTAATGTTCAACCGCATTCCGGTTCGCAAGCAAACATGGCAGTTTATATGGCTTTGCTAAAGCCCGGAGACAAAGTTTTAGGATTAAGCTTGGATCATGGCGGGCACTTAACGCATGGTTCGTTTGTGAATTTTTCCGGACAAATTTATAACGCAGTAGGTTATCCCTTAAGTGCGGAAACTCAGCGATTAGATTACAACCTGATTGAAGACCTCGCAAAAAAAGAAAAACCAAAATTAATTATCGCCGGTGCAAGCGCATATTCGAGAGATTGGGATTATAAAGCATTCAGAGAAATAGCCGACAAAGTTGGTGCATTTTTACTCTGTGATATGGCGCATCCGGCTGGATTGATAGCTAAAGGTCTGTTAAACAACCCACTTGAATATTGCGATGTTGTCACATCTACAACGCACAAAACCCTAAGAGGTCCTCGTGGTGGAGTTATTCTTATCGGAAAAGATCGTGAGAATCCAATGGGAATTACAAATCCAAAAGGGGATAGAGTTAAAATGATGTCTGAGATTTTTGACTCACAAGTTATGCCTGGTATTCAGGGTGGTCCTTTGATGCATGTGATTATGGCGAAAGCTGTTGCATTCAAAGAAGCTCTGTCCGATGATTTTAAAACTTATGCTGAACAAGTTATCAAAAATGCTCAAGTGCTGTCTAAACGATTAATGGAACATGAATTCAAAATTATCTCTGACGGAACTGACAATCACTTGATGCTGGTTGATCTAACGAATAAAGAGATCAGTGGTAAAAAAGCTGAAAATGCACTTGGTGTTGCAAACATTACAGTTAATAAAAATATGATCCCGTTTGATAAGAAAAGTCCTTTCGTAACAAGTGGAATCAGAATCGGAACTCCTGCAGTTACAACACGCGGAATGAAAGAACCGGAGATGGAAAAAATAGCAGACTTTATTAATAGAGCAATTGAAAACTTTGAAAACGAAAGTGAATTAGTAAATATCAAAAAAGAAGTAAATTCACTTTGTGCAAAATTCCCACTTTATCCAGAACTTCAATCAAAGTAATTGAGTGAGCGACGAAGAGAAAAAAAAATTAGAGAGTGAAGAATCCGACGAACCGGAAGTCGAGATGTCGTTTCTCGAACATCTCGAAGAATTACGGTGGCGGATTCTTTATGTCTTATTGGTGTAACAGCCGGAACAATTATCGCCTGGATTTTTATTGATCCCATTATCGACCACATTTTACTTCTCCCTGCCCAAAAAGCTGAAATAAATTTACAGAACCTTCGTCCGTTTGGTCAGCTATTTCTTTTCTTTCAAGTCGCCTTTATTGTTGGTGCTGTATTAAGTATCCCAAACTTATTTTATCAAATTTGGAAGTTTGTTTCGCCGGCGCTTAAATCAAGTGAAAAAAAATATGTTACCGCGGTAGTTTCTTTTTCAACACTATGTTTCCTATCGGGTATTGTTTTTGCATACTTTATTATGCTTCCGTTAACACTTTCCTTTGCTGGGCAATTTGGAAGTGAACAAATCGAAAATAACTTTGCAATAGATGAATATTTTTCAATTATAATTAGTGTAATGCTTGCAGCCGGACTTGTTTTTGAGTTACCGATGATGTCATTTTTTCTTTCTAAATTAGGTTTGATTACACCGGCTTTCTTGAAGAAGTTCAGGCGACATTCAATAATTATAATTTTATTAGCAGCAGCAATTCTAACACCCGGTACTGACCCAGTTGCTCAGGTACTTTTAGCTATTCCATTGGTTATATTGTATGAAATAAGTATTTTTATTTCAAAAATATTTTCGAAAAAGAGTGCCTCAACCTAAATTATCTGAAATAATTCTCCCCATCAAAAAAGATCTCGATTCTTTCAACGATAAATTTAAATCTTCACTTAAATCAAAAGTTGGTCTCGTTGATCTCGTAACAAAATATATCCTAAAGCAAAAAGGTAAAAAGATTAGACCGGTGCTCGTACTACTTTCATCCGGTTTGTGCGAGAGGAGTTACCCGAAAGATCTTACAGAGGCGCTGTTTTAGTTGAGATGCTGCACACTGCTACACTCGTACATGACGACGTTGTTGATTCTGCAGAAAAGAGAGAGGTCTGCCGTCAATCAATGCTGTTTGGAAAAACAAAGTTGCCGTTCTCATCGGTGATTATTTGCTATCAAGAGGATTAATGCTTGCCGTTGACGGAAACGATTTTGATTTTTTAAGAGTAGTAACAGGAACAGTTAAGAGAATGTCGGAAGGAGAATTACTCCAAATAAGTAAAACCCGTAAACTAGATATTGACGAAGATACGTATTATAAAATAATTTCCGATAAGACAGCATCTCTAATTTCAACATGCTGCGAAATTGGTGCGAGGAGCACAACGGAAGATAAGGAAACTATTCAAAATCTTCGTGAATTCGGTGAAGCGCTTGGTATTGCATTCCAAATTAGAGATGACATTTTAGATTACACGGGCAAATCGTCAATTATCGGTAAACCACTTGGTGGGGATATAAAAGAAAAGAAAATAACACTTCCGTTAATTCACTCTTTAAAACAAGTCGATAAAAAAGAATCCGATCGAATAATTAAGTTGATAAAAAGTGAACGCAAAAGGGCAGGATAAAAGAAGTAATTGAGTTCGTTGAAAAGAATAAAGGAATCGAATTTGCGGAAGCAGAAGCCCAAAAATATGCTGAAAAAGCAAAAAACAGCATCGTTGGATTGCCGGATAGCGAATATAAAAATTCACTTAATTCTTTAGTTGACTTTGTTGTGAACCGAAAAAATTAATATCAATCAGTAATTCTTTTTATTACATACTTTTGTTTTTATCCATTATTTTTTATTTTCATTTTCTAAAAAAATAAGATTATATATCTTATCTTTTTGAATTCATTAAACGGGCATTCCAAATTATTTTTATATCTTTTAATTGAGCGATGAACTTTAATTACGCTCCTCTAAATAGCGGATATTAAATTAAAGAAATTTTGTGGCTGAAGGTTACAGATGAAAAAAACTTTACTTGACTATACTCTTAAAATTCGTCTCCCCTTAACACTCTTCGTTATTGCTTCAACCTTTGTAATTACATTTTATGCATCAAGAGCAGAACGAGATAGCATTGGCTATGAACCTGAACAACCAATTGCATTTTCGCATAGATTGCATGCCGGGTTAATGGAAATTGATTGTCAATATTGTCACACCGGTGTTGAGAAGGGAAGATATGCCACCGTTCCTTCGGTAGATATTTGTATGAATTGTCACTCAGTATCAAGAAAAAATAAACCTGAAATTATTAAGCTGACAGAATACTACGAGTCCGGTAAACCTTTACCATGGAAAAGAATTCACAAAGTACCGGAGTATGCTTATTTCAATCATAGTGTTCACGTTAATACTGGTATTGAATGCGAAACTTGTCATGGTGATTTGACCCAGATGGAAGTTGTTAAACAAGTACAGAGGATTTACAATGGGTGATTGTCTCGAATGTCATAGAAATCCTCATGAACAATTGCCTTACTTAGAGAAAGTAAACATGGGTCCTGAAAAATTGCGCAGCTTGTCATAGATAAAGAGATTAATAATAGAAACGAAAAATGAATAGAAAAAAGTTTTTTACAATAGCAGGATTAACAGCATTAGGTACTTCAATTTTTGCAAATTCTCCGCTTAAGTTTATTGATAAATCGAAGCGAATTAGAATTACCAAAAAGGTAAAATTACATCCATCTGCAGTAAAAAGGACTAAATAGGTTTTTCGATGTCGGATAAAAAAGTTAACAAACCGGAATTTTGGCAAAGTATAAAAGAGTATCACGATAACGAATCTGTATTTAAAAGCGAAAAGTAAATGAATTCGAAGAAGGTGTAACTGACGAGTTTTCGCCATCCGAACTTGATGGTGTCTCGCGAAGAAAATTTCTTGCGCTTCTTACGGCTTCGGCTGCATTTGCTGCAACATCGTGTACTGATTATCAGTGATAAGGGCGAAATAATACCTTATAACGAACGTCCCGAAGGAAAACTTCCCGGGAAACCTAATTACTACGCTTCTACTTTGAATTGTTGTCCGCAGCATTGTGGTGTGTTAGTCAAAGTTAGAGAGGGAAGACCAATAAAAGTTGACGGTAATCCAGATCATCCGGTTAATAAAGGAAAACTTTGCACCAAAGGACAAGCAAGCATCCTCAATTTATACGATCCCGACAGATTGCAAAATCCGTTACGTGGAAATTCAAAAGTAGATTGGAAAGATGTTGATAAAGATATTATTGCCTCATTAAACGAAGCAGCAAACAACGGAAAAGAAATTGCAATTGTTACCGGTTCAATTTATTCTCCGACTACAGCAAAACTTTTGCAAGATTTTACAATCGAAATATCCGACTACAAAAGTTTATTCATACGAAATCTTTGGAGATTCAAATAGACGAACGGCTTGGCAAGAAACTTACGGAACCGACGCTCTTCCTTCAATAGACTGGAGTAAAGCAGACACAATCTTAAGTCTTGAATCAGACTTTTTGGGGAAAGAAGGAAATGTAGTTGAAAATATGAGAGAATTTTCCGGCAGAAGAGATGTAATGAGAGGAACAGACTTTAATAGACTCTACTGCGCCGAAGGTACAATGAGTTTAACCGGTATGAATGCTGATTACCGTTTACGAGTTAGACCGGATAAGCAGCTTGAGTTTGTTTTATCTCTCCTTAATGAAATCGTAAATAACAGATTTGCTTCCGAAATTCAATTAAGTTCAAGTGCTGCTTCACTCATCTCAAAATACGATCTAAAAAAGTTTGTTAATGAAAATTCATTGAATGAAAAATATGTGCAATTCTTAGTTGATGATTTGATTCATAGTAAAGGTAAAGGAATTGTTTACGGCGGTGAAACATTAAGCATAGATACTCATAAAGCAATTAATTTATTAAACGAAGTTCTCGGTAATAATACATTATATAAAACCGGCTCTTACACAGTTCCGCAAATAAAGCATTCATCTGTTGACGAAATAAAACAATTAATATCAAAGATGAATAACGGTAATGTTGGAGCCGTAATTCATTTTGACACCAAATCCGATCTTTCAGTTGCCTTCTAATTTAGGTTACGAGGATGCTTTAAAGAAAGTAAATCTAACCGTTACGTTGACTGAAAGTGTTAACGAAACTTCCTCAGTTTGTACTTATACATTACCGGTCAATCATGATTTCAGAAAGTTGGAATGATTTTGTGCATTACAACAATCTATATTCAACACAACAGCCGGTTATTGCACCGCTATACAACACACGCCAGAAAGAAGCAATCTTATTAAATTGGCTTAATGATGATATAGATTTTAGCGAAGATATTTATCATAAATATTTGATGGAGAATTTTAAGAGATAGTTTACTCCAAATTCGATACTCCAACGGATTTCAAAACATTCTGGTACACGGCGCTGCATGACGGAGTAGTCAATCTAAAAACCGATGATCTTCAACTCAATTTTAACTCAGATGTGCTTGCTGATATAAAAGTTCCGCAAAATTCTGAAACTACAGTGCATCTTCAAAATAATTATTTTATTGGTGACGGAAAATATGCAAATAACGGATGGCTGCAAGAGTTACCACATCCGGTCACAAAAGTTGCTTGGGATAACTACGCCGCAATTTCACCGGCTATCGCAAAAAAATATTCCGTTGAAAATAATGATATGATAAAAATTGAAGTCAACGGCGAAGAAATCGAGTTGCCGGTAATGATACAACCCGGAACTGCCGAAAATATGATTGCCGTTGAATTGGGATACGGTAGAAAAGTTTGTGGTGATGTCGGAAAAGGTGTTGGTTTTTATGCTAATGATTTGCTTGATTACTCCAACGAATTTGCAAACTATATATTGAATGATGCAGTAATTTCAAAAACCGGCAAAACTTATTCGTTAGTTTCAACTCAAGAACATCACGCGCTTGATGATGCATTCACAAAAGATTTTCATTTGCTGCGCGGAATAATTCAAGGTGGAACATTATCCGAATACAAAGAAGATCCACAATTTTTAAAACATCACAAGCATAGTTTATTAAATATAACTGCTCCTCTTGAATTTGATGGCGTTAAATGGGCAATGTCGATTGATCTCAATAAATGTACCGGTTGTACCGCTTGTATCACTTCTTGCAATGTCGAAAACAATGTGCCCGTAGTTGGCAAAGATCAAGTTGGCGTTGGAAGAGAAATGCAATGGATGAGAATAGACAGATATTATTCCGGAACACCCGAAGAACCGGTTGTCAGTCAGCAGCCGATGTTATGTCAGCATTGTGATAACGCTCCATGCGAAAATGTTTGTCCGGTTAATGCAACAAATCATAGCGAAGACGGGCTGAACCAAATGGCATACAATCGTTGTGTCGGAACTCGGTACTGCGCAAATAACTGTCCTTACAAAGTTCGTAGATTTAACTTTTATAATTTTAGAGATCACTTTGCTGATGCATATTATGAAAATGATGTTGCTGCCTTGGTTAACAATCCTGAAGTAACAGTTCGTTCAAGAGGTGTAATGGAAAAATGTACATTCTGTGTGCAGAAAATTATGGATGAACGAGAAGACGCCATTCGTGAAGGAAGAAACATAGTTGGTGATAACGTAAAACCGGCCTGCCAAACTGCTTGTCCGGCCGATGCAATTGTTTTCGGTGATGTTAACGATCAGAATTCGAAGATACATACGTACACAAATCATGAATTAGGTTACCATGTTCTGGAAGAGTTGAACGTAAGACCAAATGTTACATATATAGCTAAATTAAGAAACACACATTCGGAGGAAGTCTAGTGTCCACGATCGACTATACTCGAGAGTTACCGGTAATTGAAGATAAACCAAGTTTACGTCAGATTGACGATGTTATTGCTAGACCGTTAGAAAGCAAACCTGATAAAAAATATTACATTGCGCTCAGTATTACTGTAACAATGTTGATGATCGGCGCTGTCGGACTTGGGCTCTCGTTCTATTACGGAACCGGTCTGTGGGGAAATAATAATCCTGTCGGTTGGGGCTTTCCGATTGTTAACTTTGTATTTTGGGTCGGTATAGGTCACGCCGGAACTTTGATCTCGGCTATACTATTTTTATTTCGACAAAAGTGGAGAACCGGTATTGCGCGGTTCGCTGAAGGAATGACAATTTTTGCAGTGATGACGGCGGGTATATTTCCGTTAATTCACGTTGGTAGACCATGGTTAGCCGGCTATTTAATCCCTTATCCCAACCAGCATAATATTTGGGTGAATTTTTCATCACCGCTTTTATGGGACGTTTTTGCAGTTACCACCTATTTAGTAGTATCGTTTATTTTTTGGTACGTTGGTTTAATCCCCGATTTTGCAACACTTCGCGATCGAACTTCTAATAAAATTAAAAAAGTTATCTATTCAGTTTTCAGTTTGGGATGGCGGCATTCGAATAGACATTGGCAGCACTATGAAATGGTCTATTTAATATTAGCCGGTTTCGCTACTCCGCTTGTACTTTCTGTTCACACAATTGTGAGCTTTGACTTTGCGGTTTCAATTATTCCGGGTTGGCATACCACTATCTTCCCGCCATACTTTGTTGCAGGTGCGGTGTTCTCCGGATTTGCAATGGTGCAAAACGTACTGATATTTATTCGTAAGATTTTCAATTTTGAACACATCATTACAGTTGATACACTCGACAAAATGAATAAAATTATTTTATTAACAGGAAGCATGGTTGGTTATGCTTACGCAATGGAATTCTTCTATCGCATGGTATTCCGGTGTTCAACCCGAACAATTTGCGTTTATAAACAGAGCGTTTGGACCTTATGCATGGGCTTATTGGATAATGGTTTCATGTAATGTTTTATTCCCGCAGTTATTCTGGTTCAAAAAAATAAGAAGAACAATACCGGTTATGTTTGTTATTGCTGTATTAGTAAATGTTGGTATGTGGTTCGAAAGATTTGTCATAACCGTGACTTCACTGTCGCGAGATTTTCTACCGTCAAGCTGGGCTTATTATACACCGACTTTAACTGACGGAGCAATTTTACTCGGTAGTTTTGGTTTATTCTTTACTTTGATGTTGTTGTTTACAAAGACATTACCGGTTGTATCAATCGCTGAGGTTAAAGCTGCGCTTGAAGATTCACAACCTTCACATAAGGATCATTAATAATGAGTGAAAAAGTTTTATACTCTATTACGGGATTATTCAACAAAGCTGACGATATAATTAAAGCAGCGGAGACTGTTTCCGAAAAGGGTTATAAGAAATTTGATGTTAACACACCATATCCAATTCACGGTATGCCAAATGCAATGAAGTTGGGCAGATCGAAATTAGGTTATGCTGCTTTAATATTTGGATTAAGTGGAATGCTAGCTGCACTATTGATGACATTCTGGATGTCTGCAGTAGATTACCCGATGATAATCGGCGGTAAACCATATTTCGCTTTCCCGAAGTATGTCCCATAATATTTGAAGTGACCGTACTTGCGGCGGCAATCGGAACGGTTGTAACGATGTTGTTTTTCTTTTTCAAGTTTCCGAATAATTCGCACCCGCTGCACGATACCGATTATATGAAAAGAGTTTCAAGCGATAAACTGGGTATAAGTATCCAAGCAGAAGATGATGTTTTTAATGCTGATGAAGTTAAAAAGTTATTGAACGAGTTGGGTGCAGAAGAAGTAAACGAAATCTATCTTCGATGAAGAAGAGGTAAATACCAAGCCGACTATTTTAGAGCCAAAGTTTATCGTGTTTCTTGCAGTTACAGCAATTGTTTTTTCGGGAGTTACTTACTTTGCTCTTAATAAATTGATGTTCATGCAGCCATTCAATTGGATGATGGAGCAAGAAAAAATTGTTCCCCAAGAATCATCAACAATTTTTGCTGATGGTTTTGGGATGAGAGAACCGGTAGATGGTGCAATAATGCGAGGTTCAATCCCTTATCCATATTTTGGTGAACCCGAAGCTGCTGCCGAAAAAATGATAAATCCACTTGATTTCACAAAAGCAAATTTAGAATTAGGTCAACAAAAATATGACACATTTTGCAGTCCGTGTCACGGTTATTTCGGAGAAGGAGATAGCAGACTTCGCGGACAATTTCCAAATCCACCATCTCTTCATTCCGAAAAAGTTAGAGAATGGACTGACGGAAGAATTTATCACGTTCTAGTTGAAGGACAAAATGTTATGCCTTCATATTCGTCTCAAATGACACGAGAAGAAATGTGGGCTTCTATATTATACATCAGAACATTGCAGCGTTCGTTAAATGCCAAGGAGTCTGACTTACAATGAGTTCTGAAAACACAAAAATTGAATATTCCAAAAAAGAACTTCCCGCCGGTTTTGGTAAAGCCGGAGTTGCACTTTTCGCAGTCGGATTAATTTTAGTTGTTCTTGCTTATTTGGTTGATCCGGTTAGGAGTTCTTTTAATAATCTTATTATGTTGATGTTCTTGAGCAGCATAGGAATTGGCTCATTATTTTTAGTTGCAATTGAATATTTGGGAGGCGCCGTTTGGAGTACTCCTTTTAGACGAATTCCGGAATTTTTAGGAGCCATTCTATTCATCTTGCCGATTATTGCAATTCCGGTTTATATGAATTTACATGATATGTTTCATTGGACTCATACCGAAGATGTAATGAGTGATGAAATCTTAAGTGGCAAAGCTCCTTATCTTAATGTTCAGTTTTTCACCATTCGTGTTATTGCGATTTTTCTTATTTGGATAATTTTTTATTTATTAATTACAAAACGTTCTAGAAAGCAAGATACAACTGGTGATCAAAAATTAACTACCGTAAACACTCGTATATCAGCGGCATTTATTCCTTTCTTTGCAATAACAATAACCCTCGCTTCAGTTGATTGGATAATGAGTTTAGAACCACATTGGTTCAGTACAATATTCGGTGTGTATTATTTTGCTGGAACTGTGCTTGCAGCTCTTGCAGTGGCAACGTTTCTAGTTGTTTATCTCAATGAAAAAGGTATCTTGATCAAAGGAATAAAAACTGATCATTATTACAGTTTTGGCGCATTGCTGTTTGCATTCGTAAATTTTTGGGCTTACATAGCATTCTCACAATTTCTATTGATTTATTACGCAAACATCCCGGAAGAAACATTTTGGTATTTAGACAGATGGGAAGGCGGTTGGCTTTATGTTTCAATCTTTTTGATAATTGTACACTTTGTCGTTCCTTACTTTGGGTTAGTCTCACAGCCGTCGAAAACAAATCCAAGCCGACTAAAAATTTATGTCAATCTGGATTTTGTTGGCTCACATAGTTGATCTTTATTGGCTGATAATGCCGACTTACAGTCCGGATGCAATTCCACTAAGTTGGTTTGAACTTGGTTTCCCAATGTTAACATTTGGAATTATGGTAATAATTTTTGGAATGAAAGCGAAAAAAGAAAATTTAATTCCTATAGGTGATCCTAAACTTAAACGCGGTTTAGATTTCAGACTCTAATTTTGGAATAAAATCATGAATGAAAAAAAAACTGATAAAAAATACGAAGATGAAATAGATTTTAAGGAATTGCTGAAAACTCCAAAGCGATTATTCGGATGGGTCTTTCCGTACTTTTTCTTTATTCTGTTGTTACTCGGTATTTTTTATGTGAATACATTGACTGAGATTTCGCTTAATAATGTACCGGTTAATCCACCGGTCGAAGATGATATTAAACGAACTTTAGAAATGAAAAAGGGGAAAGAGTTACCGCCGGTTGATCTTGACGTAATTCAAAATCCTTCCGATGAATTGATAAATAAAGGAGCTGAACTCTACGAACAAAATTGTGCATCATGTCATGGTAGTGAAGGTTTGGGCGACGGACCGGCCGGAGCAGCTTAAATCCACCCCCAAGGAATTACACTGCAACTGATGGCTGGACAAACGGCAGAAAATTTATCGACATGTATAAAACTCTTCAAGAGGGAATTTTAGAGAACGGAATGGTCGCTTATGAATATTTATTACCGATCGACAGAATAGCAATCATTCATTACACAAGAACATTTGCTGATTTCCCCGAGATAACAGACGATGAGGTTCAAGAGTTAAATTCTGAATACTCATTAACTGAAGGAGTGCAATCATCAAATCAAATTCCGGTTGATTTGGCAAAACAGAAAATGTTGGAAGAACGACACTCAACTCAAAAAATATTCAATGCAATTGATTATGTTAATAATCATCCTGGACTTGAAGGCAGCGGACATTTTTAATAAAGTAGTTCGAAATAAGTACAGAGTACTTTCGGCTTTTTATGGATCAAATATAGATGCAATGGAGTTTACAAATTTCGTGGAAATTTCTTCGATTAATTTTAACGAGCTTGGTTTCTCAGCTGAAATTAGTAGGTTGGAACAAAATGAATGGCAAAGTTTGTTCAATTATTTGAAGAATGTTTTAGGAACTGTTAATACTTAGTGAAAATGATATGAAAGTTAAAAAAATGTTTTTGATTTTATTTTTAGGAATCTCAATTTCAATCTTTGCTGAAGAAATTGAAGTCGGAATTGATGAAAACTTAGGCGGAAAAATTCCGTTTGATGTCGAATTTGTTACATCGGATAATGATACTATCACATTCGCTAAGCTTAGTAGATAAACCATTTATTTTAGCTCTAGTTTATTATGAATGTCCCGGTATCTGCAGCCCGATGTTAACGGAACTCTCATGGGTTGCTGAAAAAATTCAACTAGATCCGCGTGAAGATTTTGAGATTGTAACGCTTAGCTTCGACCACAGAGAAACTCCCGAGATTGCGAGAAAGTGGAAGAAGAATTATTTCAACGGATTTAAAGGAGATTTTCCGGAAGAATCATGGACGTTTTTGACAGGCGATAGTCTCAACGTAAAAAAAATAACTGATGCTGTCGGATTCAAATTCAAACCGACTCAAGATGATTACCTTCATGCTGGTGCTTTGATTACAGTTTCGCAGGATGGAAAAATCTCACGATATATTTACGGATCAAGGTATAACCCGTTTGATCTGAAAATGGCATTGATTGATGCCGGCAGTGGAAAGACCAGTCCAACCATTGCGAAAGCATTAGAGTTTTGCTTCAGTTATGATCCTGAAGGAAGAGGATACACTCTCAACATAACAAGAATAATCGGTTCAATCATGTTGATTGGAGCAGGAATATTTTTAACAATATTAGTTGTGAAAAAACGAAAAAATAAAAAAGAATTAGAGGAGTTTAAATAAATGTCTAACGGAACGGCTGTTACAGCCGAGAAGTCATTTTTTGAAGAAGGAACGACGAAGCAGAAAACCGGAATTCTTTCGTGGTTGTTGAGTACCGATCATAAGCGCATAGGTATTATGTACTTAGTGACGATTACGATTTTCTTCTTTGTTGCGGCGCTTATCGGTGTTCTAATGCGTTTGGAATTAATTGCTCCCGGTGAAACAATAATGGAAGCACAAACTTATAACACCTTGTTTACACTCCACGGTGTTATAATGATTTTCCTTTTTATTATACCGGGAATTCCGGCAATCTTTGGTAATTTCTTTTTACCGCTACAAATTGGTGCTGAAGACGTTGCTTTTCCCAGATTGAACTTGCTGTCTTATTGGATTTATCTCGGTGGAAGTGTTTTAGTTTTATTATCACTTTTTATGCAGGGCGGTCCAATTGATACCGGATGGACGTTTTATGTCCCATATAGTGTGAGAACCACTACAAGTGTTTCATTACCCTTGTTTGCAGCTTTTATACTTGGATTTTCGTCAATTCTAACCGGATTAAATTTTATTACCACCATTCACAGAATGCGTGCTCCCGGTATGGGATTTTTCAGAATGCCGCTGTTTGTTTGGTCAACTTACGCTACAGCTTGGATACAAGTTATAGCAACTCCTGTTATTGCTATTACAATTCTTCTAGTAATTCTTGAAAGAGTATTTGGAGTAGGAATTTTTGATCCCTCTCTTGGAGGTGATCCGCTTTTATTCCAGCATATGTTTTGGATTTATTCGCACCCGGCAGTTTATATCATGATACTGCCCGCGATGGGTGTTGTTTCGGAAATCATTCCTACATTTTCACGAAGAACAATTTTTGGTTACGGTCCAATTGCAATGTCAAGTTTAGCAATTGCATTTGTTGGTTATCTCGTTTGGGCGCATCACATGTTCACAAGTGGAATTAGCGATACCGCGAGAGTTCTATTTTCTCTCTTAACTTATATAGTTGCTCTTCCCAGCGGCGTTAAAATTTTCAATTGGGTTGCAACAATGTATAAGGGTTCGATTGATCCAAAACCTCCCTTCATCTGGGTTATGAGTTTTATCTTCCTCTTTTCGATCGGTGGTTTAACAGGATTGGTAGTAGGGAGTATAACAGCAGATATACATCTACATGATACTTACTTTGTCGTAGCACACTTTCATTACGTTATGTTTGGCGGAACGGGCACTATAGTTTTTGCAGCTCTCTATTATTGGCTTCCTAAAATGTTTGGCAGAATGTATAATATGAAATGGGCAAATATAAATGCAGCACTTTTCTTTATTGCTTTCAATTTACTCTACTTCCCAAAATTCATACTTGGTTATATGGGAATGCCGAGAAGGTACTATGACTATTTACCGGAGTTCACTGATCTGCAAGTGATATCGACTATTGGATCATGGGTAATGATTATAACCTTGTTCTCTATTTTCTTCAATCTGTATAATGGAATTAGAAAAGGTCCGATAGCACATGCAAATCCTTGGGGCGGAGTTACACTGGAATGGCAGACAACTTCACCTCCGCCATTATTGAATTTTGACAGGAAAATAACTGTTGAACACGAACCTTATGATTTCAGCCAACTCAAGGAGTTAGATTATGAGTCAAAGTGATAGCGCAGCTATAGGACATGTTCACCGAGACGATATTGGCGCTAAAATGGGGATGTGGGTATTTCTATTTACTGAAGTTCTTTTATTTGGGGGAATGTTTTTAGTTTATGCCGTTTATAGATTTCAACATCCTGAGCTTTTTAAGTTAGCTGCATTCGAATTAAACACTGCTTTAGGTACGTTTAACACGATTGTTCTTTTAACAAGCTCTTTAACGATGGTATTAGCTATAGTTGCTATTCAGAAAAATAAAAAGAAGTTGTCGCTATTTTATCTGGCTTCTACTGTAGGGTTTGCGCTTGTATTTATGGCTGTGAAATATTTTGAATGGACAGCGAAATTCAGTCACGGTATTTATCCCGGTTCCGACGAATTATTGAGCAGACAAAACGGTGAGATTCTTTTCTTTGGTCTATATTTTATTATGACCGGCTTGCATGCTCTGCACGTAATTATTGGAGTGATAATTATTTTATTCCTTTATGTATTTGTAAAACGTGGAAAAGTAACGCACGATAATTATGTTAAGTTAGAGAACGGCGGTTTGTATTGGCACTTAGTAGATTTAATTTGGATTTTCCTTTTCCCGTTATTCTATTTAATTCATTGAGGTTATGATGGAACAAGGTAATACTGAACATAAAGAACATTCTCACGGTTACGGATTATATGTTTTAGTTTGGCTCGGTTTAATTGCTCTAACATCTATTACCGTTACGGTTGCCGGTGTTGATTTTGGTAATATTGCTTTACCAATTGCACTTTTTATAGCAGCAATAAAATCGGGTTTGGTTATAAATTATTTTATGCATATAAAATTCGAAGAACCTATCTTCAAAGTATTTTTGTTATTAAGCGGGATGACGCTGCTCGTTATTTTTATCCTAACATTTTTTGATGTCTTCTATAGGTGAGGTTGATAATGTTTGCATTTTTAAGTGGTTATGCTCCTTCTGCTACTACTGATATTGTTGATGATGTGATGTTGTTTATTGTCGGTATTTCAGTAGTATTGCTTATTGGAGTAACTGCTGCGATGATTTATTTTGTATTTAAGTATCATCGTAAAAAAGGTCATAAACCGAAAGATATTCATGGTAATCTTTGGTTAGAAATTATTTGGATTGGTATTCCTACTGTGTTGGTTTTAGCAATGTTTTACTACGGTTACTTAGGTTTTTCACAAATTCGTCATATTCCGGATGATGCATTTGAAGTAAATGTTACGGCAAGAATGTGGGCTTGGGAATTTAATTATCCAAACGGAAAGAAAACCGATACATTATATGTGCCGGTAGGAAAACCGGTCAAACTATTGATGGAATCTGCAGATGTGAATCACTCCCTCTATATACCGGCATTTAGAGTAAAAGAGGATGTGATAGCTGGAAGAAAATCATATCTCTCTTTCACCGTTGATCAGCCTGGTCGGTATGATATTGCTTGTGCAGAGTATTGCGGACTCAGACACTCGATGATGTATACTGCGGTTGTGGGTATGCGCGAGAACGAATGGTTAAGTTGGTACGAAGATGAGATGGAAAGCGATGTTGATTCTTCGAAAATTGAAGAATCACAAAATGAAACTGCTGGTTTAGATATCCCAAATCATAATCTATTGCAAGAAAAGGGATGTATGACATGTCACACAATTGACGGAAGTGAAAAACTTGCACCTCTTTTAAAGGTTTAGCGGGAAATAAACGAATAGTTATTACTGATGGAGATCAAAGAGAAATTATAGTTGACGAAGAATATTTACGACGATCAATAATTTCTCCAAACACGGATATAGTAAAAGGTTATGCTGTTGGTATGATGCCAAATCAGCAGTACAATATTAACGATGATGAATTATCGCAAATAATTGAGACGATTAAGAGTTTAAATTGAGTAAAAGTTTAGAAACGGTGTTGAGTAAAATTAATCCGTTTCTTGAATTAGCAAAAGTTAGAATTACGTTCTTTGTAGCATTTTCAACAGCGATCGGTTTTATTCAATTTGCTGGAGAATTGAGTTTAAGAATAATTGCTCCCTCAATTGGTGTTTTTATTCTAGCTTGCGGATCATCTGCATTAAATCATTTTCAGGAAAAGAAAACCGATGCGTTGATGGAACGAACAAAAAATCGTCCGCTTCCTTCCGGTAAAATTTCATCTTAGTAGCGGAATGATTTATGCAATTGTTCTTATTCTTTTTGGTAGTGCGCTGATTTATTTTTCTTCTGGAATATCTGCTCTGATCCTTGGGTGGACTGCGCTTGTCTGGTATAATTTATTCTATACACCGCTGAAACGAAAGTTTGCATTGGCGGTCGTACCCGGTTCAATTATCGGAGCAATTCCACCGCTAATCGGTTGGGTAGCAGCAGGCGGCTATTTATGGGACCCTCAAGCATTAGCTTTGGCGCTCTTTTTCTTTGTCTGGCAGATACCGCATTTTTGGCTTCTGTTATTAATTTTAAGTCCGGACTATGAGAGAGCAGGATTCCCGACTTTAACTAAAATATTTTCTGATGCACAACTCAGCAGAATTACTTTTATGTGGATAATTGCTTTATTCATAAGCAGCTTATTAATTCCACTTTTTAGTTTTTCTGCTCATATAATTACACTGATTCTTCTTTTAATCTTAGGAATGTGGTTGATTTATTCGACTAGAAGAATTGTTTTTGACTATAGGAATAAAGTAACTTTTAAAAAAGCTTTTTACCTGATTAATATTTATGTGTTGATAGTTGTTGTAATACTTTCTATTGACAAATTAATCTTTAGACAACTTTAGGGAATTAATTGTATGGATTTTTTAGATAACCTGGCTTTACCGCAATCTCATGATCATCTTATTTTGCTGAAGTATTTGCTGGGACTTACATTCACACTCTTTTTACCATATCTTGCCATACTTACTGGTGCTTCATTTTCTCTATGATATTAAAGCGGAAAGCCGAAAAAAGTAAAGATGAAAAATATATTAAATTAGCTAAAGATCTTGTCAATATTGCTGCTCTAAATCGAAGTGTAGTTTATGCGTTGGGAATAATACCGTTCTTGAGCGCTCTTTTTTGCTATATACAAATTCTGCAAAATTCATCAGCGGGCGTTGTCTCAATTCTAATTGCTGGATTCATAACCTTTGTCTTCGGGCTGATCTTATTCTTTTCGTACAAGGATAGTTTTAATCTAAAATCAATATTTTCCTATCTTGAATCAAAAAATTATTCAATTGAAGATGTCTCCACAAAAGAAACAATTAATATTTACAGTGATGAAGCAACCAAAAAGTATAAAAATGCGGATATTTGGAGTTTTGTTTTATTCATAATCACTGCTCTTTTAGTGATCACATCTATTGTATTAGCTGCTAACCCGGAATTGTGGGGAGAAGATTATTCTCTTTATTCAACAATATTTTCCGTACAGACAGTCTCGTATTTGATTTACTTTTTCATCTTATCTCTAGTTTTCACATTGATTGTTGGGCTTTTCTATTATTATAAAATTAGAAAACCGGAACAAACTGATCCGGATTATTTATTATTTGTCAGAGATTACACGGTTAATAACGGGCTGGTTTTATCTTTATTAATGCCGGTATTCATATTACTTGGAATTATCTTTACACCTCAAATTGCACTATCAAGCTTTTCATTTATTGTGGCTGTTGTATTACTTGTTGCAATTATGATCTTTGCAAGTCTTTTATATTTAATGCAAAAGGAGAAACAAGTTAATTATATCAGTATTCTCTTATCACTTGTAATCTTTTTCTTTATTCTGAATAACACAAAAGATCAAATTGCATTCAGCGCTAGTTCAAAAACACAGTTAGCAAAACTTGAAGCTAACTTTGTTGAGTATGAAGAAGAATTTAAATCAAGTTTAGGTTTGGCTATAATGGAGATCAGCGGTGAAGATATCTACAATGGAAAATGTGTTGCCTGCCACCAGTTTGATCAAGTTCTTGTTGGACCTCCTTATAAAGATGTACTTCCGAAGTATGAAAATGATCAAGAGGCATTGGCTCAGTTTATCTTAAATCCTGTTAAAATTGATGATAGTTATCCCGCGATGCCGAACCAAGGATTAAAACCGAATGAAGCCCAAGCTGTTGCAGAATATTTGTTAGAAACTTATAAACAGTAATATCGATTAAATACAAAATTTGAAAGGGGATGTAATTGTTGCATCCCTTTTTTATTTTTGACTAAAACAGAATTCTTATTATGATTAACGTACTAACAGCACTTCAGAAATCGACAAAATTTTTAGAGGAGAAAAACATCGAATCTCCAAGGATGAATGCTGAACTGCTGCTTGCCGATATATTGAAATGCAACCGTTTAGATCTGTATCTTTCATTTGACCGTCCATTGAAAGATAATGAAGCCGATCTTTACAGGGAGTTCATAATTAGACGGAGCAAATTTGAACCTTTGCAATACATTACCGGGATGGTAGAATTTCTCGATTTGAAACTGCATTTAACAAAAGACGTACTCATTCCAAGACCGGAAACCGAATTGCTCGCAGAAGAAACAATCAATTTTGCAAAGTCTAAGAATTCTCAAAATATTTTAGATGTTGGAACAGGAAGCGGGAATATTTCAATTGCTTTGGCAAAACATCTAAATGGAGTTAACATCACCTCAATTGACATATCAATTGCCGCAATTGCTTTGGCAAAACAAAATGCTGAATACAACGAAATAAAAAATTCGGTTAATTTTGAAGTTGCGGATATATTTAACTACAAACCCTTGCAAAAATTTGATTTGGTTATTTCCAATCCTCCTTATGTCTCCAAAGAAAATTTCAGTACACTCCAAAAAGAAATTATCGATTATGAGCCGGCGGAAGCAGTCACGGATAATTCTGACGGATTGAAATTCTATCGGTATATTATTGAAAATTCCGATCTGCTTTTGAAAGAAAAAGGATATTTAATTTTTGAATTCGCAGAAGGACAATCGGATCAAATAAAGGCATTGATGGAAAAAAATAACTTTAATTTGATAAAGATAATTAAGGACTACCAAAACATTGAGCGTATAGTTATCGGAGAGAAAAGATGAGAGCATTAGTTCAGAGAGTAAGTTCAGGTGGAGTTTATATTGAGGAAAATGAACACAGAGCTGAGATTGGCAGAGGATTGGTTATTCTACTTGGAGTTACGGAAGGCGATGGTGAAAATGAATTAAATTTTGTTGCGGATAAGTGCTCTAACTTGAGAATTTTTGATGACGAAAACGGCAAAATGAATTTATCCGTTAAAGATGTGCATGGTGAAGTGTTGATAATCTCTCAATTTACATTGTATGGTGATACTAGAAAAGGCAATAGACCGAGCTATACTAACGCTGCAAATCCGGAACTTGCAGATAAATTATACATAGCTTTTATCGAACGTATGAAGCAAAATTTGGGAAACGAGAAAGTTAAAACCGGTCAGTTTGGAGCAATGATGGAAGTGAAAATTGTTAATGATGGTCCGGTTACATTATTAGTTGAGTCTAAATAAATGTCTAAAATACTGATGATATTTGTTGATGGAGTCGGGATCGGGAAAAAAGATCCCGAAAGTAATATTTTCTTCAAACGAAAATTTAATTTTTTAGAGAAAATATTTGGATCGACTCCTCATCTCGAACATCAATTCATATCAAAAGAAAACAAGTATATTTTTCCGGTTGATGCGACTCTCGGGGTTGACGATTTACCGCAGAGTGGAACGGGGCAAACCTCAATATTCTGCGGATTTAATGCACCACAAAGACTCGGATTCCATTTTGGCCCATATCCATATTCCACATTAGTTCCACTTATTGAAAAAGAAAATATTTTCAAAGAATTCAAAGAAAAAGGAAAGAAGGTTTCTTTTGCAAACGCTTACCCAAAAGTTTTTTTTGATTATATAGATTCCGGTAAACGGCGTCTCAGCGTAACTTCCCTAAGCTGTTTACTGAGTGATGTGAGGTTAAACCGGGTTGACGATCTTAGAGCAGGTAAAGCGCTGAGCGCTGAAATTGATAACAGCAGGTGGGTTAAAAAACTCGACTATGATTTGCCGATCATCTCACCCGACTTAGCAGCTAAGAGATTAATTAACTTAGCTCTGGAAAATGATTTCACATTGTTCGAGTACTTTTATACTGACCATATCGGACATAGCAGAATTAAGGATATTGCTGATTATCTGTTAAATGTATTCGACGATTTTATGACATACATTTTAACTCATCTACCGGAGGATCTTACTCTGTTAATTTGTTCTGATCATGGGAACATTGAAGATACTAGTATAAAAATGCATACTACTAACCCGACACTAACAATTTCTGCGGGTAAACATGCTAAAGAACTTTCCGAAAAAATTAAAGATATTTCACAAATTAAGAGAGCTTTGTTGGATATCACCAATTGAGTAAACTGCCACTCATAAAATTTTTAATTGCATTTATTGTGGGCATTTTGTTGTCCAATTATTTTGTAGTGGATCTATTTTATATCGTTACCCTCGCAATACTTCTTTTGATAATTGCAATTATCCTTCGTTTTGTCAAATCTGATTCATTAACACTAATATCAAATATTGTAATATTATTTATTGTTATAATAAGCGGCTATACATATCATACGATCCACAACCTAGATGAAACCAATTATCCTTTTTCCGAAAAATTTGTTAGAGATGCTTTAATTGACGGAAGAGTCACTGATATTCAGTTACCTTCCAATGATAAGTTAACTCTCGAAATTGAGACAAAAACTATCTTAAAAAACGAAATCGAATTTGCTGAACAAATCAAATTATTGTGCAATTTTTATTATAAAGATGAAGTGATTAATGAAATAGCGAATGATATTGAAATAGGGAACCGTATTGTAGTTTTGGGCAATATATCAATTCCTCCCAATGATAGAAATCCGGGTGACTTTGATTATCGTTCATATCTTTTTCAAAATGGTGTTTCTGCTATTGCGGTATCTTACTCGCCTTTAGATTTTATTAGAGTTGATAAGAAAAAATCACACTTCAAAAATTTTGTTTATCAAATTAGACTAAATATTCATAATCAGATTAATGAAATTTATTCACCTAATCCTTCCGGCTTGTTAAAGGGTTTGCTTTTAGCTGATCGCTCAGAGATTGGTCATGATATTAGAGAAGGATTCGTTCAATCCGGTGTAGTTCATGTCTTGGCGGTCTCCGGGCTGCATGTAGGATACATAATAATAATTTTATTACTGCTTACCGGTCGATTAAATATTTATCTGCGTTTTTCAATTATTACACTCGGGCTAATTATTTTTGTACTTATTACAAATCATCCACCATCGGTTACTCGTGCATCAATTATGTCCGTACTTATTTTGATATCCTATTTAAGATCTAATAGGCAGAACAACTTTAATACGTTAGCGTTTGCGGCATTTATTCTTCTTTTGTTTGATCCAAACGAAATATTTAATCCCGGTTTTCAATTATCGTTTTCTGCAGTCTTATCAATATTTATATTTTTCCCGGTAATTAATAATTATGTAACTACAAAATATAATTTCAATAAAATGATTAGATATATAATATTATTTATCGGTGTTTCATTTGCAGCTCAGATAGGAACGATTCCTTTTACAATTTATTATTTTGAAAAACTTTCACTCGTTTCTTTAGGGGCAAACTTATTTGTAATTCCTCTAATCGGCTTAATTCTTGCACTTGGTATTTGGACTTTATTATTGAGTTATTTTAGTAGCAGTATTGCTTACTTTTTTGTTTTATTAAATGAATGGCTTGTTAACACTTTATATAAGTTTGTTGCAGCCATAGGTGATTGGGAGTTTTCTCATCTTTATCTTCCTCACTATTCAATTTGGGATGCAAGCGTTTACTTTTTATTACTTGGGCTGTTTACAATATATTATAGAAAATTTAGTCATACCTTATCAAAAATAATTTTTGTCCTACTTTTATTTGCAAATTTATTTTTCCTATCAAAAATTGACAATCAAGAATTACTAAAAAATGACCGGCTAAATATGATTTTTGTTGATGTTGGTGATGGTGAAGCCACCATAGCAAAACTACCGGGTGGAGAAAATATTTTAATTAACTCCGGAGGTGGGAGCGACAGCTATAATTCAGGTGAACGAATAATCATTCCACTTTTAAACGTTTTGAAATCAGTAGAATTGATTATTGTTTCATTACACATTTTGATCGAGATAAATATATAGGACTCATTCCACTTGTAGAAAATAATATTATCGATCGATTAATAATACCAAAAGTTTACGGCGCCGATTTAGAATACGAATTGTTTTTAAATTATTTGGATAGCAGAAATATCAATTACTCAATTCCCGGTAAAAATGTTTATGATTTTGATTCGGTAAAGCTATATTTACTTAATGACGAAATAAAATCTGAATATAACTTTTATAATGTGTTAAATAGAAGTTTACCGATTAAACTTAAGCACGGTAACAATGACCTTTTGTTCACAGGTGGTCTAGAAATAAGGGGAGAGAAAGTTTTGATAGAATCGTTTGATGATTTCTTAGATGCCGATGTTATTCAAATTGCAAACAATGGCAGTAATGTAAGTTCATCAACCGGTTTTCTTAAAACAGTAAATCCTTATTTTGCTGTTATAAATAATAATCTCGGAAATTACTTTAACAATCCTTCTGAGGATGTTTTAGCTCGTCTTACGATGTTAAATTCAAATACACTTCGTACAGATCTTTGACGGTGCAATCATTCTTGAAAGTGATGGCAATGAAGTGAAAAATCTTAACTGGAGAGAGTTGTGGTAGAAATTAAAGAAAATATTTCTCTGAAATTATTCAATACATTTCGAATTGATGCAAAAACTAAGTTCTTTGCGGAAGTTAATAACGAAGATGAGCTAATTTCCATATTAAATAATGATAAATATGATGATGTAGATAAGTTGATCTTAGGCGGTGGCAGCAATATATTATTTTTAAATGACTTTCAAGGATTGATCATCTATAACAATATTAAAGGTGTTGAAGAAAAACATATATTCGATAAACAAGTACTCCTCAAGTTAGGTGCAGGTGAAAATTGGGATGAGATTGTTCAATATGCGGTTTCTAAAAATTATGGTGGGATTGAAAACTTATCATTAATACCGGGATCGGTTGGTGCGGCTCCGGTTCAGAATATAGGTGCATATGGTGTTGAATTGGAATCTGTATTTCATTCATTGGAAGGATATTATATTCATAATAAGGAAAATAAAATTTTTACAAAAAATGAATGTCAATTTGGGTATAGAAACAGCATTTTTAAAAATAGATTAAATAACAAGTTTATTATTACAAGAGTAAATTTATTGTTGCAAAAGAATCCAACAGTGAACTTATCATATGCTTCTTTGAATTCTGTTTTTGAAACACCAATTTCAAAACTCACAATTGAAAACGTAAGAGAAAAAGTTATTCAGATTCGGCAGAGTAAATTGCCTGATCCCGAAGTACTGAGTAACGCCGGCAGTTTTTTTAAGAATCCCGAGAATTAACGGCGAACAATTACAAAAATTATTAAGCGATCATCCCGATGCAATTTACTTTTCATTGACAAGTGATAAATTTAAAATTGCTGCCGGATGGATGATTGAAAAAAGTGGATTAAAAGGATTTCGTAAAGGAAATGTAGGCACGCACGAAAAGCAAGCTCTCGTAATTGTAAATTATGGAGCGAAATCGGGAGAAGAAATTCTTAACTTTGCAAAATATATTCAAGCAAAAGTATTAGAAAACTTCGGCATTTTGCTGGAGCCGGAGGTTAACATTATTAATCAGTAATAAAAGGAAAGTTATGGCTGAAAATACTGAACAAAAAAATGGCTCGTTTTTTAAGAAGATTATAAAGGAATTAACACAACCCTTTATTGATCTAGCGCATACTTCTCGTCCACTTTTTGGACTCAACCTATCTTATGTAATTGAAGGAATGACATACTTCGGTATCGTTGGGCTTCTTGCAATATTTTTTAATAATTATATCGGATTAGACGATATTGATGCCGGAAGAATGGTCGGAATTTTAACAGCGGGAATTACAATTGCAATGCTTTTCCTTGGTGCAACTGTTGACTGGATTGGCTTGAGAAAGGCACTTTTGATTTCACTCTTTTTAATGTTGATCGGAAGAGGACTTTTAACTATCTCGCCTGAGTTGGGTGAATCCGGCTTGTGGAATACCGCACACGTTTTTTCAATGTTGGGAATACTAGGAATAATTCTCGGTTATGGTATTTATCAACCCGCTGCTTATGCCGGTGTTAAAAAATTAACAACTCCCAAAACCTCTGCTATGGGTTATGCAATGCTTTATGCATTGATGAATCTTGGTGGATTTTTACCGGGATTAATTTCACCACCAATACGTAAAGCATTTGATATTACCGGTGTGTTTTGGTTTATGACAATATTTACAGTTGTTGGAATTGCAGTTGTCTATTTTATTATTACAAAAAAAGCAATGAAAGAAGCAGTTGAAAATATTAAAAAAGAAGCCGGACAAACAACAGAAGAAGCCGAAGAGGAAGATGAATTAGACAAGCTTTCCACTAAAGAAAAATTAAAATATTATTTTGATAATTTTCCGCTTAGAGATTTGCGGTTCCTCTTTTTCATTTTCATTTTAATTCCTGTACAAACTCTCTTTGCACATAATTGGTTAACACTTCCTTTATACACAAGCAGAGCGTTTGACGGGTTCGTTCAAGACAATTTTGAGCTTTTTGTCAATTTGAATCCAATTTTGATCTTCATTCTAACCCCAATGGTTACTGCATTAACGTTTAAAAAGCACCCATACAAGATGATGATCTATGGTACATTTGTTATGGCTGTCCCAACGTTTATACTTGCTTTAGGTCCAAGTTTTGAGACACTAATGATATATTTACTTGTAATGACAATCGGCGAAGCAATGTGGCAGCCGAGATTTTTACAATGGGTTGCAGAAATTGCACCGAAAAATATGACCGGTATTTATATGGGCATCGGACAATTTCCATGGTTCTTAACAAAAATTGTTACAAGTCTTTATTCCGGTTGGTTCATTATGAAGTACGTGCCGGAAGGTGTTCCGCAAGAAGCAATGCATTCGGAAATTATGTGGTTGATTTATGGCGGAATTGCTATTATATCACCTTTTGCACTTTGGTTGTCAAAAGGATGGATGATGAAAGGTTTTAAGACAAGTCAAGAAGGATAAAAATTATAATGGCAAAAAAATTTGTTGTTGATAAAAATGAGGTCTACGCAATATTGACCGGTGATATTGTCGGTTCTTCAAAACTAACGACGACTCAGAGAAAGAAACTTCTTGGTATACTCAAAAAAACTTCCCAAGAATTACGACGGATTTATAAAAATATTGTTCCCTTCGAGATAGATATCTTTAGAGGTGATAGCTGGCAATTATTTGTTGCTGATCCGAAATTCTCTTTAAGAATTGCTCTGCTTTTTAGATCGACATTAAAAGGTAAGATGGATATACGTGGTTTTGATTCCAAAATATTTATCGGTGTTGGAACAATAAATTCTTTACCCGGTGAGCGTGTTAGTTTAGGACATGGACAGGCTTTCATTCTATCTGGACGAGGGCTTGAGAATCTAAGAAAAAATAGGATGGGTATTGATTATCCTGCTTTCGATAAAAATGATTACTTGAAATTAATTATTGAACTTGTTGATGTTTTTGCTTCAAACTGGACAGTTAAACAATCTATTGCAATCCGTGGCGCACTTAAAGATTGGTCACAGCAACGAATTGCAGAATCATGGGAAGGAGACGAACTGACTCAGCAAGCTGTTCAAAAGCATCTTGTCAGTTCTCATTGGTCAGCTATTGAAAGTGTGTTAAATAAAATTGAAGCAACGTGATGACAACAGCAGAAACAACCTAAAAAGGTTGTAATATAATAATACAACTAAAATAGGTTGTTATCTATAAATACAACCTTATGTAATGAAATAGTAATTTAGGAGGCATAAATGGTAACCAATCAAGTTTATCTTTTGATAACATTGGTTACAGCTCATATCATAGGAGATTTTCTACTTCAAACGAAGAATGATGTAAAGAAGAAAAATAATAATTGGATATTCACTAAACATATTCTCATAATAACATTCCTAAGTTATATTTTTATTGGTAATTGGAGTAATTGGTTAATTCCAATAGTTATTGGTGTTACTCACGCTTTTATAGATCAAGTTAAATTGAAAATTAAACCCGGGAAGCTAAATCCAACCCTAAGTTTTATTATTGACCAAACTGCCCATTTGTTAGTTATTGCAATAGTTGCTTTAGTTTTTGGCTCAAAGGAGACTGCACAAAGCTTCTGGTTGAATAAACTTGGAAGTTTTTATTTGGAAATTAACATTTACGCTAGTGGAATTATACTAACCGTTCTTACCGGGGGAATTGTTATTGGGATGATGGTAAAACCGTTTATTGACCAATTAGGGGACAAGCAGAATGGTTTACGAAATGGGGGAGAGTTGATTGGGAGACTTGAAAGATTGTTAATATTCTTTTTTGTTGTGATAGGTAATATGACTGTTGTAGGATTTCTTATAGCTGCAAAATCAATTTTTAGATTTGGCGAATTAAATGACAGCAATAACAGAATGCAAGCTGAATACATTTTAATTGGAACACTTTATAGTTTTAGCTGGGCATTCATTTTTGCTTGGTTGACTCAAAAACTTGTTGAATTGATTTAATATGGGGGTGTATTAAAATTTAGAATTTTAAAACGCCCAAGTATAATCAATCTTCTAAAATCACCGCTGTACCATTAGCCGAAACCATCAGCATGCTCCCGCCCTGTCCTAAAGTTTCATAATCAAGATCGACAGAAAGAACGGCATTACCACCCATACTTTTTGCTTGTGCGGTCATTTCGTTTATGGCGAGTTCTTTGGCTTGTCTGAGTTCTTTTTCATAAGCGGCAGATCGTCCACCGACAATATCTCTTATACCGGCGAAAAAGTCTTTGAATATATTTGCTCCTAAAATTGCTTCACCGGAAACTAATCCGAGATATTTGATTACTTTCTTTCCTTCAACGGTGTTGGTTGTTGTGACGAGCATCTATAATCTCCGTAATATTAAAGAATGTACAAAAGTATAAAAATTAAAGATAGTTTTCATCTGAATTTTCATCGTCAAAATCATTTTCATCCGACACCGTGAACATACTGCTCAACATATCTTTGAACTTTAAGCCGGATTCAATTTGCTGTTTACTTAAAAGTGAATGTTCAGACAATCCATGAAGTACAAATTCCATTAAGAGAAATTTGATTTCCGGTTTCTGAGAAGGTGAAAACTTATCAACTACATCGGACAAGCCATCAACCTTACTCAATTCTTTACGATAAACTTTTTGAGAAACATTATTTTTGATATCAATAAATTTTCCGAAGTTAAACCAAGCAATAACCTTGGAATAAGGATTTTCGGATTTTTGTTTTTTGATTTTATCGGGAGAAGGGAAGTGCTCTTCGAATTCTTTTCGAATCGATTTACTTAATAAAATATGTGCGACTTTATATGGACCTTCTTGTTCGCCTTCGTAAACTAGTTCAATCTTTCCCGTAATTGACGGAATGACGCCGATAAAATCGGAAATTCTAATAATAGTTTTTGATTCATTATTTAAAAGCATTCTACGTTCTGCGGTGCTTACAAGATTCTCGTATGCTGAAATAGTTAATCGAGCAGAGACGCCGCTTTTAGAATCGACATACTCGCTTTCTCTCGCTTCAAACGCTATTCTTTCTATAAGATTTTTGACTAAATCCGGCACGTGAATATTTTCTGTTTGAGCATCGGCTAAAATCGATTCTTGTGAAGTAATTAATTTTGAATCTGTTATAGATTTCGGATAATGTGTTAGAATTTGAGATTCGATCCGGTCTTTTAACGGAGTTACTATCGAGCCGCGGTTTGTGTAATCTTCCGGATTTGCTGTAAAGACAAAATGTACATCAAGAGGTAAACGAATTTTGAACCCTCTTATCTGCACATCTTTTTCTTGAAGGATATTAAAAAGTGCAACTTGAATTCTCGCTTGCAAGTCGGGTAATTCATTTATGACAAAAATTCCTCTATGCGATCGTGGAATTAAACCGTAGTGAATTACGCGTTCATCGGAGTAATGTAATTTTAACGAAGCGGCTTTGATCGGATCTACATCACCTATCAAATCTGCTATTGTAACATCTGGAGTGGCTAACTTTTCTGCATAACGTTCTTCGCGGTGGATCCAAGCTATTGGAGTTTTCTCTCCCATTTGTTCTATTGTATCTTTTCCGTAACGTGAAAGTGGCTTGAATGGATCATCGTGCAATTCCGAATCTTTAATTACCGGAATATATTCATCGAGTAAATTTACGATCAATCGAGCAATTCTGGTTTTGGCTTGTCCGCGCAATCCAAGTAAAATTATATTGTGACGTGATAAAATTGCAGTTTGAATATCGGGAATTACTGTCTCGTTATATCCAACAATTCCTTTGAAAGGTTCATCGCCCGATTTTAATTTTATTATTAAGTTATCTCTTAGTTCGTCTTTGATTGCTTTACTTTTATAGCCGGATTTTTTTAATTCTCCTAAGGTGTTTATTTTTTCAAAATTATTTATCATCAAAGCTCCTTTCTATCTCAGTCGTTTTTTTCTATTTCTTACGAAGTCTTCAAATACATATTCGCCCAAACCTCCTAATGAACTGTAATATGCTCTTCCTTGATTTGTTTTGGTAAATTCTCTAACGAATTGCTGTAAATAGGGATCGTTTGCAATCATAAAAGTAGTTATCGAGATATGTTGTCTTCTGCACTTTGCAGCTTGGTCTAATGTTTTATTAATGATTTTTCGATTGAGGCCAAAACTATTTTTGTAATATTTAATACCGAATTTTAAACAAGTTGGTTTACCGTCGGTGATCATGAAAATTTGTTTGTTTGATGTTTTCCTTTTGCGGAGTATATCCATCGCTAATTCTAAACCCGCAAACGTATTTGTATGATACGGACCGACTTGTAAATAGGGGAGATCTTTTATTTCGATAGGCCATGCATCGTTTCCAAAAACAATGATATCAAGCGTATCATTCGGATACCTTGTTGTTATCAATTCTGCCAGAGCCATTGCCACAGTTTTTGCCGGAGTAATTCTGTCTTCGCCATACAAAATCATCGAGTGTGAAATATCAATCATCAATACTGTCGAAGTGTTTGTTTTAAATTCTTTTTCCTCAACTTCCAAATCATTTTCAGTTAGGTGAAAATCATCTAAACCATGGTTAACCTGAGCATTTCTCAAAGATGAAGTCATATCAATTTGATCAAGTGAATCGCCGAATCTATAATCGCGTCTTTCCGAAGTGTTGTCGTCACCCAAGCCGCTAAAGTTTGTCCGATGATCACCTTTACCTGATTTCCTTAACTTACTAAAAATTTCCTCAAGTGATCGTCTTCTAATTTCTCTTTCGGATTTGGATGTGATTATGAATAAGGAAGAACCGGGATTTTCTTCATCAATGTATCCCTTCTCTTTTAGTTCATCAATAAAGTCACCCATTCCGTAATCATCGCCCGTAATTCCGTATTGACGATCGAGTTCATTCATCCAATTAAGAGTTTCGGATATATCGCCGGAAGTAATGTTGAGCAGCTTCATAAAAATATCAAGCATCTGTTCAAACATACTTCTTGAATTGTTAATTGCAATATATTTACTAAATCTGTATCCTAACATATCTTACCTTTCTAAACCAAAAAATGATGACTTGAGTTCAAAAAAGATATCTTGTATCATAATATTAAAAATAAATCTAAGATAAATAAAGTCAATAATTTTGATTACATTTAATAAACAAATAACACATATTTGATTGGAATTTATAACGTATAATTCAGCTTTGTTTGAAGACACTACTTGATGAACCTCGTTAATCAATATATCGTTCAGGCGATTATTACGGCTTCAAATAACCTCAGGTTGAGTTCAGAAAAAATTGAAGTTGTAGCTTTATTGAGAGAGTATTTATCCAAGTCCGGCAGTATCGAAATTCAAATAAAAGAGATGAAAAAAATAACCTCTCTCTCAAAACTTGCTATAAAACTTGATGAAGTTTACAGGTTCATATCCAATTCCAAAATTGATTTTCTTAAGATTTCCGATAGATTCAAAGAACATTCTCATCTGCTTATAAGAGATTTAAGTACAGTTTTGGATGTTGTAACTCCTCAAAATATGAGGAGCATAATTGAGGAACTTAACGAGAAATCCGGTGTTTCGGCCCCGAAAGTCTTAGGAAATCACAATGAAGAATTAGGCGACATAAAAATTAGGAAACCAAAAGCTGAAATTACCGAGAGGCAAGAAGCAAGTTATACCGAAAAATATATAATGGATGATATTAAAGAAGATGACGAAATAACTTTTGAGGATTTTGAAAAAGCAGTTTTAAAACCGGTAAAAGAGCTTGATAACTTTTTTAAAAAACTTGAGAGTCTAAATTATACGGGCGAAGAGTTAAAAAAATATCATGAATTGCTTCAGACAAATACACATCTTTCCGAAAAAGTTGGATTCGACATAATTACGAATATGCACAGAATACTTTGCAATGCTTTAGCACAAATAAGAGAAAACAGTCTGACGCCAATCAAAGAAACAGTTGAGGGAATGCGGGCTTGTTTAATAGTAATTGTTGCGATTGTTCGCCAGAAAGATGTTGACATCAAAGTATTCCTTAAGAAGGCAGAGAGTTTCGGTAAATCTTTAACAGCAGGTAGAGGACAATATTAAATGGAATTGTATGCAATAATTATGGCAGGTGGAGTTGGCAGTAGATTTTGGCCGCGCAGTAAACAAAAAAAACCCAAACACCTGATAAGAATTTTAAGTGAGAATACACTCATCCAAGATACCGTCAACAGATTAGATGGTATAATCAAAAAGGAAAACATTCTCGTTGTAACAAATCATCTTCAAAAAGTTCGAGTAAAGGAGCAGCTTTATAATATACCGGATGAAAATATCATTGCCGAACCGTTCGGGAAAAATACCGCTGCTTGTATTGGGTTGGCAACAATCCATGTAAAAAAAGATCGGAAAACGCGGTTGCAATAGTTCTTCCTGCGGATCACGTTATTCACAATATTAAAGAATTTCATAAAACTGTTCTTCGCGCTGCGGAGTATGCTTCAAAGTCCAAAGAATTGGTCACTATCGGGATTACTCCGTCTTACCCGGAAACCGGTTACGGTTACATTCAATTTGACGAAGATGAAGTTGCAAGTAGAATGCACAAGGTTTTAACCTTTGCGGAAAAACCAAATGTTGCAACTGCAAGAAGATTTCTAGAAGATGGTGGTTTTCTCTGGAACTCCGGTATTTTTATTTGGACGTTGGAAGCAGTGCTTAACCAAATTGAAAAATTTCTTCCGGAGCAGTATCAAGGATTATTAGAGATTGAAAAATCTATAGGTACCGAAAATTATGAGAAAATATTGACTCAAGTTTACGGTCAGTTTAAGAGTATTTCCATTGATTATGGTATATTAGAACATTCAAAAAGTGTTTGTGTGACAAAAGGTGAGTTCGATTGGAGCGATCTCGGTTCGTGGGAAGCGGTTTATGAATTATCTCCTAAAGACGAAGAAGGCAACGTTAAAATAGGTGATGTTTATACCGAAAATACTTTTAGCTCTTACATATTTTCTCCGCAGAAATTCACGGCAGTTATAGGAGCTGAACATTTACTTGTCATTAATACTAAAGATTCATTATTAATTTGTCACAGAAACAATGCACAGGATGTAAAACACGTAGTCGATCACTTGAGAATGAATAAACGCAGCGAACTAACATAAAATACTATTGCAATGAAAAAACTTATAACCGAAGAAGAAATACTTAAACTTAGCGCCGAAGGTAATAGAGAAATCAGAATCACAAAGAACACAATTCTAACACCTTCCGCCCTTGACAGAATTCGAAGTTTGAAAATAAAAATTATCGAAGGTGAACAACTTGATAATGAAAGTAGTTTACCAATCCAAAACAATGAAATTAAAACGATTGCAATTGGCTCGGATCATACCGGTTTTGAAATGAAGAAGGTTGTTTCAGATTATTTAAAAAACAAGAATTATAAAGTAATCGATGTAGGAACAAAAGATACTCGTTCTTGCGATTATCCGGATTTTGCGTTAGCCGTTGCTCAAAAACGATTAAGCGGTGAAGCAGACAGCGGTATAATGATTGATGCAACCGGAATTCCATCGGCTATTACAATAAATAAATTGCCCGGTATTAGAGCTGCTACTTGTTATAACGAGTTTTCGGCACGTTCTGCAAGAGAACACAATAATGCATGTGTGTTGTGTGTCGGAGGAAAAACATTGGGCGAAGAGTCAATCAAATCAATTATTGATGTATTTTTGAAGACAGAATTCTTAGGCGGAAGGCATCAAAGAAGAATCGATAAGATAACAGCAATCGAAAATAAATTATTGAATAGAAATAACAGTTAAAATTAATTTGCAAACAAAATCATTCCTTTCGCAACAGGTCCAAATTTGGTAAACGAAAAAATCATCGTAAAATCTGTAGAAAATTTACAGCCAAATATTTATCTACTTAAAGCCGAGGCGCCTATAATTGCCTCACAAATCAAACCAAGTCAGTTTTGTAACATCAAAGTTAGCGAATCTTATTTCCCTTTACTCAGGAGACCGTTCAGTGTTTGCGATGTTGAAGGTGATCATATCTATTTTATGTTTGATGTTCACGGAGTTGGAACAAAAATCCTCTCCGAAAAAAAATCGGGGGATATATTAGAAGTATTAGGTCCGCTTGGTAACGGTTTCAATCTTAATAAAAAATTTACGAGAGCAATAATATTAGCAGGTGGCTTAGGAGTTGCTCCGTTTCCGCTGCTTACAAAATCGTTGAGTGATAAAGATATTCACACTTTCATCGGCGCTAGAAATAAAGGTTATGTTGTTGAATACGGATTGAAAAATATAAAAGCTGCAACAGATGACGGCAGTTATGGATTTCACGGTAATGTAGTTCAACTTATCGAAACCGAAAAGAAAAATGTTATAAATGATACTACAATTATATTTGCCTGCGGCCCAACACCAATGTTAAAAGCTGTACAGAAGTTTGCAATGGAGAATAATATTGAAGCGCAAATATCAACCGAATGCGCAATGGCTTGTGGATTCGGAATTTGTCAAGGTTGTCCGGTACATTCTTCTGAAGAAGATAAATATTTTTTAGTTTGTAAAGACGGACCGGTTTTTACTGCCGGAGAAATTGAATTATGAGTCAACCAAATCTAAGAGTAAAACTTGGTAAATTGGAATTAAAGAACCCCTTACTACTTGCATCGGGTACGGTAGGTTACGGTAACGAGATTTCTCAGTTTACCGATTTAAGCAAAATTGGTGCAATCATTACTAAGTCGGTTTCCCTCAAACCACGCAAAGGCAATCCACCGCAAAGAATTGTTGAGACTGCATCAGGAATGTTAAATGCAATAGGTTTGGCAAATGTTGGCTTAGAGGTATTCATAAAAGAGAAGATTCCGTTTCTGCGAGATTTGAAATCGACAATAATCTGTAATATAGCTGCTAGCAGTATTGAAGAATATGTTGAATGCACAAAAACTCTTGATTACGAAGAAGATATAAAAGGATTTGAAATTAATGTATCATGCCCTAATGTGAAAGAGGGCGGTCTAGAATTTGGCAACAACCCATCGGCAGTTGGAACAATTACGGAAAAAGTAAGAGCGGTTACTGATAAACCTGTGATCATAAAATTATCCCCTAATGTTTCGCGAATTTCGGAATTTGCTGAAGTTGCAAGAGCGGAGGGTGCAGATGCCGTTTCTGTAATTAATACATTAGTCGGAACTGCTTTTGATATTTGGAGCCGCAAACCAAAAATAGCTAACATAATCGGTGGTTTATCCGGACCAGCAATAAAACCGGTCGCTTTAGCAAAAGTTTTAGAGATCAGTAGAAATGTTGATATTCCGATTATTGGTGTCGGCGGAATTATGGATTGGAAGGATGCAGTAGAATTTATGATTGCGGGTGCTTCAGCATTTCAGATTGGAACTGTTAATTTTATCAATCCACAAGCGGGAATAGAAATTATTGAGGGATTAGAAAAATATTGCAGACAAAATGAAATTAACGATCTATCAAAATTAACCGCTTCGTACGAACTACCGAAATGAATTTAGAAGAATCACTTCAAAAATTATATTCACTACATCAATTTGGTGTAAAGTTAGGTTTAGAAAAACCTAAACAGCTCTTTAATTATATTGGAAATCCTCAAGAAAAATTACAATGTTTTCATATTGCCGGTTCTAATGCAAAGGGAAGCGTGGCATCGTTCATCAACAGCATACTTATTGAGGAGGGTTATAAAGTTGGTTTATATACTTCACCTCATTTTGTAAAATTTAATGAAAGAATAAGAATAAATGGTGATATGATTCCCGATGATTATATTATGGAATTTATGAACGGCTTAAACACTTACATAGAAGAAAATGAACCAACATTTTTTGAATTGACTACCGCAATTGCATTTAAATATTTTGCGGACAATCATGTTGATTATTCCGTGATTGAAACCGGTTTAGGCGGTAGATTAGATGCAACAAATGTTATTGATCCGGTTGCCTCGGTTTTAACAACAATAAGTCTAGAACATACAAACATTTTAGGAAACTCAATTGAAAAAATTGCGGCTGAAAAAGCAGAGATCATTAAAAATAAGAGTAAAGCGATCATTGGGTTTTTGCCTGAATCTGCGATAGCAATTATGAAGAGAAAAGCAAAAGCTGTTGCAGCGGAACTTATTGAGATTAAAGATGTCTCAGTTGTCGGTAAAGATTTTATTAGGTTAAATCTCGCTCATGAACAGTTTAATATCTACTCAACGCCACTTTTGGGAACTTATCAGTTGAAGAATGCTGGGTTAGCAGCGCTTACAATTTTAAGTTCAATAAAACTTCAAAAGCAATATTCAGTCTTTGACGGAATAAGCAGGGTAATTCAGAACTCCGGGATACAAGGACGTTATGAAATCTATAATGTAACTCCAAAAGTGATTTTTGATTCATCTCATAATTCTGAAGGAATAGAAAATTTTATTTCTGAATTCCGTAAAGAAAAAGACCAATACGAAAAATGTGAAATAGTTTTTGGAGCGATGAAAGACAAAGACATCCAAAGCATGCTCAAAAAATTTGATAATCTTTTTGATAAAGTAATGGCTACATCATTTGATTATGAAAGAGCCGCAAAAATTGACGATATAAAACAGATTGCAGATAAACTAAGTATTAAAGTTGAAGGATTGACGAGCCCTGAAGAGTATATTGAAAAGTTTATTGAGCGTGAAGAAAATAACTGTTTAGTAATTCTAGGAAGTATTTATCTCTTAGGGGACATAAAAACTAAGTTAATGGTTGAAAAAACTTGACATTTTAGTTGTATAGAGGTAATTTTTGATAGTTCCTCTGTTCCTTCAACCTAAATTCAAATATCATATAAACAAATTAAACCCCTTATCAAATTGACATAATCGTCTGATAACAACGTATTTCAAAACAATTTACGGAACCAAACCATGCCAATGGATATCTCTGAATTAAAATCCAAAAAAATAATTGACCTTTACGAAATCGCAAAACAACTTGATTTACAAGGTTATACTGATTTACGCAAACAAGATCTCATCTTTAAAATTCTTGAAGCACAAACAACTAAAGATGGTTTAACTTTTCAAAAGGTGTTTTGGAAGTTTTAGCAGATGGATATGGATTTTTAAGATCTGCTGATTATAATTATCTTCCTTCGCCCGATGATATATATGTTTCACCTTCGCAAATAAAAAGGTTTAACTTAAGAACCGGTGACTTTGTTAGTGGTCAAGTAAGACCGCCTAAAGAAGGAGAAAGATTTTTCGCACTTTTAAGAGTAGAAGCTGTTAATAACAGCGATCCCGAAAAAGTCCGCGAAAGAACTTTATTTGAAAACTTAACTCCACTGCATCCGGAAAAGAGATTAAAACTTGAATCCGCTCCGGGTGAATATTCGATGAGAATAATGGACTTGTTAAGTCCTCTCGGAAAAGGTCAGAGAGGTTTAATTGTTTCTCCACCGAAAAGTGGAAAGACAGTAATCTTACAGAAAATTGCAAATTCAATAACCCGTAACCACCCTGAAGTAAAATTGATAATGCTTTTAATTGATGAACGTCCTGAAGAAGTTACAGATATGCAAAGATCCGTTCAAGCGGAAGTTGTAAGTTCAACATTTGATGAACCGGCCGACCGGCATGTACAAGTCGCCAACATGGTTATCGAAAAAGCAAAACGTATGGTAGAAAATCAAGATGATGTTGTTATATTGTTAGATAGTATTACGCGTTTAGCACGAGCGCACAATACGGTCATACCCCATAGTGGCAGAATACTTTCCGGTGGTGTTGATTCAAATGCTCTTCATAAACCAAAAAGATTTTTTGGCTCAGCTCGAAATATTGAAGAGGGCGGAAGTTTAACAATTATTGCAACTGCCCTAATTGAAACCGGTAGTAGAATGGATGAAGTGATCTTTGAAGAATTCAAGGGAACAGGTAATATGGAGCTGGTACTTGATAGAACTCTCTCTGATAGAAGAATGTTTCCTGCAATTGATGTTAATAAATCGAGTACACGAAAAGAAGAACTTTTACTTACAGAAGAAGAACTTAATAAAACCTGGGTACTCAGAAAAATACTTAGTGATTATGATTCAGTTGAAGCAATGGAATTCATATTGGATAAAATTAGAGGAACAAAAAACAACAAAGAATTTTTATTAAGTATGAACAGCTAAGTCATATCGAATTGCCCTGCAATTTTGTATGTTTCGCTATAAATTCAAACCGAGAAAAAGTTAATTCAGGTTAATCAGTGAATAAATTTGTTCAGTACATTTTATTGAGCGCCTTTTTATTTTCTATTGTTGCTCAACCAAGAGCAGATCAAGAGAACAGACCTGCCACAGGTCAAAAACCAATATATATGGAAAGCCATGTCGTACCGATAGATTCACAAAAGTTGTGTTATCTTTCATATCGAGTTCCTTATGCTAATTTGGTTTTTGTACGGGAAGGAAATTCATATAAAGCCGGACTCACTTTAAGAGTTGAGGTTACTTCGAAATCACGTGTTGAAACCCGTGCGTCAAGTAGTGATATGGTAATTGTTGATAATTATGATGAAACTAACCGCAGAGATAAATTTTTACAAGGCATATTAAAGTTTAGAATTAGCACCGATGAATTAATAATTAATCCACTCGTTGAACTCCATAATACAGGCAGGCAAGTTCCGCTTCGTCCTTTTGATGTAAATAGTTCAATTCAAGAAGTCATAGTTGTTGAAGAAGCAACTGCAGACTGTGAAAAATATATCGGCTATCAACTTTCGAATTACGAAAACTCTATACCTTACAGCGATAAGAACTACCAACTTTACATACCGATATTTGATTCGGAAGTAAAGCAGATCAATGTTGTTATCAATCAAAATGATAAAGAAGTTGTGAATAGAATTTTAGAACCGAAGTTTACATCCCATACACACTATGAAAAATGCGATGAAAAGATTGTCCTGGTAAATGAAATAAAAGGAGTAAGCGCAAATATTTATCTGCTCAATAATTTTAGTTATTTACTGAACGAGGGAGAAGCTGAGTTAACCGTAACCGATGAAGATGAAAATCAATTAGTTAAACAAACGGTTAATGTTGTCTGGGTTGATAAACCTATTTCTCTTAATAATTCAAAATATGCTTATCAATTGCTTGAGATTGTTGAGAGTGAAGAAAATTTGGATACGATGTTGAGCGAAGGCAACAATGATTATGACCAAGCTCTTGAAATATTTTGGCAGAAATATGATCCTAACAGAGAAACTCCGTTTAATCAGTTGATGTATGAATTTTATTCTCGCGCTGATAAAGCTTACCAAAAATATACTTCTACCGGTGATAGATTCGGCTCTTTAACAGATCGAGGTAAAGTTTTTATTAAGTACGGCCAACCAAGTGAGGTTGACAGATTTTATACGGAGAAAAATGAAATTGCCGAGGTATGGAAATACCAATCTCCGAAGATGGAATTTGTTTTTGTAGATGCTTCCGGTTTAGGAAATTATAAATTAATAAATTAAATGAATACATTCGTTTTCACTTGCGGCGACCCTAACGGAATTGGTCCTGAAATAGTAATTAAGACGATTGAAAAAGTACTCAACAAAAAAGATCGTTTTGTTATTGTTTCACCTAAAAATCTATTCGATAGTTTCCCTTCATTTAAGAAAATCAAATCATCACTTCAGTTTGTTAAGGATGAAAAGCAAGTTATAAACGCTAAATCTGCTAATGTTCAGATATTTGAATTTAGCGGTGGAAAGTTATCACCCGGTAAACCAACAAAAACTTCAGGTAAGATTAGTTTTCAATCTTTGAAAACTGCCGTAAAATTAGTTCAAAAAATTAACAGCGCTGCACTTATCACAGCTCCTATCTCAAAAGAAGCATGGGGATTAAATAAAAATTCATATGAAGGGCATACTGATTTCTTGGGAGAATATTTTAATTGTAAAACCCCGTTAATGCTTTTCTACTCTCCAAATATGATTGCTGGACTTGTAACAATTCACAAACCAATAAAATCGATTTCTTCGTTATTAAATAGAAGAAATATTTCTGCAATAATTCAAGCAGTCCAAATGACCTTAACAAGAGATTTTAAAATAGATAACCCGAATATTGCTGTGCTCGGATTAAATCCGCATGCCGGTGAAAATGGTCGAATTGGAAAAGAAGAATTAGATGTTATCAAACCGGTTATTGAAAAATATAAAAATGTTTTCGGACCATTCGTTCCGGATGCATTCTTTGGACGAAAGTTATTTAAAAATTTGATGCCGTAATAGGAATGTATCATGATCAAGTTTTAATTCCTTTTAAACTTCTCAACTTTGACCGCGGAGTTAATTTTACTGCGAATTTACCGGTTGTAAGAACTTCACCCGATCATGGAACCGCATTCGATATTGCTTACAAAAATATAGCGGATCCCAAGAGTATGATTGAATCATATAAACTTGCAAAAAGAGTATTAAAAAACCGAAACTAAATATTGATCTCCCGCCGTATTCTTCATCATCTCTAATTTATCCGAAGCTGATGAAGCACTTAGATTACGAAAATTGGGCAGAGTACATTGTTGATCTTTCTGAAATTTACCTTTCAGATACAAGTAATGTTTTAGAACTGGGTGCGGGCAGGGGATATATATCAAATTATCTCAAGAATGAATTTGGCTGCTATATTATATCCGATTCATCTTTTGCTATGTTGTCGCAAAATGAAAAAATAGAAAATCTCTGTGTTTGCGACATGTCATCACTTCCGTTCAACAAAGAATTTGATCTTATTTTTTCTATATTTGACAGTGTTAATTACCTGATAACTCCAAATATATTTATAAAGTTTTTATCCGAATGCAGGGATTTACTTGATCCAATGGGTATCTTAACTTTTGATGTTAGCTTGGAAAGCAACAGCAGAGCAAATATTAAAGGATTGAACAGGAAGGGATTCTATAAAGGTATTAAGTATAAACAAATCAGTTCATACGATGAAAATACACGAATCCATAAAAATATTGTTGAAATGATTATTAAAGATGAGCATTTTATTGAAACACATTTTCAACATATTTATAAATTTGAAGACTATTTTGAATTTGCGGAAAAAGCAAATATGAAAATACTTGACGCATATGAATGTTTTTCGTTTGACGATGCAACACATAAATCCGAAAGAGTTCAATTTGTTCTTGGAAAAGTATAATGCTCACATTCACTAATGTAGAATATGAATATCCGAATCAACCGGTCTTCAGCGACCTCAACTTCGAATGCGAAACCGGCGAATTTGTTTTCTTAATTGGGAAAAGTGGTGCTGGGAAAACCACATTTCTGCAAATGATCTATATGAATATCCTTCCGCAACATGGCACTGTTGAAGTTGGTGATTATAATTCAAAGACAATTAGAGCGAAAGATTTACCTTATCTGAGAAGAAAGATCGGTGTAATTTTTCAAGATTTTAAATTGTTAGATGATCGGGATGTATATGAAAATGTTGCTTTCGTTTTGCAGGTAACCGGCACAAAAAGAATACAAATAAAACGAAAAGTTCTTCAAGCGCTGACAGAAGTCGGGTTAAGCCACAAACAAAAAAATATGCCTTCGGAATTATCAGGTGGTGAGAAGCAGAGAGTCGCTATCGCAAGAGCAATTGTTAATGATCCTATGTTAATTTTAGCCGATGAGCCAACCGGAAACTTGGATCCTGAAACATCCGATGAAATAATTGGGATTCTAAAAAAATAAATAACAGGGGAACATCAGTTATTTGCGCTACGCACAACTATGATCTTGTAAAAAAAATCGATACTAGAATAATTAAACTGCAAGACGGTAAAGCAGTTAAAGTTGTGATAAGAAAAAAGAATCTAGCTTAGTCAATCTTATTTATTCTAACTGATCTAACTTATCGAGAATTTCAGCAGTTACATCTTCCACCGGTCTTGAACCGTTTATTTCTATTACCTCAGTTTTATCTCTGTAATAATTAATAACAGGTTCTGTAGTTTCGTGAAAAACTCTCAAACGGTTTCTTATAATATCTTCTTCATCATCTTTACGCTTAACAAATGTATTTTTTGAACCGCAGTAGGGACATGTTGAATCATCTTCAATATAATTAAGATTAACAATGTTTCCACAAGCGCTGCAAGCTCTTCTTTTGGAGAGTCGATTGACTATCAACTCATCATCCGCATCAAGATGTATCACGATTGCGCCGGAATTATCATCTAATTTGTTAAGTACAGAATCGAGGATTTTTGCTTGTTCAATTGTTCTGGGGAAACCATCCAAAATAAAACCATCTTTTGCTTTTTTATCATGCAAAACTTCGTCAATCAATTTTATCATCAAGTCGTCAGGAACCAAATCGCCTCTATCCATTATTTCTTTTGCTTGCTTTCCTAGTTCAGTTCCTTTTTGCACAGCAGTTCTTAATATATCGCCAGTTGAAATGTGTGGAATATGTTTCTTCTTTGAAATTACTTTTGCTTGCGTGCCTTTACCAACGCCGGGAGCTCCGAAAATGATTATCTTCATTAATAAACCTGTGGTTGATTGGGGTATTTTTAATTGTAAAAATAATTTACTTAAAGTTAATAGCCAAAAAAAATGTCAAAATAGATTTATTTACTGCGTTTATTTTTGAAGAATTGTTGTAGAAGATCTTTGCTTTCATTTTCGTAAATACCGGAATATACATTCACCTGATGATTATATTTATTCGAATCCAATAAATTATAAAGTGAGCCGGCACTGCCAAATTTGGGCTCGTGCGTACCGAAGTAAAGGTTTTTAATTCTGCTTAAAAGGATAGCTCCCGAACACATTATACATGGTTCTGCTGTGACGTACAAATCACATTGATTAAGATATTTTGTTTTCAGGTAACTTGATGCAGCGGTTATTGCAATCATTTCGGCGTGTGCAGTTGTATCATTTAGCATTTCTACTTGATTATGACCACGTCCGATGATTCTATTTTTGTAAACAACTACAGCGCCGATTGGTATTTCATCATTTTCAAGAGAAATTTCAGCTTCTTGGAGGGCTGTAAACATAAATTTGTAAACATCTTCGGAGAAGAGCAATGTTCAAACCATTTCTATTTTGTACGCCCGGAAGGATTCGAACCCTCAACCCTCTGATCCGAAGTCAGATGCTCTGTCCAGTTGAGCTACGGGCGCATAATTTTGTGTGTGTAACGCTGCAAATTTTGTTTGATTTAGTTATGAGTGTAAAGGGAGTATGATTTATAAAATGTACTTTTTACTTTTGCCTTTATACTTTTCACTTGAATCTGTACGCCCGGGAGGATTCGAACCCCCAACCTTCTGATCCGTAGTCAGACGCTCTATCCAATTGAGCTACGGGCGCATTCAAATTAACTTTGAGCAAAGCTGAAAAATTAAGAGACGAAATATATTACAAATGACGTTGATTTTCAATTGAGTGTGTTTCCCGGATTTATTGATCTTAGACAAAAATGATCGATTTGATCACATTTTTTCAATATTAATTAAATGCACAAAATTCTTAATCTGTCTTCAAATATTTTTATATTCGTTAACAAATAAATTCACAATAAATGATGGTCACATGGATGATTTAGTCGGCAAAAAACTTGAAAATTATAAGATCGTTTCCATTCTCGGTCGAGGAGGAATGGGAGTTGTTTACAAAGCATATGATACGTCTTTAGAGCGTAACGTAGCTATAAAAATGCTTAGCTCTCAGCTCTTCAGTAAAGAACGCTTCGTCGAAAGATTTAAGAGGGAAGCCAAAAACCAAGCTAAACTTTCGCATCCGAATATTGTTACCGTTTATGGATTTATTGAATACCACGGTCTCCTCGGAATTGTGATGGAATACATCGACGGTGAGAGCTTAGAAAAATTAATTTACCGGCAAGGACGAATTCATCTTTACGATGCAGTTTATGTAATGAAACAAATTTTAGCCGGTATTGGTTATGCGCACGCAAAGGGATTCATCCATCGAGATATAAAACCATCAAACATTATTTTTAATGCCGAAGGTGTTGCCAAAATTATGGATTTCGGTATTTCAAAATCTCTCTTCGAAAAGAGCTTCACAAAAACCGGTGCAAAAATTGGGACTATTTATTACATGAGTCCTGAGCAAATTAGAGGAGATGAATTAACTCATCATACCGATATATATTCGCTCGGTTGTGCTTTTTATGAAATGTTAACAGGGCAACCTCCCTTTGATCATGAAAGTGAATATAATGTGATGGATGCTCACTTAAAAACTCCACCACCAAAAGTATCAGCTTCAATTCCGGGACTGCCGGAAAACATTGACAAAATAATAACTACCGCTCTTCAAAAAAATCAAAATGAGAGGTATCAAACTTGTGAAGATTTTATTGCTGATCTTAGAGATTTAGACAAGTACATTGCTGCGCTGCAAGAAAAATATACATCCAGGATTAAACCAAATCCGAAGAAAACAAAAATTTATTCAATTACTGCATTTACAATTTTTGTAATTGCATTGGCTGCGCTTGTTGTGTTTGCATATTACCAAGTAGATTCGCTTTTGAAAAGTAGGAGTCTTGAAAAACTGAAGAAATACAATGTGGAAACCTTGTTTGAAGAAGATGAAGATATTGGTATTAAATTAAGTCAATTGAAATGGCTTGAAACAAATAACAATAACAAGCTAAATTCAATTTTCTTTGCTAACAACAATTTGGGGATTGCCGTTGGTGATTCGGTAACTGTTTTGTTAACAGAAAACGCGGGTGATGACTGGAACAAAATTATTTTAAATGATTCTGTAAATCTGAATGATGCGTTTATTTCGGAAAACGGAAAAGCCGTGCTTGTCGGCAATAACTCAAAAATCATTTATACAGAAGACAAATTTATAAGGTCAACTTCAATGCAGATTGCCGGTGACTACACGCTTTTCAAGGTCACTTTTAGTGATCCGCAAAATGGTTTTATTGTTGGTTCAAAGGGATCATTAGTACGCAGTTATGACGGCGGGAAAAACTGGGAGAAGATCGCTCTCAATACAAATGATCTTCTCTATGATATTATTTTTGTATCGGATAAAATTGGATTTATTTGCGGCTGGAACGGTACAATTTTAAAAGCTACCGACGGCGGTAACAACTGGAAACAAATCGAAAATTTTACAAATAAATATCTCAGAGATATTGATTTCTTGAATGAAGATAAAGGAATAGTTGTGGGCGGCGGCGATGAAATATTTTTGACCTTTAACGGTGGTGAGTCATGGGAGAGCGTACCGGTTAAACAACGAGGCGGTTTGCAAAGCGCAAAGTTCATAACTGATAATTTCCTTATTATGCCCGGTAATAGGGGAGAGTTAATAATTTCAAAAGATTCCGGTGATAGCTGGTCTTTGTTAGATACCAAAACATATATGAGTTTTACGGGAATTGAAAAAACAATTAACGGAAACATTTTTATCACGGCTGTAAACGGCAGAATACTGAGAATACAATAAGGAAAGTAATGGATAAGTTTTTAATTGAAGGTGGCGAGAAATTAAGCGGTAGCGTTGAAGCAAGCGGCGCAAAAAATTCTTGTCTCGCACTGATGCCTGCTGCAATTTTGAACAATGGTCAAAATATTATAGACAATACACCTGAAGTAAATGATGTTTATACGATGATTAAACTGCTCCGTCATCTTGGCGTAGATATTTCTTTTGATAATCACAAACTAAAGTTAGATACCACAAACATTACAACACAAGATGCACCTTACGAACATGTAAAAAAAATGCGTGCATCTGTGTATGTGCTCGGTCCGCTGTTGGCAAAATACGGTTATGCAAAAGTTTCATTGCCCGGTGGTTGTGCATGGGGTCCCAGACCAATAAACCTTCATCTTGAAGCAATGAAGAAACTCGGCGCCGAAGTTGAATTAGAAGAGGGTTACATCATTGCGAAATCAAAAAAATTAAAAGGCGGCAAAATCAATTTTGATGTTTCGTCGGTGGGGGCAACCGGAAATGCGTTAATGGCTTCGGTTTTGGCCGAAGGAGAATCATTGATAACCAATGCTGCGATTGAACCTGAAATTGTACAATTATCAGAATACTTAGTGGCAATGGGTGCAAATATTAACGGAATCGGTACGCCAACTTTAAAAATTGCCGGTGTGCCGGAATTACAACCCGCAAACATTGCAACAATTTCCGATAGAATTGAAGCCGGTACATTGTTAATAGCCGCAGCAATTACTAAAAGTAAAATTAAAGTTAATGTTACTAATGCAAGCCATCTAAATGCTGTAATTGTAAAGTTGGAAGATGCCGGCTGCAAAATTAATATTGATAAAAAATCAGTTGAAATTGATGCGACTGATATTGATCTGAAAAGTGTTGATGTAACAACTGCGATTTTCCCGGGATTCCCGACCGATATGCAAGCTCAGTGGATAACACTAATGTCACTTGCAAATGGAACATCAACAATAACCGATACAATTTATATTGATAGATTTAATCACGTTCCGGAACTATTGAGATTAGGCGCAGACATTGAAGTAATAAGAAACAGCGCTTTAGTGAAAGGCATGAAAAGTCTTAATGGCGCAAAAGTGATGTCAACTGATTTACGTGCAAGCGCTTCGTTAGTGCTTGCCGGCTTAGCCGCAGAAGGTACAACCGAGGTCTTACGGATATATCATTTGGATCGCGGTTATCAAAGAATTGACGAGAAACTGAATCAATTGGGAGCAAATATTAAACGTGTTTCCACAGAAGAATTTTAGAAGTGTTAAACAAACTATCATTACATAATTATTTTGCGTTATCCCTGCCTTTAATCATTAGTTTGGTATTACAACTATTCCCTTTAACGAATGTTACCGGATTTGAATTTTCGTTTTTTATGAGCTTGCCGCTTTTTATTTCCGGTGGATATTTTGGGATAGCTCCGTTAAAGAGTTATGGCTTGAATAAATATGGTTATTATTCGCTCGTTTTATTTATTCCTCTTATCATTTCTATGTTTGCCAATATTTTTCTTTCACCCTGTCCGCTTTCGAGTGAAATATTATTCTATTTTGTTATTTCGATTCCGGCATTTTTTATTGGTTTTGTAATTGGTGACGCGGTTACAAAATTCACAAAAAAAGTCAACCGGACTTTATTCATAATAATATTTGTTCTCCTACTTTTAATATCACTAATTGAGTTTTATTTCTTACCGCAAATTTATTTCTTCAATCCGGTTTTTGGATATTTCCCGGGAACAATTTATGACGAACACATACAACTCTCGTTTCAACTAATTATTTACCGAATTCTAAACGTTCTATTTTTTGCGGGATTGTTTTTATTCCTTCGCAAAAAAGATAAGATCGAGTTCAAAGTTGTTGTATTTATAATCCTTTTAATGGTTCTGTGGTTTGGATGTCTTAAACAATCACTTGGATTGATAACAACAGAAAATAGGATTGAAAATCAATTAAGCGAAAAAATAGAGACAGAACACTTTGAAATCTTTTTTGATAAAACTATCGGTTATAATATCAATTCATTGAAAAGATTGCATGAATTTTATTACAAAATAATCTACGACCAATTAGAACTAAAAAATGAGTATAAAATAAAATCCTATATCTTTATAAATCGTCGTCAAAAGAAGGAACTCTTTGGTTCAGAAAATGCGGACGTAGCTAAACCGTGGTTAAGACAAATCTATTTAAACGGTGAGAATTTTCAAAAAACGCTGAAACATGAACTCGTTCATATACTTGCCGGTGAATTCGGAAATGCGCCGTTTAAAGTTGCCGGTTATATAAATCCTTCTTTGATTGAAGGAGTGGCAATGGCGATTGAAAATGATTACGCAGGTTATAATATTGATTATCTCGTTAAACTTGCAGAGCAGCATGGGTATCAAATTTCAATTTCCGAATTGTTTGAAGGATTAAACTTTTTTACAAATACTTCGTCGGCGTCCTATTTATTTTCCGGTTCATTTGTCAAGTATCTAATTGAGAATTATGGAATTGATAAAGTAAAGATGTTCTATAAATCCGGTAACTTTTCTCAAATTTTTAATAAACCGATTGATCATTATGAAAACGAATTCAAGAATTATATTGGTAAATTAGATTATCCGGAGAACCCGGCAGCCGCTCAACTTTATTTCGGACGAAAACCTTTAATTAAAAAAATATGTCCACGGTATGCAGCAAAAATGCTGCATAAAGCAGACGAGTATTTTAGAGAAGGGCATTATAATGAAGCTCTGAAATATTATGAAGATGTCTTCTCTTATAGCGGTAATTATTCTTCATTAAACGGAATGGTCTTTTGTAATGTCCAATTAGAGGAATATGAAAATGCTCTCAATTTGTTAATAAAAAATATTAAATCTTTTAAAAATACTTCTTATTTTTACATTCTTGAATTGAGGACTTCCGATATTGCCATTTTAAACTCTGAAGTTAATTTAGCAAGGTCATATCTTGATTCGTTAATTATCCAAAATCCATCAACCGACTACTTAGTGGAAGCTGAGCTAAGAAAATTACTTTTAGATTTTGGGATCGATATTTACAAAAATTTTGTTATCAGTAACGCTGAGGAGAGATTCAACCTCTTATATGATAATTGGTCTGACTCAAATTATACCTTATTGATGAATAAACTTAATCAGTATTCAACAGGTGAAACTAAAAATCAAGAACTTCTGGAAATGATTGATGTTTCAAAAATAGATACAACCAATATTGGTGTAATTACAAGTTTGGAATTATCAAGCAGTGCGTTCAGATTAAATATGTTAACTGAAGCAAAAAAGTTTATCGAGTATGCAATCAAACATAATAAAGAGAAACAAATTGAGCCGAGACTTTTTGAGCAATATAAATTGATTCAATGGTCAATGCAGAATTAAATGAATCTCACAAATAAGATATCGCACTTAAAATTTTTAGAATATTTCACGGAAGTTGCCAAAGAAAGAGGTGAGCAAGTATATATTGTCGGTGGTTACGTCCGCGACATTCTGCTCGAAGGGAATAAAAAAGAAATTGATTTTGTTATTGTTGGTGATGGTAGCGAATTTGCCGAAGCAATTGCAAATAAAATGAATGTGAAAAAGGTGAATGTTTTTAAAAGTTTTGGAACTGCGCACTTTGTTTATAATGGATTTGACTTAGAGTTTGTTGGGGCTAGAAAAGAATCTTATAACAAAGACAGTAGAAAACCGGTTGTAGAATCTGCTACTCTTTTGGAAGATTTATCGAGGCGGGATTTCACAATTAATACGTTAGCAATTTCACTAAATGAAAAAGATTATGGTGAGGTCATAGATAAGTTTGACGGTTTAACAGATTTGCAAGAGAAGGTTATCAAAACTCCGCTCAATCCGAACGAAACATTTGACGATGACCCGCTTAGAATTATGCGTGCATTTCGCTTTGCAGCACAACTTCAGTTTGATGTTGACCAAAAGATCCTCGATGCGGCAAACCGCAATAGAGATCGCCTAAAAATTGTATCGCAAGAGAGATTAACAGATGAATTTTTCAAGCTGCTTTCAGCTCCAAAACCCTCAATCGGTTTAAAACTTATGTTTGATTGCGGCGTGATGGATATTGTTTTCCCGGAAATCTCAAATTTAAGCGGAGTTGAACAAAGAAAAGATCATCATCATAAAGAAGTATTTCTTCATACATGTAAAGTTTTAGATAACATCTCAAATGAAACCGAAAATGTTTGGTTAAGGTTTGCTGCGTTAGTTCATGATATTGCCAAACCGCAAACAAAAGCATTCGACGAAAAAGTTGGCTGGACTTTTCACGGTCACGAAGAACTTGGCGCAAGAATGATGGAACATATTTTTAGAAGAATGAAACTTCCGTTAAATAAATTACCGTATATCCAAAAATTAATCCGTCTTCATTTAAGACCGATAGCGCTTGTAGATGAAACTGTTACCGACTCTGCAATAAGAAGATTAATTGTTCAGACAAACGAAGACCTTGAGGATTTAATAACTCTTTGTCGTGCAGATATTACCAGTAAAAATCCCAAAAAGGTTTCACGTTATTTAAATAATTATGAAATCGTAATGCAGAAAGTAAGAGACGTTCAAGAGAAAGATAAATTAAGAGAATTTCAATCCCAGTTCGCGGCGATGAAATTATGAAAATTTGCAATATCCCACCGTCGAAAAAGATCGGTGAAATCAAATCGGCAATTGAAGAAGCAATCCTCGATGGTAAAATCCCCAACGAATATGAGGCTGCAAAAGAATATCTTATGAAAATCAAAGATGATTATCTCTAAAATTTAATTTTCGACTTCCGGTCATAATTGCATATCAAAAAAAAATTAACGTTCCGTGTAACTTTTTAGTAACCGAATCGTCATAAATAACAAAAGCCAAAAAAATTAAGCAAATTTTGCTAAATAGGAGACCAAAATGAAGAACACTACTTTTCTTTTAATACTGCTGATGGCCTCGAGTCTTTTTGCTCAACAAAGACTTACCTTGGATGACGCGATATCTATCGCACTTCAAAGAAATACAAATCTAATTAAGTCAAAAAATAGTCTTAGTACATCCGAAGCCGAATTGAGAAGCGCTTACGGAGACTTGTTCCCCAGTTTGGGCGCTAGCGGCAGCTGGGATTGGAATAGAATTGAAGATGACGGCGGAACTCAAGTAGATTTTTTGGGTAACTTAATTGAAACTCCTGCATCCACAACACAATCGAGATCTTACTCGGTAGGTATCGGCGGTAACGTTACACTTTTTGACGGAATGGCAAATTGGGCAAATATTTCTCAGAAGAGCGACAATTTGGAAGCTGCTGAGTTCGATTTAGCAAAATTAAAACAAGACATAGTTTTTCAAACAACTGAATACTTCTATAATATAATTAATACTAGAGAACTTGTTAATGTTAGAAAAGAGAACGTAAAGTTCAATCAAAAATTATTAGAAACAATTGAAGAAAAAAACCGGCTTGGCTCGGTTCCGGTAGCGGATCTCTATGCTCAACAAGTACAACTTGGTAATGCCGAACTTCAGTTGATCAGAGCAGAGAATAATTATGAAAATGCTGTAAGTGTTATTCTAAATTATCTTGCATTAAATGTACTCGATGAATATCAGTTTGAAAGTGAAGTTGAAGCCGGTGATGAAGTAATCACAGAGAATTATATGGCAGAATTTGATGATTTAAAATCATTAGTCACAGATGCACTCCAAAGTAGAGATGATTATAGAAGTAGAGAGTTAGCTGTTGAAAGTGCAAAGAGCGGAGTAACAATGGCGCGTGGTGGAATCTTTCCGCAGCTTTCAGGTAATTACAGCTACGGCTCTGGAGCAACTGAGATCGATAATCTTTTCAATCGAAGAACTATTCGCTTTGGCTTAACTCTTTCGATACCAATTTTCTCAAACTTCAACGTCGATACAAGAATTCAAAGTGCCGAAATTTTTGCGATGAATGTTAAAGAAGATTTAACAGCATTAGAAAGACAAATTCAAATAGAAGTTAAACAAGGTTTTCTTGACTTGAACGCCGCAAAGAAAAATTTAGATGTCACAAATAAAAATGTCGTTTCGGCTCGAGAAAACAGAAGAATAAACACCGAAAGATATAACCTCGGTGCAGGTAATATTGTTGAGTTGCTGCAAGCGGACAGAGATTACATACAAGCCGTAAGCAATAATATAGACGCTCTATTCGGATTCTTTACCGCACGCGACAGGTTGTTAAATGCACTCGGTAAACTCGATTATAAAGTTTATGAATAATTTTAATTAAGGAGACCTTTTCATGGCAAACGGAAAGAAAAAAAGATCAAAAAAGAAATTCTTCATATTTGGGGGATTGGCGCTACTTCTTGTAATTGTTGTTGTATTGGTTGTCGCTAGCGGGGATAAAGAAGCCATTGTTTCCGTACAGACAGAAAAAGTTCAACAAAGAACAATAACTCAAGTTGTTTCTGCAACAGGTAAAATTAATCCGGTTGATCAAGTAGTTATTACTCCGGAGGTTACCGGTGAAATTGTAGATCTGCCGGTTAAAGAGGGTCATAAAGTAAAAAAGGGTGATCTACTAATTAGAATAAAACCCGATATTTATTTGGCGCAGAGAGACCGGGCACTGGCACAACTTGAGTCGGCAAGAGCCACCCTAAAAGTTCGTGAAGCAAACTTAATGCAAGTTGAAGCTCAATATAACAGAATGGTTGAATTATATGAAAAAGGTTTAGCCAGTGAACAGGAACTGGAACTATCGAAATCAGCATATCTACAGGCAGAAGGAAATTATGAGTCACAAAAAGCAGCAGTAACCCAATCACAAGGTTCATTGCGTGAAGCAGAAGAAAATCTCGCGAAGACAGCAATATACTCTCCATTAAATGGAACTGTCAGTGCATTAAATGTTGAACTAAGCGAAAGAGTTTTGGGTAGCGGTTTCAGTCAAGGTACTAATATTATGACTATAGCTGATCTTGATAGGATGGAAGCAACTGTTGACGTTGATGAAAATGATGTAGTCCTGGTTGACCATGGCGATACTGCAAGAGTTGAAATAGATGCCTACAGAGATCAAATATTTACCGGTATCGTTACACAAATTGCTAACAGTGCTAAAACTTCCGGAATAGGTACTCAAGACGAAGTAGTTAACTTCGAAGTAAAAATTGAAATCATAGATTCAGGTGTAATGATCAGACCCGGAATGTCCTGCGATGCCGATATTGAAACTGAAACAAGAGTTGATGTTTTCGCTGTTCCGATCCAAAGTGTAACCGCTAGAACTTTACCACCTAAAGAAGATGAGGAACAAAACCCAAATAACCGGAACGAACCTCAAGAAGTTGTTTTTGTGGAAGATGCGGGTATTGCAAAAATTGTTGAAGTTAAAACCGGAATCAGTGATGATACTTATATTGAGATAATAAATGGTTTAGAAGGGGAAGAAAATGTTATAAGCGGCAGCTATAGAGCAATATCAAAAGAATTGGAAGACGGTGCAAAAGTTTCTGTTGAAAGAGGTGGCGGAAACAATGGTAAACCCGGTCCTCGCTCTTAGTAATCTAAAAAAAATAATTGGGAATGATATGAATATCATTAATATTGAACATATAGCAAAAATATATCAAGTTGGCTCCGAAGAAGTTCACGCATTAGCTGATGTTTCATTGAAGATTGATAAAAATGAATACCTTGCAGTTATGGGACCTTCAGGTTCCGGTAAATCAACTCTCATGAATATACTCGGATGTCTTGATACGCCAACAAAAGGATTGTACGATTTTACCGGCGAAAATGTAAGCGAAATGTCTGATAATGAGTTGGCAAAAATCCGCAATCGTGAAATAGGTTTTGTATTTCAGACATTTAACTTGCTGCCTCGTTCAGATGCACTCCACAATGTTGAACTCCCTTTAATCTATGCCGGAATTCCGGCTCACGAAAGAAAAGAACGTGCAAGACAAACGTTAATAGATGTGGGTCTTGAGGATCGAATTCATCACAAACCAAATGAACTTTCCGGCGGACAAAGACAGAGAGTAGCCGTTGCCAGAGCGCTCGTTACTAAACCATCGATCATTCTTGCCGATGAACCGACCGGTAACCTAGATAGTAAAACCGGTGAAGAAATCATGGGTTTGTTCCATGAAATTCATGAGAAAGGTAATACAATAATTGTAGTCACGCACGAAGAGTACATCGCAAAACATGCAATGAGAATTATAAGATTACGCGACGGATTTGTTGAAAAAGATGAGTTAGTTGAAGATAGATATATTCCTACTGCTAAATTAGGTGCATAATTCATTTTATTGGGGGACATTAAATGAAGTACTTCCTCTTTGAACTAAAAGAAAGTTTGTTAATTTCTTTTCGAGCCATAAGAGCTAATAAAATAAGATCCATTCTTACAACATTAGGAATTGTCATCGGTGTTACATCCGTAGTGTTGATGTCAACAGCCCTTAAAGGAATGGATGTTGCTTTCCAAAACGGTGTTGCGGCTCTTGGCTCCGATAATATTTATATCGATAAATGGTCTTGGTTCGATAACAACATTCCTTGGTGGGAACTTAGAAATCGTAAAAACCTTTCACTTGAAGAATTCGAGCAGTTTGAAGAGCTCGCGAAGCTTCCGGTTGCCTTAGCCCCGACTGTGTGGACAAACCAATCTCTCAAATATCAAGAAAACAAAGTTCAGTTCAGTCAAGTTACCGGTACCAATCAAAACTATATTAATACTACCAATCTAGAATTTGCAGAAGGAAGATTTTTTTCTGAACCGGAAAGCAATGCCGGAAGAAATGTTGTGGTGCTCGGTTTCGACTATTGCTGAAAGTCTATTTCCGAATGGTGGAGGTTTGAATAAAACAATAAAAATTAAAAACAGAAAATTCCGGGTTATTGGCGTCCTCTCTGAACAAGGAAGTTTTATGATGGGTAATTTTAATCCGGATAATGGTGTTTATGTACCTATCGCAACAGTTTTTAAGTATTTTCATCGATCTGATTTTAGGAGTATAACTTTTAACGTGAGAGCAGAAAATTCAGAAATGGTAGAAGCTACTAAGGATGAAGCGATTGGTATAATGAGAAAAATACGCGGCTTAAGTTATGATCAGGAAAATGATTTTTCTGTAAACCAGCAGGAAGGATTACTTAATAATATTAATCAAACTACATCGGTGATAAAAATTGCCGGATATTTTATAACCGGTTTAGCGCTGTTTGTCGGTGCGATTGGCATCATGAATATTATGTTTGTTTCGGTTAAAGAACGTACAAGAGAAATTGGTGTAAGAAAAGCTATCGGAGCAAAGAGAAGAACAGTTCTCGGTCAATTTTTGTTTGAGTCTGCCGTTATTTGCTTGATCGGTGGATTAATCGGTTTGGGAATTGCGGTTTTACTCAGTATGGTTATTAATCAGTTTTTGCCTACGTCCGTTCAGTTTGATGCAGTAGTTTTAGCAATAGTTATTTCAGTAATAACCGGAGTTATTTCCGGGCTGGCGCCGGCATACACGGCCTCAAAAATGGACCCGGTTGATGCGCTGCGATATGAGTAAAACCTTGGGGGAAAAGAGTTATGCTAATTATAGAAACAGCTAAAGTAGCAATATCGGCATTACACGCAAATAAATTACGATCAACGCTAACAATGGTCGGAATAATAGTTGGAATATTCTCAATTATTTCGATCAGTACTGTTATTTCGATGCTTCAATCGAGTATTGAAGAAGGTGTTTCAGCTCTCGGAAAAAATACATTCCAAATTCAAAAGTGGCCTGCAATTCGTAACAACAACACAAATTGGGCGGAAATCAGAAATAGAAAAGATATTTCATTTGATGATTTCAACAGGTTAAAAGAGAAACTTAAATGATGCTCGTTATGTTGGTGCAGAACAGTGGACATTCGGAAGAAAAGCTAAATATGGCAATCAAGAAACTAACCCGGTAATTCGCCTCTGCGGTGCAACTCCGGATGCATTCCCAAATAACGATTGGTATGCTTCGGTTGGAAGAGTCTTAAATCAAAATGATATGGATCGAACACAACGGTTTATCTGCATTGGTTCAACAGTTGCACAAACTCTTTTTGAATATGAAGATCCTTTCAGGGAAAGAAATTAAAATTGACGGAAATAAATTTAAAATTATCGGTGTAATCGATAGCAAAACCGGGAACATGTTTGGTTCGGATCAAGGTAATGATTGTTATATTCCTCTAACTACCGCTCAAGCAATTTATGGTGAAGATCGAAGTCTAAACATAACCGTAAGTGTTGCCGATGAAAAAGAATACGATGATGTTATACTTCAGGCAGAAGGGGCAATGCGAACAATAAGAAAAGTTGCACCCGGAGCATCCAACGATTTCGATATCTATTCAAATGCATCCCTTTTGACAAGCATTAATGAAATGACCGAAGATGTCCGGCTCGGCGCTTATGTAGTAGCTCTAATTGCACTTCTAGCAGCGGGAGTCGGAATTATGAATATTATGTTGGTATCAGTAACGGAAAGAACAAAAGAAATCGGAATTAGGAAAGCAATTGGTGCAAGAAAAGTAAATGTTCTATTTCAATTTATAATAGAGGCAATAACGCTCTGTCTGCTTGGTGGTATTGCCGGAATAATTATTGGAGTCGGCGTGGGCAATATTGCCGGTGCTGCGCTTAATGCAACAACAAATATTCCACTTGACTGGGTTATGGTTGGTGTTATTCTTTGCGTGCTCATTGGAGTAGTCTTTGGCACTTATCCGGCTTATAAAGCATCGAGTTTAGACCCAATAGAAGCTCTGAGGTTTGAATAAATGTTACTATTCGAAATTATTGTCGTGGCATTAAATTCTCTCAAAACTAACAAACTTCGTTCATCTCTGACTGTACTTGGAATAATTGTAGGAATATTTTCAATCATATCAATCAGTACGGTCATCTCAATGCTTCAAACAAGTATTGAAGAAGGCGTATCGGCATTGAGCAAGAATACATTCCAAATTCAGAAGTGGCCTGCTGTCGGAACCGGCACCGAAAACTGGGCAGTAATTAGAAACAGAAAGAATATAACCATCGACCATTATTATGGCCTCAAAGAAAGAATTGGGTCGGATGCAAGAGTCGGGGCTGAAGATTGGAACCAAGGCAAACTTTTTAAACGAGGTAATAAACAGACTAATCCAAATGCTTCGCTTTGCGGCATCACTCAGGAAGCATTCCCTAATAATGAATGGGAAATTGCTGCAGGCAGAGCTATTAACGAAAGAGACATTGAAAGTAATGCGAGAGTAGTTGTTATTGGTGAGGATATAAAGAATGCACTTTTCGATCCGTTTGAAGATCCGTTAGAAAAGGAAGTTTATGTTGACGGAATGAAATTGAGAATCATCGGGATTTTAGATAGTAAAGACAAAGGTATGTTTGGCAGAAACGAGGGGAATTATGCTTTTGTACCGATAACACGAACGTTAACTCAATATGGCGACAGACACAGCAGTTTAAATCTAACAGTTTTTGTTTATGAGGATGAAAAGTATGAAGATGTTCAATTGAAAGCCGAAGGCATTATGCGAACTCTCAGAAAAGTTCCGCCCGGCGAGGAAAGAGATTTCGATATTTATTCAAATGAATCTGTGCTGTCCCAAATTAACGATATAACGGAAGGAGTGCGTCTCGGTGCTTATGTTGTCGGACTTATTGCGTTACTGGCAGCCGGTATCGGAATTATGAATATTATGTTAGTATCTGTAACCGAGCGTACTAAGGAAATCGGAATTAGGAAAGCAATAGGAGCAAGAAAGGTGAATATACTTATGCAATTCATAACCGAGGCAATTGTGCTTTGCTTATTTGGCGGTGTAATCGGAATTGTTCTCGGAGTTGGAATCGGAAACATTGCCGGTTCACTTTTACAGGCAACTGCGGTAATTCCACTGGATTGGGTTTTGGTTGGTGTTTTGCTCTGTATAATAATCGGTGTAGTATTTGGTACTTATCCCGCTATGAAAGCGGCAAATTTAGATCCCATCGAAGCGCTTCGGTACGAATAAAACTCAACAAACATTTAAACTTACCATTAGAAGTATTTGTCAAAAGATTGATAAATGCTTTTTTATTGCACAATTATGTGATATTTTAAGAATTCAAAAAAATAAATAATTTATGAAAAATTTATTGATTGAACTAAAAGAAGGATTTCTAATTTCTCTCCGCGCTATACGTGTCAATAAAATGCGCTCTATTCTCACAACGTTAGGTATTATAATCGGTATTGTAGCTGTAACAACCATGAGTACCGCAATTGTTGGTTTGCGTGAAGCATTTGTAAGTTCACTTTCTGCCTTTGGAACTGATGTTCTTTACATCGATAAATTTGAATGGTTTGGTGGCGAAGATTGGAGATATTACAGAAACAGAAAAGATATTACACTTAAACAATACGAACAACTTCAAGATTTGTACGACGGTTATGAATCGATGGCGCCGAATAAAAGAACATTCGGTAGAACAGTAAAATATAGAGACCGTTCAGTCTGAATCATCGCTTGTTTACGGAACAACCGAAGATTATGTTACCACTGCGAACGCAATTCCCGACGAAGGAAGGTTTATGAATGAACTGGAAGTAAGAGCTTCGAGGCGGGTAGCAGTAGTTGGTAAAGATATTTCCGAAGGTTTATTTCCTCAAGAAAGCGCGTTAGGAAAAGAGATTGAGGTTAACGGAGTTCCGTTGAGAGTAATTGGAGTACTCGAAAAACAAGGCGGAGGTTTTCTCGGCAGTTTTAGTTTGGATGGGCAAGTTGTTATGCCGCTCAAAGTTTTTGAGAGGATCTTTGGTGATAGAGGAAATTTAAGAATTGACATAAAGATTGCAGACGTGAGCAGAATGAACGAAGCAAAAGAAGAAGTTACTGCAATTTTTAGGGCGGTTAGAAAAGTACCACCCGGTGAACAAAATGATTTTGCCGTTAATCAACAAGAAGTTTTTAAGGATGTTTACGATCAAACAGTCGGGATTATTGCAATTGCGGGAATTGTTATAACAGCACTTTCACTTTTCGTCGGTGCAATCGGTATAATGAATATAATGTTTGTATCGGTTACGGAACGTACTAAGGAAATTGGAATCCGGAAAGCAATTGGCGCTAAACGATTATCAATTCTGACACAGTTTTTAATAGAAGCGGCGCTAATTTGCTTGATAGGTGGTGTAATTGGATTAATGATCTCTTACCCGCTAAGTTTAGTGATAGATCAGTTTTTACCAACATCAATGCCGCTGGATATTGTTGCCCTAGCATTATTTATTTCTGCAGCAGTTGGAATAATATCCGGTTTTCTGCCGGCATTTAAAGCATCCAAACTCGATCCGGTTGATGCATTAAGACATGAATAGGAAAAATTATGCAGCTTAAAGAATCAATTATTATGGCGTTGAATTCACTAAGTACAAACAAACTGCGGTCGGTGTTGACTTTGGTTGGTATATCTATTGGTCTATTTTCTATCATTATTGTTATGACAGCAATCGGTGCTGTTCAAAAAACTGTTGAAGAGTCATTTAGTTCTATCGGGACAAATAATTTTATTATTCAAAAATTTCCGGCTGTACGAGTAGGGCATGGTAGTTGGCGGCAATATAGAAACAGAAAAGATTTAACAGCCGAAGATGGTGAGAGATTAAGAAGCATGACAATTCTTCCCGAAGCAATTGGAATTGAATTAGACCGCGGCGGAAAAGTTGTTAAATACGGTGGTGAATCAACAAATCCTAACGTTAATCTTGTCGGTGTCAATCTTGATAATCTCAAAACAAGTGATAGAACGGTTGCTGTTGGCAGAGCATTTTCAAAACAAGATCTGGATTATAATAAAAAGGCAATTATACTGGGTAAAACAGTTGCCGATAAATTATATGCTTTCATTGACCCGATCGGAACCGAAGTGACGGTTGATAACCAAAAATTTGAAGTGATCGGTGTTTTTGAAGAGAAGGGAAGTGTACTCGGCAGTGGTCAAGATAATTTTGTATCAATTCCTCTCAGTACTTATCAAAGAATTTACGGATCTGATGAAAACGGTTCTTATACTATAATGGCGCCTTCACCTGAATTGATGGAAAGAACAATGGATGAAGTAATCGGGGCATTACGAGTAATTAGAAAAGTCCCGCTCGGTGAAGATAACGATTTTGAAATCGTTACTAATGATCAGCTAGTTGATCAGTTTAACGAACTTACGCAATACTTTAAACTCGGAGCCGGAGTTGTTGCGTTTATTGCTTTGCTTGCAGCAGGTATTGGTATCATGAATATTATGCTCGTGAGTGTGACCGAACGAACAAGAGAAATTGGTATTAGAAAGGCAATTGGTGCGAGGAAGGCGATTATCCGTTCACAGTTTGTAGCCGAAGCGGTAGTTCTTTCACAAATTGGTGGTATCGCCGGGATTATTATCGGAGTTCTTGGCGGAAACTTAGTCGCTATAGCTATTGGTGTTTCGGTTGTTGTTCCAATAGAATGGATTTTAATCGGTTTAACCGTTACAACTTTTGTGGGAATTGCATTCGGAGTATATCCGGCCATCAAAGCATCTAACTTGGACCCTATTGAAGCGCTCCGGTATGAATAACTTGTTGACGAGATTTACTCTTGAATTAATAGTTTTATCCCATTAGTTTTTACTTTTCATTTCACAAATTATCGCTTGATCCGACTAAAAGGAATATTCACACTTACTTTTTTATTATCAACTATTCTAATAGCTCAAGAATATTCGAACACAACTGTGGTTCGCGATACTTTTCGAGTTAACTTAGAAAATGAATATTTCATTTCGTCTGTTTCAATTCTTCCCGGTACAGAGATAATTAAGCACAATCAACAAATTCTCACCCCAACCGAGTATCAATTCAAATATGAACTTGGCATGTTTTCATTAAGTGAATCGGTTAAAGCAGCTTTAGCCGATACAATCTTCGTGCAATATGAATCTTTCAAATTATCACTTCAAAAAGAATTTCAAAGAAGAACGCTTATTGTACAATATGATGATAGATATAACGATTCAATTAGAGTAGTGCGGACTCCCTCGGCTCCGCTTACTTCAGATGCAATTTTTGGGGAAAATATTCAAAAGAGTGGTTCTATTGTAAGAGGATTTACAGTCGGAACCAACAAAGATTTTACTTTGGAAAGTGGTTTAAGACTGCAGTTATCCGGAAGACTATCCGATGAAATTGAAATAGTTGCCGCACTGACGGATGAGAATACACCGATACAACCTGAAGGTAATACAGAAACATTGGAAGAATTAGATAAAGTTTTCATTGAAGTACGCCATCCAAATGCAATAGGTACTTTTGGTGATTATGATTATAACGAGAGAATAGGTGAGTTTGGACAGATTAACAGAAAGCTGCAAGGATTAAAGGGAGAAGTGATTTTCGAAAATCACAACTTCGTTGGCGCGGTTGCCGCTTCTCGTGGTAAGTATACAACAAATCAGATTAACGGTGAGGATGGCAATCAAGGTCCGTATAGACTTTTTGGTGAAAACAATGAACGGGATATTATTGTAATTGCCGGAAGCGAAAAAGTTTATATCGATGGCGAGGAAATGAAACGTGGTGAGAACAATGATTATACTATCGAGTACGCGAATGCTGAATTAACTTTTACACCGAATAAACTTATTACATCTGCGTCAAGAATTACAGTTGATTTTGAATATACCGACCGGCAATACCAGAGAAATTTATTTGCCGCTAATTCTAAATCTAAATTTATCGATGACCGCTTGAGTGTTAAAGTTGGCTTTTTCCAAGAAAGTGATGATGATAATAATCCGATTGATATTTCATTAGATGAAGAGGATAAAAGAATTTTGGAAGCAGCAGGGGATGACAGAGACGAAGCCATTATAAGCGGCGCACGTTTGGCCGAAGTAGATTCTACAGGAGAGGTGAGAGGGGCATATGTTAAAGTTGATACGTTGATTAACGGTCAAATGTCTGCTTACTATGTTTACGATCCCGGGAATGATAGTGCACTTTATAATGTGAGTTTCTCTTATGTGGGCGCAGGTAATGGCGATTATACAAAACAATCGCTCGGTCATTATCTGTTTGCCGGAATTGGGGGGGGCAGCTATCTTCCAATAATTTTTGTTCCGCTTCCCTCAAAGCGTCAACTCGCAAACATCGTTGTTGAAGGGAAACCGTTCGAAAACTTTAATATCAAGCTCGAACTAGCGGGAAGCAACTGGGATAAAAATACGCTATCTAAAAAAGATGACGGCGATAACTTCGGACACGCCCGTAATTTGCAATTGAGCTTATCTCCATCACAAATCTCGCTCGGTGAATTGAATTTCGGAAAGATCGGGTTTAATTACAAAGATCGTTTTATTCAAGATAGATTTACATCGTTAGACAGAATTGACGAAATTGAATTTAACCGGCACTATAACATCACAGATAATCAAAAATATGACGAGCAGCTTCGTGAATTCGGAATTACACTCATCCCGGTCGATAACCTGAATATCTATTCGCAGTACGGTTCATTAAGCAGAGGCGAAAGTTTTTCCTCAGAAAGAATTTTATCTAGAATGAATTTGGATAATGAACAGTCTCTCAATCTAAAATATACTTTTGATTACGTCTCATCGGATAACAACTTACAAAATACAAACTGGATCAAACAAGACGGCAACACATTTTATAAATACAATATGTTGAAACCGGGATTCAAATTTTTACATGAGAACAGAGAAGATTTTCATTCATCGGATTCACTTTTGTTAAGCAGTTTGCGTTACTTAGAATATATTCCTTATTTTGAATTGGTCGATTGGAATGGACTCAACTTCCTAACAGAGTTTTCAATTCGAGAAGAGTATTTTCCGCTCAATGGTTCGCTCAAAAAACAATCTGATGCTTCTTCTCAAAATTATAAATTGAGTTACAGCGGAATCAGAGAAGTAAACTCATCGTTAAGCGTAACCCTCAGGGATAAAAGAATTACCGATGATTTTAAAAAGCTTGGAATGACAGACAATGAAACTATTTTGATTCGTTCACAGTCCAAATTTAACTTGTTCGATAGGTTTTTAAGCGGAGATTTATTTTATGAAGTCTCGACACAAAAAAGCTCACGATTGGAAAAAGTTTTTGTCTTAGTTGAAAAGGGTAATGGCAGTTACATTTATTTAGGTGATTTGAACAACAACGGTATTAAGGATGAGAATGAATTTGAACCGGCAATGTTTGATGGTGAGTATATTTTAGTAACTGTTCCAACCGATGAACTTTTTCCGGTTATTGATCTAAAATCAAGCACCAGATGGCGGTCGGACTTCTCACAAATATTCACAAACGATTCGTTTATTTCTTCAATAATGAAACCCATCTCCACCGAAACATTCTGGCGAGTGGAAGAAAACAGCAAAGAACAAGATACCAAGAAAATCTACTTACTGAACTTCGATAGTTTTTTGAATGACTCTACAACAATACGCGGTTCAAATTTACTTCAACAAGATATTTACATTTTTAGAAATCGTAATGAGTTTTCACTTAGATTCCGGTTTACCGAACGTAAAAATCTTAATCAATTTGCCGGTGGAACAGAACGGGGATATTTCAAGGAACAGGGCATTCGGATAAGATTTCAACTTGGTGATGAAATCAGCAATCAAACCGAAGTAAAATCAATCGTTGATAATAATGATGCACCGGTCACTTCAAACAGGGCAAGACAAGTTACAACCAATGAAATATCGAGTGATTTATCTTACCGGCTTGGTCGTGATCTGGAATTTGGCTTTGTAGTTAAAGCTGGGCAAAGTACAGACACATTTCCCGTTGAACCGACTGAAGTAAACGAAAATTCACAAACTTTAAGAATGAATATGAACTTCAGCGGCAGAGGACGGTTGAGAGTAGAAATTGAACGAGATGAATTAACTACTAATATTGCAACCAATATAATTCCGTTCGAAATAACAAAAGGAAGAGTGATAGGTAAAAACTATTTTTGGAGAATTAATTTTGATTTCCGTATTGCCGGTAATCTTCAAACAACATTAAGTTATGACGGCAGGTTACAAGGTGACAGTAAAGTAGTTCACACAATGCGGGCTGAAGCGCGTGCTTATTTTTAATCGTTACTTGGAATGTTACTTGCTTTTTCGGATTTTTAATTAAGCAATAATTATTATTATGAAATTAACTTCATTCTTAGATAGAAGCGCACATATTCCGTCAAAAAGAAAATTCGCAAATTGAGTTTTTATTATTAAAAAGAGCTCACGGAGAAAAATATGCGAATGTTTGGCAGATGGTAACCGGATCAATTAAAGAAAATGAAAAAGCATACGAAACAGCGCTTCGTGAAATAAAAGAAGAAACCGGTTTAACTCCGGTTAACTTTTGGGTAGTGCCGAATGTAAATTCATTCTATGATCCGGCAGAAGATTTAATTTGTGAAGTGCCCGTTTTTGCCGCAGAAGTTGATGCTGATATTAGTGTGAAAATATCCGGCGAGCATTCCGAATACAAATGGGTGGATCTAGATACTGCAAGAAAATTATTAGCTTGGAAAGGGCAGAGAATTTCAGTTGAAACAATTCATGAGTATTTCACAAAAGAAAAAAGTTTTTTGAAGTTTGTGGAAATAAAAATCTAAAATAAAGGAGTAAAGTTTTGAGTATTCTAATAGTTGGTTCAGTTGCATTAGATTCAGTTGAAACACCATTTGACAAAATTGAAAACGCACTTGGTGGTTCTGCTACTTATTTTTCAATAGCCGCAAGCTATTTTAGCGGACCGGTTAATTTAGTCGGAGTTGTTGGTGATGATTTTTCCGATGAGCATATTAAATTATTAGAATCACACAATGTTGATTTAGAAGGACTTCAGGTTGTAAAGGGTGGCAAAACATTTAGATGGGGTGGGAAGTATCATTATGACCTAAACAATCGCGATACTCTATTTACCGAACTAAACGTGTTCCAAGATTTTGACCCAATCTTACCGGATAGATATAAAAAGTGTTCACATGTTGTGTTGGGAAATATTCAGCCGGAACTTCAACTAAAAGTTTTGGAGCAATTAGATAAGCCGAAATTTGTTGTGTGCGATACGATGAACTTCTGGATTGAGGGAGCAAAAGATAAGTTGTTGGAAGTCTTAAAGCACGTTAGTGTTTTTATCATCAACGATTCAGAAGCACGATTGATTACAAATGAACCAAATCTCATTAAAGCAGCGGCAAAAATTCGTGATTTGGGACCAGAGTATTTAGTGATCAAAAAAGGTGAACATGGTGCATTGTTGTTCGGTGATAATACAATCTTTTCTGCGCCTGCCTACCCGCTTGAAAATATTTACGATCCAACCGGGGCTGGAGATACTTTTGCCGGCGGTTTTTCCGGTTACATTCATAAAACTAATGACTTTTCCTTTGATAATATGAAACGAGCTGTAATTTACGGAAGCACAATGGCATCTTTCTGCGTCGAAAAATTCAGCACACAAGGTCTGGAAGAATTATCAACGCTTGAAATACATTCACGATTTTTAGAATTTCAAGAGTTAACAAAATTTGAAGATGATGAGCGACTTTAAAACTATCGAACTGAAAAATGATAATCTACGAATTCTTGATCAAACAAAACTTCCATTAACCGAAGAGTACATCGAAACGGATGACTTCGAAAGAATTGCTGTTTCAATTGAAAGATTAGAAGTTAGAGGTGCTCCAGCAATCGGTGTTACTGCTGCCTATGCAATTGCATTAGCTTTTAAGAATGAAATTAATAATAAGCCGGATTATTTTGAGAAAGTTTACAACCGTCTCTATTCAACTCGCCCTACTGCGGTAAATTTATTTTGGGCATTGAAACGAATGAAAGAAGTTTTTGAATCACACAAAGATGATGATGAACTGTTTGATAAGCTGCTCGGTGAAGCTATTGCAATTCATCAAGATGACATTGATAAATGTGAAAGAATGGCTGAAAACGGAATTGCAATTTTTGACAAACCTAAAACTGTTTTGACGCATTGCAATACCGGTCAACTTGCAACCGGTGGAGGCGGAGACTGCTTTCTATGTAATTAAAAAAGCGTTTGATAAAGGATTAGTAAAATCTGTTTACGCGGATGAAACAAGACCACTTTTACAAGGAAGCAGATTAACAGCTTTTGAACTAGCAAAAGCTGGAATCCCATTTAAAATAAACACCGATTCAACTGCAGCGGTTCTAATGTCGCAAGGTAAAATCGATTTAGTAATTACCGGAGCTGACAGAATTTCAGCAAATGGCGATTCTGCAAATAAAATTGGTACATACAATCTAGCTGTATTGTGCAAATTCCATAAAATTCCATTCTATATTACGGCACCAACTTCCACAATTGACCGAGAGATGAACTCCGGTGACAAGATTAAAATCGAAGAAAGAAATAAAGACGAAATTACTAAAGTAGCTGGAGTTCAAATCACCTCTGATGAATATGATGTTTACTCTCCGGCATTTGATGTTACACCAAATGAATTAATCACCGGGATAATTACGGAAGCAGCTTTACACAAACCACCTTATAACTTCAAATGAGTTATCTCTGCAAAACGAACGCACTTGTGTTATCCAAATTGAATTATGGAGATACAAGCAAGATTGTTACCCTTTATACGGAAGATTACGGAAAAGAAACTTGCATTATAAAGGGAGCACGTTCTTCCAAATCAAAAATTGGCGGCATGGTTGATTTGATGAATCAGATTCAGATTGTCTTTTATAAAAAAGATAGCCGCGAAGTTCAAATCATCAGTCAAGCCGATCTAATCTCACATTTTCCGCATATCAAAGAAAGTTTAGATTCGTTAAAATACGGATCAGGTGTAATCGAATTATTAAAATTATTGACTATAGAAAACGAAGTTAATAAGCGATTGTTCAAAGGATCGATAAAAATTCTTGAAATGATGAATACACCGGATACCGATTCTCAATTACTATTTCTAAAATATTTTACATTTTTCATTGACGAATTAGGGTATTCAGTTAAAGAAGAAGAATGTAAAACTTGCAGAAGTTCTCTTAATGAATCATCGAAAGTGTTCTTTAATTATGAAAAAGGATTTTTATGTGAAAATTGCGGATCTCATCATATTGTCAATTATGAATTTGATAAGGAACTTTTCAAATTATTTATTTGTCTAAGCAGCAAACAAAATGATTGCAGATATACTTCGGAAAATTTAAAGAGATTAATTACTTTCTTGGAGAAATTTCTAAAGTATCATTTGCCTGAATTCAAGGGTATTAAATCCTTATATACATACTAAAGTTTTTGTGGAGGTTTTATGCGAACCAAAAATCTTATTGCTGCTCTTTCACTTGTTGTTTTGGGTGTTATCTTCGGAGCAGTTCTCGTTTCAAGTTTCGGATGGGTAAGACCCGGACTTGCTGATGTAAGTATAGGAGCGCAGGATGTTCCGGTCCAGAGTGTCGATCCTGAACTTCTTTCTTTCAACAATGCATTTGTACAAGTTGCCGAAAAAGTAACTCCTTCAATCGTGCAAATAAGAGTAGTTTCAAGAGCAAAACGTGATGATGATAAAAGAGATCCATTCCACTTTTTCTTCCCGTTCCGGGATGATATTCCAAGAGAAAGACAAGGTGCCGGAAGCGGTGTAGTCATATCTGATGATGGCTATATACTAACAAATAATCACGTCGTCGAAAATGCTTCTCAAGTAACCGTCGATTTATACGATCGTACAACTTACGATGCTGAAGTAATCGGAACTGATCCGTTAACTGATTTAGCTGTTATTAAAATTGATGCAGATGGATTAGACGAAGCATATTTTGGTGATTCGGATAATGTGAAAGTCGGGCAGTGGGTAATGGCGATAGGTAACCCTTTGGCTTTTTCATCGACTGTTACTGCCGGTATTGTCTCCGCAATAGGAGAAAGTCTTAATCTGATTAGAGACAGTTATGGCGTTGAGAATTTTATTCAGACCGATGCGGTTATTAACCGTGGTAACAGCGGTGGCGCACTTGTCGATCTAAAAGGTGCAGTAATTGGCATTAACACCGCAATTGCTACTGACGGTATGACTTCAAGCTATATAGGATACGGATTTGCTATTCCGGTTAATTTGGCAAAATCTGTAGCAGAAGATCTCATTGCATACGGAGAAGTCAACCGTGGTTATATTGGGGTAAGAATTGAAGCAGTTGACGCAGCAACTGCAAAAGCAATCGGATTGGATAAGCCAAAAGGAATTTTGATACAACAAGTAATGGAAGACGGAGCCGCAGCAAATGCAGATATTGAATCGGGTGATGTAATTATGAAGATTAATGATACTGAAGTTAATCAACCGAATGAATTGCAAGCTTATGTAGCAAAGAGACGAGCGGGCGATACTGTAACGCTTACTCTTTACAGAAACGGAGATACCATCACAACCGATATTACTCTAAAAGCTCGTGATGAAGATGAAAGTGCTGCACCCGCAAGCGACAATACAAAAAAAGATAGAGAAATTGATAAGAAGATTGATGAGATTACTTTAGAAAGCGTCGGTATGACAGTTAAAGATATGACAAGCGAACAGCATTCAAAATTTAATATTAATCATGGTGTTTTAATAACAGATGTAAAAAGGTTCAGCAAAGCATATGAGCAAGGATTAGGCAGAGGATTAGTAATTACTGAAGCTGACAGAAAATCCATAACAGATGTTGTTGAGCTCGAAAAAATTATTGAAGAAAAAGCCGGAAATGCTGTATTGCTCAAAGTAATTGACGGACAAGGCGGTGCACGCTTTGTTGGAATTGAAATACCCGAATAAACCCAAACCCTAATCAGATGAAGAAAGCGTCTCAATTTTTGGGACGCTTTTTTTTATATTTGTCCATAACTAATTCGAATGGAAAAATATGATTAGATTTTTAACAGCCGGTGAATCTCACGGAAAAGAACTTACGACAATTGTTGAAGGTTTTCCTTCCAATATAAAAATTGAGAATGAGTATATTAATTTTCATCTAAGCAGAAGACAGTTAGGTTATGGTCGCGGTTTAAGAATGAAAATCGAAACCGATAAAGCTATCATCACTTCGGGTATAAGGTTTCAAAAAACTCTCGGTTCTCCGATTGCACTGACAATCAAAAATAAAGATTGGGAAAACTGGGTTGAGAAAATGTCACCAGAAGATACTCAACCTGATGATCTTGAAAAAATCACAATTCCCAGACCAGGGCATGCCGATCTCGTTGGAATAACAAAATATAATTTTGATGATATAAGAAACTCAATTGAAAGATCAAGCGCGCGTGAAACTGCTGCTAGAGTTGCCGCATGTTCAATAGCGAGAAAATTTCTTGAGGAATTTGGAGTTTTTGTCGGCAGTTATGTAGAGAGTATCGGCGGAATTTATCCAAAAGATAATTTCACGACTACACTTTTTGAAAACAAAATCAGAAAAGATTTTAATGCTTTTAGGTTGGCAGCGAAAGCCGATAAAAGTTCAGTTAGAGTTTTAGACAAATTACATGAAGAAAAAATAATCGAGAAGATTAAACAAGCAAAAAAAAATGGAGATACACTTGGTGGAAATTTCGTGGTAGTAGCAACCGGAGTTCCGCCCGGCTTGGGAAGTTTTGTTCACTATGATAAAAAGTTGGATGCAGAAATTGCTCACTCGATTATGTCTATAAATGCTGTCAAAGGTGTGGAAATCGGGACCGGGTTTCAATCGGCAGATGCTTTCGGGTCAAAATCACATGATGAAATTGTAAAGAAAAATCACCATCTTACGCGAAGAACAAATAGAGCAGGAGGTATTGAAGGTGGAATATCGACCGGACTTACCGATCCTGGTTCGTGCCGCTATGAAACCGATTGCAACTCTGATGTCACCTATTAAAACCGTAAATTTACAAGGTATGAAATCAGTAAAAGCTAGAAGAGAAAGAAGTGATTTTGTTGCAGTTCCGGCTTGTGCAGTGATCGGAGAATCAATGTTGGCTTGGTCACTCGCAAAAGTATTCTTGGAAAAGTTCGGCGGCGATTCTATTGAAGAGACTAAAGATAACTATAAGAATTATATGAAAAAGTTAAATGACAGAATGAGAAAAAACTTTGGAGCGTCATGAGTAAATTAGGTGTGCAAAAATTTGTATTCAGTCCATTTATGGAAAACACTTACATAATTTGGAATAATCAAACTAATGAAGGCGCGGTAATTGACCCCGGCTGCAATTCTGAAGGTGAGAGGGACGAAGTACAAAAATTTATTAAAGAAAATTCAATATCTCTAAAGTATCTTATCAATACTCATTGTCATATTGATCATATTTTCGGTAATGCGTTCATCAAAAATAATTATGATGTTAAATTCATCGCTCCCGAGGAAGATTCATTTCTATTAAAGAATGCCGTGGAGCAGGCGGAAATGTATGCAGTTAAAATGGAACCTTCGCCGGAACCGGATGAATTTATTTATGATGGTATGGCAATCGATTTGGGTGATATAAAAAACGAATTTCTATTTACACCCGGTCATACTCCAGGTGAATACTCGATATATTTTGAGGACGAAAAAATATGTTTTACCGGTGATGTCCTTTTCAAAGAGGGAATTGGCAGAACAGACTTATGGGGTGGGAATACTGATACTATACTTAATTCAATTAAAACTAGATTACTGACACTTCCACCGGATACAAAAATTTATTCCGGTCACGGCGAGGAAAGCACAGTCTTACACGAAAAACAGAATAATCCATTTTTAACATAACAAAATTGATTTCGGACTAATCTATAAATATATTCGACAAACGAAACAAAATGACTTCTAACTTGAATACTTTGCAGAAAAAGCAAATACTGAAAAACCGCTTAACATTTTTCATCACAATTCTTTTCACCTATGTCTTGTTGTTTGAATTTATTTTACCAATAAATAAAATTCTACCAAAACCATCTTTGCTGATTGAATCAATTCCGGCATTGTTTGAAGAGTATAACTTACTTGCAGAAATGACGATCAGCACAACAATTATTTATCTCTCAATTCCAATTGCATTTTTAATCCTTTACTTAATTTCATTTTCACTTGATAGAATTATGAAAATGAATCCCGGCTTCTTCAATAATTTTAGATTGTTCAGAAATTTCCCGGCGTTCTTTTTTGCTATTCTTTTTGCATTTTGGTTCGGCGATTCATTATTCGCTGAATTGGGATTCGCTCTCTTTGCTTCAACTTTCTTTTTCATAATAACGTATATAGGGACACTACATAAAGTTGAAAACCAATATTTAGATTCTGCATCCTCGTTATTAATTGAAGGTAAAGAACTTCACAAAAAAGTGATATGGAAATATTGTCAACCGATTATCTATGATGAATTAAAACGATTACATTATTATTTATGGGTGCTTGTTCTTATTTATGAATTCATTGGCGGAGAGAACGGCTTTGGTGGTGTTTATAATTTAGCTTTAGAATACAATGATTTTTCCGCGATAATTATGTTGGGAATAATAGTCGCCTTACTGATATGGCTGGGCAATTCAATTATAGATTATGTTCGAAACAAAACTGTTTTCTGGAAGGTTTAGCAAATGAATAAATTTTTGGCAGTAAATAATATTTCAAAAGATTATACCGACAGCACCGGATTCAATGTACATTTACTTGAAAACGTTTCGTTCGAAGTAGGTGAAAACAGTATAACCTCAATAGTTGCTGCGGCCGGAGCCGGAAAGTCATCATTGTTAAAAATTATTTCCGGTTTGGAAATCGGCACTTCAGGTAGTTTTGAAATTAATTCTAATAAAAGAAGAGTTGTTTATATTCCTTCAAAACCATCATCATTTCCATGGTTCAATGTACGCGAAAATATTGAAACTAAAATCTCGAGATAAAAAAGAAGTCGATGAAATTATAAGAGATGTTGGATTAGAGGGTTATGAAAACCATTTCCCTAATAATGATAGTTTAGCATTTCGATTTAGAATTTCACTCGGAAGAGCTATAGCTTCCGGTACCGACGTTATTGCTTTGGATGAACCTTTCTCAAAAAACATTCAACCGGTTTCGCTTGCTCGTTTATACACCCTGTTGTTTGAACTGAGAGAAAAAAGAAAATTAACATTTATATTGGGCACATCAAATCTTTCCGAAGCAATTTTGCTCTCTGATAAAATCTACACAATGAGGAAAAATCCTGGCACAATCAATAATTCATTTGATATAAAATTTAATTCTGAAAGAAATATTGAGTTAATGAGTTCACCCGAATTTCTCGAATATAGAAACAAAATTGAAACAGAGTTGAAGCAAACTAAATCACAATCCTTATCAAATATTACAATTTAACTATGACTGACAATTGGAAAAAATTAGACAAGTATAGAAAGAAGCAAAACTTGGTGGTGGCGAAGATAGAATAAAAGCTCAACACGAAAAAGGAAAACTAACGGCACGTGAAAGAATTGAATTGCTCGTTGATGAAGGGAGCTTTGACGAAGTCGATATGTTTGTGCAGCACCGGTCTTCGGATTTCGGATTAGATAAAAATAAAATGCTCGGCGACGGTGTTGTAACCGGATTTGCAAAAATTAATAATCGTCCTATTGGTATTTTTAGTCAAGATTTCACCGTATTCGGGGGTTCACTTTCCGAAACGCATGCTGAGAAAATATGTAAAATTATGGATCTCTGTATGAAGATGGGAATCCCGTTGATTGGGCTAAATGATTCCGGCGGCGCTCGTATTCAAGAAGGTGTTGTGAGTCTCGGAGGTTATGCTGACATATTTTTAAGAAACACACTTGCGAGCGGCGTTATTCCGCAAATTTCTGCAGTGCTTGGCCCATGTGCCGGAGGAGCGGTTTATTCACCGGCAATAACAGATTTTGTTTTTATGGTGAAGAATACGAGTCATATGTTTGTGACCGGACCGAACGTTGTAAAAACAGTTACTCATGAAGAAGTTACTTTTGAAGATTTAGGCGGAGCCGATACTCACGCAACTAAAAGCGGCGTTGCCCATTTTAATTTTGATTCGGAAATTGAAGTTTTCGCTAACATTAGAAAATTGGTTGACCATCTGCCGCTTAATTGGAAAGACCGGTCACCGGAAAAAGAATTCGACTTTAATCAAGAGTTTGATCAACCCGAACTTGATGAGATTGTACCTGATAATCCGAACAAACCTTATGAGATGTTTGACGTTATCGAAATGCTTGTGGATGACGGAGAATTTTTGGAGGTTCATAAATATTATGCTCAAAATCTGATTGTCGGGTTTGCGAGAATTGGTGGTATTTCGGTTGGTATTATTGCAAATCAACCGGCTGTCTTAGCAGGAGTACTCGATATAAATGCATCGACAAAAGGTGCGCGCTTTGTTCGTTTCTGTGACGCATTTAACATTCCACTTTTAGTTCTGGAAGATGTACCCGGCTTTTTACCTGGAACAGAACAGGAGTGGAACGGAATTATTCGTCACGGATCAAAACTATTATTTGCATTTTGTGAAGCAACTGTACCAAAAGTAACGGTTATTACTCGAAAAGCTTACGGCGGCGCTTACGATGTGATGAATTCAAAACATATCCGGGGTGATTTTAACTTTGCCTGGCCTACTGCTGAAATTGCGGTAATGGGTCCGAAAGGAGCTGTTGAGATAATATTCAGAAAAGAAATTGATAAAGCAGACTATCCGGAGAAAAAATTGCAGGAAATGGTTGAGGATTACCGGGAAAAATTTGCAAATCCATTTCATAGCGGCAGAAAGAGGTTTTGTTGATGACGTAATAAAGCCGCGCGAAACGAGAGCTAAATTAATTAATTCATTTCAGCTATTGAAGACTAAGGTTGATTCGAACCCTAAAAAGAAACATTGTAATATTCCGCTTTAGAGAGGTTTTGTTGTAATTATTTCTTTGGAGTACTTTGCATCCGACTTTCAAATCAGTAAAAATTCCATGTTAATTAAAGAAAAAGAACTACGTCGGAAAACTACTAACTTATTTAATATTAACTATTAACGAGAATCTTATAACAAAATACTTGACAAAATTATTCTAAGGTATTAATTTTAATAAGCATTTCAAATTAAGGAGCGCTGGTGAAATCACTTAAACTTTTTGTAGTTATTATCTCTTTGTCCTTTCTAACCTCTTGCAGCATTTTCGATAGTCTTTCAAAAAAAGATGACCAAGCAGAACCCGAAGGTTCGGAGACTGTTCAAACCTATGTGTTAATTAACGAGTTAATGGAACAGACTCGTCAAAGCTATGTTAATGCACTCAAATATCAAAAATTGGGCTTCAATTCCGAAGCAATTGAATACTACGAATCTGCTTTGAGTACCATCAATCAGTTAAGTTATTATCCCGATATCGAGGAAAATGAAGCATATTATGAGCTAGAGAGTTCGATTGTTGAGGACTTTCAAGAGTTTATTGATGGATTAGACAAACTTCCCGAGAATGCATCTATCTATGCGCTGGAAGAGTGGATGTCTAAACAAATGCGCGAGGTTCAAGTCTCCGAAGAAAGTGAAGATGAAATGCTCGAGAGTACAACCATTGTTGTCGGCGATTTTCCGCTCGAAGTAAATAAATATGTTGAACAGTATATTGAATATTTTACCGGTCGTGGCAGAAAACATATGGAAGTTTGGCTTAATCGTTCAGGGAAATACTTCCCGATGATGGCTAAAATTTTTAATGAAGAAGAAGTTCCGACTCAGTTAATTTTCTTAAGTATGATAGAAAGCGGCCTGAATCCTTCAGCGCGTTCTTGGGCAAGAGCAGTAGGTCTGTGGCAGTTTATTAAGGGAACCGGAAGATTGTATGACTTACAAGCTGACTTTTACGTTGACGAAAGAAGAGACCCTGAAAAATCAACACGTGCAGCTGCAAGACATTTGCGTGATCTTTATTATTCGCTCGGTGATTGGTATTTAGCATTAGCTTCTTATAATGCCGGTGAAGGTAGAATCAGAGAGCTATGCGAAGATCCGGAACAACAGACTTTTGGTCAATGAGAGGGTTCTTACCGCGTGAAACAAGAAACTATGTGCCTCAATATATTGCTGCTACTTTAATTGCAAGCAAGCCCGAAGAATATGGTTTTGATAATATTATCTACGACAAACAATATGACTATACAGTTCACGAAATAAATGAAGCAATAGATCTAAAAGTACTCGCAAGATGTGCGGGTGTTTCCTTAGATATTTTGAGAGATATGAATCCGTCTCTTTTGCAATATTCAACACCACCGGCAAAAAGTTTGCCTTTCCAAATTAAAAGTTCCTACAAAAACATATTCGGCATTTGTTGAAAATTTGGCACAAATTCCGGACGAGGCAAAACTGCAGTATGTTATTCACACTGTCAGAAGCGGTGAAACTCTTTCCGGTATTGCTTATAAGTACAATGTTAATTTAAGTGCATTAGCTAGGACGAATAATATTTCAGTGCAATCAAGAATTTATCCCGGCGTTGATCTGAAAATCCCAATCTCTAATATTTCTAGCGATGATATTGCAATCAACACAGATAATTTAGTAGCTCTAGATGAAAACGATCTCTATCATATTAGCACTGATTTACCTTATCAATTAAAGATTGCCGAAACAAGCGCCGATGACAAGTACCTGCAATTATATCAAGCGCGGATGGATAGTAATTCGGTCGAAGAAATAATAATTCCGGAAGGTAAAGAATTAGTTACTTACTCGGTTAAATCAGGTGATAAACTTGTAGATTTAGCAGAAATTTTTGATGTGCGTGTTTCTGATATTCGTAACTGGAATAATCTTCCATATACGAGTACAATTATTGTCGGGCAGCAATTAAATCTATATGTACCATCGGAGAACAAAGACTTTTATGCCGGTATTGACGACTTATCAAAAACACAAAAGACAAGATTGATCTATGCAGATTCAGAGGGGTCTTGGATAAAACATAAAATTAGACGTGGTGAATCACTCTCTACAATTTCATATAAATATGGTGTTCCGGTAAGTCAAATAAAAAGATGGAATAACCTCCGCAGCAATAGAATAATTACTGGTAGATCACTAGAGATATATGTAGGTGAAGACAAAAATTACGTTGCCTCAAATTCATCGAATGATTCGGGTAATTCAAACTTTACGACTTATAGAGTTAAGCGTGGTGACAGTCTTGGTAAAATTGCCGAAAAATTCGGAGTAACTATTGCCGAATTAAGAAATTGGAACAACATTAGCGGAAGTAGAATTATTGCCGGTAAAACTCTAAGAGTAAGAGGAGATGAAACTGTAAGTTCTTACGGAGATAACACGACAAACACTTCTACCGCAAACGTAATAAATTACACTATTAAATCCGGTGACACCATGAGTGATATTGCGACCAAATATAGTGTTAGAAATGCTGATATAAGAAAGTGGAACAACTTATCGAGTAATAAAATTATTGCCGGAAAGAGTTTGAAAATTTATACTAATCTTTCTGAAAGTGAAATCGAAAATTCCGGTATAACAACTTCCAAAGAATTCAAAACAGATACTGACGGATCAGTGATGTATGTTGTAAAGAAAGGCGATACAATTGGTCATATAGCAGAGAAATATAAAATCTATTCTTCCGAAATTAGAGATTGGAATAATCTAATTGGAAGCAGAATAAATATTGGTCAAGAATTAGTTTTATATCCAAACAAAACATCAAGAGATGTCAATTCGGAAAAAGAGGAAATAACATTTTGCAAATCCGGGAAATAATGCTAAATTACACAAAGTGAAAGAGGGAGAATCCCTTTGGACATATAGCCAGGAAATACCAAGATGCGCGTTGCAGATATAATGACTTGGAATGAGTTGAATAATGATAGAATTCGTCCCGGTGTTGAATTAAAAATTCTTAATTAAGTTCTTATAGTATTGAAAAATTAGTAGCCGTTAGGGGTGTCCGTCTTTAGATGGACTGAGATCACACCCTGGAACCTGATCTGGATAATACCAGCGTAGGAAAACGGTGAGGACGTTATGTCTCTCAGCCGTTTTCGTTTTTTGGGAATCGGCTTTTTTTATATCTATTAAAAGAAAGGAGAGACATATGAAACGCTTCATTTTATTTTTACTGCTGCTAACTGCAGCAGTCATATCCACAAAATACTCTTAACAGGATTACGTATACAATTTAAATGCAAATTCGCCGCTACAATAACGCCAATATTCTGATTGAAGGAGCAAATATCGGTGCGCCAACAGATAGAAACGGTCAGTTCAAACTAACCGGAGATTTTAGTGATGATGATATTCTGAGAGTAAGTTTTATTGGCTTTGAAACCGAAAAAATTTCTGTTGCCGATTATAATTCAATAGCGAATAAAACTATTTACTTAACACCGAAGGTGTTAACGAGTCAATCTGTATTAGTAAATGCAATGATCGGGAAAGAAGGTTACTCACCTATTACTTTTTCGAAAATAAAACGCGAAGAAATTCAAGAGAGATATAACGTCCAAGATGTACCGGAATTCTTAAGTTACTTACCAAACTCTACTTTTTACTCTGAATCCGGTCACGGAATTGGATATAATTATTTGAGTTTGAGAGGGTTCGGACAACGAAGAATTTCAATTTCGGTAAATGGTATTCCACAAAATGATCCGGAAGATCATAATATTTATTGGTTGGATTTACCAAACCTGCTTGGAAGCACCGAACTAATTCAAGTTCAGCGCGGATCGGGTTCCGGAGTGGTTGGCTATCCCGCAATAGGTGGGTCAATCAATATAATAACCTCAACCTTTTCAGACGTTCAACAATTTGATCTATCAGCCAGTTATGGAAGCTACCATACACGGAAATACAGCGCATCTTTTCCAGCGGATTAATCGATAATAAATATTCAATTTATGCAAAGCTCGGGAAAATACTCAGCTCGGGGTACAGACATCAAAGCTGGGCTGATTTTAATTCTTATCACATTTCGGCTGTCCGCTACGACGAAAACGTTACAACTCAAGTAAACTTTTACGGAGGTCCAATTTCCGACGGCTTAGTCTATAACGGTTTACCAAAATTTGTGATTGATGATCGAGAATTGAGAAGAGAAAATCTCTCGTTCTGGTTGGCGGAAGATGGTGAATACACTTTCAAAGCACAACGCAGACCGGATGAAATAGAGAACTTTTCACAACCTCATTTTGAATTGCTCAATGAAATTAAGATTAGTGAAAACCTTACGTTAAATAACGCAACATTTCTCATTCTGGGTGATGGATTTTTCGACTATGACGGCTCTTGGGCGGACAGCTCATACTTCCGTTTAACAAGTGATAACGGTTTTGATTTAGATGAAAATCCAACAAATGTATTAATCCGTGCGATGGTAGAAAATACTCAATACGGAATTATCCCGCGTCTCCAATGGGATCATGGAAATGGTGAATTAATTACCGGAGTAGAATTAAGAAAACATAGTTCGGTTCACTGGGGTTCACTTCGTTACGGTGAAAATCTGCCGGAAGGAATAACTCAAGATTACAGATATTATTATTACGAGGGCGGAAAAGATATTTTAAATGCTTTCGTGCATGAAAATTATCAATTAAACGAAAGAATCAATTTATTGGCTGAACTACAGCTTGCGTATCACAAATATAAAATTGAAAATGAGAAATATTTGGATAACGAATTTACGATTGATAATACCTTTCTCAATCCGAAAGTCGGGATTAACTATAAATTTAATGAGCGGCTTAACTCTTATATTTCATTCGCTCGTGTATCCCGTGAACCAAGGTTAAAAACATATTACGACGCTGCGGAATCAAGCGGGGGAGCAACTCCTCAATTTGAACAGCGTGCAGATGGTTCATATGATTTTAGTAAGCCATTGGTAAATCCCGAAACTATGAATGATCTCGAGCTGGGAACAACTTACATGGCTGATAAAATGTCGTTATCCCTCAACTTTTATTACATGCAGTTTGATGATGAAATTGTAAACAGCGGTCAATTAGATAGATTTGGACAACCGATAACCGGAAATATTGAAAACACGGTTCATACCGGTATAGAGTTTACCGGAACGGTAAAGTTAATTGATAATATTGATTTTACACTTAACGGCGCTTACAGTAAAAATTATGTTCAAGACGGAAGCACGTATTTGAATTATACGAATCCTAATTCAAATCTATCAGAAGTTGTGGAATTGGACTTAACTGAATAATCAGATTGCGGGCTTTCCTGAGGTTACGTTGAATGCAATTCTTAGATTCCATTATAAAGATTTATCACTTCAATTATTTGGTAAATATGTTGGTGAATATTATTCTGATAACTATGGCGATAAACTCGCTGAGTTTTTAAATGAATATCCCGGCATAATCGATTATTCGGATAATTTAGTTGAGTCCTATTTTGTTGCGAACGCAATTCTTAATTATCAGTTTTCAGTTGAGCCGGTATTCAAAAAAGTTCGGCTATTTGCTCAGATAAATAATATTTTTGATAATCTTTATGCAGCGCATGCGGCCGGTAAAGAATTTTTCCTGCTGCCGAAAGAAACTTTTTATTTGGAATAACATTAGGGCTATAATTGAAAAAGTGTCTGATTCTTGCAAACGGTGAAGTACCTAAAAAATCTGAAATTTTGTTCCTCCAAAAACATGGATACGAAACATTAATCTGTGCTGACGGAGGAGCAAACTCAGCTCATAAATTACATTTAATACCGGATTACATAGTTGGCGATCTTGATTCTATTAAAAAGGAAACATTGAATCACTACAAGAAAAAATCCGAAATAATAAAGTATACGCGTCAAAATGATACCGACGTTGAGAAAGCAATAAAATTAGCTATCAAGCTAAAATATGATGAAGTTATTTTACTCGGTGCGACCGGAGATCGGTTAGATCATACATTCTGTAACTTAGGAATTACTCTTAAATTTAATCCAAAGATCGATGTTTCAATTCTTCATAAAAAATCATTTTTAAAAGTTTACAGCGGAAAGGTTTGTCTGAATACAAATCCCGGAGAAATCATTTCTATCTACGGATTTGATGATAAAACTACTATTTCTGCATTGGGGCTTAAATACCCCTTAAAAGATTCTAAATTGCCTTTTGGTGAAAAAGAAAGTACGAGCAACTTAGCCATGGGTTCCTCAATTGAGCTTGATATTAAAAAAGGAAGAGTATTTGTGATTCGTGAATTTAATGAGATGCGTAAAAATGGTTTCTTTGGATAGTTTAGACATAATTGTAATTTTACTTTTCTTTATTGCCGTTCCGCTCATTGGTTTTCTTTTCAGTTATAAAAAAGAAGTTTCGGACGAAGACTATTTGCTTTCGGCAGAAAGGTCGGTCTTTTTCTTTTCGTAACTACAACAGTCAGTACATGGTACGGCGGGATTCTCGGAGTAGGTGAATTTTCATATAGATTCGGGCTTGTAAGTTGGGTAACGCAAGGTTTGCCTTATTATATCTTTGCAATTCTCTTCGCCATTTATTTTGCAAAGAAAGTTCGGAATGCTTCGCTATTTACTATCCCGGAAAAGTTAGAAATAGTCTATGGAAGAAAAGTTAGTTTAATAGCATCCGTTATTATCTTCCTTCTCGTATCACCCGCTCCGTATTTATTGATGATCGGCAGTTTACTTGCACTCCTATTCGATGTTCAATTATTTTACGGGTTATTAATCGGATTAACTTTATCAGCAATATATTTGTTCAAAGGAGGGTTTAGAGCAAATCTTTGGGTCGATGTATTGCAATTCTTTGTAATGTTTATCGGTTTTATAATCATTGTTGTAGTTGCGATCAATAATTTTGGAACCACAGATTATCTAATTGAGAAACTACCACCGCTTCATCTTAAACCAACCGGCGGGTTCTCGCCGTTATTTATTATTGTTTGGTTTTTAATTGCACTCTGGACATTCGCTGATCCCGGCTTTCATCAAAGATGTTACGCGGCAAAAAGTGGTTCTGTTGCTGTTAAAGGAATAGTTATATCTGTCGTCATTTGGATTTTCTTCGATTTTCTCACTACATCAACCGGTTTGTTCTCAAGAGCAGTCTTAGGTGAAATTGATAATCCGGTATTAGCTTATCCGTTATTAGCAGAAGAAATTTTAACTCCCGGTTTAAAGGGATTATTCTATGCTGCATTGTTTGCAACAATATTTTCAACGCTAAATAGTTTTATATTTCTCAGTGCCACAACTTTCAGTAAAGATATTGCCGTAAAGTATTTTTCCAAAAATATCAATGCAGTGAAATACACTCAAATAGGATTGGTTGTTTCCGGAGGAGTTGCCATACTATTGGCGATATTAATTCCTTCGGTAATTGAGATCTGGTACACAATCGGAAGTCTCTTGATACCGTCGCTTATTTTTCTGATAATCGGAAGTTATTACGAAAAATTTTCTGTGAGTAAAAAATTTGCAATTACAGAAATAATAACTGCTTTTACCGTCAGCTCAATTTGGATGTTCCTAAGGGATTCGTCAATAATTAGTGGTTGGGTTATGAAATCGAACCAATGATCATTGGCGTGATCTCTGCGATGTTAATTCACTTGCTGGGTATGAAGAAAAGGGGAGTATATTAAAATTATATTTCTTTTAACACACTCCTCTAAAAACTAAGTACTATTTTTCAAAAATACTGTGCTGTATTCTATTCTTAATCTTCTCTTAATCTTAATCAAATTTCCAAAAGAGTAAGATTAAGATTAAAAGCAAGATTAAGATATGTAATCATAATTAAGAACTTATGTACTAAGGCAACAAAATTGCGGCTGCAATCGTCGTAGTCCACAATCCGTTTTTATCACCTCTTGCAGACTGAGTAACATTATACGTCTCAACAATTTTGCCGGACATTTTGAATACTTGTTCTTTTTCATTCCAAGCTTTATCAGGATCAAAATCGATACCCAAAGTTGTAGCAAGCATTGAAGCCGCCAAATCTTCTGCATAATCTCCGGCAAACTTACCGGTTTGACCATACGGATGATGTTCGGATAAATATCCATAATTACTTTTATCGGTTGGACGTGCAACACCGATTGAGGCAGCGATTAACCTGTTTGGTTCATTAGTTGCGTTTCTTGCCATCACACAATGTACAATTTGTCCCAGGGATAATTCATCTAATCCCTTTTCAACGGGAATTCGTTTACAGCCAACAGGAAAGATGCTGCTTACAGTAACCAAATTAAATTTTTCAATTTGGGAATCACGCAGAGCGGATTCAAATGATGCTAAATATTCCTTGTGTCTTCCGACACCTTTAGTAAAGAATATTCTAGTGGGAACGTACAATTTATATCCCTCCTTTAATTTGAGATGAGTTTAATAAATTTTCTTTTTCCGACCTTCAAAACATTTTCACCACTGAGCGAGACTTCTTCATTAAAGTCGGATATCTTTTTACCGTCAATTGAAACTCCACCTTGTTTCACTAATCTTCTTGCTTCACTTTTTGATGGGGCGAAGTTAACATCAACAATTAGGTCAACAATATTTATTGAGTTTGTTGAAATTTCCATTTCCGGAATTTCATCCGGTATATCTTTATTGATAAATATTTTGTCAAATTCTTTCTCGGCAGCAATTGCTGCCTCTTCACTGTGATACATACCAACTAATTTATTAGCTAAGTTTCTTTTTATATCACGTGGATTAACATTGTTTACTTCCAAATCTTCTTTAACTTTTGCCAGCTCTTCTAGGTTGAGATCTGTTGTAAGTTCATAATAAGTATAAATCAAATTATCGGGAATTGAAAGTGTTCTTCCAAAAATATCTTTTGGAGAATCGTCAATGCCTATGTAATTATCGTACGATTTACTCATTTTTTCAACACCGTCGGTACCGACTAAAAGGGGCATTGTTAAAATAACTTGAGGGTCAATTCCGTATTCGCGCTGAATATCTCTGCCTACAAGCAAATTAAATTTTTGATCAGTTCCACCAAGTTCAACATCGCTTTCAATTGCAACGGAATCATACGCTTGGGCAAGTGGATACAAAATTTCGTGCATTGAAATTGAGACACCGTTTTTGTAGCGATTTGTAAAATCATCACGTTCAAGCATTCGTGCAACTGTATATTTTGAAGAAAGTTTTATGACATCATCAAAATTCATTTTACCGAGCCAGTCAGAATTATAGACGATTTTTGTTTTTTCAGGATCAAGAATTTTTGAAGCTTGCTCCCAGTAGGATTTTGCGTTTTCCCGTGCCTCTTCAAATGAAAGCGGGGGGCGAGTTGTATTTTTCCCTGATGGATCGCCAATCATTGCTGTGAAATCACCAATAATCAAAATTGCTTGATGACCGAGTTGTTGAAACTGTGCCAATTTTCTTAAGACAACCGCATGCCCAAGGTGGAGATCGGGTCTGGTTGGGTCACATCCTAATTTTATGTTTAACGGCTTACCTTCTTGCTTTGAGCTTTTTAATTTTTTGATTAAGTCATCTTCTGGAATAATTTCGGATGTACCGAGTTTGATAATTTTTAATTGTTCTTCGATGGATGGAAATTTTGTTGAACTCAATTTTTATTGCTCCGTATTAGTATTTTATTTTTCTCTCTAATTCACGTTTCATATCTTTTTTCGCAATATCTTCGCGTTTATCATAAACTCTTTTACCTTTGGCTATTGCCAATTCCACTTTTACTTTACCTTCTTTAAAGTAAAATCTAAGTGGAATAAGAGTGTTTCCTTTTTCGTGAACTGCTTTTTGCAGTTTTTTTATCTCGCTTTTGTGCAATAACAATTTTCTTTCTCTCGTAGGATCATGGTTGTTAATGTTTCCCTGAGAGTATTCATTAATATGAACATTGAGAAGCCATACTTCACCGTTGTTAACCCGGGCATAGCTATCGGCTAAAGATATTTTGCCTTCACGCAAAGACTTTACTTCTGTTCCGGTCAAAACAATACCAGCTTCAAAAACCTGAACTACATGGTACTCGTGTCTCGCCTTCCGGTTTACTGTAATATTTTTTTCTCTAGTTTCTTCCATAGATCAAGAAAGCAAATCTATTTTGAAAGTAGCTAAAATGCAATTATTGAGCAAATAAAGTTGTTTATTATGAAAGATTGTATTCATACTCAAATCAAAAAATGAAGCAAGATTGAAACAAAAACCTTATTTTCGGATTTGAAAAAGTGGAATCAATTCCTTTATGAAAAGATTATCGAAGACAATTATTATTTCTCTATTTGCCCTAGCCTTAAACCTGGCTGCAAAAAATTTTATCGTTGATAAAATCGATCCTCCTAATTGGTGGATTGGTATGAAATGGGATACACTTCAGCTCATGATTTATGGTGAAAATCTAACCGGAATAGAAATTAGTTTTAATCAACCCGGGCTGGATATAATTAATTTCACCGAAACAGATAATCAAAAATATCTTTTTGTAGATGTTGCTTTGGACACTTCTCTAACTCCAGGCAACTATGAGTTAAATCTAACAAGTGATGATCACACAGAAATTCTTGAATATGAATTCAAGCAGCGAGAATTTAATCCTCAAAATCATGAAGGTTTCTCAAATGAAGATGTAGTCTATTTGATCTTCGTTGATCGATTCAATAACGGTGATGCTTCAAATGACACACTTGAAAATTCAAGAGATGAATTTAAGTATAGATCACTTAACGGGAGACATGGTGGTGAATCTGCAAGGAGTAATTGACAAACTAGATTATTTAAGTGATTTAGGAATCACTGCAATTTGGTTAACTCCAACCCTAGAAAATGATATGTACATGAGTTATCACGGGTATGCTTCCACAGATTTATATAAAATTGATGAACGATTTGGGTCAAACGAGCTTTATAAAGAACTAGTAAACAAGGCACACGAAAAAGGAATTAAAGTAATTTATGATCACGTTTCGAATCACATCGGAATCAATCATCCTTGGGTGAGCAACTTACCTTTTGAATCATGGATAAACGGAACGGTAGAACATCACGAAAACGCAAATCACAACAAAACTTCCATAGTTGATATATACAGCAACGATTCGGCAAGAGAGTTAAACTCCGAAGGATGGTTCACTGATTACATGATCGATCTTAATCAGAGAAATGAGTTTGTTGCTAATTATTTAATACAAAACACAATTTGGTGGATTGAGTATTCCGGAATTGACGGAATCAGAGAAGATACCTACCGTACTCCGACCAAATATTTATGTCAAACTGGGCAAAAGTAATTTTAGAAGAGTATCCGAACTTCAACATTGTAGGGGAGATATGGACCGGAGAACCCGCCTTTCTCGCCGGATTTCAAGCAAACTCAAAAGTAAAAGATTTCAACACTCATTTGCCGTCAGTAATTGATTTTGGAATGCGTGACAGCTTTGCAAGATACTTAAAAGACGAACGCGGTCTTTATGATATTTATAATACACTAGCGAAAGATCTGCTTTATTCAAATCCTCAAAATCTTATGCCGTTTATTGATAACCACGATGTTGATAGAGGAATGTATCTTGCTGACGGTGATTATGAAAAATTCAAAATTGCATTAACAATTCTCTTAACGACAAGAGGAATTCCACAAATATTTTATGGTACAGAGATTGGTATTAACGAAGGTGATGGTCACGGTAAAATTAGAAAACCATTCCCCGGTGGGTTTATTGGCGATGAGAGAAATGCATTTACAAAAGAAGAAAGAACAGAAATTGAAAACAACATTTTCAATCATTTAAAGAAGTTGATAGAATTGAGGAAAGTATACAAACCATTAGCCACGGGTAAATTAACTCATTTCTATCCGGTGGATGAAACGTATGTTTACTTCAAAGAAAACGAAGATCAAAAATTCATGATTGTAATTAACAATAATGAAGAAGAATTTGAGGTAAACCTTTCACGAATGGAAAGTGAGTTAAACAATGCCGATCAATTAATAGATTTATTTAACGATGAGATAATTGATTATACAAACGAAAAAAATCTCATACTTTCCCCAAAAACTTCAAAAATTTATTTATTAAATTAGAAAATCTAATTTTCAGAGAATAGCATGATAGAAATTCAGAAAAAACTCTCAAACACATTCTATGCGCTGCTCGCTTTACCGGCTACTGCAATGGGATTTGCATTGTCAATTCAGATTGCAGCGCTAAGCTGGATTTTGAGCACACAATATGGTTTGGAAATTCATGATGTGGGATTAGTTTGGGCTGCCGGACCAATTGCAGGCATACTCGGACAAGTAATAGTAGGATTGATTAGCGATAAAGTTTGGTTTTGGAAAGGAAGAAGGAGACCATTCATTTTTATCGGTGGGTTTTTAGCTGCGATGATGCTTTTAACATTACCGAACATTGACATTATTACAACATCACTCGGTTTAGAAGGAATACTTGGTGTAGCAATTGCAGTTGCACTTACTTTAGACTTAGCAATTAATATCAGCTTTAACCCAACGCGCTCAATTATTGCCGATGTAACTCCGGAAGGCACCGAACGGACAAAAGGTTATGCTTGGATGCAGACAATCTCCGGCTCGTTTGGTGTACTCGCCTACGTTATCGGAGCTGTTTGGGATAATTATATTTTGATCTACACAGGTGTTATTCTTGTTTTAGTACTTTCAATTCTACCTCCTATTTTTATTAAAGAACCAAGGGAATTACCAAAATCTGCTGATGAAGAAGGTGACGAAGGGACTGATAACTCGTCTGCTTTAGAAATTTTAAATAACATCAGACCTTTATGGGATTCCTAATTTATGCCGTATATGCGTTAACCGCACGCGTTATTAACTTCAAAATGGATAATTATTATGTAGAGATTATCTGCTTCGGCATTACCATGTTCTTTATCATCAAGGTAATAATTGCCTCATCAGATGGAATGACGAAAAAGAAACGTGGAATTGTCGGTTTCAAAAAAGTATTGGCGGCTCATTCCTTTACTTGGCTCGGAATCCAAACCATGTTTGTTTACATGTTTGCTTATGTTCAATACAAAGTTTACGGTTACAGCACAGGTGATGTAATAAGCAACGATATTCAAGTGGAAATGGGTCGTGTAGTTTCAATCAGCTTTTTAATATTAAATGCGGTTGGGGCAATTTTGCCTGCGTTCGTTTTAGAACCAATCACTCGTAAAATTGGCAGAGTAAAAACCCACGCAGCGTGTATTGGTATAATGGCTGCGGGATATGCCGGCATGATATTCTTCGGATTTACTCCAATCACTATTTATATTTTAATGGGTGTTTTGGGTGTCGGCTGGGCGGCGACGATTAGTTTACCTTTTGCTATTATGTCGCAGAAAGTAGATCAATCTCAAATGGGGCTTTTTATGGGGTTGTTTAATTTAGCTGTTGTGCTGCCGCAGCTTGTTGCAAGTTTTGGTGTCGGACAGGCAGTAAGTGAAGCATCTGATAAAAACTTGATCTTTATTATAAGCGCAGTGACACTAGCTATATCCTCAGTACTATGGTTCATGGTAAAAGAAGATCAAGAGCCGGAAGAACAAAAATCTAATTAGAGGGAATATGTTTAAAAGTTTTTATTCGGAATACTCGCAACCATTATTTTATCCAACGCGCAAGAATTTTACGTTGAGTATCAGAAAATCGAAGGGGAATTAACTACGAAAGATTTATATAAAGAAAACTTCGGAAGGTACGATGGTTTTCAACTACCGCTGAACAAAGGTGAAAGGGTGCACTTTATTGTATTCTCTGAAGATTTTAGTCCCTCGCTCGTTCTCGTTACTCCCAATGATACAAAGTATCAGCAGGCATCTGCGAGGGGAGATGATTTTATCACGATGGGATTGAAGGTTCCCGAATCTGGTGAATGGTTATTATATGTCCTTGGCGACAGCACTTCCGAAGGTAAATATTTTCTGCAATATGCATTTGCGGATCCTGCTTCATTATTTCTAAGTGACGAGTCAGATTTTTGTACTGGTCTTAATTTTATCTTAGCACATTCTAATGCATATTTTATTTTCCCGCAGACAATTCCATCTAATAGGTCATTACATAAATTGGAAGGATCAATTGATGCTTTCATAAACAGTGATGATGCCGCCTACGTTGCTTTGTATTATGAAGGTGATGATCTAAATGATGCAAAAGGTAAATTCGGATCGGTTGTTTCATCAATGCAAAGTTGCTTAACGAATGGTTGGAAAAAAGAAGAAGCAAAAAGTTCTGAAACAATGAATTCAGTTACTTGGAGTGAAGACGCAAAAAATAATCCTCGAGTTGTAACGATTATGTTAAATGATACTTCGGAAATTGAAAATGGAGCTAATTACCAATTTAAGTATGTTGTTGAATTGGTTGTGATGAAATATTAATTAAATTATACTGTCGACTTCTTCCTGAACCGAATTAAAGATATTTTCGATAGATATCATTTCTTCACCGGAAAAACACTCGATAACATTTGCGTTCTTCTGGCGCATCCCGTAGCGCAGATATAACTCTCGTGCTTTTGTTTGCAGTTTTATATCTTTCTCATAAATATCAATTTCGCTGTCGATATATTCACGCTTTCCTTTACTTTTGTTATTCTTTAATGCTAACTCAAAAGGAAGATCAAAAATCAAGTACAAATCCGGACGGGGGAGTTGCAACACGTTGTGTTCAAGCTCTTCTATCCATAAGGCAAGTGAGTCGGAATCGCCGGCTCGTATAACTTGATAAACCATATTTGACAGAGTATATCTATTCAAAAGCAGAATATCGGTTTTTCCATCCGTCTCAATAAAATCTTTGCTATCCTTCCATCTATCCATAGCATACCAAAGCGCCATTGATTTCGGGTCTATATTATGTTCTGTGTCTTTTCCACTCAATTGGTTTCCAATTTCTTTCCCGAAAAAAGAATCATAAACCGGATATGATCTTACATTAACTGTAAAACCCTTATCTACCAAATATTGGTGCAGTAAATTTATTTGAGTTGTTTTTCCCGTTCCGTCAATTCCTTCAAAACTTATAATTTTCATAAACCTTTTTGATACCCCAAATTATTTTTCGTCTTCATCATCTACACGTGCAACGAGTAGTGCCGCTATAAACATTGAAACACCGCCAAGAACAAGCGCATAAATTGCATGACCTTCAAATAAATCTTTAACAAAAAATCCTAAAATAGCGGCAGCTGTTATTTGTGGAATAACTATAAAGAAATTAAAAATACCCATGTAAACACCCATCTTTTTGGATGGTAGTGAACCGGTGAGAATAGCATACGGCATTGCTAAAATTGATGCCCAAGCCAACCCGATTCCTAATTCGGAAATCAATAATATATTTGGATTTTGAATTACATAAAACGAAATTAAACCTATGCCGCCACAAATCAGACTAATAGCGTGAACAGATTTCCGGGACATTCGTTTGGATAACCAGACTAAAAAGAAAGCCATCACAGCCGCAAAACCGTTATAGACTGCCATTAAAACTCCCACCCAATCTGCTCCTTCATTGTAAGCGGCGGAAGTTGGATCGGTTGTATTGTAAATATGGCGTGTCACGGCCGGGGTGGTATAAATCCACATGGCGAATAAAGCAAACCAGGAGAAAAATTGAACATAAGAAAGTTGGATCATTGTCTTTGGCATATGGTAGAGGTCATTTAGAATAACGACTAAACCGGTTTTCTCTTTTCCCGAATTGGCTAATAGTCCGCTTATAATTTGCAATAACCCGAATGCGGCGCCGCCACCGAAGAAAACCATCAAACCATAATCCATGTAAATAAAAAATTCGAAAATAATAAATAGGAATGAGTTGATAATGAACCAAATAACACCATCTTTTAAAATTTATTTGGAGGAGTTGTAATTTCGATTTCGGAAATATCTCTCTGTTCGTCTTCCGATTCCTCCTCAAATTTTTCAAGTTGTTCCGGGGAGTATTCTTTAGTACTTATAACCGTCCAGAGAACAGCAACAAAAAAGACAGCGCCGCCGATGTAAAAAGAAAATTTAACTGATTCCGGAATTTCTCCTGAAGGTGCGGTATTACTGACACCAAACCAATTTGTCATTATGTAAGGTAAAGCTGAAGCAATCACTGCTCCGGTTCCAATGAAAAAACTTTGCATCGAAAAACCGACCGTTCTTTGTTCGGAAGGAAGCATATCACCAACGAATGCACGAAAAGGTTCCATCGAAATATTTATTGATGCGTCCATTATCCAAAGCATGCCGGCTGCGACCCATAATACGGGTGAATTAGGCATTACAAAAAGTGCAGCGGATGCAAGGATTGCACCAATTAGAAAAAACGGTCTCCTTCTTCCGAGCCGGTTCCACGTTCTGTCGCTAATGTGTCCAATAATTGGTTGTACAATTAAACCGGTTACCGGGGCAGCAATCCAAAGGATTGGAATATCATCTATGCTTGCACCGAGAGTTTCAAATATTCTTGAGACATTGGCGTTTTGAAGTGCAAACCCGAATTGAATACCGAGAAAACCGAAAACTCATATTCCAGATTTGCCAAAAACTTAGACGGGGTTTCGACATTTTACACCTTCAATTAGAAGTAACAACAGCGTCAAAATTAACTTAAAAATTTATAAATCCCCAATATTTTGTAACTTTGTTCCCATTCCAAATGACTAAAATGAAATTAATAGAACTGATAAAATACGTTGAACAAAATCCATTTAGTGCACTTTTTTACACACCGAATTTGTACGAAGATGGTAAGACTTATCTATTCAAAAAATTTGAAAAATCAATTAATATTACCGGAACCGAACAGTTATCGGATGTGCTTGCAAGTGTTGATAAAGAAATTAGCTCAAATAAAATTGTTGTTGGTCTGATTGATTATGAATTTGGTTATTTGTTGGAAGAAAGATTGAATTCGTCTAGTACCGGACAAGTGAAAAATCACTTGCACATTTTTTAATTACCGATCAAAATTATATTAATAAAAATAAATTCGAGTGAACTAGACTATTCCGGTCATTGATGAAGTTTATAGCGGAATGATTTGATCAGTCATTTTAAGTTAAACACTGACAAAAAGAGAATATCATTAAGAATGTTGATTACATAAGTCAAAAAATAAAAGAAGGCGATACTTACCAAGTTAATTACACTATTAAATCTAATTTCAAACTAATCGGAACAATCACCCAACTATTTGTGCCAGCTTATTTTTTCACAGTCTGCTGAGTATAGTGCATTAATAAATCTCGGTGATGAATTCATCATTTCATCTTCGCCGGAACTGTTTTTTGATATTCATAGATGATGAAATAAAAGTAAAGCCAATGAAGGGTACAATCTCACGTGGCTACAATATCGAACAAGATCAAAATAAAATGCAGGAATTAACCAGCAGTCAAAAGGATAGAGCAGAGAATGTAATGATTGTAGATTTGTTGAGGAACGATATAGGAAAACTTTGTCACTTCGATTCGGTGAAAGTCACTAATCAATATAATATTGAGAAGTTCGAATCAATTTTTCAACTAACTTCAGAAGTTAAAGGTAAATTAAGAGAGAAAAGAATTTCAGAAATTATTAAAAACTTATTCCCAAGCGGATCGATAACCGGTGCTCCCAAATTAAGGACAATGGAAATAATAAACGATATCGAAAAAGAAACGAGAGGCATTTACACAGGGCTGATCGGAATATTCACCAGAGGATTATTCAATTGCTAACGTAGCAATCCGTACAATTGCTGTTAATAAGAAAACAAAAAATTGTTCGCTCGGGATCGGAAGCGGTATTGTTTGGGACAGTGATTCCGGAGAATGAATATGAAGAAGTGCTTCTTAAAGCAAAGTTCTTACAATGAACCCGTAGAGTACTTTGAAATTTTTGAATCGATGTTCGATTGAGAAAAATGAAGTATTTCTATTGGAATATCATATGAAAAGATTATCACAAACCGCAGATTATTTTCTCTTTCTGATTTGATGAAAAAATAATAAGACGAAGTATCAAGCAGGAAATAGAAAAATCTAAATGAAACTAAAAAGTATAAAATGAGGTTGTCTTTAAATAAGTGGGGAAATATTTCATTTAAGATTTCTGAATTAGATCAGCAAAAAAAGAATTTATCTGTGATAATTTCACCGAATCAAATTAACAGCAATCAACGATTTCAATACTTTAAAACGACTAACAGAAAATAATATGACGAAGAATTGCAACAAGTACAAAACCAAAGGTTACGATGAAGTGATTTACTTCAACGAAAATGAAAAACTTAGCGGAAGGAGCAATCACAAATATCTTAGCTCAGAACTGAAAGATAAGCTATATTACACCGTCCGTTAATTCCGGAATTCTAAATGGCTGTTATCGCCAATTTATTTTAGATACAAATGATAATATAATTGAAAAGGAAATCTCTTTAGAGGAATTGCTCAATTCAGAAGAGCTAATTCTAATTAACTCCGTGCGTAAAGAAATGAAGGTATCGAATCTTTACGATAAAAAAGGTAAATTGATCAAAAAATTTAATTAATTATGACAAAACAAAGCTCCGAAACTTCTAAACGTAAAAGAGACCATATTTCATTATGTATTAATGAAGATGTTGGGTTCTCTGAGAAAACGACCGGTTTCGAGTTTTACGAATTTGAGCATAATGCGATTACTGAAGTTGAATTTGATAATATCGATTTATCGACTAAATTTTCTCGATGCAAAAGATAAATTATCCATTCCTCATATCTCCTGTATGACGGGTGGAACAGAGGAAGCTAAAAAGATAAACGAACAACTTGCAATTGCTGCTTCAAAACTTAACATTCCGATTGGAGTTGGAAGTCAACGGCAAGCTTTAGAAGGCAACGAATTTCACTCAACCTTTGATGTAATTAAACAGAAATGCCGTAAATGTTCCCGTACTTTCAAACATCGGTGCGGCACAAGTTGTGCAAATTAAAAAAATCGAACCCTATCAAAAAATTATCGACTTAGTAAATGCGGCTGCATTGGTTATTCATGTGAACCCGCTTCAAGAATTAATTCAAATAAACGGTGAACCAAATTTCAAAGGGTTATTAAAACAACTTGAAAAACTCGCTAATAAATTAGATGTACCGATTATCGTAAAAGAAGTAGGATCCGGTATAAGTAAATCCGCTGCAAAAAAATTACTCAACGCAGGTGTAAGGGGAATTGATGTAGCCGGTGCAGGCGGTACAAGTTGGTCACAAGTTGAATTGTTAAGAAACAAAGAAGAGCATGAATATTTTAGAAACTGGGGTTTACCAACTGCATATTGCTTGCGAGAGGTTAAAACTCTGAAAAAGAAATATGATTTTTTGCTTATCGCTTCCGGGGGAATTTCAAATGGTGCTAGATATTGCCAAAGTCTATTTCGCTTGGCGGTGACTTGGCCGGCTCGGCACGCTCGGTTTTATTGACGGTAATGAACGAAGGAGTCGACGGTGTTGTTACTCAAATTGAAAGCTGGTTCAATGATGTTAAGAAAATAATGTACTTAACCGGGTCGAAGAATATTGAAGCTCTTAAAACGAAAAAACTTATTCACAAATCGGAATTCTATAAATAGAAGAACTTTATGAACGAAAAACAAATTGAAAGTCTCTACCAAAAAGAACAAGAAAAAATTGAGAAAAAATTAAAATCGGCTTTTGTAAAAAATCTGCCAAAATCATTATACGATCCATGTGCTTATGCACTTGAAACCGGCGGAAAAAGATTGAGACCATTTTTAGTCTTAATCTCTGCAAAAGCAGTTGGCGGAAAATTTTCTTCAGTTTATAACGCAGCTTTAGCAGTGGAGATTCTACACAACTTTACCCTTATTCACGATGATATAATGGATAATGCAGATATCCGCCGGGGCAGACCGAGTCTTCACAAAAAGTATGATGAAAATATCGCAATACTATCCGGCGATAATTTGATGGCGGTTTCATATCTTTATCTTACCAAAGATTGCAAAAATAATATAAATGAAATCGTTGACAATTTTACTCAAGGAATTATCGAAATCTGCGAAGGACAAAGTTACGACAAGGATTTTGAAGTTCGTAAGGACGTTTCAATTGACGAATATTTAATGATGATCTGAAAAGAAAACAGCCGCTTTAGCCGAAATGTGCTGCTACATAGGTGCAAAGATAGTTGGTGGAAAAAATTCTGAAGTCCAAAATATGGCAGAATTTGGTAGAAATTTGGGATTGGCTTTTCAACTTCAGGATGATTTACTGGATATTACCGGTGATCAACAAAAATTTGGTAAGTTAGTCGGTGGTGATTTAATTGAAGGAAAGAAAACTTATCTCTTCTTAAAAGCGCTAGAGAAAGCAAAGGGCGAGGACAAGAAATTACTAAAAGCAGTAATCGATAAAAAAGGAATACGTAAAAGCCAAGTAGACAAATACCGGCGGCTTTATGAAAAATTAGGCGTTTTTGAAGATGCTAAAAAAGAAATTAGAAAATATTCAGAAAATGCTTTAAAATGCGTACAAAAAGTTTCTGATTCTCAGTCAAGAGACATTTTAACTTGGCTTACTCACAAATTAGTTAATAGAATAAATTAATGATTGAAAAAGAAGTCAAAATTATAAATAACGCAGGACTTCATACGCGGCCGGCAGCAACTATTGTAAAATTAGCTGCTAAATATAAATCGGAATTCTTTCATCCATAAAGATCACTTGAACATTAACGGGAAGAGTATAATTGGCGTTATGACACTTGCAGCGGAAAAGGGATCAACATTAAAATTAACATTTGACGGTGAAGACGAAGAAGAAGCTGCTAACGAAATAGTTAATTATTTTGAAAGAGGTTTTGACGAGTTATAAAATGGGACAACAAAAAACAAATATTTTCAAAGGTATTGCGGCAGCGCCCGGCGTATCGATTGCAAAAGCATATCTTTTTCAAAAAGAGAAAGAAACCATCACAACTGATTCAATTGATGATGTTGATGAGGCACTTAAAAATCTTGACGAAGCTTTAGAAAAATCAAAAAGGGAGTTAAAGAAAGTCTTCAGCTTAGCAATTGATAAACTTGGTGAAAAACGCGCTGCAATTTTCGAAGCCCAAATTATGATGTTGGATGATCCGGTTTTAATTGATGCGATAAAAGAGCGTATCAAAAATGAAATGAAATATCCTGAATATATAGTAAATGATGAGATCACTAAATACCAAAAGGTAATGGATCAAGTGAACGTACTGTATATGAAGGAACGTTCACAAGATGTTGAAGATATTAAAAACCGGATTATTCGTAATCTCAAAAAGAAAAAGTGGAAATCAAAAATTACTCAAGATGTAATTGTTGTAACCGATAATTTAACTCCGGCAGATTCAGTTCTTTTTTCGCGTGCAAATGTAAAAGGATATGTAACTAACTTCGGCGGTTTAACATCGCATGCGGCAATTGTTGCGCGTTCGCTTCACATTCCGGCTGTAGTTGGGCTTCACGATGCAACAGTAAAAATATAATGACGGACAAATTGTAATTGTTGACGGGTATAGAGGTGAAGTTGTAGTTGGACCCGATGAAGAACAACTAGTATTCTATAAACAGCGTGTCGAAAATTTACTCGATTACGATGAAGAATTGACTCAACTTAGAGACTTGCCTGCCGAAACTCTTGACGGTAAAAAGATTGCGCTTTTCGCAAACTTAGATCTTTCGGAAGAAGTTGATCTTATCGTAAAAAACGGGGCGAACGGAATCGGTTTAGTTAGAACGGAACAATTGTTTGAGGAGATGGATCAATTTCCATCCGAAGACGAACAGACAGAATGGTACAATCAAATTTCAGAAAAAATCTATCCCGATATTGCAATAATCAGAGCATTGGATATTGGCGGAGATAAAATTTTACCGGTTGACGTGAAAGAAGCAAATCCGTTTTTGGGTTGGCGTGGAATAAGGTTTTTACTCGATAATAGAGAATTATTCAAGACTCAAATACGAGCGGTACTCCGCGCCAGCGTTCACAAGAATATAAAATTTATGCTCCCGATGGTTGCATCAATTTCAGAAGTCAATCAATCGAAAGCGATAATTGAAGAGTGTAAAGTAGAGCTTAAACAAAAAGGGCTGAGCTACGACAACAATATGGAACTCGGAATTATGATCGAGATTCCATCTGCCGCAGTATTAGCGCATGAATTTGCAAAAGTTGTAGATTTCTTTTCAATTGGCACTAATGACTTAATTCAATATTTACTTGCTGTTGACAGAGGAAATGAAATAGTTTCAGCACTTTATCAAGAATTTCATCCATCCATCGTAAGGACAATTGATTTTATTATTAAAGAAGGTAAACAGAAAAATATTTTTGTAAGCATCTGCGGAGAAATGGCATCCGATCCTATTGCTATTCCTTTATTGATCGGGCTTGGTTTAGATTCCCTTAGCGTTTCCCCGGCGCTAATACCGGTCACAAAACAGATAATCAGAAATATTACTTTTGAAGAATGCAGACGTTTAGTAGAAAAATGCTTGACGTTAACTACCGAAAAAGAAATTAAAGATTTACTCTCAGAATATTTTGATGAAAAGATCAGTAAACATTTAAAAACCTTTTTTGTTACTAATTAGGTAATGATTTTTCCATTGTTACCGTAAAACAAAATTTTAATATTGAACCGGTTATTTCATTAAAAGTTGAGTATGCCGATTAAACGATTTCTACTATTTGTAATTTTCTTACTCATTACATTCAACACAATTTCTGCACAGTTTTTCTCCTTCGGCAGAAACAAAGTAACCTATGAAGATTTTGAATGGAAGATCATCCAAACCGAACACTTCGATATTTATTACAGCGGGGAGTTTTTAGAGATTGCCGAAATCGGTGCGGAGTATGCCGAAGAAGCTTTTGATGAATATAAGATCAAGTTTAATGATATCGTAACACGTAGAATTCCGCTTGTATTTTATAACACACATCTTCAATTTCAACAAACAAATATAACTCCCGGTTTTATTCCTGAAGGAGTCGGCGGATTTTTTGAATTTCTCAAAGGCAGAGTCGTAATTCCGTACATGGGTTCGCTCGAACAATTTAGACATGTCATTCGTCATGAGTTGGTCCATGTCTTCATGGTACAAAAACTTTTCAATATTCAAAAAGACAGAAGAATTGCAAACCGTAAAATGCCGCCGCTTTGGTTTGTTGAAGGTCTTGCAGAGTATTGGTCTTACCATTGGGATACTCAAGCTGAAATGATTTTGCGCGATGCTGTGTTAAACGGTAATTTTATTCCGCTCAAAGGAAATGCTACGGATTTACGGCACTTACTTGATGTACAAAGAAGGTCAAAACTTTTTAATGTTCGTTGCAAAAGAATACGGCGAAGATAAAATTCTAAAGATGATGGAAAACATCTGGAGATTTTCAAAGTTTGAAGATGTAATTGAATATACCCTCGGTGAAACAATTGATGAGATAGACGAAAGTGGACTCACTCGTTGAAGCAAAAATACTACCCGTTATATCAAAATAAATTTCCACACACTGTTGGATCGAATAAAATCACAAAAGAAGGATTTAACTTTTCACCGGCTATTTATGAAGATGATGAGCGAAAGGAAATCTACTTTGTCGGTAATTATGACGGTTACGCTTCAGTGTTCAAAATTGAATATGATAAAGAAGCGAAAGAGTGGAGCGAATCGCAGAAAATTATTCAAGGTGAAAAAAGCGAAGTCTTTGAGTCATTCCATTTGCTACAATTGTCTTTAACTACTTCGGAAGACGGTAAAGTTGCTTTCGTTACAAAATCTGGCGGAACGGATGCAATTCATATTTATTCGATCGAGGAAGAAGAAGTAATCGAAACTTTTAAGTGGGATAATATTATATCAATTAAATCTCCGTCATTTTCAAATGATGACGGTAAAATTGTTTTCAACGGAATGGATCAAAAAGGTTACAGCGATTTATTTATCATTGATATTACAAGCAAAGAGTTAGTACGAATTACGAATGATTACTATGATGATAAAGATCCCGTGTTTTCGAAACATGATGAAACGATAGTTTTTGCATCGGATAGAACCGAAGGATTTTTTGAGCAATCATACAATCTTTTTGAAATCGATTTAGAAACACATGATATAGAATATATAACCTATGCAAATGCTAATTTCGGTACTCCGCATTTCACCCCCGATTTTTCTGATTTATATTTCACAAGCGATTATGACGGTGTATATAACATCTGGAAGCTTGAAAGAGAAAAAGAGACTCCAACCGGCATGACTCTCTATTCAAATTTTGTAACAAGCATTTACGATTTTGATTTTTTCGATAATTCTAAAATAGTCACTTCTGCATTTCAAGAATTTTCTCTTCAATTTTATGAATTTGACCTTGATAGATGTACCCGATTCAACAAAGAAGTATGTCAACTTTAATTTTGCATTAAGGAAAGAACCTTGGTATGCAAAAAAGATCATTCTCGATCCTGAGGACAAAGAAGTAGAATACAAAAAAGATTACGCCCTCGATTACGCAGTTGGACAAATTGCCGCCGGACCTTATTACGGAGAAAGAGCCGGCGCATTGATGGTATTGAGTGATATTCTCGGAGATGATAAATACTACTTTACATTTTTTAATTCCGGTGAATTACAGAGTGATATTTTACGGAACATCAATGTATCATTAACAAGATTGAATGTGGGTGAAAGAGTCAATTACGCTTACGGTGTATTTCATTTTAACGGGCCAAGATATGATATTCGTGTATCGGACGATAGATTTTATGAAAGAAATTTCGGCGGCTTTTTTAGTTTGATTTATCCGTTCTCATTTTTTAAGCGATTGGAGGTCAGCTTATCGATTGCCAATTCAGACAGAGAGGTTTTGCCCGGTGTTTTGGGAAGGAAATCACTGCAGCTTTCCAACATAATTTCATTTGTGCATGACAACTCACTCTGGGGTCCTACCGGTCCGCTCGACGGATCAGATACCGTGTACTGCTTGGATATACCAGCGATATAAAATACAGCAACACAAATTACTTTACCGCAGTACTGGATTACCGTCATTACCATCGACTTGGATTCAGAAGCGCTTTAGCATTGCGGGGATCGATATACTATAACGAAGGAAAAGATGCAACAAGATATATCGCGGGCGGTAGTTGGGATTTAAGAGGTTGGCCGAGATTCGGATTGCGCGGCGAAAAGTTTTGGATCACTTCGGCAGAACTTCGGTATCCGTTGATCGATAATATTACAATAAAATTTCCTTTTCTCGGAATTAGTTTTTCACATTTGAGGGGCGCGCTTTTCTTCGATGCCGGAAGTGTTTGGGATGATGAATACACAGAAACACTTGGCTCAATCGGCACCGGTATAAGATTCAATTTATTTAATGCGATAGTTTTCCGTTACTGATATCGGTAAAAAGATTGAAAAGAATTTCACGAAACTTCAACCAAAATTATTTTATCAATTCTTTTTTGGATGGGATTTTTAATAGTGCGAAAATTAATAACAATATTATTCTTATTGATATTTATAATCGGCTGTACAAAACAATTGATGATAAAGGATTATTATCGTGCAGAGTCATCAATTCAAATGTTCGGGCAAACTCCGGAAAGAAGTTTTTATTATAATATTGAATTACCGGATTCTTTGGAACTCAAATGGGATAATTCAACAAAAGGGAGTTTTGGGAACAACTCAATTCTATTTGAAGATAACTATTTATACGTAACAGATCTCGCCGGTAACTTGTTTTGCTTTTCTGCAGACTCCGGCGAAACAATTGGAGCTGATAATGGTGACGGAGAAATTCCCGTAGCGCCTATATTAGATCAAGGATGGATTTACTTTGTAAATACAGTTGACGGAGAAAAATATTCCAATCTAATTAGATATGACGTAAGGAGAGGGGAGAGAAATAAGGAAATTAAAATACCCGGCAGAGTTGGGAATGAGTTAATAAAATTTGATGACGGTATTTTCCTCGTTTCGGAAAATGGTTCGGCAAAATACTTTGATAAATTTCTCGGGATCATTTGGGAAACTGAAATTGATGAAATTGTAAATTCCTCACCGGCTGCAAATTCCAATGCAATTTATATTGGGACAATCACCGGTAAAATTATTGCGTTAACACGAAGGACCGGTGAAGTGCTGTTTGAAAATAAGTTATCCGGCTCATTTCAATCAGCAATAGTATTAACTGAAAAATACGGATTTATAGGTGATGTTGAAGGTAACTTAGTTGCATTCGACTTGGAAAATGGTGAAGAAGTTTGGCGATCAGAGACAGATGCTAAAATAATTACTCCCGCTGTGCATAATGAAAAGTTTATTTACGCTTCAAATTTAGGCGGATCAATTTATTGTTTTGATAAAGAGACCGGAAAGGAAATTTGGTCGTATAAATCGAGCGGAATATTTAACGCACCTCCGGCATTATTTAAAAATGTTTTGTTACAACCGGATTTAAATCAAAAGGTTTTGTTCCTCGATCCTAACGATGGCAGTTTGATAAAACAATGGGAATTTGAAGAACGGTGAAACTTCATCCGGTTTACTTCAATGGTTTCTTATACATTGGATTAGATAGAGGAGAAATCTTAGCATACAGATTAATTAGTGAAAGAGAATGAAATTACTCCTCATAAAAATATGGTTTCTTTCCTTTGTGTTGTCAATTTCTGCGTTTACACAAGACGATTGTGAATCCGTGCTAGTGATACATACTGACAATTACTCGTGGGATGTTTACATTGATTCAGTTTATTCCGGAAAGACTAATGAAGAACTTGCAGTAAAAGTAGGAATACATGAGATTACAATTGTTGAGACAAAACAAAAGTGGGGAAGTAGTACATTTGTTGATACAATCGAAATAAGTGATTGTGGTCAAAACTATGAGTTCAATTATCATCTTAAAGAAAAAATGTTGATAACAAGTGACCCGTCCGATGCAGAAGTGAGAGTTGAAAATGAGATTCTTGGGATACACACCACTAAAAATTAAACCGGTTGACAGAAGTTTGACACTTTCTAAAAACGGGTACGCACAAAAAAATATTTTGCTCGAAACTCAGAAATCAAAATATCATGTCGATTTAGAATTTACCGGTATCAAAAAAAGTATTCCTTTTACACAAACAACCACTTTCAAAATCTTAGTTGGATCAGCAATAGTTCTTGGCGGGACGGCTGCATATTTCAAGTTAGAAGCGGATAAAAAGTTTGACAAATATCTCGAGACACGCCATTCAAAATATTTAGACGATACAGATCAATTTGATCTTTACAGCGGACTTGCATTCGGGGCTTTGCAAATAAATTTTGGTGCGCTTTTGTATTTCTTTTTGTTTGATAATTAATCTAATGCGCATCCAACCAATTATTCACCGGTTCCGGTTTCAACAACGATAGGCACATTCAACGGAAGAGCATTTTCCATAAGTTTTTTAACCAAAGGAATTAGATCATCTAATTCATCTTTTACCGCATCAAATAAAAGTTCATCATGAACTTGCAGAACCATTTTTGACTCAAACTTTTGTTTCTCAAGCTTCTCGATAAACATTTATCATTGCGATCTTTATCATATCAGCTGCTGTTCCTTGAATCGGCATATTGATCGCAACTCTTTCTTCAAACTGTTTAACAACACGATTATTACTGTTAATGTTTTTCAAATATCTACGACGTCCTAACAGAGTTTCGGCATAACCTTTTTCTTGCGCTTTTTTAACAGAGTCTTCCATGTAATTCTTTACATTTTTAAAAGTATCGAAATAAGTATCTATGATTTCCTTGGCGTGAGTTTGAGTAATTCCCAATCGGTTTTTTAATCCGAATGCACCGATACCGTAAAGAATTCCAAAGTTCACTTCTTTTGCTTTTCGTCTCATGTCATCGGTTACATCCTCGGGATCAACCATAAAAACTAAAGCCGCGGTTCTTCGGTGAATGTCTTCTTCATTTTTAAATGCTTCTGTCAAATTTTTATCGCCGCAAATGCTTGCCATAATTCTAAGTTCTATCTGACTGTAATCAGCCGAAAGAATCACATGATCTTTATCGCGTGCTATGAAACATTTTCTAATCTCTTTTCCAAGCTCTGATCGGATCGGAATATTTTGAAGATTTGGATCAAAACTTGAAAGCCGCCCGGTTGAAGCAACAGTTTGATTAAATGATGTGTGAATTCTGCCGGTATCTTCGTTAATTAATTTTGGAAGTGAATCCGCATAAGTTGATTTGAGTTTTGAAACCTGCCGGTAATCCAAAAGTATATCAATTATTTCGTGTTCGCCTTTAAGTGATTCCAAAGATCTTGCATCTGTTGAAAAACCGGTCTTTGTTTTTTTGGTCTTTGTGAGATTTAGTTTCTCAAATAATATTTTTTGTAATTGTTTGGTTGAGTTAATATTAAATTCTTCACCGGCAAGTTCGAAAATTTTCTTAGTGTAGTTATCCAAAAGTAAACTAAGATCTTTGCTCAGTTGATTTATTGCTTTCTTGTCTAAGTTAATACCGGCTCTTTCCATATCCTCGAGAACTTCGACTAAAGGAAATTCAACTTCATAAGCAAGTTTTTCCAAACCATCTTTGTTTCAATTCTTTTTTGAATATCTCATACAATCCATAAGTTACGTCAGCATCTTCGCAAGCATAATCTGATAATCTTTTAATATCAGCTTCAAAAATCTTTTCTGCGGACTTTTTATTTCCAATCAGTTCAGAAATTGGGATGGGCGTGTAATTTAAATATTTTTGTGAAAGCTCATCCATGCCATGTTTTTGATCCGCATCGAGGATATAACTTGCCAGCATTGTGTCGAAATAAAAGTTCTTTACATGAATATTATGTGTTCTCAATACTCCGATATCATACTTACCATTCTGACAAACTTTTTTAATTTTTTGATTTTCAAAAACCGGTTTGAAAATTTCAATAAACTTTTCAACTTTAATTCTATCATCGAGTTCTTTATCAAATAATTCCTTTGAATCTTTCGATGGATCGGTCGGTACAAAGTATGCTTCACCTCTTTTTACCGCAAAAGCACAACCGGCTAATCTGACATTAAAAATGTCTAGTGAATCTGTTTCCGTATCGAAAACGAAAAGACTCTCTTTACTTAATTGATCAGCTAAACTTTTGGCTTCTTTTTCCGAAGTTATAAGATTGTAGGTTACTTTTTTGTTATCGAAGTTTGATGATTCTTCTAGATTTTCCTCAACTGCTTTATCGGCTTTTTTACCGAACAAATTTTGAAGCTTACTTCCAAAAGTTTTGAATTCGAGTTCTGCAAATATTTTTGTAAGTTTTTCAAAATCCGGTTGTTCGTACTTAGTTTTATCTATGTTAAAATCAAACTCCACGTCAGTAATTATAGTTGCCAATTCTTTGGAAAGGAAAGCATCTTCCTTACCTTTTTCTAATTTTGTTCGAACACCTTTCTTTTCAATTTTATCGATGTTTTCGTAAATCTCTTCGATACTTCCAAACTGCTCGATAAGTGGCTGCGCTGTTTTAGGCCCAATTCCGGTTACACCCGGAATATCATCGCTTGAATCCCCGACAAGCGCCAAAAAATCGATCATTTGTGATGGCTCAAAACCATAGCGTTCTTTCGCTTTTACTTTATCGATAATTACTATTTCTTCAGTCGATTTACCCGGTCTAACCAGTTTAATATCATCGTTTATCAACTGGATAAAATCTTTATCGGGGGTAATTGCATAAGAGTCATAACCTGCCTTAGCTGCAAGATTTACAGCAGTGCCGATAATATCATCTGCTTCAAAACCCGGCTTAACATAGAGCGGAATTTTGAATGCTTCAACTACTTCATATATTCTTTTTATCTGCGGTATCATATCCTCCGGCATGTCTTCTCGGGAAGATTTGTATTTATCATATTTTTCATGACGAAAAGTTTTTTCTTTTGAATCGGTTGCTACCGCAATGTAGTCCGGTTTAGTATCTTCAATTATTTTAAATAGTTGGTTTAAAAATCCAAATACGGCAGAAGTTGGTTCACCATTTCGTGTTTTTAATGGTCGATTGATAAAAGCAAAGTAACCTTTATAAGCCAGTGCCATTGCGTCAATAATCACAAATTTCTTTTTGTCAGCCATAATTTTATGTTGTTTTATCCTTATTTTTATTTTTGAATATAATTAAATAGAAAATCATTTACTAAGTTGGTCTTGTTATGAAAATATTTGTTTTAGTATTCATAAGTATTACCGTTGTGTTTGCGCAAAAAGAAATGGAACATAGTTTTTACATAGCCTGTTGGAATGTTGAAAACTTATTTGACAACGTTGATAATCCGGATAAAGAAGATGATGATTTTACAGAAGCGGGAATCAAAGAATGGAATGATGAACGCGTAAATGAAAAACTTGAAAACATTGCTCACGTAATGCGATTAATGAATAACGGAAAAGGACCGGATATAATAGGAATGATAGAAGTTGAACACAAATACTTGTTGGATTCTCTTTGTAATACATTTTTCCCGCAAAGAGATTATGACGTCGTTGGTTATGAGTCACCGGATATAAGAGGGATTGATAATTATTTTATATACGATAATAAGTAAATTCGACTTGGTAGAATCAAAAGCGATCGAATGTAAAATTCTATGGAGAAGATTACAAAACAAGAGACATCTTACATGTTTCTCTGACGCATAATGATGAAATGATTGATTTCTTCGTTAATCACTGGCCTTCACGAAGAGGCGGAGAAGAAAGGTCTCAACCGAGAAGAATTAATGCCGCTTCAACATTACTTCGGTATCTAGATTCGCTAAACACAGTGAGAACACCTCCGAATTTTGTGATAATGGGAGATTTTAATGATGAGCCCCATAATTACTCGATGAGTAACATTTTAAGTGCGTCGGAATATACCGATAATTCTTCCCTAATCAATTTGGCTTGGGATATCTATAACCAAGGGGAAGGTACACTTTTGTACCAAAATGACTTTAATATGTTGGATCAAATAATTATTTCAAAATCATTTAAAGATGGAAATGGGATTGATTACATAGATAATTCGTTTGAAATATTCAGAGATGATTCGTTTATTTATAAAGATGGGAAAAGAAAAGGATCAATAGTTCCCTCATTCGAAGGTGGTAAATATATTGGTGGTTATGCTGATCACTTGCCTGTCGTTGCTAAGTTTTTGTTAATAAAAAATTGAGAGAAAGATTATGAAAAAAGTATTATTAATTTTTGGTGCAGCCGGTTCATTAGGAAGCGGTGTTGTAAAATCAATGAAACAAACATCTTATGACAAGATCTATTTGTTTGATAAAGAAAACATAAAAATCGATGACGATAAAATGACCTTCATAAAAACTGGGGATTTGTCTAATGAAAAAAATGTTGAAAATACATTCTCTCAAATTGAACTAGAAAGTGATGCTCAATATTTTCTGTTCAGTACTATAGGAGGATTTGCCGGTGGTAATTCAGTGTGCCGAAACCAGTTTGGATGAATGGAATAAAATGATAACTCTGAATTCGACAATAGCGTTTTTACTGGCAAAACACTTTATTAAATTTAGTGAGAAGGTTTTGGGTGGCTCAATATGTTTTACAACTGCGATGACTTCACTTCAACCCTCAGAAAATAAAGCTGCATACGGAACCTCAAAAAGCGCTTTAAATTATTTTAGTAAAAACTCTCTCAAAAGAGTGTAAAAAAAGAGGTATTTCGGTCAACGCTATATCACCGTTGGTTTTGGATACCGAAGAGAATAGAGAATGGGTCAAGGATGAGTCGATAATGGTAAAAAGTGAAGATATTGGTAAATTAGTACATTCGATTTTCGAAAATAGAGCAATTTCTCTCCGGAAATATAATTGAGCTTCCGGGAACGTTGAAATAGCTTTATTGAGATAAAGACATCAAAATAATTTATTGACTTTTTTGACGTAAAACCTTAATGTTAAGACACTTATTTTTCGTTACAAAGTTTAGAAACCAACAACAAAAAAAATAATTTCGGAGGTTAGCTCACATGCAATTTTCAGAGATTTTAGGATTTGCATCCTATGTAATTGCGCAAGCAGAAGATACCGGCGTACTCACTTATCTACAAGAAAAGTTTGCCGAAGGCGGCGGCTTTATGTGGCCGATTTTGGGATGTTTGGTATTAGGTCTTGGTTTTTCATTTGAAAGAATTTGGACTCTTTCCCGCGCAAGCATGAATACTAAAAAATTCATTGTTCAAGTTAAAGATGCATTACAAAAAGGCGGTGTTCAGGAAGCTATGAAAGTTTGCGAAAACACTCGTGGTTCAATCGCCTCAGTATTTCACGCCGGTTTGTTAAGAGCTGACGAAGGAATTGATGCTGCCGAAAAAGCGATTATGGCTTATGGCGCTATCGAGATGGGATTCTTGGAAAGAGGATTGATCTGGATTTCAACGTTTATCACTATCGCACCTATGCTTGGTTTTACCGGTACCGTATTTGGTATGATCGAAGCATTTGATGCTATAAAAGAAGCTGCACAGCTATCTCCTGCGGTTGTTGCCGGCGGTATTTCAATTGCGTTATTAACGACTTTATTCGGTCTTATAGTCGCTATTATTCTTCAAGTCTTCTATAATTACTTTGTCGCAAGAATTGATAAATTAGTTGCAGATATGGAAGAAAGCTCAATTGAGTTGATCGATGCACTTTATGAAATGCAAAAAGGAAAATAAAACGGTAATCAACTATGGTTAAAATTAAAAAACGAAAACTCGGGGAAGCACAAATTCCTACCGGTTCAATGGCGGATATTGCATTTCTGCTTTTGCTTTTCTTTTTAGTATCAACAAATATTGATGTTGATACCGGTATCGGTCTAGTTTTGCCGGAATATATTCCGCCAGAGGAAAGAGAATTTGTTGAAATATCAAAAGAGAGAATGGCTGCCCTCCTCGTAAATGAGAATGGTGACGTTCTGCTTGATGGCAGCATTATCGCAATTCCTCAAATAAAAGAAAACTTGAAAGAAAGAATTGCCAGCAAAATTGAACTTCCAAGCAATAAAAAATTGGTTGTTTCAGTTAAAACCGATAAAAGAACAATTTATAATTTGTACATCCAAACACTTGATCAAGTTAAAGGTGCTTATTTTGAAGTTAGAGAAGAATACGCGAGAGCAAAATATGGTACCGGAATGGAAAACTTGACGCCTGAAGAAAGGGAGGATATACAAGAGAAAATTCCAATTATTATTTCTATCGCTGAACCCGAACAGGTTTAAGTGAATTAATTAAGGGAAATACTATGAAATTTGCAAAGAAAAGGGCTTCGACCAAACAGGAGATTCCGACTTCATCATTACCTGATATCGTGTTTATGCTGCTTTTATTCTTCATGGTTGCAACACAGCTGCGGGAAGTCGATATTCTTGTTCAATTTTCGTTGCCTCAAGCTGAGAATATTGAAAAAATAGAAAATAAACGTTTGGTTTCTTACGTATGGGTTGGAAAATCCGAAAGAATTCAGATTAATGATAACCTTGTTGAACAATCTGAAATACGTGATATTATGTACAAGAAAAGAGTAGTATTACCGAACGTTATCGTTTCTTTTAGAGTAGATAAAAATGCTAATATGGGTATCGTAAATGATATTCAGCAAGAACTTAGAAAAGCCGATGCACGGCGTATAAATTATTCTTCTCTATTGAAAAGATAGTATTTAATAAACTTACGAGTTAAAGGCAGGTTGAATTTTAGCCTGCCTTTTTTTTTTGCAAGGGAATATAATGTCACTTAAAGAAAAAATTAATAATGATCTAAAAACCGCAATGAAATCCGGCGATAAGTTACGGCTTCAAACTATTCGCTCAATTCGTGCACTTATTTTGGAATTTGAAAAAAGCGGAAAGGCAAAAGAATTTACCCAAGATGATGAAATTGCACTCTTAACTTCAGCGGCTAAGAAGCGAAAGGATGCAATTGAACAATACGAAAATGCCGATAGAAATGACTTAGCTGAAAAAGAAGAAGCGGAACTAAAAATTATCCAAGAGTATCTCCCAAAGCAACTCACTTATGAAGAAGTTGTCGAAGAAGTAAAGAAAATTTCCGGAGAACTTGGCGCATCTTCAAAACAAGATTTTGGCAAAGTTATGCCAGCCGCTATAAAATCATTAAAAGGTAAAGCTGACGGAAAAATGATTAAGGAAGCCGTTGAAAAAATTCTGAGTTAACATTGAACTATATTGATTATATTATAATAGCTGTCATTTTAATTGGATTTTTGTTGGGATATAAAGACGGATTAGTTCGTAAAGTTATTGGTGTTTTAGGATTAATAATAGGAATTGTTCTAGCTTTTGAATTTTCTGAACAAGTCGGAAAGTTTCTTGCACCTGTTTTTGATAATGAAGTTTACTTGGCAAGTATAATCGGCGGCATTTTAATATTCCTCGTCGTAATTCTCATCGCATCGATCATTAAAAGAATTGTTCACCCGGTTGATAAAGTTAATCGCTTTATCAATCAACTGTTCGGCGGCTTCTTCGGGAGCTCTTCAAATGATCTTTTTCATTAGCGGTTTTCTTCTTTCTTAAACATATTTGAATTCCCGGATGACAAAGTGAGAAATGAGTCTTTAGTTTACGAGAAAGTCTATCAAGTAATTCCGACTACAATCGATTTTATAATAGGTGGCGATTCAAAAGCTACCACTTTCATTAAAGATTTTATAGAAAAAGCCGATTCAATTGACTTAAAAGAGATTGAAATAGATTCAACGCTTATAGACTGATTATGCTATCTCAAAAAGCAAAAGAAAAAATTGAGTTTCAAAAAGTACTCGGTTACATCGCCGACTACAGTTTTACAAAATTGGGAAAAGAAGCGATCCTCAATATCTCACCATTTAACAATCCGAAGGATGCATTAAAACAGGGTGATTTAGTCTCCGAAGCAAAAGAAGTATTAATACGAAACGACCTTCCACCTTTTGAATACATCGAAGATTTGAGCGATTCATTATCGAAAACTAAAGTTGAGGGCAGCTTTCTTCAAATCAAGGATATTCTCGAAATTCTCAAACTTGCTAAACTCTCCAGATCGTTATATACATTTTTCAAAGGTAAGGAGCATGCTCCCGGAATTGAAGAAATGTCGCAATCCCTTTTTATTGATAAAGTTTTCGAACATTATTTTTCTAAAATATTTACCGATAATGGCGAAATCAGAGACGGTGCTTCACAAAAATTGAATGAAATCAGAAAAGAAATTAACGATAAAAGCGAATATTTAAGAAATCGTGTAAATAAAATCTTAAAACAATACAGCGCTTCCTTTTTGGTCCAAGAAGAGTATATAACTTTGAGAGAAGGCAGAATTGTTATTCCGGTTAAAGCGGAGCATAAACGTAAGGTAAAAGGGTTTATTCATTCTGAATCTGCCACCGGTCAAACTGTTTATATTGAACCGGAGGAAACGCTCGAACTTAATAATGAGATTTTATCTTTGAAGTTTGCTGAGCGTCGTGAGATTGAAAAAATCCTTAGAAATCTTACAATAAAAATTGCAGAATATGCCGAATCGCTAAGAGAAACTTTGGGGATAATTACAAAGTTAGATCTCATTTTTGCTTGTGCAAGGTACTCGATGGAAATTATCGGAGATTTTCCAACAATTGATAGATCAAAACCGTTAAATATACTCTCCGGAAGGCACCCAATTCTTATTAAAAAACTTGGACGTGATAACACAATTTCGCTAAACGTAAAAATCGAAAACGATAATGTGCTGCTAATTACCGGACCAAATGCCGGAGGTAAAACTGTTGTACTTAAAACAGTTGCTCTACTTTCGCTTATGATTTCTTCCGGTATTCATGCTCCGGTCGATCCGGATTCAAATTTCTATCTATTTGACAATATTTTAATCGACATGGGAGACGAACAATCGATTGAAAATGACTTAAGCACATTTAGTTCACACCTGTCAAATATTCATTATATTCTTCGGGAGGCAACTAAAAAATCTCTCGTTTTACTCGATGAGATTGGTACGGGAACTGACCCAATTGAAGGTGCAGCATTAGCAATTGCGATATTGATACAACTAAAACAAAAAGGAGCAATCGTATTTGCCACTACCCATCACGGATCTGTTAAAATAGCTGCAAATAATTTGGATGGTTTTGAAAACGGTTCGATGGAATTTGATCAACAAAATCTTATGCCCACTTATAAATTTACTCAGGGGCTTCCAGGATCAAGTTACGCTTTTGAAATTGCTGAGAGAATCGGATATGATAAGAAATTCATTCAACTTGCTAATGAATATCTTGACAGTGACAAAAACAAAATTGAAAAATTCTTAGTTGATCTAGAAACTAAATCAAAAAAATACAAAACTAAGCTGGATGAAATTGAGCGTGAAAATGTTCGTCTAAAAGGTCTAACAAATTTGTACCAGAGTAAAATTAATAAGTTAGAAGAACAGAAGAGAGAAATTTTATCTAAAGCACAGAAGGAAGCCGAAGTTTACTTAAAAGATATTAATAAGAAAATTGAACAAGCAGTGAAGAACATCAAAGAATCCAATGCGAGTAAAGAGGTTGTTAAGAAGGAAAGAGCTGAATTTGACCATATCAAAAAGCAACAACAAAAGCAGAGAACAGAGAGAGAAATAGAGACCGTAGATAAAGAAGTTAAAATTAATTCGTATGCAAAAGTAAAAGGTACTGAAACTATTGGTCTCGTTAAAGAGATTAATAGATCAAAAAACCGGGCATTTTTGGAATCCGGCAGCCTAAAAATTCAAGTAAAATATTCGGATTTAATTCCAACGAATATGCCTAAATTAGAAGAAAAATCGTATATTAAGCCACAATATCGTTCTTTGTTAGAAAGTCAACGATTAGATATACGAGGTGATAAACCGGAAGAAGCAGAATTCAAGATAATCAAATTTCTTGATGATGCGTATGCTTCTAATTTAGATAAAGCCGAAATTTTGCACGGTAAAGGAACAGGCTCCTTGAAAAAAACTGTTCATGAAATTCTGAAGCAACACGAAAACGTAACAGACTTTTACTTTGCAAAGATTGAGTTCGGCGGAGACGGAATAACAATTGTAGAGTTCAAATAAATGTTCAAAAAAATTCTTATTGCAAACCGTGGCGAGATAGCAGTTAGGATCGCTAAAGCTTGTAGAGAATTAAACATTACTTCCGCTGCAGTCTATTCTGATGCGGATAAAAATTCGCTTCATGTTCGGGTTGCCGACGAAGCTTACAATATTGGTGAAGCTCCGGCAAGCCAATCATATCTTAATATTCCCAAAATTATAAAACTAGCGAAGAAGATTAATGCAGATGCCATTCATCCCGGATATGGTTTCCTTTCCGAGAATTCAAAATTTATAAAATCTGTTAGAGAAGCCGGAATTGTTTTTATTGGTCCTTCCTCCGAGTCAGTTGAGTTGATGGGTGAAAAGACCGCTGCAAGAAAATTAATGCAACAAAATAATGTACCTATCGTTCCGGGAACAATCGAACCAATAGATAGAATTGAAGATGCACTTAAAGTTGCTGATGAAATTGGCTATCCGATTATGCTGAAAGCAGCTTCCGGTGGCGGCGGCAAAGGTATGCGGAAAGTAAACGAACAAAGCGAATTTAAAGCAGCTTTTGAAAGAGCTCAAAACGAATCTCAAAAAGCGTTTGACTCTTCCAATGTGTATATGGAAAAATTTGTTGAAAATCCTAAGCATATAGAAGTTCAGATAATTGGTGATAAATTTGGAAATTACGTTCATTTATTGGAGAGAGAATGTTCGGTTCAGCGGCGACATCAAAAGGTTGTTGAAGAAGCGCCGTCAATTTTTGTTGACGAAGCAACTCGCGAAAAAATTACTACTGCAGGAATTAATGCCGCAAAAGCTTGTGAGTATTTTAATGCCGGTACAATCGAGTTTTTGATGGACAAAGATAAAAACTTCTATTTCCTTGAAATGAATACACGCTTGCAAGTTGAGCACCCTGTTACAGAATTAATAACAGGTATCGATATTGTAAAAGAACAAATTAAAATTGCTTCCGGTGAAAAATTATCATTCAATCAAGATCAAATACAAAAAAGAGGGCATGCTATCGAATGCAGAGTTTATGCGGAAGATGTAGATAATAATTTTGCTCCCTCGACAGGTAAAATTGTTCACCATCGTTTACCCTCGGGACCCGGAGTAAGAGTAGATAGAGGTATTGATCTTCTAACAGACGTTCCGGTTTATTACGATCCAATTTTATCAAAGGTATCTACATTCGGTGGAAGCAGAGAAGAAGCTATCGCAAGAATGAAAATTGCTTTAGGTGCTTACCAAATTGCCGGAGTAATTACTAATATATCTTTTTTGGCTTGGATTTTAGACCAGCCAAAATTTTTAGACGGCAGTTTCGATATTAATTTTATTGAACAGGAATTTTTACCTTTAGCCCCATATAAATGGCGAGAGAATTATAATGAACCTTACGAAGATGTTGCAGCAATTTTAGCTGCAATGTTAAAAAACAATGAAAACAAATTAAAAGTTGGAAAAATTGAATCGAATCATACAAACAATTGGTTGAGCCAACTATATGAGTGAGTTAATAGTTACGATAGGCAAAAAGAAAAAACGAGTTAAAATTCTTGATGACGGCATTGTCAAAATTGAGGATAAAGAATTTAAAAGTAACTCTCTCTAAAGTCAGTAATTATTTATATCTAATAAAAATTGATGATAAGATTTATGAAGTAACAACAACTCGTAAAAACCATGAAGAATTTCATTTTTCAATTGACGGCAGACATATAGAAACTACAGTTCGTTCATCTTTACAAGAGCAAGCCAATAAATTGTTAAAAGAAAAAGACGCTTCTTCCGATGAAGATACCGTCAAAGCACCGATGCCGGGACTAATATTAAAAATTTTGAAATCCGAAGGTGATGAAGTAGAGTTAGGCGAACCGATCATTTTATTAGAAGCAATGAAAATGGAAAATGAAATTAGATCTTCTTCGGCAGGTAAGATCAAAAAACTTTATTTTAACGACGGCGATTCGGTCGAAAAAAACGTACCAATTCTCTTAATAGAAAAAAATATATAGCAAACTTTCTTTTGTGGAAATAAAAGGAATATAACTATATTTAATTAATACAATACACAATCATTTCAGGAGGAATGTGAAGAAATCTATACTTGTTTTATTTGTATTATTATTTACTTGCACAATGAATATAAGTGCGAGTGGTTTCCAAATTAACGAACATGGCGCAAGAGCCATGGCAATGGCAGGTGCATTTACAGGCGTTGCAACTAGACGCTTCTACCGTTTATTATAATCCTAGCTGGATTAACAAACTTGCAAGGAACTAATTTCTTAGGCTGGTGTTACTCTGATCGCACCGAGTGCAACTTTTACAGGTCCTACAGGTACATCCTCAAGCAAAAGAGTGGGAGATGGAGTCACAACTTTTTACACCTTTTAATTTTTATGTTACTCATAGATTTAACGAACAATTTAGGCCGTAGGTCTTGGTAGTAAACAATCAATACGGATTAGGCACAAAGTGGCCTGAAGATTGGGCAGGGAATGATATTTAGCAGTTGATACAGAAATAAGATCTTTTTATTTTACACCTGCCATTTCATATTAAATCCAGTCGATGCTTTCTCAATTGGTATTGGTGGTGTTACTTATGCTTTTGCTGATGTGAAAATTATTACGAATACATCCTCTGCAGACCCAATACCAGGACAACCTAAATTCCTGAAGCTAATAACTTAGAAGGAGATGCAACAGCATTTGGTTTTTCAGCATGGTATTTTTGTTAAGCCGAGTGATGTGATTTCTCTTGGACTTAAGTTACAGAAGTGAAGATAGTTTTGAGTTTTGAAGGCGAGGCAACAACCGACTCCGGCTCTCTGGATTTCACTCATCCATCAGCCGTTCATACATTCAATACCGTTGCCAAACGGGCCTGTTAAAGCTCCGTTAACAACTCCTCAAACAATTACTTTTGGTTTGGGATTAACTCCATCCGATAATTTAACAATCTCAGCAGATTTTCAATACGTTGGTTGGGAAAGTTATGATAAATTAGAAGTTACTTTTGAAGAATACGATCTCGATCCACAAACTCCCGGTCAGCAAAATGTAACTTCAAACTGCCGATAGAAAATATGAAAACTCATTTATTGTTAGAGCAGGAGCAGAATATTTAGTATCTCCGGAATTTGCATTAAGAGGTGGTTTTCTATACGACAAAAACCCTGTTCAAGATAAATATGTTGAACCGACATTACCTGATGCTGACAGAATGGGTATAAATTTAGGTTTTGGATACGACATTACGCCAAATTTGAAAGTTGATGTAGCATATCTATTATTATTATTTAGTGAAAGAGAAATCACTAATTCTGAATTCTGGATTTTAACGGCACATACCAAAGTATGGCTCATTTATTTGGTGTCAATTTCGCATATTCAATAAATTAATTAAATTTGGGGGGTGGCAAAAGCCACCCCATTTTTTATGAAAAAATTATTTTATATAGTTATAGCCATCGGATTATCGTCTTTGTTGCCGGATGTTCTTCATCGGAAGAATCAATCAAACAAGAAGAAGAGAATGAACCGGAAATTTATGTTTTCGATGATGTAACCGACGACATTGATACAACTGAGATTAAGACTCCGGTTGAAACAGATATTTCTGAACCGGTTAATACAAACCAAAATAATTATTATGTGCAGGTCGGTGCTTTTACATCACAAGATAGAGCAAAACAATTTGTGGATGAAAACCGGTCAAAGACAAACTACCAATTAAATATCACGTATAGTGAAGACGTTCAATTATATGTAGTGCAAATTCCTCCCTTTTCAACGAGAACAGAAGCAGAAAAGATACGTAATGAATTTTGGCAGAGCGGATTGTTCAAAGATGCTTTTATACTTACAAAATAAGTAATGAGTCCATTCCTATATAATACCCTAATAAGTGCGGTAAGTGTTTTCTATGTTTTTGCCGTAGTTGCCGTAATGGATTTCTTGGTTAAAAGAAATTTCGTACCTCAGGATATTTCAAGAAAAATTGTTCACATAGCTGCCGGATCATGGCTTATCTTTTGGCTCTTTTTTGATGATACACACTGGTCAAAATACTTTAATATTGCTCCGGCTCTTATCTGGGCGATCTTGCTGCTCATAAAAGGATTTACGGCTGATGAAAATGACGAAGCAGTAAAAACTATGACGAGAACTGGAGATAGGCGGGAACTACTAAAGGGTCCATTATACTTCACTATTATTATGTGTATTATGGGCACAGTTTACTATAAAACATTTTTTGCATTTACGGCTATGGGAATTTTAGGTTGGGGCGATGGTCTAGCGCCGGTTTTCGGTAAACGTTTCGGAAAACACAAATTCAAGATTCTTTCGGATAAGTCAATTGAAGGAAGTGTGGCATTTTTAATTTTCGGATTTATAGGGGCATTAATTTTTAATTTAATTTTTGGCGTACAAATTGACTATAAATTATTATTACTAATTACGCTATTCGCAACGTTGATTGAAGCGATTAGCCCAAAGGATTTAGACAATTTACTTATCCCGGTCGGCGTTGGCATTGCGGTCATTCTTTATATTTAAATAGTAAATTACTATATTGGAGTGAGGGCATTTAATGCCAAAATTATCAATAATATTTGAGGAGGTGTTATGGCTTTTTCACTAAACAAAATTCAATTAATCGGAAATCTTGGACAGGATGCAGAACATAGATTTACCAACAACAATGTCTCGGTAACAAATTTCTCAATTGCTACGACCCACAGCTACAAGGGTAAAGATGGCAATTGGGTAGAAGATACCACTTGGCACAATGTGGTTGCGTTTAATCTTTCCGATTATATGAAAGATAATCTCAAAAAAGGCAAAAAGTTTTATGTTGAAGGAAGACTGACAAAAAGGGACTATACTGACAAAGAAGGTATTAAACGGTATTCAACCGATGTTTTTAGTGAAAAATTGATTCCGTTAGATCCTACCAGCGGCGGTGGTTCGAACTATTCATCAAGTGAAAACTCCGGTTCTACTGTTGACAGTGTCAATGAAGATGATGATCTTCCGTTTTAAATTTGTTTAATAATGTAAGGCATAATATTTATTGGAAGTTGATTGGTATTATCGATTATTATCGTTAGTTGTCTTATTAATAGCATCAGCATTTTTTTCCGGTTCTGAGGTTGCACTATTTTCTTTAGACAAAAAGAAAATTAAGGAGCTTCAGAAGGAAAGAAATTTAACTTCAAGGTATATAATCAATTTAATTGAGAGTCCGCGAAGTTTGCTGGTAACAATACTTTTGGGTAATAATTTTATAAATGTAGCAGCATCAATTATTGCGGTTACATTAGCCCTTGATGCTGCTGCTTTTTATAATATTTCTATTGAAGTTACTCTGCTTTCTCAAATAATAATTCTTACCGTACTAATATTAATTTTTGGCGAAATTACACCAAAAGTTTGGGCTACAAAATATCCACTAACTTTTTCGAGAGCAATATCATTACCTCTCTATTGGGTTGGGGTAATCGTTTATCCGGTTTCAAAGATTATAGCCGAGATCTTAAAAGCTATTTCCTCAAAATTTGATCTCGGTAAAGATAGAACTGCAATACTTACATCTGAATTAACTGATCTCGCAGATTTATCGGTTGAAAAAGGTACTATAGAAGAAGACGAACATGAATTAATATCTAGCTTGGTCGGCTTTAAGAATATCACCGTCAGAGAGATAATGACACCGCGTGTTGATATGACGGCTGTGTCAATAGATACCGATTTTGATGAATTATTAAAATTAATTGTTGAATCGGGACATAGTAGAATCCCGTTATACGAAGAAAGTTTGGATAAAATCTTAGGTATAATTTATGCTAAAGATTTGCTCCCATATATTGGGAAAAGTGATCAAGTAAAGAGCAATCTGATTCTAAAAAATATTGCCCGCGAAATGATTTTTGTACCGGAAACTAAATTAATTAATGAACTGCTACATGATTTCCAATCTAAAAACTTACATTTAGGAATTGCAGTTGATGAATATGGCGGAACGTCCGGCTTAGTATCATTGGAAGATATACTTGAAGAAATTGTTGGAGAAATAAGAGACGAATATGATATTGAGGAAGAAGAGATTGTTAAGATATCAACCAACAAGTATTCTGTACTCGGTAAACTCCCGATTGATGAATTGAATGAATTGTTCAACTATGATTTTTCATCCGAAGACGATGATTATGATACGGTCGGTGGGTTCATTTTTAACCACGCCGGAACAATACCGGAAGAAAATTATTCTTTGGATTATGAAGGATTTATATTCACTATAAAAGAAGTGATAAATAATCGTATCAACAAAGTACTTGTAGAATCAACACAATCCGGTAGTAAAGAATAATGAAAAAGGGTTGCTTTTTAACTTCAATAATAATCTTCACAATTTTAATCGGCACAAGTTTTTATATAATTGATAAATACGGTGATGATATTCTGTTCTTCGTTAAAGGCAGAGTTTTGGAGATGACCACCGGTACCGTGGACGAATACATTGAAAAACTTGCGAAAGACAAAGATAAAGAACAACTGAAAATTGTATGGAATGAATTAAAAAATAATACTCGAGATATGGAATTTGAGGAAGGTTTGAATTATATATCAGTAGTTTTAAAGAAAATTGATTATTATACAAAAGATTCTTCATTAACTAATGAAGAAATTAATTCTATAAGAGAGTTTGCAGAAAATGAATCAGAATAAAAGAGCTGAACTCAAAGTTGGAATCAGCGTTTTATTAGCAATAATTATATCGCTGTTTATACTTGCGTGGGCAAAAAACTTCACACTCTTTTCACAACCGAAAGAATTAACTGTAAGATTTGATTCCGTAGCGGGATTAAGCGCCGGTGACCCGGTATCAATTAACGGTGTAAAGAAAGGTTACGTAGAGAAAATAAATATTGATAAGAACAGTGTCCTCGTAAATCTTTTCTTGGATGAAGATGTTCAATTAAACACCGATGCAACATTTTCTATTATGATGTTAGATTTAATGGGCGGTAAAAAAATTGAGATCTCACCGGGTGATGCTCCTAGTTCAATTGATTTCTCTGTTATTCAAGAAGGAAGTTTTTCGGGAGATATTTCAACAGCTATGGCAATGTTGAGCGGTATGGAAGAAAACATAAAAACTATCATTGAGGAATTATCTTTTACATTGAATACAATGAATAAAATTATCGGTGATGAAGAATTTAATGATAATCTCAAAAACTCAGTAAGTGAGTTGAGTCAATTAACCGTAAAAGTATCAAGTATGATTGATGAAAATAGAGCCGGTATTAAATCACTTATTGATTCCACTTCTCAATTTATGAGCACATCAAATAAAGTGGTTAAAGAAAACCGGGAAAATATAAAACAAACTTTAGCGCAGTCGATAGAACTTATAGAAAATTCAAACCAATTTGTCGGCAAACTTGATGCTCTGCTTCAAGAAATTCAATCTCAAGAAAATAATGCAGGTAAATTATTGTATGATGAAAACTTTCTAATTGACTTAAAAGAATCTATGCAAAATGTGAAACATCTTACTAAGCTGCTTGTAGAGCAATTAGAAGGAGAAGGAATTAACGTCGATGCGAACATTGACCTATTCTAAATTTACCGGCATTTTATTACTACTTTTTATTACAGAAATTTTTGCCTCCGGTGGATTAGTATATTCAAGGAACGGAATGGTTGTCTCCGCTAGTGAATTAGCTTCGCAAGTTGGCGTTGAAATATTAAAAAACGGCGGTAACGCAATTGATGCTGCTGTTGCAACTGGATTCGCACTTGCTGTTACTTATCCCTCGGCTGGAAATATTGGCGGTGGTGGCTTCATGGTTATACATCTTTCAAGTGGGAAAAATACCACCATAGATTTTAGAGAAAAAGCGCCGTCCAAAGCCCATTCCAATATGTTTTTAGACGAGGATGGTAATTATGATCCGCAAAAAAGTTTGAAGCAATGGTCTGCTGCAGGCGTACCCGGAACTGTTGCCGGATTGATTGACGCTCTCGATAAATACGGGACGATGGAACTTGAGCAAGTAATTCAGCCTGCAATTGAAATAGCCGAAAATGGTTTTCATCTCGATTATTGGTTATGCACTTCGATTAATCACTTTAATGAAGAATTCAATCAATATCATGCATCACAAAGAATATTTACAAATGAGGGTGATTCATTATTCGAAGGACAGAAATTTCAACAAAAGGATTTAGCAAAATCTTTATTAGCAATTAAGGAAAATGGTGCAGCCGGATTTTATACCGGTGAGATTGCAGACTTAATAATTTCTGCATCAGATAAGAATGGTGGTTACTTTACCATGCAAGATTTAATTGATTATGAACCTATCGAAAGGGAACCGGTCTCAGGAAATTATAAGGAATATAAAGTAATCGGCATGCCGCTTCCATCTTCAGGCGGGATATGTGTTCAACAGATTTTAAGTGTATTTCAGAAATTTGAATTTGATGAAGATGATTTTGGATCATCAGATTATATTCATACATTAACAGAAATTTTCAAACATGTTTATGCTGATCGCTCAAATTATCTTGGTGATACTGATTTTGTCGATGTACCAATCGATTATCTACTATCAGATACACGAGTTGATGAGATATTCTCACAGATTGGCAAAAATGCAAAACCATCGGAAGAAATTGAACATGATGTATCTATGCTATATGAGGGGAATGAAACAACCCATTACTCGGTCGTTGATGCTTATGGAAATGCGGTAAGTACAACCGTATCAATAAACTCTTCTTACGGAAGTAAAATTGTTGTTGACGGAACAGGCTTTCTTCTAAATAATCATATGGATGATTTTACCGCAAAGATTGGCGAGAAAAATCAATTTGGGCTGGTGAGGAAGTAAAGCAAATAAAATTGAGCCATCAAAAAGAATGTTGAGTTCTATGTCGCCGACAATAGTTTTGAAACAAAATAAACCGGTACTTGTTCTTGGTTTACTGGGTGGATCAATGATCATTACATCTGTTTTACAAGTTATGCTAAATGTTCTTAATTTTGGAATGGACATCCGTAAAGCAATAAATGCTCCCAGATTTCATCATCAATGGCTCCCGGATCAAATAGTGTATGAGAAATTTGGTTTTAGTAAAGATATTCTCAACGCCCTCGAAGAAAAGAGGCATAACTTAAAAGAAACAAATATTATCGGAAGAGTAGAAGGAATCTTTATAGATAATAAGAATCAAATAATATGGGGAAGTTCTGATAAAAGAGGATACGGTAAAGCAATAGGATATTAAAAATGATCTACGGAATTGGAATTGATATAATAGAAATTGAACGAATACAAAAAAGTATTGAGAGATTCGGGCAAAAATTCTTGAGAAGGATTTTTACCGATAAAGAACTTGAATACAGCTTAAATAAAGCAAACAAATATCAGCACTTAGCTGCCCGGTTTGCAGCAAAAGAAGCAATTGCTAAAGCGCTCTCATTTAACGGAGATAATGGTTTTAGCTGGCAAGATATTGAAATTATTAATCAGCCGAACGGCAGACCGGTTCCTTGTCTTTTTCGAAAGATGAAAGAAATTGTTGGAGATGACAAATTATTGAGAATCACCATGAGTCATTCCGATCATTACGTAACTTGTTTTGCCATTCTATCGACTAAATCCCATGACATCCAACCATAAAAGCGGATATTCTCTCCGCTGTAGATTCTCTAAAACATTTTAACTAATTTTGTTGTTTAAGAATTTTTAGATCATTAAACGAAATCGAAAGGTAGTATTTGTGATTGAGAATAGAGTCATAGTAGCTATGAGCGGAGGAGTGGATTCATCCGTAGCAGCTGCTCTATTACATAGCCAAGGTTATGACGTAATTGGTGTTACAATGAAAACATGGGGATTAGTGGAAGTCGGTGGAGCGCCTAAGCATGAATCCGGCTGTTGTTCACTGGATGCAATTTACGACGCAAAAAATGTAGCAAATAAATATAATATTCCACATTATACGGTTGATTTTACAAGCGCATTTGAAGATGCAGTTATTGACAATTTTGTAGATGAGTATTTAGGCGGAAGAACACCAAACCCATGCGTTGTTTGTAATAGAAAAATAAAGTGGGAAGAACTTCTTCATAAAGCAGATGCATTAGATGCAAAATATGTAGCGACCGGACATTATGCAGTTGTGGATAAAGATGAAGTTTCCGGTAGGTTTAGACTAAAAAATTCCGAAGATAATAGAAAAGATCAGTCTTATGCTCTTTGGGGATTAACCCAAGAAAATCTAAGTCGTACACTTTTTCCGTTAGGGGGCTTCACCAAACCACAAGTTAGAGAATTAGCCGAAGAGTTTGGACTAAAAACCGCCGGTAAACCGGATAGTCAAGAAATCTGCTTCGTAGCCGATAACAACTATGAGCGATTTTTGCGTGAAAGAATTCCCGATGTAATTGAAAACATTTCCACGGGTGATATTGTTTATGACGGGGAAAAAGTAGGTGAGCACAGAGGAATTCCTTTTATACAGTAGGACAAAGAAAAGGACTTGGCTTAGCTCTTGGAAAACCGGTGTATGTTAGAAAAATCGATCATCGAAACAATCGTATCGAAATTGGAAATAAAGAGGATTTACTCGAACGTAAACTTTTTGCAGAAGATGTAAACTACGTTAGTTCCGAAACTCTAAAAAAAGGAAGCAAAGTCTTTGCAAAAATTAGATATAATGATAAAGGTGCCTCAGCAAAAATTGTTGAATCTGAGGAAAATACATTTGCCATAGAATTTGACGAACCAAAATCTGCAATTACGCCAGGACAATCTGCTGTACTCTATGATGATAACGGTTACGTCCTTGCCGGCGGAGTAATTTGCCGCGACAGTTAAAGGGTTGTTATAACTTTTTATTCTATATCATTTATACTATATTCGTCAAGGAAATTTTAGCCCGGAGGTTAGCATTCGAAGTAAAAGTACAAACAAACGGTGCACTAAACGCAAAGGTATTACTTCTTAACCAAAGCTACGAACCGCTTTCAATCTGTAACGTAAAGAAAGCAATGATTCTTATGTTTCTCGGTAAAGCGCAACTTGTTGCGAATCGGGATGATAGAGAAGTCCGCACTGTAAAACAAGCATTTCCTTGGCCAAGTGTCATAAGATTAAATTCCTATATCCATGTTCCCTACAAGAAAATAATTTTAACCCGTAAAAATATATTGAGAAGAGATGGTCATAAATGCGGCTACTGCGGCAGGGGAGATTTAACTTTAACACTAGATCATATTATCCCTCGTTCACGAGGCGGTGATCATAGCTGGGAAAATTTAGTGGCGGCTTGCTTAAATTGTAATAATACAAAAGGTGATAGAACACCGAGAGAAGCAAAGATGAATCTACTCTTAAAACCTTATGCGCCTAACCATATAATGTTTATTAAAAATTCTGCCGGCAGATTAGAAGAAAAATGGAAACCATTTCTCTTTCATTCATAATTTATTTCGTTTCCTAATTAGGATAAATCAACTTCATTCGTATTTGTGAATTTATTTAAGGATCACGTTCAAAAGTAATTTGATTCTAAGACGCGGATTCCTAAATGATAGGTTGTGAAATCAGTCCACTGATCATTAATTGAAATTGCACAAAATCTCAGATTATTTCATTATCTTTACCAGTTAAACAAAAATTCATTTTTTCATTAAAACAACTCAATTTATGGCAAAAAAACGAATACTTAGTGGGATGCGTCCAACAGGCAAATTGCACCTCGGGCATTATGTTGGTGCACTCGAAAATTGGATCGGCTTACAAGATACTTACGAAAATTTTCACTTGATTGCTGACTATCATGTATTAACAACTAATCTTGATACTTCTGAGATTTATGATAACACAATTGAAATGGTAATTGATTGGCTTTCTGCCGGTTTAGACCCGGAGAAAAGTCCGTTTTTCAGACAATCTCAAATTAAAGAACATACAGAATTGTTTTTAATATTTTCGATGTTAGTTACGCAAGCACGTTTAGAAAGAAATCCAACTGTAAAAGAACAAGTCCGAGATCTCAATATTCAAAATATAATTTTCGGCCATCTTGGGTACCCTGTGCTGCAGTCAGCAGACATTTTATTGTATAAAGGCGATGCCGTTCCGGTTGGTGAAGATCAAGTACCGCATGTTGAAATAACCCGCGAAGTTGCACGCAAATTCAACAATCAGTACGGCAAAGTTTTCCCGAACCGGAACCATTGTTAACAAAATTTGCAAGATTAGTTGGTTTGGATGGGAAAGCAAAAATGAGTAAATCACTTAACAATACAATATTACTTTCGGATGATCCAGATACAGTTATTCAGAAAATGAGAAAAGCTGTTACCGATCCGCAGAAAGTTAGAAAAAATGATCCCGGAAGACCGGAAATATGTTTGGTTTATTCATATCATAAAAAATTCAATCCCGAAGGTGAACAGGAAATAGCAGCGGGATGCCGGTCGGGCGAACTCGGCTGTGTTGATTGCAAAATGAAATGCTCTGAAAAAATAAATGAATTTTTGGAACCGATAATTGAAAAGCGCAAAGAGTTAGAAAACGATAAAAAGAAAGTTGAAGAAATTCTCGTTGAAGGTGAAAAGAAAGCCCAAGTAATTGCACAAACAACGATGGATGAAGTTCACCAAAAAATGCAAATTGGTTAGAAATGTATAAAATCAAACTGCAAGATTTTGAAGGCCCGTTAGATCTGCTCCTTTTTTTCATCAAGCGTGATGAGCTGGATATTTACGATATTCCTATCTCCCACATTACAAAAGAGTTCATGCAGTATTTACGGTTAATGGAAAAACTAGATCTTGAAGTGGCAGGAGATTTTATTTTAATGGCTTCAACATTGATGCAGATAAAAGTAAGAATGCTGCTTCCAAAAGAAATCGATGAAGAAGGGGAAGAGATTGACCCCCGTGCGGATCTAGTACAAGCGCTCCTTGAGTACAAAAGATATAAAGAAACCTCCGAAGAGTTTTCTTACTTGGAATCGAATCAACGTAAAGTCTATTTTAGAAATTTCTTCAAACATGACGCAAAAGAATCTCCGCCGGAACTTGATTCTCTACTCAAAAATATAACTTTGTATGATTTGATAAGTGCATTTCATAAAGCGATGGAAGAGAAACCGCAAGAACCGATTCATCATGTTAAAAAGTGGAATGTAACAATCGATCAACAGATTGATTTTTTAGAACGGCGAGTAAATGAAAACAAAAAATTATATTTTTTTGAATTGATGCGTGAACTCAACGACAAGATTAAAATTATTGTGACATTCATTGCTATGTTAGAGATGATTAAAATGGGACGTTTGGGCTTAGAGAGAATCACACAGTTTTAATGACTTTGAACTTTATCATATAGAAGAAGTAGCAGAAAATGGACAAAATATATAACTCGGTTATCGAAGCATTAATTTTTGCTTCGGATGACTCAATACAAGAAGATGAAATCATTAACGCAATTAAAGAGATTGACGGCGACGACATCGAAATAAACCCAACCGATGTTGACGAATGTGTTGAGCAGCTAAATCAAAAGTATAAGGAAATAGAACTTTCCTTCCATATTGTTAAAATAGCAAACGGTTATGCTTTTGCTACAAAACCGGATTATGCAAAGTATTTGGGTTACTTATCGACAGAAAAAAGTAAACGCAGATTAAGTCAAGCTGCACTCGAAACATTAGCCATAATTGCATATAAACAACCGATTACTAAACCGGAAATTGAATCAATTCGTGGTGTGAATTCGGATTACATGATAAACACTCTTCTTGAAAAGAATTTGATTACAATCAAAGGAAGAGCCGAAACAATCGGAAGACCGCTGCTATATATTACTACAGATGAATTTCTGAAATATTTTGGACTGCATAAAATTTCCGAATTACCAAAACCGCGAGAGATTGAAGAAATAATGCAAGATGATGATTTCATTGAACAGAAGCGTAAAATAATGATGAACGAAATTGAAGAAGAGTTGGAAAATGACACAGACCTCGACGAAGACACGATTAAATAAATATCTTTCTGAATGCGGAATTGCATCACGCAGAAAATCGGAAGAGTTTATTAAACAAGAAAGAATCACCATTAATGGTAGAGTGGTTTCTGATTTTAGTTATGAAGTAACCGAGGATGATCTTGTTAAATTTGATGGAGAAGTTGTTCGTCCGGAAAAGAAAGTTTATTTCATTCTAAATAAACCAAAAGGATTCATTACTACTACTGCCGACGAAAAAAAAGAAAAACCGTTATTGATCTAATAAATACCGATAAAACTATTTTTCCGGTTGGTCGTTTAGATTATGATACTACCGGTGTACTATTGCTAACGAATGATGGCGATTTTGCAAATGTGATCACCCACCCAACTAATAAGATTACACGTGAGTATATTGCTGAGCTTGACAGAGCGTTAACAAAAGAAGATCGATTAAAATATCAGAAAGGTATCAATGTAGATAGACGCAAAAGTAAATTTTCAAAAATCTTTTTCCCGAGAAAAAATAATTTTAAAATTGTAGGGGTTGAAGTCTTTGAAGGAAGAAATCATTTTGTAAAAAGAATGTTCGATTCGCTTGGATATTCGGTGATAAACCTTCATCGTACAAAATTTGGACACTTTACCGTAGATAAAATACCGGTAGGGAAGAACCGAAAAATTGCTTATTCAGAAATTCAAAAGTATTTATGATGAAAAAATTTATAATCATCATTATAATAATTTTTGTTAACTCTTTTGGACAAACAATCGATAAGCAAGATTCGGTTTATTTACCTCTCTCTGAAATAGATAACTTGGTAGAGCTGCGGCAAGAGTTGGATGAGGCATTCAACGATCTTAATTTGCAAATGCAATTTGGGGTGTTTCAATTCAATCACTTCAAAACGGCGAAACACTTTACAAATTAAATCAAGATAAACTTTTTCTTCCCGCCAGTTTGATGAAAATATTTACATCATCAACAGCTTTATTATTGCTTGGCTCTGATTATAATTATACAACAGAATTTTATTCGGACGGTAAAATTGTCGATGGTATTCTCGACGGGAATTTATATATAGTTGGATCGGGAGATCCGTCAATATATGCTAATATGAAAAATCAAAGAAATATATTTTCAGAATGGACGGTTTCGTTGAAACAACTTGGCATAACCGGGATACGGGGTAATCTTATTGGAGATGACAGACATTATGAAACAGATAATAGATTGCCCGGCTGGCTGGCGGAATACGAAAACAATTGGTTTGCTCAACCTTCCGGTGCATTCTGTCTAAACAATAATTCGATTGTTATAAATGTTAAACCAACACAAGTAAGACATCCTGCTGATCATTCTGTTTTTCCGTCGAACAATTCTTATGAAATTTTGAACAAGGTCATTACTGTAGGAGACAAAGAAAAATCTGAAATAGAAATTATTCATAAACCTGGTTCAAACTTGGTTATACTTTCCGGAAAAATTTCTGTTTTAGACGATAACAAAAGAACATTTATTCCTACAAAAGATCCAACTCATTTCTTTACAAACACGCTGTACAATTATCTTATTGAAAATGACATTGAGATCAACGGACATGCTGCGGATGTTGAAATAGATGATATGACTGAAGTTGAATCGGCTCTTCAATTTTGTTTAAAAAGAATCTGAAAAATTGGCTTCCCTTGTTGAAGAGATAAACAAGAACAGTAACAATTTTTACTCGGAACAATTGCTGAAAACGCTAGGATTTGAAATTTATGGCTACGGAAATAGAGAAAACGGTATTCGAGCAGTAAAAAGTATATTAGATAAAATGGGCATTAACCAAGAAAACATTTCAATTGCCGATGGTTCGGGGCTATCTTTTTACAATTTAATTACACCTTCACAGATCACAAAGTTACTGGCATACATGTACAAAAGTGACGAGTTTGAAAGTTTTTATAATTCTTTGTCACTTGCTGGTTTCAGCGGAACACTCGCCCAACGAATGAATCGTACAGATGCAGAAAATAATTTTAGAGGGAAATCTGGATACTTAAAAAATGCACGAGCACTTGCCGGTTATATAAAAACCGCCGATGGTGAACCTCTTGTTGTATCTTTAATAGTTAATAACTTTTTAGTACCTTCGCAACTTGCAAATTACATTCAAGATAAGGTTTGTAATACTTTAGCAAATTTCACAAGAAATTAATTCCGGAGGAATTTTGGAACAGAAAAATATGAATGAAGATCTCAACACTTTAATGCAAAGAAGAATTGATGAATTGAATGAACTGAAAGAAAAAGGTTTTCAACCTTTTGCTTATAGTTTTAACGTCACTCATAAATCGACTGAAATAAAAGAAAATTTTGATGAGTTAGAATCCAAAGATGTTGCAATTGCCGGTAGAATAATGGCAATCAGAAGGATGGGGAAAGCATCATTTGCACACATTCAAGATGATAAAGGAAAAATTCAAATCTATTTAAAGAAGGATGAAATAGGGGAAGCTTATAACGCATTTAAACTTCTTGATATCGGTGATATAATTGGCGTAGATGGATTTGTTTTTAAGACGAGAACGGGCGAAATATCAGTTCACTCAAAATCACTAACACTTTTAACAAAATCCGTTCGCCCGATCCCGATTGCTAAAGAGACTACAGATGAATCCGGCAACAAAGTGATTCACGATCAATTCACAGATAAAGAATTACGTTATCGCCAAAGATATGTTGATTTAATTGTTAACCCTGAAGTGAAAGATGTCTTCGTAAAAAGATCGAAGATAATTACAGAGATGAGAAAGTTTTTGGATGAAAAAGGAATGCTCGAAGTTGAAACACCAATTCTGCAACCTCTATATGGTGGCGCTGCGGCTCGTCCATTTGTAACTCATCACAACACTTTAGATATGGAGCTATATCTCAGAATCGCAGATGAACTTTATCTCAAAAGATTGGTTGTAGGCGGATTTGACGGGGTATATGAAATTTCCAAAGATTTTAGAAATGAAGGGATGGATAGAACTCACAACCCGGAATTCACAATGATGGAATTGTATGCCGCATATAAAGATTATAATTGGATGATGGAATTTGTTGAAGAAATGGTCAACAACATTTGTCAAAATGTTTTTGGAACAAGTGAGTTTGAGGTTGAAGGTCATCAAATCAGTTTCAAAGCCCCGTGGAAAAGAGTTTCAATGGTTGAATCAATTATGGAAGAAACTGGTATGGATATTCTATCAGCTTCGGAAGATGAATTAAAAGAAGAAATTAAAAAACGCGGCGGTGAAATTGACGGCACGGAAAACAAAGGAACTCTCATTGATGAATTATTTGAACTGACGGTTCAACCAAAATTAATTGAACCAACATTTTTAATTGACTATCCGCTTGAGTTATCCCCATTGGCAAAAAAACATAGAGATAAAAACGGACTGGTAGAAAGATTTGAAGGTTTTATTGTGGGACGTGAAATATGCAATGCTTTCTCCGAGTTGAACGATCCGATTGACCAAAGAGAGAGGTTCGAAGAACAAAGAAAATATGGCGAAGCAGGCGACCAAGAGGCACATCAAATTGATGAAGATTTTATTCGTTCTTTGGAATATGGAATGCCGCCGACTGCCGGGCTAGGAATTGGTATTGACCGGTTGGTTATGCTCCTTACAAATCAAAAGTCAATTAGAGATGTAATTTTCTTTCCTCAAATGAGACCGCAGAAGTAACCATGGCTGCTGATAAACGTTTTAGTAAAATCTTGATCCTAATAATTGGATTGCTTGTCGGTTTTCAGATTGGAAAATGGCTGACAAGCAGTTCCATTTCTGAATTCAATAAAGTTGAAAGCGTACTCAAGCTAACCCAGCAGTACTACATCGATGAAATTGATCCCGATACTTTATCCGAAACTGCAATTGAAGGTATTTTGTCCAAACTTGATCCTCATTCAACATACATTCCCGCAGATATTCAAGAAGTAATTGAAGAAGAATTTGAAGGAAGCTTCGAGGGAATTGGAATTGAATTTCAGATAATTGACGATACAATCACTGTTATTTCACCAATCATTGGTGGTCCGAGCGAAGAACTTGGAATTCAACCCGGCGATAAAATTATCGGCATTGAAGATTCGTCGGCTGTCGGTTTTTCAAATACCGATGTAGTCAGAATGTTGAGAGGAGAGAAAGGAAGCGAAGTTAAAATTTCAATTTATCGCCCGTCACTAGACGAACTTTTTGATTTTACAATTACAAGAGATGTTATTCCAATAAATTCTGTTGAAACTTCTTTTATTGTTCAAGACTCAGTCGGTTATGTTAGATTAAGCAGATTTGCGGAGAAAACAACGGATGAACTTAAATCTGCTCTGTCAGATTTGAGTAACGGAGGGATGAAATATCTTGTATTAGATCTAAGAAATAATTCCGGTGGATATCTCGATCAATCAGTTTCGATAAGCGACCTCTTTATTGACGGAGAAAAATTAATTGTTTTTACCGATGGAAGAATTTCAGAGTTTGATGAAGAATTTAAAGCAAGTGTAGCTTCTCAATATGAAGATATACCACTTATAATTTTAATCAACAGAGGAAGCGCATCGGCCAGTGAAATTGTTTCCGGCGCTGTTCAAGATTGGGACAGAGGTTTGGTAATTGGTGAAACATCATTCGGCAAAGGTTTAGTTCAGCGTTCATTTTTGTTATCTGATAACTCCGCTGTTCGTTTGACAATTTCGGAATATTCTTACTCCTTCGGGAAGAGCTATTCAGAGACCATACACGGATAAAAAATCATATTATGCCGAAATTATGAATCGTACAAATGATTCGTACAACTGTAATTACATGATTCCACAGATTTAGCTGATCCTGTCTATGAGACTGCAAACGGAAGAAAAGTTTATAGCAATGGCGGCATTGAACCAGATTATTTCGTTAAGACAGCTGATTTAACTAACTTCACCGCCTCGGTACGTAGTAAAAATTTATTTTATCATTTCATAAGATCGCAAATTGATGACGGCAACTTAACTGTGCCGGATAATTTTCAAAACAATTTAAGCGAATTTTCTTCCAACGTGATTATTACTGATGAAGTAATTAACAGTTTTAAAATATTTCTACAATCAAAAAATGTCGAAATAAATGAGAATGAATTTTCAAATGATATAGGTTATATTAAAGATATATTGAAAGCATACTTAGCACGCGATATTTTTAACAGCAAAGGTTGGTATATGACGCTTTTAAACCAAGACGAACCATTCAGAGAAGCGTTATTGAGATTAAATGAAGCAAAAGAAATGTTGAAGAATTATTAAAAATCTTATGAAGAGATATCAATTAGATAACGAGAATAAATTATTTCCATATCAGGAAACTTTTCCGAAACTTCATGATTCTGTTTTTTTAGCATCCGGAAGTAAAATTATAGGTGATGTTGTTATTGGTGAAAATTCTAGTGTATGGTACAATACAATAATTAGAGGAGATGTTCATTATATTAAAATAGGGCGTATGACAAATGTGCAGGACAACTCAATGCTTCATGTTACAAATGGAAAGTTTCCTTTAAATATCGGTGATAAAGTAACTATTGGTCATTCGGTTACTCTACATGGTTGTACACTTAATGATCTTTGTCTAATTGGAATGGGTGCAATAATTTTAGACGGCGCCTGGTTGAGTCAAACTCAATGGTTGCTGCCGGAGCAGTTATTAAACCCGGTTTTGTTGTTCCTTCGGGAAAACTTGTTGGTGGTATTCCGGCGAGAGTTATTCGAGATTTAACAAAAGAAGAAATTGATGATCTTCAATCTTCTGCGGAAAGATATGTTAATTACACAAAAATAACAGTAGAATCATTAATAGACCGGGATAATTTTAAATGAAATTAAAATTTTGGGGAACGAGAGGTTCGATACCCGTTCCCGGAAAAAGTACAATAAAATTTGGCGGAAATACTTCGTGCATACAGATTACAAATAATAACGATTTCTTAATTCTAGATGCCGGAACCGGCGCAAGAGAATTAGGTAATGATCTTTTGCAAAATAGTATGTGTGAAGAACTTCATTTACTTATAACTCACACACATTGGGATCATATACAAGGTTTACCGTTTTTTCAACCGATATATAATGATAAATGTAAATTGCATATATATTCCGAATCTAAACTAGGAGCTTCAATAAGCAAAGTCTTTGAAACTCAGTGGGACCCCAATTATTTTCCTGTTACAGCAGATATATTTAAAGATAAAGTAAAGTATCAGAGAATTTCATCCGATAATAAAACTATGATTAACGGGTTCGAAGTTGAGACGATTAATAGTCATCATTCCGAAGGTACTCTTTCTTTTAAGATTAGAGTTAATGGAAAAACAATTGTCTATATGACCGACAATGAATTATTTTATGACGCAAAAAATCAGTTTCCTACTAAAGAAAAAATTGCCGATTTAAATTCTCAATTAATCGAGTTTTCAAAAAATGCTGATATTCTTATTCATGATTCGATGTACCAATTTGAAGACTACGCAGAAAAAATCGGGTGGGGGCATTCAAACAATTATTCTTCGGCAATTTTTGCAACTTTAGCCAACGTTAAAAAAATGTTCCTTTTCCATTATGATCCTGATTATAATGATAATAAAATTGCGGCTATAGAAAACGAAACAAAAGAATTTTTAAAGAGTTGAATAGTCCGGTTAAGTGTTATTGTTCATATGACGGTCTTGAGGTTGAAGTCTAACATATGAAAAATCTTAGAGTTGAAACTGAAGAACAATATTCAATAAATAAGCAAAATGTTCATCACGTAATCAGCCGGCTCAAAAAGGAACTAAAATTTTCTATTTCTTTTTTACAAATAAATTTTGTTAGTTCGCAACACATAAAATTTCTCAATGAGGAATATTTAGAGCATAAGGGGAGTACGGATATTATCACATTTAATTATTCCTCACAAAATTATATCTTGGATGCTGAAAGTTATATATGTATAAAAACTGCCGAAGAGAACGCTAAAAGTTTTAATATAACCGTTCAAAATGAATTGATACGTTTGATAATTCATGGAATTCTTCATCTAACAGGTTATGATGATATAAACGAAAGTGACAGAAAAAAGATGCAGAAAGAAGAAAATAGATTAGTTGATTTGATTTTTCATAAAGATATTAAAATATTGGAAAATGATGACAAATAAAATTGTTGAAGTTCTTGCAAAAATATTAGACGGATTGAATAAAAATTATTCGTTAGACGAAGTTGACACATTATTGAAAAAAGATAAGAGTTACGACAATCAAACTGTAGGTGTAGCTTTTAGTTTGATTTTCGATAAGGTGTTGAGTAATAAATTAAAAGAAGAATCCAACCGGAACATTAACTCAATAAATTTCCGGATGCTGAGTGAAGAGGAACAAGACGTTATTGGTGTTGAAAACTATAATTATCTTATCCATTTAATAAATGTTGGTCTATTGAGCAACAATGATTTAGAGATGATACTTGAGCAAATTATGATGTATCCAAAAGATTTGATCACAAAAGAAGATATAAATTGGATCATATTAATATCGCTTATAGATTTCAATTCAGATATCCTTCCCGGCAGCAGGGTGCTTCTATATTCTTCAGATACTATCAATTAAACGGTAATTAAACATGGCTAAAAATCTTGTACTAGTGGAATCGCCTTCCAAAGCTAAAACAATTAATAAATATTTGGGCAGAAATTATACTGTTGAAGCTACAGTTGGACATTTAAGAAATTTACCTAAAACTAAATTGGGTGTAGATATCGAAAATGGTTTTGCTCCTAAACTTATGAATATGCGCGGCAAAGGCGATCTGATTAAAAAAATAAAATCATTGGTAAAAAAAGCTGACCGGGTATTTATTGCAACTGACCCCGACCGCGAAGGCGAAGCAATTGCTCAGGATATTATTGATATAATAGATGGGAAAGACAATGAAGAAATTTACAGAGTTTTGTTTAATGAGATAACAAAAGAATCGGTTAAAAAATCGATGGCTGCACCGGTGCACGTAAATTCCAATTTGGTAATTTCACAACGCGCCAGAAGGGTGATGGATCGAATAATTGGTTATAAGATTAGTCCTTTTTTATGGCGTGCAATGATTGAAGAATCCACAAATTCACTATCAGCCGGCAGAGTGCAATCTGTTGCGCTTCGTTTAATTTGTGAAAGAGAAGAGTTAATTGATGCGTTTATCGCAACAGAATATTGGTCATTAGTCGGGGAGTTTAACACTGATACAAAAAATCTCTTGAAGCAAAACTTTATTCGGTTGAAGACAAACCTATTAAAGTACCGCCCAAACCTGAGATGACCGAAAAAGAATGGAAAGAATTCTTTTCAAAAAATTATGCAATCCGTAATCAAGAAGAAGCCGAAAAAATATTTGCCGATGTAAAAAGTAAAAATGAATTTGTAATAAATGATGTAACAAAAAAGGAAACAAGCCGGAATCCATATCCACCGTTTATTACATCGACTCTGCAATCCGAAGCATCAAAAACCTTAAGTTTTCGTCCAAGAAAAACCATGATGGTTGCACAAAGTTTATATGAAGGACTTGAGTTAGGCGATGAAGGTTTTAGCGGTTTAATAACATATATGCGTACAGATTCAACTCGTTTAAGTAATGAGATTGTTGAAAGTGCGAGAAATTACATTGAAGAAAAATACGGTAAAGAATATAAACCTTCGGCTCCAAGAAATTTTGAGAAGAAAAAAGGGAAATATTCAAGATGCGCATGAAGCGATACGTCCTACATCAACCAAATTTACACCTGAGTCCGTTAAAGATTTTCTAAACAAAGATCAGTTTAAGTTATACGAATTAATTTGGAAAAGATTTATTGCTTCACAAATGGAGACTGCTAAGTTAGAAACGACTACAGTCAACATTAAAGCTGATGAGTATATATTTCGAGCTACCGGAACAGCTGTTTTATTTCCTGGGTTCTTAAGTGTGTATGATGAATCAAAGGAAGATAATGGCGATAACAATAATAATAAACCTGGCAGTATTCCTGTCGGACTAAAAAAAGATCAAAAATTAGATCTATCTAAACTTGAAAAGAATCAGCATTTCACAAAACCGCCGGCAAGATTTTCAGAAAGTACTTTAATTAAAGCTCTCGAAAGCAACGGTATAGGCAGACCAAGTACATACGCGAGTATTATGGGTACATTGCATGATAGGGAGTATGTTGTTCAAGAACAGCGGAAGTTGTTTCCTACTGATTTAGGAAAAAAGTAAATAGTTTTCTCGTCAAAAATTTTCCAAAAATATTGGATGTAAATTTTACTGCGCTGATGGAAGGCGAACTCGATCAAATGGCTGACGGGGAAATTGAATATGAAAAAGCGCTCGAAGATTTCTACACTCCTTTTGCCGAAAATCTGAAGGAAGTTGAAGATAATATAAAACCAATTGAATGTGATAAATGCGGATCGCCAATGGAAATTAAAATTGGCAGATTTGGCAGATTTTTAGCATGTACAAATTATCCAGAGTGTAAAAATATAAAGTCACTTAAGGAATTTGCAAACAACAATAACGAACCGGAATATACCGGTGAGACTTGTCCAAAATGCGGCGGAAAAACTATTTATCGATTTGGAAAATTTGGTAAATTTATCGGTTGTTCAAATTATCCCGATTGTGATTTCACAAAACAAATTGATATAGGAATGAAATGTCCAAAATGTAAAGAGGGTGATGTTGTTGTGAAAAGAACCAGACGCGGAAAAACTTTCTATGGATGCAGTAAATATCCCGATTGTGATTATGCAAGCTGGACAAAACCAAAAGCCCCGGATGAAGATGAAGGCAACGAAGAATGAATGAGATAAATCTCAATTCTTTGATCAATGAATTTTTATCTGAGATCGAATCGGTAAAAAGATACTCTGCAAATACAATATCTTCTTACAAAATTGATCTTACACAATTTCAAAAATTTACTGAAGAAAAAAATATTAGTACAATTAGGCAAGTATCTGAAAAAACGATTAAGCACTATTTAATACATTTAAATCAACTTCAACTCTCAAAAAGCACAGTCTCCCGCAAGCTTTCCTCTTTAAGAAGTTTCTTCGATTTCATCATACAATCGATCGAAGATATTGAAAATCCGGCAAAAAGAATTAAAAATCCAAAATTCAAGCGAAAACTACCGGAAATAATAAACCTTGATTCTTTTTTGAAAATTATTACATTTATAGATGAAGACCAGGACGTTTTTAGGAGGAACTTGAACAAAACCATTTTCGAACTACTTTACGGCTGTTCTCTGCGTGTTACTGAACTTTGCGACCTGAATATACACGACGTTGACTTTTCTAAAAATACTGTAAAAGTCCTTGGCAAAGGATCCAAATACCGTATTGTTCCGCTTGGCAGCAAATCCTCAGAAATCATTAAAGAATATTTTGACCAGCGAAAAAATATTACCGCATCAAATCACTTTTTAGTTTCAAAAGACGGAAACACAATTGATCGATGGTATGTATATAGAGTAGTAAAAAAATATATTGGTAAAGAAAACGATATCGAAAAGAAAAGTCCGCACGTCCTAAGGCATAGCTCCGCAACAGAGATGTTAAACAAAGGCGCAGACCTAATGGCGGTAAAAGAAATTCTCGGTCACCAAAATTTATCTACAACACAAATTTACACTCAAGTTAGTATTGAACAATTGAAAAAAACTTACAAATCCGCACACCCAAAATCATAAAGGAGAGAATATGAATATCCAAATTACCTCTCGTAAGTTTCGTGCTAAAGATTCATTGAATGATTTTATTAAGGAAGAATTGAACAAACTAACAAAGTTCAATTCCGACATAATGGATGTAAATGTTGTACTCAGTTTTTTACATAATAATAACAGTGTGAAAGCTGCAGAAATTACACTGCATGTTCCAGGAAAAGTATTCAAAGCAGAAGATAATACGGATGATTTTAGAAAGTCTGTCAGTTCAGCAGCAACAAAATTGGAACGACAACTCAGAAAACTTAAAACAAAAAGATTAGCAAAATCCAGATGATTGATATTGATAAGAAAAACATATCACGGAAAAATCATATTTCAATCGACTTTTTCTTCAAAAACACTTCACAACAATTTCAAATAAAATTGTTAAATGATGAAGTTGGATTCGACAGATTAATTACAGATCAAAATTTACACAGACCCGGCTTAGCTCTTGCCGGGTTTGTTGATTTATTTTCCTTTAATAGAGTCCAAATTTTTGGTAATACGGAAGTCCGAATATTTAAAACAGCTTACGAAAGACCAAAGAAAAAAAACATTAGAAAGAATTTTCAAATTCGAAATTCCATGTCTAATATTTACTGATAACAACGTACCGCCTGAAGAAGTAATTGACCTAGCAAATGATCATAAAGTTGCGGTATTTGGCTCCAAATACTCAACAACCAAAACTTCTTATTTGATTGGTGATTTTTTAGATGATCAATTTGCCGAAAGAATATCAATACACGGTTCTTTTGTCGATGTTTACGGAGTCGGAATGTTATTCGTCGGAAAATCCGGAATAGGGAAGAGTGAAGTTGCCTTAGACCTTGTAGAAAGAGGACACCGGTTAGTTGCCGATGACGTCGTGATCTTCACAAAAAAAGGTGAAGGAATTTTAATGGGCTCCGGAACAAGTTTGGTTAAACACTTTATGGAAGTCAGAGGAGTCGGAATTGTAGATGTACGAAGCATGTTTGGTATACGTGCAATTAGATTTCAAAAGAGGTTGGAGCTTGTTGTTGAGCTGGAAATTTGGAAAGATGAAGGAAACTATACAAGAACCGGACTTGATGACAAAACAATTGACATTACAAATGTTGACATTCAGTATATAAAATTACCGATTGTTCCCGGCAAAAATTTAACCGTAATTGCCGAAATGATCGCATTAAATTACCTTTTGAAGCATTATGGCTATGATGCCGCAAAAGAACTTCAAAAAAACCTTAGCGATACTATCAATAATAAAAGGAAAGAGACAAATAGAGTTATCGATTATTTTGAGCATGATTTTGAATAAAATAATTAAAATAATTATCTTGACTTGGATAAACTCTTTTGTTAACTTCGCACCGAAATTATGAAACACTTTTATTACTTTTCAAAAAATAAACTGAAATTTGTCGAGATAAAAAACTTCTACAGGAAGTTCGTCTTCCTTGTGATATTTTTCTCTCTTGTTAACGCATTTTTAGTCTTTAGCGGATATTTCATTGTTAATGAAATTCTTAATCCGGATTCTGAAGTTAAAGCGTTGCAGCAAAAAAACAGAAACCTTCAGAAACAGGTAACCGGGTTAGTTGATAAATATGAAAATTTTGAAAATGAGTTGAATTACATCCTTTCTCAAAGTAATGACCTCAGACTCAAAGTCAATCTAGATCCGTTAACCGAAGAAGACAGAAATATTGGTGTTGGCGGTAGCGTTTTTGAAGGATTTATTCCCAATAATTCATCTGAATTCGATAATTTATTGTCACGTTTAAATGTATATGTTGACGAGATATATGCAAAATTAGAATTAGAGAAAAGTAATTATAACGAAATAACGAACACTTTAGAATTGAATGAAAAACTATACAGTTCAATTCCCGCAATTATTCCAATGGAAGGAAGAGTCAGTGATTCATTTGGAATGAGATTGCATCCAATTCTAAAAGTTCGAAGACTCCATCCGGGATTAGATATAGTGGCTAATGTCGGAACACCGGTTTATTCACCTGGCAGTGGAGTTGTAACTTTTGCCGGCCGCAGAGGAGGTTACGGATTAACTCTTGAAATTGATCATGGATTCGGTTATAAAACTCTTTATGCGCATCTTTCAAAAATTCATGTTAAGAGAGGGCAAAAAGTTACCAGAGGAGATTCAATTGCCGAGTCGGGCAATTCAGGGAAACTGTCAACCGGTCCTCATTTACACTATGAAGTTAGACACAACGGCATCGCACTTAATCCGAAAAATTTCATGTATGATGATGTTGAACTCTTTGAAGTTGTTTCTAATCAATAACGAATGAACTAAAACTTTTTATTACAGGAGTAACGCTTATATGATCTGGACAGTTGAATTGGCCTCTTATCTGGATGATGCACCTTGGCCCGCAACTAAAGAGGAATTAATTGACTACGCTGAGCGAATCGGCGCTCCTTTAGAAGTAGTAGAGAACCTTACTGAATTGGAAGATACCGAAGAACCGTATGAATCAATCGAGGATATTTGGCCTGACTATCCAAGCGATGAAGACTTTTTCTATTCGGATGATGATGATTTTAATTAATCAATAATTATGGTTGACCAATTAGAAAATATTATTGGACAACCTCTTGCCGTAAAACAACTACATTCTCTAAAAGAAAATAATAGAATACCACACGCATTTTTATTTACCGGTCCGGCTGGAGTCGGTAAATTTTTAACTGCAATTCAATTCACAAAACTGCTCAACGATCCTAAGAATTTTAGAAAAATTGAAAAGCTCGATGAACCTCACGTAAAATACATTATACCTTTACCTCGTGGTAAGGGAGAAATCTCAGAAAGTTCCGGGCTTGAAAAATTGAATGATAATCAGCTGAAAGATTATCACGAACAAATTAAAAAGAAAATTGAAAACCCTTACCACAAAATTCAAATTGAAGATGCTAACATAATAAAGATCAGCAGTATTAGAGAAATTAGAAAGTTCTTAAGTCTTGAATACGAGGATATCAAATATAGAGTAATCATAATTGACGATGCTCACCTAATGAACACCGAAGGACAAAACTCTCTTCTTAAAAGTTTAGAAGAACCGCCCGATGGTGTGATTTTCATATTATTAACTCCATACGACAAAAAATTACTTCCCACAATTCACTCAAGATGTTGGACTATCCGTTTCAATGGATTATCCCATGATGATATAACCAATATTTTAATAGAAAAATTTAATATTAAAAAAGAAGAAGCAAAACGAACAGCGCTATTTAGCAACGGATCCGTTCATACTGCACTTGAGTTAATTGAAAACAATATGTCAGAATTGCTGGAGTCAACTATTCAAATACTAAGATTTTCTCTGGGTGGATGGTTCAACTCGGCATATATCGAATTCAAACATGCTACGGATGAATTTGAGAGAGGTAAAGTGAAGGATATTTTGTTTTTAATTCTCACTTGGCTAAATGATATTCAAAAAAACAAAATTGATTTCCGGAATTACTATTTTGAAGATTATCAAGAAACACTTCAAAAATTCAATAAAAATTTCCCAAATGCTAATATTTCAAAAATTTACGATACGGTTGATGAATTAATTCTATCAATGGATAAAAACATCTTATTGAATGTTATTATTCTAAATCTTATCTTACAATTAAATTTGATCAGCACTGGGAAATAATTATGTATAAAATAGATTTCACCTTTCTTCAAAACGGTTCTTTAAACACCGACTCATTAAAAAATTTAGAAAAAGCTGCTAATGACAAGTACAAAGAAATTCTTCAGCACTCGATGCACTTTCCAAGCAAATCGGAGATTAGCGGTTGTCTCGCTTGCGGTGCAGACTGCTTGCCTGAAATGCCGATCGACAATCGAAGAATTGTTGAAATTGAATGTAAAGGTTTACTCGGCAGTAACTTTTGTGAAGTCTCCGACTCCGTAAAAGAATTTCCTGAGATAGGGGAAAAGGTTATCATCAAGCATGAAGATTTTTATGAAATCGGAGTTGTTAAAGAAAATTCAGATCTTATAAAAGTTAAGCGAGCAGAACTTGGTTTATTCGGCGAAGAACTTCCGCAAATAATCAGAATTGCTAATGCAGATGATAATGTAAAGTATAACAAAAATTTACTGGATGAAGTCAACGCAAAACCATTCTTCCTGAAACAAGTAGAAAAACACAATCTCACTATGAAGTTGGTATGTATTCACTATCAATTCGATAGGAAAAGATTATTCTTTTTTATACATCCGACGGTAGAGTAGATTTCCGTGAACTTGCAAAAGATCTTGCTGCACAATTCAAAACTAGAATTGAACTTCGACAAATTGGTGTGCGCGATGAAGCTAAAAATGTTGGTGGATTAGGTACTTGCGGAAGAGAATTTTGTTGTAAATCTTTTCTGAATAATTTTAAAAGAATTTCAACTCAGTTTGCTAACGATCAAAATCTCAACTCAAACCTTTCAAAGCTCAGTGGTCCTTGCGGTAAACTTAAATGCTGTTTGTCGTTTGAGATTGATGAAAATTGAAATTGAGTTTATTCTGAATTAACAATCCTTTCTATTCAAAACATCTTTTCATATTTTTCGTTTATAATATTTATTAACAAAATGGAAAATGACTATGAAGAAAGCTGTTATTGTCTCCGCTAAAAGAACACCGGTTGGGTCGTTTCAAGGGGCATTGTCAAATGTACCTGCCACAACTCTCGGTAGTACAGCCATTAAAGCTGTCTTAGACGAGGTTCAATTAGATTACGAATTAGTTGATGAAGTTATTATGGGTAACGTACTGCCGGCCGGTCTCGGACAAGCTCCTGCGCGTCAAGCAGCAATTTATGCCGGTCTTCCTGAAAAGACCGAATGCCTCACTATAAATAAAATGTGCGGCAGTGGACTTAAAGCTGTAATGTTAGCTCATCAGGCAATTCAATTAGGTGATGCCGAAATTGTAGTTGCTGGCGGTATGGAAAACATGTCACAAGCCCCATACTTGCTTCCTAATGCGCGACAGGGTTACAGGCTGGGAAATGGTCAACTTGTTGATTCAATGATCAAGGACGGCTTGTGGGACGTTTATAACGATTTCCACATGGGTAGCTGTGCTGAATCGTGCGCGAGAGATTTCAAATTTACTCGTGAAGAATTGGATGAGTTCGCTGTTGAATCATACAAAAGAGCATTAAAAGCTCAAGAGGAAGGAAGGTTTAACGATGAAATTGTTCCGGTTACTATTAAAACAAGAAAAGGGGAAATTGTTGTTGATAAAGATGAAGAACCCGGAAACGTAAAATTTGATAAAATCAGCTCATTAAGACCGGCATTTGAAAAAGAAGGAGTTGTTACCGCTGCAAACGCATCTAAAATTAATGACGGTGCAGCTGCTTTATTGGTTATGTCTGAAGATAAAGCAAAAGAACTTGGTTTAACACCGATTGTTGAAATTGTAGCTCAAACTTCCGCTGCAAAAGCGCCTATTGAGTTTACAACTGCCCCGGCAGATGCAATTCAAAAAGTACTTCAAAAAGCTAAAATGACAAAAGATGATATCGACCTTTTTGAAATTAATGAAGCTTTTGCGGTTGTTTCTCTTGCTGTTAACAAACTCGTTGGGCTTGAAACAAAAAATGTAAATGTGAACGGCGGAGCAATTGCACTCGGGCATCCAATAGGAGCAAGCGGAGCACGAATTCTTACAACCCTTCTTTATCAAATGAAAAAGCAAAGCTCAAATTACGGACTTGCTTCGCTCTGCATAGGTGGTGGTGAAGCATCGGCAGTAATTGTGAAGAAAAATTAAGGGAGCATGACATGGAAATTAAAAATGTTGCAGTGATTGGAGCAGGCACAATGGGCAACGGAATTGCCCACGTATTTGCTCAAAATGGCTTTTATGTGCAATTTGTTGATATTAAGGAAGAATATGTCGAAAAAGGAATCAGTGTAATATCGAAAAATCTTGACCGGCAAATTAAGAAGAGATCATTTCTGAAGATGAAAAAGAAAACATTCTAAAAAGGATTACAAAAACCACTGGTGTAGAGAATGTAAAAGAGAATACGGATTTTATTGTTGAAGCAATTATTGAAAGAAAAGATGTTAAATCTGATGTATTTAACAAATTAGAAGAAATAGTTAAAAAAGATTCTATCTTTTCTTCAAACACTTCATCCATCTCAATTACAGAATTAGCAAATTCAAGCAGACCGGAAAAATTTATCGGTATGCACTTTATGAATCCCGTTCCTATAATGAAATTGGTAGAAGTAATTAGAGGTTATTCAACAACTGACGAAACATATGAAACTGTAAAAAAACTTTCGGAGCAGCTCGGTAAAACACCAGTTGAAGTGCATGATTATCCTGGTTTTATTTCAAACCGTGTATTGATGCCGATGATCAACGAAGCAATTTTCGCTCTTTACGAAGGTGTGGCAGACAAAGAAGCAATTGATACCGTAATGAAACTTGGTATGAATCATCCAATGGGACCATTGACGTTAGCTGATTTCATCGGTTTGGATGTTTGTTTGGCTATCATGGAAGTATTATACGATGGTTTTGATGATCCCAAATATCGACCATGTCCATTATTGAAAAAAATGGTGGCTGCCAAAAAACTCGGCAGAAAAACCGGTGAAGGATTCTATAAATATGATTAGTATTGTAAATGCTCAGCGGTAAAATCGATTACAAAAAATTTGAGCGATTTCTGTTTTTCAGGAAGTATCTGAGAAGTTTTCAACTTAAGTTCGCTAAATTCAATTTACCGGAATACACTACTTTTAGTGTGCTTGCAATTGTAATTGGAGCAATTGTTGGTTTTGCCGCTGTTCTATTCCATCATTCCATCGAGTACCTCAATGAACTATTTTTTGAAAAAACAGTTGAGGACTTTTTCTTTCTTGGAGCAGCTACGGTAATTTTGCTGCCTGCGTTAGGAATGTTAGTTCAGAGCATGATGATCAAACTTGCTCCCGATACTTCAAAAAAGAGGGGAGTTGGAGAAGTAATAAAAGCAGTTGCATTACGAGGCGGATTTATACCTTTCAGAACAACACTATTTCATTTCTTTGCGCCTGTTATCAGCATCGGAACCGGAAACACAGTCGGTCCCGAGGGACCGGCCGCCCAGCTTGGTGGTGGATTAGCCAGTAAATTTGCAAATGTTTTGGCATTATCTGATTCGAAGCGAAGAATGTTTACAGCAGCCGGCGCAGGTGCAGCAATTTCGGCAATCTTCAATACTCCTTTAGGAGGAATATTTTTCGCTCTCGAAATTGTTTTGTTAAATGATTTTCATTCGCCAACGTTTTCCGCATTGATTTTAGCGTCGGTTACAGCAAGTGCAATTTAAAGAATCTTACTTGGTAATGTATCGGTTTTCCTATTCGATCCGCCAATGATAGCAACGTACGGACAATTTTATTTTTTCATTTTACTCGGGTTATTGGCGGGATTAATTTCAATTCTCTTTATACGGTACTCAGACTTCATCAACAAAATTATTCGTAAAAAGATTTTGAAATCAGTTTCGCAAACATCGTTAATGGTTTTTGTCGGGTTGCTTGTTGGTATAAGCGGTTATTTCTTTGAAGATCTTTTTGGAATCGGATATAACGGAATAAATAGAATTCTTGCCGGAAATTTAGCAATTCATGTTGTGGCTATAATACTCGCCTTAAAGTTTATATTAGTACCGTTGGTAATAAACTCCGGCGGATTCGGCGGCATATTTGCTCCATCCTTATTTATTGGAGCAGCTTTTGGTTTTGTTTTTGTCTATCTGGTAAACGGGTTATTCGGAGTTCAACTTGATTACACAACTTTTGTTTTGGTGGGAATGGGCGCAGTTTTGGGAGGAATAAATTCAATACCGATCTCGGCAATTTTAATAATTTTTGAAATGACTAAGGACTATTCGTTCATTCTACCGTTGATGCTCGCAGTTGTGGTAAGTACAACAATTGTACAACTTGTGCTCCGTGGTTCGATTCATACAAAACATCTTGAACAGGAAGGATTCAATATTTCATCCGGAAGGGAAACTCATATTCTAAAATCATTAACCGTTCAGGATGCAATGTATAGCGAATTTTTGACAGTAAAAGAAAACACTCCATTATCAACTTTAGTGTCACTTTTGATGGATAAAAACACAAATCATTGTTATACGATTGATAATAACGGTAAACTAACCGGAGTAATTTCAGAAAATGAACTACGTCCTATAATTCAAGAATATGAAAGTTTAAAGAATCTGATGGTTGCTAAAGACCTAGCGAACCCACATATCAAAACCGTTAAAGCTGACTTAGACTTAGAAAGTGTAATGAATATATTCAGTAAAGAAAATCGTGACGAGTTTCCGGTCTTATCGGATGACCCTGAACCAAAATTGATTGCCGTGATCTCAAGGCAGGATATTATAGATATTTACAACAAAGAGAGCTTTAAGCTCAATTTAGCGGACGGATTATCAAAAGAATTAAACACGCTTGAGAGAAATAAGATTTCTAATATTTCTGAAGGATACTCAATTAAAGAGATGGTTGTGCCAAGTAATTTTGTCGGTAAATCTTTGGCTGAGTTGAGACTTCGTAATAATTATGGTTTGGAGATATTAATGATAAAGAAAGAATCGAGTGAATATTTTGATACAGAGAAACGCAATGAAATCAGAATACCTGATGCAAATTATGAAATATCAACCGGTGATGTGATTGTAATTTTTGGAAGTGATGAAAACATTAGAAAACTTGAGGAAGCGACTTAATGGTAGGAATTAATAAATGTCACATAATGTATATTATGTAAACTTGATAATTCCCGTAAATCTTTATATGACGTTTATAAAAGATAAATAAACAAGCACACCTAAAATCAAGATAACCAAATAATAGATAATTGATTTCCTACTAACCCGATGACGAGCTTTTGCCGTACGAAAACCAAGTCTGCGTTTTCTTCGTTCTTTGCTTTTTAATTCCTCGTCTTTTTCCGGATCATAGAATCTGGGTGTGTAATCAAAGTTACGGTATTGAGGTTTTTTCATAAACATTTATTTTTCCCTCATAATTTTGATCTTACCGTTCAATTTGACTTTAATTTTAACGGCTTCTTTGGAAGCAATTTCTCCATCTAAATGTACATAATACGGCGAACTTAGTTCCAGGCAAATGCTATTACCTTTATAAAATCTAGCTTTTTTCACCCGGTGTAGTTTATTGATCAGTGCAAAAGGCAAATTTCTTAAAATCTCTGAACGTGGTCCGAATTCAACGGTGGTAATGTTTAATTCACCATCCGTCGGATCGGCATCGGGATTAAGAAAAAATCCACCGCCGGAAGTTTTACCGTTTCCTATTGTTACAAGTAAACATTTTTGAGTGATCATTTTATTACCGATTAAAATCTTCATATCGATCCCGGTAGAAGATTTTAATGCCTTTAATACGGCGATTAAGTAAGACGGTATTCCTGAAAGTACTTTTTCATGTTGATTTAAGTAAGCAACGTAAGCATCAAAACCAATTCCGACTGCATTGATAAATTTTTTCCTAATAACATTTTCATTTGCATCTATGATTTCGGCAATTCCAATATCATATGTCATCGTTTCTGTGAGATCAGGTTTTATAATCGTCTCTAAGAACTTAGAATGTTTTTTATAAAGAAAACGGCTTACATCATTGCCGGATCCGTAAGGCAGCACGGCAAGAGATGAAGGAGAATTAAGATTAAAACCATTAATAATTTCATTTATCGTTCCATCCCCTCCTACAGCAACAATATTTGTAGCGAAGGAATTTTTCGTTAAATTTTTTGCAATTGCAGTGGCATGAGCGGGTCGTTCAGTAAAGATTACTTTATAATTCTCGGGATCAGAAGATTCTAATGCAGATAATTTATTAATTATTCCGCTTGAAAGTACGTTCCCCGCGATAGGATTAATTATGAATGTAAATCTATTCAATTAAATTTTGTTCGTTAATTAAAAAGAGCTGAAACATAATTCTTAGGATCAAAGGTTTGCAAATCATCAATTGCTTCTCCCACGCCAATATATCTAACCGGAATATCTAATTCTTTTGCAATCTGGAAAATTATTCCTCCTTTTGCGGTGCCGTCTAACTTGGTTACGATAAGTCCGGTCAAATCAGTAAATTTCGAAAATTCACGAGCTTGAATCAAAGCATTCTGCCCGGTATTTCCGTCAACAACTAAAAAGGTTTCGTTCGGAGCATAGTCCAAAACTTTTGACAATACTTTTCTAATCTTCTTAAGTTCTTCCATAAGATTATTTTTTGTATGCAGTCTGCCTGCAGTGTCTATCAAAACAATGTCCGCTCGTTCCTTTTTGGCTTCTTGCAGTGTATCAAATGCCACTGAGGAAGGATCCGAACCACTCTCTTTAGAGATTACCCGGACTCCTGCTCTTTCTGCCCAAACGTCCAGTTGTTCATTAGCCGCAGCTCGGAAAGTGTCCCCTGAACCGATTATTACTTTTAATCCGGCTTGTTTATAATTGTAAGCTAATTTACCAATTGTAGTTGTTTTACCGGCGCCGTTAACACCAACAATTAGAATAACATATGGTTTATACTTCTCAAAGTTTTCATATTCTGCGGATTCCGGTTTTTCCTTTTCGAGAATTTCTTTTAAGGATTCTTTTACTGAACTAAGAACAATTTCTTTATCTCTATCGGGATTCTTTTTTATTTTTGCTCTAGCATTGTCAATTACTTCCATTGCCGAATCGACTCCCAAATCGCATGTGATCAAAATTTCTTCCAATTCATCGAGGGTGGCATCATCAAGTTTGGCTTTGCCGGTGAAAGTTTCGTTGATACCGTCAAATAGTTTGTCACGAGTTTTCTTAAGTCCGCTCGTAAGTTTGTTCATATTAACGTTTTTAAAGAAGCTCATTTTTCTTATACCTCAGTGCTTCAATAGATCGAATAAAATAACCAATCAATGAAATTACGCTCATAAATATGATCAGAATATTAAACATGTTGAAAATTGTTGGAAAATCATTTAATCCAAGTACCAATAACAGTAAATAAATTCCGAGAATAAATACTGTAATTTTCCCAAGCAAATTAGATGGGAGCACCTTACCGATTTTGTTGCTGATAATTAGACCTCCAAAAAAAATCAAAATATCTCGAGCAATAACAATAATTAAAATAAATTCCGGGAGCACGTTCTTTAAATAAAGAATAATTACAATTACGCCAATAGCAAATTTATCTGCCAGCGGGTCAATGATTTTTCCGAGTTCACTTACTTCGTCGTATTTTCGTGCAAAATAGCCGTCCAGATAATCTGTGACAGCAGCTAAAACCATTAAAATAGCGGCAAAAATAGAATGATAATCTCCTTGCTCCAGATTATACAAAAAGTAGAAGATCGGAATTGTCAAAACTATCCGGGAAAAGCTGAGATGGTTTGAGATTGTATTTATTCGATCAATTTTTATCATTAATACTATAAATAACTTTTTCTAACTATAGTTAATATATTTGTTCATAATTAAATAACAGTAAACATCTAAATCATTTTATATCATAAATCATATAATCCTTTTGTGAATTCCTTATCAATTTCCACTGGATATTTTCCTGAAAAACAAGCAGTACAGAAGGAAGCATCATCGTGATCCACCATTGCTTCGAGCATTTCTTCATGTGTCATATAAGCAAGAGTGTCGACGCCCAAATATTCTTCGATGTGCTCCGAATCTGTCTCAAATTTGTTTGCAATCAATTCTTCTCTTGAAGGAAAATCCATTCCATAGTGGCAAGGATAAATTATGGGAGCAGATGATATCCGTAAATGTATTGATTTCGGGTTAGCTTCTCGAATTAATTTAACTAATTGTTTTGAGGTTGTTCCCCTCACTATTGAGTCATCCACAATAACAATAGTCCTATTTTCTAGAACACCTTTTACAGTATTAAATTTTATACGAACACCGATTTCTCTTTTTGCTTGTCCGGGTAAAATGAAAGTTCTACCAATATAATGACTTCTGATAAGCCCGATTTCTAGCTTAGAAGCTATTCCCATTTTAGTCAATTGATTCTCATACCCAATTGCTGCGGTGTTCGAACTATCCGGTACACTCATGACAATAACTTTATCTTCATCAGGATCGGCAACTGGGTGGTAAGTTGCTAATACCTTCCCCAGCTTGCGTCGCATTTTATCGACGTTGCTTCCAAATATTTTACTATCGGGACGTGAAAAATATATATACTCAAAAATACAATGTTTTTCTTTCTTCTTTTCTTCAGAAATTTTATAAGATTTAATTTCATTCGTTTGGTAAACCTCGTCATCAAGTACTACCATTTCGCCCGGTTCCACGTCTCTGATATAGTCGGCAGATAAAATATCAAGCGCACACGTTTCCGACGCTAAAATATAGGAACCGTTCAATTTCCCGATACAAAGCGGGCGAATCCCGAGAGGATCGCGCGCACCTATAAGTTTTGTATCGGTCATTAATACTAAACTGTAAGCACCTTCTACGCTTCGGAGCGCATCTAAAATTTGATCTTCTTGTTTTTCGAGTTTGCATCTTGCAACCAGATGTAAAATAACTTCAGTATCGCTTGTGGTTTGAAAGAGCGCACCTTGATTTACTAGTTCCTCACGAATAACTCGAGAGTTTGTCAAGTTACCGTTGTGAGAGATGGCAAGATTCCCCAATCTGTAATTAACTATAAACGGTTGAATGTTTTTTGTAGAATCGGCTGCACCAGTAGTTGAGTATCTATTATGACCTATTGCAATGTTACCACTCAATGCATCAAATATTTCGGGATCAGCGAAAACTTCTGAAACAAGACCAAGTCCTTTGTGAACTTTAAAGATTTTTTCTCTGATTGTGAATTTAGTGTGATGATACCAGCAGCTTCTTGTCCCCTATGCTGAAGTGCATGAAGCCCGTAGTAAGTATTCAATGCCGCTTCGGTAGAATTGTAAATACCGAAAATACCACAGTTGGAACGAGGTTTATCGATTTGCAAAATAATTCTCTCTTACTGCTAAACAGGTTAGAAAAAATGGTCGGAACGGCGGGATTTGAACCCGCGACCCCTTGAACCCCATTCAAGGCCGACGCTTTGATTTTAGTCTTTATTCGTTACTTTTTCACTAATTGTGTGCTTCATTGTGCGTAAAAATACATCGTTAATATTCGTTCCTATGCGTTTCATATCTAATTCAATATAACTCTTCTGGGTTGTTCTAATATCTTTGTGTCGCGCAATTTTCTGAATATCAAAAATAGAAAATTTTCCGGAGTTAACAAGACGTGAAATAAATGTTTTTCGAAGCTCGTGAAGTGTGTAATGTGGATATCCTTCCTTCTCCAAAAATCGCCTGAAAAACTTAAATGAACTTCTATCTTTGTACGGTACTATTTTTCCCTTGATATTCGGAAATTCTGATGTTAGAAAATTTTCTAACTCTTCATACAGTGGTAAACTGTCTGACTCTTTTCCCCTTTGTATTTTTAATATAGAATATCTTGTTTCTATAATCAATGTCATTAAATTCCGCTCTACATAATTCACTTATTCGCAATCCTGTCATTAATAATAATTTGATTGCTCTATACTGATTTATATCATTTTTTCGGAGCAAGGTTCAGGATTTCATCTGCTAATTCGGCGGATAAGACATTAACCCTTTTGGGAGCACGTTTTTTCTTGGGGAATGGATTACTTTCAATATATCTTTTCAATAAAGTAACTAAATATGATTCGTAAATGTCGGAAGATTATCTCTTTTGTGTTGGGTGATAATGTCCTCTTTGGTCCTTCTTCACTTTCAATTTCCGATACTTAATACTCTTTTCAAATTCTTCTACAATTTTATCATCTATTTTTCTTAGTTCAATATCTCCGGTAAAATGAAGTAATTTATTATAAGCATATTCGTATAAATCTAAGGTTGACTGGGATAGCTTTTGTTTCTTCCTGCTCTTTTAAAATTCATCATAGCAGACTTTAAGAGTTTTCCTTTTACTTTCCTTATAACTGGATTAGCACCGGTTACAATCTCAGCTTCCTTTTTCTTCATTATCCGTTTAGCAAGCGAACGGTTTTCTCTACTATCTTTTAGATGAAGAGATTCTCTGTATTCTCTGCCGTTGTGATAATAACTGATCCAAAGTGTTTTACCTCTTTTATATATTCTCGCCATTTTATCATCCTCCCTTTCCCCCATTTATTTAATAATGATCAAGTCAATAGCAAAAACCAATAACAACTACATGCTACTTTAAAGTAACAATGGAAGCTCGTTAGCTAACGGACTCCCATAGTTATAATTTACCACAATATTTTTGCTGCTTAATTTGCCTTATTTACATTCATGTTTTTCATGGATCCTACTTTATATTTTCATGTAAATTCACAAACCTATCAAGCTGTTCAATCAATTTATCTTTTTGATCAATTAACTTGTCTTTTGAAATTACCAGATTTTGTAATTCTTTAATCAGACTGTTTTTTGCATAAAGTGTTTCTTTTAGTTCTTTAACTATAGATTCGGGGTTTTCAATTTCTGATTCTGTTTTAACCATTTCTTTTTCTGGTTCCTCGTAATTTATTCCGTCTTTATCAAGAAGCGCCTTAAATCTTTGAGTTGGATTTTTAAGCCAATTCGAGAGCAGAGTTGGTCTAATGTTGTACTTTTCAGCAAATTCTTTATAGGTCCCGTATCTCTGTATTATTTCGGATCTTATTCTGTCCCTGTTCATAATTTACACCTTCTTTCTTAATTAATAAATAACATAATAATTTATAGTTACGTATAATTACAGATACTTGCATTTTATTCCCATTTTTATTATCTTAACTTACAGTTTTTCACTTATTCAAGTTAACGATTCTTCATTAAAATGTCAATAACTTATCGTGGATTTCACATAAGAAAGTTATCACTTTCTATATTCTGAAGCTTCTAAACTGCTAAATCTTGATAGAGAGTTAATCCGACAAAAGATCGATCTTGGTGAACTTGAGATCTTCCTTACTTCCGGAAGAGTTCACCGCAAAGTTTCCACTAAATCTGTAATAGATTTTCTACTTGATAATTCATATTCAACTAACTAATCGGAGGACCGCTAATATGGCAGCTGCAAAGAAGGACTTTTCTAAAATTATTCATCTCGATAAACAAGTGCATAATAAACTCAAAATGTTTGTAACTGAAAAGCAAATTGATGGAGTTAAAACTTCTCTTTCTACTGAAGCTGAAAAAGCAATTCTAAACCATCTTAAGAAAAATAAAGCCGTATGAAAAAGAATATCTCTTTCTATAGTCATTATTCCGATTCACACAATCACTGGAAGTTCAAGCTGCTTCGCAATAAATACGGCTGGGCTGGTGAAGGTAAGTTCTGGGCTCTGAAACAATATGATTGCCTCAGCAGATCAATGTCTCTTGAATCTTAATAAAAAAAATATCCGCAACTCCGTTGCTGCTGATCTTGATTTCAATTTAGACGAGTTCGAGGATTGGATTAGCTTCCTCGAAAATGAATGCGAATTAATCATATCCCTTGATGGTCAAATCTACACTGAAAATGTGAGAGAAGATTATAAACGCGTCATGAAAGAAAGAGAAGCAGCAAGATTGAGAAAATTGAAGAGTTCTGCCCGAACTTTCTGAAAGTTCGCTCAAACTTTTTCAATAGTTCGGTGTGATTTTGAACAGAGAGAGAGAGAGAAAGAAAGAGAGAAAGAAGGGTAAGTTATCCACAAAATGTGGATAACTTACTTAAAGCTTTAATGTAAACAAATCAGAGGAGGTAACATGAAATACGAACCACTAAAATTTAAGTTCTTACCGGAGGATAAAATATTCTGCTCTTTTCAAATAAAACGTTCGGAAGATGAATACGATCAATTCAACTTCACGACAGTCGACAAACCTGCACCGGATTTAATTAATCAAGCAATGCTGTTCAGAAAACATGTTCTTAATCTCTGTGAACTCCCGGAGAAAGATGAAGAAATTCAGAAACTTGAAATCAAATCATTTTCTTTTAGTTGGTCCGGAGAGAAACACATAATGGGCTGTACGGTTACCGCAGCTCGTAAACTATCCGGTTCCAATACTCCACTCATCCTCAATACTCCGCATAAAATTGAGGACTTCCACGCTGAGGATGGGGACAGCAAACAACTACTTCCGGCAGATTTAGTAAACGATGCTTACGAACTGATGCTGCAGATAAATGCTTTTATCGATGGTGAACGTGAGCAGTTAGATCTTTTCAAAAAAGTGAGTTGATGATATGGCAGTTTGTAAATCATGTAAAAAAGAAATCTATTTCCTCAAAACAAAAAACGGTAAATACATTCCGGTTAATGCCGAGTCTCTAACAGTACGCGAGAAAGAAGATCTCAAAAATAATATGAAGAGAATCTACAAACCCGGCTTCCACGTATCACATTTTGCAGACTGCCCGGAAGCAATTCAGTCATAGGAGGAATTTAAAATGTTTTCCATTGAATACATCATAATCTTCATTGCATTTTTCTTATTCGCTTTTGCACTCTCATTTACGATCAACTACAAATTTCTGTACAAACATTTTTATAAAAACAATTCATATCTAGTCAACCGGCACATTGAAGATATGCAGATTTATCTAAACGTAAATAACAGAGTTAAAATTTTAGAAAGCAGAATCATGAAATTAATCAGAGCTTTCCGCAAATGAAAGAAATACAAAAAATGAAATACTCAACTGCTTAGAATGAAAACCATGAATGATATAAAACATTGGGCTGATTTTCTCCGGCTGCTTAGTTACAGTAAATCCGCAGCTAAGAAAAGTGAAACACTTTGGATAGAAGCCGGTAAACCCGGTTCCCTATCTTCCTTCCGGAGGAAGATCAGAATCCTTTCTCACGAAGCGAGACTGCAAGGTCACTGGATAGTTGCAGATGATAACGGTTACTACTTAGCGGTTAATAAAAAAGAATGGGAAGCATACAAACGGCGCAGATTAAATTCTATCGTAGATGAAATGGAAGCAATCGCTAACTGTGATCGTGTTGCAATCGGTGATCTTGTTAAAAACATTTTTGCAATAAAACTAAACAACCCAAATTACGAACTATTCTAGGAGATACTATGCCAGAATTTACACATCAATTAACTGAACCATATACAGAAAAATTTGCTTATTCTATTTCCGAAAAAATAAATAAAGATTATCCTAATTCTTCTATCGTTCGGAATGTTCCCGGCGGCTTCGCTGTGTTCCTCAGTGTTGCTTACGTTAATTACTGTAAAAGATATGTTGCAAATAATTGTAACATTAAGAACGAAGCTGCTAAAAGAAAGAGAGATTTAACACTAAAAACAAGTTGTAACTTGTTTTGATGTTTCGAACTGCGCTCACCTCAGACCTATTGGGGACAAAGATGCGTTCTCTCCTGCCATCTTCTTCTTTTCCTTGCCATTAATAAGTTAAAATCATCTTAATATTCGATTGTTCAGTTGTATTATTTGCTGTCGTTTTGGAGAAGCTTGAGAACTTATTATTACTCAATAATTAACCCGGCACTCAATCTGCCAAATAATTGGAATGCACTTATTAAATTGCTGAATATATGCTTGCTATTTATTAATAGTTGCATCATTATTGTAAATATTTAGCCCACTGGATTTTTTCGGAGGTACATCTTGAGAGTTACATTTTCAAAATAACCCCTAACTCCCAACACGTTCCATTCGATTATCAACATTACTTAATCGGCGCTTTTCATAAGTGGATTGGTGAAAATCAAATCCATGAATGAAATCATACTTCTTATTCACTTAGTTGGTTACGAGGTCGAAAGATCGACACAAATGGTATTGATTTTCCTAAAGGAGCTAATTGGTTTATTAGCTTTCTCCGATGGAGAGTTGCGAAAAAACTCATTCCAACTCTAATGAACGATGCAGACCTTTGCTGTGGTATGAAAATATCTGAAATTCCAGATTCAAGAAAATCCAAACTTTGGACGCCGGGAAAGACTCGTCGCGGCAAGCCCAATATTTATTCGTTAAGTCTAACGAAACCCCCATGCCATACGTTTAACCGTTCAAGACGAAGAAAGCAAAAATCGTTACTTTAAACGAAACACTTCAAACTAAACTAAAAAAAGCCAATTTAGATTCTGAGTGTTACTATCGATTTGATGAAGACTGCCACGATCCAAAGACTGGATTCGTCAGAATAAAAGATATCAAGAAGTCAGAGCTAACTTCTGCCTACTATCGCCGAAGGTGATCCCGAAGGTATTGCGATTCCTCTGGAGCAGTAGGCGCAGGTCATTCAACCGGTAGCGGTTTTGGAGCTTTGCATTAATAAAATTTAAAGGAGAGAAGCGGATGTTTGTTGTTGAATATTCCCGGTCCAGTTTGGTTTTATAAAAGCCTTGCGACTCCACTTAAAGATGGGGAAAGCTATAGCCAACAAGTTTTTAACCCCATCGATAATTGAAGGAATTGAAAAAAAAGATATTTCCAGAACTTTTTGCAAAGAATAAACAAGGCAGATTTCTTTTTCGAGGAGTTCAAAAAATTAAGAGACACAAATTGACAGTACGAGCAAATTAGATGTTCAGCAAGAACAGACAAGAGCAAAAAGAATTTAAGAAGAACACAGTCGAAATGGAAGTGTTAAAATAAAAGAGCAATTCTATCATAAAGAGAGGAGTAATGGTTAATCCCATCTTGCAATTAGCTTTTGATAATTATTCTGATGCTGAAACTGCTACAAAACAACATATTTGCCTTTCTCAGAACGAAGATGTTTTAATACCTGAAGAGAAAATAGAAGAAATAAGTCTTGAAGAATTCAATTTGCTTGAAGGTTTTGAATTACGATTCGAAGAAAACGAAAAATTATTTTTGGTTGGATTTAACCGATATGATGAATCTAAACCAATGTACGGATGGCTTGATGTTGTTGGTAATCCAATAAGGAATAAATCGTGAAATTCACTCACCCTGAAATAAAAGCTAAAGGGAAACCATCTTTCACAACTCTTTCAGAACATTTGTTTCATGTCGCCTCTACTGCAGAAAAGTTTGCAAAGCACTTCAAATTAAACTCTCAAGTTGCCTATCAGGTGCTGTAATGCACGATATTGGAAAAGCTAACAATATATTTCAAGATAGATTATTTAGAAAGCCAGATAAATATGATTCTCCCTTCCGACACGAAATAGCTTCAACTTTTTTCTGTCTTTAATCAAAGAAAGTAATCGAGACTTAGTTCTTGAAATGATTATCGCACACCATAAGTCAATTTTTAATGATGGAAGAGAACTTGGAGTTTCGGATTTAGAGAACAGATTTGAAGACGTGTTCGCTTTACACATCGGGAATTGGGATGATTGGTCACTGAAAGCAGTAGATATTCTGGCTTCGTTCGGTATCCGGAGTGAAAAAATCAGTATTGATGAAGCTCATAACTCATATGACTATTCAGTTCATTTTTGTAAAAAGAAAAAATTAGGTTGGTCTAAATGGAAAGGACTGTTGGTAGCTGCTGATCATTTTGCCTCTGCGCTTGAATCAGAGACTGAGAAAAAACTTCAAACTGACATTTAAAATCCCTGATCTGGAGTTTTACGAAAAAAGAAAATCTGAATTCTATCCCTTATCATTGCTTCATGCAAATTCGAAAAGACCACATACAATCGTAACTGCAAGTACAGGCGCCGGGAAAACAGATTATCTTCTTAGAAGGTGTAAGAGTAGAGTGTTTTACGTGCTTCCTTTTCAAGCATCAATCAATGCGATGTATAACAGAATTGAATCTGCATTTAAAGAGTACAAATGAGAACCTTGATATTCGTCTTTTACATGGCGCTTCGAAGATAGCAATAAGTAATCATGGGATTGAAGAAGAAGTTTTGCAAGATAAAGTTGGAGCATCAATAAAAGTTCTAACGCCTCATCAATTAGCTTCAGTAGTTTTTGGAATTAGAGGGTTTGAAGCCGTTCTACTTGATATTGAGAATACCGATGTAATTTTGGATGAAATCCATGTTTATACAGAAATAACAAGAGCAATTGTATTAAAACTAATAGATGTTTTGCTTTCAGTTAATTGTAGAATTCATATTGGGACAGCAACAATGCCTACTCTTCTTTATGAAGAAATTTTGAAAAAGTTAGGTAAAAAAAATGTAGTTGAAATAAAATTGGATGAAAAGGAATTGAGAATCATTTAACAGGCATATAATTCATAAAATTAATTCATTGGATAAAAATATAAATATCATCAGTAATGGGTTGGAGAAGAATCAAAAGATAATATTAGTCTGCAACAGAGTAGCAACCGGCACAAAGATGGTATGGTCTCCTATCTGAACATTTTCCTGAGTAAAGAAAATGTTGCTACATAGTCGTTTAAACGAATTGATAGAAATAATTTAGAAAAAGATTTGATAAATAATTTTAACTCATCGGATGAAGCTTGTATTGTTGTATCGACTCAAGTTGTCGAAGTAAGTTTGGATATAAGTTTTGATTTAATGATTACTGAAACAGCTCCACTAGATTCTTTGATTCAACGCTTTGGCAGAATTAATAGAATTAGGAACAATGAAACTATTGGCAAATACAAACCGATATTTGTAATCCGAACCTCCCGAAAGTCAACAAGAAGCATTGCCTTATGATGCTATAATACTTAAACGAAGTTATGAGATTTTACCGGATGGAGAAACTACTAGAGGAAAAAAAGCTGCAATTAATGATAGATGCTGTCTTTAATGAATTGAAAGATGAAATAAATTTAGATAAGGATGCAATATTAGTAAATGATGAGTGGCAAATATTTTATTTACAACACAGAAGAAAATCAGTTTTACTAGAATTGTTAGATATTGATAATGTTAGCTGCATTATTGAAGCTGATGAAGAAAGATATTTGAATGCTGATTTCGAAAAAAGAAAACATTTTGAGATCCCTGTCCGCTTTAATTCGGTTGCTTATAAAAATTTACGACAATCTGACTATGGAAGTAATCCTTTTATTATTCCAAATAAAGCTTATTCTGAAGAGAAAGGATTAGACATAACTTTAGCAAAACCAGAATATTATGAAACAAAATTTATATAAAGGTGCAAAATGTACACAACTGTAATTGGAAGAAAGTTTTTAAAGCATATAACAAACGTGAAGGTACAAATCTAACAGCAAAGGAATTCTTCGAAAAAATATTTATTCCATTTTTTACGATCATCCAAAGTATATGATGACGGGTGGAAACTCACCTCTTGAAAATCCAAAAATTAGTTGGAAGAAGGGAAAATTTCCTGATGAAGCTGAAAGAAAAGATAGAATTCAGAAAACTATTAATAAAATTGAAAATAATGACCCTGATGCTAGTATAGCAATTGGATATTCTTCTTTAGATTTAGCTGCACCAACATCATCACAGACAACTAGCTTAGAGATAAATTTTTCCAAAGACGATATGTATCTATCGTGGATTGGAAGTGGTTTAGGTATTGGAATAAGAGGTGGTTTAATTCTTTTATTTGAAAACGATCATATACTGTTAAATACATTTGACGGTTGGAAATATTATCGCTCTTTTTTAAATGATAGGGCTTATGAAAAACTACGTGGAAATCAAATAACTACATGGAATGGGCAATGGATAACACATATTAACTCATTTAACTTTTTACCGGCAGAACCCCGCAATGAATTTTTCAGAAAAGGGTTTTGAATCAACTAATGCTGGTATTATTGAAATACCAACAATACATTGGGTTGAATTAATTCTCTCAATATCTAAAATCATTAAAGACAGACAGGTTAGTTCGTACGTTTTTAATCTAAGTAATGAAAATACCACTATTGGTTTTATTCCCATTCATTTGAATGAAATAAATGAACCTATTCAAATCTATAAAAGTATATTCGGAGAAAATAATCTTTGAAAGATGCAAGAAAAATTAAAGGTTTATATGGCACTGCCTTTGGTTTTGCAGCAGCCTGCAGACAAGGTCAAATTGGAATACAAGCTTTAGAACCAAAAGGTTTAAGAGAATTTATGACATCTAAAAATTATAGAAACACCAAACTACCTAATTATACGAAAGCAAATGAAGAAACAATAATTAATTATAATACATACATAACTTGGGTGATTGCTATGCTTGATAATGAAAAACTGTGGGAACTTTCCGGTGAAGCTGCCGAACATTTAATCACATTTATTAAAACAGATGATAAGAATGTAAGTAGAGTACGTTCAAATATTGTTAGTTCTATTTTGGATACAAAAAATAGAAAACAATTTCTGGAATCATTAATACCCATTGTTGAACAGGTTCAGGAGCCTGAACCATTTGTAGAATTAGCTGAAGAGGTTAATAAAATGGTAGCGACAAATTTCCCCTATTTTCAAACATTAATAAGATTTAGATATGCAGAGAAAAATAAATAATAAAAACTAGGAGAATAATTATGCAATCAACTATTTATTTAGAGGACTACGCCATGTTGATTTTTCAAGTTTCTGCTGTAGCTGAAGGTCAAAAAAAATATTACGATGTTCAATTTGAAAGATATGTACCTTATTCAAGTGGGCAACAAGTAAAGAGGTCTATTATAGAAAGAACCGTTCATAATGCTTCTGAGAAACTTTCACCAACAACATTTGCTTTTAAAAAGAAAAATTAAAAGAAGAGGAAGTTTATGGTACTTGTGATCCTAGAGATATTGATCAACTAATTGGTGGTTGGATGAAAACACCAAAAGGTGGCAAAGAAAGAATCAATTAAAAGAAGAAGTCCCCTTTCAATTTCAGCAATGCGTCCAATTCATCCTTTACTTGCCGGGTTACCAAAAGAGAATTTAAGTTTTGATAGAAGTAACACGTCAAATATAAATGAAATAATTGTACGTGATTCTGACGGGAAAATTTTATCAAAAGAAGAAGTTGCCGAAATGCTTGAAGGTTCTGCTCGCAGCTTAAATAGGAAATGGATACAAGATAACAGCAGAGCAACTGGACTTTTTGTTTACGACATAGCAATAGATTTGCGAAGACTTTTTTCAATTTCTTTAGATTTATTTGAACCGGAAGTTACTCCCGAACTGATTACTGAATTAAAGGAAAATGGTTGGAAAGAATGTAAAAATGATTTTGGAGATTGTTTAACTGCTCCAAAAGAAATAAGAGAAAAAGTTATTCCAAATTTAGCTAGTTCGCTCATTAACTGGAGAATTACATCAAATCAATCTAGGACATTCAGCTTAATGGAAACACTTGCTGTTGTTATCAGTAACAACGCAAATAAGCTACCAGCAGCGATAAGAACAAAACTTAGCGATGAGACGGGCGAACAAAAAGCAAAATTAATAGTTGAAAAAGTTGACGATGCTGATTTATTTATAACACTTCCTGCAGCGGGTTATTTTATTACTGAAAGTGAGAGTGCAGACGCACTTGAAAATGCAGAAAATAAATTAAAAGAACTTCTGACAAGTTTCGACTATGAAAACCAATTAAAATAATCTGTGTAAATCTGTTTGACTTGTGCAATTTTTCTCAGTCTTAATCGGACTACCTGTCCCGTCGAAGTTGTTTTTTAGCAAAGACGGATAGTAGAATTGAAATCTCACTATCGTTCGTTCTAAACATAAAGGCACGAGCGTCTTAATCGCACTATAGTAGAATTGAAATAGGAAATCAATTCCTCGCTTAACATTGAACACTTGGTCTTAATCGCACTATAGTAGAATTGAAATGTACGTGTAAAAAAGCATCATCACTTAGATCATACTTAGTCTTAATCGCACTACCTGTTCTCGTCGAAGTTGTTTTCTAACGAAGATGGATAGTAGAATTGAAATACCAGCACATAATCAAATGCTGCAAGCCCAATTATGGTCTTAATCGTACTATAGTAGAATTGAAATAAAAATTAATAACTAAGCAATCAACAAGAGTCGCTAGTCTTAATCGTACTATAGTAGAATTGAAATGCAGTAGCTTGTCCGTTACTATAATCACCATCGCTAGTCTTAATCGCACTATAGTAGAATTGAAATAGAGAATTTTATGTTTACGAACCGAAGAAAAGGTTAGTCTTAATCGCACTATTGTAGAATTGAAATACTGAAAGCCCATGTACTGTAATTTCAAGTTGTACTGTCTTAATCGTACTATAGTAGAATTGAAATCAATTTTGTCCGTTGTGGGTTGTCTTTGCGCATACCGGTCTTAATCGCACTGAAAGTAGAATTGAAATCAATGTACTACCAAGCTCAAGCCAACATAATCCACGGTCTTAATCGCACTATAGTAGAATTGAAATAAGTTATCACGTGTAATATCACGGAAACCTAGTCGTATCTTAATCGCACTACTGTAGAATTGAAATCGGAGAGGAAGACGCTCGCCGTAATTGCGGAAATATGTTTTAATCGCACTATAGTAGAATTGAAATTGAACTAACGAAAGAGTAGTTTCAGTCGGTTACTACCGTCTTAATCGTACTATGAGTCAGAATTGAAATCAGAACAAAGATCACTCAAAATTGATGACGCTTATGGTCTTAATCGTACTATAGTAGAATTGAAATCACCAAGTAATTGCTTCATCTCACTTTTGGTAATTCGTCTTAATCGTACTATAGTAGAATTGAAATTAGAACATCGGCGGTGCAGTAGTAGAATGCACTTGTGCTCTTAATCGTACTATAGTAGAATTGAAATACAAAACTATTACGCCGTTTTGGTGTGGTTCGTCTTGTCTTAATCGGTATCTATAGTAGAATTGAAATAACGGAAGATTTTTGTTAAATATTTATTACAATATTTTCATGTCATTTCTCATCAACCATCCCCCGCGCAACCTCATACTCTTTCGCCAAATCAAACCCAACATCAACCGAAGGATCTATTAATTTGAATCCCGCATACATATAACAAACCATCTGCGAGTCCTGTGCACTCTTTATGAATGCGTAATTCGGTAGGTGTACTTATTTCTCAATCCATCGTTCCATTCATCCAACACTCCATTCACCCCTTCTCCCGCTCACCTCTTCTCAACCCTCCTTCCACCATCTCTGCAACTCTCTCACGCAGCACATTATTCGCCACCGGTTTCACAATATATGTATCTACACCTGCTCGCATAGCGGCTTCTTTATCTCGTTTAAGTGCGTGTGCTGTAAAACAGACTATTGGAGTTTTTGAATGAACCGGATCACTTTTTAACTCCCTTGTTAAAACTAAACCATCTTCTTTCCCCTCTAATGCAATGTCCATAATAATTACATCATACACATTATCAGCTATGAATTGCCGGAAAGTTTCACCGGAAAAGCAATAGTCGATCTGATATTCACTCTTAAATATTCGGTCAAGAACTTTCCGTGACAAATCATCATCTTCTACTACTAACATTTTTTTCATCATTGGCTCCAAATTTATTCCTTTTATTAACAGCGTAAAAACTGTCCCTATCTCTCTTTTTACTTCAAAAACTCAACTCTATATCATTGATTTCACGATACTTCTTTACTCTCCCGGTGATTTATATTTTTCTGCGTATAACTTTATAATCCCGCAGAATGATAAAGTAGATTATCAATGAAGAGACTACCACAAAAAGGATACCCTTAACATGCTGTATGTTAATATATTGTTCCAAATCATTTGTGATTGAAAATGTGAGGTTATACGAAAAGAGAATCCATATAATAGAAAAGAATAAATAAATTGAAGCTGTTTTTAATGGAGATACATATATTGATGGTATTATTATCTGTTTGATATCCACACGCAATCTTTTTCTAGCTATTGGCTTTCCTATGCTCTATATTATTATAAATTAATATAATATAACTAATATTTATATTAATAGCAATTATATCTATACATTATTAATTATTATAATTTTTATCTAATCCTTTATCATGAATTATCCATTCATCCATTGGGGTGGTTGCGCATTTGCAAAAACCACCACAATTCAATAAATTTTCTTCTAAAAGCTTACCAACAATAAAATTTTAGATATTTATAAGCCATTAGATTTAAGGACTATTTCAATAATGCCAAATCAAAAACCCCACAAAAGAAAAGAAGAAATAAAAAAACTAATGGCACAGCACAATATTTCTGTTGGTCTAATATCAGAGTTGACTAATAATACCCGCGCCAATATATCATCAATTACTCAATCATAACAAACTATGATTTGAACGAAAAGACTTATAAAGTATTTTCCAATGCTATTGAAAAAATTATAAATAATGATTTCCCTCCGGAGGCAAAAGGTTTTCATATGGAATTTACTCAAACTTCCAAACCAAACAGCGAAGCAATAATAAATTTTATCAGAAAAAATAATATCCCATACAAAATTGCGGCTGCTGCTGTGGATTTAAGTTCGCATCAACTTAAAGTTCGGTTAGCCGAAAATAGAAGGTCAGATATTCCACAAGAATTTAAAGATGAGTTAATAAGCAAACTCAAAAGTCATCTACAACTTATAAACCACATTGTTCAATAGTCCAGTAAAACTTCAAACAAACTTCCCCAATCACACCACCCGTACCACACATTTAGCTTGTGCATATTTGAACAAATCTCACATCTCATATCTCACGTCTCACATCTCATGTCCAACGTTTTTCTTATATTTCCTTCACACAATAATTTTATCTATGCCCGAACAACACAACATAGAATACAAGCAATCTTGGCGAGATGAATACCTCAAAACAATCTGTGCATACGCTAACTCACAAGGCGGTAAACTCTACATTGGCAAAGATGATCAAGGTAAAACTATTGGCGTTTCCGAATACAAAAAATTGATGGATGATCTACCGAACAAAATTAAAAATCATCTTGGTATTACCGCAGAAGTAAATTTATTAAAAGACAATAACAAGCGCTCAATCGAAATAGTTGTTCCCTCATACTCCGTCGCAATCTCTTTTAGAGGCAGATATTATATTAGAAGCGGAAGCACAACAACAGAACTAACCGGTAATTCCCTAAACGATTTCCTCTTAAGAAAATCGGGAAAAACTTGGGATGATGTGATTGATGAAAGAGCAAAATTAAAGGAAATAGATGAGCAGGAGTTATCGAGATTTATAAGGATTGCAGAAGGTGCTAACCGGCTTCCCGATGTAGAAGGATTAAAGACAATTGACATATTAGAGAAATTAAGGTTAGTATGGAAGAGAAAAAATCAAACGCGCAGCTTTGTTGCTATTTGGAAAGGATCCCGGTAAATATTATCCCGGTATAAAAGTAAAGATCGGGAAATTTGGTAAGAGCGATGATGATCTTCAACTTGAAGTCGTAGAAGAAGGGAATTTATTCTATCTGTTAAGGGAATGTTATTCGTCAATTAAATATGAAGTTTTCAAAAATCCCATTGAATTTGAGGGACTGCAGCGGATTGAAAAAGGAGAATATCCGGTTGCCGCAATACGTGAGAGTGTTATTGAATGCGTTGATACACAAGCAATACTCTTCGGGAACACCGATACAAATTAAAGTTTACGAAAACAAAATAAGTGTTTGGAATATTGGAGATTTGCCGCCTCAATTAAGTATAGAAATGCTGAAGATAAATCATCCCTCTTTACGAAGAAATCCATTAATAGCAGACGTATTTTATATGAGCGGTTATATAGATACTTGGGGACGAGGAACATTAAAAATTATTAACTCATGTAAAGAAGCCGAACTACCCGAACCGGAAATGAAAGAATACGCCGGCGGTTTCCAAGTTACAATATTCAAAGATGCTCTCACTGAAGAACAGTTATTGAAATTAGGACTTAATCAACGTCAGAGAAAAGCTGTAAATTATCTTAAAGGAAAAGGTAGAATTACAAATAAAGAATATATTTCTTTATTCAATGTTTCCAGAATTACCGCTACTCGTGATCTCCAAGATTTAGTTGATAAAAATATTTTAAAGTATTCTGAAACCAAGGGTGCTGGCGCATATTACGAATCATTAATTGCATCATAATTGCATCATTATTGCTTCATAATTGCATCATTCTTAATCCAACATAATAAAATCCACCGCTCTAACTGTCCTTTCAGTCCCTCACGTCCTTCATAAAAATCACACTTAAATCCGTCACAAAAAATCCAAACTGTAAAGCTTCAGATGGAAATGGAATTCCCTAAATTAACAATAGTTTGAACTTGGAAGATTCCATGCGACGAAGAAAGCATTACAAGCAGAACAAAAAGGAATAATCCTAAGAGAACTTTTAGAAAACAATACTCCAATTAGTCAATAGGTATCGAATCAAAAACAAACCACATCCGAAGAAAAGAACATTTAAAAGCTGCAACTAAATTAAAAGACAACGAAGCAATCAGTTATTAAATATAACTCTAAATGTTGTTCCTACGTTTTTCTCACTTTCTACTTCTATGCGGGCATTATTAATTTCGCAGTAACTTTTTACAAGAGCTAATCCGAGACCGTTACCTTCAAAACTTCTTGTGTAACCTTGCTCTTCTTGAGCAAAGAAATCAAATAATCTAGGGAGAAATTCTTTAGCAATTCCAATTCCCGTATCTTTTATCTCTACTATAATATTGCCCGTAATATTTTTTGATAACAAAATTTCTACTTTACCTGTTTTTTGTGTATTTGATAGCATTATCTATCAAGTTCGCAAAAATTTGGGTAGTACTATAATCATCTGCAAAAATCTTCGGGTCATTTAATTCACAATTATACATCAATTCTAATCCACGTTGATTAGCAGAAAACAGTTGCTCTTTATACAATTTATGAAGAATCTCTGTATCGAGATCAATTTGATGAAAGCGTAGGTTGATAAGTGACCTGTTTGTAATTCTGCTGCGTTAAGTATCAAATCAATGGTTCTAATGATTCTCTTTGAGGCAAGGCTTATACCATCAAAACAGTCGACGGCTTCGGGAACCTTTGTCTCACCAATACAAATCATCGAGGTAATCAACATAACCCAACACTGACATTAATTGGCGTTCTTATTTCGTGCGACATCTGCGCAAGAAATTCTGACTTCATTTTATCGGATTCTTCAGCTTTTTCTTTTGCTTAAATAATTCTTCGGCTACTTTTTTCTTTTCTGTAATATCTTCCTTAACGGCTAGATAATGTCGCTAATGATTCCTTTTTCATTTATTATTGGTGAAATTGAAGCCGCTTCCCAATAAAGCTCACCGTTTTTCTTTTTATTATGAAATTCACCACGCCATTCTTTCCCGGAAGTAATTGTTGCCCATAACTCTTTATACTCGCTTTTTGGTTTTTCTCCCGAGCTGAATATGCGGGGTTTTTTCCCGATTACTTCCGCAAATTGATAACCGGTAATTTCGGTTACTTTCGGATTTATATATTCAATATCTCCTTCGGTGTCGGTAATTATAATAGATACCGGACTTTGCTCAACAGCACGCGATAATTTTAGAAGTTCTTCTTCGGCTTGTTTACGTTCGGTTATATCGCTGGATATTCCGATAATACCAATTAATTTTCCGTCAGTATCGGTAATTGGTGCATCAGTTACTAACGCCTGAAAGCTGGTGCCGTCTTTTCGTTTAACAAAAAATTCTCCTGACCATGTATTACCCTTGCTTAATTCTTTCATGATCTCGATTGCTTGTCCTTTAGTTTGCTGAGCTGGTGTCAGATCAACAATACTCTGTCCCATTGCTTCATCAGAAGTCCACCCGTATATTTTTTCTGCTTCGTTGTTCCAATAGATTACATTACCTTGCAAGTCGGTTGCAATAACAGCTTGACCCACGTTATATAGTAAGTCTGATTGAAATTTGACTTTCTTTTGTTCTTCCTTATGTTCGGTTATATCCCGGATATTACATTGAATTACTTTATGGTTATTTACTAAATAGAGGTAACTCACAAACTCGACATTTATCATTCGTCCATTTGCAGTTTTAAGGGGTAAGTCTTCATAACGGACATATCCTTTCTGCTGCAGTTCTAAAAATTTTTCTTTATTAGCTGCAATATCCTTGAAGAACCCGATTTGCCATAATTCTTTGTCAACAAATTTTTCTTTTGAATAATCAAGCAGTTCACACAAAAATGGATTAACATCAATAATCTTACCTGTTTCCGCATCTAGAATAAGAATTCCATCTTGTGGCGGATTCAAAGAGACGACGGTAACGTGTTTCCAAAGCAGCTAACTTTATCGGTTGTTTGTTTCTGCGTCAGTAATATCTTGTGCAATTGTTGCAACAATATTTCTATCTTCTTTATCAAAAATACCTGTAGAATTCCAAAGAACGGTCTTTATATTTTTGTCTTTTGTCAAAATGTCTATTTCTAATGCTTCCGAGTCTTTATCGCTTAGATGATTCTTTAATAAATCAATAAATGAATCAGCTCTATCATTTGGGAAAAGAATTTTAATTGGCTTATCTATCACCTCGCTTGATTCATAACCGCTTAGTTTTTCGAATTCAAGGTTAAACCTATTTATGACCAAAGAAGAGTCCCAGATAATAATTGGAGTATGTGCACGATCCAAAAGAATATCTAAATATTCACTGGTTAGTTGATTCTTTTCTCGTAAGGATTTTTCTTCACGTTTGCGCCGGGTTATATCCTCAATTGCAAGAAGAATTACTTTTTCTTTTCCAAATGCCCTTTCAATTTGCCGGGCATTTAAAAGCATAAACCGTTTTCCGATAGTAGAGAAGATATGTTCAACTTCAAAGCCGTTGAATATTGTTTTCTCGGGGAGGATTGTCTCGAGCAGTTCTCTTAGTTTGGGAATATCCCATTGGTTATTTCCCAAATTATAAATAAGTGTTCCGACTGTTTCGTCCGGGATAACTTTGAAAAAATCAAAAAACGATTGATTGGCTTTTACGACTCTCAAATCTTTATCGAGTATAAGTAGTGGTTCCCGTACAGTGTTTACAATATTTTCGTAGAAATCATTTTCTCTATCAGCCGATTTCAATTTACTGTTTGAGGAATGTTTGAGTGTTAGGAAGGCTTAAATTATCTTTCTTGTTTTTGGATTTCATGTCCATCCTCTCCTTGAAGAGTAAATGAAAATTTGCTGCCTGTATTTTCTTACTCACTACCGTATCTTCCACCGTGTAGTTTAATCAATTTGTTGCATAACAGCAAACCCTAAACCATCACTTGTTTCACCATCAATACCGAATGTACTCACTTTCTCTTCAATTTTGAAAAGTCTCTTAACATCTTCTTCCGTTATTCCAACACCATTATCTTCATTTGATCTGCTGAGATTAAGTAATGGGTTTTTATCTATGAGAGTAGATTGTTTTTAATGTATTCTAATGCTTTCATGATATTTGCCCAATTTTGTTGAAAGGATAATTCCTTATCAATATAAAAAAAATCAGTTAAAATATTTATTGATCATTCTCCAATTTTCCAATTCTTCCCTCATGATCTTCTAAGGTTTCGAATATCCTTTCAACGTCCTTTTCGGTTTCTTTATTGATCACCATTTGAGTATTAATCTTCCCGTTCATTTCATTGAGCGTTCGCTCAATTCCCTCTAATTTATTTGTAATTAGATATCCTGTAATTGCTATCGCAATTCCTAAAAAGAATGTGACTACAAATTTCAGAATCTCAAAATTGCCATTGAGTTTTTGCATTTTTACCTTCCCATTATTTCTACTGTCGAATCAACTTCTCTTATATCCTCAGCAGTTCTCAGCTTTACTTTCGCAGCTTCCAGCTTGCCGAAATTCAAATACATGTCATATTGCAGCAACCGGTCAATTGTAAGCTCGGCTAGTTTCTTATCGGACAGACCAATCAAACCTAACATCTCACGATGTATATCTGCCGCTTTATAACTTCCTGCTCTGTCAATCTCAATTGTTAATGTTTCGCTGAGTATCGCTTTAGATATTTCAGTATTATGAAATCTTATAATGATATGATATACTTCATCCAACGTATAATTCACCGGTTCTTTGAATGTGAGTTCATATCCAGCCATTTTAGTCAGAACATTTGTGTCTAACATTTCTTCAAGTTTTGCTTCAAATTCTGCTATCTCTGTCGGCGTTGCTGTGGTTGGATATTCACCTTCGATAAACGGTAAACCAAATCTTTGAACTCTGTCCTGCCAATCTTCTATTGCAGCACGTTTGAATGTTACCGGCCAGTAAGCACTTGATAGTACCTTCTTACCGTATGGATTGCTATAAGTCGGTTCGTTCCTTACGATTATAAATTTGTAGTCCGGCAGCTTACGCCCCTTCTCATAATAATAAAGTCCGTCAACTCTCTTTCGTAAATAGAGTTCATTATTCTGATCAAAGAAAAACCACTCTTGTGGTTTTTCGTTTACGTCTGTTATTTTTAGTTCGCCTCCATCATATTCATAATTTACTTCTAACGGAACAAAACCATAAAGCACAGCATTGAGCGCATCGCTTACAATCTTCTGAATACGCAATCTTTCTAAAACTGTTTTCGCTCTTTGCTTTTGCTTTTTATCACCAATTAATTCAATACCCATTTGTAGGACTTGCATCTTCCGCTGCTGCAATGCAGCCGACAAATGTGGATCAGTAAGCAAATCTCTGTATATCGAATAATCATAATAGTTTTCCTCTAAGATCTTATCCGGGTCCGGCAAGCACTCCCATAAGCGACCTGAAATCTTTGAGCTTCTTCCGGGTTGCATATTCTTTTGTAAGTTGTTTTACACTATAAGGTATCATCTTATTTTCTTCCTTCTTTTTGTTTTAATTCCTTTGAAAGCAGATAGATCAAATTCTTTTACACTTTCTTGCGCCTCAACTAAAAACTTGCTCATGATATCAACCTGATCATCAAATTCACCAAACGGAAATTCTTCGCATTCGCGTAAGAAACTTTCCGTCCAATCTTGATTTTCTTTTATGTAAACTTTTCCGGATTCTAAGACCGGCGTAATCGAATGCACGTATTCAATCTTATCTTTGTCAGCTTTTATTTTCCTAATTGTGATTCGTGTATTTCGCTGAAGCTCTTGCGATTAACTCGTTCCACTCGCTTTATCTTCAATCCAGATTTCATTCAAATTATGCGCATTAAAATATTTCTAATGTTTTTTGCTTTAATTCCGGGAACTCAACTCGATCTCGATAAACATAATCCAAATAAAATGCTGAGGATGTTATAACCCACACCTCACATACAGAAAAATCATTCTCTTGACTTTTCTTAAATGCCGTGTCCCAAATTCCAACTCGCTTAATTACTTTCTCTTTTGAATATTCTGTACCGGAATAATATCTCCACCAACTATGATTAATAATTCCTTCGTCAGAACGATCTGCAAATTCTCCGTGGATCTCTTGTCTGCGGAGTTGAACCGGAATATCATTTTCTAAATCTTTTATTTGTTGTTGGTCCAACAGATGGATTATCGTAAGTCGAAAAATTATAAGACTTCCAAGCTTCATTATTTTTGTGATAGAGTTCATAAAACAAATGCTTTTCGTTTTTATGGTACTTACCTTTCGGCGTTCCGCCGATAAATACTTTTGAATCTTTGTAGTCCAATGTCATCGGATAAATAGATTCTAACCAAAGATTTTTATTCCGTAGAATTATTCCGGCTTCATTTAAGATGATCAGCTTATATCCGAATCCCTCTAAATTTTCCGGTTTATCAGCAGACCGAAAATCACAAATACTATTCAGAATTTTTAAATCATTCTGAGTTGATCTATACTCTGTATGTCGCTCCACTCTTTCTTATGTCCGGTTCAAAGTATCGGCGAAAATATCTTTCGATATTTCCATATATCGTATCAACCCACAGCACCGGTGTTACCCCAGCTAACATTTCACCAATCACATGTTTTGCAAACCCGTGTGTTAATCCAAACCGGCGACCCTTAGCAATTACCTTAAATCTTTTTTCGTATCCTCATCTAAAGATTTTTCTTTGAACATCATGATATTCAGTTAAATAATGTGCCACTTTCATTACGCCTTTTTTATTCTCCGATCTTCTATTATTACATGCCAATCTTTATCCGAATTATCAGCTTTCCACATTCCTAAATGCTTACCTAATAATTCAAGTGCTGCTTCTTTGGAATATAATTTCACAGCAATGCGAGTTCCTTTGTCTGTCTCATTCTTAACTACTTCTTTAATCGCTGCTGTTAATTCATTCGGCAATGTCTGTAATATCCTTCACTTCAAAATTTGATTCGTAATATTTCGCCTATATCAGTAAAATCCAATCTTCGCTAATTCAGCAATAATATCTTTTTCGGTTACTTCTAATTTCTCTTTCCGCTTCTTAATTCGTTCATCAATCGCTTTTTTGATGTCAGCTTTTGTCCGCAATTCTCATTTGCCTGTCTTCCTTGCCGCTACTTCTCGGAATAGCCGGCTCTAATCGCCGCTTGTGTTGCGTTAAAATCCACGCAGTATTCCTCGATAAACCGCTTCTGCTTTTCGGTAAATTTCTGTTTTTTACGAGGTTTTTTACTGTTTTCTCATTTCGTTGCTTATTCGCCATCAGACATTAAATTACTAATAATTATAGATTATTACATATAATTGACATCTAATACTTGATTTTATCTATAATTATCTACAATTTACAGTAAAATTATTTCAGACAAATAGGATTTGCATTATGAAAGCATTTGAAATATTCAAAACCGGCCAACACACATCATCTAACGGTGTTACTAAAGACTACACTCTTGAAGATTTAGAGAAGATCGCAGATAACTATAACCGCTCGGAGCATGAAGCTCCCATTGTTATCGGTCACCCGAAATCAAATGCACCTGCTTACGGGTGGATTGAAAAAATATTCGTTCAAGGCGACCGTCTTTTTGCTAAAGCAAAAGACGTTGTTGAGGATTTTGTTAATGCAGTTAAAGAAAAGAAATTCTCAAAGAGATCTATTTCTCTCACAAAAGACGGATTGTTAAATCATGTCGGATTTCTCGGCGCCACCGTTCCGGCGGTCAAAGGTCTTGCAGATGTCGAGTTCAATGAAGATGCTGATTTAAATGAATTTGAATACGCTATGCGAGAAGACCAACCCGTTGATCAAGAAATGCTAAACGAAGAAACAGAACAAGACCGCGAAGCGCGAAGAAAATAATAAAAATACTGGTGATGAAATCATCCACTACTCCATCACTCCATTCATCCAATACTCTTGAGCGCACTTCGCGAGAATCCGTCTCAGACGGACGATAATTCGCCAAATCCGCAAATCAAAAACTACTTCGATAATCTCAGCAACACACTCACTAATGTGATCTCAGATTTCAAAGAATTTGTAAACAACAGTCAAAGAATCCAATCTCCAATTCATGGAAGAAAACAAAGAAGAACTCGACAAACTCCACGATAAAATGTCAGACCTTCGCGCTAAGATCGATGTCTCTAATTTTGAATTGATGTTAACCGAAAAGGTTGCCTATGGTAATCTCACTCCGGCGATGAAAAAGAAGATTGTAGCTATTCTAAATTACTTCGAGACTTTGAACTTTGCTGAAACAGATTCCAAAACTCTTTCCGGAGATCTTCAAAATCTTCTTACCGAGTTTGTTAATTCAATTCCAAAAGTAATTGAGGTAAATGAAGAAACAGCGACTAAGCCGGATCATGATAAATCAAATCGTGATGATACTTTTGATGATTTTGAGTTGGACCCGGAATCAGCTGCGCTTCATGAGTCTATTGTTAACTCAATGAGACAAAATGAACTTACTTATGAGGAAGCTTTCTATAAGGTCGTAAATGAAAAGTAAATCAAGAAAAAAAAAAAAGCAAAAAAAGAAACCAAAAAATCTAAACCTATTGCTGAGCAACGACGAAGCACTAGTGCTGAGCGAAGTCGAAGCACTCGTGCTGAGCGAAGTCGAAGCATTGCTAAAAAGATTTTAACAAAATTTGTCAATTAATAAGGAATAATTAAATGTCACTCAAAAAGAAAAGAGTAATAGACCCGGTTTTAACTACAATTGCACGCGGTTTTAATAATGCCGTTCATGTTTCAAGTGCTCTCTTCCCTATTGTTACGGTAAATAAGGAAGGCGGACAGATTTTAGAATTCACTAAGGATTCTTTTAAGGTTTACAATACCGAAAGAGCTATCAGAGCAAATTCAAACCGTATTAATCCATCGGATAAGTCCACAATCGATTATGTTCTCGCTGAACATGATCTTGAGTATCCAATTGATTACCGCGAAGCTGATGAGGATATCATCAACCTTCGCCAACATGCAACCAAGGTTACAACTGATGGTATTGCGCTACGCTTGGAGAAGAAAGCAGCCGATCTTGTTCAGGACCTCAACAACTTCCCTACTGGTCATAAAGTTACTCTCGGCAGCGGCGATAAATTTACAAACGATACTTCTAATCCTATCCCGATCTTTGAGGATGCAAAGGAACAAATCCGTTCTAAGATTGCCGCTTATCCGAACACTGCTCTTTTTGGTGCGCGTGCTTTTGCAGCTCTTAAAGAGCATCCAAAGATCATCGACAGAATTGCTTACACATCCTCAGCTGTTGTTACTGTTGATCTGCTTAAATCTCTCTTGGATATTCCAAATATTGTTGTTGGCGCTGCGGTCTATGCAGATGACGATGATGATTTCCAAGATATCTGGGAAGATAATGTGGTTCTAGCTTACGTTCCGGAGAAAGCTCAGAACATCGAACGCTCAATCTATGAACCTTCTTTTGGTTATACGCTTCGTAAAAAGAATTTACCAATGGTAGATCGTTACGATGAGTCCGGTAAAATCGAAATCGTACGAACCACAGATAACTTCGAAGTAAAGATTCTCGGAGCAGAAGCCGGTTATTTAATTAACGATACTAACGCTTAAGGAGTTTTAATCTCATGAAAGCAAAAGTAACTAATTCAGATTTCCGGTATAAAAGCAAAATAATAAAAGGAAGGTGAGACAGCAGATTTACCTAAAGAAGAAATCGAAGCTCAGCCGGAAATACTTATTCCGGTTGCTGAGAATAAATACTCCGAAGCTTCAGCAAAGGAGGAAGATCCTCAGCAACAAAATCAAAAAAGCAAAAGTAATCCGCTAAATCCGTTAATTCGATTAATTAATGCCCGCCTTCGGCGTGGCGCAAATTCATAAAATTTTATAGGTGATAAAGATGAAGACCGAACAACCAGTTTTAATTACTTCCGTCAAAGCTCAAGCTGAAACTGAACCGTTTTACTTTCGTTGGTTTTGACGGCCGCTATATGCTGACGCCGGTAATAAAGCGCTTGGCGCATCTCATGCAGATACGCCAGCCGGTGAACAATTGCCGGTAACGTCTAATGGTGTCGCTCTTGTCCTTTCCGGCGCTGCAGTCTCTGAAGGTGATGAAGTTGAATCAGATGCAGACAGTAAAGCAGTTCCGCTTGATGCCGGTGTCTCTAACGGTTACGCTTTAGATGCAGCTACCGGCGCAGATGAAGTAATCAGAGTTCTATTGAAATAATTTCGTTGGGGTGGAGCAGTGGCCAGCTCGCTAGAGTCATGTTCTAGAGGTCGAAGGTTCGAATCCTTCCCCCTTCACTAAACAATCTTTTAATTTATTTATGAGGTTTTGTAATGAGAAGAATAGGGCCTACACTTGAACAAGTAGGTATTAGAAACGCAAATGAACTTTTATCATTCCCTTTTAACGATTTAATTGAAGCGCCTTGGGGCGCTAATATTTTTCTCCGTGTTGTCGATCCTGTTCGTGGTAATGATGATAATTCTGGTAACACCACATCTTCAGCTATGGCAACTCTTCAAGCTGCTATTGATTACTTCTTAACGATCTCGGTGGATATGAAGCTTTCATCTTGCATTTTAAGTGGTAATGTCGGCGGTTGTCGTATTCATAGCAGATCTAATGGATTAATCACACTTTCCCCTATTTTCGAGTCTAACGCAAATGACGCTCTATTTGTTTCAATTAATGACAATAATATCTCACCTTCCGATGATAATGTTATAATAAAATCTGACGCTACCGGTAAGGGACAAGTATAAATGATGCTATTTCATTTCATGTTTCTGCTTGTAACAACCTGACAGTAACACTAAGACCCGGTGGTTGATGATCCGGTTACTAAAAACTGGAATTCTGACTATTATTTCAGACCAAACAAAATGATAGTCAGAAGGGCATTCCTCAATACCAGCTCCCCTTTTCCAATTTACCGGTAATCAATCATGTAAATTGATGTCGGATTTTGGTGGTATAAATATAAGCTGTAATGATAGAGCTGCTGATGCAGACTATTCAATGTATTTTGGTGGCAATGTTGGATGTACCGCTAAGTTCAAAGGTTTCTATGCAAATTCAGCCGGTCATGTCAATAGTGCAACTCAAGCTACTTGGTCCGGCGCATGTATCATAATCCACGATAATCAGAACTTCTTTTTTGATATGGATGCTGCATGGGGCAGAAAAATCTTTGGCACTGAACATAAGCGATATGTTAGTATAACAGATTTCAAACAACTTATTTATAGTGACGGCAACCATTCTCTTAAACTCAATTTACCTTCTGCTAATTATGAATTTATTGATGCTGATGAAAGTGGTGAAGCATCAACTGATATTCGTGTCATAGGAATATTTCCGGCTTCTATTTTGTTGATCCTGATCAAACATCTCTTAACCTAGATGCTGCAGAGGGTATTGTTTATCAATGTTCCAATTTCTTAC
>JAXHMN010000007.1:0-57109 GCA_034521465.1 Melioribacteraceae bacterium | reverse complement strand
CCCAGTAAAGATTCCCGCAATCTTTAAGATTGAATTGCGGGAATCTCATTTAACCCACAGCTTTTAGTCAAAGAATCTTTGTTTAATTGTTTTTTTCTTGACAGAAAAATTACTACGGCTTATATTTGTATAAAGTTGTATAACCTTGTATAAGCATAAGCAAGCTATGAAAAAATTCTATTCGATTGCAGAAGCTGCAGAAAAAATTGGAGTGAATAAGGAAACTTTAAGAAGGTGGGACAAAAATGGAAAATTTCCTTCTTCAAGACACCCTATGAACAATTACAGAGTTTACTCTGCTGAAAGAGTTGATACCTTTGTTAAAGAACTCCAGTTAGAATTTAAGGCGCGGAGAACAACTCAACCTTTACCCAAACCATTCTTTGAAACAGACATCGGAAAACTTTACAATTTAGATGTGATTAAATTTTTCACCTCTCTTGAGGCAGAATCAGTCGATATGATTTTTGCAGATCCTCCTTACAATATAAAAAAAGCCGAATGGGATTCATTCCAATCACAAAAGCAATATGTTGAATGGAGTATGCTTTGGATCAACGAAGCACATAGAGTTCTTTAAACCAACCGGCACACTTTTCATCTGCGGTTTTTCAGAAATACTTGCAGACATAAAATGGGCTGCAAGCCATTTATTCAAAGGCTGCAAATGGTTGGTTTGGTACTATAGAAACAAAGCGAATTTAGGTAATGACTGGGGACGATCCCACGAAAGCATTTTACATTTTAGAAAAAGTAAAGAGTTTACTTTTAATATGGACGAAGTAAGAATTCCTTACAATGAACACACATTGAGATATCCAGTTCATCCGCAAGCAGAAACATCTCAATACAATAACGGAAATGGTAAAAAATATGTTTGGGAACCGCATCCGAATGGAGCAAAACCGAAAGATGTTTTAGAAATTCCAACCTTATCCAATAGTTCATGGGAAAAGACAAGTCACAAGACACAAAAGCCAGTTGAATTGGTTAGAAGATGTGTGCTCTCTTCTTCAAATGAAAATGATTTAGTTATCGATCCTTTTGGCGGTTCGGGAACCACTTACGCTGTTGCAGAAGCATTCGACAGGCGATGGATGGGCACAGAACTAGAGAAGAATATTGTAAAATTATTCGTGAACGCGTTAGTAATAAAAAAATGATTGAGAGAATCGCTTCTTCGAAGGATGAATTGGACGCTATTCAACGTCGCAGTAAATTACGTTCGCGGCAAGAGACTCCATAAATCATCAATCAGAAATTTTGAGAACGGAAAGATGTATTGGTTAAATGGACTTTCATAAGCACGAGAAGGTCTATCTAAATAATAGTAACCCTCAAGTTGTACCAGGAACCTTGTATAAACCATAAATAAATTGGAAATGAAGGTATAACTAATTTTATCATTTCCCTTCCTCTGTATATCATTTTGTGAAATTCCGACTACTCTAACAGAGTGACCTAAAAAGTTTTCCAGCAGAATCTTATCTATAAAGATTTTCGGCATTCTATCTTTTGTAGATGTTTTTAATGAGATAATTAGTTCGTCAGGGTGAATGTTTTGAGTGTTTGAATCTAACTTCATTAAAAGGAGATACAACTATGTCTGTTTCACATTTATAAAACTTCTCACCTTCTTCTGTTTCGTAGGGAATGTTAATAATAATTTTTTTGAGGAAATATCGAGCGATTGCAAAACAACTTTTATCAATTCTTCAAATTATTTGCCAACTTGTTTTCTCGCACTGTTGCTCTCAACAAATAAATCTAATCCGATTCCCAATGCCTGTTGAATAGTGTAAACTGTCCTGTCAACAATCTCATATTCATCTTCTGTAAAAGTTCGGTTACCTTCTTTAAACTCTCTATGATATTAATGAAATTTTCATATTGAGCCTTAAAAACATTCGCCTCCCTTATGAACAAACTAGTCTTAAAAGGTCGTATTTGCTTTCTCGTCCCAGCAATATTAGAAGAGCAAAGCGTATAGTCATTATATACAACTTCTTCATTCACATTGGGGAGGTGTTCAAGAATTCTGCCTGATATATCTTGGAAGTCATTTAATTCAGATTTGAGGTCTCTGTAAATCTTCAGCGAGGGACATATAAAGTTATCTTCAAAAATTTTTTAATCAACATAGCTTCATTATGAAATTAAAAAATTATTATCAAAGTAACACTCAAAAAAGTTTTAAGTATCGCGGTCAGTATTCAGGGAATAATTTCAGTTTTGTAGTACGGCTTATCTTGCATAGCATTTATCATTTACAGCGATATAATGCATTTGTATTTTAATTTTGTGGTTGTTCGATGTAGAGCTTTGATTAATCACAGCTCTACATTAGTATAATTTTCATTCAACTTTTCTCACCGTCTAACTTAAACCGAATATTATAAATTTTAGTTATGCGTAATTTTGATTTCCAAACGACAATCTAACGCTTCTAAATATTTTTTTATTGTTGCCAAAGACGGAGAATGTTTCCTGGAACTTAGCGATTATTCTAATCTTGTTATTGCAGTAGATTTCGTCGCCATTTTCTGAGCCACTTGTGCTTGACTAAGACCGGCTTTATTTCTTGCTCGAAGCATTTCTCTCAGTAACGTAAATTCCGGTTCAAGTTTATCATATTCCTTTTTTTACCGAAGCTTTTTTAAGAGCTTTATTTCTTAGTTCTTTGTGTGTCATTTTTTAGAGTCAGAACCTAACTTAAACTGAAACGGAATTACAACCGAAGCTTTTATTTTTTTACCATCTTTTTCCGCCGGAATGAATTTCGTTTTCTTTACAGCATTGATTGCCGCGTTATCAAAATCTTCACCGGCTGAATTTTTAACCACAGTCCCAACAACCGCACCGGATTTATCGACTATTACTTGAAGAATTACTTTTCCTTCCAATCCTTCTTCGTGAGCTTTTTCTGGATATTTAACATTCACCATCAAAGCATTTATTCCGCCTATCGGCATTGGTACTTCTTTATCTTGTGCAAATACAGCAGCAAAAAGTAAAACAATTAGCAAAACAACTTTAATGAGATTTTTCATCTTTCCCCGTTATTTATTATTGCAGTTTGAAAACAATCGGAATTGAAACCTGTACTTTCACCGATTCACCTCTTTGTTTACCCGGTGTAAACTCTGTATCCATTACAGCTTGCATTGCTGCAGTATCACATCCATAACCGATTCCTTTTAATAGTTCAACTCTTTCGACCGCACCTTCCTCGTTTATAAATGCTTTTACGAAAACTCTGCCTTCAATACCATTCTGTTTTGCTTCTTCCGGATATCTTATTTTTTCTTGAATTGCTTTTAATCCACCGACGGGACTCGGTTGTTCCTCAACTACTACATAATATACATCTTCACTTCTATCAAATGTTAATTTTGACAACGACTTACCCATTGATTTAAGTGCAGTCGATTCATGTGTTACATTTCCCTCTTCATCAACAGAGAAAACAGTTCGATATCACTACGAAATTTTACACGTTCACCGTTATGCAGAGCAGGTGTAAATTGCCAGCTTGTTGCCTGTTTCTGCAATTACGTGAAGTAAGCAGAGTCCGCTCCATCAATTCAATCTGCATATTGGCAATGTTGCTTGGTAATGGAAGCTCTTTAATACCGTCGACTTTCCCCTCTTCGCTTATATAAACTCTGTAGTTTAAGTAAGCTTTAGCCGGCAGTTCCGCTTCGCTTGCTGCATTGGAAACAACCTCTTTTAAGTCAGTAAACAGTTGATCATATTCTTCATCTGAACCGGCTGATTTCTGAACTTCTTTGGACGTAAGATAAACTTCATCATAATTTTCAATAACTTTTACACCGCTGTCTTTTTCAGAACAAGAAAAAATAGTACTAGTAAAAACGGCAAATATCGTTTCTTCATTTTATACCTCACAAGGTTGCTTGAATAATAATTTCATTTTCGGAATCCGGTTCAACTGTAACCGGCGGTAATTGATTGTTCATTATAAATTCTATCCAGTTGTTCCTGCTGGTTCATTTGTTTTTGTGCAATCTCCAGTCGATCTTTTTGGTAATTATATTGATCGTAAAAAAGTAGCTCATAATTAGTATTAACACCGTCAACGCATAAGTTAGAAACGATACTCTGTTTTTTGCAAAAAATGTATACGGGGATTTTTTATGGGTTGTTTTTAGTTCAGTGAAAATTGATTCTTCGAGCGAGGATGGAAAATCTTCGGTAGAGTCCGAGACAACCATTTTAATCGAGTTCAATTTTTTGAAATATTCTCTCGCTTCTTCATTGCTGCCTAGTGCAGTAAAAAGATAGTTCTCTTTTTCTTTGGGAAGTTCACCATCCAAAAATTCGTTTATCATTACTTCTAATTTTTCGTCATTCATTTTTATTCATGCTCCAAAACTTTTGATAGTCGTTTTATAAGTTTTTGTCTCGGTTTTAACAGACGACTTCTAACTAAATTCTCATCAATTTCTAATGCAGCTGAAATTTCTTTATAGCTTAATCCGCCGTATTCTTTCATAACAAAAACTTCTTTTTGTTCTTCGGGAAGATCGTTAAGTTCTATCATCACAAGTTCTCGCAATTCTTTCTTTCTCGTAATTTTCCACAAATTGCTCATCTTTTATTTTTAGTTCTTCGGTATCTTTATCCGGAAAAATGATCTTGCCGGAGTTTCTTTTCTAAATTGAGTAAAGACTTCATTTCTTGCCGTCGTAAAAAGCCACGACTTTATTACCGACTTATTTCTAATCAACTCAATATTTTCATAGAGTTTCAAAAAAGTTTGCCGAACTATATCATCGCAAACAACTTTATCGCCCACCATTTTAAGAACATAATTATAGATATAGTTTTTATACTTATTGTATATCAGAGTAAAATCTAAATATGTCATTTGATGAGATTTTTCAATTTCTTTTTCTTTATAGATGATTAAGCGAAGAAAAGTTGCCGGGGAAAATTTATTTTTTTATTGATTTTAGAACAGCATTTTGAGCGGAGAATATTTCATTTAATTTTTCTTTCGAGTGCGGAGGTTTTGCTGCCGCCGTGCATTCATAATATTGATCGCCAATTTTAAAGAGCGCACATCTGTAAGCCACACCATCCTTACCGGCAAATTGATAAGTGCTTATTTTCATTTTGTTTAATTCAAATGTTTCGTCTTTTAACATGTCGATGTAATTGTTGAGGTGAGCAAGTTTCTGGCTTAACTTTGAGTACTCTTTAATTTTAACCAAACTTGAATTAGCGAATCGTGTTCCATTATTTTCTTCAACATTAACCGGGATGAATGAAATTGTTGCGGTGTAGTCATCTTTTATAAGCCAAAGATCCAGTTTGTTTTCTTTGTTTTCATCGGCAGAAAACCAACCTTTTGGAATTTTGACCGAGATGTTTCCCGGTTTGGATTTCACTGCATCAGTTGTTAAAGGATAATCATCATTATAAAATGATAATGTTCCGGTACAAGAAACTAAGATAATTAAAGTAACTGTGATGAAGTATAATTTTGTTGCTTTCAATAGACTGCCAAGTAATTATTAAAATGTACTTTCTGCAATTTAATAAATCTTACTATAATATCGCTTCTAACGAAGCTTTTTGATTTTTAGTGACGTAGTCATGAAATTGTGGAGATAGACCAAAAATCATATGAACTTAACGGCTCACCGGATAAATAGGTGGCAAAAGATATCAAGCAAAGTATTGGATGATTCTGAAAAAGAAATAATCTTTATCAACGACACCTCTTATTCTTTGTCTGAACAATTTTAGTTTTGAATGAAAACTCTCTATTGCAGCATTAGTGGCTCGGTTATGAAAGTAATTCTTTATTCCACCTAGATTTCGTTTTATTGTTTCTGCTGCTATTTTCATCTCTCTCAAACTCGTGGTTTCTACTTTTTTTATCCATTGCTCAAAGCTGTTTGTTTTATTTTTGTTTTCATAACAATTGCGAAAATACATTGACAAATTATATGATTCTAAAAGCTCGGGATATTCTTTGAACAATATCTCAGATTTTTGTCTCTGGGTATCTGTCCATTTATTTGACGGCTTAAATAAAAAATATCTGCTTCGGGCTAATAACTGTTTTCTACTATCTCCATTACGAAATACCTTGGACTCATATTTTACTTTTAATTCTTTGGCTTTTAACAGAGCTTCATTTTCTTCTTCTATAGCTTGCCATCTTAACCTTATTCGTAATGTTTGGACTGCATCGCTTACTATCTTCTGTACGTGAAATCTATCATAAGTATGGATTCCATTCGGCGCTATTTGACGTACCGACCAATCCATAGAATTCGATAAATCCAAGGTTATTTCTTTTATCTTTACTAACTTTTCAAAGCCTACCGATTCTGTTATTTCCCTTGTGATTATTGAGGATTTCGTACCTTTGATTATTGCTGCAAGTGATCCCTTTTTCCCTTTGGCAGTCTTATTTATTACTATCGTATATAATTCTCCGTTGATCAAGCCTGTCTCATCTATTGCCATATCCTCTCGAAAATTCTCTGGGTATACAAATGATTCTTTTGATATTTGTTCTCTTTGATCTCTCTTAAATTGACTGTAGGTCGATAGTACATTTTTGTATTGTTTCTCTAATGTATTTGCTTTTAACTTATTTGCTCGGGCGACTGTCGATATTTCTATCGGTCTTTTTTCAATCTCTTCCTTTAAAAAATCTGCAAAATCTTTTGATAATTTTGTGCCCGGAAATATTTGTGAGGGAATTTCTTTTTTGTAGAGTTCCGTTTCTCCTTCTATCTGCCAAACTCTTCTGCGCAATAACAATCTGACTTTCTTACCTCTTATCGGAAAATCGTTTATTGTGATTTGCTTAAAGCCTTTTTGCCTTATTCGTCTATCTCTATATTTATCTGGGAGCTGTGGTACTTTATTCTTTTCAACTAAACTTATTGTTATTTCTTTTTCTATTGTCTCGTAGCCTGTATATTCAAAATATTCTAATATCCCCTCAGGTAATATTAACTCTGCCAACTCTTTTAAGTTTTCCATTTAATCCTATTGTTTTTCTCTCAAGTTAATTTATTCTTTTGCCACCCAAAAATCCGGTGATCCAACTTAACCGGAAATGATAAGAATTATGTGTAAGTTCTTCTGCACTTGTTTTATTTCATTTTTTGAAGCTTTGCAGTAAATTTAGAAGCTAAATAAAAGGAGTATATTATGGCTAAACAACAAGCCTTTGCCTGATAAAATCGAAGGCAAAATCAAAAGCGAACTTTGTTACGGTAAAATATGTTAAATCAAGCAAAGACCCATCTTCTTGTAAGTTGTAGATTTACAAGAAAACAGACGTTAAGCCTGCCGGATATAAACGAAGTTACAGAAACTTCAGATAAAGCGGCTAGACACCGCTTTTTTTGTCTTATTTCAACTTTTAGAAACTTCAGCACTTGATTTTCTGCTCAAGATTATTTATATTTATAAACACTACCCGTTTTTAAGCGCCACAGCTAACACGCTGATTTAATAAAAGTACTATCTCGAAAACTTTAATATGGATTTTCTTACCGGGGGGCAAACTCTTTCGTTTTTTTAATAGAAGAAAGGTGGACATTATGATTGAACAAAAGAAAATGAGATTTTACCGTCTGCGAGACCTCGACAAAGGGAAAATACCTCAGTTGGAGAAAGTATCCGATGAAGACTATCTTTGCGACAAAAGTTGTTTCTCCAAGGTTCTTCCATTCAGAACAAATAATTATGTTGTTGAGGAATTAATCGATTGGGATAATGTTCCGAACATATCCTATGTACCAGTTAACTTTTCCGCAGAAAGGTATGTTGACTGATGATCAGAGTTTAATAAGATTGCCGATCTACTAGAAAAAGATAGCCCCGAAGGAAGAAATTGATAAAGCATCAAATGAAGTTCGTTTACAACTAAATCCGCATCCTGCCGGACAAATGACGGCTAACGTACCAACCCTTGAAGACGATGACGAACCGGTGCAAGGTGTTCAACATCAATACAAAGAAACTGCTTTGACTTTTCCGTCTGCCGGACAAACGTGTCACGCATATTGCACTTTCTGTTTTAGGTGGGCGCAGTTTGTCGGAATGAATGATTTGAAATTTGCGACGGATGAATCGGGTCGTTTCCCAAAAATACTTAAAGTAACTCACAAAGAAATTACAGACGTTCTCTTTACCGGCGAGTTGACCCGATGATAATGACTTTGAAAAAACTAGAACGAATATCCCAAACCGCTTTTGCGACCCAGAGTTCGACCATATTCAAAACATTCGGATCGGAAAACAAGCTCGGTTGCTTACTGGCCGTATAAATTCGTTAACGAAAGAGAATCCGACGGTGTGATTGCACTTCTGGAAAAATTAAGTTAAAGCCGGAAAACACGTTGCAATTATGGGACACTACAATCACTGAGGTCGAACTTTCAACTGAAATTGCACAAGAAGCTGCTCAGAAGAGTTCTCGTGCAAACCGGCAGCTGAAATCAGATCACAGTCACAATCGTAAAACATGTAAATGATGATGCTGATGTTTGGGCGAAGAATGTGGAAAGTATTCAAGTCCGGCTTGGAATTATCCCGGATTAACACGCTTCGTAGAACGCGACACCGGCGCAAAGAACTACTTTGAAATTCCGCTTCACCCAAGCATTTCAGCTTTATAGAGACGCATACAAACAAGTTCCAGGGTTAGCTAAGACGGTAAGAGGACCGTCAATGTCCGCATTGCCAGGTAAAGTTGCAGTAGAAGGTATTTCTGAGTATTAACGGTAAAAAAGTATTTCTCGCTAAACTTTATTCAAGCAAGAAATCCCGAATGGTTGAAGCGACCGTTCTCAGCTGAATATGATGAAGAAGCCACTTGGCTTAATCACCTGGAAAGCCTGCCTTTCAGGTGATAAAGACTTTTTCTATCGCAGAAAGAGTTGAAACGACTCCTTGAGGAAAGAGCTCAAAAGGATCATCATAAATTTAACGAAGAGAAGAAATGGATGATGAGCATTTAGCATCCGGGGCGGCTTAGTTTAGATGTGAGTATCAAGATTTGAGATATGAGGAGTGTCTTGTCCTGAAATAGGTTGACACAAAAAGAAAGGACAAGAGAGATGTTAACCCAAAGAAAAACTCTTAGATATAGCGAAGCATTTAAGCAAAAAGTTGTATCTGAGATTGAAAATGGTAAATTAACAGTCTCCGAAGCACAAAAATTATACGATATTCGCGGCGGAGAGACAATCCAAAATTGGATAAAGAAATTAGGGAAAACACATTTACTTAACAAAGTTGTTCACATTCAAATGAGGGATGAAATAGACAAAATAAAAGAACTGGAAAAGCAAAAACATGAACTTGAATCCGCCTTAGCCCAAGCACACTTGAAGATTATTACCTTAGAATCCAGTGTGAAGGTTTTAGAAGAAAAAAGCGGAGTAAAGTTTAAAAAAAAGACAAACTCAGAATCATCGAGCAGTCTCTTAAAGATCCCAGATTCAAAGAAGGAAAACACACAGTAAAAGAGATTTGTAAAATGCTGAGAATATCAAGACAAGCTTTTTATAAATATAGAAAGACAAGAGAAAACAAAGAACTTCAAGAAGAAGTTGTTGTTGAGCTCGTGAAAGATATTCGCCATAAACTTCCAAGAATTGGCGGACGAAAGTTATATTATATGCTAAAAGATGACTTTGAAAAACTTCCTCTGAAAATAGGCAGAGACAAATTTTTTAGAATACTGCGTAAAAACGGGTTATTGGTAGAACCGTTAAAGCAATATAAAAGCACAACCAACTCTAATCATTGGTTTAGGATTTACTCGAATCTGATAGAGAACTTGACAGTAAACAAACCGAAGAAGGTATTTGTATCAGATATTACATATATACGTTTAAGGAAAGACTTTTGTTATTTATTTTTAGTAACATATTTATTCACGAAAAATAGTAGGTTATCATCTCAGTATGAGTCTGGCCGCCAAGGGAGCGGTTAGAGCAATGAAAATGGCCTTAAGAGAAGTAAATAAGCCTGAAGAGCTAATACATCATTCTGATCGAGGTATTCAATATTGCTGTGAAGAATATGTAGAATTACTACAAAGCAACAAAATAAAAATAAGTATGGGACAAGCTGGTAATCCATACGATAATGCAGTAGCAGAACGGGTAAATGGAATATTGAAAAACGAATTTTATTTGGGATCAACATTTACAAATTTTGATACAGCTCTTAAAACAATGGAAGACTCAATAAACATTTATAATAACTTAAGACCGCATTTAAGTTTAGGTTATCAAACTCCAGTAAAAAAATATGCAGCCTAAAAAAGTTATCAACATATTAACAAAAGAAAGAAAAAAAGTAGCAAAAAAAGAAAGAAAACTATTATTATAACTTGTCAACTTTTTTCAGGACGGGTCAGAGACGAAGAAAGGGGCGCCGGTTGAGCGCCCTCTTCTTTGAAGCAAAGCCTTAAATCTGAGCGATTTCGAATCCGTTAGCTAACGGACTAAACAAATTTGAAGCACGAAACTCAAAATTATAAACGGAAAATCTCTAGATTAAACGGTAGGTTTTGAACATTAGAATTTATCATTTATAATTTGTTTAGGATTTCGGATTTAGAGTTTAGTATTTCTTACTGTCCACCACCTTGTTGCTGCATTGCACTTAATTGTGCTCTAATCTCTTGCATTCTATTCATCAACTGTGGAACTTCAGGATTAATTTCTTCCATTTTATTCATCACAGTTTCCTGAAATGCTTCAACATCAGATTTCAATTCCGGATTACTCATAACTTGCTGTTGCTCAGTTTGAATTTTCTGGCTTACCGCTTGAAATTCTTGACTAAGCTGCTGAATTTTTTCTTGGTCACCCGATTGCTGAGCTGCTTGATAGCTGCTAATAAGCTCATCTCTTTTATCCAATGTTTCTTGAATTTCGGGATTCTTTTCAACCATCGCATCGGTTATTTTTTCATCTAGAGCTTCACCTTGTTGAGCAATTTGTTCATCAGCCATTGCTTGTTGCTGCAATTGCTGTAATTGTTGATTTAGCTGGTTGTACTCCATGTAAAGTTGCTGCGCCTCGTTTTGTGGTTGTTGTTGAGGTGTTTGCTGTAACTGACCCTGTGCAAAACTTACACTTACACACAACATCAAAATAATCATGAACGAACTTATCTTTTGCTTAAAAAACATACTATTCCTTTGTTTTTGTTAATAATAATTAATCAGTTTGTGAACTTAAAAGAATTATCGGGGAATTCAAAAAACTACTATATTTCTTCCCCTCCTTTTTTTAAGGAGGGGGCTGGGGTGTGGTCTAAGCTATAGTAACTTCTTCGCAGAGATAAACATCTTGAATAGTATTAAGAAGTTTAACACCATCTTCCATTGGACGTTGGAATGCTTTGCGACCGGAGATTAACCCGGTTCCGCCGGCACGTTTATTTATTACCGCGGTTTTTGCAGCATCCGCAAAATCATTATCGCCCGAAGCACCGCCGCTGTTTATTAATCCTGCTCGTCCCATATAATTGTTAATTACTTGATAGCGAGTTAAATCGATCGGGTGATCGCTGGTTAATTCATCATACACTTTTGGGTGTGTTTTGCCGAATTTAATAGCATTAAATCCACCGTTGTTTGTAGGCAGTTTTTGTTTAATGATATCCGCTTCAATTGTGACTCCAAGGTGATTAGCTTGCCCGGTTAAATCTGCTGCAGTGTGATAATCTTTATCCGCTTTGAAATCCGAATTTCTGAGATAGCACCAAAGTATTGTTCCCATACCAAGTTCGTGTGCATATTGAAATGCCTCACTCACTTCAATGATTTGTCTGCTGCTTTCTTCCGAGCCAAAATAAATTGTAGCGCCAACCGCTGCAGCTCCCATATCAAAAGCTTGATCGACTCCTGCAAATAAAATTTGATCATACTTGTTAGGGTAAGTCAAAAGTTCATTGTGATTGAGCTTCACTATAAATGGGATTTTGTGAGCGTACTTTCGTGAAGTCATTCCCAAAACACCAAGAGTTGATGCAACAGCATTGCATCCTCCTTCAAAAGCAAGCTTTACAATATTTTCTGGATCAAAATAATCCGGGTTTGGAGCAAACGAAGCGCCTGCCGAATGCTCGATTCCTTGATCTACAGGTAGAATAGAAAGATAACCAGTTCCGGCTAATCTACCCGTGTTAAAAATAAAATTTAAGTTTTTGAGAACATTGGGAGACCGGTCGGATTGAACAAATATTCTGTCCACAAAATCGGGTCCGGGCAAATGAAGTTTTTCTTTCGGGAACTTTGCTTTGTAATTTAGCAAGTCATCTGCATCAGCACCAAGATGCTTTTTAATTTTATCAATCATAATTTCCTCACATTTTTTTTGGTTATGCTTCTACTTAAACTTTACTTCGGACAAAATCAACTTAAAAATATGCAACAACCCCAATGTGTATGGTCAATAAATCTGTCCTGGACTTTAACACATCGTAATAAACATCTCCGGTTTGACCATCAATAATAATAGAACCTTCAGCAAGGTATTCGGTTTCTGAACCGAACAAATACCGTGCTTTTAAATGGAGATAAAGAGAACTGACATCACCCATTTCACCGGTTAACCGGATCAATAACCCTGCGCCACCACCGTAATTCCACGCGTAATCATCAAAATTGGTGGAACTAGCAACATCTTCATCGTTCCATTCGTTTTTGATTGTTGTTGATGTAAAAACATACGATCCGCCAAAAAGCCCTTCAACATAAGGTCTTACCGTACCTGTAAAGGGAGATACTTGAAACAAAAGATGAAAATTGACCAAGCTATTAGTTCGATTAACATCAACATAAACATCGGGATTGGTTAAGCTGAATCTTCTCTTAAAAGATTCTTCGCCGTAAACCATGTAGCCGAGATTAAAGCCAACTGTAAAAGGTCTTAGCTTGCTCGGCGACCAGATTGTTCCGTGAACTTGTAATCCGTAACCTAACCTATCAACTGTTTCTTTGAACTCTCCTTGAGGTAATCCGAGCATCAAGCTTCCGCCGAGGGTTTGAGCTTTTATATTGGTGGATAAAAGAATAATTGTGATTAAGAAAAGAAGTGTGCGAAATTTCATAAAAATCCTCTTTATTTTAAGTGTAAATATAAAAATAAAATGTAGAGAATTTGACGGTGCTGTCACTCAAAAGTTCTTTAATTAAATGAAATTTCCCATCTATACGCTTCGCGAAGCAACTCCGCATATTCATCAAAAGTAATTTCTTTGGCGCCGAACATTCCTAAATGATCAGTATAGTATTGAACATCGAGCACTTTGAAACCACGCTGGTTTAGTCGTTCAACCAACTTAACAAGTGCGGCTTTTGAAGCTTGCGATTCTTTCTGGAACATTGACTCGCCAAAAAAAGCGCCTCGAAAAAGTAACTCCGTAAAGTCCACCGATAAGTTTTGTTTTATTATAGACTTCAACCGAGTGAAGGTGACCCAACTCCTTCATTCCGTTATATGATTTAATTAATCTGTCATTAATCCAAGTGTTCGAACGGTCGGCACAATTTTTTACGACTTCCATTGTTGCTTTATCAAAAGTGTAAGTGTAATCTGTCTCTTTCATAAATTTTTTAAGTGAGCGTGGAACATTAAACGTATTAAGCGGAATAATTGTCCGAACTTCAGGCATATACCAATTTATTCTACCTGATTGTTCAGCCATCGGGAAAGCTCCGCGCGCGTAAAGCAGAATCATATTTTTCGGTTCTAATAAATCTATATTTTGTTCTTTGTTACTTCATCTACTTGAACTTCGTATTTTACAATTTCATATCCCCGTTTTGTTTCAAACATTGTAAACATTATTCCGGAAAAAACTGCGATCATTCCTATTAAAAATGCAGTAAGAACCACAACATCAAAGTCTATTCGTTTTGTGAAAAAGGCTAAACCAATAAGTATTGAAGATAGAATAAAAAACGCAACCGCAACCGTGTAGGAAAGTACAGCATTACGAACCAATTTTACACGGTAAACTAGAAGTTCTAATTGTGTACTTATACTTTCAAGCCGCACGCTATCATCCGTTCTAAAATTATCATCACCAATTTTTAATTTATATTTTCTGCGTTCTTCGTTAAGCAATCTGATTCGGTTTACAACAATAGAGTATTTATTGTTAATACCCAGTAGAAGCAAACCGCAGGCGCTTATCATCACTGCCGGTGCCAGCATAAATTGTATTAATTGAATAATGGTTAATTCTTGAGTTTCAAATAGTTCCATAATTCCCAATTGTTAATTACAGTATTTATTGTAGTGAGTTATTGTAACAGAATCGAGCTTAACGGCAGTTTGAAAATCTTCACATGCTGAAATTCTATTATTCATTTCTAATTTTGAATAACCTCGCGCAATATAGTTTGACGGATTTTGTGGGTTCAGTTTTATAGCTGTCGTGTAACTGTTAACTGCTTTTGTATGTTCGCCAAACTATCAAGCACTGCCCCAGAATTATAATACACCATTGGATTTGTCGAATCGATTTTTATTGCTTCGGTATAGTCTTTTAATGCTGCGTCAAAATTCTTTTGTGAAGCATATACAAAAGCTCTGTTGTTTAAAGCTTCCGTATCATAAACATTAAACTCAAGCGCCCGGGTAAAATCTTCAATAGCCGAATCAATTTGCCCTGTATTGTAATAAGCTATTCCTCTACTTTTGTAAGCCACGGAATTTTCCGGATAAAGTTCTATTACTTTTGAATAATCTTTTACAGATTCTTCAAATTTTTTAAGTGCAAAATAAGCACTGCCTCTATTGAAATAATAGTTTTGATTTGTCGAATCGTATTCAATTGCAGAAGTGTATTTTATAATTGCATTCTCAAAGTCACCTTTGTCGTAAAGTTCATTGCCGTGAGTATAATAAATTGAACCCATGCTAAGCTGCTTATCACACCCGATAAAAATAATAATCACTAAAAGAATGACGGAAATTTTTATCATATTATTAAGTTTTAATTCGAATTTTGATGTAATTTAGTTATTATTTGACTTGCTTAAATATACAGGTAATTTGATTGAAATTGAGAACCGAAACTGTTGGAATACTTTACGCTTTATCCGCTGTGCTATTGTGGTCAACCGTTGCTACCGCATTTAAGCTTACACTTGCAGGACTAAATTATGCTCAGCTATTATTTTACGCTTCACTAACCAGCACAATCGTGTTATTCTTTTTTGCAATGAAAGAATCCCGGACCGACGTTTTAAACATTTTCAAAGGTGAAGATTTTTTAAAAAATTTATTGCTCGGTTTGTTTAATCCATTTCTTTACTACTTGGTTTTGTTTCAGGCATATTCACTTTTGCCGGCGCAGGAAGCACAACCGCTTAATTATACTTGGCCGATTACTATTTCGATTTTCTCAGTAATATTTTTAGGACAAAAATTATCGCTTCGCACAATAATCGGTTTGATCTCTGCATTTTTCGGAGTTGTAATTATTGCAACTCGCGGAGATATTTTCGGACTTTCATTTCATAATTTGTTTGGTGTGATATTAGCGGTTGGAAGCTCTCTTATCTGGGCTGCATTTTGGACGATGAGTTTGATCGACAAACGCAAAAATTCGATTAAACTTTTTTCGGCTTTCCTTTTCGGAACTATCTTTACTTTTCTCTATGTACTTCTGTTTGAGTCGTTTTCTTTTACCGGAGTTGAATTTTTATTAGGAGCAGTTTATATAGGTTTATTTGAAATGGGAATTACTTTCTTTCTTTGGATGAAAGGATTAGAGTTGAGTTTAAATGAAAGCTAAGACATCAACTTTGGCTTATCTTTCACCTTTTATTTCACTGATCTTTATTGCGTTGATCTTGGGTGAAACAATTTTGCTATCATCAATAATCGGATTGATTTTTATTGTTGGCGGAATTGTTTTTCAACAGTTAGAGAATTTTAAGTTCAAGAAATTTGTAAAATAAAAAGAGGACATTATGGCTTACACGGCAGATGACAATCGTTATGAAAAAATTGAATACAGAAGATGCGGAAAAAGCGGGATTAAACTTCCGCTTATATCACTAGGTCTATGGCACAACTTCGGCGATGTTGATGATTTTGAAAATAGTAAAAAAATGATTTTCACGGCGTTTGATAACGGCATTACTCATTTTGATCTTGCTAATAATTACGGTCCCCCTCCAGGGTCGGCCGAGAAAAATTTCGGAAAAATCTTAAACGATCATCTATACCAATACCGCGATGAATTAATTATCTCGAGCAAAGCAGGTTACGGTATGTGGGATGGACCTTACGGTGATTTCGGATCACGTAAATACCTAATCGCAAGCTGTGATCAATCGCTGGAAAGATTGGGTTTGGATTATGTGGATATTTTTTATCATCACCGCCCCGACTATGATACTCCGCTCGAGGAGTCAATGTCTGCACTTGATCAAATTGTAAGAAGCGGTAAAGCGCTTTACGCAGGTATCTCAAATTATCCAGCAGAATACGAACAGACCGCGGAAGCTGCCAAAATATCTGCGTAGAACTCGGCACACCGTTTTTAATTCATCAACCGCGGTACAATATGTTTGATAGATGGATTGAACCGGATTTAATAAATACACTCGAACATGAAGGAATTGGAGCAATTGTTTTTTCTCCGCTTGCACAAGGATTGTTGACCAATAAATATTTGAACGGTATTCCGGAAGATTCACGCGCTGCAAAGGATTGGGGCTTTTTGAAAGAAGATGAAATCACCGACGAGGTCATTGGCAAAGTTCAAGCACTTAACGAGTTAGCAAATGAACGCGGACAAACTTTAGCACAGATGGCAATTGCCTGGGTGCTTCGTCATCCCGTTGTAACGTCTGCATTGATCGGCGCAAGTAAAGTTGAACATATTTTAGATTTGGTAAAAGTGCAGGATAAGCTTGAGTTTAATGAAGAAGAGTTTAGTAGAATAGAAGAAATTTTGAAGTAATTCTTTCTTTTGCGTTCTTGGCAACTCCATTGCGAACTTTGCGAGAAACTAAGCCTGAAGTTCACGCGGAGACCGCAAAGGATGACGCGAAGATCGCCAAGTATTCGAAAACCATAATCACGTAGTTAAGCGAAACGTCTGTCCAATTTCATCAATACCTACCTTTGTTTTGAAGTTGGGAGCTGCGGCAAGCATTCTATCAATCGGTTCGTTGAAGGGTTCTCTTCCTTGTTGAAAGGTTTTGGTGTGCATCGGAATAAAATATTTTGCGTTAATATCATCAGCCATCTTCAATGCTTGTTCCGGCGTGCAGTGACTTTGAAGCCACGGATTATAAGCGCCGATCGGCATCAATGCGATATCCACGCTTTCATCTTTAATTACTTCCAGTTTATTATGCTTACGCATATCTCCACCAAAAAGAACTGACTTACCGTTTCGCTTTATTAGGTAAGCATTATAACTTCTTCCGTCTTTTATATAACCGCGGGAACGATCTTTTTCCCAAGGGAAACGCCATCCGAAATGTTCAACCTCAAGTGCAGCAATATCCAATCCGGTGATGTTAAGTTTGTCATTCCAATCCATCACGTTAAGTGATTTCCACGGAAGATCTTGTATAACATCCTGGGTTAAATATGCAGTAATCACATCAATTTCATTTGGGTATTTATGTGTTAAACCCGAAAGTGTCGGATAATCCATGTGGTCCATGTGACCATGTGAAAGCATAATTAAATCGGGTTTGGGTATTTCATCAATAGTTAATGCGGGCGGTGTTAATCTCGAAGGTCCGATGCTTGTACCAAGAAATATAAACCGACTCTGCCTTTCAAAACCGGATCGGTTAAAATCCACTTACCGTAAAAATTTATGAGCATCGTGGCATGACCGATCCACGTTACGGTTATTTCGTTATCGGACCAGTCACCCGGTTTAGGTTTATAATTTAGCGGAATGTATGAGGGTTTTGCTTCTACTTCCGCATTCAGCAAAGCACCCGGCAGCACATAACTGCCCATAGTAGCTAAAAAACTTTTCTTTATAAATTTTCTTCGTGTGGATTTCATATCGATTTAAAACAATCAATCCCGCAAAAAGATTCAAATAAAATATCGATAAATATGAATTGCAGAGAGTTTCGGCTGAATTAAAATTCAACTTTATTAGTCAGCTCGTTAACATCATCCGGTTTAATCGGAAAGTGTTCAGAAAGTATTTTACCCACTTCATTGATTCCGTAAATCAATCCCTCGGTATAATAGCCAAGTTTAAATTCTCTTTGAATTTCATCTCTAATCTCATCCCAAGTTGATTGATCTACTTTCTCATTAATCCCAGAATCGGCTAAAACATCAAATTGGCGAAGTAACAAATTTACATAGATAAGAATACCGGTTTTGTTCTTCAGTTTTATCCATTTCTAGTCGGAAGAATTCTTCTTCGGCTAGTTTTTGTACATCTGCTTTGCCGAAAAAGGAATATCATCCTTTATTGCAACACGGATTTCTCCGGCTGTGGTTTTCTCATTTTCCTTTATAGCTTCGGAAATTCTGAGAAAATCATCATCAGAGAAAAGTGATATATCAAGTCTTCATTCATTTGATTGGGAAAATATGATTTTGTTTGTTAATAAGTAAACCTAGTTCAAAAGATTTTGATTTTCATTCAATTCTTCAATGATATTAAAAAGCAATAACATTATTTGATTTACGGCTCCAGCGCCGTTATTTTTGTAGTTGATTAAAAAATCAAATACACAAAGGAGAAAAAATGTACAAAGTAGTTTTATTAAGACATGGCGAGAGTACCTGGAACAAAGAAAATCTTTTTACCGGCTGGACAGATGTTGATCTAAGTGAAAAGGAATTGAAGAAGCAACCGAAGGAGGTAAAGTTTTAAAAAGAAGATGGGTACACTTTTGATATCGCTTACACTTCAGTTTTAAACGTGCAATCAAAACCTCTGAATATTGCTTTGGATGTGATGGACTTAGACTGGATACTGGTTGTAAAGAATTGGAGATTGAACGAAAGACATTACGGCGCTTTACAAGGATTGAATAAGGCAGAGACTGCAGAGAAATACGGCAAAGATCAGGTGATGGAATGGAGAAGAAGTTTTGATACTCCACCGCCGGCTCTAGAAGAAACTGACGATCGTTTTCCCGGAAAGATCCGCGTTATGCAGATTTATCAAAAGACGAACTACCACTGACCGAAAGTCTAAAACTTACAATCGACCGGTTTCTTCCGTATTGGAAAGAAACAATTGCACCAACAATTAAATCCGGTAAAAAAGTTTTAATTGCTGCACACGGAAATAGCTTGCGCGCATTGGTAAAATATCTTGATGATATTTCTGAAGAAGAGATAGTCGGATTAAATATTCCAACAGGTGTTCCACTTGTTTACGAGTTGGATGAAGATCTAAAACCAGTCAAGCATTATTACTTAGGAGATCAAGAAAAAATTAAGGCGGCAATCAGTTCAGTGGCTAAACAGACCGAGAAAAAATAGTTTTCCAAAAACCCCGGGATTTTTTCGAAAAAAACATCTAGTTATTGTTATCGTTTTATTACCTCAAGTTTTTAAAAATCCCGGGGTTTTATTTTAGAAAGGATTATGAAATGCCAAACAAAGTTGCAATAATTTACGGTTCGGTCAGATCAAACAGGAACGGAATAAGATTTGCAAAATTTTTAAAGAAAAAGTGCGACGAAAGAAATTTTAACACAACTTTAATCGATCCGCTAGAGTTTGATCTGCCATTGTTAGACAAAATGTACAAAGAATATAAAGAGGAAGATGCCCCGGAAAACTTAAAGAAACTCTCATCAATATTAAATGATGCAGATGGTTATGTTATAGTTTCGGCGGAATATAACCACAGCATTCCTCCTGCATTAAGTAACTTGATGGATTATTTTCAAAAGGAATATTTCTTCAAACCGGCGGCAATTGCTCCATACAGTGCCGGGATTTTTGGCGGAGTAAGAGCCGGCGTTCAACTTCGTGCATTTTTAGGTGAACTAGGAATGCCAACAATTTCTTCGCAGTTACCAGTCGGACAAGTACAAAAAGTTTTTGATGAAGATGGAAATTTACTTGATGAGAAGTATGAAAAGTTCACTAAAAAATTCTTAGATGAATTTGAGTGGTATTTGAATGCATTAAAAAATGCGCGTTCGAACGGTACACCGTTTTAAAGAGAGACTGTCTCAAAAGTAAAAATCAAATAAAAATCTGCGAGAATCAGTTTTAATCTGTGGGATCTGTGTTCTATTTCTAAAAAACTTTACTTTTGAGACAGTCTTGAATTACAATTCTTTCGTGATAGAAATTGCACCGCGTAAATCACCTGCTTTATATCCAACAGCTTTATCATTCGGGTAACTTTCACTTAGCAAGCTTTTAATTTCATCACTCATTTTGTTTTCATCGCCGTGACAAGTTAAACAGGGTCCGCCGACAAAAAGCGGCTGCATATAACGGGCATAACTTACTGTATCTTTTTGAATTACTTCAAAATAATCATCTTCCGAAGTTAAGTCCTCTGCATTAAACTTTTCGTGGAACATATTCAAGACTTCTTCTTCGAATTCATCGGGTTTGTCGTTACGGATTACGTTCTTTCAAAGTAACTCTACGGAGCTGAACTCCGTTTTGTTCACCGATTAAATTGTGTCAATTGCTGGGCTGTATCAGAACAAACAGAAATTGCCTGGGTTGGTCCACCCTCTTTTAAGTTTTTCATCAAAACAGATTTCAACTCACTCATAAAATTTTGTGAGATATCTCTGAATTCCGCTTTCATGTTTTGAGTTTGATCCGGTTCTGACTGTGCTGTAAAAAGGAAAGAAAAAAGGAATGCCGCTAAAAATAGATATGATTTTTTCATTTCACCTAACCTAACGGGAGAAGCATTCGCTCATCCCCGTATCATTTATTTTAATTTATTTGATGGTCGGTAATGTAAAATCCGGAGCTCTTTGATAATCTTCTCGGTTGTAATCTCCGGCAAGTGCTTTATCGATATCGTTTTTATATGTATCGTGAGATACTAATCCAACATAGCGTGAAATAACAAACCCGCGTCTGTCAATAACAAAGGATGTTGGTATTGATTGAACTCCACCATACTGCATTGTTACTTCTTGATTCCCTTTAACCACCGGATAATTTATTCCAAACTCTTCCATAAAAGGAACAACATCATTAGCAGTTGCACCGCCTCGCGAAATTGCATCGAGCGATATACCGATCACTTCAAGTTGATCTCCGTATTCATTTTTTAAGTCTATTAAATCCGGGACACCTTTGCGGCATGGTGGACACCATGTTGCCCAAAAATCTATAAGTACTACTTTTCCTCTATAGTCTGTTAAAGAAAGTTCTTGACCAACTGCAGCCGAATCATCATTGCCTTCAGATGATTTCTCCGGTGATGAATCATTATTGCAACCGGCAAACAGCATTGTTGTTATTACCAAAAACGAAAGTGCTTTTAATACTTTTTTCATTTACTCCCCTAATAATTTATTAATATCATTTCTGAAAACTTGTAATTTGGTTGCTCCTGTATAACTGCTGTAAATTCTTCCTTCTCTATCAATCACAAATGTAGTTGGTATTGATTGAATGTTACCGTAATTCCTTGCAATATCCATACTGCCGTAAACAACCGGATAATTGATTTCACTTTTTTCTACAACTTCCGGTACTTTATCTTTTGTGTCGGTATCTAATGAAACTCCGATTATCTCGAAAGGTTTATTCTCGTACTCCCTTTTTAACTCGACTAAATCGACAATGGTATTTCTGCAGGGTTCGCTCCAACTCGTCCAAAAATTTAATAATATTACTTGACCCCGATAATCATTTATCGAAACAACGTCGCCGTCAACTGAAGATAGCTCAAAATAAGGAGCCGCGTCTCTGCTCGATGGATCTAGCTTTGCCTTATAGTTTGGCGGATATGGACCCGGTTCCGGATCTTCAAATGAATTATTTATGAAAAAAAAGATCAGAAAAACTAAAATGAAAAGTCCGGTGTAAACGTGACTTCTTTGTTTTTTCGTGAGACCAAAAACTTTTTTCTCTTCTTTGTCAGCGCTCATATTCTCATAGGTTTTTGCACAAAAATAGTAAAAGCATTCCACCTATCACAGTTTAATTATTCAGTTGATTCAAATCTTTCACAAACTCGTTGATTTGGTCTTCGTCAAATCCTTTCTCCTTAGCCGCCTCTTCAAGCGAGCCCCAAATCGGTTCGCCGCAGCGCAGACATCTTATTCCCTTTTCACTCAAATAGCTAACTGACTTTGGAAGAATCCGCACCAAATCTTCAATTTCAATTTCTTTAGTTATCTTTTCCATTCTCTGTTTGTGTCTTTTTTCTTGATGGTAATGACCAAATAGCTCCGATTAAAGCGCCATAACCTGTTGTTGTGTAAGGATTACTTGTAATTGGACAGCCGCCCGTGTTGCAGCCAATAAAATAGTAATATGCATATCCGAGAACTGCTCCAATTACAATTGGAAGTGAAAATTTGGTTATTTTTTTCAAATTTATATTCATAATAATTTTTCGGTTAAATATGGGTTTTTTAATTTATATATGATGTCGTAAACCCGTCAAAGATTCACTTTGTTCCCTTGCTCTTGAAATTTTGATTTAATAGTTTTACCTGCTTAGAAATTAACTGATGGAGAATTAGATGCCAGAATACCAAAAACATTTGTACATGATTGTTTTTCCCATTAACGCTTTGGTTGCTTCGCAACTTGAGCCTGATCAATTCGGTAGACATTATACAACCGGAAGCGCAAAGCATTACAGCGGCAAAGTTATTTTTGCTGAAATCGATATAAACTTTAGAAACCCATATTTCGATATTGATAGTTATTTAGAGAAGACCGTTCCCCACGAAGACGGTTCACCGAAGAAAACAAAATTTATAAAATCTTATAATGTGTTGGATAATGTTAAGCTAGAGGCAATTAAGAAACTCTTTTTATGCACCAATAACGGAACAGTGTTACCGATTGAACCTGATGAATATACAGCACATAATGAACCGGGACTAATTAGAATTTACCAAGAGGTTTGTCCACTGGAAAATCTAATTGCTTCAACAAAAGATCAGAGAACGTTCGGAGAATTCATTACTACCGGGACTTCTTCCAAAGGCGCGCCTACAATGTGCTTTACTCAGATTGATTTTAACATTCAAAAATTCTTAGACTCAAACAAAAACAAAGACATTTTTCAAATTGATCTGCCGGGGGTTAATCCATATAGATTTTATGATTGTATTATGGAGTTAAAAAGAGATTCGCAGAGAAGTTTACAAAAACAATTAGTTTGGGAAGTTTGCTCAGAGAAATCTCTTATAAGTTTTTGCGACATGGTTTTTGGTTTTCACGCGGTGAAGAACTTAAATTCTTCCCAATGCCTTCAGAAGCCGAATTAGAAGACAAACATTTTTACTGGTGGAAGTTTGTAAGGTAAAACAAAGAATAATTTAGTGGGGATAGATTGCAGTCTGTCCCCGCTTCAAATCTCATTTATATTTTAATTCTTATATCCACCTTCACCCCATTTCAAAACTTCTATCTTCACTTCCGCTAATCCTTCATCAATCATATCTAATTTTTGGGCGGCGCCGTAAGAGAGATCAATTACTCTTTCCGGATGCTGAGGCATGTGATCATTTATTCTTAATATCTGTGATTTGTTGTTCGAGAGATTTGTAACTCTTACTATCGTACCTGAAGGATAAGTTGGGTGAGCTGCTGAAATTCCGTACATATTAAAAATTTCACCGTTTGCTGTTTGATTACCGTGAAAATCATCGGCGTAAAATGATGCTATTCCAGTAACCGTTTCAATTATGGTAACATTATGGAATTCGGTGGTTTCCGGCTCAGCTTCCTTTTCAATTTCAATTGGCTTGTAACGGATTCTTTCGCTTGTCTCTTCTTCTTTTTCCGCCGGTTTTTCTTTTATGGTAAACTTTGGCGTCGTTCCGCAAGACCAGAAGAATACTACAAATATCAAGGCAATATTTACGTGATTAACTCTCAACATAACGCAAACAAATCTGTCACCAAATCTAATAGTAAAATTAACTTATATTTCCACTTTATGAAAGTGAAGTTCTTTTTCCATTAAGACGATTACTTGAATTTCAAATGAACTATAAATTGTTTGCTAATAACAACTAACGTCTCTAATTTTACGCAACTTATTTGAAATCAATGAGAATGATTCAAGGTTGTCATTCCGGATTTGAACCGGAATCTCACCTTTAGCTCGTTAGTTTATTTGAGATACTGAATCAAGCCTGCCCGATAGATGCATGCGGGTTTAGGATAACATTGTTAAAATTTTTTTGAATAAAAACACCAATTTATGAAACTTGCCAAACTGAAAGCCCCCAACACATTTTTGATAATTTTTTCACTGATTAGTCGTTACAGCAATATCAACTTGGATTCGTTCCCCGGGTGAATTTGAAACTACAAGAAAAAGACGGACGCGAAGTTGTTGTAAGCGGAACTTACCATGAAGTTGAGCCAAATCCACAAGGAATTTTTGATGTGTTAACCGCGCCGATAAACGGTTTTGTTGATGCCGCCTTAATAATTGGATTCGTTCTAATTGTCGGTGGCGCATTTGGAATTTTCCAGAAAACCGAAGCGGTTGATGCGGGAATTAAAGCAATTGCAAAAGCGCATTCAAACTCACCGCTTGTTCGTAAACTATTAATTCCAATATTTATGCTGTTGTTCTCTTTGGGCGGATCTGTTTTTGGAATGGGCGAAGAAGTAATTCCGTTTATTTTGATCTTTGTCCCGATGGCTTTGATGCTCGGTTATGATTCGATAACCGGTGTTGCAATTCCGTTTATTGGAGCAGGTGCCGGATTTGCAGGTGCGTTTATCAATCCTTTTACTTTAGGAATAGCACAGGGAATTGCAGAACTTCCGCCGCTTTCCGGTATTGAGTATAGAATGGTCGTTTGGTTTATCATAACAACCGTTGCAATATACTTCATCATGCAGTACGCACAAGAAAGTAAAAGCTAACCCAAAGTTAAGTCCAACCTTTGAAATTGACGAAAAGAAAAGAGAAAACTTACACTTCACCGAATTAGATAAATTTGACGGCTTAGATGCCAAGCACAAAAGAGTGCTGTGGTTATTTTTAGCCGGTTTAGTTGTGTTAGTCTTCGGTGTAATTGCGTATGGCTGGTACATCGCAGAAATAAGCGCAGTATTTTTCGCAACCGGAATTGTCGTCGGTATCGCGGGAAAATTATCCGTGAAAGAAATAACCGATTCGTTTATGCAGGTGCAAAAGATTTAATGGCTACTGCTTTGATCATTGCATTGGCAAGAGGAATTTTGGTTGTTGCAACCGATGGGAAAATTATCGGCACAATATTGTACGCATTATCCGAACCGATTGAAGCGCTTCATCCTATTATTTCAAGTCACGCAATGTTTGCAATTCAATCACTGCTTAATTTCTTTGTCCCTTCGGGGAGCGGACAAGCAGCTTTAACAATGCCGATCATGGCACCTCTTGGTGATCTGGTTGGAGTTTCCCGGCAAACTGCTGTTTTGGCTTTTCAATTTGGTGACGGATTTTCTAATTTAATAATTCCAACATCTGCAATTACAATGGGAGTTTTAACTCTAGCAGAAATACCATGGGATGTTTGGGCAAAATGGATGATCAAATTACAGTTGATTTTTGTTGCAATCGGTCTTTTATTGTTGGTACCGCCATATTTTATTGGCTGGTAATTATTAGTTTTAAGATTGAAAATTTCTCTAGAATGTTTCATTTTTCCTTATTAAATGGTAATTTAAGCTCTAAACTAGTTTATGGTATATTATGACAGAGAAAGAAACCAAAAAACCAAGATTGTTGATCGTTGAGGATGATTACGAGAATCAAAAATTTCTTCAGATTTTTCTAAAAAGAAAATTTGATTTAGATATTTGCGATTCCTCCGATTCATTTTACAAGAAAATCGAAGAGAATGATTTCGATATTTTCTTGATGGACATCTCGCTCAGAGGGAAAAAAGATGGTCTGCAGCTTACCGAAGAATTAAGAGTGATGGACAAATACAAAAATATTCCTATTGTAGCTTTATCTGCTCATGCATTTCAAAAGGATAAAGAGAATGCATATCAAGCCGGTGTTGATATGTTCTTGACAAAACCAATACAAAATGATGTCCTTCTGGATACTTTAGTTAAAGCATACGAAAAAGGAAAATAGATGTAACATTTTCGCTACTTTCTTCGTCTAATCAGAAAAAAATACGGTGAGAAAATGATTAGACGATTTGCTTTAATACCTTTCTTATTAATTTTCGCATTTACACTAACCGCTCAAGAAAAAGACTATTCTTCCCATCGTTACGATTGGGATGACTGGGACGATTGGAAGTTTGAATTCGAGTATGACAGACCATTCATTGAACTAAATTACGGTTTCGGAAATCAAAGTCACGAAAATTTCACCGGCGACCTTCCTCAAGTAGGTTTACTCGAAATCAAACTTGGCTACTTAAAAAACAGATCCGATTTATTCGGAATACTCGACGACAGAAAAGAATCGTTTTTCTTCGGTTCAAAAATTTCAAAAGGATTAAGTTCGTCGGAGTTAAAAGCGAATGAACTTGAAAGCACTCTTTGGCGATTCGGTTTTTCAACACGAAAAACACTCGGTTACTACAGTGAAACATTTTCCGTTTTACCTTATCATCAAGACGGATTTGTTTGGTCTAAATTAGAATTGCCGGAACACGTATTTCCTTCAGTTAATGAATCTGATTTAATGCTGCTCCACCCGGATTACGTCAACGATTATAAAATCATCGAACGATACAGAGATTCGTTTAGATTCGGGACACAAGTTGAAGGCGGAATTAGATTTGAATTTGTTGATTTTCTTTCGATCAATGCCGGTTATGAAGCATCTGTAATTTTCCCACGTCATCTTTTCTGGAAGCACGCCGGTAGTTATATAATCGAGAAAGCCGGTGAAGGTGCTTTGACATTTTTTATTAATGAGATAACCGACTCAACTCCCGAAGCCGGTCCGGTTGTTCGTTTCCTTTTGTTGAATGCTTACTCTTACGCATTTCACATTTTGAAACAAGAAAATATGAACTGGCCGTTTGATACCGAGAACACCTGTCTGACTTACGAGACATTTAAGATCGGTGTTACTTTTACATTTTGATTTTTTTGGATCAATACCGAAAAGATGTGAGTTCCGAAAGGTTGGAGATCAATATATAATCCGGTGTTGTTAATATCTTTCGTTGCGCGAATGTATTGTTCTTCGTTTAAGATATCGTGAAAGATGATTTCGTCTTTCTCCGTGTTGGTATCAATTGAAATTGAACATTGGGAAGCTATTCCGGCGTAATTAACAATTATCAAAATTTGCTCTTCTTTATATTCCCAAAGCCATGAAAGAATATTGGAATATGTCGTATTTCCTTCCCATGCTTCAACCGGGTCAATGAGCTTCCAATTTCCGAAACAAAAAATATCGTTTGATGTAATTGTTAAAAGTTTTTCGTAAAACAATTCTAAATTTCTATTATAATTTTCTTTGGGCTCGCGACCAAGTTGAACGGGCAGTTTGATTTGTCTTCCTTCCAATTGTCCGTCATAAATGAGTTTCATTCCATACAAAGTATAAGTAATTACAGCTGCGGCTTTGTGTTGAGATTCATCGAATATTTTTGATGCTCTTTGTTCATCGTGGTTTTCTAAAAAGCGTAATGATTTTTTTTGAAAAGAAGTATCCGCAAGAAGATGATTCTTTACTTCATTTGCGTTATTACTTTTCAATCTATCCAGCAATGTTTTATCATAAGTATAATCGAAACCAAATTGCTGAAGCTCATATCCTTTTCCCCAATATGCTTCGGCAATAAAAATAAAGTCATTCCGTTCTTTTTGGATTCGTTCAATTTCATTTTTCCAAAATTCCGTTTTGGGAGCATTACTTGATTGTCGAGAATATAGTTCTTCCCAAGTTTTGCTGAAGACTGAGTTGTTTATCAGCATTGCCATATCGCAGCGTAAACCATCACACAAGTAAGATACAGTTTGTAGTTTCTCGCTCATTATATTTCGAGCTTCTTCACTGAAGTAATTTATTTGAATTGTGTCTTTCCAACTCGAGAAATATGGATCTTTACCGTGAGCAAATATTTTATCATCTAATTCAAAAAAAGTGTCCGGGTCACGAATCAAATCTTCTTTATTTCCCTGCAGAAATATTTCGGGATTTGTTTTGACCAAATTACTCTCAACACTGAAAATGATTCGGAATGAAATCGAGTATGAGTTTTAATCCGTTTGAATTTAGTTGGCTTTTTAGTTTTAGCAGACTTTCCTCTCCACCCAATTCGGGATTCACGTCGTAATCATCAATTGAATACGGTGAACCGATTACATCACTTTTGCGGAAATCAGTTAACGCTTCTTTATATTCTTTTACTAATCCTTCTTCAAAACAATATTTTTCGACAGCGTCTTGATTTGTTTTCCAAACGCCCATCAACCAGATATAATCGAAACCCATTTTTTTCAGGAGTTCCAATATTCACTTGGTACTTTATCGATTGTTAGTTTTTCTGTTTTTGAAAATCGCTTAATCCAAACTCGAGTGTTGATTTCAAAAAGGAAAGAATTTGTTAAGATGTGCTTGCCTGGATTACATTGCTGCTGAACGGTTAAGAGTGATTTTTTTTCGTTCTGAAGCTCTTTCACTTCTTTCATTAATTCGATTACCGAGTTATCGTCAGTCAGCTCCGTAATTTCTTGATTGACTCTGCGAATCTGTTCATCAAGCTTTTGCAGTTTATATTTTCTAATTAAGTCGTCGGCATATTTTTCAATATCAACAGTTATTTTCCCATCGTGGTGAACTTTATCCCACCTTTTGCTTATTACTTCTTCACTTATTGCAAAAGCCAATGTAAACCGTTTCAAATTTTCATCTTCAATTTCCTCAATAATAGAGGAAGGTGATTTAAATCCACGATATCGTAAGCTATCATAAATTATTTCTGCGAGGTGTTTATAGATTGTACTTTCAAATTCTTCGGGTTGAATATTATTTATAATTTTTTCCATCACAGTTTGATTACCGGAAAACAAGAGTTTAATTAGATCTCTTTCCTGTGCGCTCTCTTTTGATTTAACAGTTTGTTCGGGTGATGTTTTTCTTGCCCGGATATTTTCTTTCTTGAAACTTGCTGTTTCTGTTGATTCAAATATTTTATCAATTCACTTTCGATTAACTTTTCACGCAATCCAAATTTCTTTGCAATGGTTTTAATCAACAAGTTCCTTTTCAACTCGTCAACAACTAAGGCAGCCGATTTAACAAGCTCGCGAATTGCTTCCGCTTGCTTAACGGCATCTTCAAACATTCCGGCTTCTTGGTATTGAGCAGTTTGATATTCCAAAAAGTTTTGCGCTTTTAAAATCTGTTCCTCGAATGCCTCTTTACCATTTTGATTAATAAAAGAATCCGGGTCTTCTCCTTTTGGCAAGGTTGCAATCTTAACTTCAAAATTTTGCTTCAATAAAATTTCTATACTGCGCAGTGAAGCTTTTGCACCGGCTGCGTCTGCATCAGAACAGAAGAACAACGTTTTTAGTAAACCGCGAAAGGAGCTGAACTTGCTCATCCGTCAAGGAAGTACCCGAGGAAGCAACAACATTTTTGACACCTCCTTGAAAAAGTGCAATTACATCCATGTACCCTTCAACGAGAATTGCTTTATCAAGTTGTCTAATTTCATCTTTAGCATGATAAAGTCCGTAAAGAGATCGTTTTTTTGAGTACACTTTTGATTCGGGTGAGTTTAAATATTTTGCGGCTTTTTCTGAATCATCCAAAATTCGTCCGCCGAATGCAATTATCCTTCCGTTGGTTGAGAAGATTGGATAAATAATTCTGTTCCTGAACTTATCGTAATATTCGCCGTTGTCTTTTTTATCTACCAATCCCAAAATCATTGCATTCTGCAGATCAATATTATTCTCTTTCGCATACTTTATAAAATTATCCCAGCCGGGAAGAGCAAAACCAAGTCCGAAAACCCGCATAGTTTTTTCCGAAATTTTTCTGCCTTTCTCAGATAATCTCTTGGCATACTCACCTGAAATATTTTTAATAAGGTTCTCGGAAAAATATTTTGCGGCGGCTAAATTTGTTTCATAATATGCTTCAAGTTCGCTTTGGGCTTCAGCCGATAAGCCGGATTCCATTTCTATCTTGATACCGAGATGTTCGGCAATCTCCTGCACAGCTTCAACAAAAGAAATGCTTTTGTACTCCATTAAAAATTTAAAAGCATTCCCGCCGGCACCGCATCCAAAACAATGATAAATCTGCTTTTCGTCGTTGACGGCAAATGACGGAGTTTTCTCCTGGTGAAACGGGCAAATTCCGAAGAAATTTTTACCCCGTTTCTTCAATTGAACATGCGCAGAGATTATATCAACTATATCCGCCGCATTTCTAATTTCTTCTATTTTTGTTTCCGGTATTCGCATATTTTATTAAACCTGAGGTTCGTAAAAATAAGAAAAGATTTAGAGCGAAATAAAGTTTATTCTTACTTTTCTTTCATTGATACGCTTTGGTTATATTTGTATTTTGAATCTGAATTAAGGAAGAGATGAATTTGATTAAGAAAAGCATTTTATTGGTTTTAGCGGCGCAAGACTTTAACGAGGACGAATATCTTGTAACAAAGACAATTCTTAAGAAAACGCCGGATTTAAGATCTTTATTGCATCGGACGCACACTCACTTTGTGTCGGCAGCCGCGGATTAAAAGTTAGACCGGATGTTTCTTTTTTTAATATGCGCGAAAATAATTTTGCCGCAGTTGTGATAATCGGAGGAAAAGGAATTAAAAATTACTGGAGTAATGATCAACTTCATGGCTTAGTTAATAAATTCAACAAGTCGGACAAGTTAATTGCTGCAATTTGCAGCGCGCCGGTTGTTTTATCACGAGCCGGTTTACTTGATGAGAAAGAAGCAACTTGCTATAAAGCAGATCAAAAAGACCTTGAAAGAGACAATGCAATTTTCATCGATCAGCCGGTTGTCAGAAAAATATTATAACCGCACAAGACGCATCCGCAGCAAAGGAATTCGCGACCATAATTATTGAAAGGTTGAGTTAATTTGCGAACCATTTTTACATTTCGTTTGTTCAATATTCTTTACGAAAGATTATAACTATGCTTCAAGAATTACAAAAATATTGTAACAGTTTAACTCAATACTCTAGATATAAAACTAGAGAAGTGAAAATTGGCGATATTCCGTTAGGCGGTAATAATCCAATCCGAATTCAATCAATGACTACGACCGATACGATGAACACGGAAGCAACCGTTGAACAGACTATCAGAATGGTCGAATCGGGCTGTGAATATGTTCGAATTACCGCACCCAAGTTAAAGGACGCAGAAAATTTAGAGAACATAAAAAAAGAATTACGCCTCCGCGGTTATGACGTACCTTTAATTGCCGACATACACTTTACTCCCAATGCAGCTGAATATGCTGCCCGGATCGTTGAAAAAGTTAGAGTTAACCCGGGTAATTATGCAGATAAGAAAAAATTTTCAAGTTATTGAATACACCGACGATCAATATCAAGCAGAACTCGACCGGATAAGAGAAAAGTTCACACCGCTTGTTAAGATTTGCAAAGAGTACGGAACCGCGATGCGAATCGGCACAAACCATGGTTCGCTTTCGGATAGAATAATGAGCCGGTTCGGAGACACTCCGCTTGGAATGGTCGAATCCGCACTTGAGTTTGTAAGAATATGTGAGGACAACAATTATCACGATATCGTTCTCTCGATGAAATCAAGCAACACTCAAGTAATGGTTCAAGCTTACCGTTTGCTGGTTGAAAATATGAATGAAGAAGGAATGAACTATCCACTCCATCTTGGCGTAACAGAAGCCGGTGACGGAGAAGATGCAAGAATAAAATCGGCTGTTGGGATCGGTGCACTTTTGGAAGACGGACTTGGGGATACCATAAGAGTATCACTGACCGAAGAACCCGAAGCTGAAGCTCCCGTAGCAATCGATTTAGCCGAAAGATATGCCGACCGTGAAAATTATAAGCCAATTTTTCCGGTTGATAAGATGCCCGAAAGATCCAACTGAGTTTCTGAAAAGAGAAACATTTGAAGTTTCCGGAATCGGTGGTGATAATCCCCCTGTTGTTTTTGCTGATTTTTCCAAAATCGAAGTCAAAAATTATCCGGACTTAAAACCGATCGGTTACAACTATTCGCCCAAACTTGATAAGTGGAATACATCTGATTTAGCAAGCGATATTATTTATCTGGGTAAAAATAAACTTCCATTTGATCAGCCAAACAACATCAAATCAGTTTATGATTACGAGGCATGGAGAGAAGTTGCTTCCGATGCAAGAACTTATCCACTTTATAGTTTTAGAACAATTCATTTACTTCTCAAGAAAGATCAAAGAAATTGAATTTTGTTGAAATCACAATTGATGATGTTTTCTCGGATAGCTTTAACACGATTGCAAATGATAAAACTGTAGTTTTTGTATTAACAACCGGGAACAAACATGGAATGGCTGAACAGAGAAGAGTTTTCTTTGAGTTGATGAATAAAGAAATTAAAAATCCTGTTGTTGTGAAGAGAAACTACTCTGAGCTTAACGAAAATAAATTTAGACTCTATTCAGCTACCGATTTAGGCGGTTTATTAATTGATGGTTTTGGTGACGGTGTTTGGATAAATTATGAAAACACTCTGGGAAATATTGAATTGATCAATAGAACATCTTTCGGAATTTTACAGGCTTCACGAGCGAGAATTTCCAAAACGGAATATATTGCATGTCCTTCCTGCGGAAGAACTTTATTTGATTTAGTGGAAGTTACAAACATGATCCGTAAAAGAACCGAGCATCTAAAGGGAGTGAAAATCGGAATTATGGGCTGTATAGTTAACGGTCCCGGCGAAATGGCAGATGCCGATTACGGATACGTTGGTTCGGGCATTGGAAAAATTACGCTTTACCGCGGTCAAAATGTCGTAAAGAAAAATGTCCCTTCCAAATATGCCGTAGAAGAATTGATCGAAATCATTAGAGAAGACGGAAACTGGATAGAACCTTCTGTTGTAGAAGAAGAAAATTGAAAAAATCGTAAAATTATGATATATTTCGGTTTCAGCTTATGATATTACAGAAACCAAACACGATACGGGTTATAATCAAAAACCCAACATTACGCGAGTTAAATGAGAAACTTTGCTTAAAATGCACTCCCGATTCTTAGGAGTGCATTTTTTTTTGAAAGAATAAATGACTGCTAACGAGTTAATTAAATATGTTGAAAGTCTGGCTCCCCCCGGGGCAGCATGGGAAAGAGATAACGTGGGGTTGCAAGTTGGAGACCGAAAAAAAGAGATTGCCAATATCCTGCTTGCACTTGACCTCAACGATAAGGTTCTCGACCAGGCGATCTCGAAAAAATGCAACTTTATTTTTACCCACCATCCTTAATCTTCAACCCCATTAAAAAACTTGATTTCTCAAAAGACGACAAAGCTAAACTGATCGAAAAAGCAATTCGCAATGATACTTTTAATCTATTCTGCTCACACCAATTTGGACTTTGTTAAAGACGGTGTAAGTTTTGAACTTGCGAAAACATTGCAGCTTGGGAATATCGACTTTTCTTCTAAATCAAAAAGAGAATCAAATTAAATTAGTTGTTTTTGTGCCGGTTAAAGATGTAGAAAATGTTTCGCACGCAATCTTCAACGCCGGCGGCGGAGTAATCGGTGAATACTCAAACTGCTCTTACAGACTTGACGGAACCGGAACTTTCAAAGGATCGGAAAACACAAATCCATCGATCGGTGAAAAGAAAAAGTTAGAAACAGTAGTCGAAACTAGATTAGAAGTTTTAGTTGATCAGTGGAAATTGAATTCCGTATTAGCGGCAATGATCAACGACTCATCCTTACGAAGAAGTTGCCTATGATGTTTATCCATTGAAAAATGAAAATGTAAATTTCGGAATGGGTGCTATTGGTGAATTACAAAACGCAATGACCCAAAATGAATTTCTTGAGTATGTTATTAATAAACTCAAAGCAAAGAATTTAAGATTTGCAAAAGGCAAAAAAGGAAAGATCAAAAAAGTTGCTGTATGCGGAGGAAGCGGAGCAGATATGTTGAGTGTTGCAATTTCTCAAAATGCGGATGCTGTATGTAACAGCCGATGTAAAGTATCATGCTTTCCAAGATGCCGAAAGTAAAATTTTATTAGTCGATGCCGGACATTATGAAACAGAAATTCACTCACTTGAATTTTGTTAAAAAGAAATTAGATAAATTTTTAGCTGACAAAAACAGCAAAAGCAAAGTTTATAAATATACCGGCTCAACAAGCCCGATAAATTTTTATAAATCATAGAGGAGTAATAACATTGATTGAAAGACTAAAATCACTTTACGAGTTACAATTGATAGACGATCAATTAGATGAACTCGAAGAATTACGTGGAGATCTTCCTGCAGCCGTCAATGACCTAAAAGGTCAGATGGAAACCGTCAAAGAACAAATTGACGAAAAAGAGACTCAGAAGGAAGAATCACTCAAAAAAAGAAACCAAAATGAAAATGATGTTGAGGACTTGAAAGAGAGTCTTAAAAAATTCAAAGCCTAACTCTACCAAGTGAGAAACAATAAAGAATACGACGCTCTCACAAAAGAAATCGATCACACCGAGGAAGAGATAGACAGACTTGAAAGCGAAAACTTAGCGCTCGAGGATCTCATAGAAACATTAAAGATGGATATAGATGAGTTAACTCCCGAAATCGATTCTTTAAAAGGTGAGCTGAAAGAAAAAGAAGAAGAGTTGAAGCAAATCATTAAAGCAAACGAAAAAGAAGAAGCAAAGACTGCAATGACAAAAGACACAAAGCTTCATCCAAAGTAAAAAAACCAGACTACAACACTTACATTAGAATTGGTAAAGCGCATTGACGGTCAAGCAGTTGCAACAATTAATCGTGCTGCCTGCTCCGGATGTCATAATGTTGTGCCTCCGCAAAGACAACTTGAGATAAGACAGAACAAAAGAATTTACTCATGCGAATCATCGCGGAAGAATATTTAGTATCGTCAGATGTTGCGGATGAGATAACAAAGAGTTTTAAAATATAAGCAGCTCGAAAAGTAATATTCAGCAAACCGCTTTCCCCCACGCCCGCACCGGGTGTGGGCTTCAAAACCGGCGGAACAATATTTTTCAATACTCCAATTTTCCTCTCCGGTTATATTCCAGAGATTTCACTGATTTTTTTTACTTTCCAAGTCATACTTTTGATTTTTTACAGTGCTGAAAAAGACAAACGCCATAAGACAACTCGAAACAAAACAAATTGATTTTGACTTAATCAAATATGAGTTTGATGAGGACGAAATTGATGCAATTTCAGTTGCTAAAAAGATTGGCGCTAACCCCGAAAAAGTCTTTAAAACATTAGTCTGTGTGAATAATGACCATAACCATTTTACTTTTGTCATCCCCGGTAATTACGAACTGGATATAAAGAAAGCAGCAGTAATTTCCGGCAGTAAAAAAATTGAACTAATAAAAGCGAAAGACTTACTCAATTTAACAGGCTACATAAGAGGCGGCTGCTCTCCGATTGGAATGAAAAAACAATTCCCAACATTCATTGATGAATCAGCGCAATTGTTTGAAAAGATTTATGTAAGTGCAGGAGTGAGAGGTATGCAAATATTAATTGCGCCTGCGGATCTCGCAACGATGATCGAAGGAACTTTTGCAGATTTGATTTAACTTATCAATAAATTAATCCGAATCACGCAAGTACTGAGGCATTTCTAAAGCAAGCATCAAAGAAATACGATGCGTATCCGGCAACCTATCCGTTTCGGATTGACTAAATCTCGCAAATGAATAATCTATGTGGAGCTTCGGAAGTTTTATCCCGGCACCGACTGTAAATTGTTTTACATCGTTATAACCGGCCCGAACGGAAAACAAATTATCGTAAGTATATTCAAATCCAAAATGAGAATCGAAACTAACGGGACCTAAGTTAAAATAGGAAGCAAACTCTCTACCTTCAAAACGTATATCAAGATCGAGTGCCGGCATTAATCTTCCGCCTAAAATATGAAATGCATAAGCAGCGCCGATTTTTGCAGTTGGTGTAATTAACTCATTTCTTCCCGTACTCCATGCAACTAATGTTGTTGTAACATCCATTATGTTTGCACCAGATATAAATCCTCAGTAGGCATATAAACCGCACCGACATCAAAGCCAACGCCGGTTGCACTGAATTCAGCTAAGTCTCTTCGGATTACTTTTACGTTTGCACCCCAATAAAAATTTTCCGAATGTCTTTTAGCAAAAGTTAAATAGAAAGCCCAATCGGTATTGTTGAATTCCGTGATTTTTGAATAATCAAGTCGATCTGTGTTTATATCAAGTACGCCGTCACCGTTAACATCATAAAGTGCATCGCGCGTATCCGGTATTCCGTCAACACCTAATCTTATAACACTTAGTCCAAAGCTCATATCTTTACCGTAAGGTATAGCCACGGCGGCATAATTATAATTTACAAGATCACCGAAATGTTCTTCGTGCATTAACGCAACTTGCGGATAATTTATGTGTGCTAATCCCGCCGGATTCCAATAACCCGAAGTTACATCATTTGCTAAAGCAGTATGAGCGCTTCCCATACCGAGTGCGCGTCCGCCAACACCGATTGCTAAAAATTCGCCGGCATATTTTCCTACAACGGTTTGTGCGTTTACTGGCGTGAAAAGTGAAATGGCAAACGTGAAAAGGAAGAAGATTCTTTTAGTCATGAGATTCCTTCTGAAACAAAATTATAATTTGAATCGAAATTTGGGAAATTGGGCTTCAAAATCAAGGGAAAAACTATAACCTTTAGTAATTGGGGCTATCTAATGAGAATCATCTTTTTTGAGTCCGAATAATTTCCACTCGTTAATCGGTAAAAATAAACTCCGCTTGGCAAGTTGCTTGCATCAAAAGTCACCTCGTGATTTCCGGGTTGTAATTAGATTCGTTGACCAATGTTGTTATTATCTGTACCAAGAGTATCATAAACTCTGCAACATGGTTTGTGAGACGGGCATGCCTCGTCTCTACGTTAATTGTAAACTTGATACTGTAGTTGTCGGATTAAACGGATTAGGATAGTTTTGGAACAGCTTGAACTCCGTTGCTAATTTTTCATCATTCTCAACCGAAGTCGGATCACTATATAGTCTTGAAATTTCTGTATTAGATAAGTATCTGTTATAAAACCGTATCTCATCAATTTCGCCTGCCCAACCTCTGCTGCTTAATCCCAACACGTTTCCGATTGTCAACGAGGAATCATTGCTTGCCAAGAACTTTTCAAATGCCGAGGATCCGCCGGTTGATAATTCACCATCTACAAAGGCATCAGATGCTTTTGAATGAAATCTAATAGCTATCCAATGCCAATTTCCGTCTTCTAAGTTTTGATATCGTTGACCAAGCCAAGCTCTCCACTGCCCGTCGGGATAATTATAAAAAATGAGCTCGCCAAAATCGTATCGTCTGAAACCCCAGTAAGCACTTGTGTCTGCACCACCTTTGTTGAACAACGTCGAGCGAGAGTTTTTATTATTATTATCGTACCGGTACCATAATACAAAAGTTAAGGAGTCGTGAAAATTAAAATCGGGATGATCAGGTATTTCGATCATACATGTATCTGATCCATTAAAATAATAAGCCGAATTTGGTTGTCCGTATCTATCTACAGTTAACGTTGCTCCGTGATTTATACCTTCATGACCATTACCCGACGAGTCAGCAGTGTTACCGCTAAAGGGATAATATGCAACCAGTCCCTTCTCCAAATTCACTTGAGCAAAAGTTTGAAGCGCAAAAATTGTCAAAACTCCGAACAACAGTTTTATGAAATTCATTTTAATTTCCCTAACTACATCTAACAAACTTATTTATTAGCATTAACCTATCAACAATTTCTTTTGCAATCAAACCAAAATCATCTCAATAGCAGAGCTTACATCCTCAACCGGTACAACTTTTATTTTACTTTTTTTCTTAACCGATTTCATATTTGCTTTTGGAATGACGATCTGCTCAAAGCCAAGTTTTTCTGCTTCGGCAATTCGTTTTTCAATGTTGCTAACGCCGCGCACTTCTCCTCCGAGTCCAACCTCACCCACTGCAACCAGACTCTCTTTCGCATTTTCTTCTTTCAAGCTGGATGCGATCGCCGCACAGACTGCAAGATCAATTGCGGGTTCTTCGATCCGCAGACCGCCAGCCATATTTAAGAAAACATTTGCTGCTGAGACTCTTAGTTTTGCACGTTTTTCCAAAACGGCAAGCAGAGATTGAAAGCCGGCGGTAGTCGAATCCGGTTGCAACACGCTGAGGGTTACCATAGTTCGAAGGAGTTAACAATGCTTGAACTTCCAGCAACACGGGACGCGTTCCTTCCATACTTGCTGTGACAATCGAACCGCTTACAATTTTTTCACGTTCGCTTAAAAATATTTCACTTGGGTTGGTAACTTCGCTTAAACCGTCTCCGTGCATTTCAAAAATTCCGATTTCATTTGTACTGCCGAAACGATTTTTCTGTGCCCGGAGAATTCTATATGAATGATTCCTCTCTCCTTCAAACTGCAAAACGGTATCCACTATGTGCTCGAGAACTTTTGGTCCGGCAATGTAGCCTTCTTTGGTTACATGTCCGACAACAATCACCGCACATCCTTTCGACTTTGCTAATTGCATTAATGATGATGTACATTCTCGTATTTGTGTGACCGTCCCGGGTGCGTTATCAAAATCGGGATTGTAAATTGTTTGTATCGAATCGATGATAACGAGAGCGGGATTTTCATTCTTTATTTGATCTGTGATGAATTCTAAATTTGTTTCGGGATAGACTAATATGTTCTCGCTTTTTATTTTTAATCGTTTTGAACGAAGATTGATCTGTCTGAATGATTCTTCGCCTGTCACATATAAAACTTTGTCGTTTATTTTTCCCGCTGCCTGCATAACTAAAGTTGATTTACCGACGCCGGGATCACCGCCGATCAAAACAACCGAACCGGGCATAATTCCTTCACCCAAGACTCTGTCGAATTCTTTTATACCCGTTTGAATTCGTTCTTCAGTCTCAGGAACATCTTCCGTCAGCTTAAAAAGAGTTGATTCACTTTTACGTTTTGATCCGCCGCTCTTTTTTGTTTCAAAAATTTCTTCCACAAATGAATTCCAGCTTTCGCAGTTCGGGCATCTGCCAACCCACTTTAGTGACTCATACCCGCATTCATTGCAAACATATTTGGTTCTTGTCTTACTCATCAGAATCCTGTTCTTTGAATAAAACCTTTCACTGCCGGATCTTCACTTGTGAGAATTTCATTCGGCGTTCCGTTAAAATAAATTTTCCCTTCATGGATCATTGCGATTCTATCGGCAACATTTTTGACGCTGAACATATCGTGAGTTACTACAATTGAAGTAACACTCAATTTCTCCGCAAGTTCTTTTATTAATTCGTCAATTGAATCGGACATAACAGGATCTAACCCGGTTGTCGGTTCATCGTATAAAATATATTTGGGATCGGTAATAAGTGCGCGTGCAAGCCCGACTCGTTTTCGCATACCACCCGAAAGCTCAGATGGTTTAACTTTTTGAATTCCCGAAAGTCCTACCAGTTCTAATTTTTCCGCAACTTTATGATCAATTTCTTCTTTGGAATAACCGGAATCATTTTCAATGAGTGACAACCCAACGTTTTCTTCAACATTCATAGAGTCGAACAGGGCTGCACCTTGAAAAAGGAACCCAAATTTTGTGCGGATCTTATACATATCATTTTCACTAACTTGAGAAAGGTCTTGGCCTTCAATTTTTACCGTGCCCGAGTCGGGTTCAAGCAGTCCGACGATATGCTTAAGCAGAACACTTTTCCCGCATCCGCTTCTCCCGATGATAGCAAAGGTTTCGCCTTCTTCAATAGTTAAGTTTATTCCTTGAAGAACTTTGTTATCGCCGAAATCTTTATATAGATCAATCACCTCAATCATCAAGGTAAATATATAAAAGTTGAAGTTGTTATTCGATCAGGTGACGGTTATTAATTTTTGAGTGTCCGCGGACACATTCACACCTTTTAATTATCCCAACAATCTTTCTTTTTTGTTATATTATTTTTCAGTTAATTCAATTTTTGCTCGCATCAAATAACAACTTTCCCGAAAACCGGCTATTTTCAATATACATATCCCGGATTTCTCTTGAGCATTTAGATTATAAATCTTCTTAATGAACTTTTGAGATAACTATAAATTTCTTAACAGCATAAACTTGTGCCCGGGTATTGATCAGTAGTGATTATTCAAAAGTAATTACTGTTTATAAATGCAATCTAAAGTTCAACTGTCTGTTTTATTCCTTTTTCTTATAGGAATATTTTTATTTAACAACTGCTCTGACCCAAGCAATGAGTCAAAAGATTTTCTTCCCACCGGCGGCTCAGTCAAAATTCAACTCTTGGATCCGGTTGAAACACTTGATCCGTTAAAAATTATCTTGCATTCTGATTGGCATATCTCTAAAAATATTTTTGAAGGTCTTGTTGGTTACGGTGATACTTACGATAATGTTGAGCCATTAATTGCACAAAGCTGGGAAGTATTGGAGAATGGGAAAAAATTCATCTTCAAATTACGAAGAGATATAAAATTCCATGATGATCCATGTTTTCCCGGGGGTAAAGGTAGAAATTTAACAAGCAAAGATATTTTATTTTCTTTTGAGAGATTAGCTTCCCCAAAATCCAACAATATTAACTGGGGTTTATTCATAGATAAAATTGTAGGAATAAACGACTTTAACAAAAATATTTCAGATAGTATAAGCGGCATAAAACTTATCAATGACTATGAAATAGAATTTCATCTTACCAAACCTTATTATACATTTCTAAAAATTCTTGCATCGCCTCCGGCATATATCATTCCAAAGGAAGCGGTGGTCTACTGATGGTGATAACTTCTACCAACACCCGGTAGGGACAGGCCCATTTCGCTTAGCCTATTGGCGAGAATTCAGCGAAATACTATTAGTCAAAAATGAAAGCTATTGGGGTAACACAAAATTCAAACAGCCGCTTCCGTTATTAGATGAAATTAAGATATCTCTCATTACAAGCCAACCAGTTGCAGCTTCAGAATTTATTAAAGGCAATAGCAATATTCTCTGGGTATCAAATTCAACTTTAACAAAAATGAAATCGGCTCAAGATTTTACAGACAACTATAATCTTTATATTACAAACTCACCTAGCTCGGTGCGCTTCTGGGGTTTTTCAATGAATAATAAATCACCTTTTGCCAACAACAAGTATTTACGCAGGGCAGCCGCCTATGTATATAATAGAAACCTCATTATTGAAAAAGCTGCAGAAGATTACAATATAGCAAATAGTCTTGTGCCGGAAGAATTTTTAGGAGATGCTAATTTAGAGTGGTACACTCACAACATACAAAAAGCAAACGCTTTGTTTAACGAAAACAAGCACGTTGTTTATGATCACGATATTACAATTTCCACTCCTGTAGATTTTGCTGCAACAAAGATACTCGAAGACGCTTTGTCAAACTTAGGATTTAATATCAACGTTAAAATTCAAAATCTGCGTTACTATAATCACATTGTTGAAGATCGTCCAGATATCTTTCGTGTCGCAATGACGCCGTCATATCCCGATCCGGAAGAGTATTACTCTTTGTTTTATTCAAAAAGCGAAAAGTTTGTCAATCTGTGCGGCTACAATAACCCCGAATATGATATTTTATTCGAAAGAGCTTTGATAGAAATGAATAAAGATGAGAGACGAAATTTATTTTTAAAATTAGAAGAGTTATTAAAGGATGATGTGCCGCTTCTGCCAATGACACACTCCGCTAAAGATTATTGCATCGTCCCCAAATACATTAAAGGTTTTAGTCTTAAAAACGGTGTGCCCGATTATACAAATGTTTGGATGGACATTAAAGATGATAAAACAAATTAGGTTCACTAATAAAATACTATTTCTTTTCCTTGCTTTCTCCTTTACACTTCTATCGACTGTTTTGATTCTCTTTTATATTGGCGGTTCAAGGTTTATTGTAAATCAAGCCCGCACAAACCTGACGGATTATTCTCGTTTATTTTACGACTCTTTTCTAGAGGAGATAAAACATTCACAATCAGAGTTGGCTGGTTTGAGTTCACAAATTATTCGTTTCCCCGGTAAGGTAGAAATTGAAAAATATAGTGAAACATCTTTTCCTCATCCCTTAATTGATTTTGCAATTGGATACCCTGAGAAATACAAAAAAGTTTGTATTTATGATAAAAAAAGAAACCAAATTCTGAGCATCAGTCCAATAAGAGTTTATCTGGGTGATTTCAAACCATTAATCGAATGGGAATCACCATCAGACTATCCTTTAATTTTTGGTTTCAATCAAGACCCGAATATTGACCCAACGACAAAATTTCTGGTTAAAATCAATAACGAAGAGAAATTGGTTTATTCAATTCAACAGTCCAACGCAGACTCAAATTTAGTTTTCTTTGCTGCTTTACGAATCGACTACTTAATTGAAAATTCTTTACATCTGCTGAATTTATCAAACACAACAACTCTTGCCGTTGTTGACGAGAGAGGTATTATAATTAACTCAAATCAAAAAAAATTAATTAGACAATTTGTTAATAACTCCATCCCCGTAGCCGGTTTTAACGATCAAAACTTAGCACTTAGTGATGATGATAAATTTTTTAATGCCGGTTCAGATATTTATTACTGGAAAACAAATCCCGAATTAAAAATTAATATTTTATTTAAGGACAGCTATGAGAAACAATTTTCTTCTTTAGAAACACTTCTGGTTTACGCAATTTTACTATCGATTATTGCTATGGTAATTATCTCCCTAACGCTCACCGTCATTGCAAAACGTTTTTCTATTTCACTTCAAAAAGTTATTGATGTAGCAAATTATGTAAGTAAAGGTTTCTTCGATAAAAAAATTACAATCGAACGGCAAGACGAACTTGGAATACTTATTAACACTTTCAACAAAATGGTAGATAACCTTCAAGCAAGTTACTCTCAGTTAAACATTGTAAACAAACAACTGGAAGAAAAAATAGAAGAACTTGTAAGAACAAAAAATGAACTCTCGCAAAAACAAAGATTAGCTTTGATAGGCGAAACCATATCTAAAATCTCTCATGAAATTCAAAATAAAATCGGCGGAATGAATATCTGGCTGCAAAATTTAGAATATCAAATAAAAGATGATGAAGTTGCAGAACTATATGTCGATGAAATGAAAAAGGAACTGAGGGTTTTCCTCAACATGTTGATTGATTTCAAAAAATTCTATGGTAATCCATTTCTTAATAAGAAAACAGTTGCCATCGATGATGTTTTGTCAAGTTCATTAAATAAGTATTCGGACGAGATCGAGAAGAAAGGGATTAAGCTTTATAAATCATTTTATAGAAAAAATATTTTGCTAATTGTTGACAAAGATAAAATTGAAGAAGTTTTTGAGAACATAATACTAAATGCAATTTACTTTACACCCGAAAACGGAAACATTAGGATCAGCATTGAGTTAGTCGGCGAAAGTATAACAATTTCATTTTTAAATTCCGGTAAACCTTTGGCAGAAGAACACATTTCTAATTTGTTCGAACCATTTTTTACAACCAAATCAAGCGGAAGCGGTCTGGGATTAGCAATTGCAAAAAATGTAATTGATGCTCACAAAGGCAATATTGAAGCATCAAACTGCGCGAATGGTTTTGTTTGCTTCAAGATAACTCTGCCTTCAACAAACGATCAAACAGTGGAGATAACTTATGAAAATTCTATTAGCAGATGATGAGCAATCAACAAGAAAAGGAATCGAAATATTTCTCCAAAAACAAGGGCATAACGTTACAGCGGTAGAAAACGGAAAACTTGCTTACGAGTTAATACTGAAAGAACATTTCGAGTTGATAATCTCCAATATGCAAATGCCGGAAATAGACGGAGTTGAATTAGTAAAGTTGTTACGAAACAAAAAAATTGAAACTCCATTTATAATTATAACCGCCTATGCGTCAATTGAAAGCGCAGTAGAAGCAATGAAAATGGGCGCCGATGATTATCTTCCCAAACCATTAATCCTCGATGAACTGAAAATCAAAATTTCTAAAGTAGAGAATAATCTGAAACTATTAAATGAAAACAAGTTGCTTAAAGAGAAATTGCACAAAAAGAATTGCCTAAGAATTATAGGGACAAGTAAAGAGATTAAAGAAGTAAAAAAGATGATTCAAAAAGTCAGCCGTGAAGATAATCTTTCCGTAATGATCTACGGCAAAAGTGGTACCGGCAAGGAGCTAGTTGCCAAAAGTATTCACACATTAAGCTCAAGAAAGATCACCCGTTTGTAGCAGTTAATTGTGCTGCTTTACCGGATGATTTGCTCGAGAGTGAACTCTTCGGTCATGTTAAAGGCGCTTTTACCGGAGCCATTAACAATAAAGCCGGCTTATTCCAATCGGCACATAAAGGTTCCCTTTTTCTTGATGAGGTTGGAGAAATGAGTCCAAGTATGCAAGCAAAATTATTACGCGTGCTGCAAGATTATGAAGTGAAACCGCTTGGCAGCAACAGCGTGTTCAAAGTAGATGTTAGAATCATCGGTGCGAATAATATGCATCTTGAAGAACTGGTAAAACGAAAACTTTTTAGAGAAGATCTTTATTATAGAATAAATGTGGCGGAAATAAATGTACCTGCATTAATAGAACGATTAGAAGATATACCTTTATTGATTGATCACTTTATTAAAAATTCGGAAAGCGAAAAAACGATATACTTCACCGATGACGCAATGAAAACATTGATGAATTATTCATGGTCGGGTAACATTAGAGAGTTAGAAAATTTTATAAAAACTATGCTTGTGTTAAGTGACTCAAAGTTCATTGATAAGAATATGCTGCCTGGAAAAGTTTCAACTCTCCGAAAGTATAAAGCTAGAAGAATGGAAATCGATTCTTTCCGATAATGATTTTCAAAAAGCTCTTAAAAGATCAATCGAAAATTTTGAAAGAAAATATCTCAAGTACTACCTCGATAAGAATAACGGAAATGTTTCAAAAACTGCAGCGGCAATTAAACTATCGAGAGTATCACTTCACAAAAAAATTAGCCAATATGAATTAGAGAATTAAAACCTGACTCTCAAAAGTGTTAAGCTGCTTTAACAATTGTTAAGTCCGGTTATCATCTAAACATATTCACTTCACTAATCACTTCTCATTTTCAAACAAAATCACAACAATTTTTGAACTCCGGCAAGGCATACTAATTGAATACATAAATAAGTTGATCCTTAACCGGAAGAATAATGACAAATTCTATGAAAGAATCTGATACGCTTTTAATCCTTGAGTCGGACAAAAGTCTACGAAAAGGTGTTGCTGTTGCATTACTGGAATATTTCATTCAAATCACAATAACAACAGATAATCCTAAAGAAGCAATAAGTGCTTCGAAAAGAAAAGATTTTTCCGTTATTATCACCGGCGATGAATTTCCTGATCAAAACGGACTTGAGATAATAAAACAACTTAGAATTAATAATCCGTTAGCCAAGCTATATATCATTTCAAAAAATTACTGATGATGATAAGATCAGAGAACTCAACAAACTGAATCCTCAAAAAATATATCCTCACTTAATAAAAGTATCACAATTGATAGAAGACATTAGACAAACACAATAATTATAAGAGGTAAAAAATGAAAACACAGAAAATATTTTTTCTAATAACTGCATTCTTATTAATCGGTAAAACATTGATCTGTCAAACCGAATTTGAATGGGCACAATATTACTCGGCTCCCAACTTAGCAAACGAAGCATATGCATCTTTTGTTGACGCTGACGGTAATACCTACATCACCGGAAGAAGTAATGACTGGGGCAGCCCCGCTTTAATGGATATGACAACCGTAAAATACGACAAAGACGGCAACCTTTTATGGGTAAACAGAATTAACGGTTTATGTAATGAAGACGACGAGGGTCGGGATATTTTTGTTGACGATGACGGATATGTTTACGTTTGTGGTTTTGCCGGTGCTTGCTACGATTTTGACGACTATGCTGTAGTGAAATATGACCCTGACGGAAATATTGTCTGGCAAGCCGGTTATAACTCTCCGCCTCATCCCGATATGCCTTATCACGACCGCGCCGAAAAAATATTTGTTGATGAAAACAAAAATGTTTACGTAACCGGAAGATGTTATCAATGGGATGAAACTAACTTCATATTACATTGGAATATTGGAACTGTGAAATATGACCAAGACGGAAACTTTCTTTGGGCCGACCTCTATAACACACCCGAGAACAATGACGAACACCCCGTTGGTATCCATGTTAATCAATTTGGAGAAGTTTTAGTCGCCGCTTATACCAAAGACCCAACACTGTTTGATCAATCTGATTGGATAGTACTAATGTATGATAGTCTCGGCAACCGCGTTTGGGAACACAGATTTAACGGTACAATGAACGGAGAAGATGAAGCTGCTGTTATAACCAGGAGATCGATTCGGTAATTTTTATGTTGGGATTTTAAAGATCAAAGTACCATACGATTCCCGCTCCGATATGTACTTAGTAAAATTTGAAAGAAACGGAAATATTGTTTGGACTGTTACCGAAGATTTTGATGTTACAGGGTCAAGGCGGGATGTCAGCAATATTATCAAACATGAAAATTAACAGTAAGGATGAACTCTATATCAGCATCTATGGTTTTGGGTACAAAGGCAACTTACTGAAATATGATTTAGATGGTAATTTTTTATGGAGTAACGCTTTAAGTCCGGCTACAATGACGTCTACGGATGTGTAAACTTCTGTTTTTGATTCTGAGGATAATATTTACTTAACCGGAGGATCTGAAATGACAGTAGCAGGCGAAGGATTAATAGCTACAAAGTATGACACTTTGGGAAATTTTGTTTGGGAGGAATTATACGAAGGTGATATGAAGGATCCCGATAGCACTTTGTGGACAAATTTTGCTCTTGGTATCGGAGTTGATAATGAAAATTCTGTTTACTTGACAGGGCACAAGCGGAACAGCCGGAAGATCTTATATGGCGGTAAAGTTCAGACAAGTTATTACGTCCGTGCAAAATGAAGAGATCATTTCCGACTATAGATTATATCAGAACTATCCTAATCCATTTAATCCTTCAACGACAATCAAATATTCAATAGCCGATTTTTCACAAGTGAAGTTAAATATCTATAATTCACTCGGTGAAAGGCTTGCCGATTTAATTGATCAATATCAAAATCCCGGGACTTATACATGTCGAATTTAATGCTGAAGAGTTAGCATCGCGGCATTTATATAACAAGATTCACTGCAGGTGATTACGCAAAAACAAGTAAGATGATTCTTTTAAAATAATGAAAGGGTTTGCTTTCCTGCTAATTTTGTGAGAATAACTATTTAGAGTTGATTTTATGGTGATAATTTTAATTATCAAAATATTCAGCCATGCCAAACCTTTAGCGCAGGCTGAATATAATTTTTTAGTACTTTGTATAGTCAGTTATTAAGATTATACAAAAAGCTATTCTTTCTCTTCTTTTTGCTTCTCAATTATCACTCTTACTTTCTCTTTGTCACCGCCAAGATGATCAAGCTGAAGGATTTTAATCTCCCCATCTTCTTCAAGTTTTTTGAGATACTCTTCTGCTTCTTCGCCTTCATAAATCTCTGTTGTTTGTTCTCCGTTTTCGTCAATTTTCAGTTACAGTAACTTTTTTATTTCCGTTCTCAATTTTTACATCAAGTTCTTTAGAAGCTTCATTAATTCTCTCAATAAAGATTATGCTACTGATAGAATCACCACCGGTTGTAACCCAATTAAATTCGCTGTCGGAATCCCCTCTCTTAACAACATACATTTTTTCCTTATCACCCTCTCGTTTCATTTCAAAGGCCCAATCTTTTTCGCTGTAAAAGTTTGTTAATCTTTCACTTGATCTCTTTTGCCTCTTCGCCTTCAAAGGTGACTTCACCTTCGTCGGTAGAGATTACTATTTTTTCAATCTCCCCTTTCAACTTGGAAAGTTTTTCTTTTATTTCTTCCTTTGATTGTGCTTGCAGTATTGTAAATGTAAATACAGATAAAACTAAAATAGCTAAGATGAATACTTTGTGTTTCATTTGAACCTCCTTTTGTGTTTATGTCAAACATAAAAAGCAGATTCCAAAAGAAATATTTAATAGTTGTTAACGTGTGTTAAAAAATGTTAAAAGGTAGGTATCTTTACAAAAGAGAAGGTAAATTTACGGCATGAAAGAACGGCGCATAAAAATAATTATCGGCATGATGACAATTTCATTACTTGGTTTGGTCGGCTTCAAGATACTACTTAATTCAAAGTTTGATAGATGTTGAAGCAGGAAAAATTCGACCGCTTGGTAAGTGAAGCACTCAATTCGGTTGTAACACAGAATTGACCTAAAAGAAGCATTCAATGCTGTACAAAAGGAAATGATTCAGCAAGTTGATACAATTCACCATCCGGACGGAATAACTATAAAAAAAATTACCAGGGATTCCTCGTTTGATATTGAGCAGGCAACTAAAAACCAATCTGGTTTTAGATTACGTTACAAAATACGGTAGCACCTGCAGTACCGAGGTCATTAGTCATGTTAAAAGAAAATGAAAGCGGATTGACAAAAGAGGAAATCTTTATTGATACAAATCAGGATACGATTTTAATTTCAAAATTCAACTTGGTGACTGAAGTAGTAATCGATTTGCTTACTAAAAATGTCGACTTTGAAACCCGTCTAAAATCACTTCCTCTCGATTCGCTTTTGAATCAATCGTTAGTTGATCGTGGAATTGAATTGACACATGGTTTTGGTGTGGTTGATAAAGAAAGTAACTCCATCTTTTTTCCTGAGGGGAGTGATTCTATTAGCGTAATAAATTCCAATTACAGTGTAAGTTTATTCCCACTGGATTTAACCGGTAAGCAAAATGAACTTAGGGTATATTTTACTGATAAATCAAATTATGTACTTGGCAACATTTTTTGGATGCTCGGAATTTCAGGTTTATTTTTAATTACAATTGGTATAATATTTTTCGCTACAGTTCGTATGTTGCTTAGGCAGAAAAAAATTACTGAGGTGAAAAATGATTTGATAAATAACATTACCCACGAATTCAAAACATCTCTCCACAATTTCACTCGCCGCTGAAGCACTGAACGATCCAAGTTTTGCCATAGATGGCAATTTATTGAAAAAATACACCGGCATGATTTCAATCGAAAATAAAAGATTAACTTCGATGGTAGAGAGTTTACTTAACACCGCGGCTTTTGAAGCCAGTAATTATAAATTGTCATTAGAGAAATTAAAAGCTCATACTATTATCAAAAAGGTATTGCAAGAAAATAATGATTTCTTGGAATCAAGATCAGTCGGAATTAAATTGAATCTAAATGCCGTTGAGGAAACAATTGAAGCGGACGAATTTCACATATCAAACTGATATTGAAAATTTAATCGAGAACGGAGTAAAGTACAATGAACAAAACCCTGGTAATTGAGATCGAGTACAAAAAACGACAACAGTTCTATTCTAATCGCAATCAGAGACAATGGCATTGGAATTTCCAAAGAACATCAAAAAAAAGTTTTTGATACATTCTATCGGTTCCGACCGGAAATGTTCACAATGTAAAAGGCAACGGCATAGGGCTAAGTTATGTGAATAAAATGATCAAACGCCCACAACGGTGAAATTTCAGTGAAAAGTAAAATCGGCGAAGGAAGTACATTTAGCAAGTAAGACTACCATTGAGTTAAAATGAATAAAAAAATATTACTCGTTGAAGATGATGAAAATCTGGATCTGTGCTGACCGATTATTTATCCGTCAGAGAGTTTTGAGGTTAACAATCTGCCGATGATGGCGAAAGCGGATTGGCTAAATACAAAAATAATAAATTCGACTTGCTCATTTTTGATGTAATGATGCCCAAGCTCGATGGTTTTAATTTAGCAAAGAAAATCCGTGAAACAGATACAGAAACTCCAATCATATTTTTAACCGCAAAATCAATGACCGAAGACAGAATTGAAGGCTTGAAAAATCGGCGCAGATGACTACATTACCAAACCGTTTAATACCGAAGAACTTTTATTGAGAATAAACAATGTGCTTCGCAGAATTGAAAAAACATTAACCGGCATGATATAGAAAAAACTGAAATTTACTATCGCAAATTTTCTTTTGATTATCAAAAGCGGTTATTAAAATTGGAAGACAAAGAAATTAAGCTTACCTCCAAGGAAGCCGACCTATTAAGGTTGCTTTGCCTTTATCAAATAATGTTACCTAAGAGATTCATTCGGAGAAGTTTGGGAAGAAGATAATTATTTTACATCACGAAGCATGGATGTTTGTATCAGTAAATTACGACGCTACTTAAAGACTGATACCTCAATTGAAATAATCAATATGCATGGCAGCGGCTTCAAATTGATCATTACTGATTAATATTTTTTTATCTCTTGAAAAAAGGGCCTCGCCAAATAAATATTTGCGGCCAACCTTCCCAATACGTAAGAAATTACAGCCGCGATGACACCAATCATATTTAACCAATTAATTGCTACAAGTAGAATTACAACTATACTTGTAACTTCAATCGAAGTAGCGATTGTTATCGGTTTTGTGCGTTTAGCATTTACCAAGATAGATCTTTGAAAGGAAATTAAAAAAGTTAAGCCCGGCATTAACGCCATAATCATTAAAGGCGGCTCTGAAAATGAAGCTAAACTTTTTGAAAGCCCCGCAACATCTTCAAACCACAAATTTGCAAGTGGAGTAAAAGCAACTATCGCCAATAAAACAACTACCATTAAACCGCCCCCAAGTGCAAAGTTGCGTAGAATCTTGTAATTGTGACTTTTATTCGGTTTATCCAACAAAGCTATTCCAACTTCTTGGAATGACAAACCCGTACCTCGAAAAATAAAAACAAACCCGTTAATTACCGGAAGCACCGCAAGTGATTCAAGCGCCATTCGACTTTGCCCTAGAAAAAAAGTAACCATAGGATGAACACCTAAAGCAATAACCGAGGTAAGTGCAAGCGGATAATAAAAATTAAAAATCTCTTTGAAGTTAAGAACCTTCTGTGAATCTGCTTGTTTGCTTTAGAAATTATTTAATAGCCCTTTAGCCATAAATTTGCTTGAAAGCCCTTCCATTACAACACCCGCCGAGAGAGCACTTGCGCCCACAACTACTCCGTCAACATGAAAGAAGAAATAAAGAATTAACGCTGTACCCGACATTGAGACAAGACGAATAACAGTTCCGTAAGCAACCTTCCGAGTTTGGTTTGAGTTGATCAAAATTCCTTGGTAAAATCTTCTATAACCTATTGCTCCAGGCCAAGGGACAAGTAATATCATTGCGACATAAGTTAGATCTGCAACCTTTTGGGGCAGCGCAATTAAATCAATAGCAATAAAATCAAAAATCGGTGGAATTAAAATCAGCAACATTATACCGGTTAATATAAAATTGAGAACGTAAGTAAAATTCTTTAGTTGTCTGTAAGAATCATAATCTTTTACCAATGCAGTTGAGGCGCTCATCATCATAATTACCGGCGCTTCAATTATTAACGCGAATGAAAACGCAACACCATATGCCGCTAAGTTAAATTTTGGCTCAGCCATTCTTGCTATGATTGCTGTCAAGTAAGGATTTTCAATTGACATGATAAACCAGGTAGCAGCGAGCGGCAACCAGAAGATTAATACTTGTCGATATGTAAGCTTCCCTTCGGACATTTAACTCCACTAAAATAGCAAGATAAATTCTGTATTAAAATTGTGGAAAAATTTAACTGTTTTTTCAGTTTTGATTATATTGAGTTTAATTCAAATCATTTCAAAAGGAATCATGGTAAAACTTACATTTACTTTATATTTCGTTATCCTCACCGTATTAACAGTTCAAACTTTTGCACAAGATCCAATTTTATCCGATAATTATGTTTGCTCCGGACGGGAGCAATAGCGAATTTATTGAACTGTATAACCCGACAAATCAAAATATAGATTTAAGTAATTATCAAATCCTATATGCAACTTCGAGTGCTGATTTTCTAGCAATCTTATGATGGTGGAACAACATTCCTTTCTCCTCAAAGCTTTGCCGTAATAGTTGAAGGTGATTTTGATATAAACAGTTCTCCTTATAGTTTTCCGCCCGCAGCTTTAATTGTCGAATTAGATGACAATGCATTCGGACGCAGCGGTATGGCAAATGGTTCGGATAGAGATATATTTTTACTAAACGCCGCTGATGACACTATTTCGGTTTATACTTATTCTGCAAATAATTCTAACGGTTTTTCCGATGAAAAAATTATTTTGAATACAGATAACTCCTCGGACAACTGGGCAAATACACTTGTATTGAACGGTACACCCGGACTCAAAAACTCTGTCTCTCCAAGAGAAAATGATCTCTCGGTTGATGAAATTTTAATCACACCAAATCCACAGATTGCCGATGAACCTTTAGACGCTTTGGTAAAGATATTAAATCTTGGCACTGACAATGCTGCTACATTTGATGTAAGGTTATTTAATGATGAAAACTTTAACTCAACCCCAGATGGAAGTGAATTAATAGATTCCTTTACTTTGAATAATCTTGCTAGTGGAGATTCGGCAACACAAAATTTTAACTTAGGAACTTTTACTTGAAGGAAATTATCAACTAATTGCAACAGTTGAATTAATGATGACGAAGCTACTTTTAACGACACACTTATTGAAAGTTTTACTGTGCTTCCACCGCCTCCTGCATTTAATGCAATCTGTAGTGTAATGAGTATTATGTATGATTCGCCAAGCGGTGAACCGGAGTGGGTAGAAATTTATAACCGATCGGATCAAACATATAATCTTGCAGGCATGGCAAATTGCGGATGCAGTTGGGTCTGCTGTTATAACAAATGATGATATAACAATTGCTCCCGGATGAATTTATTGCTCTTATCAGCCGAAGCATCAATAACCAATTTTTATGATATAGATTCCGAAATCATTGTGATGAATCTTCCGGCGCTTAACAATGGCGGCGATGATGTTATGCTTATGGAAAACAATTCTTTTGTAATTGATTCGTTAAACTTTAGCAGTGTCTTGGGGCGGCGACAATGATAATTCTTTAGAAGGGTTGATGCTGATTCTCCAAGTGATGATTCCGAAAATTGGGTGGTTCAATAGTTCCGGACGGCGCAACCCCGGGCAAAATAAATTCGTTGTCTCCAAAAAACTTTGACCTAATGTTAAGTCAAATTTCCATCTCTCCTGATCTGCCTGTAGAAGGCGATGATCTTAACGCCGATGTTCTCGTTAAAAATATCGGTGAAAATCAAGCCAACACTTTTACAGTTGAATTGTACAATGATGAAAATTTTGACTCAATACCGAAGCCGGTGAATTAATTAATTCATTTAATTTAAGTAACCTCGCCGGTGGTGATTCGGTTGCACAAGTTTTTGATCTTGGCTCTGCCGATGCCGGAGAATTGCAATTAATTGCAGTTGTTGAGTTTGATCAAGATGAGGATAATACAAACAATCAATTGGTTGAAGAGTTTATAATAAACGAACCGCCTCCTCCTTTCAACTCAATTTGTAATAAACGAAATTAATGTATGCTCCATCTAACCGGGGAACCTGAGTGGGTTGAAATCTATAACAGATCAAACGAGACATACAACTTAAATGGCTGGCAATTTGCTGATGCAGCTAATACCGCTTTAAATTACTACTGAGTCAATTACAATCGCTCCGGGTGAATATCTATTCTTGCAGATGATGAGTCAAATGACTTTTATGATTTTAATGCTACTGTAATTGTTTTTGATTTACCTGCGTTAAACAATACAGGCGATAGAGCGATATTATTGGATAATAATTCTTTTGAAATCGATTCACTCACTTATTCAAGTTCTTGGGGCGGCAGCAACGGCGGACAGATTGCTCGAAAGAATTTTATTTGATTAACCAAGTCATGAATCAACTAACTGGGGAACTTCAGTTAGTCCTGACAAGGCAACTCCAGGAGACATTAATTCACTCACACCAAAAGATTACTGATCTACAATTCTCCGAAATAAATATTATCTCCAAGTCCACCAATTGAAAATAGTAATTTAACCGCCACAGTCGTAGTTGAAAATATTGGCAATAATCAAGCAAATTCATTTACAATAGAGCTTTATAACGATGAAAATTTTGATTCAACCCGCAATCCGGTGAATTAATTAGCGCCATTGCTCAAAGCAACTTAGGCAGTGGTGAAACTATAACACAAAATTTTAATATTGGTTCTTTCTCGGAAGGTAATGTTCAACTCATTGCTCAAGTAGTTTTCAATCAAGACGAAGACAACAGTAATAATGAGCTAATCCGTGAATTTTCAATTATTGCTTCGCCTCCTGATTTTAATGCAATAGTAATTAATGAAATTATGTACGCCCCTCAAAATGATGAACCCGAATGGGTGGAAATATATAATAGATCAAATGAAAGTTATGATTTAGCAAATTGGCAATTTTCTGATGCTTCAAGCACTTCTTTAATAACAACAGAATCAATCACTATTTCACCGAACGAATACATTATCCTAGCCAAAGATGCATCGGTTGAAGACTTTTACTGACATTGATGCCGCAGTAAATTGTATTCAATTTACCTGCATTAAATAATAGTGGAGACAATGTTGTCTTAAGAGATGGTAATTCTTTTGTTGTTGATTCTTTTACTTACTCAAGCTCTTGGGGCGGAAGCAATGGAAGGTCATTAGAACGAATCGAAGTTGATTTACAAAGTGACGATCCTTCAAATTGGGCGACATCTATTCATCCGGACAACGCCACCCCAGGATCAAGTAAACTCACTTACTCAGAAAGACTACGATCTTGACTATTTCCGAAATAAATATCTCTACCAAATCCACCAATTGAGAACTCCGATTTATCAGCTACAGTAACAACCAACAATATTGGAAACAACCAAGCTAATTTTTTTACCATTGAGCTATATAACGATGAAAAATTTTGATTCCACTCCACAGTCAAGTGAACTAATTGATGCATTCAACTTAACCAATCTTCAGAGTGGTAACTCTGTTTCACAAAATTTCAATTTGGGTTCATTTTCTGCTGGCAATCTGCAGTTAATCGCGGTTGTTGAGTTCAATCAAGATGAAAATAATACAAACAATCAATTGACTCAAGAGTTTATCGTCAATGAACCCCTTGGCTTTCAATGCCATTGTGGTTAACGAAATAATGTACGCACCCTCGACCGGTGAACCTGAGTGGGTTGAAATTTATAATCAAACTGACCAAAACATATAACTTACAAAACTGGCAGTTTGCCGACGCAGCCAACACTTCACTCATAACAACCGAAGCAGTTTCTGATCTCTCCCGGAGAATATGATTGTTTTGGCAACAGCTCTCCGTTTCCTGATTTTTATGATTTTGATTCGGAAATAATTGTTATGAATCTTCCCTCGCTTAAACAATGGCGGTGATGAAGTAATTTTAATGGATGACAACTCGTTTATAATTGACTCATTAACATACACAAGTTCTTGGGGAGGAAGCAGTGGTGGAAGATCGCTCGAAAGAATATTGTTTGATCAACCGAGCCATGAATCAACCAACTGGGGAACTTCAGGTTAGTCCTAGATAAAGCAACGCCGGGAAGAATAAATTCACTTTCTCCGAAAGATTTCGATTTACAACTTTCGGAAATTATTGTTACTCCATCACCTCCCACTGAGAATACAAACTTAACGGCAGAAATATTAATTAATAATCTTGGGAAAAACCAAGCTAATTCATTCACAATAGAGCTTTATAACGACGAGAACTTCGATCTCTCGCCACAAGTTGGTGAACTTATTAATTCCTATACCTTAAACAACCTTTCAAGTGGTAATTCAGTTTCACAAAGTTTCGATTCGGTTCTTTTACCGAAGGGAGTGTACAACTTATCGGCAGAGTGCTCTTTAATCAAGACGAAGACAACACAAACAATGAATTGATATACGAGTTTACAGTTTTCCCACCACCACCGGATTTTAACGATATTGTAATTAATGAAATAATGTATGCGCCTTCGGAAGCTGAACCGGAATGGGTGGAAATCTACAACAGATCAAAATCAGGCGTATGATTTAATGAACTGGCAGTTTGCTGATGCCGCAAACACCGCCTTAATTACTAACCGAGTTCGATAACAATTGCACCGGTGAATTTGTTGTTCTGGCCAGATGATGAGTCAGTAAGATGACTTTTATGATTTTAATGCAACTGTAATCGTCTTCGATTTACCGGCGCTAAACAACAGCGGTGATAAAGCAATCTTAATGGATGGCAATTCATTTATAATTGACTCACTTACTTATTCAAGTTTGTGGGGCGGAGGTAGTGGAAGGTCACTCGAAAGAATTAATGTCGATTTACCAAGCTCCGATAATACCAACTGGGGAACTTCAGTCAGTCTTAATAATGCAACTCCAGGAAAGATAAATTCAATCTCTCCAAAGGATTTTGATTTACAACTCTCTGAAATTAGTATTACTCCGGTTCCTCTTGTCGAAAATTCAAATTTAACTGCACAAATTTTGATCACAAACCTTGGAAACAATCAGGCCAATTCGTTTACCGTTGAGCTATATAACG
>JAXHMN010000006.1:0-50269 GCA_034521465.1 Melioribacteraceae bacterium | reverse complement strand
AAAAATTGTTTGCTTAAAGCCTGATCCTGCTGCAAACGTAAAAGGGTTGCTTAACTCTGAAACCAATTACAAAATGCTATCCGGCTTTCAACCGATAAAAAGGATAAGTTAATGCGGCATACGATGACAAGGTATTAGTTTTATTGGTAAAGAGCAGTTCCAAAATGTAAATTCTTCCACTTATTCAACAAATACAAGACAATTTACCGAGCACCGAGAGAGAGTATCTGAACACAATCCAAAATTACATTTCGTTGTATACCATCTGAGGTTGATGAGTCGATAAATGATGCAGAGACACACTGATTAATAATATTTTAGATGCCGAATATCAAAAATAGGAATTCATATACTCCTCACACAAAGTATAATGAGTAATGAAGCTTTTTTTACAAATATTCACTCCCCATTCTTTCGTTTTAACGTCCTTTAGTTTAGCACAAAGAGGTGAGGAAGTTCATAAAAGGAACGCTTTACTGCATATGCAAGCCGGTCGAGCTGGTGAAGCCATTGATCAGTTAAATAAGTATATAGCGCAAAACGCCAGAAATGCACAGTAAGGTTATAATTTACGGCGGCTCTTTGGTTTTGAACAACGCGAACAATATCAGTTATCCGTTTTAGATTTAAGAAGAGCTACCCGGCTTGATCCAACAAATTCTGAATATAAGAAAAATTTACAAAGAGTCTGGGAAATTTGGAGAGAAATTCTCTATGCCCGCATAGACGGATACAAACGCGAAATTCCAATTGATCCTGACAAAGCTTTTAACTATTTAGAAGTTGGTAAATCATATCGATGGCTCGAAGAGTGGGCATTGGCAGAACTTTGGTACGACTAAGATCTCGAAGAGATGATGACGCTTCGCCTGATGAAATTATTCGCTATACCGAAATTCTTTCGCATACCGGTTCAATCAGAAAAGGTGAAATAATTTTGGAGGAATTTGTTTCAAGATATCCTGAAGACTGGCGGCTCGGAGCCGTTACGGTTATTTTACTATGTGGCTTGGCGATTAATAGAAATGCCAAAGAGCTTTCGCACATCCCTGAGCTTTAAACCTCTCTTTTAAAGAAGCTCAAGACGGATTGGATTTAGCGTTGAGAGAAGGTTATATGGTGCAGCAAACTCCACGGTCATTCGAAAGAGAAGAATACCCCATCGATAGATATTACAGAGTTTTACGCAATGATCCTAACAATGATGAAGCTCGCTATATGCTAATTCAATTTTTAATGAACGAGAGCAGATACGAAGAAGCAGTGGAGCAGCTTCAATATTTTGCGCCCAATCACTGAAGGGACTTATCGATTTGAATCGATAAAGAATCATTGATGACCATTCGCCAAGCATATTATGAAGAAGTTGACTGAATTCAAACAGCGCTTAAAGAAGATCCTAATAATAGAGATGCTTTAAGCAATATTGTTGATTATTATATCAACTTAGATGATCATGAAGTTGCGGAAGAATTACTCAGAGAATATTTGGAAATTAATCCTGATGATCACGAATTACGATTTAAATTAGCTCAAGACTTTATTTTGTTCAAAGAAAACTTAATGAGGCACAAACAGAAATTGATAAAGCTGTTGAAGCTAATCCCAATAATACAGAGTACCTATTATTAGCAGGTCAAATTGCTGTTTGGAACGACGTAAATTTAGAACAAGGCGAAGAATATTTTGAAAGGGTTTTCAAAATGATCACAAACAATATCGATGCAATTATAGCTTCGGGGACATTGAATTTTCAACAGCAGGAATATGAAACCGCTCAGATGTACAATGAGAATGCTTGAGCAATGGCACCTGATAATACTGACGTACAACAATTAAACTCAATGTTGAATCTGCTGCACTTTATAAGAGCTGAAGAACAACGAAAAATGGAAAGATTGGAAGAGGGAAGAATTAGCAATGAATGGATATTATGATGAAGCTATTCCTTACTACGAAGAATATTTTGAGCAACCGAATCCAACTGTAGATTTAAGATACGAACTTGCGGATGTTTATGTTGGAGCAGATAGATGTTTACGATGCTATTTATTTATATGACCAAACTTTATCTGAAGCATACGACGAAGAAAAAGATAAATTGAGGCAAAGCGTCTTTATTGGAGTGGAGATTCGGTAAGCCGTTAGACGAGTTTGAACGTTTGGCTGAAGAATACCCCGATGATCCTGAAATGCAGCTTTATCTTGGTGACAGCTATGCGCAAATGAACATGTATGACAGTGCCCGCGTCGTTTACAATAGGTTATATGATGATGCACCTGAATCTTATATAATCGATGAAAGATTGGATTGGCTGCCGATATGCCCGGAAGATGAGAACTTTTTAGTCAGAGGTTTTAGATATCTTGGTGGATATGTTTTTTCTTATTTATTCTTTCAACCGGTATCATACTATTTTGCTGATAACTTGGACTTTGAATATAATATTGGGGCGGAAATCTTGAGACAAGTCTTCTGCCGTATATAAGTGTCGGGGCTACATGGTTAAGAGGTAATTTAGCAAACGATTTCGGCAGCTTTTATTACACTACACTCAAAGGAAATTTATTCGTAAGACCGGAAGATAATTTACTCTTTCGACTAAGTTACGGTGAAATGTATTCTCCCGGGATTGTCAGATCTCCAATTTTAGAAGCGGGTGTAAGATATGATTACGAACCTGAAAGAAAAAGGTGAGGTAAGTTCGGTTTTGATATTTCATATACAAGAAGTGATGCTGCAACATTGCTTATTCACCGGGATTAGTTTTTACTCGCCTCACCGGTCAATTACTATCATTTAACGGATATTATGAATTTGAAACTAATGTACGATTAGAAGCAATTTATAATTTAATGCATACAAAAGAAGGTAGTGCGATACTAGGTCCGGGAATAACTCAATTACCTTCAAACTTAGGGAATTCTTTTACAGGAAGAGTTGGCAGATGGTTTTATCCAAATTTAATTGCCGGGTATGAATACTACTTTACCGATTTTCAACATACATTACCGGTATATTATTCACCTCAGGACTTTCATCAACATAGTATTTATTTAGAATGGTACCCATTAAAGGATGAAAGGTGGGATATAATGATTGGCGGTAAATTGGGTTATATACCTCAATATGATTATATACTTCGTGAATTAAAAACTAGAATAATATATTCTGTAACCAATAATTTACGTTTTCTATTAACCGGCTATTTAAGTAATACATTTGCGAACAGATTGATATTCATCAGTTACAATTTTATTGAGTGCGCAGTGGTCCATATTCTAAACTCTTAATTTGCTTGTATAATAAAAGTTTTCTGAAGCGCTACTTTAAGAACTATACATTAAGTTATTTTGTTGCAATGGTTTAATTAATGCGTTATATTCATATATAATTTTGTATAATTCTGAGGCACTTAATACCTTTTGTACATTATTGGAACAATATCAATAAAAGAGAACTCGATTAATGAGCTCATATCCCTTTTTTCTTGGCATTCCATTTGTTCCTAAAAATGTGATTATTATAAGACAAAATTGGTCATGAATCAAAAACTTCAAAAATATAAAATTGCTTTAGACAACAGAGAGAAAAAAGAGCCGAAAAGGAATGAGGGTCGTGAAAATTCAAACCGTTATAGTTTCTGGTATTGTATCATTTCTGCTTTTAGTTGTTATTCTGGTTACTCTGCCATTGACTGTTCTTTCATGGAGCGGATTATTTGTCTATTCATCAATTGTTGCGCTCGTAATATTTTTATTCGTACTACTGTTCAGATATTTTTCTATTCTCGTGATGGCTTATTTATACATCACAAAATATTCGGTTGAAGACAAAGAAGGTTACTTTCCGTTTATCTCTATCATTGTCCCGGTATTTAATGAAGGTAAATTACTAAGATCCTCTATAGATTCATTGCTCGATATTGACTATCCCAATTACGAAATCATTGTGGTCAACGACGGCTCAACTGACGATACATCACAAGTAGCTGAAGAATTAGTCGGTTATCAGCAGGGAAGATCGACACTTGTAAAAGTTTCGTTGATAAATAAACCTAGACGGCGGCAAATCAAAAGCTCTTAACGCGGGCATTCAGTATTCCGAAGCGGAATTTGTCCTTTGCATGGACGGAGATTCGCAACTTTCATCTAGTACATTAAGAATGGGAATTAGCACATTTTATCGATCCTAACGTAGGAGCAGTTGCCGGAAACGTAAAAGTTGAAAACAGAAAAAAAGTTTTAACCGATCTTCAAGCCCTTGAATATGTAGAAGGTCTAAATTTGCCTCGCTCTGCACAAGGTTTTATACGAATGGTAAATATTATTCCTGGTCCAATCGGAATTTTTAGAAAAAGTGCTCTTAGAGATGCCGGATATTATTCGAGTGATACTTTTGCGGAAGATGCAGATATTACTCTCAAAATTCTTGAAAAAGGTTGGAAAATAAATTATGAACCAAATGCAATTGCTTATACGGAAGCTCCTTCTAAATTACATCAGTTGCTGAAACAACGATATCGCTGGACGCGAGGAATTTTGCAAGCAATACGTAAGCACAGAAAACATATTATTAATCCGACAATTAATTTCAATAACACTTTGATCTTATGGTCCATGTTCTATGAAGCATTGATTTGGCCTGCAATGAATATTTTTGCAAACTTATTTTTTATTGTAGCTGCATTTTATGGTATGTCAAGTTTAGTTTTCTTTCGGTGGGCGGGAATTATGTTATTGGATATGATGGCGGCTATTTATGTATAGCAGCCGAAAAAGAAGAATTTAGATTGGTGCCGTATTCGTTATTTTACCGTCTTATCTTCATATTGTTATTGATATTACAAAAGCAATGGCAACCGTGGAAGAATTTCTCGGTGTAAGTATGACATGGGGTAAATTAGAACGAAGCGGTGTGAGCACAAAAACAAAATCTACTGGTAACAAACAACCGGCAGCGGTTCGCTATAAAAAAGTTTAATTATAACAGGAGTAATTATGGAATTAATTCCAATACTTTCTTTAATTGTGTTAGTAGCAACTATATCAACATTTATACTGGCAGTTGGCGCCTATATTCTTTATAAAATTAGAGAACGTAAAGGTAGAACATCTGAAGCGCCTCAGCCGTCAAGTATTCCTGCTGAATTAGTTGCTCCGTCGCCTGTGATTGCTGAGCAGCATACTACCGGTACTCGTCGCACTTATGATGAACCATATCCGACAAGAGAGAGAACCTCTGAGTATCAAAGAAGCCCGCAGCAGCAGAGAAGCACAAAACGGTCCGGAAATGCGGCCAACTTACGTATCATCGCCGCCTCCTCCTACTAGAGCAACTTCTTCTTATAGTGGTGGAACAAAATATACATCATCGGATGATTCTCGTTATTCAACTAGCGAGCGTAAGAAATTTATGAGATACACTCGCGAAGGTTATGTTGAACCAACCAAGGAGCAAGAAAAGAAAAAGAAAGAGGATAAACTTAAGTGGCGGTAACTAAATCCAATCAGGGGACTGCGTGTCAATTACCTGATTATTTTTCTCAGCGGGTTGGTGCTGCTTGCTGCATCAATTCTAATTTTTATGCTCGTTGTTAAAAATGTTTACGGTAATTATGAAGTTTCGGAAGTTTTACCTTCCGCTAAAAATCTTGAAGTACTTACTTGGGATAAACAAAAGAAAGCCGGAATTCTATATTCCGAATACACCGAAAATATGCTTCCGGATGGTAGTACTTGGATAAGCGATAACATTGATAAGTGGGAAACATTTATTAAAGCAGCACAAATGAGCGATGATCTGATCAGTGATCAAATTATAGAATTGGGAGAACATTATGATTATCCACTCTTAATTCTTCCCGCCGCAAAATCGATGAGCGATAAACAATTAGTACAAATTAAAAAATATCTGGTAAGAGGTGGAAAGTATATTCGTTACTTCGGGTATCGGTACTTATTCTGATGAAGCTAAATGGCGTGGTTGGGAGTTCTTTACTGAAGTCTTTGGTATGAATTTCAATACAGAGATTCATCCCGCAAAACAGTTTGAAGAAGGTACATACGCTTACAGAAACTTCCTGTAACTTCCGGAATACCAACAGGATTCACCTTAAATATTGCTACCTGGGATAGACCGATTTATGTTGAAGTGCTCGAACCTAGAACAACCCAAGCAAGCTTTTGGTATGACTATACAAAAGAAGCCGGTCTTGTTATGGAAGAAATTAAAAAAAGTACCGGCATTGCTTATGGTTCTTATGGTAAAGGCAGATTTATTTGGTTCGGTTTTGAACTTAACTCAGTTCTCGGCGAACAAGAAGATTATATCTATTTTGAAGAAACTCTTCAATAATAGTATAAACTGGTTAACTTACAGACCTACTGCATTTATTAAAGATTGGCCGGCTCCTTACGAAGCTGCCATGATATTTGTTCCAACAATTAATCGGTATCCCGAAAATATCAATAATATTTTACCGATAATTAACAAATACAAACTTCCCGCATCGGTCTTCGTAAGACCTGAAACCGCAATAGATAATTCATCGTTAATTAAATCTATAGGACCAAAAGTTGATTTGGGCGCTATTGTTGATATCGGGTTTTTAGAGTCTCCGTTTGATACCTTAAACACTCTTTACGATTAATCTTTACAATTTACTAATATGGGAATTGCAAAGGATACTCTTGAAAGCATAGCAGGCACAGAAGTACGAGGAATTATGCCTGAGTACGGTTATTACGATGATAATACTTTAGTAGGAATGGCTGAATATGATTACGATTATATGGTTACAGACTCTTTGACCGACAGATCAGTCCCAAAATTGTTTTTAGAAATGAAAAACCGATGTTGATAATTACAAAAACCGCACGAGACGATTATCAAATTATTCAAGAATATGGTTTAACCGACAGGTCTTTTCAACAATACACTTACGAAGAAGATATAAACAGATTACTATTTGAAGGCGGACTTTATGTTTAAAAGTTAACACAGAATATCAGCTACAACCTCAATATGTTAACGTACTTGATGACGTTATAAAATATGCTCGCGATAATAATGTTTGGTTAACCTCGGTAGATGAAAAATACTTAGTTGGTGGAAACGCAGAGGCAACATTGAAGTTAGATATGAATGGCGGAGTAAACGAAGAGTTAGTGTTGAAGTAACTAATCCGGGAAATACATTAGTTGAAGAATTTGTTGCTGAAGTAAATATTAATAAACCTGTAAAAAATGTTGAAGTATCTTCGGAAATAATTAATACCAATATTCCAGAATATGAATTTGATCAATCGGCAAATTCACTTTATCTCTATATCAAGAATTTAAAACCAAATGAGACTAGAATCTTTTTGATAGATTTTGATAATGTTTTACCAATGTAATATTCAACTAAACAAATACCGGAAAAAACTAATTCATTTTTCAAATAATTGCTAAATTACCGGATAGAATCAAACACCGGTAGATGATATGGTAAAACTTAAAATTCTTTTACTTCTCCGACAGTTATTCTGTTTTCCTGTGTGGAAAACGTAACTGATTCCTTTAGCAACCAGACCAACTATTAGAATAATCAGCCCAACTTCAGGAGATACTGTGCAGGTAGGTTAGTAACTTAATTACATATGAAGCTTCAGATTTTGCGGGCGGCGGAGGTCTTGAACAATTTGAAGTCGTTATTGAAAGCGATGAGGGAAGATTTGTAGAGATTTTTGAAGCTGACAACGGAGCAAAATACACAGATTTATCTAATTGTTGACTCAACGTTATTGGGACAAAAAATCGACTACTTCGTTAATGTTCGTAACACTGAAGGAACGTATGCAACAAGTGAGGTACAAGAAGATTTAGTCGTTGTTGAAACAGTAACACCGCCTAAAGCTCCGGCTAATTTGGTGTTAACAAAAATTAGTACTGGTTCAGTTAATTTATTCTGGGATGATAGCGCAAAAACCGAAGACAATTATGAACTTTGGCGAAAATCAGGTACAACTGGTGAATATAATCTTTATCGAAACTTTACCTGAAAATACAATCAGTTATCACGGATATAGGACTTTCTCGAATTAATTGTTTATTACTATAAAGTACGTGCTGTAAATAAATATGGCCCCTCGGCTTTTAGCAATGAAGTAAGTACCACCGGCGGGGAAGCGTTCAATTTACAAGCTCAAGCTCTGGGTGCATCAAGAATTCTGTTAACATGGGAAAGCGAAGAAGTGAATATTCTTGGATTTAGAATTCAACGGACTAATCCAAGTACCGGCAACTTCGAACAGATAACGGTAGTTTCACCCTCGTCAAGAGAATATACCGATCAAAACTTAATGGCAAGTACAAGTTACTCATATAGAATTGCTTCATTCACCAGTACTAGCCAAAGTGCTTGGTCTAACATTGCAACCGCCACTACGGCCGCAAACGATGTTCCGGCTCCAACAAATCTCGACGGCGGAATTTGATCAAGATGAAAGAAAAGTAATAGTTAGATGGACTGATAATACGGATCAAGAAATAGGAACTTATGTTGAACGTAGAGAAGGCACAACCGGAAATTATGTGCAAATAGGTAACACTGTTGCGGATCAAAATGTTTTTATGGATTCAACGTTTAACACGGAAACAACATATTATTACAGAGCAAGTACATCTGCACTGTCGAAGGATTCTATACACCTTACAGCAATGAAGATGATGCTTATGTTCCGGCATTACCGCCGGCTCGACCCTCATCACTGCAAATCTACTCGGTTCAAGGTTCAGCGACTCAGTTTACTTTGATTTGGAATGACAATTCAACTGACGAAGAGGGCTTTAGAATTCAAAGAAAAACCGGTGTTAATGGTAATTACCAATTCTGCATAATGAAGTATCACCAAAAGCTGGAACCGGAATTTATGCCACAACTGTTACTATTGATGATCCTAATATAGAATATTTTTTCAGAGTTTCTGCTTATCGTGGTACTCTAGTATCAGACTTCTCTAATGAAGTAAGTTCCAGAGGAAGAACCGGAACTATTGAATTGAGAATTCCTACAAATTCTATTACGCCAAACTCAGCGGTGCTTTTGTGGGAAGATATTTATCGATAATGAGTTCGTCTATCTAGTAGAAAGAAAAGATTATCATTCCCAATAGATGACGACTTTATTGTTGTTGAAACACTTGGCGGCTCGGTTGGCACAGGTGCAACCATACAACACAATGAAACTGGGGTTGTCTCCCAATACCCAGTATGTTTATAGAGTGCGTGCCTTGTTAAATACTCAAGAATATTCTGAATATCTCTAACGAAGTTTTAATCACAACCCCATTTAACTAAGTGCTTATGACTGTGGATAAAAACATATTATCAATCTTAGAGAATTTGATACCTTTCCCAACTTTCATCCTCGACGATGAGGGAAGGATTATTGACTTCAATCAAAAAGGTAAAAAGTTTCTACCCGATGCTACTTTTAATACGTTGATTGACGAGATACTTGACAAAGAATTTGCAAATTCAGTTGAGAAAACTTTTGTATGAAGCAAAAACTTATGATAAAAGCGTCAAAGAAATAATTCAGACTAAGAACAAAGACGGGCAAGAAGAATATGAAATAAATATGGCGCCTTATGCAGATGAATTACAGATAACTTTCATCTGTACAATCAGAAAAGTAAACGATGACAAAAGCACTAAAGAATTGCAGAAATTCACGATTGTAACCGAAGAAATAAATAAAATATTACGAGACGAAGAGTTATTAGAAATAGTTCAATCTGTTAAATCTGCTTTTCCGTTTACGTTTATCGGTAAAGCGAAAATTCAAAAACAGATTGACATGCTCGAAGGATATTTCTGGATAAAAGATACAGGAAGAAGATTCATTCTTGTAAATCAAAAATTTTCTCAATTACTCGGTGTAAAATCAAAACAACTCGAAGGAAGGTTTGAAAAGGACGTTCTCCCTCACTTTCAGAATAAATTATTTGCTACAATTGATAATTATATTTTAGAAACAACAAACTCAGTCATAATTGATCAGATAAATTCTTCATCTCCATACGGACAGTAAGCCATACGAAATAGTGGAGTTCCCGGTTTTAGATATTGATAATAATGTAGTTGCTATTATTGGAGTATCACAAGTTGATAAATCGTCCGTTGGAAGTAATGCTTCTTCGAAATTTGATCCCTATGAAATACTTACTCAATTAAATATTCCGTTTTTTACAACTGATTCAGCGGGGAAAGTGTTAAAAACTACTCCTTTAATTAACCAATATTTGCCCAATATCGAAAAGCTTACGAGTAATGTAATTACAGAAATTGTTCAAGAAGAGTATCTTACTGAATCATTAAAAGAATTCTATGAGAATACCAATTCTAAAAATGTTACACTAAAAATTTCAAAATCCGCAGAACTAATCGGATTAAAAAAAGTTACGAAAGATAATAACGTTCTCTTTTACATCAATGATTCTAGCAAGTCAAATTTCAAAACAGCAGGTATATCAAAAATGTATGACGCGATAATGAAAATCAGTCCGCAGCCAATGTTTATCTATGATATAGAAAATCTAAAATTCATGGAAGTCAATGACGCTGCAATAAAACTTTACGGTTACTCTAAAGAAGAATTTCTTAACATGGACTTAACGGATCTCTACGCTCCGGAAGATATTCAAACTCTACTCGAGAGCGCCAACAAAAAATCAAAAACTAACGAGTTCACCGGTCCGTGGCGTCACATGAAAAAGGATGGTTCGGCTATCATTGTTGAGCTAAGTAAGTCACCAATGGATTATAAAGGTAAAAGCGCTCACATAAATATTATCCGTGATATCACGGATGAAGTAAAAAATTCTAAAAAAATAAAAATGTTCAGAGCAGCTTTTGAAAATAGCAGCGACCTAATTTTTATAACTGATAATGACGGATTTATTACCTATGCCTCTGATTCGGTAATCAATAATCTCGGCTATTCTAAGCATGATTTAGATAAAAAACCGTTCCTTTCATTGTTAAAAGATGAAAAAAGAGCCGAGTTGAATAAAGATCTGATTCATTCAGATTCTAAAGAGACAAAAAAAATTAAAACTGAACTAAAGAAAGCAACCGGACAAATGCTTGAAGTCAATTTAGTTGCATCTCCAATCTTTGACTACAACGGCGAGAAAGATTCAATCACCATAATTGCCAAACCTAAAATTAAACCGGCTCAAGCTTCATCCGAAAAAGATATTTCTAAAGAAGTTAAAAAAGGTGTTGAACCATCTTTTCTTTCTAATGTATTTCATGAATTGCTTACTCCTATCAATGTCATTCTCGGATTTATTCAAGAGATTAACGACAGCATTGACAAACCAACGGAAGACCAAAAAGAAGCGATTGATATCATTAAAGAGAATCAGAAGTTATTACTTCAATCAATGGATACTGCAGCTGAATATTCTGCGCTAGAAGACAATAAAATTAAGTTCAAACCGGAAGAGATATTTTTCGTTGACCTTGTTAGAAGAGATTCAAACTACAACCGAAAGAACAGCCCGATCGAATAATCTTGAGTTAACTTATGGTAAAATTTCTTCATCATTAAAATTAACAACAGATAAACATCACTTCAGCATTTTGGTTACACAGTTTATAAAATATGCAATGCAGATATCGGACGAGAGCAAACTTTATTTATCGGCTTATTCCTATGAAGACGACAAATGCCTAATAAGTGTAAAAGACAGAAGGGAAGGCGTTTCGAGTAAGTTGATGGAAGGACTTGAAGAAATATTCACCAAAGATGAAGATGCTCTTCGCAAAAACTTTGGATTTTCAAGAATAACAACAAAACTATTCAGAAAATTGATTGTTCTTTTAAATGCCCGTAATGAAATAATTACAAGAGACGGAAAGCCAATAGAGTATGGAATTATCTTTCCTGCTGTTTTAGAAATTGAAGAAGATCTAAAAGAAGAAATTCCTACGGTCAAAAAGGAACAATTAAAAAAGGTTAAACCGCAAGAAGAAACAGCGGGTGAAAAAGTGAAAGATGAAGAAACTCGTGTAGATGAAACTCAGTCAGAAAAGAAAGACGTAAATATTAATGTAAATGTATCCGGACCAAAAGAAGAAAAAGTTGAAAAACATATTGAACCTGAACCTAAAAAACCAGAACCTCCGTCAAACACTCCCGAACCGGTTGCAAAACCGCGGGAAAGAGAAAGAAGACCGGTTCAGTTAGAGGAATGAAATGTCTCTATGTTGAAGATCAAGTCGATTCTCAAAATATTGTTCAGAAGTACAAATGAAAGAATTTGCACGAAATTGAATTTGCCACAAGTTTTGAAGAAGCGTTACCAAAAGTAAAAAGTAAAGAATTCGATTTTATCGTAATGGATATAAACCTCGAAGGCGAATATAATGGGTTGGATGCATTACGAGTGAATTCAAAAACTTCCAGGCTATCACAAACACGCCTGTTATTGCCGTAACTGCTTATGTCCTTCCGGGAGATCGTGATAAGTTCATTGCTGCCGGATTTAGTGACTTTATCTCTAAACCTGTTTTAAAGGATAAATTGATGAATTCTTTGGAACGAATTTTCTAATCAAAAATTTAATATTTAACCAACTTCAAGCGGCTCAATCGGGCCGCTTTTTTTATATCCTGTTATTGACAATGAAATAAGGATCACTGAAATTTCACCATACATATGTATGGTGAAATTTAATAAAATAAAAATTAGAAAATGCGAGCTGGATTAACAAAAATACAGAAGAATATTTTAGATTTTATTATCAACACAAAAGTTTCGGCCGGAATGCCGCCGACTTTAGCCGAGATCGCTAAGCATTTTAAGTATAAAAATAGAGCTACCGTTCAGCAACACTTAAAAGCAATCGAACGAAAAGGATATCTGAAAAGGAATCCGAAAATATCAAGGGGAATTGAACTCACACTCGATGAAAAATTCTTTATTCCAAAGCCGGTTATTGGAGAAGTCGCAGCCGGAAATCCGATTGTCGTTTACCCGGACACTATAGATACGATCCAACTCCCAACAATAGCGCGTATCCCTAAAGAATCATTCCTCGTAAAAGTCAAAGGGAATAGCTTAAAGGATGCTTATATTTTTGATGGAGATATCGTGATTGTTGATCCGAATATTCTACCCAATAACGGAGATTTTACAGTAGCGATTTTGGATGATTCTGCTGTTGTTAAGAGATTTTTCAAGAAGAAAAAATTAATTGAATTACACTCCGAAAATCCGGAGTATGAAAAGATTGTAATATCTAGTAATGATGAAAAATTTAATATTGTTGGTGTTGTTATAGGAATTTATCGGTCGATACGGAAAAAAGTTATATAATAGAGTGGAGAATAATTTTATGTGGATACAAAAGGAAATAACAATACAAAATAAGACTCTGCGGTTTTCATCTTGTCACCAATGAAATATTGGAGGATTTAGATGAAATAAAAACCATAAAAGTAGGTTTGTTAAATATTTTTATACTGCATACATCTGCCTCCCTTACATTAAATGAAAAATGCATCACCGGGATGTTCGTTCTGATATGGAAAAGCATTTCAACAAAACAGTACCTGAAAATGCTCCCTATTATGATCATACTTTAGAGGGAGCAGATGATATGCCGGCTCATATAAAATCATCTTTACTTGGATCGTCATTAACTATTCCGATTAGAAATGGCTCATTAAATTTAGGAACGTGGCAAGGCATTTATTTATGCGAGCATCGTAATCGCGGCGGAGCAAGAAGATTAGTTGTTACAATAAATGGTGAGTAATATGAATTCCACACAGATTGAAACACCCATTGGGAAAATTGAAATAACTGAAGACAATAATACTTTAATTAAGTTGAAATATAGTGATGAACTGCAAATATTAAAAGAAAATAAGTCATATTACTTAAATAAAAGTATAGTACAAATAAATGAATATTTTGAAGGAAAGAGAACCTCATTTGATCTAAAATTGAACCCGGGAGGAACAGACTTCCAAATAGAAGTATGGAAAGAAGTTCTTAAAATACCATACGGAAAGACTAAAACATATTTAGAGATTGCTAAAGCAATCGGTGATCCGGGAGCAGCTAGGGCAGTGGGAAATGCGAATAACAAAAATCCAATACCAATACTTATACCATGCCACCGGGTTGTGGGAGCGAATGGCAATTAAACAGGTTATGCTGGTGGCATAAAGAGAAAAGATTGGTTATTACATCACGAATTAAAACACTCAAAATCTGAAATGCAGTTGGATCTTTCTAAGTATCATGGGATTTCGATTCAATCGGATCACCGATTAATTTATCGGTACTCCACTCAATCGATTTTGATTTATTCTCTTTTCTAACTGTGCAAGGTTCGTAGCCACAGTATTTACATAATTCGGGTAACAGTAATCAAAATGAATTCTTACTTGTGCTTCGGGAAACACTTTATTTAACTCGTTAACAATTTTTTCTTCTTCTACATGAGATGATTTTATTTCGAAGAAGTAGGGGATGGTTAGATGAAAATCGATAAAAACTTTTTCCGCAGATTTCCAAAATCTTAAGTGATGCAAATCTATCCAGTAATTTTTCCTCATCTGCAAAAATTTATTAACTATTTTTTCAAGCGTTTCGGGATCGGTTTCGTTCATTAGACCACCGATTGATTCTCTCATCAATTTGTAACCGGTTAACAAAATATTAATCGCAACACCGATAGCAAATATTGGATCGAAAAGATAGAAATCCGTTAAGAGAACTAAAACTAATCCGATTATAACCCCAATACTTGTGTATGAAGTTCAGTTAAAACGTGTTTGCCGTCAGCAATAAGCGCTAATGAATTTGTCTGTTTACCTTTGCGAATCAAATAAAAGCCGAGAAAAAGGTTTACAGCACCCGCGGCGCCAATAATTATTGTTCCGGTTCCAAGTTTCTGAAGTTCCGGACCGGTTAAAATATCTACTGTAGATGTATAAATAATGGTTAAGGCAGCAATTACGATTAACAATCCTTCAATTCCGGCAGAAAAATATTCAATATTTCCATGTCCGTATAAGTGGGATTTATCCGGCGGACGTGAACTCAAAATAATACTAAAAAGCGCCATCGAAGTTGCCATCACATGTACAACTGATTCTGCCGCATCGGAGAAAATAGCACTTGAGCCGGTGATTAGGTAAGCAGTAGTTTTAGCAGCAAACATTCCTAAGCCGACCAAAAGTGAAATCCAAGCTGCTTTTTTCTTTATCTTAATATTTGTTTCGAGACTTGTCATAAAATTTCGAATTGACTTTTAAAACTAAGTTTTCTTCTCGATTAATAAAAATGATTTTAGTGAAGATTTTATAAAAACGGCTCGTTGAATCGTACCATAATCTCGCTTCAAATGAAGCTGTTTAGATTATTATTGTGATGTAGTCACGAAATTATGGTAAAATTCTACCTAAAAATCTGACTCTTCAGCTGTTGGTAGACTTGCATTCACACCTCACCTTAAAACAGAATTCTAGATAAAAAAGATAAAAGTATTTCATATACCATTATATTGAGAAATAATTCTCGAAATATTCTTAAAAATGGAAATGATAGAAAATTCTCAACAAAAAAAGTTGAAATAACCGGATTAAACCAAATAAAGAAATATTTCGCAATTGGCATGAGAATTGCCCAAAATAAGTGAAAAACAAAGAAAAGGAAGAAGTAAATGCATAAGGAAGTGTTCAAAAATTACCCGGCTAAAGACAGAAGCAACCTCATAGCCATTCTTCAAGAAATTCAAGAAGTATATGGTTATTTACCTGAAGATGCACTTCAAGACGTATCTGAGTTTGTCAATATGCCGATGAGCAGCGTGTACGGTGTTGCAACATTTTATAATCAGTTTAGACTTACTCCACTTGGTAAAAATGTAATAAGAGTCTGCAGAGGAACTGCTTGCCACGTAAAGAACTCGGCAAACATACTAATCTCATTGGAAAATGAATTAAGTATTTGCGCCGGTCAAACTACACGTGATAAACTCTTTACACTTGAAACTGTGGCATGCATCGGGGCTTGCAGTATTGCTCCGGTTATCAGCATCAATGAAGAATATTACGGTAGGTTAACAACAAAAGAAATTCCAAAAATATTGAAAAAATACAAAGCTGCTGCAAAGAAGGAAGCGGCTGAAATAGAGAGTGTGTAAAATGAAATCCTATTTAGATATTAAAATCAATAATGAATTTCACTCACCGGATAACCCGAAGAGTGAATTCATTGCACATTGCATAGATGAATCATTAAGTCCATCTCAAAAGATGAAATTTTAGAATACAATAAAAAACTTCGATATGAAATTCGATGAATACCCGTAATATTTATTGGAATGGGTACTTGTGATTGGCTTCCGGTGCTGAAAAAGTAAAACAAGCCATCGAAGATGAATTGAAAAATAAGAATCTGAAAGCAGAAATTATTCCTGTCGGATGCATCGGATTCTGTGCAAAAGAAGTTATAGTCGATGTAAAACTTCCTGATGAAGATAGAATTTCTTATTGCGAAGTTACTCCCAAAGATGTTCCTCAATTAATTCAAAAAACGATTGTCGAACAAGACATTTATAAAGACAAATTGTTAGGAACACATTCAAAAGGGAAGAGTCAAGTTAAAAGATTGAGCGATATTCAGTTCTTCAGAAAACAACAACGAATTGTTCTGGAAAATTGCGGTTTGATAAACCCCGATTCAATTGACGAATACATTGCAGCCGGAGGATTCAAAGGTTTAGATAAAGCATTAAGATTGATGAATCCACACGAAGTGATTGATGAAGTTTTAGACTCCGGATTGCGCGGTAGAGGCGGCGGCGGTTTCCCAACAGGCAAAAAATGGGAAATGGCGCACAACAAAAAAGCTGATCAAAAATATCTGATCTGCAATGCCGATGAAGGCGACCCGGGCGCTTTTATGGATCGTTCAATTTTGGAAAGCGATCCTTATAGATTAATCGAAGGAATGATAATCGGTTCTTATGCGATAGGCGCAAGCATTGCTTACGTTTACTGCCGTGCCGAATATCCCCTTGCAATAAAAAGATTACAAAACACAATTAATAAATGTAAAGAATACGGACTGCTCGGAAAAAATATTTTAGGAAGCGGTTTCGATTTAGAAGTAAAAATAAAAAAAGGCGCCGGCGCTTTTGTCTGTGGTGAAGAAACCGCACTCATCGCATCTATTGAAGGAAAACGCGGAATGCCAATACCGAGACCTCCATATCCCGCCGATTCGGGTCTTTGGGGTAAACCGACTATTATTAATAACGTAGAAACATTTGCGAATATATCTGCAATAATCAACCGCGGTTCAAAATGGTTTTCATCTATTGGAACCGAATCTTCAAAAGGAACAAAAGTTTTTGCTTTAAGCGGAAAAGTTGAGATAAGCGGTTTGGTGGAAGTTCCTATGGGCACCACACTTGGTGAAGTTGTTTTTGATATAGGCGGCGGAATTCCTGATGGGAAAAGGTTCAAAGCAGTACAAATCGGTGGTCCGTCGGGAGGTTGCTTGCCTGATGAAGTAATGGATACACCTGTCGATTACGAATCGCTGAAAGAAGTCGGTGCAATGATGGGCTCGGGTGGTTTTGTTGTAATGGATGAAGATACTTGCATGGTTGATGTTGCAAAGTACTTCTTAACATTCATTCAAAATGAATCTTGCGGAAAATGTGTCCCATGCCGAGAAGGTACAAAACGAATGCTCGAAACCATTGAAAGAATTCCTGTTGCTTACGGATCGAACGGAAGTAAACTTGCACAGCTTCAAAGGTTCAAAGGAATTATCCATTTGCAAAGATTAGCTGATGTAATCAGAGATACTTCGCTTTGCGGATTGGGACAAAGTGCACCTAACCCGGTTCTCTCCGGACTAAAATATTTCAAAGAAGAATATGAAGAACATTTATACGAAAGAAAATGCGAAGCACATGTTTGCAAAGAACTACTCACATACACAATCAACCCTGAGCTTTGCAACGGATGCGGTGTCTGTGCACGCAAGTGTCCTAACGATTCGATCGTTGGTGAAAGAAAACATCCTTATCATATTGTAGATTCAACATGTATAAAATGCGGAATGTGCTTAGAAGCCTGCCGCTTTGATGCGATAATAGTAAACTAAAGATTGAGAGGAAGAAAATGGTAGAATTAACCATAAATGGAATAAAAGTTAAAGCTGAAGAAGGAATGACAATTTTAGATGCTGCAAAGTCGGTAGGAATAAAGATTCCAACACTTTGCCACATGAAAGATTTATTCCCGACCGGAGCTTGCAGACTTTGCGTCGTTGAAGTTGACGGTGGACGAGGATTGACACCAAGCTGTGCTTACCCGGTTTTCGAAGGAATGAAAGTTGATACAAATTCACAGAGAGTTCGTACCGCAAGAAAAACTATCGTTGAACTTTTGGTTGAAAATCATCCGCAAGATTGCCTTATATGTGTTAGAAACAAAAACTGTGAGCTTCAAGATCTATCTGCTGTTTATGGTTTACGTGAACATAGATTTTGCGGCGAGCACAAAGATCATGCGATAGATATTTCAAGTCCGGCAATGGAGCGCGATCCGGCAAAATGTATTCTTTGCGGAAGATGCGTTCGCGCTTGCAACGAAATTCAAAAAGTAGGCGCAATAGATTTTACCAATAGAGGTTTTAGAAGCAACGTAACAACTCCTTACAACAAGGGATTGAACGTAAGTGATTGTATCCTTTGTGGCCAATGTATTTTGGCTTGCCCAACCGCAGCTTTAAGAGAAAAGAGCAGTGCTAAATCTGTAGTTGAAGCAATCAATAATAAAAAGAAATTTCCCGTTGTGCAGATTGCTCCGGCTGTTCGTGCATCTCTTGGTGAAGAATACAATTTACCAATTGGTTCAAACGTAACCGGACAAATAATAACCGGTTTGAGAAGACTAGGTTTCAAAAAAGTATTTGATACAAACTTTGCAGCGGATTTAACAATTGTAGAAGAAGCCGCTGAATTAGTAAATAGGGTACAAAACGGAAAAACTTTACCAATGTTCACAAGCTGCTGTCCGGGTTGGGTAAAATATATCGAACAAAACCGTCCCGAGCTTTTAGATCACGTTTCTTCATGTAAATCTCCTCATGAAATGGAAGGAGCAGTTCTAAAATCTTATTATGCAAAGAAAATGGGTATTGATCCGGAAGATGTTTTTGTAGTTTCAATTATGCCTTGCACGGTTAAAAAATTTGAAGCTCACCGACCTGAATTAGGTCAGCATCATTTACAAGATGTTGATGCAGTTATCTCAACGAGGGAAATTGTACGAATGTTTAAGATGGCCGGAATCGATTTTGAAGATTTACCTGAAGGTGAATTTGATAATCCACTTGGTGAATCATCGGGTGCGGCTGCGATCTTTGGTACTTCCGGTGGCGTAATGGAAGCCGCTGTTAGAACAGCATACTACAATTTAACCGGACAAGATTTAGAGAAACTTGAATTAGAAGATTTCCGTGGAATGAATAAAGTTAAAGAAAGTACTATAGAAATTGATGATAAAACAAAAATAAATGTAGCTGTTGTAAACGGAATAGGAAATGTCGGTGAATTATTGGACGAAGTTGAAGCCGGAACTTCAAAATATCACTTTGTCGAAGTTATGGCTTGCCCGGGTGGCTGCGTGAACGGCGGCGGTCAACCGATACATCAAAAACCGGAAAAGTTGAAGAAAAGAATTCAAGCATTGTACGACATCGACACAAATGCAAAAGTTAGAAGATCGCATCAAAATGAATCAGTCAAAAAACTGTATGACGAATTTCTTGAAGAACCGAACAGCCATACTGCTCACAAGATTTTACATACGGAATATATTAATAGAAAAGAATTATTAAGAGCGTAAGCAATGAATAGTGCAATAGTTAGCACAATAGCTCAAAGATGTAAGAGATGTTACTCCTGTGTTAGGGAATGCCCCGCAACTGCAATTCGAGTTGAGAACGGACAAGCGGTGGTAATTGATGAACGATGCATCAGTTGCGGGCATTGCGTTAAAGTCTGTTCGCAAAATGCTAAAGCAATTTTAAGTGAAAAAGAAAAAGTGCTTTATGATTTTATTCCTTCACACAGAACTATTGCAATATTTGCACCTTCAATAGCTGCATCTTTTTCTGAAACTTACTCCAAGATACCAACAGCGCTCAGAAAAATCGGTTTTGAAAAAGTTTGTGAAACAGCTTTCGGCGCCGACTTAATTTCAAATCTCTATAAAGAAGAGTTTGAAAAAGTAAACGGAAAGACGATAATCAGTTCACCTTGCCCGGCGATCAATAATTACATCGAAAAATATTTTGCTGACTTAGTGCCGAATTTAGCAACCGTTGTTTCACCGATGATTGCAATGGGTAGATACCTTAAGCAAACTGTCGATGAAAATGCAAAAATTGTTTTCATCGGACCATGTGTTGCTAAAAAAAGTGAATATCATGATCCGGAAGTAAGTGACGCAGTTGACGCAGTCTTAACATACAGCGAATTAAAAGAAATATTCGAAGAATTAAATATCGATTTAGAAAAACTAGATGAAGAAGGTTTCGATCCGCCCTATGCAAATTTAGGTAAATCGTTTCCACTTACCGGCGGTTTACTTAAAACAGCGGAAATTTCATCCGATGTTTTAGCTAGAAATGTAATTGTGGTTGACGGTAAAGAAAAAGTAGAACATATAATCAAAGATATTGCTGAGAACAAAATAAAATCAAAATTCATCGATATTCTTTTCTGTGAAGGATGCATAAATGGTCCGGCTATTGAGACTGATATGAATCTTTATTCCAGACGTGAAAAGGTAATTGAGTTTATCGATAAATACATGCATGACGTTGATAAAAAAGTTTGGCACAGTGAAATTTATAACAGTCGTAACCTAAATTTAAAACGAAATTTCACTCCTCGCTCGCAGCGAAGACCTATGCCGAGTGAAGAAAAGATTAAAGAAATCTTAGCTCGCACAAACAAATTTGAAAAACAAGACGAGCTTAATTGCGGAGCATGTGGATATCAATCTTGCAGAGATTACGCAATTGCAATTGCTAAAGGACTAGCTGAAGAAGATATGTGTCTTCCGCACTTAATTGACAAATTGGAAACAGCTTACGCGGAATTGAAAAACACAAAGGATCAACTTCACAGCGCGGAAAAACTTGCTTCAATCGGTCAACTTGCAGCAGGTGTTGCTCATGAGATAAATAATCCACTTGGCACTATTATTCTTTACGCATCAATGATGCAGCGCGAAGTTGAAAAGAAAAAATGTGAAGCAAGAAACATAGAAGACCTTTCGATGATAATTGAAGAAGCAAACAGATGCAAAAACATAGTAGCTAATCTTCTGAATTTTGCAAGGCAAGGTAAACTTAAAATAAGTGATGTCAGTATAAATAAATTGATTGTTGATATTGTCAAGTCAGTGAAAGTTAATCCTGAGTTTAGTGAAATTTCTGTAAACATCAACGAGTCGGAAGAAGAATTAAACTTAAAAGCCGATCCCGATCAAGTAAAACAAGTATTCTTAAATATAATTACAAACGCATGTGAAGCAGTTGAGGAATCAGAGATTAAAAACATCACAATAAATCTTAAAAAAGAAAACGATAACGCAATAGTTGAAATAACCGATACCGGATGCGGAATTCCAGAAGAAAACTTCGACAAACTTTTTACACCATTTTTCACAACAAAGAAAATGGGTAAGGGAACCGGACTCGGTTTAGCAATCAGTTACGGTATTATAAAAATGCACAAAGGTGATATAAAAGTAACTAGCAGATTAAACGCCGGCTCAACTTTTAAGATTCGACTTCCGCTAAAAGTCGATGAAAATAAAATTATTCTTAACTAAGGGATACAAAATGTTAATGAACGGAAAAGTAAAAAAGATATTGCTAGCAGATGATGATATCGATCTGCTTGAACAAAATAAATTATTAATGGAATCAAAAGGTTTTGAAGTTGTAACTGCAGAAACGGGTGAAGAAGCGTTCGAGAAATTTCAGAAAGAAAAACCGGACGCCGCCGTTCTCGATTTAATTATGGAAGAACACGATACCGGTTTTGTTTTAAGCTATAAAATGAAAAAGACAGATTTAGGCAAAAGAATTCCGATCTTCATTTTAACATCAGCTACTTACGATACCGGTTTCAAGTTTGACGTTGAAACAGAAGATGAAAAAGAATGGATAAAATGCGACGGCATATTAAATAAACCTGTAGTCGTAGATGAACTCATAGAAAAAATTGAAAAATTCTATGAACAATAGCTCAATTATTTATTTGATCATGAGAAATTAAGATAATGTCCCTTAATAATGAAAAACCAAAAGTATTGATAGTTGACGATGAAAAAGGTCTTCGGATTGGAAGTAAGAGAATCCTGGAAGATGAGGGATTCGTAGTTGAAATCGCAGAAAACGGAACCGAAGGAGTAGAGAAGGGAACTAAGCAAGAATTTGATCTTGCAGTAATAGATTTAAAGATGCCCGATATTGATGGATTAGAAGTACTCAAAGAAATCAAAAAGTCACATCCGAACACTGTATGTTTTATTGCAACGGCTTACGCCAGTTACGATACAGCAATTGAATCGACACGACTTGGCGCTTACTCATACATCCCAAAACCCTTTTCACCCGATGAATTAATTTACAATCTGCAAAAAGGTTACGATCACAGAAAACTTTTAATTGAATCGGAAAAGTTAAAGCAAGAAAGAGAAGCTAATCTGCATGAACTTGCTGCGGAAAGAAGCCGTTTAAGTACGGTCATTAATTTAATTGCAGACGGCGTAATGGTAATTAATAAAGCGGGTGAACTTGTTTACTGCAATCATGCCGCATTCAGATATCTCGATATAGAAAAAGTTAAAATCGGTGAACAGGTAATTTCATTTTTACCGAAATCCGCTCAAGAAAATGTAAACAAGTATCTCGTTTCAGAAGAATATTTGGATACTTCGTTTTCATCACAGATTGAAATTAAGCCGAATGAATTATTTGTTGAAGCAATAACATCACCGGTGCCAAGAGAAGACGGTGAATTAGCCGGTATTGTTTTAGTGATCAGAAACATAACTGAACTTAAGAAAATTGAGAAAATCAAAAATCAATTTGTTTCAATGGTTGCTCACGAACTAAAAAACTCCCGTAGCCGCAGTTCAAGGTTTCTTAAATATTCTTGCAGACGAGACGATTAACCTTGATGAATCAAAAAGAAAAGATTACTTGGAACGCTCATCAACACGTTTAAAAAGTTTATTGGTGCTTGTTAATGATCTACTCGATATATCACGCCTAGAAACAAAAACTAAGAAACGAGAACTTGAAAATCTCAGCATAAAACAAGTAATTAAATCGACAGTGCAATTTCTTGAATATGAAGCGAAACAAAAAAATATAACCATACAAAAACAATTTGCTCAAAAACTTCCATCAATAAAAGCAGATAATCACGAGTTAACTCGGCTTTTCACAAACATACTTAGCAATGCAATAAAGTATAATAAAACGAATGGTAAAATATTCATTGATGTATCGACTAGTGAAGATTATGTGAAAATTAAAATATCCGATACTGGAATTGGTTTAAAGATCGAAGAAAAAGAGAGACTGTTTCAAGAGTTTTATAGAGCAAAAAATGAACACACTCGCGGAATCAGTGGTACGGGTTTGGGCTTAACAATAGTTAAACAAATTGTTGATTCGTATCACGGAAAAATATCGGTCGATAGTCAGTACGGTAAAGGCACGACATTTACGATAGATCTACCAATAAATAACAACAACTAAAAACAGGAGTCAAACATGGCTTTAATCGCGATTATTGATGATGATCCGGACATCATCGAAGCCAGTGAAGTTGTATTAAAAGCTAACGGACACGATGTTATTACTGCAAACAATCCTGACGACGGCTTCAAACTAGTAAAAGACAATTCTCCGGATTTAATTATTCTTGATGTGATGATGGATGAACCTGATGACGGTTTCTTTTTAGCACAACGCTTCAGAAAAGATGGACTTAAAACACCACTCTTAATGTACACTTCGGTGTCAAAAACAACCGGTTACGATTTTGGTGCAGGTGACATGGTCCCGGTTGATGAATTTGTGGAAAAACCTATTTCACCTGAAGAACTGTTGGAAAAAGTTAACAAACTATTAACTAAAAATTAAGGAGCAAGAATATGTTAGTAATGGAAAAAAATTTCTTATCCGAAGAAATTGCCGGTCTTGTTGATCTCTACGGAAAGAACAGATCTTCGCTCCTTCCAATTCTTCAGGCAATCGAAAAGAAACACAACTACATTTCCGATTTTGCTCAGCAGGAAGTAGCAAGATTATTAGACATTCATCCCGTAGAAGTATTTAGCGTAATAACGTTCTATTCTTTTTTAACTCATAAACCAAGAGGAAGAAACGTTGTTCGGCTCTGCCAAACAATTACTTGCGACATTTTAGGAAAAAAGTCAGTCGCGGATGCAATACAGCGTGAACTCGGTATTGAATTTGGCGAAACATCAAAAGACAAAAAATTTACTCTGGAGTATGCAAACTGCCTTGGAATGTGTGATCAAGGACCGGCTATGTTGGTCAACGATCAAGTTTTTTCCCATTTAACTCCGGAAAAAGCTGTAGAAATTTTGAATAAAATTAAATAGGGGAGAACAATGAAAACAGATGTGAAAAGAGAAGGGGCAGTTATCTTTTCGGAATATACTCGCGGAGATGCAATAAAAAAGATTGCTTCAATGTCGAGAGAAGATATCCTCTTCGAAATAAAAGAATCTAAATTACGCGGACGCGGTGGTGCAGGTTTCCCAACTTCAACCAAGTGGATGTTAACCGCTGCTGCTAAAGCCGACGAAAAATATGTTATCTGTAATGCCGATGAAGGTGAACCGGGTACGTTTAAAGATAGAGTTTTACTTCTGGAATATCCTGAACTTGTTTTTGACGGTATGGTTATCGGTGGATATGTGATAGGAGCAAAAGAAGGTATCGTTTATTTACGCGGTGAATACGAATACATGCTTAAATCTTTGGAAGATTATTTAGAGCAGATGAGAAAAGATAATTTGCTCGGTGAAAATATCGGCGGTAAAGAAGGATTTAACTTCGATATTAAAATTAAACTTGGTTCGGGCGCTTATGTCTGCGGCGAAGAAACAGCATTAATTGAATCACTTGAAGGTAACAGAGGTGAAGCGCGCAACAGACCGCCATTCCCGGTTAACACAGGATTAAACGGAAAACCAACTACTGTAAATAACGTTGAGACTTTTGCATCGGTCGCTCACATAGTTGTTAAAAGTGGAAGCTGGTACAAAGAACACGGAACCGATAAATCTACAGGTTCAAAACTATTTTCCATTTCCGGCGACTGTAAACAACCGGGCGTTTATGAATTGCCTTGGGGAACATCGATTAATGAACTCCTCAGTATGGTTGAAGCAGAAGATACAAAAGCCGTTCAAGTAGGCGGCGCTTCAGGAGTTTGTGTTCCGAAATCTCAATTCGATAGACAACTTGGTTATGAAGATTTGGGTACCGGCGGTTCAATTATGATCTTTAACGAATCCAGAGATATGTTGACGGTTCTTAAAAACTTCATGGAATTTTTCGTTGAAGAATCATGCGGTCAATGTACACCTTGCCGTATCGGTAACGTAAAATTATTAGAAGGTGTTGAGATGATTGAGAAAGGTGAATACACCTTCAGCTACATTAAAAAATTAAAAGATCTTGGAGAATCTATGCGGGTTTCATCAAAGTGCGGTTTGGGTCAGTCATCACCAAATCCGTTCATATCAATTCTCGATAACTTCAAAGACGAAATCTTCAATAACGGTAGGGGAGGTAAATAATGAAAGATAACGGAAAAACAAGAGCTCCCGAAAGCCAAAAAGGTCATACTGTTAAAACTGTAGAATCGACTGAAGGTATCGGTGCAAAAGTTAGTATAGAAATAAACGGAAATAAATTTTCGGTTCCTTACGGAACATCAGTTTTGGAAGCATGTAAGCAAAATAAAATTCACATTCCGACACTTTGTCATCACGATGATCTCTGCATTGCCGGTGTTTGTCGTGTTTGCCTTGTTGAAATCGAAGGAATGAGAACTCTTCAAGCGTCATGTGCTTACCCGATAACTCAACCTATTAAGATAAACACTTCATCACCGATGGTGAGAAAAGCAAGAAGACACGTTGTTGATTTATTGCTCAGTGAACATTATGGTGAATGTTATTCATGCGTAAGAAACAACAACTGTGAACTCCAATCGCTGGCAAAAGAATATGGCGTTGATCATTATACTTTTGGTCACGTTAGCGAACCTCGTTACGAAATTGATGCTTCTTCATTTTCGTTGGTTCGTGATATGAGTAAGTGTGTCTTGTGTAAAAGATGTGTGAGAACTTGTATTGATCTGCAAGAAGTTGGTGTTTTGGAATCTATTAACAGGGGACATGATACAAAGATCGGAACATTCTTAGACAAACCGCTTGCGGATGTAATTTGTATAAATTGCGGTCAATGTATAAACAGATGTCCCACCGGAGCGTTAAAAGCAAACGATCCATCGGATGAAATTTGGGAAGCAATCGATGATCCGAAAAAACATGTAGTTATTCAAACAGCACCATCGCCAAGAGCTGCAATCGGTGAAGAGTTTGGACTTGGTGCCGGACATTCACTAACCGGTGAAATGAACAGTGCACTCAGACGCATTGGCTTTAATAAAGTCTTCGATACAAACTTTACTGCTGACTTAACCATTATGGAAGAAGGTACAGAGTTAATTATCCGTTTGTATAAAGCATTGGTTGAAGGCGATAAAGAAATGGCTATTCCTCAGTTTACTTCATGTTCCCCGGGATGGGTAAAATATATTGAGCACTTTTATCCCGAGTATCTCGATCATGTTAGTTCTGCAAAATCTCCGCAGCAAATGTTCGGTGCATTGATTAAAACATGGTACGCAGAAAAAGAAGGAATCGATCCGAAAGATATAGTTAGTGTTGCATTGATGCCCTGCGCAGCTAAGAAATATGAATGTAACAGACCCGAGATGACAGACTCAGGTTATAAAGATGTTGATTACGGATTAACCACAAGAGAACTTGCACAAATGATAAAAGAATCCGGAATACATTTACCCGAGATGGAACAGACACATTTTGATGATCCTTTCGGTGATGCATCCGGTGCGGGATTAATATTCGGCGCAACCGGCGGTGTTATGGAAGCAGCGCTTAGAACAATTGTTGAATTGGTAACCGGCGAAAAGGTTGAGAATGTTTTTGAAAACATGAATATCGTTCCGGTACGTGGTTTTGAAGGTGTTCGTTATGCGGAACTCCCAATTGAAAAAGTTGGACCGGTCCCGGACATTCTAAAGCCACTCGTTCCTAATTGGGATTGGTTGAAAGGAGCTACGTTGAAAGTAGCAATTTGCCACGGTACTGCAAATGCTAAGAAAGTAATGGAAGATATTAAAGCAGGCGGTAAGATGAGTGAATGTCACTTCATCGAATTTATGGCTTGCCCGGGCGGTTGCCTTGGTGGCGGCGGACAACCAATACCAACATCGCAAGAGATTCGTGCTAAACGTGCAGAAGCTATCTACAATGAAGATCAATCGCTTCCGCTTAGAAAATCTCACGAGAATAAACATGTTCTTGATATTTATAGTGAATTCTTGACTGATGGTCCATGCGGACATAAATCTCATGAATTGTTACATACTCATTATACTCCGCGTGGGAAATATATCGCTTAATTATTTTGAGAGAGGAGAGTTATTTCTCCTCTCTTTTTCATCTATTGTAAAGATTAGTTGTCCCGATATCTGATTTACACATATTTACTTTAGAATCATTAATAATTATATTTAATTAAGAATCAAAGCACTCATTAAGAAGGGATTAACTAAAAGTGAGATAAACCATGATTGTATTAGTCCCAAGATGGGCGCATCACTATGACGAATTTTGGTCTGCTATTAGAAGCAGAAATTTGTGGTTTATTAAAATCCGGTATCTATTTGTTGTTGCTTTGTTGTCATTTCTTCTTTTCGGTCAATTTGTACTCGAATTAAATTTCTCCCCAAAACAAGTAATTGTATTACCTCTGCTTTCATTAATCATTCTTGTTTATAATGTTTTGATCCATGCACTCAGAAGAAAAGTCGGTTCAACACCGGGACGGTTTAATTGTCTTCATTTATCATTATTGCAAATGTTATGTGATTTAACTGCGCTGATAATTTTAATTTATTACACGGGAATAATAGAATCACCGTTTCACATTTTTGTTGTTATTCATTCTATTATTGGCAGTTTAATTCTTCCCGGTTATGTTGTCATTACGGTTATCGGTTTATTCCTTTTGACATACACAATTTTAATTTTTTCCCAACATTTCAATTTGTTGTTTTCTCATTGCATTCCGGGACTCTGCGGTGATACGGTTCCGCATAGTTTAAATTACGTAATTACATTCGTATTAATTTTTGCATCCGTAATTATCATCAGTGTTTATATTGCAAATAAAATTGCTTTTCAATTATATAACAGAGAACAGCAGTTAAAAACGTCACTTGAGAAAATTGAACAAGTTGAGGATAAAAAACAGAAATATATTATCGGGGTTGTGCATGAAATAAAAACTCCCATTTCGGCAATACAGTCTTTTGCAAATCTTTTGTTGGATGAGTACATCGGACCGTTGCCGGATAAAGTAAAGGAGAAGATCAAGAGAATAAAAATAAGAAGCAGCGATGCATTAACTTTAGTAAACAATGTGCTTTACATATCACGCCTGAAATTGTTGAATTTAACTTCAACCGAGAAATTGAGATCAAACCAATTTTAGCCGGCATTATTGAAAAACAATGCAACGATGTTAAACAGGAGGAAATTGAAGTCGAATTAAAAGACAACAGGAAGTTCAAACACCTAATTGAAGCCGATAAACTTTTACTTGAACTGGCATTTTCTAATTTGATATGCAATTCATTTAAGTACACTAAAGCCGGCGGAAAAATAATTGTAACAATGAAAGATAACGATACTCATCTCACTGTTGAAACTTCCGACAGCGGTATTGGAATTCCGCAAAATGAGCTTAAAAATATATTTAATGAGTTTTATAGAGCCACAAACGTTAAACATGATGGAATAGAAGGCAGCGGTTTGGGATTAGCTTTAGTGAAAGAGGTTATAGAGCGGCATGGCGGCAAAATTGAAATTACAAGTCCTTCAAAAATTGGAACAGTTGAAAATCCAGGAACGACTGTTACTGTGATACTTCCTTATGAATCACCAACAATAAATTCCGAATCTAATTGACCTTTAATCGGGTGAAGAAATTTTACGTAAGTAATTTATCGGGAGTTTCTTTTCGACCGCTGCGGCATTACTATAATAATTAAAGAAACCATAGACCGTAGAACCGCTTCCGCTCATCATTGCTAAAAGTGCGCCGCCTTCGAGCATATCTTCTTTTATTTTTTTTATTTCGGGGTGCTTATGAAAAGCAAATTCCTCAAAATCGTTTTTTATCTTATCCTTATTTTTTAGAAAAGAGTCAATCGAAGAAAACACATCGTTATAATTTATGTTGGATGATCGCGGCTTTACATTTTCAAACGCTTCCTTGGTTGAGATATGAATTTTAGGATTTACTATTAATAAATGATAAGGAATTTCAATATTGCAAATCGTTAAATCTTCTCCTCTCGATCTACCGATTGAAGGTTTTGCTTTAAGAAAGAATGGAACATCTGAACCAAGTTGTAAAGCAAGTTCAATTAATTTTTTATAGTCAATTTGGAGAGTGAAAAGTTCATTCAAGCTGATTAATGTTGCGGCTGCATCACTGCTTCCACCGCCAAGTCCGGCGCCCGCAGGAATATTTTTTATCAAGTTTACATTAACGTTTAATTCTTTATTCGTTTCCCGCTCAATCAACTCTTTTGCTTTGGTTACTAGATTATTCTCGGCGAGTTCTTCGTTAGAGCAATTAAATCTGAACTTATCGGATTTTTCAAACTGTAGTTCATCATAAAGATCGTTAATTGGATAAAAAAATGTCTCCAAGTCGTGAAAACCATCGTCACGTTTGCGAACTATATTCAACCCAATGTTGATTTTAGCCGGAGCTTTAATTTGAATAGATATTCATCAAGATAATCCTTGATTGCTTTGGTATGAGATGAATTAGAGCCGCAGCATGAACCGATAAAAACTGGATCATATTCCATATGTTTAGAAACTTCTTTGATATAATCGGGCGGTGAAACTCCGCAATCAATAACACTATCGGTTACATTCCCCGAACCGCAGTTTAAGTAAAAACCCCATTTAAGTTTACTTACTCTTTGGAGATCAATTTTTTCGAAAACAGCAGGGGAAATGCAGTTGATTCCTAATGCAATCGGAGCAAACTCTTGAATGTAAACCATTGAATCAAACAATGTCCCGCCTCTTAGCAATTCTAAATCATCGTCGAGGTAAAGACTTATAATGAACGGGATGTTCTTTAAAGTGCATATTCTAATAACCGCTCTTATTTCGTCAAAATGACTCATCGTTTCATTCAAAATAAAGTCAACACCGCTTTCCCATAGATAATCAATGTGGGATTCATGATTTGCATACAATTCTTCTTCGGAAATTGATCTTGCTTGTTTGTAGCAATCTTCTGCGGGGGGATTTGAACCGGCAATTAAGATCTCACTATCACCACGTGCTTCTCTAGCGAGTTTAACCGATTCACCAACTAACTTCTTCGAGTCCAAGTCCGATCCAGCCAATCTTATTGCAGTTGGATTCGTTCCAAAAGTATTTGTAGTAATTATATCCGCACCGGCATTTATATAATTTTTGTGAAGGTCAATAATTTTTTGTGGTTTTGTTAAAGTTAATTCACTTGTCCAGAGAGGAGAGGTCGGTTCATTTAAGTCGTTTTGTAATATTGCTCCGGTGGCGCCGTCCAAAACCAAAGGGCGTTTTCTTTTTTTGTGAATTTCAGAGAATGAAAATTTACTACTCATTTTTATTTGTGTTTGTCAAAGTATGCAACTGTTTCATTAAAGATTTTTTCGAGATCGATCATTTGAATACACTCTAAATCATATGGACATTCCTTCTTCCAGCAAGGCGCACAGAATAACCCTTCCGGATAAAGTTTTATACCTCGATCGTACAAATCGATTTCTTCCCAACATGAAAGTCCGAACCATGCGATAACATATTTTTTAAGCGCGATTGCTAAGTGCATTCCAAACGAATCACCGGTAATTACAACTTGCGGAATCGATTCGTAACAAGCGCCTTTTCGAACACCTTTGGTTGTTGGGGTATTTATAATTTTATCACCAAATGGTTCGGCAATTATTTTATTTCTTTCGGTATCTTCCGGTACCACCAAGCAGCATTATCTTAAATCGATTTGCTTTTAAGAAACGATCAATCAAAACTTGGTGCTGTTCGATGGTCATTTTTTTGTTGGGGTAGAGTAAAGAGCAACCGGTGTTAAAACCAATTATTTCATCTGTTTCAGTAACACCCACTTCATCTTTATATTTTTTTACAAATTCTTTTTCATCTTCGGAGAGTTCAAAAACATAATCGTTTCTCTCGAACGGGACTTCAAAAGTTTCTGAAAGATAATCTTGCCCGGTTCTTTTATTGACTTTAAATTTTAGATGATCGTCCATCCCGAGATTATAATTGTAATATGCACCTTCGTTGAGCGGTATGATTTGACCATTTTCATTTATGCCAAATCCCATTTTCTTTGGTGCATCAACTTGCGTTGCTAATGTGCCGGATCGTTGAGACTTATCAACATTCATAACAATGTCAAATTTCATTTGATTTAGAATTGAGATTGATTCGGCATCATAAACAAAAACTTTATCAATGTAAGGATTGTTATCCAATAATCTGTAAGCATTTTTCAAAGTAACCCAAATTATAGTTGATTCGGGGTATTTCTTTTTAATTGATGCAAGCTGGGCAGTTGTCATGAGAACATCTCCCATTGCATCAAGATTAATTATCAGAATTTTTGTGCCGAACGGAATATTGTCTTTGCAGCCGTCTTCCCAGCAGTTATGATCCGGGTAACAAGGTTTATAACCGGTAAAACGTTTACAATTTGGAATCTGCTTCATTATTTATTTTTTATGAATGTTTTTAAAATATTTTTGAACTACAAGATAGTGAAATTAGAATTACGTGACTAAATATTTGTGGAAATCGGGTAACTCTTATTTTCGTATTCACATCTCACTAAAATGATTTATTAGTAAAGAGTGTTGTGAACGATATAATATCTAAAAGAATGTCTTTTTATTCTTTGCGAACTTGGTGTGAATTAAAGATTGGTTTCTCGCAAAGTCCGCGAAGAAGTCGCGGAGAACGCAAAGAGTATTTTAGTTTATGATTATACCTTTCGAAGAAGATCATTTTTTTGAAGCAGCGTATCAATCTTTTGAATTACATCTTCAACAGGAAGTTCTCTAAAACATTCTTGATTATAGGGACACTCAGTCAAATTGCAAATGATACAGTGCAGATCACTTTTGTTTATCCACTCATGTTTAGATTGATATGGACCTTGTAATTTAGGGTCAGTCGGACCATGAATGCTTAATACCGGTGTTTCCAGAGCTGTTGCAATGTGCATAGGTCCGCTGTCGTTTGCAATTAAAAAATCTACTTTACCACAGAGCGCAGCCATTTCTTTAATGTTTGTACTCTGGAGCTTTAACCGCTTTCGTTTTCATGCTATTAATGATTTGGTTGCATTCTGTTTCATCTTCCGGACCCCAAACAATTAAAATTTCACAATCGTATTTTAATTTTACTCGGTCAGCTATTTCGGCAAAAATTTCCGGCGGAACTTTTTTTGATGTCCAACTGCCGCTTGGTGAAATTCCGGCAACCAATTTTTCCTTTGGAAAATTATTAGCTATAAAATCTTTCGCAAACTTCTCGGCTGGCACTACCGGGATCACATTTCATAAGACTGGATGAAGTTACACCAACGCCTAAGTTTCTTAATAAACTCCAAATGCAGATCAGCTGCATGGTATTTTCCTCGTTCTTCAACACCGTACAAATTATATGCATATTTTCTACCGCGGTAGGGGAATCCGGCACGCAGCTTTGCTCCGCTTAAAAATGTCACTTGTGCCGTAAAAGGATTTGTGTAAAAATCTATAACCAAATCATACTTTTCTTTACGAACATTTCTGATCAATTGGATTCTGCCTAATAAATCTCTTCGATCAAAGAGTAAAACTTTATTTATCTCTGGTAAATCTTGAATTAATTGTTTGCTTGGCTTTTGTGTTAAAAAATGAATTTGAGCGGAAGGAAATTCTCGTTTGATATTTTCTAAAACCACTGTTGAAAGAATGACATCCCCAATCCCTCTTAGTTTTATCAGAAGTATTTTCTTTATGGAAGGTTTGTCAATTTTCATTTTGTGTGTTAGGACTTTCCGGTTCGGAAGAATCTCCATAAAACAACACATAAATACCAAGGATAATTAATCCCAAGTTTTCTAATATTTTTAGTAGTCCAACTTTTTGAGTATCCGTTGTTCCAAAACACCCGCAAGAAATATCCAATCCTCTTATTACAGAGATTAAAATCATTAGAGTAAAGACCAACATTAAAGATGAGTAGATGATAGCGTTTTCTTTCACGTAAAAATTGAAAATCAGAAGCAACCCAACGACCAGTTCAATCCACGGTACGGCAACTGCAAAAAAGTTAATTGCAAAGTTTGGAAGCAATTTATAATTAGCGATCGCATCTGAAAAAGTGGCGGGGTCGGTTATTTTTTCGAGACCGGAATAAATGAAAACAAAACCGATAAAAGCTTGGGCAGTCCAAACAAAATATTTATTTGTTATTAATTTCATTCAACCACGCTCGTTTCAATTGGATAATCACGTTCGAGCCAAGCATCCCATCCCTCTTCAAATACAAAAAGATTTTGGTAACCAAGTCTCTGTAATTTAATTGCAAGGTCAGTACTGGTGCCGCAATCTGCACTTGAACAGTAAATTACAAGCGGCTCTGTTTTATCTAGTTTTTTGAGAGCCGGGTGATCAGTGGAGAATTCAATTTCCGGAAAATTAATTGCGCCAGCGATATGACCGTCGCCAAACTCCCACATATCTCTTGAATCAACAAACGTTACACCGTCCAAATAAAATTGATATGCATCATCAATCTTAACGGCTTTTATTTTTGAATAGTCCGCGGTGTTTGATATACTTTCATCGCTGTTGTATTCTTCTAATACAATTTCTTCACGAATTAAATTGATGCCGCTAGGAGAAAAGTGATTGTAGAGGAACCCAAGCACAACCGCAACCGCAAGAATGTAAAGTATTTTATTTATGCTGAAAGAAATGTTCATGTTTCCGAAATGAATTAAATAATTTATTAACTTGAAAAGTAAAAAAAATAATCGAGTGTTAAAATGAAATTAGAAGGCAAATCTGCAATTGTTACCGGCGGTGCGATGGGAATTGGTTTGGCGACAACAAAACGCTTATTAAAAGCCGGTTGTAAAGTGAATATTTGGGACATCAACGAAGAAGCAATGAATAATGCGAAAGAAGAACTGAATCAATATTCTGACCGGCTTTATTTCCACAAGTGCGATGTTACAAATAAAAATGAAGTTTATGCTCTAGCAGTTGCCTCTTCAAAAGAGATGGGGCAAATAGATATTCTAATTAACAACGCCGGTTATGTTCAAGGCGGAAATCTTCATGAACATAGTGATGATAAGTGGGAAAAAACTATCGATGTAAATTTAACTTCACTTATTTACACAACTAAAGCTGTTCTGAATCAGATGTACGAGAGAAACAGTGGACATATTGTTAATATTTCATCAGCTTCAAGTTTTCTTGGTGTTCCCGAACTTTCGGTTTACACTGCGACAAAATGGGCTGTTTGGGGTTTGACCGAATCAATGAGATTTGAAGCTCGTAATCTTGGGAAAAGGGAGTAAGGTTCAGTTCTATTCACCCAAGTTATATAAAAACGGGAATGTTTGAAGGTGCCAAACTTGGATTTTTAGGAAACTTAATAACACCGCTGGTAAACGATCATGATGTTATCGCCAAAGCAATTGTAAATGACGCTTTGAAAAAAGGTAAGTTGGCTGTACGAAGACCACAAACACTTCGGCTTGCAATTTTACTACGCGGAATTTTACCCGATGTAGTTTTTCAGAAAATGCTGTTGGTAATGGGTGTTCATAAAAGCATGTCTAATTGGAAAGGAAGAAGTTAGAGGCAAATCCTAAATTCTAATTTCGAAATCCTAAACAATATTGAAGCCCGAAATTCTAATTGTAAAGCGACCATCCCTCGTCGCTTGCTTTGGACTTAAGCAAGCCGCAACCGTAGCATAAAGGTCGTCTGACTTCACTCTGACGATATCGTCGCTTTACAAAACCAGCAAAATCTCGGGGATTTTGTCGTTAATCTTCAACTTGCTCCGCATTTTTCGGTATTTCCGGTTTTACCAAAAGCACATTCTCTTTCTGCAAATAGACCTTCCCGGGTTCCATTCCTTTTCTCTTTGTAACATATTTTGCAAAAGTGTATGCAACGGGAACGGTGCCGGCTGTTTTTGCTTTACTATAGTAAGCGGCGATTGAAGCGGCATCTTTCAATATGTTTTTGGGTACACCTTCTTTTGGATTGTCAACGCGCAACACAACGTGTGAACCGGGATATCCTCTTGCATGAAACCAATAATCGTTTTGTTTTGCGAATTTTATACTGAGCTTGTCGTTGCTTTTACTGTCACGACCGACGTACACATTATATTTTCCTTCAATAATGAAGTGACGAAATTTCGATTGGTTTTCGGTTTGCTCCACTTTTCGCTTATCCTTAATTCCAAGTTCATCTTTAATTGACTGTAATTTAGCAAGGTCGTCCGTGTTTTCAAATTCTTCTTTTAATTTCTGTAGTCTGTTGTATTTCTGTTCGGCGTTAGTAAAAAGTTCTTTCGATTTTTCGTAATTGATTTTTTCACCGCGCGCCTTATCGTAATAATAATCTACGTTCTGTTTTGGAGAGAGAGTATCATTCAATTTTATTTTAAATTCTTTGTCCGATTGAAAATCTTTCAGAGTTATCTCTTTCATTCCCTTTTTTATTTGATGTAGATTTGAGATCAACAAATCACCAATGTGACGATATTCTTTTTCTTTCGAACCTTCCTCAACTCGTTTCCGCAGACTATTTAATTTTTGCGATACTCCGGAAAGCTCTTTCTCTAAATATTTTTCGATTTGCTTTGAGATATTCTCTTCGCGTGAAAATCTATTTTGCTGAGCAAGTAATTTTACTAATGCATCTTGATATTTATCGAACTCTTGTATTTCCGAATCACGCGAGAGGGAAATATAACCGGAAGGAATAAAAACATACCGGTTAACATCATTCGAAAAAAATATTTGAACCGGATCGGTTTCTATTTGCTTGATTACTTTGCGGTAAATTTCTTTTATTGTTTCAATATTATCGGAAGAAGTTCTTGCCTTAACTTCATTGGTTATATCTTTAGTTAAGTAAGTGTACTTTTTTCTTAAATCCGCTACTGTTGCAATTTCCTTATCGAACTTCGGCAGATTAAATTCTGAAGTAAAATTATGGTTTGTTAATTCCTCTACAAATTGATTTTCTTCAACACGTTTTAATTTTTTGAAAAATTCATGCTCGCCGTTTTTTAGAAGAATAACGTTCGATAAAGTTCCTCTTATTGTTATTAATATTTCAACATGCTCACAAACAATTTTAATAATTCTGTCGAGTTCTGCTATTTGTATATCTACAATTCTTTGAGGGAAGTGAGAAGTGAAAAATTCTACTACATTTTTTTTTGCTTTGTGATGTTCATTCTTAAAAATAAATATGGTTCATTCTGATTTATGCTAACTACAAGATGTTCGGTATCGCCCAACCGAAAGTAGAGCGTATCTTTTTCTTGAGTATAAACCTCGTAAATTTTTACGCCGATTAATTTATCTCTGAGTTCGAGAATTGCTCTATTTAAATAAAAGTAATTTTTGAACATAGGATTCTTGGCTTGGCGGGCTTTGCGATTACCTTTGCGTTTGCCCGCCTCAGGCGGGGACTTTGCGAAAAACGGTTCACGCAAAGAGCGCAAAGAAATCGCGAAGATCGCAAAGTTTATCTTAATTTATCTCTTTCAGTTTGTGTTAATTCAAAAACTTTTTTGAATACTTCTAAATCAGCAGTACTCATATTAATATTTCTGACGTGACTTGAACAATCTTGGCAACTTCTACAGCTTTACGCAGATGATATTCACGGAATCCTTCAGAACCGCCCCAGCTAAATGAAGGAATATATCTATCGGGAAAACCTGCTCCGTATATATTGCAAGAAACACCGACAATTGTTCCGGTATTAAAAGCAGAATTTATCGCACACTTTGAATGGTCACCCATAATCAAACCGACAAACTGCAAACCGGTATCAATCTCATTTCCGTTCAAAAGGACTTTTATTTTTCCGTAATCATTTTTTAAGTCAGAGTTGTTTGAACTTGCTCCGATATTAATCCACGAGCCAAGATAAGCATGTCCAAGAAATCCTTCGTGCTGTTTATTTGAATACGAGTGAATAATGCTATTCTCAATTTCACCGCCTACTTTACATACCGGACCGATTGTAGTATCGTGATAAATTTGAGTGTTTGCTTTTACCAGCGATTTTTTACCGATATAAACTGGTCCAACAATATATGAATTTGGAAAAATCTGTGCGTCATCATCAATAAAAATTGGACCTTCGGAAGCATCCAACACGTACATTAGGTCTGATTTTTACATTTTCTCCGAGGAATATTTTTTCTTTGTTGACGAGATGAACACCTTCAATCTCTTCAACAATATTTTTTGGAGAGAGAATTAAAATATCATTTTTTATTTCCTCACCATTTTTTGAAACTAAATCCCATGAATAATTTAATAGTCGATAATCAATTTCAGTTTTCTTACAATCGAAATTACTGATATCATCAGAGACTAAATTTTCACTTATGAATTTAGAAATATTTTCACCCGATAAACGTGCAGCAATTATTTCTTCACCGTTGAGGAAAAACTCATCAACCTCATTTGCCGAAAAAATTTTTACAAGTTCTTCATCCGGCAAAATTCTGCTGTTTATGAATAATATTTTTTCTGCTGAAAAATCATTTACTTTTTCCTCAGGTCTCAATTCTTTTTCTAGTATTAACCAAATAATCTCTCGTCAATAAAAAATATTCTCTTTCACCAAAATATTGTTGAATTTTTTCTTTGATTGTTAAAACTCCGCAGCGTAAATCATAGATGGGGCGAAAGTAGGTTAGTGGGAGAAAAATTCTTATATCCTTCATCCTCGAAAATACAGATTGGATAATTCATTTTTGCCTCATAATAATTAATTATCAAAGATAAATGATTGTGATTATAAGTACCAATTATTGTATTTGTTATTGAGAGCCCGGTTTAATATATTTCGAAATCGTATCAAAAAAGTCGGAATATAAGTGCATTACTCTTTTATTACTTTTCGAGCTTACCTAATGTATCGTACAACAAAATCTGATTTCATCATTTCTAAAGATAATAAAATCAAATTCAGGAGGTAAAATGTTCAAAGGTCACCCGAAAGGACTGTATGTTTTATTCTTTACGGAAATGTGGGAACGATTCGGGTTCTACACTATGCTGGCCATTTTTGTTCTCTATTTGCAAGAGAATTATGGCTGGGACACCGCAACAGTAACAAATATTTATGGCGTATTTTTAGCGGCTGTTTATTTTGCGCCAATTATTGGCGGTTGGATTGCCGATAATTTATTAGGGTACGGAAAAACGATTGCTATCGGGGCAGTCACAATGGGCGTCGGATATGGTTTGATGGCAATTCCAACTACAGTAGAATTGCAGTTATATGCTGCACTTGCAGTCGTGGTTATCGGTAATGGTTTATTTAAAGCAAACATTTCTGTACTGGTTGGTAATCTTTATGCTCATAAAGACGGATCGCTTAAAGATGCCGGCTATAATATATTTTATATGGGAATTAACATCGGCGCTTTTTATGCACCGATGGCAGCTTCTACAATTAAGAACTTCTTTGTAAATAATTTCGGAACAACTTTAGCAGAAGGTTACAACGCCGGTTTTGCAATTGCTGCTTTAGGAATGTTCTTTTCGATAATTATTTTTCTCGCATTCAGAAAATATTACAAAGACGCAGATTATCAATCTAAAAACCAAGAAAATACTGATAAAGATGTTGTCCTTACAAAGACACAAGAAAAAAACAGAATTATTGCGTTAATGACAATTTTCGTTATTGTAATTTTCTTCTGGATGTCATTCCATCAAAACGGTGCTGCGCTTACGCTGTTTGCAAGAGACTACATCACTCCAACAGTTAGTAAATTCACATTTTTACTTTTTGATGTATTAGGTCTTCATGGAATTTTAGCAATCTTATTAGGCGGAGCAACTCGTTCTGAACAGAGGAGCATCTTCCAGAGCAAAAGGAATAGGCGGAATTTTTGCTGTGATTGGAGCAATTATCGTCTTTGTTAAGCTTAACACTTTACCAGAATCAAACGCGATTTACCCGGAACAGTTTGCATATTTTAATCCGATGTTCATCGTGTTAATGACACCGTTGATTGTGGGATACTTTAGATTTCTTAACAAAAGAGGAAAAGAACCATCATCACCGGCTAAGATTGGTATTGGTATGTTGTTGACTGCGGCTTCATTCATAATTATGATGCTTGCTTCATTGGGACTTCCCGGTGTTTACACGTTGGGCGAAGGTTTTTCATCTGCAGTTACAGTTTCACCTTTCTGGCTGATCTCAACTTACTTTGTAGTGACGATTGGTGAATTACACTTGAGTCCGATGGGATTATCATTCGTTTCAAAAACAGCGCCACCGAAGATGAAAGGTTTGATGATGGGATTCTGGTTCGGTGCTACTGCCGTCGGTAATTATCTATCAGGATTTATAGGAAGGTTCTATCAGAATTGGGAGTTATGGCAATTTTTCTTACTATTAGTAGTTGCATCTTTAATTTCAGCTTTAATGGTGAGAATATTTTTAACAAAATTAAAACGAGCTACAGCTTAGTAAAATTAAGCCCGTCTTTCCGGCGGGCTTTTTTATTAAATTATTTCTTAAATTTCGTATTCAATAACTCAGATAAAAGATGAACATCCTAAACAAAAAATACATTAAGTATCCAATTATTTTAATCGCTGCATTCATTGTTATAATAATTTTGTTTGATAAATTATTCATGCCATGGTACGTCTCCGGCGAGGAAGTTGAAGTACCAAATTTCGTTGGACAACATAAAGATGTGGCAATTGAAGAATTCAAAAAACTAGACCTCGAACCGGTTGAACAAGGACCAAAATATGCCGAGGACATTGAACGAGATCACATAATATTTCAGACGCCTGAACCCGGCTCAATCGTCAAAAAGGGGAGAAGAGTTTATCTTTACATCAGCGGCGGCGATCCGTTAATAAAAATGCCTGCTTTGCTTGGTAAAACAGTAAGAGATGCTAAAATTACAATTGAAAGATTAGGACTAGCGGTTGATACTTTGATTGACGTACGTTCGGAGTATCCTGCAAAAACGGTTGTTGAGCAAAGTATTAAAGAAGGAGAATTCTTAGCCAAAGGAGATTCAATATCATTAAAAATCAGCATCGGTCCACAGGTTGGAATGGTTAGAGTACCAAACTTAATTTCCAAATCTTTTTCAGAAGCCGAAAAAATGTTGAGAGAACTTTCGCTCAGGATTGGAAAAAAAACTTATTTATCTTCGCCTAATCTTCTACCAAATACAATAATAGATCAGTATCCGAGTGAAGACAAATTAGTTAACTATGGTGATTCAGTTGATGTTGTAATAACACAGAGTAGATAAATGAAAAAAAAATTAGCGCCATCAATTTTAGCAGCAGACTTTACTAATCTCGAAAAAGAAATTCGCACTGTAGAAATGGCCGGTGTTGACTGGATTCATTGCGATATTATGGATGGAAAATTTGTCCCGAATATTACTTTTGGGCCAATAATTGTAAAGGCAGTAAATAAGATTACTAAACTTCCACTTGATGTTCATTTAATGATTGAAAAACCGGATAATTTTTTTGGAAGATTTTGTGAATGCAGGTGCCGATTATATAACAGTTCATCAAGAAGAAGTCGTTCATTTACATAGAACAATTTCGAAGATAAAAGAATTGGGTGCAAAAGCCGGTGTGGTTATTAATCCGGCTACTCCTGTAGAATCACTTCTTGAGATTTTAAAATTTGTGGATTTGGTTTTGGTTATGTCGGTTAACCCGGGATTTGGCGGACAATCATTTATCGAATCGTCCTTAGATAAAATTCGAAAACTTGTTCAATTAAGAAAAGAACTCGGGCTTAAATTTTTAATTGAAGTAGATGGCGGTGTTGATCGGAATACAATTCCAAAATTGAATGAGGCAGGAGTTGATGTTTTTGTATCCGGCTCGGCAATTTTTTCACAAGATAATACCACTGCGGCAGCTTTGGAATTGAAAAATCTTATTTCATAGATTATGTTATTTCCTTCCGAAGAAAATCTTAATATTTTTACTTAAATTAAGTTTTTAATTAGATATTTACCGAAACATCAGTGGTGACTTAATTGATCATACAATTGATCCAAATAAACATTCCTTATGTCTTCAAGCGGTATGTAAAAAAGTATAATATCTATAGGGATCTTTTCGAAATTGATCTGCTTGCTCTTGAAATCCGTGATCTTAATAAAGACCTTGCAGAAAACGCTCGTCATATTATTTTTAGAAATAAAGAAATTTGCTATTCATGTGACAGAGAAAATTCACAAAAAATTGATTTATTAATTCTCGGTTCTTTCAGTACTTTTAAAGAATTAGCAAAAGATATTACTGCAAGTGGAGACGAAGATTTAGGTCATAAGATCACTAACGTTCTTGGTAATTTTGAATTAAAACGCAATCACGGGATTAATACAAAAGATAAGTCGCTTTCATTTGAGAACCCGGTATTAATGGGAATTGTTAACGTTACTCCCGATTCTTTTTCTGACGCAGGTGAGTTTTTCGATAAAAATAAGGCAGTTGAACACGCACTCAAACTGGTTGAGGACGGAGCTCATATCATTGATATCGGTGGAGAATCAACTCGCCCTAATGCGGAACCTGTGAACGAAGAAGAAGAACTTAAACGAGTAATACCCGTGATTGAATCTCTTATAAAAGAAAAACCTGAATTAGTGATATCAATAGACACAACAAAATCTGCCGTTGCCTTAAGAGCTATTGATGCCGGTGCTTCAATAATAAACGACATCAGTGCAATGAGTTTTGATAAAAAAATGGTTGAAGTTGCTGCAAAGAAAAAAGTGCCGGTCATTTTAATGCACATTAAAGGAACGCCGAAGAACATGCAAAAACATCCTTACTATGATGATGTAATTTTAGAGATATACGATTTTCTGAGAGAGCGAATAAGTTTTGCCGAAAAAAATGGAGTAAATAAAATTATAATTGATCCAGGTATAGGTTTCGGAAAAAGGATCGAGGATAATTATGAAATTGTAAATCGTTTAAATGAATTCAAAGGTTTGAGTAAGCCGGTTATGATCGGTTTATCGAGAAAATCATTTCTCGGTAATAGCTTAAATTTACCGGTTGAAGATAGAAAAGAAGCAACATTAATTGCAGAATCAACTGCATTGTGTAAAGGAGCAGATATTATCAGATCGCACGATATAGCGCAACTAAAAAAGTCTGCTCAATTTATGAAAAATTTGAAAGTGGAGAAATTCGTTTAGTATGGTGGAACTCTTTAAAATAGGATTCTTGAGTGTAAATCTGCTTGATATTCTCGATATCACAATTGTTTCGCTTGTAATTTACAAACTCTATACTGTTATAAGAGGTACAATTGCTTCGCAGATTTTTATTGGTTTGATTGTTGTCCTTTTACTTTCATTTGTTGCTCAAGCCGCAAATTTCAAAGCGCTTGGCTGGCTGCTTCAATTAGTTACCGATATTTGGGTTATCGCATTTATCATTTTATTTCAACCGGAAATTAGAAGGTTGCTTGTTTTGGTTGGACGTAACCCGCTTATCAGGATGTTCGTAAAAAGTGATGAGAAAGATATTGCAGATATCATTACAGATGCTGCATTCGAGTTGGCGCAATATCAGCATGGTGCATTGATTGTTATCGTAAAAACTGCCGGGATAAGGGGTGTAGTAGAAACCGGAGAAATTATTAACGCAAAGATAAACCGAAATTTAATTCGTTCAATATTCTTCCCGAGATCACCTTTACATGACGGTGCTGTTATTATAAAAAACGATGTAATTGAAGCGGCACGCTGTACACTTCCTTTGTCTCAAACTACAGAACTTGACGGCATTTCATTAGGCATGAGACATAGATCCGGTCTTGGAATAACGGAGCAAGCAGATGTAATTAGTGTAATAGTTTCCGAAGAGACCGGTGGTATTTCGATTGCGGAAGAGGGAAAGCTCTTCGCGGCTTATCAAAAGAAGCGCTCCGCACGAAACTTAGAGAAAGTTTGAAGGTATCAAAAGAAAAAGGTTGGAAAGGTTTGTTTGAACAATTTGGAAAGAAATCGTAATTATTTTATTGTTACTGTGGACTTGTAAAATAGATAGCGGAGGTAAACTATGAAACTTAGGTATTTTGGTCACTCTTCATTTCAAATTACGACAAATGATGGAAAGAAAATTGTCATTGATCCATTTTTGGATGACAATCCGAATGCAACGATTAAATCGGCAGATGTTGACGCAGATTATATTATTTTGACTCACGCTCACGCAGACCATGTTGGTGATTCATTCAAAATTGCCGCCAGATGCAAACCACTCTTCATAGCAGTTAACGAGTTAGCTGAATATGTAAAATCAAAAGGTTACGAAGCTCATAACATGCATATCGGCGGTGGTTTTAATTTTGATTTCGGCAGAGTCAAATTCACTATTGCACATCACGGTTCTCAAACGCCCGACGGTGGTTACGGCGGTGAACCTGCCGGTGTTGTGTTATCAATTGATGGAGTAAACATTTATCACACCGGTGATACCGGGTTATTCTTGGATATGAAATTAATCGGTGAATTAACTCCAATCGATTACATGATTTTGCCGATAGGGGATAACTTTACAATGGGAATTGATGACGCTGTTAAAGCAGTTGAATTTGCTAATCCTAAAAAAGCAATACCAATTCACTATGATACTTTCCCTGTAATAAAAGCCGATCCAAATGAGTTCAAAGAGAAAGTTGAAAAGACCGGCAAAGAATGTATTGTTATGAAATACGGGGAAGAAATAGAAATTTAATTTTATTTGGTTAATTTATACTCTATGGCAAAAATAATCGCTATTGCAAATCAAAAGGGAGGGGTAGGTAAAACTACCACCTCCATTAATTTATCTGCTTCTATTGCTGCAGCGGAATTTAAAACCTTGTTGGTAGATATTGATCCGCAAGGTAATTCTTCTTCCGGAATAGGAATTGAAGATACTGACAAATCAGTTTATCATACATTGATCGGGACGGAAGACGCAATTGACTGCATCACAAACTCTTACATGCCGAATCTTGATGTGCTTCCCGCAAACATTGATCTTGTTGGTGCTGAAATCGAACTCGTTACAATGGAGAACAGAGAAAAACTTTTAAAGGATGCGCTCAAACCAATAACCGATAAATATGATTATATCTTTATAGATTGTCCGCCTTCACTTGGACTGCTAACTTTAAACGCACTTACAGCCGCTGATTCTGTGGTCATCCCGGTACAGTGTGAATATTTTGCTCTCGAAGGATTGGGGCAGTTGTTGAATACAATTAATATTGTAAAAAAACACTACAACAAAGATTTAGTAATCGAAGGAGTTTTATTGACGATGTTCGATACAAGATTACGGCTCTCGCATCAAGTTGTTGAAGAAGTAAAAAAATATTTTGGTGAAAAAGTTTTCAATACTGGTTATACATAGAAATGTCCGAATATCTGAATCGCCAAGTCATCAAAAACCGGTAATATTATATGACGCAATTTCAACGGGAGCACAAAATTATATTTCATTAGCCAGCGAATTGCTCGAAAGAAACAAGCGAGAAAAGGAAACAGGAAATGACAAAACTTAAACCGGGCCTCGGGTGAGGACTCGATGCACTTATAAATCCTAAAGCAAGAGAAGATTCCGATTCACCAATGGCTGTTTCTAATGATAATATTCAAAAAGATGACGGACAATCAGTTGACGTACTTGCAAAAGTTCCAACACAATCCATTGTGCCAAATCCTTATCAACCACGTACTGAGTTTGAACCCGAAAAATTAGATGAGTTAAAACGTTCTATTTTAGAGAATGGATTAATCCAACCGATTACCGTAAGGCGAATGAACGGTAATTACGAATTAATCTCGGGTGAACGAAGACTGCGTGCTTGTAAAGACATCGGATTTAAGGAAATTCCCGCCTACATAATACAAGTTGAGACAAAAGAAGCGATGCTCGCACTCTCACTGATTGAGAACATTCAGCGGGAAGAATTAAACGCTATTGAAGTTGCGCATGCATATAAGAGATTGATGGACGAGTGCAATCTCTCGCAAGAAGCAATTGCAGAAAAAGTTGCAAAAAATCGAACTACAATTACAAACTCAATAAGACTCCTAAAACTACCGCAGAAAGTTCAGCGAGCGCTAATTGAGAATCAAATATCTGCCGGTCATGCGAGAACATTAATTAACCTGCCGTCTGAAAATCTTCAACTCGCAATCTTGGATGAAATAACAGAAAAAGAACTTATCTGTAAGGAAAGTAGAAACACTCGTAAAAAATATTCTCTGGTGAAACTAAAAAAGAGAAACAACAGCACACGAAAGACACCAAATCTGTCGAAGCAATTTCGCAAAGCGATGTAGAAAATAAATTGAGAGGAATTTTCGGAACGAAAGTATTGTGCAAACAAAAGAAAGATGGCGCCGGAGAAATAACGATTGAATTTTATTCTAATGATGAACTTGAAAGACTATTTGAACTGTTTGAGATAATTGGTAAAAACAACTATTAAAATATCGTTTCTTCTTTTCATTTTTACTCTGACCGCATTTTCCCAAACGGAACAAGATACTACGTACAACGTCAAATCAGATGAAGAGATTTTCACAATGCAAAAGTCTCCGTTGGGTGCTGTTTTAAGAAGCGCGGTTGTTCCTGGACTTGGACAATTTTATAATGAATCATATTGGAAGATTCCGGTTGTCTGGGGTTTTATTGGTTATTTTGCTTATGTATGGATTGATAATAATGATTCATACAAGGAGTATAGAGATCTCTACCAAGAGAGTCTTCAGATAAACGAACTCGGGAATTCACGGTTTAAAGATTTGAGAGATTTTTATAAGGATCAGAGAGATGAATTTGCAATTTATATCGGTCTTACTTATTTCCTTCAGCTTGTTGACGCTTACGTTGATGCACATCTATTTGATTTTAGCGTTACTCCCGATCCGATTACGCGATCGCCGCAGCTAGGAATTAAGTTCTACCTTAGATAGAGAGGGAAGTTTGAAAACGTTCAAATATGTCCAAACTGTAATCATGAAAACCCTATATATAAACTTAACTGTAATAACTGTAAAGCATTTCTTCGTACTAGAATTGTAAATATCGATCTGTGGCAGACAATTTCTTCTCTACTTGAATCACCTGTAACAACATTCCGTTCAATAATTCAAGCCGAACATAAAAATTTTGTAATTCTATTAAACTTTTTGATAGGAATTAAATTCTTCTTACTTGCGATTATTTTGTCAAGCTTTTCTGAATTGAACTCGTTTAACACAGATTACTTTTTAAGCAATTTCGGACTTGTTATTGGCTCAACATACTTTTCTCTCTGATACTCGGCTTCCTGATGACTAATCTCAATAAATTATTCGGGATTGAAAATAGATTTAAAGATAACTATGCCATTCTTAATTATTCGTTTATCCCTTTGTTGATGTCACTCTTAATTTTATCGCCGGTTCATTATGCATTATTTGGTCAATACTGGTTCACATACAATCCACCACCTTATGTAGTAAAACCTGTTCCGGCTTATATACTTTTATTTATTGAAGGATTGATGCTGTTTTGGAGTTTTCTATTGTTGGTATTTGGTAATTATGCGCAGACAAAAAGCAGAATTTATTCGGTGATTATTTCAATTGTTGTTTTTGTGTTAATAGGTCTCTTTTTATTTTTCTTTCCCTTCCTTCCGTTATGAATCTAATTTTTCGATAAAATCTACAACTGATCCATAACGAATCCCTTTCCCGGTAACTGTGCAAAATTCATTTCTGGTGATTGTAAGTATGTGTTGCAATATTAATGAGCCTGCTAAAATGATATCTTCTCTACCTCGAATGATCTCTCCATACTTTTCTAATATTTCTTCCGGTTTCTTTTTTGAAAATTCCTCAATAAAACCTGCTAATATATTTTCGGTTAGTTGAAATCCTTCAACAACCTTTTCACTGTAATCTGTTAATTGATTTGAAATTGCGGCTAAGGTAGTTGGTGTTCCGGCGACAGCAATTAATGGAATATTTTTTTCATAGAGATCCTTTAATTCGGTGAATCTTTTTTCTAATTCACTTATTAATGAATCTAATTCGATTGGAAGGGGAGGAGTTTGTTTGAGAAATTTTTCTGTTAAGTTTACCGCTCCAATTGGAAAACTTTTTCGATACTTCATTCCGCTACCGGAACCAAAGATGATTTCCGTACTACCGCCGCCAATATCAAGTACTACTTTTTCGGTTACTCCGGGAAGAATTGAAGCAGCACCTTTGTAAGAAAGTTCCGCTTCGCGTTCACCGGAAATTATTTCAATGTTAATCCCAAGTTCAGACTTTACTCTTGAACTAATATCTTTAGCATTCTTTGCTACTCTCATTGCGTTAGTTGCAGTACATAATATTCTATCGCATTTATGACGATCAATTATTTCTATGTAACTTTTTAATATATCAATCAGTCTTTCAACCCGTTCATTTGATATATTATTATTTTTATCTAGTCCTTTTCCTAATCTGGGAATTTCATAGCGATTTAGAATTGTATCAAAGGTTTTACTCGGTAAATCAATCTTTGTAATTAAAAGTAATACCGTATTTGATCCAATATCAATTGAAGCAACATTCATCATTTTTTAATATTTTTTATGAATTGAAAAACTAAACTATGCAAAATCTCAGTAAATTATCCAAAACATTTTTGTATTTAACAGTTGCATCATTCTCAATTTTTATCGGTAGTTATATTGTCAAACTGGCAATGATGAATCAACTATTCGAACCGGAAAATCTTTTGCTCAAAAATAAGTTTTCAGGGACGGACTTAAATGTAACTTTTGAAATAATGATTCCGGTTTTCTCTATCACTAACTTTTCATTCTTGCTTCTGACAATATCATACATCGTATTTTTGGCAACATCTAAAACTAACTTAAAGAAGCATGGCTGGTTATTTATAATTACCATCATATTATTCATCACTGCTGTGTTTGAATGGATACTCATAATCAAATTTGATATAAAAATTCTAACAGAATTGATGAATAATGAAATTGAACAATCAACTCTCGTTGAATCATTTAAAAAAGAGTAAAGCATTTCGGACCTTTCCCGTTAATTTTAGTATTTTCCTACATTGTAATTATTTATCTAAGTTTGTTCAAACCGTTAAAGAATAAAAATGAAGATCAAAGAGAAAGAATTTGAAAGTATTTTATCGGATTTAAAATCTCACGCAACTCAGATGGGAGCATCGGTCAGATTTGAGAGAGGTGATTTTAAAGGTGGTTATTGTATATTAAAAGAAAATAAGGTAATTGTAATTAATAAATTGGCATCAACTCAAAGAAAAGTTATGACTCTAGCTGCCGCACTTAGTGAACTAGGAGTTGACAGCGTCTACTTGCCACCAAGACTTAGAGAATTAATTGAAGAAATGGATGAAGCCAAATGAAAATACTTGTACTTAACGGCCCTAACTTAAACATGCTCGGTAAGAGGGAAAAGGAGCATTACAACACTTTCACACTAACCGATGTTGAAATAGAACTTAAAAAAACATTTCCCGATTTTTACTTTGAATTTTTCCAAAGTAATCACGAAGGTGAACTAATCGATAAAATACAATCAGCTGATAGTTATTTTGACGGGATTATAATTAACCCGGGAGGATTTTCGCATACTTCAGTAGCGATCCGGGATGCTTTAACAGTTTGTAAAACCGTAAAAGTTGAGATCCATATATCAAATTTATCTACTAGGGAAGATTTTAGAAAAACACTTCTAACTGCTGCAGCTTGCGATGGTTATATATCCGGATTTAAACTGCAAAGTTATATTGCAGGAGCATTTCTCATCAAACAATTAAGTAATTATTAAAATTAGCTGTTTAAGATACTTGCTATATATATAACAACTTACAAATCTATTCTAAACTAAAGTATCACGCAAAACTTTAATCTTGCTATTATAGAAACGATTATTTATTTTCTCTAAACCACAAATTAAGAGTTAGTTATGAAAGATTTTGGGTTAAAGAAATTGTATTACTCAATTAGCGAAGTAAGTAAAATTACCGGTTTAGAACAATATATACTTCGCTATTGGGAATCGGAATTTGAAAATATTAAAACCCGGAAAAAATAGAGCGGGTAATAGGATCTACACAAACAAAGACATCAATTTAATCTTAAGAATAAAAAAATTACTTCGGGACGAAAAGTATACAATTGAGGGAGCAAAGCGGATTCTTGAAGAAGAAGATAACTATAGCGCCACCGAAAGTGAAGAGACTGTTTTAGATAAACCTGTAACAAAACCTTCCGAACCTCAAGTTAAACCCAATTCACTTCATAATGACCTTGAAGAAATTAAACAATTTTTATTAGATTTACAGTCTAAATTTTAAGCTCGGAACGTAGCGCAGCCCGGAAGCGCA
>JAXHMN010000005.1:0-4641 GCA_034521465.1 Melioribacteraceae bacterium | reverse complement strand
TTCTCCTTATTAGAAGTTTATCTAAATTAGAATCATTAAAATCATCAAGAGTTAGTTTTAATTCTCAATCTTGTATTGGTAATGTTATTGATAAAAGTAGTAAAGTAGAAAAAGCAATCTATTCACATTGTTAACCTTCATTAAGTTTTTGAAATGTGGGACAAGTTATCTTTTTATGTATTTCTTAACCAAGAGATATTATTTTTTTTAATTTTCTTCTATTTGTTTTGCTTATGACATTTGTCGTTATTTGAGAAGCATCATTTTCCTCGTTTCGGAGAAATTACCGGCTGTTAAAGTGTAAAAATACGATTCCGCTTGAGAGACTAGATGCATCAAACTTGCAACTTTGTATGAACCTGCTGATTTTTTTCATCAACCAGGTTCAGCTATTTCTTGTCCGGTTATATCATATACTTTTAGTTTTACATCACTTGATTTGGGAATTGAATAGCTTATTGTAGTAGTAGGATTGAATGGATTGGAAAATTCTGGTTTAATCTATAATCTTTGTTTACAAAATTATCCTCAATACCTGTAACGGAGTTATCAAATCCTTTAGCAAAAACACCTACCCCGTGGGTAGATGCCACAACTTAATCCGTCGCTCTCGCGCGCTTTAACCATTGAGACAACAGCGCTGCCGATAGTTCCTCTTCCTTCTTTTCTCCATAGAACATTATCCGCTTCTATATTTGTTGTTGAATAAAGCCCTGCGGAGGTTGCCGCATAATAGATTTTTGTAGAATCCGTTTGTAAGGAAGTTATCCATCTGACCGAAGGACCTGAACCGGAACCGTCGGGATTTTCTTCCAGGTTACCGCTTACATTATTCCAGGTCTCTCCACCGTCTGTTGAATGAAAGATACTGATTACATTATAGTTAGAAAAGTGACAGTAAGTTTTTGTATATTGAAGGATTGTATGGATTGAGCTATACATACGCCTGAATCAGGAAAGTATCGGAGGTATCAATTGCGTCCTCATCCGACACATCCGCATTTTCGAGCCGGAATACTGTACCGTCAATTGTTCCGTAAGTTAGAACATGAGGGGTATATTTGTCAAAACACTCAAGGCGGATAGACTTTACTCCGCCGTGTACCGCAGGAAGTAAATCTGTCATCGGTGTTTGTACTTGAAGCTACATTATTGATTCTCCTTATCCCCAATCTTCGAAGCAATATACAGAACGTCATGATCATTAGGGTCTGATATATAAGGATTCACAAACAATTGATCGTATGGGGCAAGTCCGGGATAAACATCATGCTTTTCAAATTTTGTCGAACCACTGAACTCACCGGAGGGTGAGTAAAATCTGCTAATTGTAGTATGTTGATTTGCAACATAGAAATTATGTCCATTCATCCGAAACCGCACAATATGTTCCGTCACCTATATCGACATTATGCCAGGTGATTTTTCTTTTAGATTGAAAGTCAATTTGATATCTCGATCTTGTAAACCGCCTACAAGCAAATTCTTTTCCCGCTTCAACTTCATTCATAGCGATGGAATAGAATTGCGGGTTGTAATATAATTATTGCTGAGGTCTTTCCATTTTACTTCCTCAGCGGTACAATCATCGGTCTTTTTTACACCTCCGTCATTTCCGATATACATTTCATTCCGGATCATCGTGTGAGAATATTCTCCGATGACTGATCCACCCAGGTATTTTCAACTATGCCGTGACCACCAAATCTATCACCGCCGATAAACTGCACTTCATCGGGATTTTGAAAACCGTCGGTTGTTCTGTAAAGATTTACTCCGCCTATAAAAACATAGTTCTCATCATCCGGTTTAACCCCGATCGGTAAGATCATAAGCTCTTTGTGAACTATAATGACATTTTACGGTCGGTAGTATCATGTGGTATCAGCATTCTCAGATAAGTTCTCCCAGTATATGATGAATCGAGTTCTTCAAAACGATATAGCGAATGATCGGTCTCGTTATGCGAGCGGAGTATGAGAAAGAAAATATGCTATATTGGGATCAGATTTCATATATATCCATTACAGTCCGCTTACATGATAAACGGGAAATCATTCGGTGTAATATTAGTCCAAGTCTCACCGTCTTCAGACATAAATATTCCTGAAGTATCGGCTAGCCTCCCTGCTCGATTAATTGAGCTGAGCGTTGCATAGATTTTACCATTTGAAGCAACTTTCTACATCCGTATATACCGATGAATTAGCCGGATCCTCACGAAACAGTCATGCCCAGGTTTCACCTGCCGTCAGTTGAACGGGAGCAATGACCCCAATGTTGCCGCGTATAAATGAGTTTCATTCTCTACCGAAGGGTCAATTCTGTTAACGATGAACTACTTGAAATCGTTTAGAAAGAATGGTATTCCGTCTAAAAGTAGCATAGGAATAACTCCAACTTCCACCACCGTCAGTTGATTATCGGTAAATTCCGTTTCCTCTGTAGAATGAGGAATGTGATAGAAGAGAGTAATTGGAACGTGCCATGGACATCGCCTCCTGCAAAAGTACCAGTTATTCGTCTTCCCGAGACGAGCATACCTGCACAATTGTTGTAACACTATGAACTATTGACGAAGATGTTACACGGTACCAGCTTTCTCCACCGTTTGTGGTTTTAAAATGCACCACCGGATACGCCCCCGGCTAATAAGGTATTCGGATCCGTTTACATTCTGCTGTATCGCACGGGTTCTGCCTCCAACGTTTGTGGTCCCAATGAAGCCCATTCTTCCGATTGTATTTGGTTGCTGCCTTTGGAATTCTTTATTGCTGGAATTTGTTTAGAGAATCTTACTTCTCTGGCTCTTATATTATCCGGGACCTCCTTTGTAACCGGGTCTCCTGGTCATAAGGTATTCCATCTCGGCTCTTGCCTGCGGATTTCATGTTCTTCAGGAAAAGTTCTCAATATTCTAATTCATTATTATTCTGCTTTGGAAAAGCATTTCCGGATTATAAATTAAGCTCAAGAAAGCAATAAAAGAGATAGAAGTGAATAATATTGTTTTCGATCTTTTTGATATCATGTTTTAACTGCATAATTTTTGTTATAAACTATTTATTTGATGTAAAAAACCCTTAAGAACTAATAAGATTTAATCCGAACGGGTAAACCTGAAACTCGTTCGTTTAAGCTTGAGGATAAGTAACATCCCAATCGAGATAACCTTATTTCATTTACTGATAATTTTATATTTTCACGGAACGTAACAAGATTTAGAAAAAGAGGTCTTCCAACAAAGACCTCTCCAAAATTTAAGGTGAATCTAACTGCTAATTATCTTATCGGCATCATTTTCTTTGTCTGCTTAACACTTCCTGCGCTCGAAGTATAGAAATAAATTCCACTTGATAAATTTTCCGCATTGAAATCAGCTTTATAGTTCCTGCTGCTTTTTCCGAGTTAGTAAGTTCGGCAACTTCTCTACCGATTACGTCATATACTTTAAGCGACACGTTGCTTTGTTTTGGTAACGAATAACTTATTGTTGTACTTCGGGTTAAATGGGTTTGGATAGTTTTGCGCCAAACTAAGTTCATTTGGCAACTGAGAATTATCTTCAACCGAAGTAACCGAACCGCCGCCGTTTGTAGTCTTATAAATTGCTCCTTGAAAACCGACAGCAATAACCAACATTTTCATTTACAAATTCAATATCCACGATATTGCCGCCCATTCCTTCAGTTGCTTTCAGACCAATTTTCACCGCCGTCAACAGTCCGCATAACTACGTCATAGTCCAAAACAATCCAACCGTAATTTTCATTTATAAAGAAAATATCAGTTATCTCTTCAGCCCCACCATTTGAATAAACTTGGGTAAATGTTTCGCCTCCATCTGTAGTTTTGTAAACATCGGCTGATATTGTTTCGGCATGATTTGTACCACCTATAAAACCAACACTCGAATTCACAAAGTGCATTCTGTAAAAATGTTCATATTCATTTTCACCGTAGGGAAAGGAATCAGGATTGCTCCCAAGTGTTTCCCTCGTCAAAACTACGATAGATTGAGTAAGCATTATGATCGATCAACATCTATTTTGGCATGAGTACTTATAAAAATAACGTCTTCATATGGTGATATTTCCAGAATATTCAAATAGGAAGAAGTTAATAATAAAGTATCAACTAAAGCATTCTCGATTGTCGTTGAATTAGTTAGTTCATAGTATAAGAATCTGTCTCTTTGAGTAAAAAAGTAACTACCGTCGCTTCTTGCATTTAACCGAATAATTTTTTTTCGAGTTGTTCATAAAAACAGCATCGAGGTGAGCACCTCTGTTTGTTGAAGTTATTACAAGTCCGCTATTCATCCAACTACAACAAGTGATGAGTCACCCAAAGAGCTACGTCATAAAAATCAATTGTTGAACTGTGAGATCTTTTGCCCAGTTTTCACCATCTCTTGTTTCTAAAAATGTACCGTTGTTTCCAACTGCAATGCCATAGTTTTCAGTTTGAAAATCAACACCCCGCAGAAACTCGTCGTACCACTGTTTTGCTGGGTCCATTGAGCGTACGATGTTATTGTAACTAACAAAAATATAGTTAAAATTGAAAACAATTTATTCATGGCTCCCGCTTTTTTATTGAAAAATGATCTAAAGACAACATATCCATTAATATGCCCAA
>JAXHMN010000004.1:0-42380 GCA_034521465.1 Melioribacteraceae bacterium | reverse complement strand
AGAAGCATTGACGAAAATAGTTTCGTCACTATTTGAACTCTGTGAAACCGCTATATTTTTTTGTTTTGCAAACTTAATATCACTAGTTGGATCGGTAAGCCAAAATTCAACGGTTTTACTTTCGGATTCTGCGGGTTCCGTCGATTTATCTTCGCTGCATCCAAAGCTGAAAGTGAAGTTTAATAATAATATTAACACAAGAAAGTAAAGCGATGAGCTCGTTCAGTTTTGAAACAATATTCATATTTATCTTTCTCCTAATAATTAATTTCAGAGATGAAATTAGAGTGCGATTCTTTCCGTTAGTAAAATAGTTTTTGAGGAACTGCCGTCTTTAATTACAAAGCAGCCTTTTTCCAATACCCACTATTTTTTTATCCGGATCATAAAATTGAAAAGTATTTTTATCCCAAAAATATTCGTATTTACAAATTAGTCATGTCAACTATTGTTCCATGAGATCTATATCTTTTTACGTATTTTTTTACGCTTCTCAATATATTGAATACTTTAATTTATCAATTAGATAATTCGCAGTTATCAAAATAATATTTTTTGTTATTACATAAATTAAAATCAATTTACAGAATAAAAAATTGGAACTGAAGCTGTAATTCAAGAAAGTTCTCTCATCTGCAAGACATCGTTTTTAAACTATTTTAAGAAAATTTAATTACAATCATACTTTTTTTGGTAGATTAAGAAGTGAATTACTCTCCGTTTCGATTCTAGTTTTATCAAACTTATTATTTTAAAAGATTATTGAGTGTTTTGGGAATTATATTAGCCCAAAATTTTGTTGATGGATATAGTAAACGAATTACAAACCAAAGGAGAATATTTATGATAAAAGCATATGCAGCATTTGAACCAAAAGGAGAATTAAAACCATTCGAGTATGATCCCGGTGAGTTAAAGCGGGATGAAGTTGAAATAGAGGTTTTATACTGCGGTATTTGTCATAGCGATTTAAGCGTAATTGATAATGAATGGGGCATGTCTAGTTACCCGCTTGTTCCTGGCCATGAAGTTGTTGGTAAGATTTTAGAGGCAGGTTCTCATGTTAAAAATTTATCGGTTGGACAAGTTGTTGGTTTGGGCTGGCATTCAGGTTACTGCAATGAATGTGAACAGTGTCGGTCAGGGAACCAAAATTTATGCGCTGGGCAGCAAGCTACAATAGTCGGACACCATGGCGGATTTGCAGATAAAGTAAGAGCACAAGCCCAGAGTGTTGTCCCTATTCCCAATGGAGTTGATTTAGAATCAGCCGGCCCGCTTTTCTGCGGAGGAATTACTGTTTTTAATCCACTAGTTCAGTATGATGTGAAACCAACAGATAAGGTAGCGGTAATCGGAATCGGCGGACTCGGACATATGGCATTAGAATTTCTAAATGCTTGGGGGTGTGAGGTAACAGCATTTACTTCGAGTGAAAGTAAAAGAAAAGAAGCTTTGGAATTGGGAGCTCATCATACTCTTAATTCAAGAGACGAAAAAGAAATAGAAAGTTCTGTCGGCCACTTTGATATGATAATATCAACAGTAAACGTTGCGCTAAATTGGGAATTGTATCTAAGCACTTTAAAACCTAAAGGTAGACTCCATTTTGTTGGTGCAACATTAGAGCCGTTGAACATAGGAGCATTCTCTTTAATTATGGGACAGCGTTCAATTTCCGGTTCTCCGGTTGGTAGCCCAGGTACAATTGCAAAAATGCTCGACTTTACGAATCTTCCACGGTATCAAACCGGTTATAGAAAAATTCAAATTTGAGGATGTCAATAAAGCACTTGATAGACTTAGAAGCGGTGATGCGCGTTATAGAATTGTACTTTATCATTGATATCTACTTATTGTACTTAAATTCTATAATATCATTTATATCTACCATAGTTGATGAACACTATTTTTTATATATCGATCGTAAACATTTTTTACCTCATCCATAATCTCGGTCGGTATTTCGCTGTATATCAGAAACTGAGCTATTTTGTTCAACTTGATTAACATTTCTTGCGCCGGGTATAGCGCAAGTAACAGCGTCGTGCATAAGAATCCATTTTAATGCAAATTGTACCATACTTATATCCGAAGGGCAGATTGCTTTTAGTTTTTCTACTGCTTCAAGACTTAAATCATAATCAACGCCGGAGAAGGTTTCTCCCTTATCGAACATTTCTCCGTTTCTGTTAAAATTACGATGGTCGTCTGATTCGAACTCGGAATTTTTTGTTAACTTTCCTGTAAGCATACCTGAGGCAAGAGGAACTCTTGTCAAAATCCCAACATTTTTTTCCTTCGCCCTATCAAAAAATAATTCAGCAGGTCTTTGTCTGAACATATTGAATATTATCTGAATTGATTGAACATTTGGAAATTCCACAGCTTTAAGTCCTTCTTCAACCTTCTCAACACTTACACCGTAGTATTTTATTTTTCCCTCTGCAGCAAGCTCATCCAAAAAGCCGAAGACTTCCGGCATATAATATACTTCCGTTGGCGGACAGTGAAGCTGGAGCAAATCAAGAGAATCGGTATTTAGGTTTCGTAAACTTGTTTCAATGAAGGAAGTCAGATTTTCCTTATTATACCCGTCAGCTGTGTGAGGATTTAATTTTCTACCGGCTTTAGTGGCGATGAAAATTTCTTCTGATCTTTCCTTTCTTAGCTTTGCTAAAAGTCTCTCACTTCTCCCATCACCATAAACATCCGCCGTGTCAAAAAAGTTGATTCCCAAATCAACAGCTCTATTAAGGGCTTTCAAGGATTCATCATCATTAACACTACCCCATGTTCCTCCAATTGCCCATGCTCCGAAACTTATTTCAGATACATCCCAACCGGTTTTACCTAATTTTCTGTACTTCATTTTTACTCCGTTTATTTGTTAATAATCCGATACTTATTGATGCTTTGATCTACCAGATAAAAACACTAATCATAATTTCTTTTTTCCCTTGGTAAAGTATTCTTTTTACTTCTCTTTCTTATAGAAATAAAGAGTACTTTTCCAGATGTAACAATTGCAAGTTATGAAAAAGCTAAGAATAAGTATATCTATGATTTTTTTAATATGGTCTGAAATTGTGTTTGAAAAAATTCTTTAGAAGAGTTATCTATATGTATTATGTAGTAAGCAATCTGATTATTATAATTTTTTAGGAGATATAATAAAATGACGAGAATATTTATTATCGTTTCATTAGTTGTTCTATTTTTTGGCTTCGATGCTCAAAGTAATTATAAGCTGGAAAAATTAGCCGACGGTTTTACTTTTGTTGAAGGACCGGTTTGGGTTGATGGGAAATTACTTTTCAGCGACATACCTGAAAATACTATCTACGCGTGGACGGAAGACACAGGCACTGAAGTTTATTACAAACCCTCTGGCAATTCAAACGGACTTGCACTCGATGCTGAAGGCAATTTGATACTTGCTCAGCACGGCAAGCGTAGAGTTGCAAAGCTGACAAAAGACAAAGATGAAATTCTACTTGTCGATAATTATAATGGGAAACCCTTCAATAGTCCCAATGACCTTACCGTGGATTCAAGAGGTTCAATTTACTTTACCGATCCGCCTTACGGCATCAGTAAAGAACAAGAGGAGTTGGGATTTTATGGAATTTACAAATTCACGTCCGAAGGCGATTTATATTTATTAGATAGTACATTGATAAGACCAAACGGTATTATCTTATCACCCGATGAAGATAAATTGATTGTATCGGATTCCCAAGAAAAAACACTGTTTATTTGGGATATAGTTAATGATTCTACAATAACCAATAAAAGCATTCTAGTTGAGATGGATAAATCGCTGGAAGGAACAACCGATGGTATGAAACTGGGCAGGGACGGACTTATTTACTCAACCGGACCCGGCGGTATCTGGATTATAAATCTGGATGGCGAAGTAATTGAAAAGATCGATGTTCCGGGACAAACTACAAATTGTAATTGGGGACCCAATGGAGAGGTGCTCTATATTACATCGGGGGATGCAGTTTATAGTCTTGACGCTAAATTAAGAATCATAGATCAGCTAGGAATTCCCGGGAGTTTATTATCAAAGCTCTCTTGCTTAAAAAAATTGCGTGGCTGTTAACGAGGAGTTTTATTCTAAATGGACTGCTTCTGATCTCCTAATTACTTCAGTGCTTTCCCTTCAAAACAAAAAGCCCTGTAACTCATTGAATTACAAGGCTTTAAGAGCGGGGTTGACCCTCCTCCGTCAAAAAACGACTGCGGCGGGCAGGCCAGTCTTCGCCAAAGCACGGCTTCGACGCGGCAGGCGAGACAAAGTCCCTTGACCTGTTACAAAACAAAAAAGCTCCACAGTAAACTGTGAAGCTTTTTTATTATGCGGGGTCGACGAGACTCGAACTCGCGACCTCCTGCGTGACAGGCAGGCGTTCTAACCAAACTGAACTACGACCCCAATCTTTATTAAATACTAAACTAATTCTAAATACTAAAAGAACATTTTTCTCAGAAATCGAGACTGAAAAAATAGTATTATTTAATTTTCTTTGCAAGAAAAATCATAAATCTTCTGTACCAAAACTCATCCCGACTGCAACGGCTGCTCGCACAGCTTGATCGGTTTTCTTAACTAACTTCTGTTTTGCAATTGCATCTTCAATTCTAACACTCGCTATCTTCTAATCCTTTTAAAGCAACCATTCTGCCGAATTTTTTCTTCATTGCCATCTCAATTGCAAAAGTACCGAATTTTGTAGATAGTATTCTATCATAAGGAGTAGGACTACCGCCTCGTTGCAAATGACCGAGGACAGTATAGCGAGTTTCAAGTCCTGAATTTTCTTCTATTTTATCGGCAACTAGTTTTCCAATTCCTCCAAGTTGAATTGGATCGGTACGTTTTTTATCGGTTTTCTTTACTACCATCTCTCCGCCTTCAGGTTTTGCACCTTCGGCAACGCAAACAATTGAAAATCGTTTACCCATCATATTTCTTTCAACAACTTTATCGTAAACGGCTTCCCAACTAAAAGGTATTTCCGGGATGAGAATAATATCGGCGCCGCCTGCAAGTCCGCCGTGAAGCGCAATCCAACCGGCATATCTTCCCATAACTTCAATCACCATAACACGGTGATGAGATGAAGCGGTTGTATGTAAGCGGTCTATTGCTTCGGTTACAACGTAAACAGCAGAATCATGACCAAATGTTTGATCAGTTGAATCTATATCGTTATCAATAGTTTTGGGAACGCCGACAATGTTCATCCCCATTTCTGTCAGTTTTTGGGCAATGTGCATTGTGCCGTCGCCACCGATTGCAATTACGCAGTCGAGGTTCCAACCTTCATAATTTCGGATAGCGTTTTTTGATCTATCAACTATTTGAATCTCACCGTTAACGTCTTCTTCCGGCCAATGAAAAGGGTCGCCTTTGTTTGATGAACCAAGTATAGTACCGCCTCTCGCCAAAATTCCGGATACATCTTTATTATAAAGTTCTTTTGCTCTTCCTTCTACAAGTCCTTCGAAACCATCCAAAATTCCAATAACTTTCAATCCATGATCATGCGCCGGTTTTGCAACACCTCTTATTACAGCATTCAAACCGGGACAGTCTCCTCCGCCGGTTAATATTCCTATTCTCTTTACACCGGTTCCTCTTTTAGCCATAGTTTCCTCTAAATTATTACTTCTCTTTTTAAGCTCTGCAAATATAAGAAATATAACTTCTCTTATAAAAGGATAACGAGAATCTTGTTAGATTAAACTTTTTATTGTTTTGAAGTGCATTTTGGCAAACTCACTTAACTGTTTTTTCCCGTTAACTTTTAGCAGAGTTTCTGCGAGTTCTTTTACCTCCTGTGAAGCTCCGCGAATCAACGGCAGTCCATTTTTCTTTTGCCGCTCAAACCAATCGAGTTGTTTTTTCTTTGCAAGTATCGATGCGGCAGCAACGGCAGTATATTTTTCCGCCTTTGGTTCTTGTATAATTGTATAGTTGGAAAAATTAAATTCTTTTGAGAAGTCTAAATCCTTCTTCCGGAATTTATCGGTGATTATCACTTCGGCAGAAGTTTTGCTGAGAAGATTTTCAATTGCTTTGGTATGAGACCAGTTTAAGATTTCGTTGATATTGCCGAAGTTTTCATAGAGCTGATTGTACTTTGACGGATTGATGCTGATGATTTCGTAATTGTCACCAACTATCTTTTCTACTTCTTTGGCTATTTTAATTATTTGCTGTTGACCAATGTCTTTGCTGTCACGTACGCCAACTGATCGTAATTTTTTATTAGTGTTTTTATCAACATAAACCGCACATGTAACAATTGGACCAAAGACATCACCTTTTCCGGTTTCATCCGAACCGATATATTTTTCCGGTTCATCGAATTGTTGTTCATCAAAATCTAAATAGAGCTTCCCGGTTACTATTTCCTCGACTTCTTTGTAGAGATCGCTCTTTTGATTTCCTTGAATAACAGTTTTTAATCCCTTTTTACCGAAGTAAACCAATACTTTCACTTTTTCTTTTTCTCTAAGGACATCAAACTCAAAGTGATATTGCTTTTCAGTGATCTCGCTTGTCCTAAAATGATATTTATTCAATTGCTGAATAAATTCTTTTGTTGTGTTTACTGCTTTTGTTTTTATATCCGGTTGGTTCATAAGAAATATTTAATGATTTGGAAAGTTTGAAACCACAATATAAATAAATTTTGTAAACACTCACTAAGCTTTATGAAGGTTTGAGATTCCCGTTTTCATGGGAATGACCTTTTTGAAGCGGGCTCATTATATTGTAAGTCAATCCTTCCCAAACTTGAGCAGATTTCAACTTCACTCAAATGGCTTATTAGATTAGAACGTTATCCTTATTTCCTGTATTTTTAGGATAAATAATGGTTCAATAATTTTGAGATCTGTACTAAACATCAATTCCCATTCATGAGCAATCCCCACATCGCAAATATCGAATTGGATTCATTAAAATTTGTTCCCTTTAATAAAATTGTTTCTTCTTTTTTGAATGTTTTTACTGTAATTCTAACAACACTACTTTTAGGGTATTTTAATTCACACTTCTCCCAAGATAAAGAAATCAAGTTTGAACACCTAACTCCGGAAATGGGATTATCCCAAGTAACTGCTCATTGCATATTGCAAGACAGCAAAGGGTTTTTGTGGTTCGGTACCGAAGACGGATTGAATAAATACGACGGTTACAATTTCACAATCTTCAGACATAATGAAAATGATACAAACTCAATTTCGGATAATTTTATTTGGACTTTATGCGAAGACAGTAATCAAGATTTATGGGTTGGTACAAGTAATGGCGGTTTGAACAAATTCGACAGAGAACAGCAGACATTTACCAGTTACAAACATGATCCGGATGATCCGGCGAGTATAAGTCAAGATGATGTGCGAGTTATTTTTGAGGACAGCCGGAAAAATTTATGGGTCGGTACTAATAACGGCGGGCTAAATCGATTTAATTATGAAGATGAAACTTTTGTTAAATATAAGTATAGTTTAACCGATGAAAACAGTATTAGTCATAATAGCATACGAGATATTGTAGAAGATAATTTCGGCTTTTTATGGATCGGAACTAACGGTGGTGGATTAAATAGATTTAATTCAGCAACAGAAAAATTTGTACGATTCACGGTCAGCCCCGGTATGTTCAACAGTATAAGCAGCAACTTTATTTTGTCATTGCTGATTGATAAAAACGGAACAATTTGGATTGGCACATACGGAAGAGGATTAAACAAACTCACACCTTCAACGATGAAATTTGATTCGTACGCTTATGAAGCCGATAACGAAAACAGTTTGATAAATAATAATGTTAATTCACTTTTTGAAGATCAGAGTGGTGCACTTTGGATTGGTACCGAAGGTGGTTTAAGTATTCTCAACTCGAGCGAAGAAAAGTTCAGAAATATATCGCAAGATCCAATGCGCCCTTCAGGACTAAACAATAATATAATCCGATTCATAACCGGTGACAGATCCGGCTTAATTTGGATTGGTACAGCCGGTGGAGGAATAAATAAATATAATCCTTTCAGTAAAAGATTCATTCACTACAGGCACAACCCATCGGATCCCAATTCGCTGAGCAGCAACATGATTCGCGCAGTTTTTGAAGACAGCGACGGAATGTTGTGGGTCGGTACGTTGGGCGGTGGACTCAATCGTTTCATCAATGAATCGAAAAATTTTGTTCATTATAAACACGATGAAGATGTTCCGGCAAGTATTAGCGATAATAGCGTTACATCAATATATGAAGACAGAAAAAAAACTTTGTGGATAGGAACTTGGGGCGGTGGATTGAATAGACTAAACAGTAAAGATAAAAATGATAGAAATTCTTTTGAACACTTTACTCATAGTTCAACCAATCCGAAAACAGTTCCGAGTAATACAATCCAAGATATTTATGAAGATTCATACGGTAACTTATGGATCGGAACGGAATCCGGCTTAAGTCTTTTCGTCTCAGAAGAAAATAATTTTATCAGGTTTCAACATGATTCGCAAAATTCTTCAACAATTAGTGATGATAGAATTCAATCAAAATGTATATATGAAGACAGAGCGAATAATTTATGGATCGGTACTTGGAATGGTTTAAACAGAATTTCATCTCTTGAAAAAATCGATTCACAAAACAGCGGTGAAATAGAATTTTATAAATATAAAAGTAGTACAACCGAAATTATTGGTTTAAGTGATAATAGAATAATTTCACTCTATGAAGATCCCTCATCGAGTCCGGATAAAATTATTTTATGGGTTGGAACAGTTTCGGGTGGCTTGAACCGGATGATAATCACAAAAGATCCTTCAAATAATTCTGAACAAGTTAATATTGTTCACTACACAGAAAGAGACGGTCTTCCGAACAATGCTATCTACGGAATATTGGGAGATGAAAGAGGTAATCTTTGGCTGAGTACAAATAACGGACTTTCAAAATTTAATCCCAATGAAGAAACCTTTAGAAATTATAGTGAAAGCGATGGTCTGCAAAGCGATCAATTTTATTGGGGAGCTTATTTCAGAAGTTCACGCGGTGAGATGTTTTTCGGTGGTATAAATGGCTTAACCGCTTTTTACCCGGAAGATCTCAAAGATAATCGACACATACCGGAAGTATATATAACAGATTTTCAATTGTTCAATAAACCGGTTCCTATTTCCGAAGACTCTCCACTGAAGCAATCTATTTTAGAGACCGATAAAATAGAACTGCCGCACGACTCTTATGTAATGACGTTTGAATATGTCGCTCTTGATTATACTATACCAGAAAAAAATCAATATATATATATGCTTGAGGGATATGATAATGATTGGATACCAGCGGGCAACCGCAGGTTTGTAACTTACTCTGGTGTTGGCGCTGGTGATTATACTTTTAGAGTGAAAGGTTCTAATAATGATGGTCTTTGGAATGATGAGGGAACATCAATTGAAGTGAAAGTACTTCCGCCGTTTTGGTCAACTTTGTGGTTTATTACACTTCTTATAATAACAATTACCGGATTGATTGTTTACTTTGTAACAGCCCGTGTTCAACAGATGCTTGCAGTCGAAAGATTAAGAACAAAATTAGCTGCCGATCTTCACGATAATATCGGCTCAAGTTTAACGGAGATATCAATATTAAGCGAAGTTATTTCGAAAAAATTAAAAAACGAAGATCAAAGTGTTCAAAAGAATTTAAAACGTATTAGCGAAGACTCGCGTTCTTTGATTGATAGAATGAGTGACATTGTCTGGCTGGTAAATCCCAAACGTGATACTCTTTATGATCTGATTTTGCGTCTCGAAGATACTTATTCGGAATTGCTGGCGATGACAAATATTTCGTTTACTTCAAAAAATCTTAAATCACTTGAGAAGGTTTCGCTTTCGATGGAACACCGTCAACATCTCTTCCTAATTTTTAAGGAAGGAATTAACAACTCAATAACTCACAGCAACTGTTCAGAGATTACTTTGGATGCACACATCAACGGTAAAAATTTAGAAACTGATTCTTTCGGATAACGGCGAAGGTTTCTCGACAGATGATCAATATTCCGGAAACGGTTTAAAAAATATGCGCGATCGTGCAAAACAAATTGGTGGTAAATTGATTATAGAGTCAGAAACACAGAAAGGCACGCGATTAATATTTCGCGGCAAAATTGATTAACGCACTCTCCGAAATCCCTTATTATTTACACGGAAAATGCATAAATTTTTGTTTGTGAAAATTTTACACCATCAGTAGAATTTTAGTGTTCTTTGAGTTATTGAAGTGAAAGAGAAATTTTAAGCGCTTTATCAATTTCAGTTACGTATCGCTAACTTTTTCCAAGATTTCCTAGTTTAGTGATAAGTCTTTGTTCTTTATCATTGGATTAAGGTTTATTCATATCAGTAGATACTCTCTCCTCTAAGACAGTTGCACAACAATTCCGGTTTTATTCTTTATCTGCATAGTTCCACTCTTTCTGGGATCTTAAATAATAATCGTGGTTTGCTTTATATCCATCTTCCAATTCTCGTTCGATTTTCTCTTTTTCAATTTGTTCGATGTATTTTTGTAGCGCTTTACATGTTAATTCACTAACTGTTTGATTTGTCTGTTTAGAAATTTTATTTACTTTTTTCGATAAATCATGTGTAACAAAAAAACTTAATCTTTCTTTCTTTGGTTTTGAATGTTCGGATGGCATAAACCTTTCCTTTCACTTTTTTATTGCAATTAAGATGTGTAAGTTATTGTGCAATTTCAAGCTAATTAAAAAACATTTAGTTGTTCAAAATTTTTATAAAAAGTCGGAATAAAATGCTAAAAAGTAGAGGCGCAGAAACCTGTCTCTGAATATAAAAGAGAGTTTTGTGATCGTAACATCAAGTATAAATAATATGATAAAAATAGTAATAGTAGAAGATAACGAAACGATTCGCGAGGGATTGAAAGTCCTAATTGACGGCATGGATGGTTATCACTGCAGCGCCGGATTTTCGAACTGTGAAGACCTCCTAAAAAAAATTAAAACTTTGGACTTCGATATTATGTTAATGGATATAGATCTTCCTGGAATGTCAGGAATAGAGGGAATTAAAAAAGTAAAAGAAATTTATCCAGACAGCATAATTCTCGTACTTACAATCTATGATGAAAACGACAGAGTTTTTGATGCACTCTTTGCGGGGGCGAGCGGCTACTTAGTAAAGAAAACTCCACCGTCAAGATTGCTTGAAGCTATTAAAGAAGCATATGAAGGCGGAGCTCCGATGAGTTCACATATAGCAAGAAAAGTTGTGAACTTTTTTCAACAGAGCAAGAAAGTTGTTCATCCCGAAGAAAATTCTACCCATTTAACCCCGAGAGAAAAAGAAGTACTAAGCGGACTAGTTGAAGGTCACAGCATAAAAGCGATCTCAAATTCACTTAACATAAGTATTGAAACTGTTCGTTTTCACTTCAGGAACATTTATAAAAAACTGCATGTGCATTCACAGTCGGAAGCTGTTGTTAAAGCAATCAAAGAAGGATTAGTATAGCTTTCAGATCCCATTTCCTAAATCCACCAATTTGGGTGGCATGTTAAACAGTGAACGACCGTTCCATCTAAAAATCCCCTTGTTTTGATAGTACAATAATGATTTGAAAAAATTTAATTTGGAATAAGGCATTTCACAAATTCTCAAAGATTATTCGGACTATCTAAATGATCACCATCGCAATTGTTGAAGATAACGAAACAATACGAAACGGCTTAAAAGAATTTATCAGCGTAACAGATGAGTTTAGGTGCATCGCCGATTTTTCAAACTGCGAAGATTATTCAAAAATGCCGCCTACACTTTCACCCGACGTGATTTTAATGGATATAAATTTACCGGGTATTTCCGGTATCGAAGGAATAAAAGAGATTAGAAAAATTCATGCTGAGCAAAAAACAATTATACTCACTATACATGCGGAAAGTGAAAATTTGTTCGAAGCTCTTATTGCAGGTGCATACGGTTATATTGAAAAGAAAACTCCACCGCTGCAAATGTTGAAAGCAATAAAAGAAGTTTCTGAAGGCAGATCGAAGATGAACACTTACATTGCAAGAAAAGCGCTAAAGTTTTTTTCGTATAAAAAGAATTCACGCTTAGACAAAAATAAATTTCTAGATAACACTGAATTTGATATTCTTAAAAAAGTGACCGAAGGTAAAAGTCCTCTTGCAATTGCAGACGATTTTAAAGTACATCCGTCGTCGGTCTATTCGTACTTTTTTAACATATATGGCAAGCTGCATCTAACTAACAAAGCAAAAAGCCAAGTTACCGTAAAATAAAAATACCACTCAATTAGGGTGGGTTTTTCAACCTGAAGAGCTGATTTTTAAACAAAATACTCCATTTTGGTAGTAGAAAGATTTAATGGAAAAGTCTAATTTTTATTGAATTATACTTTGGTGTCAGATTTAATGTTGGCAAAACGCTTGAGGATATTAATCTGATTATTATTTAATTGTCATAACGACGGAGAAACCGTCAATTACGATAAAAAGTTTTAGATAAACTAATGATATGAAAAAAAGTTTCATTTTGCTTTTCAGTTTTTTGATTGTGATGATGATACAATCTTGCTCAACTTCCGATGAAGAGGTTGTTGCCGGCGTTGGAGATCATAAAATTTCTGTTGATGAATTTGAAGAACGTTATACTGATTATATAGTACTTGCAGGAGCCGAAGATAATATTCGTACACGAAAGGCAATCTTAAATAATATGATGAACGAACTGCTTTTAAAATATTACGATGATAACGAAAGCGTTTATCAAAACGAAGAATATCAAAAAGAAAAAAGAGTGGACTTACAAACAAGCGCTTTTAGCATTCCTAAAGGATAGAGAAGTTTACGGTAATATAGATGCAACCGATAAAGAAATAAGAGAAGCATTCGTAAAAATGAACCAAACATTAAAAGCCCGGCATCTTTATGCAAAAACAAAAGAAGAGGCAGAGCAACTTTATCAACTGCTTCAAACCGGTGCCAGCTTTGAATCATTAGCTGCACAAGTTTTTACAGACAGCACATTACGCAAAAACGGCGGGTACGTCGGTGAATTTACTTGGGGAGACATGGACCCTGCATTTGAAGAAGCTGCTTATTCTCTTGAGATCGGTGAAATTTCCGAACCGGTTAAAACCAGAACCGGTTACAGCATTATAAAAGTTGAAGATAAAGAATACAATCCGCTCTTAACCGAGTATCAATTCTTACAGAAAAAATCACAAATCGAAACAACAATTAAAATCAGAAAGAAAAAACCATCCGAACAAGATTTTGTAGATTCTTTATTCGACAGAGAAAAATTTCGAATAAAAAATGAAGGTGTTAGTACAGTCTTAAATTCCCTTTCGGAAAATTTTTATAATCTTGAAAATTTTGAAGATCATGAAAACCAGCCGGTAGCCGAATACAACGGGAAAATTATTTATGCTGATGAAATAATCGGAAAAATTGAAAAATTACCGGAATTTCACAGAACAAAAATAAGATCAGAAAAAGCATTGAACGCAGCTATTGAAGGATTTGTTATACAAGATATTCTTTTACAAGAAGCGGAATCAAAAGGTTACGATGATAATGAGATTTTACAAAGAAAATATGACACTATGCTTAACAATCTTTTTTTGAAGTATAAAGTTGAAGAAGTTGCGAAAAAGACTGAAGTGGAAGACTCGGTATTGAAAAAGTATTATGAAAACAATCTCGATTTCTTCTCAACTTATAACGAAATAAATATTCAAGAGATAATTGTAGACAGCAAAAATCTTGCTAACCAATTAAAGGATAGATTAGCAGCGGGTGAAGATTTCGGGAAACTAGCACAAGAGTATTCTTTGAGAGAATGGTCGGCAAAAAACAACGGTGAAATTGGATTTGCACCTTTGAGTAAATTTGGTATTTTAAAATGTACCTTTTGGGACACATCTGTCGGTGATTTATTAGGACCCCGCGAAATCGACGGATATTATGGTTTGTTCAAAATTTTGGGCAAAAAAGAAAGTAAACCGATAGAATATAATTCTATAAAGGAAGAAGTTTTGAAAGTCTTTAGGGAGGACCGTCAAAATCAACTTCTGTTTAAGTATATTTCTCACCTCCAAGATTCCGTTGATACTTACGTTGACGAGGAACTGTTAAGCTCCCTAAACTTTAAGTTACTTAATTAATATTATGATGAGAAAATTTATAAAGCAGTTTTAAAGAGTTTATAATACCGGGGAGTTACAAATGAAAAAATTTTTACAACTCTTTGTTTTAGGGTTACTTGTTCCAACTTTGTTTTTACAAGCTGGTACAACCGGAAAGTTAGCCGGGCATGTTAAGGATGCCGCCACAGGTGAACCTCTGCCTTTTGTGAATATTACTATTGAAGGGACTCAACTTGGCGCTGCTACCGATATTGACGGTGACTATGTTATTCTTAATATTTCCCCGGGACTTATACGGTGCGTTATCAATATGTTGGTTTTCAACCGGTAGTTGTTGAGGGTGTTTCAATTTCTATCGACTTAACAACACGCCAAGATGTTGAGCTTCAAGAAGCATCAGTTGAACTTGGCGAAATCGTTGTTCAAGGCAGAGAAACTTTACAAAAAGATGTTACCGCCTCACAGTCACTTGTATCAGCACAAGAAATTGCAAACCTGCCCGTGGCGGAATTAAATGACGTACTTCAACTTCAAGCAGGTGTAAATACCGACGCAGACGGAAACTTCCACATTCGCGGCGGCAGAACTACAGAAATCGCATACTGGGTAAATGGTGTGTCAATTACAGATTCATACGATAACAGCAGAGGTATTGAAATTGATAACAGCAGTGTGCAGGAGTTGCAAGTTATTACAGGTACCTTTAATGCCGAATACGGCCAAGCGCTCTCAGGTATTGTTAATACTGTTACTAAAGAAGGCAGCCAACAATATTCGGGAAATATTAAAGTTTACTCCGGTGATTATTTAAGTAATTTTACTAGCCATTATCCTCATATAGATGATTTTAATCCGTTTATAAATCACAACTTTCAAGGAAGTATAGCCGGTCCAATTCCATTTACCGATAATAATTTAACTTTTTTTACAAATCTTCGTTATAATTATAATGATGGCAACATTTACGGCGAACGAATATTTAACCCGGATGGCAGCGAAGGCAACGCTGAAGTTGTGCCGATGAACTGGAGCGAAAGAATAATTGGGCAGGCAAACTTAAGTTGGTTTGTATCGACGGCATTCAAATTAAATTTGGAAGGACTTTATTCTAAAGAAGATTACCGAGATTACTCACATAACTTTAAGTGGAATCCGGACGGTGATGTTACAAAACATTCAAATGCTTATAACACGACTCTTAGTTTGACCCACACAATTTCTTCAAGAACCTTTTACACTCTGCGCGGATCATATTTCTTTAAAGACTTTAATGAATATTTGTATGAAAACCCCTTGGATTCAAGATACCTTCACCCGGATTCTTTGAATACAATTGCATATGCATATTTGACTACCGGAACTAATCTTCACCAATTTTTCAGAGAAACCAACACATATCTAGCAAAGTTTGATTTTACAACTCAGTTAGCTGATAAGCATCTTGTTAAATTCGGTGCGGAAGTAAGAGCACATCAATTAGCTTTTGATGATTATAATCTTGAGCCGAGACGTGTTAACGGTGTACCGGTTGAACCTTTCGAACCGGCAATACCGGATCCGAGTCAACCTAACAGAACAAAATACAGCGCCGACCCGGTTGAGTTTTCAGGATATATTCAGGACAAAATTGAATACGAAGATATGATAGTAAATCTCGGTTTACGATTTGATTATTTCGACTCACAAGGCAAAATTTTAGTCGATCCGACAGACCCGAATGTTTATGTTCCGCTAAGAGCGGGAATGGAAGATCTTAGTATTGCAGAAAGAGAACCGTTGTATTACAAAGATGCCGAACCAAAATGGCAGTTAAGCCCAAGATTAGGTATTGCTTATCCTATGAGTGCAACAGGAGTTCTTAGATTTTCATATGGTCACTTTTTGCAAATACCGAGTTTTCAGTTCTTATTCCAAAACGGAAGATTCCAAGTTCCAGAAACCGGACAGGCTTATGGACCTTACGGCAATCCTGATCTCGAAGCACAAAGAACAATAATGTATGAGATCGGTTTCAAACAAGAATTTAGCGATCTGATTCTATCTCGATGTCACAACTTTTTATAGAGATATTAGAAATTGGATTACCGCCGGTCCTTTACAGCAAACTAGAAACGGTGTTACTTATTCAATTTACACAAACAAAGATTACTCAAACGTACGCGGTATTACGCTTGATTTCAGAAAAAGATTTGCAAATTACTTCTCGTTGGATTTCAACTACACTTATCAAGTAGCGGAAGGAACAAACTCAAACCCCGATGATCTATTTAATTCTTTGATTAACAATCAAGAACCGCGGCTTTATTTAATTCCGCTTAACTGGGATCAAAGACATTTGGCTAACTTTAATATTTATATTGGAGATGTTGATTGGGGTGTAAGTTTCTTAGCAAAATATGGTACCGGGCTGCCTTATACTCCGGCTATCACTCAATATACAGCCGACAGAGGAATCTCTTCGGGCTTGGAAACTAACAGCAGAAGAAGACCACCTCAGTTCAGTGTTGATATGAGAGCGCATAAAAGTTTTAATCTGATGGGACTCGATTTAACAGCTTTTGTAAGAGTATTCAATTTACTTGATAACAGGGTAGTGATAAATGTTTTCGGTGATACCGGAAAGGCAGATTTTACTACCGAAGCTCAAAATGTCGGCGAAGATCCTGCGAGACCCAATACAGTTGAGGAGTACTTAAATTATCCTTGGCATTATGCAGCTCCTCGTCAAGTTCAATTTGGAATTGAATTGCAATTTTAGTGAGAAAATTTTGTAACGGGAGGAAAATCCTAATGTATAAAAATAGTTTGAAAATTTTTACGTTCTTAATCTGTCTTCTGCTGTTGGCGTCTGTCACAACAGCTCAGCATGAACCTAGTGATGAAAGAGGTGACCCGCGTTTCCGTGCTAAAGGTCAGATGGAAGGTAACCGGATCAGGGCAAGCATATTTAACCATGGTCAAAGCGGTCGCTACGGCGGCGAATTCCCGATTTCCGAACAAACCCCGTATGAGTGGCCTAAAAATACAGGTAAAGTATATCTGGCTCTTACCGGGCTTCTTGTGGGCGCTGAAGTTGTTGATGAAGCCGGTAACACACAAAAAATTATTGATGTGATGAATTATCGACAATCACCAACAGGGCAAAGTTGGAACTTTGAACCTGTACCGGGCTATTTTAACAATAAATTACCCGAACAAGAAATTGCCAACAGTGAAAAACCGGAAACCTGGCCGGACTTTTGGCCCGATAAAGAAAATGATCAACTTGATCCCGGTTGGGCAGGAAGCTGGAACGGTTTCTTCGGTAAAAATCGTTTTAACGCAGATATGGAAATGTTTTACCGTGCTTCGGATGATAGGTACGAAAGATATTCCGATTACTTCCCGGATTCAACGGACAGAACCAGAAAGGGCTTAGGCATTCTTCTCGATGTTAGAGTTATGACTTGGTCGCAGGTACTTGTTCAAGATGTAATGTACCATATTCATTCAATCATGAATGATGGAACCGAAGATTTAGATAAAGTCGGTACGACAATTTGGTTTGCAGATTTTGTCGGCGGTGACGGTGACTCACAAGATGATATTTCAGAATTTGATTTGATTGAAGATATTTTATGGGCTAGAGATTCGGATCACAGAGCGCCTAGACTTTGGCAGTGATCCGGTTGGTATAGTCGCAGTTTCGTTTCTTGAAACACCGGGCAATGCAGTTGACAGAATTGATAATGACGGCGATAGTCCCGAGTTAGGTCCATTGGTAACAGAAGATATACTTGACGGTGAAATTGCGGATAATTTGATTGACGATAATGGCAACGGATTGATCGATGAAAACCAAACTCACATTCCATTTGGTGAACAAGAAGGTGTTACATATGCAGATAGAATTGCTCAACCAATAGATGCTCAATGGTTAAATACACGCGCAAGAAATTTTGAAGTTGAAAGCGGCAGCCCAACCGTAACGCAAGAAATGATCAATGATGCTTCCGGAAATAGGTGGAAACTCTGGCCGCCTGTAGATAATTTTCAGCAAGGTCAAGTCCATTTGATTATGGTAGAAGCAGATGATATTGGTTATGCATACAAAGATAATATTGATAACAACGATAACGGTGAAGAAGGCAGCCCGACAATCACACAAGCAATGATCGATCAAGCCGCTGGTGACGCACCTTATTTTAGATACAGAGTAAACAATAAAATAATTTTATACAACGTTGTTCAATCAACTTTGGATATGAAATATGCCGATGGTATCGACAATGACGGCAACGGAATTGTCGATGAAAATATCGATGAAGGAATCGATGTAATGATTGATGAAGCGCGTGATGACGGCATTGATAATGATTATGATTGGAATGAGTTTAGAGATGATGTCGGCTTGGATGGCGTGGATGGTACAGGTGACCGAGGCGAGGGAGATGGTATTCCAACTTCAGGAGCCGGTACAGGCTTACCGGGCGAACCAAACGTTGATCTTACAGATGTTTCGGAAACTGATCAGATCGGTATCAGTAATGCTCAAAAAATTGCTGCCGGTGGACTCAATATTAACAGTGACGCCACTATGTGGTTCGATTTTATGATACCGGGTAAATTCTTTGAACCTTTCCCGGTAATTCAAGGCGAGTATGATCTATTTGTATCCTCAAGTTTCTTTCCCTTAAAATCAGGACAGCGGGAACCATTCTCAATTGCCGTTATGCTGGCTAACGGTCCTGCACAAGATCCTGATGGTGAATTGAGAAAAGCCGAAATTTTACGTAAGCGAGTAAGAGCGCAAGAGACTTATAATAATGATTATCAATTTGCTCAAGCTCCTTTAACCCCAACATTGACTGCTGTTGCCGGAGACAACAGAGTAACACTTTATTGGGATGATGTAGCCGAAGAATCATTTGATACTTACATTGATGGAATTGGCGGTGACGGTTTTGACTTTGAAGGATATAAAATCTACCGCTCAACCGATCCGGCATTTCAGGATATTGAAAATATCACAAGTGGATTCGGCACACCTACATTCAAAACACCCCTTGTTACTTTTGATCTGAATAACGGAATTCGTGATTTTCATCCGGTTGATTTAGATGGAGTAAAGTACCACCTTGGCACAGATTCCGGATTGAAACATTCCTTTGTCTGATTCAACCGTACAAAACGGTTTCACTTATTTTTATGCGCTTGTTGCCTTTGACAGAGGATATGAAGTTGGTGAAATTTTACCTTCAGAATCTCCTTTCAGCATTACTGTAAAAAATGACGGTACAACGGTGACGAGTCAAAATGTTATTGTTGCAATTCCCGAAGCCCCGGTTGCAGGTTATGTACCGGCAACTCTTGGTGAAGTTGAATTAATAAAAGGTGCAACAACCGCAAAAGTTGGTTATGAAATTGTTGATCCCTTTGCGCTGAAAGAAGGACATAAATACTACATCACTTTTGAGGATACTTTAAAGCCTGCCTTCTTCCGCAACAGAATCCGATACTCTGACAACAAAGAACTTTACACTTGTCGATTCAACCAGCGGAAATGTTTTGATTTATAAAAGTGAAAATCTAGCAACCGATTATGAACAACCATTAACCGACGGTTTTAGACTCCAATTTTTTAATGAAGCCCGTGTTTCGGTTAATACTCAAGCTTCGGGATGGTCTGATACTACTATGGTTAATTTTACATTCGAAAGACTTGCAACGGGAGCCATTCAAGGTGAAAGAAGACCGAATGACTATAAAGTTATATTTGATGATAATGTCGGCTTCGGCAGATCAACCACTTTCCGACTGGGCAACAATACTTTCCCGGAAATGGATGTAAACTTCAAGGTAAGAGATTTAAGCAATGATAGATTTATAAACTTTGGGTTCATTGAAGCTGATGAAACCGGTGGCGCAGGTAAATTATCCGTACAAGGTGCGCGGAGAGATAGAATTGTATTTCTTGAACCGAATGCCGAAGGCGAGGATGTATTTACATGGTGGTTCTATTTCCCGAGCGGTTCTGGAAGTTAATCCGAATTATCGAATACCTGCTGGAGGAGATACCGCAAAGATATTCCTTAACAAACCATTCTTATCAAGTGACGTTTTTGAATTTATTGCAAAAGCACCAAGTGTAAATAAAGATCAAGCAAAAGTTGATATGGAGAAAATAAAGGTTGTCCCAAATCCGTATGTTGCAACAGCAAGATGGGAACCGAAAAATCCGTTCACATCCGGTAGAGGCCCGAGAGAGATTCACTTTACTCATCTTCCGACGGAGTGCACTATTAGAATTTTTACAGTTAGCGGTGAATTGGTGAAAACAATTGATCACAGATCGGAATTGAACGACGGAACGGCAGATTGGGATTTACTTTCAAAAGATAATTTACAGATTTCTTATGGTGTTTATGTTTATCATGTAGAAGCACCTGGAATCGGCGAAAAGATCGGCAAGTTTGCCATCATCAAGTAAAAACTCTAAGAAAATTTTGAGGAGTTAAAAGTGTCATACAGAAAAATTAAAATTATATCGATGGTTTTTGTGACCCTAATGAGTGTTACATTAAACGCGCAAGAGGGAGTTTCAAAAACCGGAACAACGGCGGCAAAATTTTTAAGTATTGGTATCGGTGCAAAGGCAAATGCTATGGGCGGCGCTTTCAGTTCGATTGCCGATGATGCTACTGCTATTTATTGGAACCCGGCCGGTGTGGCAACTATAAATGAATATCAAGCTTATTTTTCGCACACCGCTCTCTTTGCCGATATTAATCTGAATTTCGTCGGATTTGTAATTCCCGTCGGTGCACTAGGAAATGTTGGTCTAAGTGTAACCGCATTAGACTACGGCGAGATGGAAGTTACCACAGAATTTAATCCCGATGGTACTGGCGAAACGTTCTCCGCGGGAAGTTACGCTTTCGGAATATCTTTGGCCCGGTATATCACCGATGATTTTCTACTAGGTGTTACGGCAAAGTATATTAGAGAAGATATTTTTAATTCGAGTGCTTCCGGATTTGCATTTGATATCGGTACAATTTTTACTACTCCATTCTACGGTGTTAAATTCGCAAGCAGTATTACGAACTACGGTACTAAAATGAAAATGGACGGACAAGATCTTTTAGTGCAGCATGATAGCGATCCGCAAAGCACCGGCAACAACGAATCGTTGGATGCTTACCTCGGAACCGATGAATTCGATCTACCGTTGAGATTACAAATAGGTTTATCGAAAGATTTTTATTTTCTCGAAGATCAAAGATTGACAATTTCGGTTGATGCCGCACATCCGAATGACAACAATCAATGGATGAATGTCGGTGGTGAGCTTGCACTTTTTAATGAAATGATTTTTTTAAGAGGCGGATATAAAACATTATTCTTGGAAGACAGCCAAGAAGGATTGGCGCTTGGCTTTGGTCTTAATTACTCTGGACTGGAATTCTTCAGGATAGCAATCGATTATTCATTCCAAAAAGGTGAATATCTGGATGATATTCATACATTTGGAGTACTATTAGGATTTTAATTACAATTAAAATGTTATGCAGTTTTGTTTTACTAAATAATAATAATTTGTTTCACAATAACTTAGGGAGGTACCTAATGAAAAAACTTCTAATTATCTGTAGTGCTTTTATGCTTTTTGCTCTTGGCACTACAACTTTTGCTCAGACTGATGTCACGTTTTCTGTTGACATGGAAATACTGGTACTGCAGAAGGTCACTTTGATCCTGCTACTGATTCAGTATGATGTTCGCTGGAAGCATGAATGACTGGAATGCTAGAGGCGATATGCTTATGAAGATGCAGAAGAGGATACTCGTTTACGAAGTAACACTTTACTCTTGCAGACGGTGAAGACTGTCGCTTCAATATTTCCGCATTTCAAGTGGTGATGTTACTTGGGAAGATAATGTTGACAACCGTCAAGTGGTAGTCGAAGGCGATCCTGTTACAGCAGGCACATACTTCTTTGATGACGGACGCGGAACTTACAGCGGTATTGAAACTGCTGTAGACTTTAATGGTTGATATGACACTTACCAATTGAACCAATGGAAATGTTGTACCCGGTCAACACAAACAGTTGTACGTTGCAGGCAGCTTCAACGGATTGGTCAACAGAATGCTACGGATCAACGGATGATGATGGTGATGAAGTCTATGAGTTACTATTGACACCGTAAATGGTGGATTATATCGGAACAACTGCATTACTACAAGTTTATCTATAGTGCATGGTGCTGCGGATCAAGGTACTTGGGAAGATAACATGGAACGGTGATGATCATTGCGAACAACGGAAATAGAGTCTATGGCGTTGTTGATAATGATCCGGGCGTTAATCGTTTCTGGTTAAACTCTGATCCTAATGTTGAACTCGGTGACGGAAATATCCTTTTTGCTGTTGATATGTCTGTTCTGGAAGAAGTCGGAATTTATAATCCTGTAACTGACTCTGTCCAAATTAGAGGTGGACTTCAACGGTTGGAATGATTCTGACCCGGATATTAGCAGAATGAATCAAGATTTTATCGATCCTGCTCTTTGGGATATTCTAATTCCGTTTGATAACGCTGAAGTCGGAGCTACACAAAACTTTAAGTTCTTCGTTACACTTGCAGATACACGGTGATAGCTGGGTAGATGGTTATGAAAGACCATTAAGCCAAGGCGGCGGTAACAGAGATGTTGATTTCATGGCTCAAGAAACTCAAGATGGCGGAACATATTTCTACGATGACGTTCACCCTGATTGGGTAGTTCCTGAAGGAACAACACTTGAAGTTACTTTCCATGTTGACATGACTGACTGCTGCTGATCCAAACTTAAACAGGCAGTGCCATTTGATCCTGCGGAAGATGAAGTTTATTGGTTGCCGGAACAACCTGCATTTGCAAGAGTGATGGGTTGGGAAGATTCTGATGACAATGACCGTTCTTCAGCTAACGGATGATGATGCTGATATGGTTTACTCAGGTACATTAGTGGTAGACGGACCAGCATGGAACGCATTTGAGTACAGATATATTTTCCGTGATGTAAGTGAAGGTACGTTTACTCAAGAACCGGCAGGTCTATTGGAAGACTTTGCTTACAGAGTAAGGTTTGCTGCTATGACCGGCGCGAGAGCATTTGATTCACCGTACGATATGCCTCAACCGATACTTGGTTGAATCAAGAAGACAAATCAGCTCAATCAGAAGATCAGCCGGATGGCTGGGTAAACTCAGTGAGAGATTTGGATGCACTTGCTAAGAAATTTGAATTATCACAAAACTATCCGAACCCTTTCAACCCTTCAACAGTAATCAAGTTTGCAATTCCGCAAACCAGTGAAGTTAGCTTGAAGGTTTACAACGTATTAGGTCAGGAAGTAAAAACATTGATCAATACGGAAATGAATGCTGGTTCTTATGAAGTGAAATTCAACGCTTCACAACTTGCAAGTGGAATTTATTTCTACTCAATACAAGCTGGTGATTTTACCGCTACAAAGAAAATGATGCTCTTGAAGTAGTTATCACCTACGATAGGTTGTTGGAAAGCCGGGTTGAATAAATCCGGCTTTCTTCTTTAAAGTAGATCTATTTATTCAATGCATTTGTTAATTGAGCTTTCAGATTCTTTGCGGCTTGATAACCGGGTTTAATTGCAAGTGCCTTATTTGAATATTCCAAAGCAGTTTCATAGTCTTTCTTTTGAACGTAAACCCCGGCTAAGTTGTAAAGAACCTGCTCATCTCTCGGATTAAAATCTAGACTTTCCAATAAATACTTTTCTGCGCCGGTAATTTCATTTTCTGAGAGAAGAATAATTCCTATCCACTTAGTTGAAAAAGCATCAGGTGAGATATTATACTTTTCTTCGGCGAACTTTAAAGCCGGCTTACTGTGTTCCCTAGCGATCAAATCTGTTACAGCTTTTTCATAAAACTTCGGAATAATAGGGTATTGATAAATCAGCAGTTTCATTTGGTTTACGTAATTGTTTATATCTCCGTTTATTAAATAATAATCTGCGGTTTCTTGTTGAATTTCTATCCAAGGCACATCATCTACAACAAATTTATACGCTAAAGAGTCAATACCGTTTTGGGGATTGAGCAGTTTTTCAGAGCTTAATTTTTTGTTTGGGTCTTTCAAATACGGCCAATCGTTTTTAAGCAATTTTATTTTGTAGTCTGCAATGATTGAATCGATTTTTGAAAAATAAAAATTGCTGACTGTAATACTATCTTGCGTTCCTAGGTCAGCTATTGTTGGTTCACTTTTTGGCAGCATATTATGGTAATGCATCGCAGTATAAAAAGCATCACCGATTATTTGGTAACCTCTTAAAGTTGGATGCAAGTGATCAGTCATTAAATCATCACCGATAATCTGATCAACGCTGTTTTTGCTCAGCGCTGAGTCAATACTTACAAATGGAAAATTATATTGATTTGCTAAGTCCGAAATAACCTCGTTGAACTTTTCGGGTGCTCTGAATCGGAGTAAATCCAAATCTTTTGCGTACCGGAAAAGCGAATCTGCTGAAGAAAGATTGCCATTATTTAGTTCACTTTGTGCTTTCCCATAAACTTCTACCGCCGAAGGCAAATCCTCAGTTTCTTTAGCAATAAATGGTGATTGATCTTTTAAGTTAGAGGCAAGATTACCGATAATGATATCAACATCATTAGCTTGAACCATTTCAATTACATCACGCAAATTTTCTCTAAACTGTTCTATACCGGCATGATAAGTATCAGAATTCAACGGAATTGATTGGTCTTCCGCCATGCGGGACATAAGTGTTCCGGACTTCACTTCATCATCGCTTGCAAGCAAAGTGATTGACCAAGATAGAAAATCTCTAACAAGTTGAGTGATGCGATACTTGTTTAAGTAGAGAATAAGATTAACCATATCGCGTGAAGTGCCGAGTGATTCCATTGAGCCGATACCGAGCGCTCCGTAAAATTCATTGTGACCGGCATATATTAAAATAAGATCAGGCTTTTGTTCTAAAACACCGGGTACAAAATCACGAATAGTATAACTGTTTATTGCAGTTAAACTGATGTTTATCACTTCAATTTTGTTATTCGGATAAACATGCTTCAATCGCTGATCAATGTAACGAGAAAATGAACCGAGCGGCATAAATGGATAGCCTGCTGCGCTGCTTCCGCCAAGAACAAATACTCTATAAGCATTATCTTTTTTCTTTTTATCAAAAGTGTCCTGTATTGATTCCGGAAGTGCTTTTGTTTTAGTAAAGTATTTCTTGCCGATATATGGGTTTAATCCGTTAACTTTTTCAGTTACGGGAATCCATTGCTGATAATCATCGCCATAATCAAATACACGTAAGCTTAACTCTAGAACCACAACAAAGATGATCGGGATAATAAACATAACCAGGTAAAAATATTTGGGTACAGGTTTAACTGGGTGAGCATCTAAAAAAGCGGTTACTTCTTCAACTTCTAAATTTAATTTTTCGGCAATTTTTTTGGGGGATAATTTTCTGTTTTTTGAAATCCAATTTTGTTGTTTCTTACTTAGTGCCAAAACTTCCTCCGTGGGGAATTTGCTTTACAATCACTATGTATAACCATAAATTTACCAAATTAATTTATTAATCTTAATTGATGAATATACTCGGAATATCGGCATATTATCATGACAGTGCGGCTGCGTTTGTACAAGATGGCAAAATCATTGCTGCTGCGCAAGAAGAACGTTTTACCCGGAAAAAACATGATCACCGTTTTCCAACAAACGCGGTAAAATATTGCTTAAAAGAAGCAGGTATAACTCCTTCCCAAATAGACTATGTTGCGTTCTATGATAAACCCTTTTTAAAATTCGAAAGACTTCTTGAAACATATTTAACTTATGCCCCGGTCGGTATAAATTCATTCATTAAAGCAATTCCTCTCTGGATAAAAGAGAAAGCTTTGGATGAAAGAATTTATAAAAGATGAGGTCGGTTTTGAAGGTAAGATTTTGTTTCCCGAACATCATGAATCGCACGCTGCCTCGGCATTTTTTGCTTCACCTTTTGATGACGCCGCATTTTTAACTATTGATGGCGTAGGTGAGTGGACAACCACAAGTTATGGTATTGGTGAAGGAAATAAGATTGATATACTTGGCGATATAAAATTCCCACATTCAATTGGTTTGCTTTACTCAGCGTTCACTTACTATACGGGCTTCAAAGTTAACTCCGGTGAATATAAAGTAATGGGGTTAGCGCCATACGGTGAACCTAAATACGTTGATCTCATTTTAAATGAATTAATGGACTTGAAAGAAGATGGTTCATTTAAGATGAATATGAAGTATTTCAATTATGCCGCCGGCTTAACGATGACCAATTCGAAATTCCATAAATTATTCGGCAGGGGACCGCGGAAACCGGAAAGTAAACTTTCACAGATGGATATGGACTTAGCCCGTTCGGTTCAAGATGTAACCGAAGAGGTTATGCTTAGATTAGCCCGCCATATTAAGAAAACGACGGGTAAAAAATATTTGTGTCTGGCCGGTGGAGTTGCACTTAATTGTGTCGCTAATGGAAAGGTTTTGCGTGAGAATCTATTTGATGATATTTGGATTCAACCGGCTGCGGGCGATGCAGGCGGAGCTCTCGGCGCCGCGCTTTTTACTTGGTATCAGTATTTGAACAATGAAAGAATAGCAGATAATAAAAAAGATTTTCAAAACGGTTCATATCTTGGTCCAAGTTATTCGAACGAGGTAATAAAAAAATATCTTGATAAACTGGAACTTCCTTACAAAGAATTAAGTGATGAAGAATTGCCATCGACGGCAGCAGACTTGCTTGCACAAGAAAATGTGATCGGCTGGTTTCAAGGTAGAATGGAATTTGGTCCGCGTGCTTTGGGTAATCGCTCTATTATAGGTGATGCGCGTTCAACCAAGATGCAGTCGATTATGAACTTAAAAATAAAGTACCGCGAAAGTTTCAGACCATTTGCTCCCTCGGTATTGGAAGAAAGAATATCAGATTATTTTGAAATCGACAGACCTTCGCCATACATGCTTTTAGTCGCCGATGTTAAAAAAGATCGCCAGAAGAAAATGAGCGATGAAGAGAATAAATTATTCGGGATTGATAAACTGAATATTATTCGTTCCGATATTCCGGCGGTGACTCACGTTGATTATTCTGCTAGAATTCAATCTGTAAACAAAGACACAAATCCCATGTATCATAAGTTGATATCAGAGTTTGATAAGAAATACGGTTGCGGCGTAATAATCAACACATCGTTTAACGTAAGAGGCGAACCGATTGTTCGTTCACCCGAGGAAGCTTACACATGTTTTTTGCGAACAGAAATGGATTATCTTGTTTTAGGTAATTTTATATTAGATAAAAAAGAGCAGCCGGAATTAAAAGATGATAAAGATTGGAAAAAGAATTCGAGTTGGATTAATGTTAATTGAAGAGATAAAAAATATCAGCAGTTCAAAAAGAGATCTGAAAAAATTTGGAATCTCTGTTGGATTAGTTTTAGTAATAATCGGATTTCTTTTTCAAGTAGTTTGGGATAATCCAACCGTCTACATGATACTTGGCGGCATCGGGGCTTTTCTAATTTTATTTGGAATTATCTTTCCTTTAGTATTGCTGCCGATTCACAAAGCTTGGATGACGCTAGCGGTTATTCTCGGATTTATAATGACCAGAATTATTCTTTCTTTTTTGTTTTATATTGTAGTAACTCTTGTAGGTTTGATTGCAAAAATAGTTGGTAAAGATTTTTTGAATAGAAAAATAGATAGAAATGAAGAGAGTTATTGGAACATAAGAGAGAAGATTGAATACAGAAAAGAATTAACAGAACGACAATTTTAACGGTAACAAAATGAGTAAATTATCAATCATATCTGAACTTTGGCAATTCTTAAAAATACGTAAAAAATGGTGGTTGCTGCCGATCATCGTTTTTCTTGTATTACTCGGCGGATTAATTGTACTTACGCAAGGATCAGCATTAGCACCGTTTATCTACGCAACATTTTAAAGGCAATAGAACACAGATGACCCATCAAAGACGGGCATACACAGATCAGGCAAGATTAACGCTGATTTTAATCTGTGTCAATCTTCTTTTTTCTGCGCTTGCCCGCCGAAGGCGTGGTCATCTGCGTTCCATTCTACCATTTACTTCACAATCAAAATCTGGTACGGACTCAATTCAGCTTTCAACTTTCTGTTATCAAATTTATAATCTTCGTTTGAAACCAAATCAATCGTAGTTTTATCCATTGGAAATTGCTCAGGATTCATGTAATCAAGCGAATAACGAATTTTGGATTGTTGTTTATAATAATCCAGCATTCTTCTTCATCAAGAATTCGTTTGTAACCAAACACTTCTTGTTCGTTATCGATCACAAAAAATTCAATATCACCGAGAGAGAGAACTTTATTATTCTTTCTAACAGCAATTAAACTTTTATACCAATTGAAAAGCTCTTGATCGAATTCAACTTTGTCGGTTGGTCTTTCTTTTCCGAATGGATGAGTTGTTTCATCTTCGTAATCGTATTCAGGCCATACCATCGGTTTACGATCATCGGGATCATCACCGCCCCACATACCGGCTTCGTCTCCGTAGTAAATATGCGGTGCACCCGGCATTGTCATTTGAATTCCAACGGCTAACTTCTGTTTAGCCCTTTCTTCTTCATTTGGTTTGCGAACTTCTAAAATCGGGATTGTCCTTTACACTGGCTTCATGATCATACCAATTATTCGGGTTAACAATTAGTGAAGCATGTCTTTCTGTATCGTGACTTCCCATCAAGTTCATCAAAACTTGTACGTTGTCTACCGGGTATTCTTTGTATTGTGTTTTCATTGAATCGATGAACCCTTGAGGTTTCACATCTTCTTCCGTTTGAAAAACTAGATGCTTTACGGCGCGGGTAAAGCGGTAGTTCATAACTGCATCAAATTGGTCGCCGAACCAGGGTGATGCATCAAACATTTTGTTGTTTTGCCAATCTTCCCACCAAACTTCGCCTGTTAAATATGCTTCGGGATTTATATCGCGAACCCACTTTCTGAATGTACGCCAGAAATTATGACTAACCATTTCTGCAACATCAAGGCGCCAGCCGTCGATTCCGTCTGAAGGATCGCCGTCGCCGTTCGGATCCATCCATCTTTTAACAATTGCGTGAACATGCTCGCTCGGGCCGGTTACTAATCCGTTTTCATTCTCTTTAAACTCGGGTAGATCTTTTACTCCAAGCCAACCTTCATATTCAAATTCATTCTCTTCAGTATTTGGATCATCAAACGAATTAATTGTGTACCAATCTTTGTACTTTGATTCTTCTTGGTTTTCTACGATATCTTTGAATGCCCAAAACTGAGTACCGGTATGATTGAATACACCATCTATTATTACTTTAATATCTCGTTTATGTGCTTCTTGAATTAAGTTAAGGAAAAGAGAATCGGCTGAAGTCCACTTCCACGTTGAAGGATCGCCCGGTTCTTCCGTAGCCCAAATTTCTCGATCTTTCTCCGGGTTAGGACCAAAGTTATTATCGACGTGGTGATACATTGAAGCATCGTATTTGTGAAGTGACGGCGCTTCAAAAATCGGATTGAAATAGATTGCGTTGATGCCGAGATCACTTAAGTAATCGAGCTTGTCGATCACACCTTGAAGATCACCGCCGTAACGTCTAACTCCGGCGTTCCAGTAAAAATCGTGACCGGTTTTTTCTTCCCACGGCTGAAGTTCATACCAATCGGATGTCCAAGGATGGACTTGCCAACCTTCGGGAATAAAATATGGCCAAGCGCCTTCCATATCCTTTGGCTGCGGATCGTTTGAAGGATCTGCATTATTAAATCTTTCCGGGAAAATCTGGTACCACACGGCTTCCTTTGCCCACGGGGGAACGTCTTCCGGTTTTACTGTTGTTGGTTCTTCTTCGCTGCTGCAGCTTATTAAAACTAAAGTAAGTATTACTCCGATTAATATTTTCATGACCTTCCTCAATCTAAGTTTTCATCTTCTAAAAATACAAAACTACGTACAAAGTTTGAGTATTCTGTAATGATTAATTTGGCGGCTTTATGGCCGAATAAATGTTTTTAATGCATCTGTTAACGGCATGCAGTATATTATTATTGAATTCAAAAAAGGGTGGACTAAATATGGCGTTAGCAGTTGGATATGATTGTTCAGAATGTCAGAATTATACTTCTCTTGCAAACCGGCTTATCTTTTTCAACCAGATGTCTCAAAAAATACTTGAGAAAAAACCGCTGGTTGGTCTTTTAGATGAGATCATCGGCTCAAGTAAACTTTTACTAAATGCTGAAGCCGGGTCTTTGTTATTATTCGATAAGCAGAATAATAATTTATACTTTCATATTGTTTCCGGCGAGAAAAGAGATGAATTAAAAAGTAAAAAGATAAAGTTGGGGGAAGGCATAGCTGGCTGGGTAGCTGCACATAAAAAGCCGTTAAAAATTGACGACTGCTACATAGACAAAAGATTCAATAAGGATTTCGACATAAAAACCGGTTTCAAAACTCGTAATATGATTTGTGTTCCTATGCTGAGGAAAAATGAACTTGTCGGAGTAATTCAGGCTATAAATAAGCAGGATGCTGAACACTTTTCACAACAGGACGTTGATCTTTTTTCGGTAATGGCATCCGAGTGTGCTCTCGCTATAGAGAACGCGAGGTTGTCGCAAGTCGAGATTAAAACCGAGCAGCTGCGTTATGAACTGAGCATAGCTCACGCAATTCAGCAGAGAATTCTACCGGATAAACTTCCTGTGTATGATGATATAGATTTGAACACCGTGCTGATTCCGGCAAAGGAAGTCGGAGGCGATTATTACAACGTAATAAAACTTAATAAAGATGAATCACTTTTCATCATTGCCGATGTATCGGGAAAAAGTATTTCCGCGGCTTTGATTGTTGCAACGATTTATTCATTTCTCCAAACATACTTTATTATCAACCACGAAAAGCTTGAGTTGAAATTGTTCGTTGAAGCATTAAACCGTTTCCTTATATCATCAACTACCCAAGATAAATTTGCAACTGCATGGCTCGGATTGTATAATCATAAAGAAAAGAAACTTGAAAGCATCAACGCCGGTCACAACCCCATATTACTCTTGAAAAAAGACGAAACCGATTTTACTACATTAACAGAGGGGGGCTTGTTATTAGGCAGTATCGATTTACCTTATGAAAGCGAAACCATTGAACTGGCGAAAGATGATCTTTTGATATTTTACACCGACGGTGTAACCGAAGCGATGAATGAAAATGAGGAAGAATACGGGGATGATAGATTTAGTGAATTGATCAAACGGAAAAGATCGCTCGGCGCCGCAGAAACGTCGGTAATGATTTTGGATGATATAAGAATCTTCTGTTCGGGAAACGAACAAAGCGATGATATTACGTTCGGTATAATGAAAGTAAAGTAAGACCTTGAATTTTACACGATATTTGGAATACCTTTGTTGGAGATTTTGAGGAAAATTTGTTATTCTTACATCTTCAAATTTTGACAAATGTTCTTAAAGAATAGTTGAAATAACCGGAGAGTTGGCAGAGTGGTTGAATGCACTGGTCTTGAAAACCAGCAAGGGTGCAAGCCCTTCCGGGGTTCGAATCCCTGACTCTCCGCGCAGATAATTTAAACCTCAAAGACAGCGTTTATAAGCCGTTTTTGAGGTTTTTTTATGTCCGATCGTAATTTGTAGACGCTGTAGACGTACTTTTTGGACCTATGCTATGGACACTTTTTGGTCATTTTTTGGTCAGTGAATTTTGCTAAAAGATGTAGATAATTTCTGAAGATTTCGACTTTCAGCCACTTTCGCTTACACTTGTGCCACCCATTACGAATTTAGCTACATTATTACCAGTAAAAGCTTTTTATATGCTATTCCAATTTAGCTTACATTCATATGCAATCATATTATCACTAACACCAAGCTGATTTCAGCTTCAGTAGCTAATGCTATTTTATGAGTATCAATATGAATTTGCTCAATAGCGGAGCCATTATATGTTTTACTCCATCTCGTATTTACATCTATAGCACTTTAGTTTATTCCTACTGAACAACACCAAAATTAGCATTGTTACCACACTTTGGACATTTCATTAAACGACTTTAACAAACCTAATTCTGAATAAAGATACTGCTTCTAGTTTGATCTCGTCGTCTGCGTAGAATTGATTATATCAATTAGTTTCATACGGCCTCCTAAAAGAAAGGCCGTCATTCAACGGCCTTAAAGTTATTTGAGATGTTTTTCTAATTCGCTTAGTTTTTCATGAAGGTTGGATACATCTACTTTAGTGTAGTGTCCGGTCATGCTGGAAGGTGAGTGACCCATTAAATACTGCCTGGTTTCAAGAGAGAGATTAAGTCTTTCAGTCATGCTAGCATAAGTATGTCGCCACTTATGAAGAGTTGCATTCTTGGTGATACCAGCATTCTTTGCAATATCCTTACAGTGTTTCAGCAAAGTACGCTCCGGCATTTTATCACCTTTGATAGATGGAAAGATGTAATCCGAGGACTGTTTATCTTTCTCTTTTAGCAACTCATCTATGCAGAAGATTTGTAATTGGGATATCTCTTTCGGATGTTTCTGTTTTTGTAGTGAAATCATCTGTAGTGCGGATCAAGAACATCTTACGCTTCCAATCAATGGAAGTATCCCATTTCAAGTTTGCTAACTCTTCAAAACGACACCCGGTAAAGTAAAGTCCTAGAAAGGCTTTTCTATAAATCGGATTAATCTCTTGAGAGAAGAAGGACTTAATTTCCTTTTCGTTATAGAAATCATCTTCTCTTTCGATCAATGTTTTATTTTTCACCTTTACTTTCTTTATATGCTCGAACGGACTTTTCAATATCCTATCTCTTAAAGCTTGTTCTCTGAAAAATGACTTTGCGGTAGTCAGATAATCATTAGCTGTTTTCAGAGATGAATCTGCTGCAAGCAACTGTCGCTTAAATTCATCTGCATGTGTCTTTGTAAATTCATTGACGTAAGAAATCTTCTCTGAATAAGCGAAGCTTTCCAACTGATGTAATTGATTTTTGTATTTATCAATTGTCTTAGGTTGCAGATGTGCTTTTTCTTCCATGAACTCATCTATAGCTTTACGCATAGAGATCTTCTCTTCTTGAATACCGGCTTTATATAGTTTGTGGTCGTATTTATCCTTCTCAATCATATTACCGTACCTTTTAGCTTCAACTTCCTTATGAAAAACCTTGCGGATTCTTTTACCGGCTTTGTCATAGACATCAACCAAGTAATTGCTATTGTCCAGCTTTTTGATTTTAGCCATTTTGAATCCCGGTTAAGATTAATAGTGAGAGTACTTCGATGTTAACTAAAGGTCTGTCGCCGAAGCGGACCGCATCAATGTTCCCATTGCGGATTTGTTTCGCGATGTAGTCGTAGCTCATCCCAAGTATTTCGGATACTTCTTGGATGGTGAATAAGATTTTATTTTGATAGGACTCTTTAAGTAATGTTAGGATTGTTTCTTTGGAGGTGGAAGAACTAACTTTTACATCGGATATAGGTTGTTTCTGTTGATCATTGGTGAAATCAATTTTTTGTGGCAAGATATGTTTTTGATTAATGATTTATACATGGTCGTTACCATGTTTCTTATACCAGTTTTTTAAAAGTATTCTGGTTGTTTGAAGGACGATTAAAAATATATCCTTAATTAAGTATGTAAGGTTTTGACATCAGAGTCAAATTTATTTTTGAAAAAAATAGCCATGCATATTTGCATGGCATTATTAATGATCTAAAGCTTTTTATTCTGTGAATCCTAATCGACTAATAGTTTCATTTTCTATGTTTTTTACAATGGCATCAGCCTCATTAAGGATTTCTCCAAATATCTGACCTTTAGATTTCCATTCAATATCAAACGAATAAAATATTTTTCTACGAAGATATAAAGTACCCATCTCTATCCTACCCTCTAACTGATTTCCATCATTTAAATTATTATTCAATATGTAATTCGGATCATTATCAACAATGGATTGCATATTTAGCATATAACTTTGTCTTTCAAAAGTATCATTTACTTCGATGGTAATAGGGTTTGGATCAAAGTACCGTATATATGTTCTCAATGAATTGCTTTCACTAAGTAGAATAATAAAATAGTTATCTTGGTGAGAAGTTATTTTATCAACGATTTTAAGCCCTCTAGCTGAATATAGCGGAAATGGAAACTTAATCAGTTCATTAACCGGAACAAAGTCACAAAAATCTCTATATAAATAGAGTTTTCCATTAACGAATGGTAGTGGATAGCCTTCATACATTAGAAAATTACCTTTTTTGAAAATGTTGAATCAAAATCTTTTACATCGAATTTTTCTAAAAATTTGATTTTCATATTATCCTCTCTTTTCTCCTTTGCCAAATAATAGCGGCTGATTCAGGTTATTGATTTCATTTTTGTTAGTTAGTTTATTACGCAATTCCATTAACAATTTTCCCATTTGATTTTCTCCTTCCCACTTGCCATTAATAAGCACAGCTCCCCAGAATCTTGAAGATTCTCTATCATGAGTTGTACAATCTTCAATAATTTCATTATTTCCGGTTGCAACTAATTGCTTGGGTAACTCAGGATGCTGTTCGAATTTCAACTCCAAACATTTCTGCATCATTGCAATATCTTCTGGAGCTTCGTCCCATTTTTTATAAAGATCCCACTTTATTAAGATAGGCTCTAAATTGAATTACAAACCAGAAGTGTTCCGTCCTAGCTTTCAGCAAATTCGATAGTGATATACAATGAACCGTAAACAGAAAAAGTAGAGAGATAGTAATGGTATGACAGTGACCACCTGTGTCGTTCTGGCTTTCGCACTACCTCTCATTAAAGTTAATTACAAATCGAATAAGGGTGGTATGGAAGTGACCATTTGTTCCGTCCTAGCTTTCGCCAAATTCGATATAGACATTTATTTAATTTCCCCCATTTATAATATGTTCATTCGTTTTGCTGTTAATTAAAAGTATTTTCATTCGTTAAACCAAGTTGGGTTTTCGTTTCATACTCTAGAGCTTCTATAATATTATCTGCTTCCGCAAGTATTTCATCATAAATTTGCCCAGTTGATGTCCACTCAATATCGAATGAATCAAACATCTTCGGTCGCAGATCGAATGAACCAAAAGTCATATGACTTTCTAAGCGATTCTCGTCATTTTGATTATTAGCCAGATTGTAGTTAGGACTATTTTGCACGATTGATTGCATCGCAAGCATATATTCTTGTCTTTCATAAAAATCATCTACGCTTACAACAGATGAATCTGGATCTTGGTATCGTATACATGATTTGAGAGAAGAGTCAAAACTTTGTAGAATCACAAAGTAGTTTTCCTGATAAGGAATTAATACATGATCAACTCGCAACAAAAGTGCAGAATAAAGGGGGAATGGAAATTTAACTAGTTCAGTAACTGGGACACTTCCACATATGTCCCGATACAAATATAGTTTTCCTGCCTCAAATGGCAATTGGTTGTCTTTATAATAAAGAATATTTCCATCGTGTGATAACGTTGAATCAAAGTCTTTTACATCAAGTTTTTCTGGATAGTTGTTTCTCATTTTTTCCTCTTTTTTGATTTTTTACCGTATAATAACGGCTGAATTTAGTGTATTAGTTTTACAATAGGGCGAGGAGACATGCAGTGCCGCCAGCCGTATTTCTCTTTTACTTTCGTGATTCTTATGCTCATAATTACTCCTTGATTTAATTAATAAAAAAACGCCGAAGGTATTTCCTCCGGCGTCCGGTATTTAATTTGCGGTATTTTAATCCGCTCTTATTAGTATACGGATAGAAGCAGATGAAAAATCAACCCGCTTCAAATACTTTTTAATAAATGTACTTCCAATTAATTTTACTAATACTTCTGTAGCCTAAATCTACAGGTTCGACAAGAGTATTTTCCAAGCCTAAGTCGGGGTGAATAGCCCAGTTAATGAATTTTTCACCGCGCTTTCGTTTCTTCGGCATCTCCACTTTCACATGTGACTTTCGTACCATTTTTCCACCGGATTTAATTAAAAACATAGCCAGGTTGTTATTCATCTTTCCCGTAACCCTACTTAATTTGTCTTTTAGAGTTGTTCCATCAAATGAGCTCCAATCGTAATAATTCAAGAGTTTGTTCTTGAAGGCTTGGGCTCCTTTGGAGAAAACCAATCCTGTAAGAGTGCTGAAATCATTCAGATCACCGTAAAACGGCATAGCCATAACGCGTACAAAAATTCCGTTTTGTGATAAAGTTTCGATGGCATCTAATCTTCTTTTTATACTGCTGGTATATTTTTCATACTGCCTTGATATAATCTCGTCATGATGTATAATGCTAAATTCAACTTGTACCATATGCTTCATTTTGGCGATCTGCTTCGTATATCTATCGATATTATGATTCTTTGTTAGTATGTGAAGCATCCAGTGATTACCATTTTGATCTTCATTGTAAAATATATCTAGAATCTTTTCTATGAGATCATATCCCAAATTTTTCTTTGCATAACTAAGCACTTTTGGTTGAAATAATTCGGTTGTCACACCGAATTGTACTCTTTTTCAAATGCTGGGGAAGATTGGAATACTTTCTTTAGCTCCTTTTCTAAAAGCGCTGGTATATTTCCTTTGATTTCAACATTGTGAAAGAAGTCTTTTCGTGATTTTTTAATTACTATTTGCGGAACGAAACAATATGCACACCCCATTTCACAGCCTATATAAGGATTGAGTGTAAAAGGGAAATCGAAAGTTCCGACTTTTTTCTGCACTGTAAGTGCAGTAAGTTGAGTTGTTGTTTATTGAAAGCATTTAGCCTCCTTGTTTTATTTGATATTAAAAAAGCGCCGATACACGATTTGTACGGCGCCTCACATTTAATTACTTTTAACGTCTCTATATATATACGGATAGATGTGGAAGGAAAATCAACCCTACTTACATTCTTTGAGGTAAATATTTTGGTAAGTGTCAAAATGTCATTTTGACAAATTGACATCTTCTATTTTCCATATCCCCGGGATGGCTTGGATGCAAATCCTTCTCTACATAAGTATTCTAAATCTCTACGAACTGTTCTTTCGTTTGGATTTTCATACTTGTCTTTTTGAAGCAACTCAGATGCATCATCAAGAGTTATTTCTTGACCGCTGAATTCTTCGATGATCTTATTTCTTCTTTTTTCATCTTTATTTTGATAGTCGTTACTGATCTCCATAACTTCGAGTTGAGATAAGAAATTCAGTTTTCGATCAATAAATCTAAATGTCAGATCAATATCCTCTATAACGATGTAATCACGCATCTCCAATACTGCAATTGCCTTTGCCATTTTTTCAATTGATATTTCTAATCTTGTCAACATAGATGGGAAGTGCTTCTGAAGTGGAGCATACTTTTCATTGTCATCGAATATCTTTGCCAACTTCTTTTCAATATAATCTGAAACGTCAACGCTGATTTTTATAGTTTTGAATTCTGATTTAAGCAGTGCAATTATCTTTCCGAATCTCTTTCTGATTCGATTTTGATTCTTGAAGATTCATTTCAGTGCCTAGGAATTTTTCACCCCTTGCCATGCTTAGCACAATTTCTTTTTGTCGTTCTGCATTGGGGGAATCTCCATTATGAAATCAAATCTAGATAGAATATTTACGGGAATACTAAGATCACTGAATTTGGATTGCTTTGACTCGGGAATCACTTGACTCAACCTGTTCATATCAACATGAATTGACGTAGCCGAATGGTGAGTTTTCATCGCAGAAGTACTGTCTTCAACTTTTCCATCCTCCATAACAGCGGATAAAATACTTGATATTTCATTTTTGTATCTCATGGCTTCATGAAAATCTTCAAAACAAACAGCTCCGCCATTTGATATTGGAATTATTCCGGGTTCAGAAATAACATTTCCGTTTCTTCTGCCAACCCTGCCTATCAAACCGGCGGGTGTAATTTTTGAATTAGTTGAAGAGACTTTTTTCCCTCGATTTAAGTATGATACAGCTCTTGAAATTAACTTCTTACCGGATGCTGGGGGACCGATTCTAAGTGAATGTAGCTTATTCGAGTATATTCCGTTTGAACTCAGACCATGCGACACTGCTTGAATTACTGAGTAATCTAGACACAAGTCTAATTCGGAAGCTTTATCAAGCCCCTTTATTTTTAACTCGTAGACAAGCTCGTTCTTAATAAATTCTCGTATAGACTTTCCGTCAGATTTTATCTCGTTAATTCTTTCTAATATTTTATCTGTTTCATTATCACATATATTTTCAACTTCTAAGGGAGAGATTTCGTCGGTAAATTCTCTTTAAGTAGAAATAATATCCTGAAGTTTTTGTTGAGCTAACTGAAACAAGACAGCCCTTGAAGGCATAAGTTTTTCCCCATTTAAACTCATCTCTAAGTTTTTGTATTTTGGAGTTAAGTGATGTTAGACACCGTATTTCCATTTCCTTCCAAATCGCTGATTATTAATTCAGTAGCTGATAATCGGCCATTAGCAATGCTGATTGGAAAAGCATCTGAAATCAATCTAATATTTCCAATTATTTTGACTGGAAGACCTACGTTTTTTCTTCTGTCAATTTTGAAATGTAAAAACGGCTTAAATTCGAAATCACTCTCCGCGTGTAATTACCGAATCAAAATTAATTACCGTTGCAACTGCTTCTTGATCACCGACGGTACGTTCAATGATCAAATGTTCTTCTGAAATTGTAGTTTTTTCCACAAATTCCTCCTTTTTTGAGTTGTTGATTAAATAAAAATGCCGGAGGTCTTTTCCGGCAAAGAATCTGAATTATTTGCGTCTCTCATATATATACGGATAGATGTGGAAGGAAAATCAACCCCAGAAAGGAGCATTTATAGAAAAAAGTGAAAAAAAATTATGGACTGCCTCAGGTAGTATGAAAAAAAGTGAAAAAAATATTTGACTCTGATAGTCATACCGCTTATACTAAACTATAGATGATTTAATTCTGGAAACTGAAAAACAGCCCAACCCCGAAAACATTCCACTGGAAACAAGAAAACTTTAAGGAAACAAGGAAAACAGTTCTTTGAAATACTGTTAGACTTGTCCGCAGAACGAGTTTTCTAAAACTGCACAGCATTCATCATACATCGCCAAAGGAAACGGCATAATCAATGGAGTAATAAGAAAAATGGAAAATATTTATGAACACCGAGATTTTTATCTGGGTGCATATCTAATAGTAAGCGGTTGTGAATTGATCTCTCATAGAAGAGAGTACGGAGCAACCGTGTTTGTATTTAAAGGTGAAAGACTATTGCAAGAATCTATTACAGATTATTTTGCAAATAACGCCAAGGTCAACCCCTTGGAGTACAGTGCTGCTATACGAAATCTTAAATCAATAATTCATAATAATAAAACCGTAGAGCAGCATCTATCAACACCTAAATCAGAGATTAATAATTATGAAAACAACAGAAGGAACATTACATGACAAGACTATAAGCATTTCGCAAAACCCTAATATCCCTAAAGATATTGACAAAGCAGACGCTGCTAAATATGCAGATGGATGGGAGCTGACTCAACTTCTTGGGATAAAGATATTCTCACCGATTTTGTAAAAACTCAATCATATGTTTGTGCAAAACTTAAAGACGGTCATCGAAGTAAAGAAAGTGTTGAGGAAGTCTATCAACGTTGTTCTCGACATTGATAATAAAGACAAACAAAACACAATAACCCTCGAAGAATTCAAGGACATTGCTCATCAATGGAAGTTCTCTTGGTTCTTACATACCACTACTAGTCACCAGAAGAAAATAATAACAGACAAGGGGAAGAACTTGAGCCGGTAGATAAATTTCGGGTATTAATACCGTTATCGAAAAGCATAAAACGAGATTTCTTGTTTAACGAAGTTAAAAATCATTTTGTAAAACATTATCCCTTATCGATGAATCCAACCAGCTTTCAAGGTGAAAGATATTATTTCGTTTCAAAGGAAGCTGATACTGATATCCATCATTCTATAGATAGCACCGGGGAGTTAGTGTTTTTTAATCCGGATAATATTGATAAAGAGAAACCAAGTGCCACTAAGAAAAAGAAAGAAAAAACATTTGATTTGGATTTATTAGTAACACTTGAAGATGGTGTAACAACTAAGAAGATATCCGAGATCACTTAGAAGACAATAATATTTTGCCCTTTTTGCACACATGATCAAGAACATAGAGGGAACCCTAATTCTTCATAATGCTTTTGTGGATATAAACCCAGCCGGCCAATTTTTCATCTACTGTTCATCTGAGGATAAGACTTATTGGCAAAGAGGACAAGAAATTGATCCGGAACGGACAAAGCTTTTCTGGAATACAACAAACGCCAGTGTGACAGCAGTTGATTATTGCTTACTGTTAAAGATCCCCAGTGCTCTCTATATATTTAAGAATAATACTGACTTCAAGAACTATTGCTATGCAAACAATATTAACCCGAATATCAGTTGAGAGATTACCTCAGACGAGAAATCATTTTTAATCCCCAAAAGAAAGCTGGTTTGGGTGATTTGTTTTATAATGTCTTCGAAGAATCCGAATACTTAACTAGGCATAGCAACGGATCACAACCCAAAATCCCACTTTCATTTAGTAAATCAAGAGCTTGAGAAGAAATGTCCGGTAATATCGGCACTTTTAGAAAACATATTAGGTAGTAAAGATTATGTGATGAGATTTATTAACTGGAATGCTTATATTCTCCAGACGAGAGGTAAACTATTTACAGCCTGGTTGATCAGCACACCGGAACAAAGGAGTAGGAAAGGACTTTCTTTTCAACTTTATCTTAAGTCCTATCTACGGACAAAAGCAATGTCAGTTGTTAAATGGACAAAAGATTAGTCAGAAATTCAATCTGATGGATTTACGCTGTTGGCTAAGAGGGTATAATGAGGTGTTTTCTTCTGAGGGGAAACAATTAAACAATGCTCGAAAAGAAAAACTCAAAGATAATATCACGAGTAAAGAGCAAACTATTGAAACCAAAGGGCGTAGACTCATTTCAAGCTGACAACTTCATAAACTATATTCTATTTTCAAATAATAATATGCCGATATATCTAGATAACAATGACAGACGATTCAATGTAATAGTTAATAAAGAAGCTAAGAAAGTTCATGATCTTTCATTCTATAAGAATGATGAAGAATTAGTTAAAAGTGTTAATTCAGAATTAGATGGATTTGCTGAAATACTTCTGTCATTAGATTACTCGGAAAAACTTAGTGAATCAGACAATTGACAATGAAGCAAAGAGAAATCTGATAAATATAACTGCTGATGACTATGATAAATTTGTCGAAGCAGTTAAGAACGAAGATGCAGATTATTTTATGTTGGATGAAGTATTTCAAGTTCCCGAATCACAGAAATTCTTAAATGATGAATCAGATTATGCTTTTGAAGCGGAAGATAAAATAACTAGTCACGGGATGATACCTTCGAGCTGTATGAATGATATCGTGAGATTTCATTTTCCAAATATGGGATACAGAAAAACTATCAGAAAAACTAAGAATGCACAATCTGGCTGTTAAGTCATTTAATATTGATGGTAAAGTCCAGAAGGGCTGGTATTATTCGGGTGAGTAACCGGAGGTAACCGCTAGTAACCTAAAAGGTAACCTCTAAATTCTTAAAAAAGATAGAAAATAGGCTATAAACCAAAGAATATGAAAAAGTAACCTTAGTAACCGTAAATATATAATTGGAAAAATACAAAAGAGTGTTTATGGGTTGTATATGTGTTGTGTAGTTGTGTAAGAAATAAAAATACTCTAAAGAAGTTAAAAGTAGCGGTTACTGAGGTTACTCGGTTACTTTTGCGTTTTTGGCTCATAAATGCACTTTTTCAGCGAATCGTAAAAGTAACTAGCGGTTACTAAAGGTTACAAAAGGTTACAAAACTCAATACAAAACCCATAAGACCCGTTAAGCACAGAGATTCTCAAT
>JAXHMN010000003.1:0-41050 GCA_034521465.1 Melioribacteraceae bacterium | reverse complement strand
GTTAAACAAATTGTTGATTAGCTGTGTCGCGGAAAATATAGGTCGATAGTCAGTACGGTAAAGGCACGACATTTATCAATGACATGTACCAAGATGAGATAACAACAACTAAAAACAGGAGTCAAACATGGCTTTAATCGCGAATATTCATGAGTCGATTGCGGGACATCATTGAAGCCAGTGAAGTTGTATTAAAAGCTAACGGACACGATGTCCTTACTCCAATACGATCCTGACGACGGCTTCAAGAACTCGTAAAAGACAATCTCTCCGGATTTAATTATTCTTGATGTGATGATGGATGAACCTGATGACGGTTTCTTTTTAGCACAACGCTTCAGAAAAAGATGGACTTAAAACACCACTCTTAATGTACACTTCGGTGTCAAAAAACAACCGGTTAACGATTTTGGTGCAGGTGACATGGTTCCGGTTAGATCGTTAACTTTGTGGACAGACCTATCTTCATGAAGATAGGTCTGTCCACAAAGTTAACGAACTAACCGGAACCATGTCACCTGCACCAAAATCGTTAACCGGTTGTTTTTTGACACCGAAGTGTACATTAAGAGTGGTGTTTTAAGTCCATCTTTTTCTGAAGCGTTGTGCTAAAAAGAAACCGTCATCAGGTTCATCCATCATCACATCAAGAATAATTAAATCCGGAGAGATTGTCTTTTACGAGTTCTTGAAGCCGTCGTCAGGATCGTATTGGAGTAAGGACATCGTGTCCGTTAGCTTTTAATACAACTTCACTGGCTTCAATGATGTCCCGCAATCGACTCATGAATAATCGCGATTAAAGCCATGTTTGACTCCTGTTTTTAGTTTGTTGTTTATCTCATCGGTACATGTCATTGATAAATGTCGTGCCTTTACCGTACTGACTATCGACCTATATTTTCCGCGACACAGCTAATCAACAATTTGTTTAACTATTGTTAAGCCCAAACCCGTACCACTGATTCCGCGAGTGTGTTCATTTTTTGCTTATAGAACTCTTGAAACAGTCTCTTCTTTTTCTTCGACTTGTTAAACCAATTCCATATCGGAATATTTAATTTTCACATAATCTTCACTAGTCGATACATCAATGGATATTTTACCATTCGTTTTATTATACTTTATTGCATTGCTAAGTATGTTTGTGAAGAGCCGTGTTAACTCGTGATTATCTGCTTTTATTGATGGAAGTTTTTGAGCAAATTGTTTTTGTATGGTTATATTTTTTTGTTTCGCTTCATATTTCGAGAAATTGCACTGTCGATTTAATTACTTGTTTTATGCTGAGGTTTTCAAGTTCTCGTTTCTTAGTTTTTGTTTCTAGGCGTGATATATAGGTGAGATCATTAACAAGCACCAATAAACTTTTAAACGTGTTGATGAGCGTTCCAAGTAATCTTTTCTTTTTGATTCATCAAGGTTAATCGTCTCGTCTGCAAGAATATTTAAGAAACCTTGAACTGCGGCTACGGAGTTTTTAGTTCGTGAGCAACCATTGAAACAAATTGATTTTTGATTTTCTCAATTTTTTTAAGTTCAGTTATGTTTCTGATCACTAAAACAATACCGGCTAATTCACCGTCTTCTCTTGGCACCGGTGATGTTATTGCTTCAACAAATAATTCATTCGGCTTAATTTCGATCTATGATGAAAACGAAGTATCCAAATATTCTTCTTGAAACGAGATACTTGTTTACATTTTCTTGAGCGGATTTCGGTAAAAATCGAAATCACCTGTTCACCGATTTTAACTTTTTCTATATCGAGATATCTGGAATGCGGCATGATTGCAGTAAACAAGTTCACCCGCTTTATTGATTACCATTCACGCCGTCTGCAATTAAATTAATGACCGTACTTAAACGGCTTCTTTCCGCAGCAAGTTCATGCAGATTAGCTTCTCTTTCTTGCTTTAACTTTTTCCGATTCAATTAAAAGTTTTCTGTGATCGTAACCTTTTTGAAGATTATAAATTAATTCATCGGGTGAAAAGGGTTTTGGGATGTATGAGTAAGCGCCAAGTCGTGTCGATTCAATTGCTGTATCGTAACTGGCGTAAGCCGTTGCAATAAAACATACAGTGTTCGGATGTGACTTTTTGATTTCTTTGAGTACTTCTAATCCATCAATATCGGGCATCTTTAAATCTATTACTGCAAGATCAAATTCTTGCTTAGTTCCCTTCTACTCCTTCGGTTCCGTTTTCTGCGATTTCAACTACGAATCCCTCATCTTCCAGGATTCTCTTACTTCCAATCCGAAGACCTTTTTCATCGTCAACTATCAATACTTTTGGTTTTTCATTATTAAGGGACATTATCTTAATTTCTCATGATCAAATAAATAATTGAGCTATTGTTCATAGAATTTTCAATTTTTTCTATGAGTTCATCTACGACTACAGGTTTATTTAATATGCCGTCGCATTTTATCCATTCTTTTTCATCTTCTGTTTCAACGTCAAACTTGAAACCGGTATCGTAAGTAGCTGATGTTAAAATGAAGATCGGAATTCTTTTGCCTAAATCTGTCTTTTTCATTTTATAGCTTAAAACAAAACCGGTATCGTGTTCTTCCATAATTAAATCGAGAACGGCGGCGTCCGGTTTTTCTTTCTGAAATATCTCGAACGCTTCTTCACCCGTTTCTGCAGTTACAACTTCAAATCCTTTTGATTCCATTAATAATTTATTTTGTTCAAGCAGATAGATATCATCATCTGCTGAGCAATATCTTTTTCACTTTTCCGTTCATTAACATTTTGTATCCCTTAATTAAGAATAATTTTATTTTCATCGACTTTTAGCGGAAGTCGAATCTTAAAAGTTGAGCCGGCGTTTAATCTGCTAGTTACTTTTTATATCACCTTTGTGCATTTTAATAATACCGTAACTGATTGTCTAAACGACCCGGTTCCACCTACCCATTTTCTTTGTTGTGAAAAATGGTGTAAAAAGTTTGTCGAAGTTTTCTTCGGGAATTCCCGCATCCGGTATCGGTTATTTCAACTATTGCGCTATCGTTTTCTTTTTTAAGATTTATTGTGATGTTTTTAATCTCGGATTCCTCAACTGCTTCACATGCGTTTGTAATTATATCTAAGAATACTTGTTTTACTCGATAGGGATCGGCTTTTAAGTTTAATTCTTCTTCCGACTCGTTGATGTTTACAGAAATTTCACTAAACTCAGGATTAACTTTCACTGACTTGACAATATCAACGATCAGTTTATTTATACTAACACCACTTATTTTAAGTTTACCTTGCCTTGGCAAAATTCAGAAGATTAGCTACTATGTTTTTGCATCTGTTTGCTTCTTCAATTATCATCGAAAGGTCTTCTATGTTTCTTGCTTCACATTTCTTCTTTTCAACTTCGCGCTGCATCATTGATGCGTAAAGAATAATAGTGCCAAGCGGATTATTTGTCTCATCAAGAGCAACACCTGCTGCAAGTTGACCGATTGAAGCAAGTTTTTCCGCGCTGTGAAGTTGATCCTTTGTGTTTTCAATTCCGCGTAAGCTGTTTCCAATTTGTCAATTAAGTGCGGAAGACACATATCTTCTTCAGCTAGTCCTTTAGCAATTGCAATTGCGTAATCTCTGCAAGATTAATATCCACATGCTCCGCAATTAAGCTCGTCTTGTTTTTCAAATTGTTTGTGCGAGCTAAGATTTCTTTAATCTTTTCTTCACTGGCATAGGTCTGCGCTGTCGAACGAGGTGTGAAATTTCGTTTTAAGTTTAGGTTACGACTGTTATAAGTTTCACTGCGCCAAACTTTTTATCAACGTCATGCATGTATTTATCGATAAACTCAATTACCTTTTCACGTCTGGAATAAAGATTCATATCAGTCTCAATAGCCGGACCATTTATGCATCCTTCACAGAAAGAATATCAATGAATTTTGATTTTATTTTGTTCTCAGCAATATCTTTAATTATATGTTCTACTTTTTCTTTCCCGTCAACCACAATTACATTTCTAGCTAAAACATCGGATGAAATTTCCGCTGTTTTAAGTAGAACCGCCGGTAAGTGGAAACGATTTACCTAAAATTCGCATAGGGTAAATGAAACCTTTCTTCATCTAGTTTTTCTAAATCAATATTTAATTCTTCTAATATTTCTTTCAATTCGCTGTATGTTAAGACTGCGTCAACTGCGTCACTTACTTCGGGATCATGATATTCACTTTTTTTAGCAACACATGGTCCGATGAAAACGATTTTTGCATTTTCATCGACAGTTTGCTTAGGAGATATACCCATTGCAATCATCGGTGAAACAACGGTTGCTAAATTCGGCACTAAGTTAGCAAAATATTTTTCGATGTAATTATTGATCGCCGGGCAAGGTGAACTGATTATCGTTTTTCCGTTTTACTTTTTCAAACTCTTCTTTATAGAGATTTGAGATTAAGTCGGCGCCGAAAGCTGTTTCACAAACTCTTTTCGAAACCGATTTTCTGAGCGCTGTTGGTATCTTGGAGTAAGTTTCAGAAAAAGATGCAGCTATTGAAGGTGCGAATATTGCGATAGTTCTGTGTGAAGGAATAAAATCATAAAGCACTTTTTCTTTTTCACTTAAAATTGCTTTAGCATTTTGCGAACAGACTTTAACGCAATGCCCGCAACTGATACATCGTTCATCAATTTACCACCGCTTGTCCGTTCTCAACTCGAATTGCAGTTGCGGGGCATTCCTTAACACAGGAGTAACATCTCTTACATCTTTGAGCTATTGTGCTAACTATTGCACTATTCATTGCTTACGCTCTTAATAATTCTTTTCTATTGATATGTTCCGTATGTAAAATCTTGTGAGCAGTATGGCTGTTCGGTTCTTCCAGAAATTCGTCATACAGTTTTTTGACTGATTCATTCTGATGCGATCTTCTAACTTTTGCATTTGTGTCGATGTCGTATAATGCTTGAATTCTTTTCTTCAACTTTTCCGGTTTTTGATGTATCGGTTGACCGCCGCCGTTCACGCAGCCACCCTGGCAAGCCATAACTTCGACAAAGTGATATTTTGAAGTTCCGGCTCAACTTCGTCCAATAATTCACCGACATTTCCTATTCCGTTTACAACAGCTACATTTATTTTTGTTTTATCATCAATTCTATAGTGCTTTCTTAACTTTATTCATTCCACGGAAATCTTCTAATTCAGAGTTCTCTAAATCTTGTCCGGTTAAATTGTAGTATGCTGTTCTAGCAGCGGCTTCCATTACGCCACGGAAGTACCCAGATCGCAGCCGCACCCGATGATTCACCAAGTGGATTATCAAATTCACCTCCAGGTAAATCTTCAAAATCAATTCCGGCCATCTTAAACATTCGTACAATTCCTCGTAGAGATAACTGCATCAACATCTTGTAAATGATGCTGACCTAATTCAGGTTGGTGAGCTTCAAATTTTTTAACCGTGCAAGGCATAATTGAAACTACAAAAACATCTTCGGATCAATACCCATTTTCTTTGCATAATAAGATTTCAGAACTGCTCCTTCCATTTCATGAGGAGATTTACATGAAGAAACGTGATCTAAAAGCTCGGGACGGTTTTGTTCAAGATATTTTACCCAGCCCGGGCAGCAGCTTGTGAACATTGGTAAAGTTTTTCCGTTTTGTACTCTATTGACTAATTCAGCGGCTTCTTCTACTAAATTGTTAAATCCGCTGCAAAGCTTTGTATCAAATACGTCTTTGAAACCTAGTATTCTTAAACCGGTTATTATTTGTCCGGTTACGTTTGAACAAATTGGTAAAATTGGATTCTCAGCCAGAGATGCACGAACAGCCGGAGCAATCTGCACAACGGAAATTTCTTTTTATTATTGATTGCTTCAGACTACCAGATTTAGCACTGCTCTTTCCTCCTTAAAGCTGCGGTTCGGCAAGCCAAAATATCATTGGCCGCAAAGGGATACAATCACTTACGTTCAATCCCTTGTTGTAAGGAGTTGTTTTACGTTGCTTCTAAAACCTCTATTGGTAAATATCTATCGCGCCTACTTTTTGAATTCCGTTGCAAGCGCGAAACATGCATCTTCCGGAACAGAAAAGTACATTTTGCCGGATTCGCAGCTCCATTGCCGGACTTGAAATATCTATCGCATGACTCTTCTGCGCGCTCGCCGAATCTGATGTTCACGTAAACAGCAAACAGCACATAGGTCTTGAAGCTCGCAGTTTTCGTTTCTAGCACGTAAGGCAAATCTCGCGGATGATTTTCAACCAGAAAGTCCAACCATAGTTTGTCTTAGGACCAAACTTCTCGTGAATTTGTTATCGACGTTCATTCCTTCGGAAACCGGGTAACACGGTTGTTCGTGTCGAATCCTTCGTCCACCGTCAACTTCAACGACGCAAAGTCTGCAAGCTCCGGTCGGGAATAAATCTTTCACGTGGCAAAGTGTTGCAATCTTTATTCCTACCGACTTTGCAGCATCTCAAGATTGTCATTCCTTCTTCGGCTTTTACCTTTATTCCATTTATGGTTAATTCTACCATCTTCGACCTCCTTCAATCTCTACCTGCTATTGCCCTGAAGCGGCAGGCTTCTAAGCACGTTCCGCAGTTTATACATGTCGAATCTACGATAGATTGTCAGGATGTTTTCTTTCACCAACGTATCGAGTCGTTAGGACACTCGCAGCCGCGACACCGCATCCGTTCCGGCAAGTCGCAGGGTTGATTGTGTATGTGAGTAGTTCTTTGCAGACATGTCTGGCATTTCCTTTTGCATAAATGTTCTTCAATATTCTTCTTGAAAGATTCTAGTCCGGGAGAGAACCGGGTTAGGTGCACTATTGTCCCAATCCGCAAAGAGAAGTGTCTCTTATTGCATCAGCTAGATTCTTTGAAGACTGGACAATCCCTTTAATGAGTTGAAGCTGTGCAAGTTTGCGTTCGTTCTGAATGCGCAAGCAACAGGAATTCTTTCAATTGTTTTTAGCATTCGTTTTGTACCTTTCTCGGCATGGGACACATTTACCGCAAGGAGTCATTTTGAATCGAACGTTAAGAAGCACTTTGCAACATCAACCATGCAAGTATCTTCATCCATTACAACGAAACCACCCGAGCCCATCATTGCACCGACTTCTTTAAGAGATTCATAATCAACCGGTGTGTCCATTACTTCATCAGGCAGAGCATCCTCCCGACGGTCCTCCGATTTGTACTGCTTTAAACCTTTTCCGATCGGGGAAATTCCGCCGCCAATATCAAAAACAACTTCACCAAGTGTGATGCCCATAGGAACTTCCACCAAACCGCTTACTCAACTTTTCCGCTTAAAGCAAAAGCTTTTGTTCCTTTTGAAGATTCGGTTCCAATTAGATGAAAACCATTTTGAACCGCGGTTGATTATTGCAGATATATTCGCAAATGTTTCTACGTTATTAATAATAGTCGGTTTACCCCAAAGACCCGAATCGGCGGGATATGGAGGTCTAGGTATTGGCATTCCGCGTTTTCCTTCAATAGATGCGATGAGTGCGGTTTCTTCACCACAGACAAAAGCGCCGGCGCCTTTTTTTATTTTTACTTCTAAATCGAAACCGCTTCCTAAAATATTTTTTCCGAGCAGTCCGTATTCTTTACATTTATTAATTGTGTTTTGTAATCTTTTTATTGCAAGGGGATATTCGGCACGGCAGTAAACGTAAGCAATGCTTGCACCTATTGCATAAGAACCGATTATCATTCCTTCGATTAATCCATACAGGATCGCTTTCCAAAATTGAACGATCCATAAAAGCGCCCGGGTCGCCTTCATCGGCATTGCAGATCAGATATTTTTGATCAGCTTTTTTGTTGTGCGCCATTTCCCATTTTTTGCCTGTTGGGAAACCGCCGCCGCCTCTACCGCGCAATCCGGAGTCTAAAACTTCATCAATCACTTCGTGTGGATTCATCAATCTTAATGCTTTATCTAAACCTTTGAATCCTCCGGCTGCAATGTATTCGTCAATTGAATCGGGTTTATCAAACCGCAATTTTCCAGAACAATTCGTTGTTGTTTTCTGAAGAACTGAATATCGCTCAATCTTTTAACTTTACTCTTCCCTTTTGAATGCGTTCGTAACAATTTGTCTTTATAAATGTCTTGTTCGACAATCGTTTTTTGAATTAATTGAGGAACATCTTTGGGAGTAACTTCGCAATAAGAAATTCTATCTTCATCAGGAAGTTTTACATCGACTATAACTTCTTTTGCACAGAATCCGATGCATCCAACTGGAATAATTTCTGCTTTCAGATTCTTATTTTTCAATTCATCTTCGATGGCTTGTTTTACTTTTTCAGCACCGGAAGCCAACCCACAAGTACCCATTCCAATAAATATTACCGGGTATTCACTGAATTTCATATCGAAAGTTTTTTATTGTATTCTAAAATTTCATCTTTTTGAGATGGGCTTAATGAGTTCATCTATGCAATGTGCAATGAATTCACTCTTCGGATTTTCCGGTGAGTGAAATTCATTATTGATTTTAATATCTAAATAGGATTTCATTTTACACACTCTCTATTTCAGCCGCTTCCTTCTTTGCCGCAGCTTTGTATTTTTTCAAATATTTTTGGAATTTCTTTTGTTGACAACCTACCGTAATATTCTTCATTGATGCTGATAACCGGAGCAATACTGCAAGCCCCGATGCATGCCACAGTTTCAAGTGTAAAGAGTTTATCACGTGTAGTTTGACCGGCGCAAATACTTAATTCATTTTCCAATTGAGATTAGTATGTTTGCCGAGTTCTTTACGTGGCAAGCAGTTCCTCTGCAGACTCTTATTACATTTTTACCAAGTGGAGTAAGTCTAAACTGATTATAAAATGTTGCAACACCGTACACGCTGCTCATTGGCATATTGACAAACTCAGATACGTCTTGAAGTGCATCTTCAGGTAAATAACCATATACTTCTTGAATTTCTTGAAGAATGGCTATGAGATTACTTCTGTCTTTAGCCGGGTAATTTTTGAACACTTCATTATGCATTTGCTTCTTCCTTTCTCTTTGTTTTTCACTTATTTTGGGCAATTCTCATGCCAATTGCGAAATATTTCTTTATTTGGTTTAATCCGGTTATTTCAACTTTTTTTGTTGAGAATTTTCTATCATTTCCATTTTTAAGAATATTTCGAGAATTATTTCTCAATATAATGGTATATGAAATACTTTTATCTTTTTTATCAATAATTCTGTTTTAAGGTGAGGTGTGAATGCAAGTCTACCAACAGCTGAAGAGTCAGATTTTTAGGTAGAATTTTACCATAATTTCATGACTACATCACAATAATAATCTAAACAGCTTCATTTGAAGCGAGATTATGGTACTATTCAACGAGCCGTTTTTGATAAAATCTTCACTAAAATCATTTTTATTAATCGAGAAAAAAACTAAGTTTTAAAAAATCAATTCGAAATTTTATGACAAGTCTCGAAACAAATATTAAGATAAAGAAAAAAGCAGCTTGGATTTCACTTTTGGTCGGCTTAGGAATGTTTGCTGCTAAAACTACTGCTTACCTAATCACCGGCTCAAGTGCTATTTTCTCCGATGCGGCAGAATCAGTTGTACATGTGATGGCAACTTCGATGGCGCTTTTTAGTATTATTTTGAGTTTACGCCGCACCGGATAAATCACACTATACGGACATGAAATATTGAATATTTTTCTGCCGGAATTGAAGGATTGTTAATCGTAATTGCTGCCTTAACCATTATTGATACATCTACAGTAGATATTTTAACCGGTCCCGGGAACTTCAGAACTTGAAACCGGAACAATAATTATTGGCGCCGCGGGTGCTGTAAACCTTTTTCTCGGCTTTTATTTGATTGCAAAGGTAAACAGACAAATTCATTAGCGCTTATTGCTGACGGCAAACACGTTTTAACTGATTCATACACAAGTATTGGGGTTATAATAGGATTAGTTTTAGTTCTCTTAACGGATTTCTATCTTTTCGATCGAATATTTGCTATCGGTGTTGCGATTAATATTTTGGTAACCGGTTACAAATTGATGAGAGAATCAATCGGTGGTCTAATGAACGTAAACCCCATCCGAAACGCTTGAAAATAGTTAATAAATTTTTGCAGATGAGGAAAAATTACTGCAGAGATTTTGCATCACTTAAGATTTTGGAAATCTGCGGAAAAAGTTTTTATCGATTTTCATCTAACCATCCCTACTTCTTCGAAATAAAATTATCTCGGATGTAGAAGAAGAAAAAATTGTTAACGAGTTAAATAAAGTGTTTCCGAAGCACAAGTAAGAATTCATTTTGATTACTGTTACCCCGAATTATGTAAATACTGTGGCTACGAACCTTGCACGGTTAGAAAAGAGAATAAATCAAAATCGATTGAGTGGAGTACCGATGTATTAATCGGGTATCCATCGAAGTCGAAATCCCATGATACTTAGAAAAGATCCAACTGCATTTCAGATTTTGAGTGTTTTAATTGTGATACTAATGACCACCTTTTCTCTTTATGCCACCAGCATAACCTGTTAAATTACCTTTCGCTTCCACAACCCGGTGGCATGGTATCAAGTATTGGTATTGGATTTTTATTATTCGCATTTCCCACCTGCCCTAGCTGCTCCCGGATCACCGATTGCTTTAGCAATCTCTAAATACGTTTGAGTCTTTCCGTATGGTATTTTAAGAACTTCTTTCCATACTTCTATTTGGTAAGTTGGTTCCTCCGGGTTCAATTTTAGATCAAATGAGGTCTTCTCTTCCTTCAAAATATTCATTTATTTGTACTATACTTTTATTTAAGTAATATACTTATTTTCTTTTATTGGCTCACCGGATAAATAGGTGGCAAAAGATATCAAGCAAAGTATTGGATGATTCTGAAAAGAAATAATCTTTATCAACGACACCTCTTATTCTTTGTCTGAACAATTTTAGTTTTGAATGAAAACTCTCTATTGCAGCATTAGTGGCTCGGTTATGAAAGTAATTCTTTATTCCACCTAGATTTCGTTTTATTGTTTCTGCTGCTATTTTCATCTCTCTCAAACTCGTGGTTTCTACTTTTTTTATCCATTGCTCAAAGCTGTTTGTTTTATTTTTGTTTTCATAACAATTGCGAAAATACATTGACAAATTATATGATTCTAAAAGCTCGGGATATTCTTTGAACAATATCTCGATATTTGTCTCTGGGTATCTGTCCATTTATTTGACGGCTTAAATAAAAAATATCTGCTTCGGGCTAATAACTGTTTTCTACTATCTCCATTACGAAATACCTTGGACTCATATTTTACTTTTAATTCTTTGGCTTTTAACAGAGCTTCATTTTCTTCTTCTATAGCTTGCCATCTTAACCTTATTCGTAATGTTTGGACTGCATCGCTTACTATCTTCTGTACGTGAAATCTATCATAAGTATGGATTCCATTCGGCGCTATTTGACGTACCGACCAATCCATAGAATTCGATAAATCCAAGGTTATTTCTTTTATCTTTACTAACTTTTCAAAGCCTACCGATTCTGTTATTTCCCTTGTGATTATTGAGGATTTCGTACCTTTGATTATTGCTGCAAGTGATCCCTTTTTCCCTTTGGCAGTCTTATTTATTACTATCGTATATAATTCTCCGTTGATCAAGCCTGTCTCATCTATTGCCATATCCTCTCGAAAATTCTCTGGGTATACAAATGATTCTTTTGATATTTGTTCTCTTTGATCTCTCCTAAATTGACTGTAGGTCGATAGTACATTTTTGTATTGTTTCTCTAATGTATTTGCTTTTAACTTATTTGCTCGGGCGACTGTCGATATTTCTATCGGTCTTTTTTCAATCTCTTCCTTTAAAAAATCTGCAAAATCTTTTGATAATTTTGTGCCCGGAAATATTTGTGAGGGAATTTCTTTTTTGTAGAGTTCCGTTTCTCCTTCTATCTGCCAAACTCTTCTGCGCAATAACAATCTGACTTTCTTACCTCTTATCGGAAAATCGTTTATTGTGATTTGCTTAAAGCCTTTTTGCCTTATTCGTCTATCTCTATATTTATCTGGGAGCTGTGGTACTTTATTCTTTTCAACTAAACTTATTGTTATTTCTTTTTCTATTGTCTCGTAGCCTGTATATTCAAAATATTCTAATATCCCCTCAGGTAATATTAACTCTGCCAACTCTTTTAAGTTTTCCATTTAATCCTATTGTTTTTCTCTCAAGTTAATTTATTCTTTTGCCACCCAAAAATCCGGTGATCCCTTTTATTATTTGCAGTTCATCATTATATTTCAACTTAATTATAATTGTTATCGTCTTCAGCTGATTCAATTTTCCCAACGGTGTTCAATTGTGTGAAATTCATATTGCTCACCATTTATTGTAACAACTAATCTCCTCGTCTGCCGCGATTACGATGCTCGCATAAATAAATACCTTGCCACGTGCCTAAATTTAATGAGCCATGTCTAATCGGAATAGTTAATGACGACTCAGTAAAGATGATTTTATATGAGCCGGCATGTCATCTGCTCCCTCTAAAGTATGATCATAATAGGTAGCATTTTCAGGTACCGCTTTTGTTGAAATGCTTTTCCATATCAGAACGAACATCCGGTGATGCATTTTTCATTTAATGTAAGGGAGGCAGAATGTACGCAGTATAAAAATATTTAACAAACCTATTTTTATGGTTCTTATTTCATCTAAATCCTCCAATATTTCATTGGTGACAAGATGAAAACCGCGAGTCTTATTTTGTATTGTTATTTCTTTTTGTATCCACATAAAATTATTCTCCCACTCTATTATATAACTTTTTTCCGTATCGACCGATAAATTCCTATAACAACACCAATAATATTAAATTTTTCATCATTACTAGATATTACAATCTTTTCATACTTCGGATTTTCGGAGTGTAATTCAATTAATTTTTTCTTCTCGAAAAATCTCTTAACTACAGCAGAATCATCCAAAATTGCTACTGTAAAATCTCCGTTATTGGGTAGAATATTCGGATCAACAATCACGATATCTCCATCAAAAATATAAGCATCCTTTAAGCTATTCCCTTTGACTTTTACGAGAAATGATTCTTTAGGGATACGCGCTATTGTTGGGAGTTGCATCACATCGATAGTGTCCGGGTAAACTGACAATCGGATTTCCGGCTGCGACTTCTCCAATAACCGGCTTTGGAATAAAGAATTTTTCATCGAGTGTGAGTTCAATTCCCCTTGATATTTTCGGATTCCTTTTCAGATATCCTTTTCGTTCGATTGCTTTTAAGTGTTGCTGAACAGTGGCTCTATTTTTATACTTAAAATGCTTAGCGATCTCGGCTAAAGTCGGCGGCATTCCGGCCGAAACTTTTGTGTTGATAATAAAATCTAAAATATTCTTCTGTATTTTTGTTAATCCAGCTCGCATCTTCTAATTTTTATTTTATTAAATAATACCATACATATGTATGGTGTAATTTAGTTGATCCTTATTTCATTGTCAATAACAGGATATAAAAAAAGCGGCCCGATTGAGCCGCTTGAAGTTGATTGAATATTAAATTTTTGATTAGAAAATTCGTTCCAAAGAATTCATCAATTTATCCTTTAAAACAGGTTTTAGAGATAAAGTCACTAAACCCGGCAGCAATGAACTTATCACGATCTCCCGGAAGGACATAAGCAGTTACGGCAATAATAGGCGTGTTTTGATAGCCTGGAAGTTTTTGAATTACTCGTAATGCATCCAACCCATTATATTCGCCTTCGAGGTTTATATCCATTACGATAAAATCGAATTCTTTACTTTTTACTTTTGGTAACGCTTCTTCAAAACTTGTGGCAAATTCAATTTCGTGCAATTCTTTCATTTGTACTTTGAACAATATTTGAGAATCGACTTGATCTTCAACATAGAGACATTTCATTCCCTCTAACTGAACCGGTCTTCTTTCTCTTTCCCGCGGTTTTGCAACCGGTTCGGGAGTGATTGACGGAGGTTCTGGTTTTTTAGGTTCAGGTTCGACATGTTTTTCAACTTTTTCTTCTTTTGGTCCGGATACATTTACATTAATATTTACGTCTTTCTTTTCTGCCTGAGTTTCATCTACACGAGTTTCTTCATCTTTCACTTTTTCACCCGCTGTTTCTTCTTGCGGTTTGACCTTTTTTAATTGTTCCTTTTTGACCGTAGGAATTTCTTCTTTCAGATCTTCTTCAATTTCTAAAACAGCAGGATAAGATAATTCCATACTCAATCGGCTTTCCGTCTCTTGTAATTATTTCATTACGGGCATTTGAAAAAACAATCAATTTTCTGAATAGTTTTGTTGTTATTCTTGAAAATCCAAAGTTTTTGCGAAGAGCATCTTCATCTTTGGTGAATATTTCTTCAAGTCCTTCCATCAACTTACTCGAAACGCCTTCCCTTCTGTCTTTTACACTTATTAGGCATTTGTCGTCTTCATAGGAATAAGCCGATAAATAAAGTTTGCTCTCGTCCGAAATCTGCATTGCATATTTTATAAACTGTGTAACCAAAATGCTGAAGTGATGTTTGTCTGTTGTTAATTTTAATGATGAAGATATTTTACCATAAGTTAACTCAAGATTATTCGATCGGGCTGTTCTTTCGGTTGTAGTTTGAATCTCTTCTAACAGGTCAACGAAAAATATCTCTTCCGGTTTGAACTTAATTTTATTGTCTTCTAGCGCAGAATATTCAGCTGCAGTATCCATTGATTGAAGTAATAACTTCTGATTCTCTTTAATGATATCAATCGCTTCTTTTTGGTCTTCCGTTGGTTTGTCAATGCTGTCGTTAATCTCTTGAATAAATCCGAGAATGACATTGATAGGAGTAAGCAATTCATGAAATACATTAGAAAGAAAAGATGGTTCAACACCTTTTTTAACTTCTTTAGAAATATCTTTTTCTGATGAAGCTTGAGCCGGTTTAATTTTAGGTTTGGCAATTATGGTGATTGAATCTTCTCGCCGTTGTAGTCAAAGATTGGAGATGCAACTAAATTGACTTCAAGCATTTGTCCGGTTGCTTTCTTTAGTTCAGTTTTAATTTTTTTTGTCTCTTTAGAATCTGAATGAATCAGATCTTTATTCAACTCGGCTCTTTTTTCATCTTTTAACAATGAAAGGAACGGTTTTTTATCTAAATCATGCTTAGAATAGCCGAGGTTATTGATTACCGAATCAGAGGCATAGGTAATAAATCCGTCATTATCAGTTATAAAAATTAGGTCGCTGCTATTTTCAAAAGCTGCTCTGAACATTTTTATTTTTTTAGAATTTTTTACTTCATCCGTGATATCACGGATAATATTTATGTGAGCGCTTTTACCTTTATAATCCATTGGTGACTTACTTAGCTCAACAATGATAGCCGTACCATCCTTTTTCATGTGACGCCACGGACCGGTGAACTCGTTAGTTTTTGATTTTTTGTTGGCGCTCTCGAGTAGAGTTTGAATATCTTCCGGAGCGTAGATATCCGTTAAGTCCATGTTAAGAAATTCTTCTTTAGAGTAACCGTAAAGTTTTATTGCAGCGTCATTGACTTCCATGAATTTTAGATTTTCTATATCATAGATAAACATTGGCTGCGGACTGATTTTCATTATCGCGTCATACATTTTTGATATACCTGCTGTTTTGAAATTTGACTTGCTAGAATCATTGATGTAAAAGAGAACGTTATTATCTTTCGTAACTTTTTTTAATCCGATTAGTTCTGCGGATTTTGAAATTTTTAGTGTAACATTTTTAATAATTGGTATTCTCATAGAATTCTTTTAGTGATTCAGTAAGATACTCTTCTTGAACAATTTCTGTAATTACATTACTCGTAAGCTTTTCGATATTGGGCAAATATTGGTTAATTAAAGGAGTAGTTTTTAACACTTTCCCCGCTGAATCAGTTGTAAAAAACGGAATATTTAATTGAGTAAGTATTTCATAGGGATCAAATTTCGAAGAAGCATTACTTCCAACGGACGATTTATCAACTTGTGATACTCCAATAATAGCAACCACATTATTATCAATATCTAAAACCGGGAACTCCACTATTTCGTATGGCTTACTGCCGTATGGAGATGAAGAATTTATCTGATCAATTATGACTGAATTTGTTGTTTCTAAAATATAATTATCAATTGTAGCAAATAATTTATTCTGAAAGTGAGGGAGAACGTCCTTTTCAAACCTTCCTTCGAGTTGTTTTGATTTTACACCGAGTATATTGAGAAAATTTTTGATTTACAAGAATGAATCTTCTTCCTGTATCTTTTATCCAGAAATATCCTTCGAGCATGTCAATCTGCTTTTGAATTTTTGCTTTACCGATAAACTGTAAACGGAAAAGCAGATTTAACAGATTGAACTATTTCTAATAACTCTTCGTCTCGTAATATTTTATTTATTTCTTCGGTTACAATCGTGAATTTCTGCAATTCTTTAGTGCTTTTGTCATCGTTTACTTTTCTGATTGTACAGATGAAAGTTATCTGTAATTCATCTGCATAAGGCGCCATATTTATTTCATATTCTTCTTGCCCGTCTTTGTTCTTAGTCTGAATTATTTCTTTGACGCTTTTATCATAAGTTTTTGCTTCATACAAAAGTTTTCTCAACTGAATTTGCAAATTCTTTGTCAAGTATCTCGTAAATCAACGTATTAAAAGTAGCATCGGGTAGAAATTTTTTACCTTTTTGATTGAAGTCAATAATCCTTCCCTCATCGTCGAGGATGAAAGTTGGGAAAGGTATCAAATTCTCTAAGATTGATAATATGTTTTTATCCACAGTCATAAGCACTTAGTTAAATGGGGTTGTGATTAAAACTTCGTTAGAATATTCAGAATATTCTTGAGTATTTAACAAGGCACGCACTCTATAAACATACTGGGTATTGGGAGACAACCCAGTTTCATTGTGTTGTATGGTTGCACCTGTGCCAACCGAGCCGCCAAGTGTTTCAACAACAATAAAGTCGTCATCTATTGGGAATGATAATCTTTTTCTTTCTACTAGATAGACGAACTCATTATCATAAATATCTTCCCACAAAAGCACCGCTGAGTTTGGCGTAATAGAATTTGTAGGAATTCTCAATTCAATAGTTCCGGTTCTTCCTCTGGAACTTACTTCATTAGAGAAGTCTGATACTAGAGTACCACGATAAGCAGAAACTCTGAAAAAATATTCTATATTAGGATCATCAATAGTAACAGTTGTGGCATAAATTCCGGTTCCAGCTTTTGGTGATACTTCATTATAGAATTGGTAATTACCATTAACACCGGTTTTTCTTTGAATTCTAAAGCCCTCTTCGTCAGTTGAATTGTCATTCCAAATCAAAGTAAACTGAGTCGCTGAACCTTGAACCGAGTAGATTTGCAGTGATGAGGGTCGAGCCGGCGGTAATGCCGGAACATAAGCATCATCTTCATTGCTGTAAGGTGTATAGAATCCTTCGACAGTGAGATGTCTTGCTCTGTAATAATATGTTGTTTCCGTGTTAAACGTTGAATCCATAAAAACATTTTGATCCGCAACAGTGTTACCTATTTGCACATAATTTCCGGTTGTGCCTTCTCTACGTTCAACATAAGTTCCTATTTCTTGATCCGTATTATCAGTCCATCTAACTATTACTTTTCTTTCATCTTGATCAAATTCCGCCTCAAGATTTTGTTGGAGCCGGAACATCGTTTGCGGCCGTAGTGGCGGTTGCAATGTTAGACCAAGCACTTTGGCTAGTACTGGTGAATGAAGCAATTCTATATGAGTAACTTGTACTTGCCATTAAGTTTTGATCGGTATATTCTCTTGACGAGGGTGAAACTACCGTTATCTGTTCAAAGTTGCCGGTACTTGGATTAGTCCGTTGAATTCTAAATCCAAGAATATTCACTTCTTCGCTTTCCCATGTTAACAGAATTCTTGATGCACCCAGAGCTTGAGCTTGTAAATTGAACGCTTCCCCGCCGGTGGTACTTACTTCATTACTGAAAGCTGAAGGACCATATTTATTTACGGCACGTACTTTATAGTAATAAACAATTAATTCAGAAAGTCCTATATCCGTATAACTGATTGTATTTTCAGGTAAAGTTTCATAAAGATTATATTCACCTAGTTGTACCCGATTTTCGCCAAAGTTCATAATTGTCTTCGGTTTTTGCACTATCATCCCAGAATAAATTAACTGAACCAGTACTAATTTTTGTTAACACCAAATTAGCCGGAGCTTTAGGCGGTGTTACTGTTTCAACAACGACTAAATCTTCTTGTACCTCACTTGTTGCATACGTTCCTTCAGTGTTACGAACATTAACGAAGTAGTCGATTTTTTGTCCCAATAACGTTGAGTCAACAATTAGATAAATCTGTGTATTTGCTCCGTTGTCAGCTTCAAAAATCTCTACAAATCTTCCCTCATCGCTTTCAATAACGACTTCAAATTGTTCAAGACCTCCGCCGCCCGCAAAATCTGAAGCTTCATATGTAATTAAGTTATAACCTACTTGCACAGTATCTCCTGAAGTTGGGCTGATTATTCTAATAGTTGGTCTGGTCGTTGAGGAATCAGTTACGTTTTCCACACAGGAAAACAGAATAACTATCGAGAGAAGTAAAAGAATTTTAAGTTTTACCATATCATCTACCGGTGTTTAATTCTATCCGGTAATTTAGCAATTATTTGAAAAATGAATTAGTTTTTTCCGGTATTTGTTTAGTTGAATATTACATTGGTAAAACATTATCAAAATCTATCAAAAAGATTCTAGTCTCATTTGGTTTTAAATTCTTGATATAGAGATAAAGTGAATTTGCCGATTGATCAAATTCATATTCTGGAATATTGGTATTAATTATTTCCGAAGATACTTCAACATTTTTTACAGGTTTATTAATATTTACTTCAGCAACAAATTCTTCAACTAATGTATTTCCCGGATTAGTTACTTCAACACTAACTCTTCGTTTACTGCGCCATTCATATCTAACTTCAATGTTGCCTCTGCGTTTCCACCAACTAAGTATTTCATCTACCGAGGTTAACCAAACATTATTATCGCGTGCATATTTTATAACGTCATCAAGTACGTTAACATATTGAGGTTGTAGCTGATATTCTGTGTTAACTTTTAAAACATAAAGTCCGCCTTCAAATAAGTAATCTGTTTATATCTTCTTCGTAAGTGTATTGTTGAAAAGACCTGTCGGTTAAACCATATTCTTGAATAATTTGATAATCGTCTCGTGCGGTTTTTGTAATTATCAACATCGGTTTTTCATTTCTAAAAACAATTTTTGGGACTGATCTGTCGGTCAAAGAGTCTGTAACCATATAATCGTAATCATATTCAGCCATTCCTACTAAAGTATTATCATCGTAATAACCGTACTCAGGCATAATTCCTCGTACTTCTGTGCCTGCTATGCTTTCAAGAGTATCCTTTGCAATTCCCATATTAGTAAATTGTAAAGATTGATCGTAAAGAGTGTTTAAGGTATCAAACGGAGATTCTAAAAACCCGATATCAACAATAGCGCCCAAATCAACTTTTGGTCCTATAGATTTAATTAACGATGAATTATCTATTGCGGTTTCAGGTCTTACGAAGACCGATGCGGGAAGTTTGTATTTGTTAATTATCGGTAAAATATTATTGATATTTTCGGGATACCGATTAATTGTTGGAACAAATATCATGGCAGCTTCGTAAGGAGCCGGCCAATCTTTAATAAATGCAGTAGGTCTGTAAGTTAACCAGTTTATACTATTATTGAAGAGTTTTTCAAAATAGATATAATCTTCTTGTTCGCCGAGAACTGAGTTAAGTTCAAAACCGAACCAAATAAATCTGCCTTTACCATAAGAACCATAAGCAATGCCGGTACTTTTTTTAATTTCTTCCATAACAAGACCGGCTTCTTTTGTATAGTCATACCAAAAGCTTGCTTGGGTTGTTCTAGGTTCGAGCACTTCAACATAAATCGGTCTATCCCAGGTAGCAATATTTAAAGGTAGAATCCTGTTGGTATTCCGGAAGTTAGAGGAAGGTTTCCTCTCAAGCGTATGTACCTTTCTTTCAAAATCTTCGGGATGAATCTCTGTATTGAAATTCATACCAAAGACTTCAGTAAAGAACTCCCAACCACGCCATTTAGCTTCATCAGAATAAGTACCGATACCCGAAGTAACGAATATACTTCCACCTCTTTCCAGATATTTTTTAATTTGTACTAATTGTTTATCGCTCATCGATTTTGCGGCGGGAAGAATTAAGAGTGGATAATCATAATGTTCTCCCAATCTGATAATTTGATCACTGATCAGATCATAGTTCATTTGTGCTGCTTTAATAAATGTTTCCCACGTATCAATGTTATCGCTTATCCAAGTACTACCATCCGGAAGCATATTTTCGGTGTATTCGGAATATAGAATTCCGGCTTTCTTTTGTTTATCCCAAGTAAGTACTTCAAGATTTTTAGCGGAAGGTAAAATTTCCGAAACTTCATAATTACCGTAAACATTTTTAACAACGAGCATAAAAATTAGAATTGATGCAGCAAGCAGCACCAACCCGCTGAGAAAAATAATCAGGTAATTGACACGCAGTCCCCTATTGGATTTAGTTACCGCCACTTAAGTTTATCCTCTTTCTTTTTCTTTTCTTGCTCCTTGGTTGGTTCAACATAACCTTCGCGAGTGTATCTCATAAATTTCTTACGCTCGCTAGTTGAATAACGAGAATCATCCGATGATGTATATTTTGTTCCACCACTATAAGAAGAAGTTGCTCTAGTAGGAGGAGGCGGCGATGATACGTAAGTTGGCCGCATTTCCGGACCGCTTTGTGCTCTCTGCTGCTGCGGGCTCCTTTGATACTCAGAGGTTCTCTCTCTTGTCGGATATGGTTCATCATAAGTGCGACGAGTACCGGTAGTATGCTGCTCAGCAATCACAGGCGACGGAGCAACTAATTCAGCAGGAATACTTGACGGCTGAGGCGCTTCAGATGTTCTACCTTTAACGTTCTCTAATTTTATAAAGAATATAGGCGCCAACTGCCAGTATAAATGTTGATATAGTTGCTACTAACACAATTAAAGAAAGTATTGGAATTAATTCCATAATTACTCCTGTTATAATTAAACTTTTTTATAGCGAACCGCTGCCGGTTGTTTGTTACCAGTAGATTTTGTTTTTGTGCTCACACCGCTTCGTTCTAATTTACCCCATGTCATACTTACACCGAGAAATTCTTCCACGGTTGCCATTGCTTTTGTAATATCAATAAGCAATATGAAGATAAGACGGTAAAGTAACGAATACGGCACCAATCTAAATTCTTCTTTTTCGGCTGCTATACAGTAAATAGCCGCCATCATATCCAATAACATAATTCCCGTCGCCACCAAAAGAAAACTAAACTTGACATACCATAAAATGCAGCTACAATAAAAAATAAGTTTGCAAAAATATTCATTGCAGGCCAAATCAATGCTTCATAGAACATGGACCATAAGATCAAAGTGTTATTGAAATTAATTGTCGGATTAATAATATGTTTTCTGTGCTTACGTATTGCTTGCAAAATTCCTCGCGTCCAGCGATATCGTTGTTTCAACAACTGATGTAATTTAGAAGGAGCTTCCGTATAAGCAATTGCATTTGGTTCATAATTTATTTTCCAACCTTTTTCAAGAATTTTGAGAGTAATATCTGCATCTTCCGCAAAAGTATCACTCGAATAATATCCGGCATCTCTAAGAGCACTTTTTCTAAAAATTCCGATTGGACCAGGAATAATATTTACCATTCGTATAAAACCTTGTGCAGAGCGAGGCATATTTAGACCTTCTACATATTCAAGGGCTTGAAGATCGGTTAAAACTTTTTTTCTGTTTTCAACTTTTACGTTTCCGGCAACTGCTCCTACGTTAGGATCGATAAAATGTCTAATTCCCATTCTTAATGTACTAGATGAAAGTTGCGAATCTCCGTCCATACAAAGGACAAATTCCGCTTCGGAATACTGAATGCCCGCGTTAAGAGCTTTTGATTTGCCGCCGTTAGGTTTATTTATCAACGAAACTTTTACAAGTGTCGATCTTCCCTGCTGATAACCGACTAATTCTTCAGCTACTTGTGATGTATCGTCAGTTGAGCCGTCGTTGACAACAATGATTTCGTAATTGGGATAGTCAATATCGAGCAATGAATCTATAGAGGATCTTAGTAATTTACCTTCATTAAATACCGGGACAATGATAGAGATAAACGGAAAGTAACCTTCTTTGTCTTCAACCGAATATTTTGTGATGTATAAATAAGCCATCACGAGAATAGAAAAATATCTGAACAGTAGTACGAATAAAAATATTACGAGCGCAACAATTGATGAATAGACAAATAATCCGCTCCATGAAAGAACAGTCAATGGCAGAGTAACCAGAATAACAACTAAAAGCAGAAATGATACAATACCAGAAACTATAACGGTTCGTAATTTTTCACGACCCTCATTCCTTTTCGGCTCTTTTTTCTCTCTGTTGTCTAAAGCAATTTTATATTTTTGAAGTTTTTGATTCATGACCAATTTTGTCTTATAATAATCACATTTTTAGGAACAAATGGAATGCCAAGAAAAAAGGGATATGAGCTCATTAATCGAGTTCTTTTTATTAGATATTGTTCCAATAATGTACAAAAGGTATTAAGTGCCTCAGAATTATACAAAATTATATATGAATATAACGCATTAATTAAACCATTGCAACAAAATAACTTAATGTATAGTTCTTAAAGTAGCGCTTCAGAAAAACTTTTATTATACAAGCAAATTAAGAGTTTAGAATATGGACCACTGCGCACTCAATGAAATTGAGCCTGATGAATATCCAATCTGTTCGCGAAATGTATTACTCAAATAGCCGGTTAATAGAAAACGTAAATTATTGGTTACAGAATATATTATTCTAGTTTTTAATTCACGAAGTATATAATCATATTGAGGTATATAACCCAATTTACCGCCAATCATTATATCCCACCTTTCATCCTTTAATGGGTACCATTCTAAGTAAATACTATGTTGATGAAAGTCCTGAGGTGAATAATATACCGGTAATGTATGTTGAAAATCGGTAAAGTAGTATTCATACCCGGCAATTAAATTTGGATAAAACCATCTGCCAACTCTTCCTGTAAAAGAATTCCCTAAGTTTGAAGGTAATTGAGTTATTCCCGGACCTAATATAGCACTACCTTCTTTTGTATGCATTAAATTATAAATTGCTTCTAATCGTACATTAGTTTCAAATTCATAATATCCGCTAAATGATAGTAGTTGACCGGTGAGGCGAGTAAAAACTAATCCCGGTGAATAGAGCAATGTTGCAGCATCACTTCTTGTATATGAAATATCAAAACCGAACTTATCACCTTTTCTTTCAGGCTCGTAATCATATCTTACACCCGCTTCTAAAATTGGAGATCTGACAATCCCGGGAGAATACATTTCACCTGTAACTTAGTCGAAAGAGTAAATTATCTTCCGGTCTTACGAATAAATTTCCTTTGAGTGTTGTGTAATAAAAGCTGCCGAAATCGTTTGCTAAATTACCTCTTAACCATGTAGCCCCAACACTTATATACGGCAGAAGACTTGTCTCAAGATTTCCGCCCCAATATTTATATTCAAAGTCCAAGTTATCAGCAAAATAGTATGATACCGGTTGAAAGAATAAATAAGAAAAAACATATCCACCAAGATATCTAAAACCTCTGACTAAAAAGTTCTCATCTTCCGGGCGTGTCGGCAGCCAATCCAATCTTTCATCGATTATATAAGATTCGGGTGCATCATCATATAACCTATTGTAAACGACGCGGGCACTGTCATACATGTTCATTTGCGCATAGCTGTCACCAAGATAAAGCTGCATTTCAGGATCATCGGGGTATTCTTCAGCCAAACGTTCAAACTCGTCTAACGCTCTTACCGAATCTCCACTCCAATAAAGAACCTTTGCCCTCAATTTATCTTTTTCTTCGTCGTATGCTTCAGATAAAGTTTGGTCATATAAATAAATAGCATCGTAAAATCTATCCGCTCCGACATACACATCAGCAAGCTCGTATCTTAAATCTACAGTTGGATTTGATTGCTCAAAATATTCTTCATAGTAAGGAATAGCTTCATCATAATATCCATTCATTGCTAATTCTCTTCCCTCTTCCAATCTTTCCATTTTTCGTTGTTCTTCAGCTCTTATAAAGTGCAGCTCCAACATTGAGTTTAATTGTTGTACGTCAGTATTATCCGGTGCCATTGCTAGAGCATTCTCATTGTACATCTGAGCGGTTTCATATTCCTGCTGTTGAAAATTCAATGTCCCCAAAGCTATAATTGCATCGATATTGTTTGGATCATTTTGAAGAACCCTTTCAAGATATTCTTCGCCTTGTTCTAAATTTACGTCGTTCCAAACAGCAATTTGACCTGCTAATAATAGGTACTCTGTATTATTGGGATTAGCTTCAACAGCTTTATCAATTTCTGTTTGTGCCTCATTAAGTTTTCTTTGAACAGATAATAAACTTGAGCTAATTTAAATCGTAATTCGTGATCATCAGGATTCATTTCCAAATATTCTCTGAGTAATTCTTCCGCAACTTCATGATCATCTAAGTTGATATAATAATCAACAATATTGCTTAAAGCATCTCTATTATTAGGATCTTCTTTAAGCGCTGTTTGATTTGAGTCAATCTTTTCTTCATAATATGCTTGGCGAATGGTCATCAATGATTCTTTTATCGATTCAAATCGATTAGTCCCTTCATGATTGGGCGCTAAATATTGAAGCTGCTCCATTGCTTCTTCGTATCTGCTCTCGTTCATTAAAAATTGAATTAGCATATAGCGAGCTTCATCATTGTTAGGATCATTGCGTAAAACTCTGTAATATCTATCGATGGGGTATTCTTCTCTTTCGAAATGACCGTGGAGTTTGCTGCACCATATAACCTTCTCTCAACGCTAAATCCAATCCGTCTTGAGCTCCTTTAAGAGAAGGTTTAAAGCTTCAGGGATGTGCGAAAAGCTCTTTCGGCATTTCTATAATTACCAAGCCACATAGTAAAATAACCGTAACGGCTCCAGAGCCGCCAGTCTTCAGGATATCTTGAAACAAATTCCTCCAAAATTATTTCACCTTTTCTGATTGAACCGGTATGCGAAAGAATTTCGGTATAGCGAATAATTTCATCGGGTGAAGCGTCATCATCTCTTTCGAGATATCTGTCATACCAAAGTTCTGCCAATGCCCACTCTTCGAGCCATCGATATGATTTACCAACTTCTAAATAGTTAAAAGCTTTGTCAGGATCGATTGCAATTTCGCGTTTGTATCCGTCGATGCGGGCATAGAGAATTTCTCTCCAAATTTCCCAGACTCTTTGTAAATTTTTCTTATATTCAGAATTTGTTGGATCAAGCCGGGTAGCTCTTCTTAAATCTAAAACGGATAACTGATATTGTTCGCGTTGTTCAAAACAAAGACCGCGCAAATTATAACCTTCTGCATTTCTGGCGTTTTGCGCTATATACTTATTTAACTGATCAATGGCTTCACCATATCGACCGGCTTGCATATGCAGTAAAGCGTTCCTTTTATGAACTTCCTCACCTCTTTGTGCTAAACTAAGGAATGTAAAAACGAAAAGAATGAGAATGAATATTTGTAAAAAAAGCTTCATTACTCATTATACTTTGTGAGAGGAGTATATGAATTCCTATTTTGATATTCGGCATCTAAAATATTATTAATCAGTGTCTCTGCATCATTTATTGATTCATCAACTTCAATGGAAAATAAAGAAATGTAATTTTGGATTGTGTTCAAATATTCTTCTTCCGTGCTCGGTAAATTGTCTTGTATTTGTTGAATAAGTGATAATTACATTTTTGGAACTGCTCTTAACCAATAAAACTAATACCTTGTCATCGTATGCACATAACTTATCTTTTTTATCTGTTGAAAGCCGTATAGCATTTTGTAATTGGTTAATAGTTAACAAACCTTTTACGTTTGCAGCAGGATCAAGTTTTACAGCAACAAGATTAAAAGTTTGTCCTGTACTTTTATACAGGGCAATCTGGTTATTCAGTATAAGCTTGAAGTCATTATAATTATAAACATTTGTATATGATGAACTTGATGCTCCACTTTTCTCACGGTTCCCGAACCGTTACCGGATTGCTTTTTTAAACTAGAAAACTTTGTTACCTCATCATCTTTTTCCCTATCTTGATAAACTTGCGTTTGTTGTTTTTCTTTGAAGTCTGTTGTAACACCTTTGTAAGGTTCTATTCTGAATTCAGAACTAAATTGTCCTTCGGTATGCCCGACGTTGGGACTAATAATAACCTTTCCACCCTGGAATCTATCTTCAAATTTACCACTCGGTTTTCTCAAATAGATCAAACCGGTTACAAAGCGTGCTATTGAGTCAACAATTTCTTCGGCAGGTTCAGTTGCCGGTTCACCTATAACAAACAAACTGCTTATATCTTTCTCTTCGATATGTTCCAAAGTATTGAGAAAAGCTTCTCTCATAACATCTAAATTTTTGTAACCCACAAAAGGTGTTAACTCATCAAAAATAATTCTCTGTGGATTGTATTGATTGACAACTGTGATTATATCGTTCATGTACTCGACAAGAAAATCATCCGGATTAGGTATCTCGTATAAATCATTTGGGGGGGCTACTCTAACTACTATTATTAAATTTTGATTCATGTATGATTGTATATCAAAATTCAACGAAGCTGCTTGGATCATTAAATCTTTTGGGCGCATATTTGTGAAGAACAGACAAACTTCTTTCGATTTTGCGGCTTCCAAAGCAAATTGAAGACCGAGTAATGTTCTACCGGATTTCCGAGGGCCGACCAATAAATAACTACCGCCACGGTAAATACCGCCCCAATTTTTATCTATAAAATTAAAACCAGATGATATTAATCGGATATTTGAACTCATATTTTCTCCTTTTTCCATACTAGATATTCCAATTAATATGCCATAAAACCTTTGATTTTAGTGATTTTTCCAATGTTAATTGGTCAAAATCTTCTTAAAATGAGACTTTCGGGCAATCATGATTCAGAATAGGACATCACGGCTGTCTGCTTGAAAAATACCCCATTACAAATATCGCAGTAGCATTCGATGAAATGGTCGGTTCATTTGAAATATAATCCATCCTATCATCAATGTAGACAACCTCGTTTGTTTGAAATTTAGCAAATCTATCCCTCTTTTCAAATTCAATTTCATAGTCATTTAAAATTGATTTGGGGATTGGTCCAGCTGCTAAAGCGCCTGGTAAATTACCGTTGTTAAAGTAAGCTACTTGATGATGAAAATTTTCGGTTCGTGTTTCACCAAAGCCGGAAATAAAAGAAACTCCCCAAGGATTTCTGCCAAGGATATAATCTCTTTGCTTAATTGCTAGCGAATTAAAGCTACGGTCGTTACTTATTTTTGAATACAAGATATTTTGAAGTGTCACACCAAGAATGGCATGATTAGTACCCCATGAAACTTCCACTCCTCTGCCAAAGATTGTTGAATCAGCAGTTTGTGAAAAGTGGACTAAATTATTTTTGAGAAATTCGATGTACTTGTTATCATATTTTGAAAGTTTGTAATGAGCTAAAATATTTATATCGCCCCAGCTCCACCAGTAATCCGATTGAGCAGCGTCTGCATAAGTCACCGCTTCATCTAAAACATTATTTCGACCGGTTGTAATAAAAAGTTCGACTGCGCCAAGAGCCATTTTGCCTTCATAGTTTTGGTCAACATATACTCCGGTACCCGAAGTAGCAATGTCGGGAACTGCGTCTCTTAAAGAATAGTAATTTTCGGCAAGCTTCAAACATTGATCGGCAAATTCATCATACTTGACTACGTCTTTCCAAATACGGCTGGCAAGTGACATCGTCGCTACATAAATTCCGATTAAATTTTTACCTATACCAACAAAAGCCGGTCGATCGAACTGAAGAGGATCATCTTCCGGCAAACGCCATCCAACATCCTGATCTTTTTCATTTTGAACTTGTGTTATAAACTTATTATTGTATGATGCTCTTATAAGCCAATCCAAACCAACTTTTGCTTCTTCTAGGATATCGGGGATGTTGTTTTTATTATGATCAAAACCAAACTTAACCGGATCAAATTCATACGAAAATAACATCATGTAAGTTGCAAATGCGGTGGTATTCAAAAATTTAGTGTAATCTCCCGCATCATGCCAACCGCCTGTAACATCATAGGTTTTATCGATTGAGATACCATTTTCGATTAAAGAAGTTGCATCTTCAGTGTGACACAAATCGTGAAGATGAGGTGATGTGTAACCGCATCTTTGAACTTTATAAAATGTTAGCAAGGAATCGGTGATTTGATTGAATATGTTTCTGCCGATTTTAAACTTAGGTGATTTACTTTCACCAATTTGGATAGAATAACTTCCGGTAGATCTCACATTACTGAAATTTATTTCATAGGAAAAATTAAATTCTCCGTATTTTCCTTTAGAAGTCCCTATTGTTCCCCTATCTGCAATTTTTCCGTTTGTATTCTTAACAAGATATTCAAGTTTACTAATATCTTCTTTGGCAATTACGATTGCCGTTTTTTCATCGGTTGGTAAATATCCAACTTGGTTTATACGAATATAAATACCGGCTTCCGGGATCACACAACCACATAAAAAAAGAGGAAGATGAAGCTTGCTCTAAGAATATATTTTTTCATTTTATATGAATAAGTTTACTAATTAATTAGTTTTCTTTTCTTCCGGGTAAGTTGTCTTAAAAACATAATCCCAAGCGGGTTGACTGACGCCGAAACCTTTATCCGAATGTTTATAATGATGAAGCATATGATGATTTTTTATCATCAACCAAAATTTACTTTTCATATTGAAATGATGTATTGCATAATGGGTGATGTCATAAAAAATATAACCGACTATAAATCCGGCAAAAAACGGCGCAACCAAAACCGGGCCAAATATGTAGTAAAACAGTACATAAAACATCACAGCAAGAGGAATTGAGACTGACGGAGGCATTACTAATCTTTTCGAATCCTTTGGATAGTCATGATGAACGCCATGAAATATAAAGTGAATTTTTTTGCCAAATTTTGTTTTTGCGGGAAAGTGAAAAATAAACCGGTGCAGAAGATATTCTGTGAGAGTCCAAATGAAAAGACCTACAATAAAATACCAAACAACAGGGGTTAACGTAAGATCAAATGTGTAGAAGGACCGGTACAAAAAGAAAAGTACAACGGGGACATAAAGCCATAAAGGAACAGTCCAATGTACTTTAGATAAGGACTCAAGAAAATCATTTTCGAACATTCGTACGGTTTCATCTTTATTCGATACAAAATTCTTTTCTGCCATCGATTTCCTCTAACTTCATTTTACTTTTTGAAACGAATATATATAAAAAGATATTTAGTGTAAATATTTACCAATTGTCCGAATTACAAAAAAGAGGTAGATCAATTTACTTCAAAAACTTCGTGCATCAAAATGATCTAACCTCTTTTTCTAATTAAGTTATTTCTCACACAATTACTTAAATAAATCCTCAACAGGAATTATTTTTACTTTGTTTTCTTCTATCGGTAATTCGTAATTAATGATTTCTTTATCTTCTTCCAAGACAGATTCCGGTTTGGGTGAAGAATACTCAATTGGTGATTCAGCATTAGTTACCAATGCCTCTTTTAATTCTTCAGCATTGTTGGTGATCATTGCAATTTTCATATTATCGTATTGAAGATATTTTTTTATGGCATTGTTAACATCTTCGAGCGTGACCGCATCCATCATCTCTCTTAAATTTCTGCAGATGGGTTCCGTCAATTCCATAAAATTTATCGTCTAATGCATATCCTAATCTTTGACTTGTTGTCGGAGCAAAATGAAGAACATATTTCTTTAAGAATCCGCGTGTAAGTTCGAACTCTTCTTTTGTCAACCCTTCGTCAACTAGTAATTGCAATTCGCGTATTGCAGCTCTCAAGAGCGAAGTGCTTGGTTTCGTTTGGAACTGGTCTTATCCAAATCTCAAAGATTTGTTGTTTTCTCGCCACGTTGGTAGGTGGCATTTGTCTTCTACCGCCTTGAGGAAAGTTCTCTATATAGCTGTAATCGCCATAGTTTAGTCCCCTTGCCTCTCTAATAACTTGATAAAGATGTGAACTTGAATTTCTATGTTCACCCAACCATGAGTTTGCGATTGCAAGTGCGTAGAAGTCCTTCGTTCCTCTTAAAAGATTAATTGGGAATCCTATTGAAATTGCTGTAGCCGGCGCATTCTTTTCAACGATAGTAACTTCGTAGCCATCAATCTCTCTGTAATCAGGTTTAGATATTCTTTGGGGATTTGTGTCGGGCAATTTGTTTAAGTCGGCAATTAGATCATCTACCAACTTTTCATCATAACCGCCGCCAACGCCGAGAACGTAATTGTTGCTTGTATAATATTCGTTATAGAAATTCTTAACATCATCAAGTGTAATGCTTTCCAAACCGGTTATTGTACCAGTTGTTATGTGACCATAAGGTGTGCCTTCGAAAATATCGTTGTAAAGTACTGCCTTTCCAAGCTCTTCGTCACTGGAATATTTTAGATTTGTTTTTAAGTAGTTAAGCGCTTCGTCCTTTAGTCTATTGAAATCTGTTTCCTCAAAAGCCGGATTTAGAAAACCATCGACAAATAGCGGATAATACTCTTCCATGTTATCGATATGTGTTCTTCCTGAATAGACGGTCATCTCAACAGAAGTGTTACAACCATATCCCGCTGCAAGTGGAAAAAGTTTTTCAAGTATCTGCTCGTATGAATTATTTTTTGTAGCGCCGTCCGAGATCATTGCTGCGGTTAAATTCGCTAAACCTTCTTTGCCTTGAGGATCGTTTTGTGAACCGACCTTAAACCAAATTTTTATTGATACGGTTGGATCATTTTCAACCGGCAGCAATACAACATTGTCGTCATATTTAGTTCCGCAACTTGAAATAATTAAAGAGAGCGCCATCGCAGTAATTAAAGTTATCATAATTTTTTTCATTAGTTCATCCCCCTAACTTCTACAACATTTCTTTTATCTTTTTGGAAATAATGTTTTGCAGCTTCTTGAATATCTTCCGGAGTAATATTCCATCAAATTGTTAAAGAGATCATCGATAATTCCTACTCTCGGAACGTATGTTAAAAACGTAGGCAATGAAGATGCTACATTATCCGGTGTATCCAGAGACATTAAGAACTGATATTTTGTTCGATTCTTTAAGTCTTCCAGTCTCTGTTCATCGACCGGTTCATTTTTGAATTTCTCCAGCGTTTCATAAATCTCATTTTTCACATATTCAACATCATCTTCATTTTTTATCATTGAATAAATATTTAACAAACCGGGATCTCTTGAGAAACTGAAACCGGCTGAAATAAACTGAACTTTCTGCTCATTGAGAACCAGCTTTTTATAAATATCACTGGTTGAACCGAAAGCAAGTTCATCTAAGAGTGAAACAGCCAGCATTAATTTGTTATCAACCTCAAATGCATCTCCCTTATAAGCAACCATAAGCAGAGGTAAAGTTCTGCCTTCAAAATCGATTGAAGTTGTTCGCTCACCTTTTTGTGGTGGTTCGGAAGTTATTTGCGGTTCGACATATCCAGATTCCCATTCACCATAATATTTTTTAACTAGATCAAGAGTTTGTGAAGGAGCGATATCCCCCACTATCAAAAGTACAATATTGTCCGGTCGATAATATCTGTCAAAAAACGTTAAACTATATTCATATTGCTCTGGCATCATTTTGATATCTCGTTCAAAACCGATGGTCGTATGTTTATACGTATGCTTATCGAATGCCATGTCATGTAGCTTTTCAAAACCGACTTGCCATGGGCTTGTAACGCTTTTCCGGTATTCGCCATAAACTGCGCCGGCTTCAGTCTGAAAATCTTCTTTTGAATATTGTAATCTCTGGAATCTGTCGGCTTCAAGATCCATTACTTTTTCTAAATCTTCGCTGGCAAAATTCAGGTGGTAAACAGTTCTATCGTTTGTTGTATAGGCGTTTGCATCAGCGCCGATGCTGGTTACTAAACTGTCGTAAACCGGACCGGGAAATCTTTCAGTTCCACGGAACATCATGTGTTCAAAGAAATGAGCAAATCCCGATTTTCCGGGTTCCCACTCATCACGGCTTCCGGTTCTGACAACTGTGTGGTAGGACACAAGCCCAGGACTATCCATTGGAATTATGATCGCGGTTAGTCCGTTGTCTAATGTCGCAGAGTGTACTTCATAAGGAAATATTTTTTCTTGTGCATGCAAAAGTGCGGTGCAGCCCAAAATTAAAACTGTCAAGGAAAGCAGAATATTTTTTCGCATTTCCCCTCCGATGCTTTGTGATAAATTGTGAATTAAATAGATTAAAAAGATAATAGAAATTGAGTGATTCTGCTAATATTTTTGAATCTTTTGTACAGATTCATGCATCTCATCCTAGAAAACTGGAGTTCAAATGATGCAGCCAAAAGTGGTCATGTTTAGTACACAAACATGCAGTTTCTGTAATACTGCGAAACGATACTTTAGAGAAAACAGAATTCGCTTTACAGATGTTGATGTTTCAAAAGATGAAAAAGCTGCCCGTGACATGCAGCGTAAAACCGGGCAAACCGGTGTGCCGGTAATCTTGATAAATAATAGACCAATTGTTGGTTTCGACAAAAATAAAATTGACAGAATGTTAAACTTATAGGAGAAGTAAAATGAAAATAAAACCAATGGACGACAGGATACTCGTTCCTACCATTAGAAGAAGAATCAAAAACCGAAAGCGGAATAATAATTCCTGACTCTGCAAAAGAAAAACCCACAATGGGTGAAGTCATTGCCGTAGGCAGTGATGAAGATCTTGCAAGAAAAAGTGAAAGTTGGTGAAAAAGTTCTTTACGCAAAATATGGCGGTGAAGATATTTCGCTCGATGGTAAAGATTATAAAATAATTATGCGTGCTGATATTTTAGCTGTTGTTGAGTAATAAACAAAAGAGGCTGTCTCAAAACCCTTAGTTTGTCTCGATACATTCCGACATACTACGTCGGAACATCTTGAAAACCGTCCAAATTCAACGGTCATTGAGTAGTCCGATGCTTTTCGGACGTATCGAAATGACCTTTTGAGACAGCCTCTTGAATTTAAGCATACCCTACTTGGTAAAATAAATTTCTTTTCTAAAAGAAAGCAGCTTGACACGCAATTAACGAAAGTGTTATCACTGCCGCCCACGCAAATAGATATATTGTAATTCCTAATTTCTTCATTTTATTTTCCTCTATCTTTTATTAAACTTTTTTCATTTTTAATTGTGCGGCCATCCGACCGCACTTAAATTGTCCTTACTAAAGTTTACTTCAAGAGTATCATCTTTTTCGCTTGGGTATATTCGCCTGGCGGTTATTCTGTATATGTACGTGCCGCTCGATACTTTCTGTCCGTAATTGTTCTCGCCTCGCCATTCTATTGTATGACGACCGGCTTTTACGTCTTTGTTTACCAACGTTTTTACTTCTTGACCGAGCATATTGTATATCTTTATCGATACATAATTTGCTTCCGGTATCGCGTAGTTTATCGTAGTCGTTGGGTTAAACGGATTCGGATAATTTTGATCTATGTCGTAAGTAAGCGGCATCTCTTCATCTTCTACACTTGTTACTCCGTCTCCTACCTTAAAGTTACCGGTATTCGAATAACTTGATGTTGAGCCGTCTGCCTTACTTCTTACTCTCCAGTAATATTCTCCCTCTTCTAATTCAGAGACTTGAGCATTTAGCTGAGAGATATTGTCATAGACTTCTACGTTTGCAAATTCCGGGTTGTCTGCAACTTCAACTTCGTACGAGAGGGTGGATTCTGATTGTGTCGGTAAATACCATGATAATACCGGAGAATTATCACTGATAGTTACTCCGTTGGCCGGTGATCCGACAAGCGGCATTACCGCACTTGCTCCAGCATCTACCGAGAATTTCCAAGTAGTAGATGGACTTTCCCAAGTGCTTCCGTTGTCATAAGATAATTCAACATACCACCAATAAGTTGAACCTTCAGACAAAGGACTGTTCACGTCTGCATTTGTATTTGTTGTAGTAACAGTTTCAACATTTGCTGTAAATTCCTCAGTATCGCTATATGTTACTCGATAATCTGTAACACCCAAAGCGGAACCGGTGATATACCAATAAAATGTTGGAGAGGTAGTATTTATAGTCAGCATTGTCTGCCGGATTAGTTTGAACGATGCTGGCATTGTTGCCCGCAACCGTGAAACTTCCTTCAGCTACGTCTGAGTATGGACCAGACCTGTAGAGTGATCATGAGCAACTCACGGCCCAATAGTATTTGTTCCATATTCTAATTCCTCTGTAACAATCAGTAAGATGTCTCATTCATATCGCTAGTGACATAGTGGAGAGTCTTGAATCACGAAGTCGATGATTCGCAGATTATAAATGCAACCCAATCGGTTTGAGATCTCCTTTGACCAACCAACTTTATAGTGTGTCCATCCTAAAGTTGATCCTTCCATGTACCATGAAAGAGTTGGCGTATTTGTATAGACGGTTGGATTACCAACAGGCCATGTAGCAACCGGATAACTGTTTTGTCCCCCTATAACACTAAACTCTGCTTCATCGGAAGTTTCTGAATCAACTCCGTCAGTGTGAGTAACTCTCCACATGTAGTCTTCTCCCGCAGCTTAGACCGGAAACTTGTAAATAGGTATCTGTGGTTGTAGTTGGATATGTCGTCCAAGTCGAACCGCCATCATCGCTTAATTCAACTTCAAAATAAAAGCTGCCGGTATTTTGTAGCACCGATATACCAATGTAAAGTTGGTGACGTTGTATAAATAGTCAATCCACCGGTTGGATAGCTTGGTGTTGGTTTAGTAGCTGTAAATCCGGGTGCGTCATAAGTTGTAAACTCTGCTACCGTTGAATATTCATACTCTGTTCCAAAATTTGATTCAACTTGCCAGTAGTAATCTGTTGATGGATCAAGATCGGCATCGATTGGTACAAATGTAGTATTTCCTGCGGGAATTCTTGTTGTATCTGTATCGAGAACTCCACTTCCGTCAGTCGAACCATCTGCAGAATAGATCACTGTAAAATCTGTGTTTGATGCATTTTCCATGGTGTACCAATAGAAAGTGGGATCTAAGTAATAAATCGTTGCACCGCCGACAGGCCAGGATGGATAAGCAGTTACTACGCCGCCTTTTGTTTCAAAATGGTAAACGGGAGAATAGCTAACCACGCGGTCTTCATGGTCAAATACTCCAGCTGATTTACCATCATCGTAATAGGCACATACAATCCAATAGTAATCTTTACCACCATCTAATCCAGCTTAACTGATCTAGTTTAATGAACTTAAGATCACCATAGTAATAGGTATTGAATACTACCGTATGCAGCAGTCAATTTCAAAACTTGCAACTACTTGATAAGTCTTGAAGAGTTCCAACGTCAAAAATTTGCAAGATAATATTTTAATGAACCGGATGATTGATTGATTCCCCAAGAAAATTCAAGCGGATCATATTGATGTACTTCCATACCGTCCTGAGGGATTCCACAGACTAATATCGACGCCATCAACTGTTGTGAAATACCATTCATCCGAACATATAATCGGTTCCAGTAAACGTTGCGACTAATTCTCCACCAATATTTCTGTATTGTTGTCCAGTGGAATTTCGGGATGGTTATAACCGAAATAATTTCAGAGAATCCATACCAGCAATAGAAATAGTGGTATCGATGAGTAAATCACTGCTGAAATCTGAAGAAGTAGCAATTTCCAAAAGTGTAACTGTCTGCTCCATCATTGTCAAACCATTCAAATTCCGGCTTAACAGAAACACCTGATAGGGAATTAGCGGGTGAAGTCAAATCAACCGCTGATTGCCCAAAAACTAAACTAGTCATAAATATCAAACTAGTTAAAAATGTAAATAGTCGTTTCATAAAAAGTACCCTCTATATTGTTATTATTAAACTTTGGCTGGGTTTTAAAATCTACTTTCAATCGAATAAGCTGAAAGTTTAGTTCATTTTTTTGGCTGGCAAATCTAATATAGGATATATTGTCCGTTCTGTCAAGCTCAATTCATACATATTTTAATTTCATCTTCGAAAGTTTGATTTTACTCACAAATAAAAAGAAGGGCTGTATGATTGAACAGCCCTTCTTAACTTCTTTTAAAATTTATTTACATTTTCTAAAAGAAGCAGATTGACACGCAATTAAGTGAAAGTGTTATTACTGCCGCCCAAGCAAATAAGTATATCGTTAAACCTAATTTCTTCATTTTATTTTCCTCTATCTTTTCTTAAACTTTTTCTCTTTTTAATTGTGCGGCCATCCGACCGCACTTAAATTGTCCTTACTAAAGTTTACTTCAAGAGTATCATCTTTTTCGCTTGGGTATATTCGCCTGCACTTATTCTGTATATGTACGTGCCGCTTGCTACTTTCTGTCCGTAATTGTTTTCTCCGCGCCATTCTATTGTATGACGACCGGCTTTTACGTCTTTGTTTACCAACGTTTTTACTTCTTGACCGAGCATATTGTATATCTTTATCGATACATAATTTGCTTCCGGTATTGCGTAGTTTATCGTAGTCGTTGGGTTAAACGGATTAGGATAATTTTGATCAATGTCGTAAGTAAGCAGCATCTCTTCATCTTCTACACTCGTTACTCCGTCTCCTACCTTGAAGTTACCGGTATTTGAGTAACTTGATGTTGAGCCGTCTGTCTTACTTCTTACTCTCCAGTAATATTCTCCCTCTTCTAATTCAGATGACTTGAGCATTTAGCTCTGTTATATTATCATAAGTAGTAACATCTGCAAAGTCAGGAACATTAGATAGTTCCACTCCCGATCGAGAAGGGCTCGCCAGCTTGATTGAGTCGGCAGATACCAAGAGAGATAAGGTGTATTTGTACCGATTGTTACTCCATTGGCTGGTGAACCGACTAAAGGCATTACAATACCGCTTGCGCCAGGCTCAACCGTGAATTTATATATTGCTGATGCCTGCGAATAACTGGTTGGTGCACTCTCATAAGCTACTTCAACATGCCACCAATACGTTGAGCCGCCTTCCAGATCAGTTGAAACTGATGCACTCGTAGTTGTAACTGGACCCAGTGTAATAACATTTGCATTGAACAATTCATTTTTACTATAAACAACTTTATAGCTGTGAACACCCAAACCGCTTCCATTTAAATGCCAATAAAATGTTGGTGTTTTAGAAACATTCTTTGCATTATTTGCAGGGATGCTAAGAACTACTTGTGCATTTCCACCTGCAATAGTGAATGAACTCCCAGAATATTTCAAATCATCAGGATCATTTATATATGTCATACAAAGCAACAGCCCAATAATATTTTGCACCGTATTCAAGACCTGAAACAATTGAATGGTAAGTTTGATTTATATCTGTAATTGTTTCACTTCCAGAAGCAGAAACAGTTTCCCAATCACTTGGCTCAGTAGTTCCTTTGTACCACTTTACTTTATATCCATGCCGTCCAACCAAGTTTAGAGCCATCAACACTCCAGCTTAAAGTTGGTGATATTTAAATAAAGAAGTGAATTTCCGGTTGGAAAGTTTAATACGACAGAGGAGCTTTGACCACCAACAACTTTGAATGTTGATATATCGCGAATCTACACTAGGATAACCGTTTGCCCAGATACTACAACTTTCCAGTCATAAGTTGTTCCAGCGAGACTTAATCCACTAATTTGTAAAAATACGTGTCACCAGTTGTTCCTTTTGGAACCCAGCTGGTTGTACTTGCTTTCAGCAAAGACATCAAATAGAAGTGTACCGGAATTGTAACCTTCTATGTACCGGGGAGAAAAGTGTAGGTGAGGTTGTATAGACTTCAGTCCCACCTGTTGGATAACTTAAAGTTGGTTTTGTACGGAGCTATTCCAGGTGCATTGTATGTCTTAAATGATGCAATTGATGAATAATTAGTTGCGGTACCGTTAGTTGTTTTTACCCTGCCACAGATAAGTTGTTGACGCCTCTTTAATTCTGTACCTTGCTGAACGAATGTATTTGTTCCGGCATTATAAGTATATTTATACTCACCTCCGTCATCACAATCCATTTCCGTTTGAATTAGCATCTGCCTTAGAAATATAAACGGTATAATTCAGCGCTCGCATCATAGTGCTGCATTGTATACCAATAGTATGTTGGCATTAAATTATAAATTTCATTTCCACCAATTGGCCACGATGGATAAGCTTTAACCGCGCCGCCTTCTGGTTGTAAATTTACGTATGCTGAGAATATTTTACTCATCATCAGCCCAGTCAAATTCATTTGCCATTGTGCCGTCATCATAATAAGCAACAACACGCCACCGAATAAACTGTACCACCATCCAAACCATTTACACCTTTGTAAGTGTTTGATATATTATAAGATCTAGAAATGACTCTCCGTGTAGGTGTACCACTTTCATGATCAACAAAAGCATCTGCCCATTATCTGTTGTCCGTAGGTTCTACCTTCTAAGATTTGGAGATAGAACTTCAAAGTCCCTTGAGCTTGACTTATACCCCAAGTGAATTGAGCAGAGATCATAAGCGTATAACTCTGAATTATCTGATGGATTGTATAGTGAAACATTAACTCCACTCACAGTTGTGAAAATAATTTATATCTGATGAATACAATGAATCGTTGCCGTTGTAGCCGATTACTTTCCAATAGTATTTCTTATTGTTTGCCAACGGAAACCGGAGCGATGTTTCATCCATTGTTTTTGAAAAATTATTTCCAACATTATCATCAAATAAATCATTTGACAAGTCTGAGTTTTCACTAACTACTAGTCGATAAGAATCCAGTGTGGGTGGTGTACCACCACTAGGACCCAAACCTGATGTCGGAGCTTCCCATTCAAATGTTGGGTAAATTGAAACTCCGGTGACACTCTTGACTGGAACAAAACCATCAACCCAATAGGTTACATAGTTGGTTATCTCTACTCCATTAGTCGTCGACTTATTACGGTTCGTGTCATGATATGGACCATCATAATCGCCCCAGAAGTTTCCTTCTGTCGCATTTGAAAAAGTTGTTATTACCACCACCGGTATTTCTAATTCCTTTTCCTCGTGCTGATCCATTTTTATTATTAAAAGTACAATTACTCAGCAGTTATTCCAGAATCAACTCCTCCAGAATGATCAACAAGAATTGCATAAGTCGTCTGCATTAAAATTAAATACAAAGCCATCAACTGTGACATTGTCTGCATTTATTGTTATTGCTGGTGAACCATTGTTAATAACTGCCCCATTACCAATTAATGTAATACCATCTGTTGAAACCTGTTATAGCGTTGTAAGTTCCTGCTGGAACATCGATTGTTAGAGCCTGTAGGTACTGATGCTGAATTGCATCGCTGTAAGCGATTCTCGGGTCGTTTGGATTTGGAACGTATTCGGTTCCTTCTTCATCTCCTGAACCATGGAGAATAATCCACATTGTCGGATGCGCGCATCCCTGTACCCGAACTATTAGTAGTTGCATGGTAAGGTCCACTTGCCGTCGCCCCACCAGCTATTTTCTGCATCAACGAGGGTAGTCGCCGATGATGATTAACGGCTTCTCCAAGACCGGTATGAATTGTTAATCAAGAAGGTCACCGCGTTGCATTATCACGAACAAAGAGAGCCGCATGAATAATCTGGTGCCACAGCTACCGAAACCATTCCTGTCTACGTTGAATGTGCATCACGTTACAAGTTAAATCCTGTGTTACAGAGCTTGAAAACCTAACTCCATAAGTATACGGAGAAGTGTTTTCCCTGAGCAACTACGCTGAAATCGGAATTTTGCACTATAAGGTTATCGCCTCCCTGATGGTTTATACCACTCTTGAGGTTTGTAAAGGTAGAATTTTGAACAGTCGATAATTGGTAATACGCGAATCTATACCCGTATAAAGTCCATTTTGAAAACACACAATCATCTACTAAAACATCTGAATTGCCATTCGAACCAGAAACATGTTTAAATCCATTTCACGGAATTAAAAAGCTTTCCGATAGGTATGTTACCATCAAACACACAATTAGTAATGGTTAATACATTTGTATTTATCAATGTTAGCAGATGGTTAGTTCCATTGGACCGAAACTTGATGTCTGTGATACTTTTCACCATCGTTATTATCTAGATAAAGCGATCCGTCAATTATAGTCAGTAGGATTTCCGCTTCCATCTACAGTTCCGATGAAACTGACCTGTTTACCAGGGTAGACACGGTGTCAGTCGCGCATTCAATATAAGTTCCAGCGGCAATACTGATCGTTTCACCACTTTGTAGCTTCATTAATTGCTTTTTGGATTGTTAAATAAGGATTTCCTCGAGTGTCCCCTCGCCAGTTCCATCATTACCGGGATTCGGAAACATGGTGAATCTTCCTGCGCGTTTAAGCCCACTCTAAGCACTTAAGAAAAAAAGAAGTGGAACCAAACGTCGTAGTAGTTTGTGTTTCATATAAGCACCCTCATGCTTTGTTTATAAGAATAATTTTTGGCTGGATTTCAATTTTATTTATACATGGCTACTGCCCTCAAGCAGTAAAAAATCTTTTCAAAAGAGAAAGATCGAAAAACTTTTTTTTGGCTGGTTGGACAATATATGAAGTATTCAAGTTCAATGTCAAGAAATATTTTTAGATACATTGTCTTATAATTAAAATACACACCCGCCTACAATTCTGAATATTCTCTTATTCATATCTTTTTCATATC
>JAXHMN010000002.1:0-39441 GCA_034521465.1 Melioribacteraceae bacterium | reverse complement strand
TAACATTTCTTCAAGTTTTGTTTCAAATTCCGCGATCTCTTCCGGTGTTGCTGTGGTTGGATATTCACCTTCAATAAACGGTAAACCAAATCTTTGAACTCTGTCTTGCCAATCTTCTATTGCAGCACGTTTGAATGTCACCGGCCAGTAAGCGCTGGAAAGTATTTTCTTTTTCATAGATCCTTAATTTTTGTCTTTCCAATTAATACAAAACCTTATTTGCTGCTTCTTATCATGCCATGATAAATTTTTGGAGAGAATTCGGTATAAGAATACTGTGTAAGGATATCCAAACCACATACTAATTTCTAACACCAGACTTATAATCAACCGGAGTAATCATGAATAAAAAACAACAAAAGTGGTTCAGCCTAACAAAAGGAAGGAAAAACAAAATGAAATTACCGAAAGTCCCCAACATCCGCTTATCGAGGAACGCTATCAAAATGATAGCCATTATTACGACAACCGCTATTAACTTCGCTGCTTCTTTTTATTCAATGAAGAAAGGTAATTCCGATGAACGAAAACTTTAGTACTTAAAAAAATGTCTTTCAATCCACTTCTCTTCAAACAAATGAATTCCATCACAAATAATCAAAAGTAAAACACTTACCTAATTTTATACAAATACATCCATTAATATTTTCACTCAATTACTAAACAAACCTAAAATTAGGTAAAAGAACTATATACACTCACAAACATTGAGGTTCTTATGTCACTAACTATCGGCTGCGATCCCGAACTAGTTTGTAGAATAAACGGGAGATTCTCTCGTGCCCGGGATCACTTCAAATCAAATTCATCGATGGGTCTTGACGGTAACGATTCGGTTGCAGAAGTAAGACCCGGTTACTCAGAATCACCACTCGATCTCACCGCAAAGATCAGAACAATACTTGAATACGGTAACGAAAAATCACCCGATGTTGAACTTATATCCGGTCATTATGCAGACGGTTATCCCATCGGAGGACATATTCATCTCTCTATCAGTCCATGTGAAAATATCGTTGATTCGCTTGATGTTGTTTTAACTTCTCTTAGTAACTGTATCGACGATAAATCACAAAGACAAAAAAGAGAACGTAGCGGGTACGGACAAAGAAAAGCATTCCGAAATAAATCATACGGAATGGAATACAGAACACCCGGTTCATGGTTACTATCACCGGCAACTTCTTTGGTTACACTAACACTAGCGAAGTTATCCGTAATAGGAAGTAGTGAATTAAATCTGGATTTCTCGGCTATAAAAGGAAATCATACATCAAAGACATTCTTACGAAACTTCGATACTTACTTCTCTGAAATCCCCGAAGATTGTCAAGAAGGAATAGCTCAACTAAAACTGCTGCTTGTAAAAGACAAGATAACGTGGAATCAAAATTTACTTCCTAATTGGGGATTAGCTAATTCTGAATTTCTAAAGGAGGCTGCCTAATGAAATGCCAAAATTGTCTAACCGAAATTGATTCAGACGAAGCCAGATACATTGACGACGTCCCCTATTGCGAAAGTTGTTTCTTTGATAGCTATAACTACTGTTCGGTTTGTGATGTAGTGCTACACAGAGAGGATATTCGATATGACGATAACGGAGATCCTTTTTGCGAAGACTGTTATCATAGTGAAACCGATGAAGATTGTCCGAACAATCCGGAAGTATTTGATTGTGATAGAGAGACTGTACTCTGTTTAGCTCGAAATTGGCTCAAAGGAATCAAACCAAAATGCTTTATCAAAGTAAACCGGAACTGATTTCTACACGAAAGAGATTCAAAAAGAAGTCGGTTTGGTATCCACCCCAATTTATTTCTACGGATTATCCGATAGAGACGAATACGAAATAAAAGTAAGTCCGAATCTTCTGGAGAAAGCACAACGATATCTAAAGAGAAAAGAGATAGAGCTTAATCATATTATGGATACCGGAGCTAATAGAATCGGTGTATCATTTACTTTACGGAAAGACCAATCTCAACTTATAGTCAACCTTCTCAAAGAACTTACCACACAAGAATAACTCAAAACAAAAAGGAGAAAACCAATGTGCGGAATAATGGGTTATTATTCCTTTGGGAGTAAATTACCCGATAAGAATCAAATAGAAGAAATGTTCATTCAACTGGAATTAAGGGGTAGAGATGCTTCGGGCTTTGCATATATAAAAGATAACTCACTTAATGTAGTTAAAGCTCCCGCCAAATCATCCGATTTAGTAAAGCTAAAAGAATGGAAAGACCTCGATCTAGCGAAGTCAATGATCTTTCATTGCCGACTAACAACACAAGGGCATCAAAGCAATAATATGAATAATCACCCGGTCTATAATAAGAAGGGACTGGCAATTGTTCATAACGGTCAGATATACAACGATAAAGAGATATTCGGAAAGAAAGAAAAAAGAGACGCGGAAGTTGACAGCGAAGCGATACTAAATCTCTTATCGATAAGGAAGAAAAATGACTCCCCGACCGAGAGAATAAAAAGAGTCTTCAACAAACTCGAAGGCGGATTTGCGGTTGCTTGTATCGATGCTAAAGATCCGGATAGATTATTGCTATTCAGAAAAGATAATCCCATAGAATTATACTTCGATTCAAAAGATGAGATACTATACTTTGCAAGCGAAAGAGAGATTATTCAACGAGCTCTTAGAATAAAGCCAATGACCTTCAGAGGATTTAATCTTGGTGAAAATCCCTTTCATCATTATGATCTTGAGAACGAACACGGATTAATAATTAACCAAAGCGGTGTCGAATCATACAAAAAATATCATGTGCCTTATCGTAGTCATTATCAATCAAGGTTCGAGTATAATATGAACGATTACATGATGATCGAATGCCCTTACTGTTTGAGTATGACAAAATACAATTTCCAAAGTCTACACAATCCTTGCGATTACTGCGGACAAAAAATAGACGAGGAGATATTTTATGTATAGCCCAAAAATAAAGCCCGAACTAGTACAAGCATTATATAGATTAAAACAGACAGTAAGAAAACCAATGACAACATTAGTTAATGAAGCCGTCTACGAATATTTACATAGGAGAAACGAAGAAGATGACAAAAAAGAAAGAAATAATCAAAATAATACTCGATGTTCTTAATGCTGTACTAAAAGTATTGAGAGGGGTCTTCGATAATGGAAACAAACTTCATTGATGAACTCCTTCGGGAAGCCGAAGAAAAAGAAACTCAACTGACTTATGAATATGCCGACCTTATCCTACTCGAAATCAAAACACTTCAATCCAAGATCAATCAAGTAACCGAAACAGTTAAAAAGGAAATCCAAATACTGGAAGAATGGGCTCTTAACAAATCTGTTAAGTATCAAGATCGCATTGAATTCTTGGAGAAGAAGCTGAATCAGTTCATTCGGAATCAGAATCAAAAAACTATTGATTTGGCTAATGGAGTTATTCGATTAAGGAAAGGTCGAGAGAAGCTAGAAGTATTTGACATGGATAAAGTTCTTATCCAACAAATACTCACCCGAGCTTGTCAGAATCAAAGAAGAAGTAAAACCAGATATGCAGAAGATCAAAGACTTTATCAACCGAAGCGGTAAAGTACCAAACGGTGTTAAAGTTATTTCTGGTAAAGAAAATGAATTCAGTTATAAAATAAAAGGAGGCTCTAATGGATCAGAGACCTAAGTTAGAATTTAAGGAAGTAAATAAACCGATGAAGCTAACACTCCTATTTAATGATCCAATCATTGGAGAATCACAATACGGAAAATACTATCTCTACGCTGTTAAGAACGGAGATGATTCGAAGTATTCCTACTTTGCAACCGAGGATGTACACGAAAAGATCAAAGACTTAAAAGCGGGAGATACATTTGAGATCACTAAAGTTGCGCTTCATTCTAAAGCAAAGAATAAAGTTGTTACTGCTTTTGATGTGAAGCTCTTAAACAACGGACACAAACCAACAGAAGTAAAAACATCAAATAATAATTCTGATTACTACTCTGCAATGGAACAGTCGTTTGAAGAAGCGATCAAACTGCAAAACAGATTCAACGGCATGGCAAACGTTAACCAGATTGCCATTACTCTCTTCATACAACGCACCAAAGGAAATCACTCTTTAATAAACCAGAGGTAAAAAAACCATGACAAGGCAAATAGAAGAACGGTTATCGGACTTTATGTTTCCAGTAACCGAAAAGGAAGTATTATATCATAATGTAGGTGGAGGTATTCCTTCCAGAACTGATAAGTACAAAGGAATAGTTCGGAAGGATAACAACGAACTCATCTCCATAATGAAAGATACATACAAGATCGTTCCGAACTCAGAAATCATCAAACCGTTACTTGAACAATTACACAATCTCGATACAACTTGGTATTTAGACGGTTCACATTCTTTTGTTGAATCAAACCGAATGAGACTGCAAGTTACTTTTCCCGAATTAATCTTTCACGACGGAAGAAGTGATATAGCTTTATCACTTTTTCTTCCATAATCAGTTACGATGGAAGTGAGGGAGTACGAATGTTGTGGGGGCGATTCGAGGAATCTGTAAAAACGGAATGGTCTTCGGTGAAGTTCTCTCCAAGTTCTACGGCAAACATACAAGCGGATTGGAAATTGATAATCTCAGAGAACAGCTTGAATCAACCTACGAAAAGATTCCAGTGATTCAGCACCGCATTGAACAGATGCAAAACACAAAAGTAAACCGTGATCTAAGATTGGATGTTGAAACCAAACTCGGTAAGAAAGTAATGAAGTATGTCGAAGAGCAAGAGAAAGAACACAACAAGGCTAAGAACCAGTGGGTGCTATATAACATTCTCACTTACTACATTTCTCATATCGTAAAAGAAAGAATGCGGGCTCATTATCAGATTGAAGTATCAGAAGCTTTTAAACTGTGAGGTATTTATGACAGAAAAAATATTTGATGCAGTTGTTGATGGACTTGAGTTCGTTGCAGACACAACAAATCTATCCTATAAACAAATTAATGTTTACGGTATGCTCGGATGGATAGGACTTACTGCTTACCTCACTTACAAAGCATACAAAAAATAAATTACTTAGAAAGGTTTCCGAAGGATCGGAATTAAATGCGGACAAGATGCTAACTACATCATACAAACGCCACGCAGCCTTTCTTCTTTATTAAAGGAGATTATATGGCGAAGGAAAGAGTAACTGTAATAATTGAAAACGGAGAAGTACAAGAAGTCTATTGTAATAATGATAACATCGTTGTGCGAGTCATTTATCTCGATCAAGAAATGATAGAAACCGAATTAATCAGAAATGACGAACAGAAAGAGAACAGCAAACAAATCAATTAAATAAATTTCTTAACTTCGGAGAAAACTATGATACAAAATTTAGTTAATAAAGTAGCTCGTTTATTTCAATGCTACGAGCAATCAAAATATCCTTACTCTGTTATGCTTGATATGTACCGGGTAATTCAATTAGATCAATATAGCTGTGGCATTCAATCTGCATTGGTGATACTTAAGTACTTTGGAAAAGTTAATACAATCAATGATATACTTTACGATAAACGAGTATTAGAAGAAGATGGAATTGATACTAATCCTTTACTTAATCTCATCAGATCGAATGGAGTTAAAGTAACCGTAAACAAAAATGCAGACCTAGATGATATCAAAGAAGCATTGATTGAAAGAAAGCCAGTTCTTATCTCTATTGATGAAGGAGAACATTGGGTTGTAGTTTACGGCTTTAGTGAAGATCGGATTTTTGTACTTGATTCCTCTCTATATTCAAGTATAAGATGCTCGTGGACTTACGAAGAATTTCTTGATCGCTGGGATGATAATTGGATTGCAGTCGTTAGTAATAATTAAAAGAGGGGCGTTGCTCCTCTTTATATTAAAAATCTTGTCCGCAAACTAAGGGCAAGTTGGTTCAGGATTACATCGAGTTTACGAATAACTTTTTAATAACAATTCTGAACAGATTCTTACATATTGTCTTTGTTTTTAGATGTTAATTGTTTTCCAAGAGGTATCCAAATAAATATTAAGTGAAAAATAATACCACTTATAAAATTGTTTACCGCTAATATCGTAATGAGTCTTCAGCCATTTTTGTAACTACTTTCCCTCCATAATTATAAAGTTTTACATAAGTTTGAGAATGTTCATCGTCACTCTGTGGAGTTATTACTACAAATTCCATTTTGGTGGAAGCTAAGGTATTATGATCAATCCAGGTGCCAGAGTTCACATAAATCGACTTTTGACCATTGTGATCTAGAGAAGATTCTATTTTCGCGACATGTGTATGTCCAAAAATGACAAGTCTCACATCTGAATTAGGATTTTTAAAATATTGTATTTTAGCTTGTTCACTCAATTCACTTTCAGATGCTGAATTGGCAATTGCACGATCTGTGGGAATAGGTACAGCAACCCGGTTATGAATTTGCCTTTGATCCCATGTGTCCTGAATTCCATTAAATAAAGTTACATCAATTTCTCCGCCCGGGGTAGTTTGGTATGGTACAAGATCATTAACTGAGTAGGTCTCGGTAAAACCATCAAAATTTGTTACAATTATATTTTCATCAAATTTATTTTCTATCTTAAGATAATTAATAGCCCATTCCCAGACTTCCCAATATGTAAATAACATTTCTTGGCTTTCATCTCCGGAATTATTTAGAGTAACAAGTGGTAAAGTATTCTCCTGCTACCGCCGGATAGCCCTGCGCCACATGAAGAGCACCTATTCTGGTGAAAAAGTATCCCGGAGGCGATATTGTTCCCGGAGCGATATCTTGATTCGAAAAAGGATCAGGTGCACAAAAGAAATTATAACGATGCCCATGTTCAATTGCTATTTTAGGATAGCCTATTGGAGAGTAAGTTCCTAATCCAAGTTCAGGATCGCGTACTTGATTTATACCAGGAAGAATAAGTTCAACACTTGCTTCTGTTACTGTCAAATCATGGTTTCCCGGTACATAAGTTACTAAAATTTTCTTTTCATTAATGATGTCGTTAAAAGCATCAATCACACCTTTGTTAGTAGCCGCTATGCGTTGCACAAAATCTGCTTGATCGTTTCCTTGATAAGTATCAATTGTAGCTGGTACAAACCATTCATCAAGTAAATCTCCAGCAATAACTAGTTCTTTAACATTTGGAGATACCTTTACTTTTAATAGAAATTTCTCTAAAGCTTCAAGGTTATCTTTACACTCGGTATAAGCAAGATCTGCACCGAGATGCATATCGCTGATAACAACTATCATATTTCTTTCATTTCCGCCATTGCTAAATGGATCAAGACCTTGAAATGGATCAAGACCTTGATCTGTACTTTCAACTAAATCACTGCATGACATTAATCCACTTAACAAGGACATTAGTAATAGTACACTGAATAATTTCATAAGAACTTTCATGATTTACCTCTTTTTTTATAAATTTCCCTACTCGTAAAGCTTTTCGGAATCCACTCTAATTTCAATTAATTTCTTGTCTTCAAATTTTCTGATTTATAATGGCTCTATTTATCGTTTTAAGGGATTGTCCATGTTTTTAATCGCGTTTTATTATGTTGGGTAACGTTTTGCTATATGCGCCTGTGCAGGATTTCGAAGCTACTTAACTATCAGTTTACACCGACCTTTTTTACGAGCCACAAACGCCCGAAAACCTCTGAAACCCGCATGCACTATACCATGTGTTGTGCGTTCGTGCATTATTTTCTTTCAAGTCTAATATAAAATGGATATGCATAATACTCCCTTTCAGCTGCTGCCATAGCTACTATTGCTCCAGATAACACATTCGCATTTTTGTACAATTTCAAGGACATAAATTGACTCAACTCATGTCGAATATCAGTCGATGGTAAATCACCTGGAAACATGCCAATAAATGAATTTTTGTTTACTAATCCCGCAAGTAATATTGTCTTATGAGGTATCGGATTGTTTTGTGTAAAATACGATTTATAAGTAAAATCAATATAAGTAATTATGATATTACCATCAGGTTGAAATTTCATAGAGCATGGAACATCTAAATTTTCAACTTTAATAGTTCCATTCCAATCGCCAAAATAAGTAGAGTCAGAGGTGTATGGTTTATAATTAGCTATTTCCGTTTGTTCATTGTTAGGGGTCGCTTGATATTCGGGTAAGACTACTTTACAAAATTCGTTTGTTATGTCATTACAAACCTGTCGGTTTGAAGAGTTTAGTATAACTGCAATCGCAATATTCTTTTCAGGTATTAGTTTTATCATTGAACTTGCTCCCATCATACCGCCTTCATGCCAGACTATTTTATAACCATTGTCATTCGGTTTATAATACCATCCTAAACTATAAATTGTTGAATCGTAATAATGATAAAGAGTATTATTGTTTTTATAGTAGTGCATTGTATCAATTTCATCGTTATTTAGAAGCTTTTTCTGATTTTTTACATCATTTTTCAAATGAAACATACCAAATAAAATCAAGTCATGTATGCTTGAATAAATGTTACCTGCACCATAGGTGTTATTGAGAACATCTGGTAATACATTTAAATCAGCATCATATTTCTTAGCAATTTGAATATCTGTCCGTTTTGTGTTTTGAACAAAGGAATTTGTCATTCCTAATGGTATAAAAACCTCTTGTTCCATAAATTGCGCATAAGTTTTCCCACTTTGTTTGGCAATGATATAATCAATCAGACCATAGCCGAGATTAGAGTATTCAAAAATCAAGCCTGATGGATGATAAAGATTTCCGTATTTGTTGAATCCTTCTTCAAAATCATCTTTTTTGCAATTCTCGTCTGCGTAACTTATATCAAAGTAAGTACCTAAACCTGAAGTATGATTTGAAAGATTTTCTCAATTTTACATCTGATACTTTTCCTTCATAAATTTGAAACTTTAAAGGATCCATATAGCTATTGGCAGATGAATCTATATCAACTATATTTTTATGATTTAACACCATTAAACCTGTAGCTGTCATCGGTTTTGAGGCAGAAGCTAATTGATATGAGGTGTTAATTGTTGCTTTGATATTAGCATTAATGTCCGCCCAACCAAATGCCTTCTCAAAAATTATTTTTCCATCTTTTGCAATCGCAATGGATATAGAAGGAATTGTTCCATTGCTAATCTCTTTGTTGATTTGGTTCTCTATTGGGGTGAAATCAAAATTTGATTGCGAAAATCCGATTTCCATAATACCAATTATCCCAAGAAATAGTAATGATGTAATTTTCATATTTATCCTCTGTTATTTAATTTAAGTAGTATTACGCACAACGGTTGGCGGTATGAAATTGTTGGGGATTGCGGGCTACGTAACTATCCACCGACATCGAACTTTGATGCGGGACAGAAAATTCGCATAACCACCTAAACCCCAATGTTTTATACCGCTTATTATGTGGCGTTTATTTTTCAATACATACAAATGATTCAGGATATTTTGATAGATAATCAATTTGTTCTGAACCTATATTTAGATTGAATCCCCAATCTTTGAAGAATGTAAATGCTTCAGTAATGTATTCTTTATTTATTTCGGTAGAGTAATTTATGAACTGATTATCAACTGCACCAGAAAATTTTTTATTAAGATTTAAAACTTTTACATTTTTGGAACAGTTAAAATCGAAATTCTTAAAATCAACGAATTTCAATTCTGCTTGTCCAGGTTGCTTCATAAATATCTTTTGCTCTCCAACAATCGTAGGCGTTTCGAAAATCTTGAAATAAATTTTCATATTAGTAATATCGTAAACAATACTCCATTTTGTCCCAACGCCCTGACTTACTGATTTTAATATCTCAAATGCATCGTTCACTATAGAGTCATTTAAAGATTTCTTATTCTCTTGAATCTTATGAGCGGCTGTACTAAAATTATATAGAGAGCGATTGGAATCCGTATTTCCATCAGTTTTGTAACATTCTATGGAACTCTCATAAGTACTATTTGCCAGAACTGGTATTGGAAGAGAATTTTGAATATGACTCACCATTTTACCATCCAAAAATTCTATGGTTGCAACATTGCCCAATCTATCACAAATAAGAAAATGATATTTAGAAGTAGCATCAACAATTCTCAGTAAGGTATCACTACTAATAACTTCTGCAATTGTTGAATAATTATCTAGCTGAAATTGAATCCATTGATTTGCACTAATGGCATAACGGTCATCTTTGGTTGGATACTGAGTTTGTTCTAATGTCATATGCTCAACAACAAGTCCAGTTTCATTGATACCGCCATAAGGTAAATCCCTTCCAATTTGATTAAAGGTTATACTGCCATATTTTGAAGTCCATTCAATAGCCTTTTCTGTTGGGTCAACAAGAGCTGTCTTTTTTACATTTCTATGATTAGTCATAATCAATCCTGAGCCAGTTATCCAGTCAAGGTTGCGGCCAAAGATGATTTTATCATTTTGCTGAAGAACAAATGTTGTACATGGATATACGACTGAATGTGTCAAATTTAGTAATATAATTGAAAGTAAAATATTTAAAAGTTTTTTCTGTTTCATAATCATTCCGTTTGTTAAAGATGAATCAGTTGTCAGTTTGTTGCATAATGCCACATAACGGCTGGCAATATGAAACGGGTGCCTAATAAGACGTTTCAAATTTAGTAATAGCCTATCGGCAACTGTTTTATATTGCTTGTTAGGCAAAGTACGGGTTATTATGAATAAAATTAAAGAACGTAAAAAAGTTGGAGCAGTTTGCCCTAAATGTAAATCACCCGATTACAAATATAATGGTAGAGCAAATGCTGAACTTGGTGAATACTGGCAGAAAAATGGCAAACATCAATTTCAATGTAATAGTTGTGGAAATCATTGGATGTATGGTAAAACTGAAAGTATGTACACAGAGTTGATGTAGTATTGTGCCTAACGGTCCCACGGTATGTTTCTGTTCGGGAAATCAAGGCACCAAATTCTGATTACCAAAATAAATGTACTTAGAATTTCCGGAGATCCAACCACCACCTACACCCGAATGAAATATACCGTGTGTTGTAGCACGTTTCTAATTACACATTATTTCTAAATTTCGTTAATTATCCAGTCTAAAATTATCTTTAAAACTTCATCAGGGATTCTGTTTGATTGTATTCTTCCATACCCTGTTTCTATACCATCAAAACTCTCTTTCAGTAGCAAGTGGTTATAATTGGGTAAAATTTTTAATTCAACATTATTGTTACCATTTGCTCTAATTGCATTTGTTAATTTAAAAGCATCAGTATAAGGTACTCTTCTATCTGTTTTACCATTGATAATTAATACAGGTGCTTGGATTAAACCTGCTGTTTTCAATGGGTCAAATTGGTATAGGAATTCAAGATTTTTGTTTTTTTTTAATAATTTAGGCAAATCATTGCTGTCGTACAGTCCATTTTTTATCTGGTATTCTATTATTTCTTTCCCCGTGGACCCTATGCCAGATAATAGAACCAAGCCTTTTATTGATTTATTTTTTGAAGCAATCATATGAGCTATTGATGCACCTTCACTCAAGCCTATTAATCCAATTCTTAAACTATCTACTTCAATTCTTTTCTTTAGAAATTGGATTCCTTCTCTTATATCATCTGCTCTTTCAGGAGTGGTCATATTATCAATATGCCATCCCGCTGATTTACCAATTCCACGGTCATCTAATCTAAGTACTGCAATTCCATTTGAAGATAATTTTTCAGCTATTTGCCTGAATGGCCGGTAAGAATTGATTGGGTTTCCTGGTTTAGAATTATCACGGTCATGAGCAGAACTTCCAGTTATTAATATAACAGCAGGTAATTTTTGAACAGAATTCTTTGGATAGGTAAAAGTACCTGCGATTTTGTCTCCACATGGTAAATAAAATTCAATGTTTGCACCCGTGTAACTTGCATCTTTCGATGGAAGATAATTTATCTCATCTGTATTATTTTGACAGGCAAATAAATATATAGAGAACAATAAGATTGTTATAATATTTTTTACTCTCATATTTTAGATTCCTTGGCAGGACATGCTGTTAAATGTGCTACAACGTCTCAATACACGCATTGCGTGTATTAGGACTTTTTCGGTTATATTAACCTTTATTTAACATAGAAATTAAACCATCTAATATGAAGAAGCAAGAATTACTTATGGACAAGAAAAAACTTGAATAAGAAAATAGATTGCATACCGCTAAAGCTATTATGTCTTTGACAATGTAGAAGAGTTAATAAAAATATGATGAATAATTAATAAAATGCTTCGCCTTATTAAAATACGCAAGGTGTAACGCTGTTTATTCTTTTACCGATTCGTAATTATTAAAGTTACTTATTGCAGCTTTCTTCTCTAATTTCAGGGTAGAATGGAGGGGTTTAGATATTAAAATTCTATAAGAGTTCAGAAATTTTCCAAAAAAAATATATACACCCAACAAACCCAACTCTAAAACCTTAAGGGGGTATCCCGCTTTTGGGCAGCTTGCGAGGTCGGTATCAGAGTATGGGGGTCACTATGGAACCTAAATTCTAAAGGGAAATTTGGGTAGATAAATTGGATTGCGGTTGTTAGTAATAATTAAAAGAGGGGCGTTGCTCCTCTTTATATTAAAAATCTTGTCCGCAAACTAAGGGCAAGTTGGTTTACGAATAACTTTTTAATAACAATTCTGAACAGATTCTTACATATTGTCTTTGTTTTTAGATGTTAATTGTTTTCCAAGAGGTATCCAAATAAATATTAAGTGAAAAATAATACCACCAGCAATTACACCAATTATTTCATTTTTGAATTCAGTACCTTTCAAAATATACGCTACATAAATTAATACAGTACCCCATACAATAGCACTTGAAATTATAAAATTTCTAATCGTGCTTTTTTTCATAATAATGTTCCTTTCTTAAGTTATGAATATTTAATTTATTAGTATCACACACTTTTTTCATCATTACCCCCAACACATGCTTATCTAGAATCACCTAAATTTAAAACTGCGTGTAAGTATGTCTTAACATTATCATGTTTAAAAGAAACGATACTAGAAATAGTTGGCATATCCATAATTTTCATTCGCTATAACATTCATTTAAAATATTACTATAAGGAAAATTAACTACATATAACATCATTTTTAATCTTGTGCAAAATAAAGTCGAGTGAGGAATTAAGAAATTGTGAAAAGAAGAATCCATGACAACCTAAATCGTTAGAATTGTATACAACTTATGAAAAAGTTTTCAAATGTTCACTGAAATAATTAGAATTGATTGAGGATAGAAGGTGGAATTAGAATTAAGGAGTAAAGAAGGAAGGACTAAAATACCGTCCATTGTCGCAAGCCTACTAAGATTCTAATCGAATCATCATAAAGTGCTTTTTTTAATTTATCTATATAATCCATTCTCAAATCATTTAAAAACCTAATCATAGTATTTACATTTTTATCGGTTTTGCAGAATCGTTATCGTTCTATTACAATCACCATTATTATTCACTTGCCTTTTATGAACTCTTAGTATCGCAAAGTTTTGGGACCTGCTTAATATATGTTCGTATTGAGGGTAAGTTACTAACCCGAGTTCAGACTTGGGCTCCAATGCAATAACAATCATATTATTCTTCAATTGATTTAAGGGAATAAATTTGTAACTGTCGTTTTTGTCAATTGTTATTTCTTTTAGTCAACTTCCGGGTTAACAATTGTATCCCCTTCAAAATCCATCGAATCAATTTTGCTTATGAAGTATTGTTCAATTTTATCATTACCCGATTTTTTATAATCATGGTATGTAATCGAATGTCTATTAAGCCAATCGATAATCTCGGGTAGATCATCCGGCACTAAATATCCGCGATGGTTTTTCCACATCAAACAAGGACTGTACTACAGGCCAATAATCATGTGCGGTAATGACCGTATCTTTGCGGGATGAATAGGAATACATAGGCACATTTAATATCCTTCCATCAGCAACATGTCTGAGTTGAATTGAAACTTTATCGGCTGCATTATTACTTCTATTAAATTTTCTTTTCGACTGAAACAATATCTTTAATTTCGTCTTTATGATTATATACAAACTCGAGTAAACCCATCATTCCGTCATCTGCCCTTCGGTTCTATGTTTAATATTAGAAGATTACTCTCTTCTCCATTTAGTCCTTCTTGTATTAGTGAAAAAGTATTTTGGATACCGAAGCTTTGCCTGCCGTCGTTAATATCGAAAGTGCTGTGTCTTATATAGTTAACATTTGGCGGTCCTCCGAGACAATATTCAAAGAAAGAAAAGTTTCTTTCGTTAAAATATTGTTCAATAAATGGAAGATATTCTTTCCTCGAATATTCTCTAATCTTTTGGGCAACATTAATATTTGTTCATGTTGAATTCTTTAATTCAATCAATGTTCTACATATCCATATTCTTCAGCAGATTTTCCAAACGGATAATATTCATGTACATCCATTGTTACTTCAAAATGATATTCATTAAATAATTTATGCAACCCTATTGTTTCCGGTTCCGTTAGAATAAGGTGATTGCGGTTTAAATCCGATACCATTACTGTTTCTTCTTTGATCGTTTTCTGATCCGTCAGGATTGACTTGCGGGACAGGAGCAACATCCTATTTTATCAAAAAGATACCTGTTCTCAAGTTTGATTAAATTAGCAATCAATAATAGAGCGCCTTCTTTACCCGAATGTTCATTACCGTGTTGCTGAGCAAAAATCAATACTTTAATTTTAGATGTATCCTCTCCAAAAACTCCATCTGAAAAATAAACGGAATATATATCTCTCCCTTCAACTGATGAAGCTACTACCTCGTAAGTGATTAAATCAGATTCCTTTTCAATTGTTTTAATGAACATTGTTATTTCTGTATGCGATGTGATTTCTGAATAGTTGGACTGTTGCAGTGGGGTTAAAATATTTTGAGAGTAAAGATTTACTGTGATTAAGATGAGAAAATATTGATCGCTCTTACCATTTTAATGATACCTTTATTCATTTTAAAGATTGGATATAACGCAAAGATTATTTTATCAATTCGATACTACTATACTTTTATTCCGGTTAAAATATTTTCAGCCCCATCGAAATACTGTGCACAACCGGCAATATATCGTAATTCGAATAAGCGTAATCAAATTCTTATAACGTTATTACCCATTGGCAAATTTGCTCCTGCGCCTAATGAAAATTTAGGGTATCATGTCGATAATAATAACCTCCTCGTATAAAAAATCTATCAAAGAAAGACACCTGAGATACCAATTGAATTCTTTCTCTATTGTCATTAGGATGAACAGCATCGATTCCACCGATTATTTTTAAAGAATTCAGAACTATAAATATCCATACCAATGCCGACTTGGAAAGTTAATGGTAAAGGATAACCGGATGTTCTCAAGTCAGCCGGTGCCAATCTGCTTAATGGATAGTTGGGGTTATATTGCTTACTGGTTTCTAAATCAGCTCCGGAGAACTGCAGGTCACTCCCAAAGTTTTTCATACTCATCGCAATCGTCAAGTTTTGAAAACGAAGGTTATATTGCGTCCCAATATCAAAAGCAAAACCGGATGCGCTTTCATTCCAAATTGACTGATTTATATATTTAATAGAAACACCAACATTAAAATCCTCAGTTAAAAACCGAGCATAAGAAACCCCGATTGCAATATCCTGAGCATCGTAGAATTGGTTTGTTCCATTTGGTTCTTGTTCAGTTGTAATTTCGATCTGTTTGGTTGAAAAAGATATTACACTTGCTCCGATAACACCAACATCACCAATGTTATAAACAACCGCTGCAGAATTCATATCAAATAATTCAAACCATTTCATATAAGAAAGATGCAAACTAACGCCTTTGGCTCTAGCCATACCTGCAGGGTTCCAAAAAACAGAACTTGCATCGGATGTTAAACTTACAACCGCGCCTGCCATAGCTGATTCTTTTGCAGAAAGAGGTATTTGTAAAAATTGAGCGCCGGCAGATTGCAAGATTCGGATTTTGGGCACACAATGTTCCTGATAAAATAAGTCCCGATAAAAGAACAAATATCTTTTTCATTTAAAACTCCTGATATTCATAAGCATCTGTTATTTTTATGCTATTTTATTATTGCAAATCTTTCCATATGCTGAGATTGATCTGTTTTAACTACATATATATATACTCCCGGTGCTACCTCTCTTCCACTTTCTGTCCTTAAGTCCCATGTTTGTGTACCACTTCGTGAAATTATGATACAATGTTTTCACGCGGTCACCTGCCACTGTAAAAATGTATATTGTACATTTTGATGGAAGATTGATAAATTGTATTTGTCTAAGCGGTTCTAACCTCAGTTCCCCCAGTTCAGGCTCAAATATTGATGACACCAAATATGGATTTGGTACAACTCTTATTTTGTTCATTTCGCTTGTTTGTTTGGAAATATTAATAACAGGTCCCTTTATACTGAATTTATACTTATCCTGAATATTGGGCATTATTGGTTTTACAATTTCCAATGAAAAAATATTTCCTACATCCGGAGGATTTTTTGAATCAAATGTTACTTTGCCTGCTACTCCCTCAAATAGAAATGTACTTTGATCTGTAAGCGAATCTATTTCAGCAATTGAATCACCCATTGTAATTTCTTATTAGAAGATTTATAAATCCCTCACCGTTTTCGTCGGTTCCATTTCCGGTTGTTGATATTATATATGTTTCAGTCTTAATCAAAGAATTATCATCAACAGAAAATGTAATATCTATATTGTCCGTTCCTCCAATTCTTGCTATGTCATTTATAATCTTTGGAGGTACAAGTGAAAATATCACGCCGTCACTCATTGCTTGTTTTTGCTTCAATTGAATAGGGCGTTTTACTATAACCGTGTCTTGATTATTTCTAGTAACGCTTACAGCAAAGTTGATTGTAATACGATCGCCTGCTTCAGGAAGTAGGTCAATAGGATTCGACAAATCATCACTCAAGGTAATATTGAAACCTTCGGATGAAAGAACGAATGTACGTCCTCCGGAAGGGTATCCTAAACCGGCTCTTCCAACTGTTTCTCCCGTTGTCAGATTCAGAATATCTATCGTGGAAGCGTCAATAAAAGATATCCCGTAACTATATGGTTTAGTTTGAGAGGAATCTGTTATTTCCATTGTAACTGTAGTTTTTAGATTACCTCTTTCCTTTAATATCAGATATGAAAACTTTGCATTATAGGTGTTGCCGCTTAAAGATTCGTCATCAATTGGCTCAACCTTCAGGTTATAATTCGATTTACCTTCCCCGTAATGATTAACAGATTCAACAGAAACTGGGGTTCTGCCAATTGCATCCGATCTCGATATAACTGATACCGTATTGATTGATTCTAACGTATTGCCAATCGAACTTTTCTAAGCTGGGGATAACATCTGTTCCTCTATCATATGCAGTAATGGAATACCAATATTCAATACCGTTCAGATACTGTTGAATCAATATAACTATATTGTATTCCTGAATTCGCACCTATTGAATTTATCTTATCATAGTCAGCGATTTGATCCCAATTAATACCTCTATCCATACTTCGATAAATTCTATATCCCTCAAAATCCATTTCACCACTAAATGAATCCACAGATAACTCTGCTTTATTATCCCAGTAGAGAATATTTTTCTGATCACTAGGGATGCCTGTCAACACTGGATTAGCCGGCGCCTTTGGTAACTCAAAATCAGCTTTAACTGTGTTTTTAGCTTGTTCATAGGAATTGTAAAAATCATCTAAGTCATTGCCGGCAATAATTGCAGTATAAAATGTTAGTGTATCATTAGGTTCTATTTTATATGGTCCTGATGACATATTAAAAATAAGATCTGCTCCGTTTGCCGGTAGCTGTGATGGATCAGTCAAAGTGTATATTATCACCCGATGCAACGTGGAAATATTTTTCGCTTAATGAGGAATTATAAAGCGAACTGCTGCTAGAGATATAACCATACTGAATTGAATCAACATCTACGTCATAATCATAAATCATATAATGACAATCTGTCATCCCCAACTCAACTCCATCGACCATAGGTGTTTTGAGCATTACCACTCCCATGTAGGCGGTTTTTGTGTTCCAATCTTTAGAATATCCTTTCGAATCATACATATATGCTAAATTATTTGCTGGATCAATACCTACCAAATCATCTTCATACTCGGGAGCACCTCCACTGCCATCTCCAATATCACCATCCATATACATATTTAAATACATACCTTCGTAACTGTTGTTGCTTTGGTTAATTACTTCGAATTTGTAGAAAAGCATGTTTCTAGCAAATTCAATACCATACGCGTATCCGGTTTGATTAACTTATATCCCAAGAATTTCCTTCGTATTACCGGAATCATTATAAACACTGTAACTATCTTGATCAGATTTGAATACCGGGTTACCATCAGCATCTTTTAAAGGCCATCCTAAATTTTTATTCCAAGAATAAGGTTTATCACTAAAAGCGATTTGAGCACGAATCTACATTATGATAGCCGGATGCTGCTTCCCATTCTTCATTTGTTGTGAATCGTCCTCTTGTATGACATTATTGGGAAATGCAACCATTGGATTCAATCTCCAGATATAGTGGTGACCACTATTAATGGGGAATTCACCGCTTGGACCTTGAGTTAATGTTCTGGGATATAACTTGCCTCTGTTTTCAAAAAATAATCCAATATTACTCGCATTGTGTATTCCCTGCAGCCCTATCTTTTATACTTGTAATCTTATTTGAATATTTTCCTTTATCGCCTTCTTTGTTCTGCGGAAAAATATTTAAAACGAGCACAAACATTACTAAAATATAAATAGTTCTTTTTTCATAAGGTTACCATATAGATTTCGTTTGCAAAATTTCATTATAGTTTTATTGATGTTCCCAATCTAATTGTTCTCGGCGGTCCATAATTACGACGGTCTCTAATATATTCGTCAGAAAGATTCCCCTGAGTGTAGTCCGGAGAACCGGAATCTCTATAGACATAAATTATATTCTTGTGATTAGTTAGATTAAGAATTTCGGCAAAAATTCTAAATCTAAGGTTATTAAATACTTTAAATCTTTTCCGAATCTTAAGTCAATAGAGTATTGTGCCGGCTCCCTCAAAGAATTTTTTATTACTAAACCAGCATCTCTCCCTCCCGGCGTATAAGGGTAACCTGAATTGGCTTTAAATATTAGCGTGAAATCCATGTTCTCGAAAATATGTCCGCCAAAAATTTTCGGACCTTGCCCGCTCAGGAATTGTGAAGGTACTTATGACATTTAATACATGCGTTTGATCGAATGAGAGATAATATAATTGTGTTGATTCTTGAGTACCGGGATAATATTCTTCTTCTGATGAGGCGCTTCCCTTTGCGACGGAATAAGTATAAGCCAATTGCACCGGAAAATACTCGTCGGGTCGAATTCTTACGTTAACCTCGAGACCCTGAACATTAGCATATGCTTCGTTGACATAAAGTGTATAACCAGTGTATCGTCCTTCCACAAATGGAAAGTAATAACGAGTTCCCAACAAACCTGTTATATCTTTATAATACGCTGTAAGATCAACAGCAATTCTTTCACTCAATTGATGTGAAATACCTACTTCATATGCGACTGTTCTTTCTGCATCAAGATCTGCCTGACCAAATATCGGCTCTCTAACATTTAAATCATATTGATGATTTTCGTACAAATATCTAAATGATGGATTTTGAAAGAAATGTCCGTAGGCAAAATGAAGTTTAGTTCTATCGGAAATTGGGTGTGCTATACCGATTCTAGGAGATAATTGCGACCTCGATTTTACTTCAACAACTGAAGACGGATCTAACGGATCGCGTCTGAATTGAACATTAGCATTCATGTAATCATAACGTAACCCAACATTCACAACTAGTTTCGATAATTCAATTTTATCTTGAATAAATGCTGAGGCCTCAAAGGGTGTTGTTTGATAATCATTTAAATAAGGGAAGTTTCTTTGAGGATCGTAAACGTAAAAATAATTAAGCCAGTTTTGTTTAAATGTTCCGCCAAATTTTATTTCATTTATATTTCCCAGCTGCCAAAATGCATCGAACTTAAAATCTGCTGATGCGGTTCTGCTTCTTGTTAATTCTTGAGGATCTGCCTTACTATAAAATTCGATGCCGTTTCCTGCATCAGGAGATATGTCCAGTCTGAAGATGGAATATATTCCGAAGTAATCCTGTATCAGCCCGAATAATATCCCTGATTAAAATCAGAAGCTCTCAAATTATAGAAAAAATTATTGGTAATAGTATGTGTGAAAGCAATTGTACTTTGCCAACTGTCTCTTCTTCGCCTTAAATACTGATCGGGAAATATATTTGTACCTATGACTGTAATTTTGTCGATAACTTTTACTCCCTCTATTGGAAATCATTATTTTTAACTTGGGAATAAAGTTAAAAGTAAGTTTAGAGAAAAATGATTGGGATTTGTTATACCCAAAGGGTAGATAACTGCCTTCATTGTTCTGTTCACCGGAGATAAAAAACTTCACCTTCTCCGGAAATAATTGGCCCGCTAAAACTGCCGTTTATTCTGTTCTCGCGAAGCCGCGAATATTCATCAATCCCAAACTCACTAGTTCTCGCCTCAATCTTTGCTGAGTAATCATCGGCGCCGTCTCTTGTAACAAGGTTCACTACACCACTTAATGCGTTTCCATATTCTGCGTTAAAGGTACCGCTAAGTAGACTCATTTCTTGTATTGCATCATTATTCAAGTTGGTTGCAAGTCCGCCTAAAAGAGGATCTTGAACCAACATTCCGTGCAATCATGTATGCAACTTCATTTGATCTTCCGCCTCTAATATGAAGATTCGATCCGCTGCCAACAACACCGGCTTGCAAACCTAACAATTCAGTGAAATTTGAAACCGGTTAAAGCTTCTATTTCCTCTCGTGATATAACAGATATTGTACTGGTTAAATCATTTGCGAATCATCGGCGATTCAGCCGAAACGATTATATCTGTCACTTCAACAGATTGGGGATTCAAAGAGGCGCTAATTTCAGTTGTTTGATCAACTATAATATTAACATCTTGAAAAATGACTGTTTCATAACCAATAAAACTAATTCTCACATTATATACTCCGGGAGGAATATTTATTATTATAAACTGACCATTTCTCATCTGCCGAAGCACCAATATTCGTCCCTTCAAGTATAATATTTGCTCCTATTAGTGCTTCAGCCTGAATGTTTATCGGTAACTTTTCCTACAAGCTTACCGGTTACACCAGCAAAAAGGCATGTTTGCAGTAATAATAAAAAAAGTATTTTTTTCATTTTAACTCCAAAGAAAAAACTTAATAGTTATCTTAATCTGTTATTCGTTGATAATCTTTTTATACTTTTCCATAATCTCTGTGGTCTCTATTTGTAATGATTTGGACTTGGATTTATTTTTTAATGCACAAGCTGTAGCTATAGCATTTACTTATTACAGATATTGCTGCAAAAGAATTAGTAAAAAGCATATTTTCACTGTGAGAAATAAGATTCAATGAAGAAAACGATGTAATTGGTGACGTCTCTTTATTTGTAATTGAAATCACCTTAATCTTCTTCTCTGATACTATTTTTGCAAGCTCTATAGTATCCCGTGAATAAGGAGGGAACGAAAAGGTAATCAATAAATCATCTTTATCCAGAAATGAAGCTTGTTCATAAAAAATACAATAATTATTTTTAAAAGCAGATGCATCAACTGCAACTTGCCCAAGTTGATAGGCTAAAATCTCTGCAAGTAGATAAGATATCCCTAACCCAGCCGTAAAAACTCTTTTAGAACTTACTATCAGATCGACTGAACGATAAAAAACTTCTTTATCAATCTTTGCAAGCGTATCATTAATATTTTTAACGTCAAGATTCGCTACAGAGAGTAAAATATTTTCTTCATTATTTTTTTTGTCGAAGAATGGAAATGTTTGCTTACTGCTTAAATGATTTTGAAGAGAACTTGCAATTGCATCACGTAGTTCACTATACCCCGAAAATCCCACTCTTTTGGCAGAATCTAACTACTGATGCAACACTTGTTCCTGTAGCTTCAGAAATATTTTCGAGGTTTAAGAATGATACCTTATCAAAATCTTCTAATATGAATTCGGCTATCTTTTTTTGATTCTTTGGTAAAGCATCAAACTTATTTTGAATTTTTTCTTTTATCTCTTTATATCTTAATGTCATATGCAAAAAGTATGTGGTCGTCTCAAAAGAAAAACTCAAATAGAAAATCTGTGGAAATCAGTGCCTTGCCCGTCTTTGACGAGGGTATCTGTGTTCCAACCTTATCAAAATCTTTACTTTTGAGATATCCTCATCTCATTCCATTTTTATTTATCCTTTAGTTAATATCATACGATACTATTTTAGTAAAGTCATTTTTTTAGTTTGAATACTAGAGCCATACTGAATTGAATAAAAATATACACCACTAGCTAATCCACTAGCATCAAAATCAATGGTATAGAAACCAGCCGGTTTTTCTTCATTGACAAGTGTTGTAACTTCTTTGCCTAAGACATTGTAAACTTTCAGTGTAACTAAATCTTTTTGTGGAACTTGATATGATATTTTTGTATTGGGATTAAAAGGGTTTGGATAGTTTTGGTTAAGCGAAAATTCGGAAGGTAGAGTTTGATTATCTTCTACCGAAGTTAATAAACCGTACTTATCGACAGCTTGCTGCATACTTATTAACATATCAGCTTCATCTACTCCGTAGGCAATTGCTACATAATAAATAAGAGAATCACCGGGAGCTATTGTTTGTTCCGGATATGCTGGAATAATAACCGGATCATCTACATTTGGATCATCAGGATCAGTTATAAATAGTGAGTCAAGATCACTGTATGTAAGCCAATCGTAATATGCTGAATTTTCATTGTATCCATCAAACCACATAAAGTTAGCGATAGATTCTAAAATCTTCAGACAAGGATTTAAATCCCACTGCTTCACTCTTTCTTACGCTGATAACATTGCTTTGTGATGAGTATGTAACGGTATCACCGCCGCTGTAAGAGTCTTCAACTTGCGGTACTAAGTCTAATCCGACAATTGCATCAATAGCATCTGCTTCCCTATTAATAATTGTATACTTTACAATTATCGAGTTCTGATCTTGCCAGCAATAGATATTTTGTTTTTCAAGTACGTTTGGAGGAAGGCCGGAATAGTTGTTATTATAACTGCCATATATTTCATAATCTCCGAATGTTGGACTATCCAGTATAGTTGTTTCATCTTCGGTATCAACATCCTCATAATAATCAAAAACTGCATCCGGTCCGGTGCCCACTAAAATTGTTGCTCTCGTAATCTGTTTAATAGTATCCGGTAAAGTATAGATTGCTATTTTGCCATAGCTATCAACATAAACGTTGATGTTATTCAAATATAAATCTGCTTGCCCGTAAACAGACTTGTTGATACTGATAAGACCCAAAAAGAGAACGATTACAAGAAGTAGTAATTTTTTCATTTTTCCACCCTTCTAGTTAATGATAAATAATTATTTAGTTAACGCTACCTGCCTCAATTACCAATTGATTAAAAATGGAGGTATCAGTAAAAGGAAACCCAACAAAGAAAATATGAGCGCAAGAGGTAAAAACCATCTCGCCCATTTTTCCCATGGTACATCCGCAAGTGTTAATACACTAATTGTAACTGCAGATGTTGGTATAAGCATATTGGTAAAACCATCACCCATCTGAAAAGTTAAAACAGCTGTTTGTCTTGAAACACCTACTAAATCAGCTAAGGGAGCCATAATCGGCATTGTTAAAACCGCTTGTCCACTACCCGACGGAACGAAAAAATTTAGGAACGATTGAACTACAAACATTGCCTGAGCAGATATTATTGGATTAAGTGCAGAAATTGGTGCTGATAGCTCAAACAAAATTGTGTCTATGATTTGACCATTTTTAGATAAAATCAATATTCCCCTTGCTAGTCCAATTATTAATGCAGCTCCAACTAATATCTTTTGCACCTTTTAGAAATGAATCTGTAATTTCATTTGCCGAAAGTTTTCCTGCGATTCCTACAGCTATTCCAGTTATAATAAATACTGCTGCAAGTTCTTCTATAAACCATCCATATTTTAGAACCCCAAAAATTAAGGTCAACAACCCCATTAAGAACACAAAAAGGACAAGTTTGTGCCGACGAGATAATCCATCAAATTCATGAATAGCAGAAAGGTCTATGTCTTTCTTTTTTTAGATCTTTTTCGTAGGTAATGCTTTTTGTGGGATCCTTTTTATTCGCCGTGCATGTATCGTTACAAAAATAATGGCTGTAGATGTAATGATACCCAAACAAATAATCTGTATATTAATCCCGAAAACAGTGGAAGCCCCTGCAACCTCTTGAGCAATACCTATAGTAAACGGATTTAAAGAAGCACCTGCAAAACCAGCGCCAGCCCCGACAAAGGGAATTGCTACTCCCGTAATAGTATCATATCCAAGCGTCAGAGCGAGAGGAACAAATATTAAAATGAAAGGTATTATCTCCTCACTCATTCCAAAAACTGCTCCTGCAAGAGAAAAATAGTCATGAATATGGGTATCAATAATATTCTAACTAAACGAGAGTTTTGATATGCCTTAGCTATCCCTAAAATGTGCAGAATCAACTGCTTCAGTTTTTCGAAATACTCCAAAAGCTCCTCCAACTATTAAAACGAGACCTATTATTAGCGCTGCGTCGACAAAACCGAGAATAGGAGCTTTTAATATATCCGAAATGCCTTGAGGATTTGAAGGGACATAATGAAACGTTCCATTGATAACTTCTTCTCTCCCTCCTACCATTTGAGTTTTTGAATTTTCCACCGGGAATAATCCACGTCAAGCCAGAAGTTATGATCAAAAGAGAAAATAAAATTGTGAAAGTGTTCGGTATTTTTATTTTACTTAATTTAATTCAATGTATACATTTTTCCGTAATATTATATTTATCACCGCTCTTAAGAATACTTAACTGAATATTATCCGCTGCCAAATAATTGCTATCATTCGTTGAGATTTTAGAACTTTTTGTTGCATCAAAAACTAAGACTAAACTTTTTCCTATAACTTCAAATGTATTGTCGGGATATACAATTATCCCGGATTAGATTCGTCTAGCCCAACACCAAGTTTATCAGGATTCTCAAGTACAACACTTATAAGTCTGTTTAGTCTTTTTCTCATTAGGAAATGTTGATCAATAATAACGGTATTCAAAAAGCCAAAACCTTCCACGGTTTCAATGTTGTTTTTTTCAATGGTGACATAATACCTTGTTGAATCTTTGTTGATCAACTCATTACCTGTAATCATTATCTTACTCATCACAGCCGCCCCAGCGCTGGATCCTCCAACAACCCCACCACTGTTATAGATATCAAATACTTTTTGAAGAAGTTTGGTACCAAGCATATCTTTGGTTAAATCACTTTGATCGCCTCCTAAAAAAAATACTGCATTAGCCCAATCCATCTTATCAAGATTTTCTTGATTATCTGCTGTTTCTCTATCAAATAAAAGGTAGTCGGAATTTCCTCCATACTTTGCAAATTCTTCCTGCTGTAATTCACTACTTCGTTTCGGTTCCGACCCTGCATTGGGAATGATCATTATTCTTGATTCAGCGCTGCCTGATATTTCTACAAATTTCTGGAATAATTTCATCAGTCTGCGCTCCACCAACAATTAGTAACTTACCTTTTGGTTGTGCAAAATTTTGAGAAAAAGGGAAAAATTATTATGAGAAGACTGCAAAACATTTTCTTAGTCACTGGTATTAGTCCTTTTTAATTATTTCGAAAACGATTTCTGCTGATTTGTATAGATCTTCTAAATAAACAAACTCTTCATTTGAATGCGGGTTTTGGGCACCAATACCAATATTTACCGTCGGTATACCATTTGTGTTTAACGAGTTCGCATCGCTACCGCCTAGCGAAACATTTGGATGCGGTTCTAATTTCAAATTTTTTTAATGCTTTAAAAGTAATTTTGTAGACTTCTTCATTTTTGTCAATATCATACGGAAAAAAATCCCATTCGCTTTTAAATTCAATTTTTCCATTCACTTTTTGGGCTTCATCAACAAATCTGGAATTAATTTCCTGAATCACCTTTTCTACCATCTGCTCGTCGAAAGATCTAACTTCACCTTCAAGTGAAACAAAATCCGGTACAACATTAATTGCTGACCCTCCATGAATCAGACCTATGTTAATGGTAGTTTCATTATTGTATCTACCCTAGCTTAATTTTATTTAAAGCAGTAGTAGCAATTTGCATGGCATTAATTCCCTTCTCTGGTTCTAGTCCAGAGTGTGCAAGCTTTTCCATAGATATTCACTTTAAAGTATTTCGATCCACAGGCTTTTGAAATAAAATTACCCGGCCTCAATGAAGAATCAAAAACAAAAGCCATATTTATATCATCTTTTAATCTCAAGTTTTTCGATCCAAGTAAAGTGCTTTCTTCACATGTTGTAAATGCTACCGTGAATGGTATTGTATCAATTCCTTCTTTAATATTTTTTCGATAGCAAAAAGCAGAACAGCAATTCCTACTCGGTTGTCTCTTCCAAGACCGTTGTTCCATCTGAAGTAATTCTATCTCGTTTAGCAAGAGCTTTCAAGTCCCTTAGTAGGTCTTGCAGTGTCCATATGAGACAAGAGTACCCGTTCACCTCCACCATTAATTTCACAGATAATATTTCCAGTGTTGCTTCCCGAAATTAGGTTAGAATCATCCTCAGTAAGAGCAATATCATATTTTGATAGAACGGTTCTAATATAATCTGCAACCACTTTTTCATTACCGGAAAGAGCATCTAATTTCGCAACTTCCAGGAATGTTTCAGTTAAGATTGTTTGGTTCATGCTGTCATTATTTTACACCTTGAACAATTATTGAAAAATTTACTACAGTATATTGCATTTCTTACTTTTGAGCAAGCTCTTTAAATAAATCTTTGGAAGGAAATTTTTTCCAAAATAGAAGGTGAAAAGTAAGAGGAATTTGATCTAATTGAATGAGGTACTTAGCATAAATTGATACGTAGAGTTTGTTATTAATCCTCAATTTTCAATAACGAGTCTGTCAAAAATCCCATATTGATTTTAATTTTTTTTAAGAAATACTCTTTAGAATTAAGCGAGGAACTAATAACGAAATTGAGTTCATATTATCATTCAAGAATAGGAATCCGAATTGGAATTTATTAGGATTAAATGATATCGATAGATTACCAAGCGTTCAATGGAAACTTACAAATTTAAGAGCAATGGATGAGAAGAAACATGAATCAGCTTATGGAAAGCTAAGCGACTATTATTGCATTCGTAGTCACTTTGTAACATATAAGAATTCAGCAAGGTGTGAGGGTGGTTGAATAGAACAATTAATTTATTGTACCGGTGATTCTAGAACATTGTTGAAAAATCTTAGCTCCGAGAAAAAATTTTCCCAAATAAAAAATTCGAAACCAACTTTCTGTAGGAAAGGTACTCTTTCTTTCAGAGCCTGGATTAAATATAGGGGGGTGGGGTATCGAAAATCCTAAAGATTGTTTAGTCAACTTACTTAGTTCCGTCTTTAAGAAAAATTCTTTTTAGATCATCCGTATTCTTAAGTTTCAATCTCAGCTTCACCAATTTATGATGCAGTTCATTCTCTCTTTTTCTCGTTCAAGACTTTCCATATTTTTCTTTCTCAGTAGCGCAACAACTTTATCTTTATTCATCAGTATCTATCCTCCACAAATTCTAAGTGTTTATAAAAATCTTTATCCTTCGTTTTATTTATCATCACTGCTTTATAAAGCGGGTGTTTTTTGTTTTGTAATTGCCTCTTCCAATTGAATTTATTCGAAAGGTGTCGAACGATCCAAGGTGATGACCCAGAATTCTATCCGTAAGCTTGACAAATGATTCTGCTGCGCCATACATCCCATTGCAATCACACCAGATTTTATAGAGTTCTGCTTCGCCGAATTCTTCAATCAGCTTAAAAGTAATTGAATAATCTGTCTTTCTCGGTTTTCGTGTTTTCGGATAATTATGTTTTCTCTTTTCCATTCATATTTCCTCCAATATTAATTTATCTCTAGGTAGATTTTGAGTTTACTTGCAAACTCTGGTATTACGGGTCGTTTTGGGTTTTGTAAAGTGCCTGTTCAGATATCAAAAGTGCCCTAAAGTGCCTGCTCAAAAACACGTAAATAGGCACATTTATTGTTTTTATGACCTTAAGGCAAGAATGCCCGTATGCCTGTAAGAGAGAGCAAACTCTCTCTTTATATATTACTTATTCTTTCTCTTCTTTTCTATCTAGTTTTACAGAAAACAACAGGCACTCAGGCACTATTGCGTTTATGGCTAAAGCAGAAAAGTGCCCGTTAGACCCCTCAAAACAGGCACTGACAGGCACCAACAGGCACTTTGTTTCTGTTCGAATAGAACTAAAGACCATACAAAACCCTAGTCGGGATAATTCCCTGGCTCTTGGGGTTTTGTATTGTTTTGTAGTTGTTTATTGAGCAACTGCTCACAAAACAACTTTATCACTGTTTTTCACTGCAAAGTGAAAACTAAATAGCCCTTTTTCACTCCATTTCTTGCGATTATGAGTCAAAAACACAATAAAGTGACAAAGTGAAAAAGTTTTGGCTATATACATCCTGGATATTTACAAAACTCATACACAACCCCTTTCCCCTAGTATTTATATTTATCTTTTTTTCTCAATCTGTAATACATAATGTTTTTCACTTTTTCACTTTTCTGCGAAAACAACTCAAAAACCCAATATATACAGTGAAAAACCCGGTAAAAGTTTTTCACTGCTTTTTCACTTCTCACTTACTTTTTTCACTGAGTAAGACGTATGTATTGAGAATCTCTGTGCTTAACCGGGTCTTATGGGTTTTGTATTGAGTTTTGTAACCTTTTGTAACCTTTAGTAACCGCTAGTTACTTTTACGATTCGCTAAAAAGTGCATTTATGAGCCAAAAACGCAAAAGTAACCGAGTAACCTCAGTAACCGCTACTTTTAACTCTTTAGAGTATTTTTATTTCTTACACAACTACACAACACATAAACAACCCATAAACACTTTTTTGTATTTTCCCAATTATATATTTACGGTTACTAAGGTTACTTTTTTATATTCTTTGGTTTATAGCTTTTTTTACAACTATTTCAAGAAATTAGAGGTTACCTTTTAGGTTACTAGCGGTTACCTCCGGTTACTCACCCGAATAATACCAGCCCTTCTGGACTTTACCATCAATATTAAATGACTTAACAGCCAGATTGTGCATTCTTAGTTTTTCTATAGTTTTTCTGTATCCCATATATGGAAAATGAAATCTCACGATATCATTCATACAGCTCGAAGGTATCATCCCGTGACTCGTTATTTTATCTTCCGCTTCAAAAGCATAATCTGATTCATCATTTAAGAATTTCTGTGATTCGGGAACTTGAAATACTTCATCCAACATAAAATAATCTGCATCTCTATTCTTAACTGCTTCGACAAATTTATCATAGTCATCAGCAGTTATATTTATCAGATTTCTCTTTGCTTCATTGTCAATCGTCTGATTCACTAGTTTTTCCGAGTAATCTAATGACAGAAGTATTTCAGCAAATCCATCTAATTCTGAATTAACACTTTTAACTAATTCTTCATCATTCTTATAGAATGAAAGATCATGAACTTTCTTAGCTTCTTTATTAACTATTACATTGAATCGTCTGTCATTGTTATCTAGATATATCGGCATATTATTATTTGAAAATAGAATATAGTTTATGAAGTTGTCAGCTTGAAATGAGTCTACGCCCTTTGGTTCAATAGTTTGCTCTTTACTCGTGATATTATCTTTGAGTTTTTCTTTACGAGCATTGTTTAATTGTTTCCCCTCAGAAGAAAACACCTCATTATACCCTCTTAGCCAACAGCGTAAATCCATCAGATTGAATTTCTGACTAATCTTTTGTCCATTTAACAACTGACATTGCTTTTGTCCGTAGATAGGACTTAAGATAAAGTTGAAAAGAAAGTCCTTTCCTACTCCTTGTTCCGGTGTGCTGATCAACCAGGCTGTAAATAGTTTACCTCTCGTCTGGAGAATATAAGCATTCCAGTTAATAAATCTCATCACATAATCTTTACTACCTAATATGTTTTCTAAAAGTGCCGATATGACCGGACATTTCTTCTCAAGCTCTTGATTTACTAAATGAAGTGGGATTTTGGGTTGTGATCCGTTGCTATGCCTAGTTAAGTATTCGGATTCTTCGAAGACATTATAAAACAAATCACCCAAACCAGCTTTCTTTTGGGGATTAAAAATGATTTCTCGTCTAGGTAATCTCTCAACTATATTCGGGTTAATATTGTTTGCATAGCAATAGTTCTTGAAGTCAGTATTATTCTTAAATATATAGAGAGCATGGGGATCTTTAACAGTACAGATAATCAACTGCTGTCACACTAGCGTTTGTTGTATTCCAGAAAAGCTTTGTACCGTTCCGGATCAATTTCTTGTCCTCTTTGCCAATAAGTCTTATCCTCAGATGAACAGTAGATGAAAAATTGGCCGGCCGGATTTATATCCACAAAGGCATTATGAGAATTAGGGTTCCCTCTATGTTCTTGATCATGTGTGCAAAAAGGGCAAAATATTATTGTCTTCTCAGTGATCTCGGATATCTTCTTAGTTGTTACACCATCTTCAAGTGTTACTAATAAATCCAAATCAAATGTTTTTTCTTTCTTTTTCTTAGTGGCACTTGGTTTCTCTTTATCAATATTATCCGGATTAAAAAACACTAACTCCCCGGTGCTATCTATAGAATGATGGATATCAGTATCAGCTTCCTTTGAAACGAAATAATATCTTTCACCTTGAAAGCTGGTTGGATCATCTATAAAGGGATAATGTTTTACAAAATGATTTTTAACTTCGTTAAACAAGAAATCTCGTTTTATGCTTTTCGATAACGGTATTAATACCCGAAATTTATCTACCGGCTCGAGTTCTTCCCCCTTGTCTGTTATTATTTTCTTCTGGTGACTAGTAGTGGTATGTAAGAACCAAGAGAACTTCCATTGATGAGCAATGTCCTTGAATTCTTCGAGGGTTATTGTGTTTTGTTTGTCTTTATTATCAATGTCGAGAACAACGTGATAGACTTCCTCAACACTTTCTTTACTTCGATGACCGTCTTTAAGTTTTGCACAAACATATGATTGAGTTTTTACAAAATCGGTGAGAATATCTTTATCCCAAGTAAGTTGAGTCAGCTCCCATCCATCTGCATATTGAGCTGCATCTGCTTTGTCAATATCTTTAGGGATATTAGGGTTTTGCGAAATGCTTATAGTCTTGTCATGTAATGTTCCTTCTGTTGTTTTCATAATTATTAATCTCTGATTTAGGTGTTGATAGATGCTGCTCTACGGTTTTATTACTGTGAATTATTGATTTAAGATTTCGTATAGCAGCACTGTACTCCAAGGGGTTAACCTTGGCGTTATTTGCAAAATAATCTGCAATAGATTCTTCCAATAGTCTTTCATCTTTAAATACAAACACGGTTGCTCCGTACTCTCTTCTATGAGAGATTAATTCACAACCGCTTACTATTAGATATGCACCCAGATAAAAATCTCGGTGTTCATAAATATTTTCCATTTTTCTTATTACTCCATTGATTATGCCGTTTCCTTTGGCGATGTATGATGAATGCTGTGCAGTTTTAGAAAACTCGTTCTGCGGACAAGTCTAACAGTATTTCAAAGAACTGTTTTCCTTGTTTCCTTAAGTTTTCTTGTTTCCAGTGGAATGTTTTCGGGGTTGGGCTGTTTTTCAGTTTCCAGAATTAAATCATCTATAGTTTAGTATAAGCGGTATGACTATCAGAGTCAAATATTTTTTTTACTTTTTTTCATACTACCTAGGCAGTCCATAATTTTTTTTCACTTTTTTCTAGAAATGCTCCTTTCTGGGGTTGATTTTCCTCCCACATCTATCCGTATATATATAGAGACGCAAATAATTCAGATTCTTTGCCGGAAAAGACCTCCGGCATTTTTATTTAATCAACAACTCAAAAAAGGAGGAATTTGTGGAAAAAACTACAATTTCAGAAGAACATTTGATCATTGAACGTACCGTCGGTGATCAAGAAGCAGTTGCAACGGTAATTAATTTTGATTCGGTAATTACACCCGGAAGTGATATCGAATTTAAACCGTTTTTACATTTCAAAATTGACAGAAGAAAAAAACGTAGGTCTTCCAGTCAAAATAATTGGAAATATTAGATTGATTTCAGATGCTTTTCCAATCAGCATTGCTAATGGCCGATTATCAGCTACTGAATTAATAATCAGCGATTTGGAAGGAATGGAAATACGGTGTCTAACATCACTTAACTCCAAAATACAAAAACTTAGAGATGAGTTTAAATGGGGAAAAACTTATGCCTTCAAGGGCTGTCTTGTTTCAGTAAGCTCAACAAAAACTTCAGGATATTATTTCTACTTAAGAGAATTTACCGACGAAATCTCTCCCTTAGAAGTTGAAAATATATGTGATAATGAAACAGATAAAATATTAGAAAGAATTAACGAGATAAAATCTGACGGAAAGTCTATACGAGAATTTATTAAGAACGAGCTTGTCTACGAGTTAAAAATAAAGGGGCTTGATAAAGCTTCCGAATTAGACTTGTGTCTAGATTACTCAGTAATTCAAGCAGTGTCGCATGGTCTGAGTTCAAACGGAATATACTCGAATAAGCTACATTCACTTATAATCGGTCCCCCAGCATCCGGTAAGAAGTTAATTTCAAGAGCTGTATCATACTTAAATCGAGGGAAAAAAGTCTCTTCAACTAATTCAAAAATTACACCCGCCGGTTTGATAGGCAGGGTTGGCAGAAGAAACGGAAATGTTATTTCTGAACCCGGAATAATTCCAATATCAAATGGCGGAGCTGTTTGTTTTGAAGATTTTCATGAAGCCATGAGATACAAAAATGAAATATCAAGTATTTTATCCGCTGTTATGGAGGATGGAAAAGTTGAAGACAGTACTTCTGCGATGAAAACTCACCATTCGGCTACGTCAATTCATGTTGATATGAACAGGTTGAGTCAAGTGATTCCCGAGTCAAAGCAATCCAAATTCAGTGATCTTAGTATTCCCGTAAATATTCTATCTAGATTTGATTTCATAATGGAGATTCCCCCAATGCAGAACGACAAAAAGAAATTGTGCTAAGCATGGCAAGGGGTGAAAAATTCCTAGGCACTGAAATGAATCTTCAAGAATCAAAATCGAATCAGAAAGAGATTCGGAAGATAATTGCACTGCTTAAATCAGAATTCAAAACTATAAAAATCAGCGTTGACGTTTCAGATTATATTGAAAAGAAGTTGGCAAAGATATTCGATGACAATGAAAAGTATGCTCCACTTCAGAAGCACTTCCCATCTATGTTGACAAGATTAGAAATATCAATTGAAAAAATGGCAAAGGCAATTGCAGTATTGGAGATGCGTGATTACATCGTTATAGAGGATATTGATCTGACATTTAGATTTATTGATCGAAAACTGAATTTCTTATCTCAACTCGAAGTTATGGAGATCAGTAACGACTATCAAAATAAAGATGAAAAAAGAAGAAATAAGATCATCGAAGAATTCAGCGGTCAAGAAATAACTCTTGATGATGCATCTGAGTTGCTTCAAAAAGACAAGTATGAAAATCCAAACGAAAGAACAGTTCGTAGAGATTTAGAATACTTATGTAGAGAAGGATTTGCATCCAAGCCATCCCGGGGATATGGAAAATAGAAGATGTCAATTTGTCAAAATGACATTTTGACACTTACCAAAATATTTACCTCAAAGAATGTAAGTAGGGTTGATTTTCCTCCCACATCTATCCGTATATATATAGAGACGTTAAAAAGTAATTAAATGTGAGGCGCCGTACAAATCGTGTATCGGCGCTTTTTTAATATCAAATAAAACAAGGAGGCTAAATGCTTTCAATAAACAACAACTCAACTTATGCACTTACAGTGCAGAAAAAAGTCGGAACTTTCGATTTCCCTTTTACACTCAATCCTTATATAGGCTGTGAAATGGGGTGTGCATATTGTTTCGTTCCGCAAATAGTAATTAAAAAATCACGAAAAGACTTCTTTCACAATGTTGAAATCAAAGGAAATATACCAGCGCTTTTAGAAAAGGAGCTAAAGAAATATTCCAATCTTCCCCAGCATTTGAAAAGAGTACAATTCGGTGTGACAACCGAATTATTTCAACCAAAAGTGCTTAGTTATGCAAAGAAAAATTTGGGATATGATCTCATAGAAAAGATTCTAGATATATTTTACAATGAAGATCAAAATGGTAATCACTGGATGCTTCACATACTAACAAAGAATCATAATATCGATAGATATACGAAGCAGATCGCCAAAATGAAGCATATGGTACAAGTTGAATTTAGCATTATACATCATGACGAGATTATATCAAGGCAGTATGAAAAATATACCAGCAGTATAAAAAGAAGATTAGATGCCATCGAAACTTTATCACAAAACGGAATTTTTGTACGCGTTATGGCTATGCCGTTTTACGGTGATCTGAATGATTTCAGCACTCTTACAGGATTGGTTTTCTCCAAAGGAGCCCAAGCCTTCAAGAACAAACTCTTGAATTATTACGATTGGAGCTCATTTGATGGAACAACTCTAAAAGACAAATTAAGTAGGGTTACGGGAAAGATGAATAACAACCTGGCTATGTTTTTAATTAAATCCGGTGGAAAAATGGTACGAAAGTCACATGTGAAAGTGGAGATGCCGAAGAAACGAAAGCGCGGTGAAAAATTCATTAACTGGGCTATTCACCCCAAATTAGGACTTAGAAAAGACTTTCGTCGAACCTGTAGATTTAGGCTACAGAAGTATTAGCAAAATTAATTGGAAGTACATTTATTAAAAAGTATTTGAAGCGGGTTGATTTTTCATCTGCTTCTATCCGTATACTAATAAGAGCGGATTAAAATACCGCAAATTAAATACCGGACGCCGGAGGAAATACCTTCGGCGTTTTTTTATTAATTAAATCAAGGAGTAATTATGAGCATAAGAATCACGAAAGTAAAAGAGAAATACGGCTGGCGGCACTGCATGTCTCCTCGCCCTGATTGTAAAACTAATACACTAAATTCAGCCGTTATTATACGGTAAAAAATCAAAAAAGAGGAAAAAATGAGAAACAACTATCCAGAAAAACTTGATGTAAAAGACTTTGATTCAACGTTATCACACGATGGAAATATTCTTTATTATAAAGACAACCAATTGCCATTTGAGGCAGGAAAACTATATTTGTATCGGGACATATGTGGAAGTGTCCCAGTTACTGAACTAGTTAAATTTCCATTCCCCCTTTATTCTGCACTTTTGTTGCGAGTTGATCATGTATTAATTCCTTATCAGGAAACTACTTTGTGATTCTACAAAGTTTTGACTCTTCTCTCAAATCATGTATACGATACCAAGATCCAGATCCATCTGTTGTAAGCGTAGATGATTTTTATGAAAGACAAGAATATATGCTTGCGATGCAATCAATCGTGCAAAATAGTCCTAACTACAATCTGGCTAATAATCAAAATGACGAGAATCGCTTAGAAAGTCATATGACTTTTGGTTCATTCGATCTGCGACCGAAGATGTTTGATTCATTCGATATTGAGTGGACATCAACTGGGCAAATTTATGATGAAATACTTGCGGAAGCAGATAATATTATAGAAGCTCTAGAGTATGAAACGAAAACCCAACTTGGTTTAACGAATGAAAATACTTTTAATTAACAGCAAAACGAATGAACATATTATAAATGGGGAAATTAAATAAATGTCTATATCGAATTTGGCGAAAGCTAGGACGGAACAAATGGTCACTTCCATACCACCCTTATTCGATTTGTAATTAACTTTAATGAGAGGTAGTGCGAAAGCCAGAACGACACAGGTGGTCACTGTCATACCATTACTATCTCTCTACTTTTTCTGTTTACGGTTCATTGTATATCACTATCGAATTTGGTGAAAGCTAGGACGGAGCACTTCTGGTTTGTAATTCAATTTAGAGCCTATCTTAATAAAGTGGGATCTTTATAAAAAATGGGACGAAGCTCCAGAAGATATTGCAATGATGCAGAAATGTTTGGAGTTGAAATTCGAACAGCATCCTGAGTTACCCAAGCAATTAGTTGCAACCGGAAATAATGAAATTATTGAAGATTGTACAACTCATGATAGAGAATCTTCAAGATTCTGGGGAGCTGTGCTTATTAATGGCAAGTGGGAAGGAGAAAATCAAATGGGAAAATTGTTAATGGAATTGCGTAATAAACTAACTAACAAAAATGAAATCAATAACCTGAATCAGCCGCTATTATTTGGCAAAGGAGAAAAGAGAGGATAATATGAAAATCAAATTTTTAGAAAAATTCGATGTAAAAGATTTTGATTCAACATTTTCAAAAAAGGTAATTTTCTAATGTATGAAGGCGATCCACTACCATTCGTTAATGGAAAACTCTATTTATATAGAGATTTTTGTGACTTTGTTCCGGTTAATGAACTGATTAAGTTTCCATTTCCGCTATATTCAGCTAGAGGGCTTAAAATCGTTGATAAAATAACTTCTCACCAAGATAACTATTTTATTATTCTACTTAGTGAAAGCAATTCATTGAGAACATATATACGGTACTTTGATCCAAACCCTATTACCATCGAAGTAAATGATACTTTTGAAAGACAAAGTTATATGCTAAATATGCAATCCATTGTTGATAATGATCCGAATTACATATTGAATAATAATTTAAATGATGGAAATCAGTTAGAGGGTAGGATAGAGATGGGTACTTTATATCTTCGTAGAAAAATATTTTATTCGTTTGATATTGAATGGAAATCTAAAGGTCAGATATTTGGAGAAATCCTTAATGAGGCTGATGCCATTGTAAAAAACATAGAAAATGAAACTATTAGTCGATTAGGATTCACAGAATAAAAAGCTTTAGATCATTAATAATGCCATGCAAATATGCATGGCTATTTTTTTCAAAAATAAATTTGACTCTGATGTCAAAACCTTACATACTTAATTAAGGATATATTTTTAATCGTCCTTCAAACAACCAGATATTTTTAAAAAACTGGTATAAGAAACATGGTAACGACCATGTATAAATCATTAATCAAAAACATATCTTGCCACAAAAAATTGATTTCACCAATGATCAACAGAAACAACCTATATCCGATGTAAAAGTTAGTTCTTCCACCTCCAAAGAAACAATCCTAACATTACTTAAAGAGTCCTATCAGAATAAAATCTTATTCACCATCCAAGAAGTATCCGAAATACTTGGGATGAGCTACGACTACATCGCGAAACAAATCCGCAATGGGAACATTGAATGCGGTCCGCTTCGGCGACAGACCTTTAGTTAACATCGAAGTACTCTCACTATTAATCTTAACCGGGATTCAAAATGGCTAAAATCAAAAAGCTGGACAATAGCAATTACTTGGTTGATGTCTATGACAAAGCCGGTAAAAGAATCCGCAAGGTTTTTCATAAGGAAGTTGAAGCTAAAAGGTACGGTAATATGATTGAGAAGGATAAATACGACCACAAACTATATAAAGCCGGTATTCAAGAAGAGAAGATCTCTATGCGTAAAGCTATAGATGAGTTCATGGAAGAAAAAGCACATCTGCAACCTAAGACAATTGATAAATACAAAAATCAATTACATCAGTTGGAAAGCTTCGCTTATTCAGAGAAGATTTCTTACGTCAATGAATTTACAAAGACACATGCAGATGAATTTAAGCGACAGTTGCTTGCAGCAGATCCATCTCCTAAAACAGCTAATGATTATCTGACTACCGCAAAGTCATTTTTCAGAGAACAAGCTTTAAGAGATAGGATATTGAAAAGTCCGTTCGAGCATATAAAGAAAGTAAAGGTGAAAAATAAAACATTGATCGAAAGAGAAGATGATTTCTATAACGAAAAGGAAATTAAGTCCTTCTTCTCTCAAGAGATTAATCCGATTTACAGAAAAGCCTTTCTAGGACTTTACTTTACCGGGTGTCGTTTTGAAGAGTTAGCAAACTTGAAATGGGATACTTCCATTGATTGGGATAGCGTAAGATGTTCTTAATAAGCACAACTGATGATTTCACTACTAAAACAGAAACATCCGAAAGAGATATCCCAATTACAAATCTTCTGTATAGATGAGTTGCTAAAAGAGAAAGATAAACATTCCTCGGTATATATCTTCCCATCTATCAAAGGTGATAAAATGCCGGAGCGAACTTTGCTGAAGCACTGTAAAGATATTGCAAAGAATGCCGGTATCACTAAGAATGCAACTCTTCATAAGTGGCGACATACTTACGCAAGTATGACCGAAAGACTTAATCTCTCAATTGAAACCAGGCAGTATTTAATGGGTCACTCACCTTCCAGCATGACCGGGCACTACACAAAAGTAGATGTATCCAACCTTCATGAAAAACTAAGCGAATTAGAAAAACATCTCAAATAACTTTAAGGCCGTTGAATGACGGCCTTTCTTTTAGGAGGCCGTATGAAACTAATTGATATAATCAATTCAGCAGACGACGAGATCAAACTCGAAGAGTATCTTATTGAATTAGGTTTGTTAAAGTCGTTTAAGAAATGTCCATTCTGTAACAATGCTAATTTTGGTGTTGTTCGTAGGAATAAACTAAAGTGCTATAGATGTAAACGAGAATGGAGTAAAACGTAAAGACTCGCCTATTGAGAAATCTCAATGTAAGTACCATTAAAATACTATTAGCTACGAAATTATATTGAGCATGGTATTGGTTTCGAAAGGAGTCTGTATGAGTTAATGTAATGTTAGATTGGAGACATTAAAAAAGACTTACGAAAACGTAGCTAAATTCGAATGGGTGGCAAAGTGTAAACGAAAGTGGTCTGAAGTGTCGAGTACTTTCAGAAATTATTACAAATTTTACGAAAATTCGACTGACCAAAAAATGACCAAAAAGTGTCCATAGCATGTCCAATAAGTACGTCTACAGCGTCTACAAATTACAATCAGACACAAAAAAACCTCAAAAACGGCTTATAATCGCTGTCTTTGAGGTTTCAATAATCTGAGCGGAGAGTCAGGGA
>JAXHMN010000001.1:0-36723 GCA_034521465.1 Melioribacteraceae bacterium | reverse complement strand
ATTACTAAACATTTCTAATTTATTTCTAATAGAATCGGTAATTCAGTTCCGTGTATCGGGTCTGAAATTATCAAAATAGAAATAAGAAATATTCTTATAAAAATAGAATGCATTATCTGTTGTGTAATTTAAAAATTAGTTCTGAAATTTGTTTTGAAACAAAATTTTTGTTATTAAGGTACATATACTTCATTAAAAATGAATTTAAAATCATCTTTTAGCTTATTGGTTTAAAGTAAACACCAAAAGATAACGATACTTGAGTTAAAATATTCATGTAATTATTTAATCAAAAAGAGGATAAAAATGAAATTCAGAAAGCTAGGAAAATCAGATATTAATGCATCAGTTATTGCAATTGGAACTTGGGTAACCGGTGGCTGGATGTGGGGCGGTGCAGAAGAAAAGCAGAGTATTGAAGCAATTCAGGCAAGCTTAGATAATGGTAGTTAATCTTATTGACACAGCTCCTATTTATGGTTTTGGTTATTCGGAAGAGGTTGTAGGAAAAGCCATAAAAGACAGGCGAGATAAAGTTTTAGTAGCAACTAAATGTGGTATGCGTTGGGACTTGGAAAAAGGCTGATTTCTTTTTCCGCTCGGATGATAAAGGTGCGAGCGAGGAAGGTGATAAAAAAGTTTATAAGTATCTCGGTCCAGAATCTATCCGCGAAGAAGTTGAAAAAAGTTTAAAAGACTTCAGACCGATTATATCGATCTGTACCAAACTCACTGGCAGGAATCTACAACACCGATCGAAGACTCGATGGCTGAACTTGTTAAGTTGAAAGATGAAGGAAAAATTAACAGCGATCGGAGTTTCAAACGCAACTCCAGAGCATATGGAAGAATGACTGCGCCGTTGGTGAAATTGCTTCAGACCAAGAAAAGTATAACATATTTCAAAGAAAGATTGAAGACAAAGGTAACGTAGACTATTGTGCTGAAAACGATATTGCAATTTTGGCCTACTCACCGATCGCACAAGGATTGCTTACAGGTAAGTTTAGCAAGGATACAAAATTTGGAGATGGTGACGTTCGCAAAAACAATCCGCTCTTCAAAATCAGATCATATTTCTAAAACCAATCAAATGCTGGACGATTTTATTCCCATTGCAAAAGAAGTTGGTGTAAGCACACTTCAACTTGTTCTTGCTTGGACGTTGCATCAAAAAGGAATAACACATTTACTCTGTGGGGCAAGAAATGAATCCCAAGCAAAAGATAACGCTAAAGCCGGAAGTGTAACGCTGAATAATGACCTTATTAAATCAATCAATAATATTTTCAATAAATATTTTGGGTAAGACTGTCTCTATTGATTTTTAGAATGATTTAACGAAAATTTTTATTACTTGCATACTGCTGGGCTCCGAATAGAGAAATATTTCTTATCTTTGTTCGTTAAAAAGATGTTAAGATATTATTAGCATTAAAATTGTATCTATAATTCCAGAATGTTCTGCAATTTATTTTAATAATAAAGAACAGGGAGAAGTTAATGAAAAAATATGTATATCTGTCCTTAACACCGGAAGCATTAATAGCTTCGATGCTGCCTCCTCATGACTTTGGTACTTACATGGCAGTCGGTACAAAAAAGCGAACGCGCGGACAAGCAATATTTTTTGAAGTTGACCAAGACAAACTGAACTCACATTTCCCTTTGGATTTAATTGAGAAGAGGTGCGTTCCTCAAGAAAACGGAAAACCAAAGCGCTCGGTTTACTTATCAATTTACAGAGTACTGGAACATACTCCGTTGGATGCATTGAAAAATTTATATTTAACAACCGATGAACGGCAGGGTATTGGAACTTGAAAAGGGTAATTATGAGGAAAAGTCAAATGACAACCTTCATCTTTATCAGCAGTTATGCCCGGTCAATCCGTTAATTGCAAGTGTTGCAAGCCCTACAAAATTCATCAAACTTTTAACTGATAAAAAAGGCCCGATCTGGGGTTCCCAAGATTATTTCTGCTGAACTCGATTTAGGCGAATTGGCAACTATATCCGGCAAACGGAGACGTAAAAAATTTACCGTATCCCAATATCCATCATTTGAGAGATTGTTTAATTGGATTGAGAAATAAACCCGACAAACCGTCAAAAACCGTGATTCGAACATTCAAAGGAGATTTATTTTATCGTATGTGTAAGAACGGGTTTTTTGTTGGTAGCCCGGATGACTTTATTTTTTATGCTTTCCCCAGTATCGAAGAATTAAATGATAAACACTATGCATGGTGGAAATCAGCAGTAAATATTGGATTTAGTTGATATAACTTATAGAAGAGGTTAATAATGGTTCCTGAATAATATTTTTGGCTTATACCACTTGGTTCGGTCATTGCTCTTGGATTTGCATATTACTTTTTTAAGCAGATGATGAAAAAAAGTGAAGGCACAGATCAAATGAAAAAGATTGCTCTTTATGTTAGAGAAGGAGCGATGGCTTATCTGAGACAGCAGTACAAAATTGTTGCATTATTTTTTGTTTTAATGACAATTTTATTTTCAATTCTTGCTTACGGATTTAATTTTCAAAATCCGTGGGTGCCGTTTGCATTTATAACCGGTGGATTTTTCTCGGCACTGAGCGGGGTTTTTTGGTATGAAGACCGCTACTTATGCTTCGGCAAGAACAACTAACGCAGCGATTAAATTCTTTAAATGACGGACTACAGGTTGCGTTCCGCAGCGGTGCGGTTATGGGCCTTGTTGTTGTTGGATTAGGTCTGCTCGATATTTCAGTTTGGTTTATTGTGCTAAATGCAGTCTATCCTTCGGATTTCGAAGGTGGACAGAATTTAATTATAATAACGACAACAATGCTAACATTTGGAATGGGCGCTTCGGCACAAGCGCTTTTTGCAAGAGTTGGCGGCGGTATTTTACAAAAGCTGCCGATGTAGGCGGCGATCTTGTCGGTAAAGTTGAAGCCGGAATTCCGGAAGACGATCCGAGAAACCCGGCAACTATTGCCGATAACGTAGGTGATAATGTTGGTGACGTTGCAGGAATGGGTGCTGATTTATATGAATCTTATTGCGGATCAATCCTAGCGACTGCTGCTCTCGGTGCTTCTGCGTTTTTGAGAGATCAATCAATGCAGTTTAATGCAGTTATAGCGCCAATGTTAGTTGCTGTTGTAGGCATTGTATTATCTGTTATCGGAATATTTTTAGTGCGAACAAAAGAAGACGCAACTCAAAAGGATCTTCTTTCGGCTCTCTCCAGATCGATAAACATTAGTTCTGTGCTAATTGTAATTTTTTCATTAGGTATTATCCATTTCCTTGAACTTAAAAATCCTTGGGGTGTTTGGGCTCGGTTGTTACCGGTCTGGTTACTGGAATTATTATCGGAAAAGGCACCGAGTATTATACTTCGGCATCGTTCAAACCGACAAAATCAATCGCTGAAAGTTCACAGACCGGTCCTGCAACAGTTATTATTTCCGGGTTGGGAACCGGTATGATGTCAACAATCATACCTGTTATGTCTGTTGTTTTTGGAATTATTTTTGCTTTCCTATTCTCTGCGGGATTTGATGCAACTAAATATATCAATGGGACTCTACGGAATCGGAATAGCCGCTGTTGGAATGCTCTCTACTTTAGGGTTGACGCTTGCAACCGATGCTTACGGTCCAATAGCAGATAACGCCGGCGGTAATGCTGAGATGAGCGGTCTCGATGCAAAAGTTCGGGAAAGAACCGATGCACTCGACTCACTTGGAAATACAACAGCAGCAACAGGAAAAAGGTTTTGCAATCGGTTCTGCCGCATTAACTGCATTAGCACTGCTTGCCTCTTACATTGAGGAGTTGAAAATTGGATTAGTAAGAATTGGTCAGGATGTTTTAACATTAGGTAATGGTGTTGTTGTTAAAGTTCAAGAAGCAGAGATTGTAGATTTCATGAAATATTACGAAGTCAATTTAATGAACCCGACTGTTTTAGTTGGAATTTTCGTTGGTTCGATGATGGCATTTGTCTTTTGTGGTTTAACCATGAATGCTGTCGGCAGAGCTGCTCAAAATATGGTTGATGAAGTACGAAGACAATTTAGAGATATGCCCGGTATTTTAGACGGCAAAGACTACGCCCGATTATGCCAGTTGTGTTGGCTATTTCAACCAAGGGTGCTCAGAAAGAAATGATACTTCCTGCAAGTCTAGCAATATTAGTCCCGATAGTTGTTGGAGTTGTACTCGGTGTATCCGGTGTTATGGGTCTTCTTGTCGGTGGATTAGGCAGTGGATTTACTTTAGCAGTTTTTATGGCGAACTCCGGTGGTGCTTGGGATAATGCAAAAAATATGTCGAGGAAGGAAACTTAGGCGGTAAAGGTTCGGCGAGCCATAAAGCAACGGTAATTGGTGACACTGTGGGCGATCCGTTCAAGGATACATCCGGTCCGAGTTTGAATATTTTGATAAAACTTATGTAGTATGGTTGCGATTGTAATGTCAGGGTTTACGGTTGCTTTTTCAATATTATAATCAAAAGGTAATAATGAGATTCCACTTGTTGGCTAATGGGTGGAATCTCTGCATATGAATTGCTTTGGATATTTTAATTACCTCCTTCCATCTCTCCATTTTTTACAGACCGAATATTTTTAAATAACAAATTGGTCATTTATCTTTACTAATCGAGATAAACTAACTTCGGAAACTGCATGGTTCTACAGACAATAGATTGGGTTGCGATCTTTGGCTTTATGTTGATCGCATTGCTAATTGGTGTATGGTCAACAAAACGGGCCGGGAAAAGTTCATTCAGAATTTTTCTTATCCGGTAGAAATATGCCGTGGTATGTACTCGGTGTTTCAATGGTTGCAACAACCTTTTCAATCGATACACCTAATTTGGTTTCCGATATAACAAGACAAAACGGAATTGCCGGCAACTGGGCTTGGTGGGCTTTTCTTTTAACAGGTATGTTGACTGTTTTTGTTTATGCAAAACTTTGGCGCAGATCGGATGTAATGACTGATATTGAATTTTATGAGCTTCGTTACAGCGGTAAACCGGCGGCGTTTTTAAGAGGATTCCGGGCGATTTATTTAGGAATGTTTTTCAACATCGTTATTATGGCATCTGTTACGTTGGCTGCTATCAAAGTCGGTAACGTAATGCTCAATCTCTCTCCACTTCAAGTTATTTTAATTGCCGGGGGTGTTACGGTTATTTATAGTTCTCTCGGTGGCCTGCTTGGTGTATTAATAACTGATTTTATATTATTCATTCTTGCCATGTTTGGTTCAATAGCCGCAGCTTATGTCGCCGTGAGTTTACCGGAAATAGGAAACCTTTCAACTCTTCTTTCTCATCCCAATGTAGCCGACAAACTTGATATTATTCCTGATTTCAATAATTGGGAATTAGCATTGACGGTATTCATTATTCCAATTGCAGTACAATGGTGGTCGGTTTGGTATCCGGGTGCGGAACCGGGCGGCGGTGGCTATGTTGCCCAAAGAATGCTCGCGGCGAAAGGATGAAAAACATGCCATGGGAGCGACACTATTCTTTAACTTTGCTCATTATGCTCTCAGACCATGGCCTTGGATAATTGTCGCCCTTGCCTCGCTGGTTGTATTCCCGGAGTTAAGTATGATCAAAGAAGCTTTACCTCATATAGATGAATCAATTGTAGGTCACGATATGGCTTATCCGGCAATGCTTACTTTGCTTCCAAGCGGATTACTCGGATTGGTAATTGCCTCGTTGATCGCGGCTTATATGTCCACTATGTCGACAAGTTTGAACTGGGGTTCTTCATATGTAGTGAATGATTTTTACAAAAGATTCTTGAAACCCGGGGCAAGTGAAAAGGAACTTGTTTTGGTTGGACGTATTTCAACAGTACTAATGATGGTTGTTGCAAGTTCCTTAGCATTATTTTTAGAAAGCGCTTTAAATGCCTTTAACGTACTTCTTCAAATCGGGGCTGGAACCGGACTGCTGTTCATTATGAGATGGTTTTGGTGGCGCATTAATGCATATAGCGAATTAACCGCAATGGTAGTTTCATTTTTTATTGCGCTCGGATTTTTGTTTTTAGGAAATTACCATAATGCGCAGATAAGAGAATTAGTGGAAACAGGGATAGACAGAGCAACCGCTGTTGTTCAAGTTGGTGCGCTTAAAACTTATGAAGAATTACTTATTGGTGTAACAATTACTACAGTCTCTTGGGTGCTTGTTACTCTCTTTACTAAGCCCGCAGACGATGAGAAACTGGTTAGTTTTTACAAGCTAGTAAGACCCGGGAGGCATCGGCTGGAATAAAGTTATAAAAAGGGCTGAGAGCAACGGTGTTAAGTTTTCCCAGGAAGACAGAAAGTCAAACATCCCTCTGGGTATTTTAGCTATGTTGTTAGGTGTTGCGGCGGTTTATGGATTGTTAATATCGATTGGTTATTGGCTTTATTCAAACTACCTGCCCGCTTCAATTTTGACTACAGTTGTAATAATTTGTTCGATTACAATTTTCCAACTCTGGCCTAAACTAAATGAGTGATAGTTATAAGATTTTAGTTTATGATTTTGATAAAATAAATACCAATTCTGATCTCATTTATCTAATGCGATCAACTATCTAATTTAAATATTCCTTAAACATTATACACTTTCAAAAAGAAATCCGTATTTTTTCTTTAGCATAATTATCAAATTGATTGAATTTATATAGTGAACTACTTCAACTCAGAATCATGGCAGATAGTATTCTAAAGAAAAACACAAATAATACTTCCAATCTAAGTTCAAAACGAGAACTCCTTTTGATATTATTCCTCGGTGTTGTCTTTGGCTTTTTAATTCTCTCAATGATTTTTTCTTACTATTTAACTTTTTTTAAGCACGAAGAATCAATCCGAAATCTAACTTACTTCTCTACAATTGAAAACTCACTATCAACATTCCAGATGAATATTATTCAATATTCTCAAGAAGCCGGTGTACAGAGTAAAAAGAAAGCAGCCGTTGCTATAACTGATCTCAATAGCGCAGTGGATAATTTAGATTATTCAATTCATAATTTAACCGAGTATAGCGAGACAAAATTCGAAGAAACTTTATTAGAACAAATTAGAATCCTTGTCTCAAATTCCGAGAAAATCATTATTGAGGGACAACGTATTTTAGCTAATGATGCCGACGCTGCTGAATACTTAATCTATTCAAAAAAATGGAAGTTGATATAGAGAACACTCTTAGTTCACTGAATCGTCTAAGAAGAACCTACCTCAATGCAATAGATCATGATATTGATGAGCTGAAGACAATTCAAAATGTACGGATCATAATTACTTCGATTCTTTTCATTGGTATTATAATCTGGCTTTACATCTATATGCGAAGAAATTATAAAAGTCAGCGCCGCATTAAAGAGAGTGAGTCGAAGTATAAAGGAATATTCAAAAACTCTCCGTTAGGAATTTTTCACTATAACTCCAACAGTGTAATAACTGCCTTTAATGAAAAATTTGTTGAAATATTAGGATCGAAGAGAGAGTTACTTTTAGGTCTTGATATGTTTCAGAGACTTAATGATAAAAAAATTGTGGAAGCAGTTAGACAATCATTGAGTCAAGGTGAAGGATACTATGAAGATATCTATACATCAATAACTTCCGAAAACAGACATTTGTCAAAGCGTACTTTAAAGGAATTCGAAATGAAAAAGGAATAATTACCGAAGGAATGGGTATTGTTGAAGACATTTCAGCAATGAAAGAGGTTGAGGAAAGTCTGAAGAAAAGTTTGAGTAGAAACCGTGCAATCATATCGGCAATGCCGGATGTTTTACTCCATATCTCTAGTGACGGTGCTTTTATTGATTACAGTTCCGCCAATACAAAAGAGTCATCTTGGCTTTCAAAAGGGAACAGCATAAAACATGTATCCGAAATATTTCCGAAGGATGTCGCTTCGCTAAGTTTGGAAAAAATTAATTCCGCTCTTAAATCGGGAGAAATGCAAGTATTCGAATACGAATTATCTAGGGGAGATGATAAGCATTATCTTGAAACACGTCTGATTAAAAGCAGTGATAGTTCCGTACTTGCAATCATTAGGGATATAACAGAAAGCAAAGAAACGGCCGAGCTTTTGAGAGCATCACAAGAAAGATATGAGACTTTCATTAATGAAACCCATGAAGGCATTTACAGAATAGAGTTTACTAAACCGATACCGGTTGATTTACCTCCCGAGAAGCAAGCCGAGTTATATTATGAATATGGTTATATAGCGGAGTGTAATAAACCGCTGGTAAAAATGTATGGCGCTTCGTCGATGGATGAGCTTACCGGACAAAAAATATTAGACTTCCATAATCCCAAAGAATATCCTGAAAAACTTCAACCAGACGGTCCAAATGATGCGTGATAGATATCGAGTCACTGATCAGCAAACTAAAGAAACAGATAATAAAGGAGAGATCCGTTACTTTGTAAATAACGCTTTCGGAATAATTGAAGATAATCATTTGATTAGAATCTGGGGTACGCAGAGAGATATTACAAAACTTGTTGAAGCCGAAGAAGAAAAAAAGATATTGCAAAAAGCTGTTGAACAAAGCCAAGTCTCAATTGTAATTACGGATCTGTCCGAAAAAATTCAATATGTCAATCCAAAGTTTGAAGCTGTTACCGGGTATACTTTTGAAGAGGCAATAGGGAAAAACCCAAACATTTTAAAGTCAGGTTTAACTGATACCAACGAGTATAAAGAGTTATGGGAAAAAATATCAAAAGGTGAAAACTGGAGCGGTGTTTTTCATAACAGAAAGAAAAACGGTGATTTATTTTTTGAATCGGCTACTATTTCTCCTATAACAGATGAGTCTGGTAAAGTAAAACATTATGTGGCGGTTAAAGAGGATATCACTAATGAAAGAGAAATGATAGCGGAATTAAAGAAAGCTAAGGAAAAAGCTGAATTATCAGATAAGTTGAAAACTGAATTTTTAGCACAGATGTCACATGAAATAAGAAGCCCCTTAAATGCTATAATAAGTTTTACTGGTTTAATTGAGGATGAAATTTCTGAAAATATTGATGAAGATCTTGAAGTAGCGTTCGACGCTATCCATTCAGCAAGTAAAAGAATAATTAGAACAATTGACTTTGATATTAAATATGTCCGAACTCCACTTAGGCACCTATGAATTATCACTTAATGAAATTGATTTGGTTGATATGCTGCAAAGACTGGCAACTGAATATGAGGTTACTGCTCGAAGTAAGGGTGTAAAATTATTAGTTGAATCAGAAATTGAAACTGCTAAAATATTATGTGATGATTACGCATTGAATCAAATAATTGCCAATCTGCTCGATAATGCTGTTAAGTATACTAAAGAGGGCTTTGTTAGATTAAAGTTATTAAGCAAAGAAAATGAAAACTATGTAATAGAAATTGCTGATACAGGAATTGGGATTTCGGAAGAGTATTTGCCTGAAATTTTTGAAGCTTTCAGCCAAGAAGAGCAGGGTTACAGCAGACAATATGACGGTACTGGTTTGGGGTTATCTCTCGTTAAAAAATACTGTGACATAATTGGAGGTGAACTCTCAATCGAAAGCAAAAAAAATGTCGGAACCAAAGTGAGAATTGAACTTAAAATAGATGCGGTTGACCGATCATCACCATAGCTACCGGATTTTAACCTTTCTATCATCAAAATTAAACCCGAAGGGCTGGCATTATCATAAAACCATCAACCAGCCATTACCAAACCAAATCCCGAATATCAACCACAACACCACACTGATGTAAGTACCAATCCCGGAGAGATGATATTATAAAACCATCAATCAGCCATTGCAAAACCAAATCCCGAAGGGATGATATTATTATAATTATAAATAAAAAACCAACTTAACTCGTAACCAAACCGCGAAGCGGTGATATTGTTTTGGGCATTCTATTTCACCCCGCTGGGGTTCACGCACATTTCTTGCTCGTGATTTTTCTATAATCATTTCACGCCTTCGGCGTTAAACGATATAATTATAACTTAGCCAACCAAAGCAAAACCAAATCCCGAAAGGATGATATTATTGTAAAAACAACTCTACACGCACTTCAACCGCGAAGCGGTGATATTGCTTTGGCTTTTTATTTGACTACGTGGGGATTCGCTCTCTTCTGATGAGTTCTCATTCTCATTAACTTTCTTAAATAACAATCCCGATCCGGTAAATAACATTGCAAAGAAAGCATTCAAAACAAAAACTCCTATTATTCCGTGCGCTTTCACTAAAACCAATCTCCGCGACTCCAAATAATTAAAGATATAGTCGGAATCAACATCATCACGACTGCAGAGGTAAACATGGTATAAGCCATTCCTTTTGGTTTGAAAAGTGATGCAATTGAGCCAAGGAATGCAGTTGCTATTACCGCAAAGTACAATAAGTTTGCCGGATTGTCATTTCCAATAATTCCTACTGCTAGGTTAACCCATATTAGTAACAGAAGTGTGCCAACAGCTAAACCGACTGCTGCTTTGTAAATTGTCGATTTTGATCTGCGTGAAATTATTTCGTAAGTCGCACTGATCCCGAATAAAAGTAATGCAGCTATAATAAAATCAAATAAACTCCAGTATACTTCATTGCTAAATTGCATTGCAGTAAATGGTATCAAAAGTAAAATAGCGGTAATAATGAAAACAAGAGCTATTCGTTTGGGAAGGAGTGAACATGTTTCATAAAATTTCATCTCGTGTGATGGTAATTATCTTTAAATTGAATCCACACTTAAACAGCATTAATGATTTCGAGATCCCGATTCCCCAAAAAACAAATTATATGAAGTAAAAATATATATCCAGAACTTGAACATCACCAAATACAGTCAAAGCGTGTTAATAAAACTATAATCCAGAGAATGATAGATGAATAGAATAATAGAGCTACGCTCTACGAGAAGCCCCCTGGCGAAGTCGAGCAGAGAGGGCGGGGAGATTCGAAAAGCTTGACAGCGATTCTTTTTGATTATCTTCTGTTTTGTCACATTTCAGATGTTCCTTTGTCTTTCTTTTGTCTTGATCTTGTCGAATGAAAACTTACGATAGAGTAGACAGCTCGTTTTTTGTTTATTTGTGGTGGTATCAAATTCATTTGATTTCTCAATATTTTGTCTAGTTTGGCACTCTTTCATTCCCACCAAATACGCCGGGACTCTCTAAAACCGGAAATAATCGATGGTCGATGGTCATTGAGTGGTCCGTGTTCTTCGGACGAATTGTAATGACTACCTGATACGGTCACACGATAATTTGAATGTTTCGTTTTTGGTTTGGATTCTATGCTTAAAATAAACTATTGAGGAGTGTGCTTTTAACTCAGCCGGATTGTTGTTGTATACCAGCTTGTTATTCTTTATTTTTTAATAAAGTAAACGTTTCGGATGTATGGGATACATTCGAATACAATGCAATGATTAAACAATCTATTACAGCATGAAACTTATCTTAATAATAATAGGTACCCTATCTCTAGTAATAGGAGCAATTGGAATTATCATTCCCGGATTACCCACAACTACATTTCTGTTAATTGCATCAGCTTGTTATATACGAAGTTCAGAGAGGATGTATAAGTGGTTAATTAACCATCGGATTTTTGGGAAATTTATTCGTGATTATAGGCTTTATAAAGCAATGCCGTTAAAATCCAAAGTGATTGCATTAATTTCTATGTGGAGTATGATAACTACCTCAATTCTATTCTTTATTGAATCGGATATTATTAAAGTGATTGTTTTCTCATGCGGTGTAATTGGAACAGTTATCATATTATCGGTTCGAACGTTAAATGAAGAAATGAAAGAATATACTTGACTAGAAAACTTCCTTTTGAAAAGAATAATTCACAAATTATATAGTTGAATTAGAAAAAAAGGAGAAGAGTATGAATGTTTCAGCTAATGAAGTGGCTAAAAAAATTGAAAAATTAAAAAGTACTCTGCCAAAAGTTGTATTAGAAAAGCAATATCAATTACAACCACATTTACGGAAAGAATATACTGAAAGACATGAAAAACTTTATTTGGAAGATACCGCATACCATCTGAGTTACTTATCAGAAGCCGTTCGTTCAGAAGAACCGAAGTTATTTACCGAGTATATAAAGTGGGCTAAAGCCTTCTTTAAAGAACTGCCGGTAAAAGAAGAAGATTTAATTACGAATCTAGAAATAATAAAAGGGGTAATGGCAGAAGAAATGCCGGGTGAGATGCATCAAACGATTAATAAACTTTTAGATTTGGGAATAGAAATATTTAGAAGTGAGCAGCATGATATTAGCTCATATTTAATTGACGAAAATCCACTTAAAGCTGAAGCGGAAGAATATTTAACATGTCTAATTAGCGGAGATAAAAAACGAGCTGTAGAAATAATACTGGGATTATATAATGATGGAATAACTATAAAGGATATCTATCAAAATATTTTTGGAAGTGACGCAAAAAGAGACCGGCAGACTTTGGCAGTTTAGCAGACTTTCCGTCGCTCAAGAACATTTTATTACTGCAGCAACGCAGTTGATTATGTCGCAATTATATCCTTATCTATTTTCCGAAAGCGAAAAAGATAAAAAATAATAGTTGCATGTGTGCCGGGAGAATTACACGAACTTGGTGCGAGGATGGTGGCAGACATATTCGGAATTGGAAGGCTGGAATTCTTACTTTTTTGGAGCTAACACTCCTAGAAGAAGTTTATTAGAAGCAATTGATTTATACAAACCGGATATAGTTGCTATCTCCGCAACAATGACATTCCATTTGAGTGAAGTTGGTGATATGATAAACTCCATCAGGGCAACTAAAAATAATAACGAACTTAAACTAATGGTAGGCGGCTATCCATTTGAGATTGCTGACGGATTATGGGAAAGGATTGGAGCTGATGCTTATGCCCGTAATGCGGCTGATGCAACCGAAAGAGCATTAGAGTTGGTGAATTAAGTTATGACAGATGAAAGGAATGCAAATACTGGTATAGTAATTTTCTTAGATAGAGAAGCAAAAATTAAAAATGTCAGTTATAATAAACTTGATGAAAATATTCACACATATGATGGAGAACTGTTTACGAATATAGTAGATACCGGCTCATTGAGTAAAACGTTGAATTTTATAGTGGATATAAAAGCTAACGGCGCAGCTTTTAATTGGGAAATTGTCCTAAATGAAAAATTAAAATTCATAACATGTCTATTCAGCGGAGTGTTATTAGAGGATGGTCTTTTAGTAACTGCTGCTGTTAAAGGAGAAGGTGAAGAAAAATATTATAACGGAATGATCGGAATTAATAATGAACAGACTAACAAAATTCGGGATTTAGAACAGACCTTTTCCAAGAGTGAAAGGAGCAGCAGCGATCTTTTTAATGAAATAAGTAAACTCAATAATGAATTGGTTGATACACAGAGGGCACTGAATAAGAAAAACGTGGAATTAGCGCAATTGAACAAGATTAAAAATGAATTTCTGGGAATGGCGGCGCACGATCTAAGAAATCCACTCGGCAATATTATTAACTTCTCTGAATTTCTTCTTGAAGAAAGAGAAACGTATGGTGAAGAACAAATTGAATTTTTAGAAAGTATTAAAGCGCGCAGTGAGTATATGCTGAATTTAGTTACCGAGTTACTCGATGTGAGCAATATTGAAGCGGGATCGGTTAAAGTAGTTAAAGAAAAAGTTAATCTGGTAAAGATGGCAAAGGATGTAATGCATTTAATTAAACCGACTGCAGAGAGAAAAAATAGAACTAATATTCGATTGTAAAATCGATAAACTGGATTTAGAAGTTGATCGAAATAAAATAGAACAGGTATTAACAAATCTGCTTTCGAACGCGATAAAATATTCTGAGCATAATAAAAAAGTTGAAGTTAATTTTGACATGCGGGAAAATGAAGTCGAGATAGGCGTAAAAGATCAGGGTTTGGGAATTTCGCAAGATGAAATAGATTTATTATTCAAACCGTTTAAAAAAACAAGTAATCTGCCCACCTCAGGAGAGAAAGTACAGGTTTAGGTTTATACATAGTAAAGAGGATTATTGAAGCTCACGGAGGAAAAATAAAAGTTGAGAGCGAATATGGAACCGGAAGTAAATTCAGCTTTACTATACCACATAATCAGTAAAATAATATGAAGATAATACAATGAAAAAAATTATGACATTCTTATTGTTGAAGATGAATTGGATACTCAAAAAACACTATCCTATATGTTGAAAGGATATACTTACGTATTTTGTGAATCTGATAAGCAGATGAAAAAGATACTTCGTGAGAGTGATGTAAAATTATTTATAATTGATATTGGTTTAAGAGGATTGAAGAATGGGATAGAAATTATTAAAGAATTAAGACAAGACGATGAATATTCAAAGCTGCCAATAATATGTATGACTTCATATGTAAATTCGCAACAAAAAAATAATGCAAGATCAGCGGGAGTGGACGAGTATTTGGAGAAACCGTTTTCAAAAACCACCTTACTGGAGGTATTAAAAAATTACTTAACGACCGCGTGAGAAAGAAACTATTCAATGGCGGTAAGTTGCCTTTATTCATTACTGAATAAGGTGAGTCAACTTCAATACAAGTGTTATTGTAAAATATCTTCAATGAGATTCAGTTTATTCGCCGGTTATTAGCTCAGCAGTGGCTGATTTTTACGAGCTAGGTTAACATTAAAGATGAAAAAAACAGAATTATATTCATATAGGAATATAAACCCTAGATATTTTATTTAGCATCAAAACTTCAAAAACATTATATTCTGATACAGATATCCGTTATTAATTTACAGAGCTATTTCAATGAATTATTTGTAAGACTATTAATCTGTGGTTGAGTCACCAACAATTTAAAATAGGGCTCGGTGATGAAAAAATTTGTTAATAAGTTTATTTCAAGTAAACTCTACCTTGCCTCAGTTATCATCTTCCTGAGTATCATCATCTCTATTATTAGTATTGCTTACCTGCAAAATATTTCTGATCGTATCAGCAAACAGAAATATAATGACCTCAGCGCTATAGCAGAGTTAAAAGTAAACCAACTAACTCAATGGATAGCAGAAAGAAATTCCGAAGCAAAGTTCTTTTCTGAAAATCCAACTTACATTGATAATACACTCGACTTATTAAGCGATAGCCAAAATCGCAGCGCAAAAGAATCGCTTCAAAAAGGGTTATCACATATAAAAGAACAACACGGGTATGAAAATATTTTTGTTGTATCAGCCGAGAGTCAAGTTCTATTTTCATTAGACGAAAATGAAGAAGAGCTGAGTAGTGCTGCAATGAAGTTCATAGATTCTTCGTTAGCCAATAATACAATAGTATTCAGTGATTTTTATTTCTGTGATATCTCAAACAAGTATCATTTAGATATAATTGCTCCAATTAAAAACAGTGAAGAAGACTTAATCGCAGTTATGCTCTTCAGATTTGATCCTGACAAGTATCTCTATCCTTTAATTCAGTCATGGCCTCTGCCAAGTAAGACATCGGAAACATTATTAGTCCGTCAAGTCAAGGATAGTGTCGAATTTATAACTGAACTAAGGCATATTTCCAATGAGCCGCATTTATTAAAAATATCCTTAGATGATAAAGAAGTACCCGCTGTACAAGCTGTTCTCGGTTATAGGGGACTTTGGGAAGGTAGTTGATTATCGAGGAGAAGAAGTAGTTGCTGATGTTAGGTCAATTGCCAACACAAACTGGTTAATGATTGCAAAGATTGATAAAGACGAGATACTCGCCGAGTTATATTCAAGTTTTGTATATGTTATACTTTTCGGTTTCTTCATTATTCTTTTCATTTCCGCTTTAGCTGCCTTTATTTATGCCTATCGAAAAAGTACAATTTACAAAGATCTTTTGGAAACCGAAGAGGAATTCAAAACTACACTTTATAGTATTGGTGATGCTGTAATTACAACTGATAAAAAAGGGAACGTAAAGTATTTGAACCAGGTTGCTCAAACCTTGACAGGCTGGAATGAAAATGAAGCAAAGGGTAGAAGATTAAAAGATGTTTTTAATATTATCAACGAAGATACACGAGCTGCAGTCGAGAGCCCAATCAAAAGAGTTTTGGAAAATGGAACCATTGAAGACTTAGCTAATAACACCCTGCTTATCTCAAAAAACGGTTCTGAAATTCCAATTGCAGACAGTGGTGCGCCGATAAAAAATGAAGAGGGACAAATACTTGGTGTTGTTCTTGTCTTTAGAGATACAACCAAAGACCGAGAACAAAATGCAAAGATAGTCCAAAGTGAAAAAGAATTCCGATCTGCTTTTCCATAGTATTAGAGATGCAATTCTTATTGCAGATACTGAACGAAATATAATTGACTGCAACGATGCGTTTTCTGAAATATTTGGTTACTCTTTAGAAGAAATCAAGGGTAAGAAAACCCTATCGATTTATGAGAATGAAGAACAGTTTAACGAATTAGGTAAAGCAATTAAAGAACATTTCGGCGATAAACCATTTAATTATACTGTTAACTTTAAAAGAAAAGACGGTAATGTATTTCCCGGAGAAACCGGTAGTATTTTATTTGAAGGATAATGACTGGAAATATTACGGGAATTATCGGGTTGATTCGTGACGTAACAGAACGGTTACTTGCAGAAGAAACTTTAAAGGAAAAATTGAATGAACTGGAAAAATTCAATAAAGTGATGGTAGGCAGAGAAAACAAAATGATTGAACTTAAGAAAGAAATTAATGAACTCTGTGCTAAATTAGATATACCAAAAAAGTATAATTTACCTGAAGAAGTTGAAGTGAAGTAAATTTTATAATAAGGAGGCGGTATGCATATTAAAACATCAGACCAAGAAAAACTTGATATGGGTTTTGGCGGTTATACCTGCAATTGGGGTTTGCATATCTGCGGTCTATATGAAAGTGCTGAGGAAAGAGACGAGATAATTTTTGGATTCCTTCACAAAGGTGCAGTAGAAAACGATAAACAACTTTACTGTCCGGTTGAACGCACCAAAGAAGAACTTTATTGAAGAATACGGTAATCGATATCCCGATTGCAAAGACCATCCACATAATACGGATCTCTTCTCTATAAACAGCGCTGAAGAGCTGTATTATCCTGACGGCACTTTTTCACCAATTAGTATGGATAGAGGATTAAATGAATACTACAAAGAATCTCAAAAAAATGGAAGAAGGAACATACGTGCAACAACAGAAATGGTTTGGGCGGTTGAAGCAATACCCGGTGTTGAACATCTGATGGTTTATGAATCCCGGTTGAATTATTTTATTCCCGGCAAACCTTGGATAAGTATCTGTTTATACAACATCACAAAATTTTCTGGCAGTACAGTAATGAAGGTTTTACAAACTCACCCATACACAATTTCGAATGGAATAATTACTCAAAATCCATATTTCGAAGATCCGGATGAATGGTTAAAAAAAAATGCTCCTGAATTTACGATAAAATAGGTGTTAAAATGAATGTTGCATATGACTTATTTTTGTTGATGTTTAATCTCTCTCATCTTCACAGCAAAGAGAAAATAATTGAACTATTTATTGATGGGATGGGAGAGCTTTTCAAACCTATGGAATTTCAGTTTGCCGAAACCGAATCAAAGGAAAGAGATTTTCAATTTGAAATCAAATCTAGGTCCGCTTCATTTGGATTTATCACCATTCAAAATACTGAAACATTTTCAGAAGAAAGTGAAGTTTTAATTCAAAACTCAATACGGATGTTAGCTGTAGATTTTGAAAGACTTCAGTTGGATGAAATACTCAAAAAAGAAAAAAATATAATTGAACAAATAGCAGAGAAAACACAAAATGAATTACAAACTAAAATAAAAGAATTAAATGAATCAAGAAATGCATCACTGAATTTAATTGCTGATTTAACAGAAGAAATTGAAAAACGAAAAAAATATGAGAGAGAATTAAAAGATAGTGAGGAAAAATTTCGCAACCTTTTTGAATACTCAACCGTTGGAAAATCTTTAACTCAATTAGACGGTACTGTTGAAGTCAATAAAGCTTTTTGCAATATTGTTGGATATTCTGCGGAGGAATTGAAAACAAAAAAATGGGTGGATATAACTCATCCTGATGATATTGAAAAATCAAATGAAGTTGTAAAGTCGTTGATTAGCGGTGAAATAAAAACGGGGCGATTCGAGAAAAGGTACATCCATAAAAACGGCAATATTGTTTGGGTTGATGTATCTACTTATCTTCAAAAAGATGAGAATGGAGAACCTCAATTTTTCATCACATCCACAATTGATATTACTGAACGCAAAAAAGCCGAAGAAGCACTGCGCCAAAGTGAGGAAATGATGCGCAATTCGCAATCAGTTGCACATATATGTTCTTATTGCAACAAATCTAAATGAAGATGAGATAGAAAAAAGCGCATGGGTATGCTCGCCGGAATTTTACAGAATATTCGGGATAGACGAAACTTATCCGCATACTATAGAGGGTTGGGCGAACTTTATTCATCCAGACTTCGCGAACGAAATAGTTTCTTACCATGAGTCTGTTGTAAAGGGAAAAAAAATTTTTAATCGTGAATATAAAATAGTCCGTATTAACGATGGTGAAGAACGCTGGGTTCATGGTACAGGAAAACTTGAATATGATGAAAATGGAAACCCAATCAGAATGCATGGTGCTATACAGGATATCACCGATCGCAAACAAATAGAAGCGAAACTATTTCATCAAAAGGATTTAATGCAGTATGTTATAGAACATGCAAACAGCGCAGTCGCTGTGCATAACAGAGATTTGCGATATATATATGTAAGTGACCGTTATCTTGAACAATTTGGAATAAAAGAAAAAAATATTTAGGGAAACATCACTATGAGGTTTTTCCTGATCTGCCTCAAAGTGGCGGGATGTACATCAAAAAGTATTGAAAGGAGAAGTGCACAGTGCTGAAAGAGATCTTTTGAACGGGAATAACGGAAAGATTGACTGGACACGCTGGGAATGCAGACCCTGGATGAATATGACGGATCAATGGATGGTATTATTGTTTACACTGAAGTTATAACCGACCGCATAAATGAAGAGCAAAAATTGATTCAAAGTGAAAGGCGATTTAGATCTATTGTTGAAGGCGCGCCTGACCCGATATTTATACAAACCGATATGAAATTTGCCTACCTAAATCCGGCTGCTTGCAAACTTTTCGGAATAAATGATCCCGGCGAACTTATCGGCAAACCGGTTATGGAAAGATTTCATCCCGATAATTATGAAAAGATTAAAAGTCGTATAAGTCGGCTGAATGATATGCAGGAACCGGTTGAAGAATTGTTAGAGCAAAAGTTCATACGCGTTGACGGAAGCGAAGTTTGGGTTGAAACTGCCGGCGAGCCAATTACCTATGAAGGCAAAAATGGCGCTCTCGTTTTTGTAAGAGATGTCTCTGAAGCGTAAACAGATAGAATCTGAGTTGAAAAAAATTGAATGGATGCTTGGGTCCAAAATTGATGAAAATCTTTCCTCCGAAGAAAATAACCTTATCCCTGCTTATGGTGATTTATCCGAACTAAATACTAATAGATTAATTCTTGATTCAGTCGGTTCAAAATTACTACACGAAATTGCAAATGATTATTTGAGTTTGATGGACACATCATCGGCGATATATGAAAAGAACGGCGATTATGCACTCGGAATATTCGCATCGGGCTGGTGCCGGTTTATGGATCAAGCATCGCGAGATTTGTGCAACACAGAGGACAATAAAGAAGCTCTTACTAGCGGAAAGTGGCTCTGCCACGAATCATGTTGGAACGAAGCATCATTACCGGCTATGGAATCCGGTGAAACCTGTTGATATCGAATGTAAAGGAGGAATACGGCTTTATGCAATACCGATTAAAGCCGGAGATGAAACAATTGGAGCTATTAATTTTGGTTACAGTGACCCTCCTAAAGATCAAGAAAAGTTAACTGAATTATCCGAAAATTATAATGTTTCTATTGATAAACTGATTGAGAAATCAAAAGAATATGAAACTAGACCTCCTTACGTAATAGAAACAGCAAAGAAACGCCTGCAATCATCAGCTCACCTTATTGGCGAGATTGTTAATCGTAAACTTGCAGAAGATGAATTGAAAGAACTTAAAAATCATCTTGAAGTTGAAGTAAAACAAAAGACCGAAGAATTACAACAAAGAGTAAGTGAGTTGGAACGTTTCCACGAAGCAACCATTGATCGTGAATTGAGAATGAAACAATTGCGAGAAGAAATAAAAAGACTGAAAGGTGAAAAGTGATTACGTTGGTTCTCTCGATACGACCGCTAACAAAAACACGTTGCTTACTCGAGAACCGTGGAGAGAGCCGGTGCTCGAGTAGCGGAGCGTATGAGAGCACGGAATGTATCGAGAAGACCGAATGAGCAAGTGTTGTACTCTAGATACGTCCAAAAGAACGATACTATTGCGAATCAGATGATAACCGGTGCTCGAGTACATGAAGCGAAGCGGAATCTATGAGAACCAGAATTTGAAGACCTATCTGTCGAGTTGTTCCATAACTATTAAAATGATCCGTCGTTTCGATTCTGCTGCCTAAGTCTAAATTGCCCGTGGCTTCAGAGATGTGTTGCATAAGTTATTTTATTGCCGTCCACTTCAGTGGACGGGAACTAGCTCCTAACTAAACGGACTTTAGTCCCATTAAATGCTGAGAATGGGGCTTCACAAAGTGATCCCTTCGGGGAAAGCCCAAGATCATGGCAATCTTAACCCCCGACTTAAAAGTCGGGGCAAATAAAGGTTATCGACACGCTCTCAAGTGGACGGCAATAAAAAATGATTAACAAAATACTCGACAAATGATAAAGCTAATTCACACACATATAATAATTATTATACTATTAACATCGAGTATTTTACGGAATCACGTACGACACGACAACCGTAAATAATTACCCAATCAAAACACACATCACAATTGCTTCAGAACCGGACTATCCTCCCTATTGTATAGTTAACGAAGATGGTGAAGCCGACGGCTTTGCTGTTGATCTATTTAAAGCGGCGGCTGATGCCGTTGGAATAACATACGATATAAAAATTGGTATTTGGGATAAAATCAAACGAGACTTAGCAGAAGGAAGAATAGATGCTTTACCGTTAGTCGGCAGAACCCCTGAAAGAGAAGAATTATTTGATTTTACAATTCCTTATTTATCCTTGCACGGTGCTGTATTTGTTCATGAAGACACAGAAGATATTAATAGTTTGGAAGACCTAAAAAACAAAAGCATTGTTGTAATGAAAGGTGATAATGCTGAAGAGTTTGTAAGACGTGAAAATATATCCGACAAGATATTTACAACAAACACATTTGAAGAAGCATTTCAGCTTTTGGCAGATGGACAATACGATGCCGTAATAACTCAGAGAATAACCGGAATAAAACTGCTGGAAAATCTAGGAATTAAGATGGTCAAACCATTGGATTTACAACTTCCGGAGTTTCGTCAAGATTTTTGCTTTGCAGTTAAAAAGGGAGATCAAAATCTTCTCAATCGATTAAACGAGGGACTTTCAATTATTATAGCTGATGATACGTATGAAAAAATTCGTATGAAATGGTTTGGCCCTTCAATCGAAGAAAAATTATCTCTTCAAGATATATTAATAATCGCAGTATATGTTTTTATCCCGCTGTTTATAATAATGGCAGTAATATCCATTATTCTCTTGAGAAAAGAAGTTAAGCGTCGAACAAAATCTCTTCAATATGAAATTGAAGAACACAAAAGCACTTTAAAAAAATTGCAAGAACAACAAGTGTTTCTAAAAGAAAGCGAAAGCCGTATTCGTTTAATTTTAAACTCAACTGCCGAAGGCATTTACGGAATTGATATTAAAGGTAATTGTACTTTCATAAATCGATCTGCTTTGGAAATCTTAGGTTTTAAAAACGAAGACCAATTGATCGGTAAAAATATGCACGATTTAATCCATTATAAAAAAGCAGATGGATCACTCTGTCCGATTGACGATTGTAAAATCTATAAAGCTTTTATTAGCGGGCAAGGCACACATGTAAATGATGAAGTATTCTGGAAAGTTGACGGAACATACTTTGATGCTGAATACTTTTCATACCCAATAAGAGAGAATGGGAAAATAGTAGGTTCAGTAGTTACATTTTGGGATATTACAGAGAAGAAGCAGATAAATGAGGAGCTAAAAGAAACTAAAGAATACCTGGAAAATTTAATTACTTACGCAAATGCACCCATAATTGTTTGGAATAAAGAATTAAAAATTGAACGCTTTAATAGAGCATTCGAAAGATTAACCGGACTAAAATTTAATGATGCGGTGAACCGAAAAATTGATGTCCTATTCCCGGAAGAGAAAAGAAATAATTACATGCAGTTAATTGAATCAACTATTGAAGGGGAAAGATGGGAAACTGTTGAAATCGAAATCCAAACTATAGATGGAAGTATTAAAAACGTATTGTGGAACTCGGCAAACATTTACGATGAAAAGAAAAATTTAATTGCAACGATTGCGCAAGGGAGTGATATTACTGATCGTAAATTGGCAGAGAAAGAACTTCTCAAAATGAAAGAAGAATTGGAGTTTGAAGTTCAACGCCGAACTGTTGAACTAAATGAAAAAGTTGACAAGTTAAATAAAAGTCAGCAAGCAATGTTATTTATGGTCGAAGATTTGAATGAAGTTACTGAGAGAGTTAAAGGAAGAAAGACATAAATTAGAATTATCGAATAAAGAATTGGAAGCATTTTCATATTCCGTATCTCATGATTTACGAGCGCCTCTTAGAGCCATTGATGGATTTTCTAAATTTCTTTTTGAAGATTATTCTGACAAGATCGATGAAGAAGGACATCGACTGCTTAGAATAATAAGAGAAAACGCAAACAAGATGGATAAACTTATTGCCGATATGTTAAATCTTTCAAGACTTTCACGGATGGGAATGAATTATACTTCCATTGATATGAAAGCTATGGCAGAAGCAATGTATTACGAAACAGCAACTGAAGAACAATTAAAAGAATTTGAAATTGAAATTCATAAAATGTCTAAAGTAAATGCAGACTCTTCACTCATTAAACAAGTTTTAATAAATCTAATTAGTAATGCACTCAAATACAGTAAAAAATCTGAAAAAAAGAAAATTGAGATTGGCGCTGAAGAATTAGAAAGCAAAATTGTTTATTGGGTCAAGGATTATGGCGCTGGTTTTAATGAAAAATATCTATCCAAAATATTCGGTGTTTTTCAACGATTACACAGCGATAAAGAATTTGAAGGAACCGGTGTCGGCTTAGCAATTGTTACAACGAATAATACACAGACACGGCGGAGAAGTCTGGGCAAATGGTGAAGTAGACAAAGGTGCTACTTTTTATTTTTCTTTACCGAAATGAATTGGTCAACACGGGACTACCAGTCTGCGAGTGTGTTGCAGAACTAATCATTTGCCCCGACTTTTAAGTCGGGGACAAGAAGCTGACAACACTCTGGGCTTTTCCTGAAGGGATCAGCTTTGTGAAGCCCATCTTATCATCTGATGGGGCTAAAGCCCTGTGATATTTGAAATTTTGAGTATCCCGTGGCTGAAGCCACGGGCAATTTATGCTGATGCCACACACTCTGAAGTGGACGGCAATAAAATGACTTACACAACAAATTCGGCAGGCAGGCTCGAGAACCGGAGAGAGAAGCTGGTGCTCGAGTAATGGAGCGAAGCGGAATGTATACAGAAGCCGAGAGCATAGAAATTGATTAAAAATAATTTAACTTGGAGATAAAATGGAAAACTTAAATCAAGTAGAAATATTAATCGTTGAAGATAATCCGAATGACGCCGAGATGGCAATTCGTGCTTTCAAGAAAAGCAAATTAACTAATAATGTATTAGTGGTTGAAGACGGCGAAGAAGCTCTCGATTTCATTTTTCGTAAAGGTAAATACTCGGAGCGAAATAGTGACTCGTCTCCAAGAATGATTTTACTCGACTTAAAACTTCCTAAGGTTGATGGTCTGGAAGTCTTAAAAGAAATCAAGAGTAATCCCGAAACAAAAATGATTCCAGTAATTGTATTAACATCATCAAAAGAAGAAAGCGATATTGTTGAAAGTTATAAACTAGGTGTAAATAGCTATATAGTTAAGCCGGTAGATTTTGACAAGTTTGTCGATGCAGTTCGTAATTTGGGACTTTACTGGCTTCTATTAAACGAATCACCAATAAATAAGCGATAAAATAAATTTACTTCCCAACTTAAAAGCGAGCAAGTAGAATGGAATCGGATATTAAATTGCATATTCTCTTTGTTGAAGATTTGGAAACAGACCAAATTCTCACAGAGCGGGAAATTAAGAAGGCAGGAATTGAATTTACATCTGTCAGAGTTGAGACTGAGAAAGATTTTATCTATCAGTTAGAAAACTTTGAGCCAAATATCATTATTTCGGATTATTCGATGCCCGAATTTGATGGAATGTCTGCATTGAAAATTGCACTTAAAATAAAACCTAATATACCATTCCTGATTTTAACCGGTTCTATGAATGAAGAGACTGCCGTAGAATGTATGAAGGCAGGAGCTGATGATTATGTTATAAAAGAAAACCTCCACAGATTAGTTCCTGCAATTAATGCAGCACTAAAAAAATACGAGCATATAGAAGCAAAACTTAGAGCAGAAACAGCATTATCAGAGAGCGAACAAAGATTCAAAAGTATTTTTAGGGATAGTCTTGCTGTTATGCTCTTAATTGATCCGGAAACCAGAAAAATAATAGATGCAAATACAGCCGCAGAAAAATTTTACGGTTGGTCTAAAGAAGAATTAAAAAAGAAAAAATAGAAGATATAAACACGTTATCACTTGAAGAAATTAAAAAGGAATTGCAAAGATCAGTTGCACAACAGAGAGTATATTTTGAATTTAGACATAGAAGAGCTGACGGATCAGTTCGTGATGTAGAAGACTTTTCCAGCAAAATTGCCTTTAATGATAAATCACAACTGCATTCAATTATACACGACATAACAGAAAGAAAAAAAGCAGAAGAAGAAATCATCCAAGCAAAGGATAGAGCGGAAAAAGCCAACCAATTGAAGACTGAATTCTTAGCTCAAATGTCTCATGAGATACGCAGCCCATTAAATGCTGTAATAAGTTTTACTAGTTTAATTGAGGAAGAAGTTTCGGAACACATTGATGAAGACCTTAAAGTAGCGTTCGGCGCTATCCATTCTGCAAGTAAAAGAATAATTCGAACAATTGACTTGATATTAAATATGTCCGAACTCCACCTAGGCACCTATGAATTATCACTTAATGAAATTAATTTGGTTGATATGCTGAAAAGACTGGCAGCTGAATATGATGCGCTTGCACAAGTCAAAGGAATTAAATTATTAGTTGAATCAGAAATAGAATCTGCTGAAGCATTATGTGATGATTACGCATTGAATCAAATAATTGCCAATCTTCTCGATAATGCTGTTAAGTATACTAAAGAGGGCTTTGTTAGGTTAAAGTTATTAAGCAAAGAAAATGAAAACTATGTAATAGAAATTGCTGATACAGGAATTGGGATTTCTGAAGAGTATTTGCCTGAAATTTTTGAAGCTTTCAGTCAAGAAGAGCATGGTTACGGCAGACAATATGACGGTACTGGTTTGGGGTTATCTCTCGTTAAAAAATACTGTGACATAATTGGAGGTGAACTCTCAATCGAAAGCAAAAAAAATGTCGGAACCAAAGTGAGAATTGAACTTAAATAGATGCGATAGACCGATCATCACCATAGCTACCGGATTTTAACCTTATCATAAAAATGAAACCCGAAGGGCTGGCATTATCGTAAAACCATCAACCAGCCATTCCAAACTAATCCGAATATCGACAACACCACCACACTGATGTCAGTACCAATCCCGAAGAGATGATATTATCATAAAATCCATATAAAAGTATTGCAGCTATAATAAAATCAAATAAACTCCAGTATACTTCATTGCTAAATTGCATTGCAGTAAATGGTATCAAAAGTAAAATAGCGGTAATAATGAAAATAAGAGCTATTCGTTTGGGAAAGAATTGAACATGTTTCATAAAATTTCATCTCGTGTGATGGTAATTATTTTAAATTGAATCCACACTTAAACAGCATTAATGATTTTGAGATATCAATTTCCCAAAAACAAATTATATGAAGTAAAAATATATATCCAGAACTTGACTCACCAAATACAGTCAAAGCATGTTAATAAAACTATAATCCAAGAATGATAGACGAATAGAATAAGAATACTCTCCACTCTTGCTCAATTCCATGTTCCTAAATTTATAAGATCTCAACATTCAATATATCTTTGTCCAAAATTTGTCTAAAAACTATTTCAAAGAAGGAATGAGAATAAAATCAGTTAGAATTAGGTGTCTAGAGCTTCAGTGCTAATTCCAAATTCGCATCATCTAAAGCCGAGTTTTTATTTCCTTCTAAACTGAACTTTATCGAACTCCCTTTGGATTTTAGTTCTACTTCACTCTTCCATCCTTGAGGAGATACTTCAATTTTAGTTGTGTGGTTATCACCTTTGTGTATCAATTAACCAGAAACATTTATGACTTATCAAGTAGCCAGTGCTTGATAAATGGGAAAAACTAACTTATCATTGGTATATAAATCGTAGGGAAGGTCAGTGGGTAAATTGCAAATCGAAATTTATAAAAAAGAGATTTTATGAAATCAATGAAAATTCTCTTAATAATTCTTTTTTTTCACCCTTTTGTCATAATGGCTCAATCTGTTTACACACATGTACCAGATGATCAAGAGGCGCATTTTTTCACTCCTGAATTATTAAACATCCAGGCTAATGGAAAGCAAGATGTCTCTGATGAGCTTCAATTGGCTATAAATAAGCTTAAAAAGGAAAGGAACTTTGGAATTTTATTCATTCCTGAGGGGAAGTACCTCATTCAGTAAAACCATTTACGTTCCAAAAGCCATTCGTATTATAGGTTATGGACAAAACCGTCCTGAATTTATCTTAGGTAAAAATACAGTTGGTTACCAAGATAAACTCAATTACATGTTTTGGTTTACCAGTAATTTGGTTGAAGAAGGACTTGAACCAAAAGACGCTACTGCGGGTACGTTTTATAGTGCTATTTCTAATATTGATTTTAGAATTGAAGAGGGCAATACCAAGGCAATTGTTCTTCGTACCCATTTTGCACAACACAGTTTTGTTAGTCATTGTAACTTTTATATTAATGAAGGCTATGCTGGAATTTATGACTTAGGAAATGAAATTGAAGATTTAAAATTCTTTGGTGGCGAATATGGAATTTCTACTGGGAGGACATCTCCAGGATGGCCCATGATGATGATAGATCTCTATTTTGAAGGTCAGAGAAGTGCTGCAGTCTTGAGCCGAAATACTGGAATGTCTATAGTTTCCATGCACGTAAAAAATGCACCTATTGCTATTGAACTGCAAGATGGTATTTCGGATAGATTATTCATGGAAGACTGCCTTTTTGAAAATGTAAAAAAAGGAGTAGTAGTTGGGATTGAAAACAAAACAACCAACCAAATAAATTTACTGAATATTTTTTGTCATAATGTAGATGTGCCTGTACATTTCACTCCTTCTGGCAGAAGCATTGATAAAAAAGGCAATAAATATCTTATTAACAATTTTGTATACGGTTTGGTAATTGCTGACATGGCGGCCAGGTCAGTGTTTAAGACAGTCTCCGATATAGAAGCCATCGACATAGTCCCCACTAAGCTGGATAAGGTCATCCCCTCCCTGCCAGCCATGAATACATGGGTTAATGTGAAACAATTTGGTGCTTTGGGTGATGGTAAAACAGATGACACAGAGGCGATAAAAGAAGCTATTGCCAAGCATAAAAATGTTTATCTCCCCACTGGTTGGTACCGTGTTAAAGAACCAATTAAATTAAATAAAGGAACGAACTTAATTGGTTTGCATCCATTTGCTACCCAGTTATTAATTAACGAAAGCGAATCCAATTTTAGCGGATTTGGCGCACCGGTTCCAGTGGTGGAATCATCAGAAGGGGGTGATGATATTGTTAATGGTATTGGGATTAGTACAGGAGCTTACAATTATCGCGCAGTAGGTTTGAAATGGATGGCAAGCGAGCACTCAATGATCAATGATGTAAAAATTGTTGGAGGTCATGGTACTATGCAAAAACCTGAAGAACCCTCCAATCACAAGTCTAGCAACCTTAATATTAGCAGCCCTTCAGAACCCGTCTATGCTCAAGGAAAGGATCTGGCATGGGACAATCAATACTGGAGCATTTGGGTAACAAATAATGGAGGAGGAATACTCAAGGATATCTGGACGGCGAGCACTTATGCCAGTACAGGTTTATACATAAGTAATACGTCAACTCCAGGAAAAGTTTTTGCTATGTCGTTAGAGCATCACGTACGTCAGGAGGCTCGCATGAACAATGTTTCCAACTGGAAATTCTACGCTTTTCAATTTGAGGAAGAAAGCAAAGAAGGGAAAAATGCCCAAACGCTTAACCTAAACGATTGCAAAAACTTACTGTTTGCAAATTTTTGGATGTATCGGACGATTCGTGTGAACACTCCAAGGCCTTGGGGAATAAAGGTATCTAACAGTTACAATATCGATTTTCGAAATATGCGTAGCTGGACACAGGTACTACAATTGCCCGAACGTACCATTTTCGATATGGACAAGAATTTGATTGTATATCCCGGTGATTTTGCCAGAGTGAATATCACTGGAAAGGAGCAGCCTAACAACACTGTGTATTGTAACAATAAAGTTGAGAAATTAGGATTTGGATTTGAGTTTGCAACAGGTGCCGTTTCTGACAGTAAAGGAAATGTTTACTTCTGCGAAAATCAACAGAAGCGTGTATACAAATGGTCAGCTGAAACCAACACAATATCTATCTATGCTGATTACCCTTTCAATCCTTTATCACTAAGCATAGACACCAAGGATAATTTGATTGTCATCTGCCGTTACGACCCACAACCAGGCTTTGAAGATGATGAACAAGTAAAAACAATCGAAACACTGCCACACAATAATCCCCTTTATAGCGGTTGGGGGAATGGAGGCTGGGCTTGTTTGGCCTATGCCATTAATCCAAATAAAGTGGATGATATGCAAACGCTAAAGCTTATGAAAACGAATGAGGTGAAGAATGTAGAACGTGTAATTCACCCTACACACCGCTGGAGAGAAAATTTTGAGGAAGTAGCCACAAGTATGGCTGAAACAAGCTTTATTGCACCCGATAGTGTTACAATCATTCCCAATACTTTTGATCTCGGGCGCTCATTACAACTCATGGGAGTTACTCCAAATCAAAGCCAACCTGTATTTGTAACACACGAAGATCCCAAAATTACTTATCGTTTCAAGGTAGATGAGAAAGGTAAACTTACAGATATGGTCGAATTTTTTCCACGAGGTGAATATAGCAATGTATATGACAATCAAGGCAATTTGTACTTAGCCGAAGGGGAAATATTTGTTTTGGATAATGAAGCAAATGAAATTAAGCGCATCACTTTGGATGAAAGAGTGTTATCAATAACCTGGGGCGGAAAGGATAAAAATGAGTTATTTGTTACGACAAGCACCTCGTTATATAGGATTATGGACCTTAAAAAGAAATAATTAAATTTATCCATAACCTATTGCATAAATAATGTCAGGGAAGGGTACTAAAAACCAATTGGTCTAGACTGCTCAAACTTTATCTACGATTTGACAGGATATAAGCCCGTAATCTACCACTACTCATATAATTTACCGTTAAATCCAATATTTCAAAAGTATGCAGCCCCTAACCTCCGTTGCACCCGACAGCATAAGCAATTCAGCTTTTGGAAGGTTCTCTCTCACCGGAATGGAAGTCGCATTTTCAAGGGCTGGATCAGGAAAACTGAGTTTTTACAGTTGTTTCAAATGGATGGTCACTATTCATGATCGTAGCAGATTGCCGAATTTATGTCACAAGCTGCCGGTGAACTGGGTTTGTTTTAGGCTCCAAAAAATATTATAAATCATGAGAATACGTTACTCTCCACTCTTACCCAATTTCCTGCAATTGCACTTATAATTCTCAACATCCATTCCGGCTTTGCCCAAAATTTGTCCATTGCAGTTAGATAATTCTTATTCTATCAAAATACATGAAGATAATTTTCTGTATCGTTAGCAATATATTCATTGAACTTAATGCTGAAAGTCAATATTTTAGCTAAATCTTAAACTGTTACAAATTTTCTCTTCTAAAAGCTGGAACTGATGGCCGGAAAAATTACCTTATCAGAACTTGAGCAATACCTTTCTAAAGCTGCATGGATACTTAAAGGTCCTGTTGATGCATCCGATTTCAAGGTGTATATCTTTCCACTTCTATTTTTCAAACGAATATCCGATGTATACGATGAAGAATATAGACAAGCACTAGAAGAATCTGGAGGCGATAAAGAATATGCTGAACTTCCAGAGTTCCATAGATTTATAATACCAAAAGGATGTCATTGGAAAGATGTAAGAGAGACTACAGTTAATGTCGGAGCTACTCTTGAGAAAGCCTTCCGTGAAATTGAACAGCAAAATCAAGAATATCTATACGGTATCTTCGGCGATGCTCAATGGAGCAATAAGAATAAGCTTCCTGATAGTCTGCTTACGAACTTAATAGAGCATTTCTCTCAGTACAATTTATCTAACTCCAAAGTTGAACCTGACATACTTGGAACTGCTTATGAATATCTGATAAAGCACTTCGCTGATCTTACGAATAAAAAAGCCGGTGAATTCTATACTCCGAGATCTGTTGTAAGACTCATGAATTTAATAGTTGAGCCCGAAGAAGGTGAAACTGTTTACGACCCTGCTTGCGGTACTGGAGGTATGCTCTTAGAAGCAGTTCATCATCTTCAAGAGAAGAATAAAGATCATAGAACACTACGGCTATATGGTCAAGAAAAGAATTTAACTTCATCATCAATAGCCCGGATGAATATGTTCCTCCACGGAATACAAGACTTTCAAATAGTCCGAGGAGATACATTAAGAGAACCAGCTTTCTTTGAGAGTGACGGAATAAAAACCTTCGACAATGTAATTGCCAATCCGCCTTTTTCTCTTGATGCTTGGGGCGCGATACAGTGGCAGTCAGATCCTTATGGAAGAAACTTTGCCGGAAACCCACCTAAAGGTAACGCTGATATGGCTTGGGTTCAGCATATGATAAAGTCAATGGAAAAAGATACCGGCAGAATGGCTGTAGTACTTCCTCACGGCGCATTATTCCGCAAGGGAGCGGAAGGAAAAATTAGAGAAGTATTACTAAAGAAAGATTTGCTAGACGCTGTTATAGGTCTTGGCTCAAATATTTTCTATGGGGCAACACTTGCCGCTTGTATTCTTGTTTTCAGAAATAATAAACCTGATACAAGAAAAGGGAAAGTATTATTCATAGATGCCTCTGATCAAGTAAAAGTTGGTAGAGCACAAAACTATTTAGAACCGGAACATGTTGATAGAATTTATAAATGGTATACAGATTTTAACGATGTTGAAAACTATACAAAGATAGTTCCTTTGGCAGAGATTGAGGAGAATGAGTACAATCTAAATATTCCTCTGTATGTAGAAAAGATAATTGAAGATAATCTTCCTTCTGTTGAAGAAGCTCTTGATGATCTAAAAGCAGCATGGGAAGAGACACAAGAATCAGAAGAACACTTTCTGAAATTACTAGGAGAGTTTATTAAAAATTGAACATCACCGAAGTCAAGCAAATATTATCACAAGGAGAAGGACGTTTAATAGAATTTAAGCGTTGCAGAAATAGTCTTCCTTCTAGCTTATATGAGACAATAGTTAGTTTTAGTAATACTGATGGTGGAACAATTATCTTAGGTGCTGAAAATGATGGAACGATTTCTGGTATCGATAGCAATTACATTCCACAAATAATTACCGATCTTGCTACTGCATTAAATTCTCCTGATTGTGTTACACCAAGTCTTTATTTAACCCCGATTGAGATGGCATTTACCGAGGGAAAATACTGATACTCCAGTTACCGGCTGCTTCTCAAGTACATAAGTACAATAACAAGATTTATATCAGAGAGGGTGATGCTGATATTGATATCACAGATAATCAACTTGCGGTAACTGAACTCTATTTACGTAAAAAGGAATACTTTTCGGAATCCAGAATTTATAAACATCTTTCAATGGATGATCTTGACGATGCTCTTTTTATTAGAGCAAGATCAATAATTAAAAGTAACAAACCATCTCATCCTTGGGTTACTGCTTCTGATGAACAAATGCTTCAGGGAATCATCTTTATGGAGAAAAGATTTTCAAACCGGAGAAGAGGGCTTAACTCTTGCAGCCGGTTTAATTTTCGGCAAGGACGTTACTATTCAAAATCTTCTGCCTGCTTATAAAGTTGAAATACTTGTTAGGAAAATTGATATTGACCGCTATGATGACAGACAAACTTTTAGAACAAACTTAATAGACACATACATATCTTTACTTAAATTTATTAACAACTACTTGCCCGAAAAATTCTTTACTGAAGATGGGCAAAGAAAGGATCTTCGTGAATTAATATTCCGAGAAATTATTGGCAATATCATTGTACATCGCGAGTATACAAGCGCTCATTCTTCTGAGATAATTATTTATAAAGACTCTGTTGTTACCGTTAATCCCAACCGTCCTTTATTTCATGGTCCTATCGATTTATACAAGTTCAATCCTTATCCCAAAAATCCTAACATTAGAAAGTTTTTCTCTGCCTTTGGCTGGACTGACGAAATTGGTTCCGGAATCCGAAATACAACAAAGTACCTGAAATTATACGTTCCCGGCGCTGAGCCAATATTTTATGAGAATGAATTATTTAGAACCGATATTCCGTTGACTAGCAATAATTTAACAGAACATCTCGATTCTTTAATTTCTTGGTTTGGTTTTCCGGTTTCTGTTAAAGAGCACCTTTCTGCTGGTCTTTCTCAAATTCAACTCGATAGCTCTTTTGCTGATTTGTCTTGGGAAGAACTTTTATTGAAATTAGTACCCACTTGGCAGCAAAAAGGTACCAACCTTGAACCCTTAGATTGGCCCGAAAATCCTCCATTTATCCGTATTCTAGCTAAGAAAGTACCAACCTTGGCGCAAAAAGGTACCAACCTCTTGCAATCGAAATTGGAGAATTTAAGCTCCAAAATTGAAGAAAGTATAAAAGAGGTACCAAGCTGGAAGGAAAAAAGTACCAACCTTCTGCATAAAAAAGCAGATTATCTGTTAAGAATATTGTTCTTAACTGCTGAAGCTATAAAGCTGGACAATCTTATGAAAATGATGGATTATAAAAATAAAAGTACATTCCGGAAATAATTACTTAATCCATTGCAGCAAGCGGAATTAATAAGAAAAACAATTCCGGAGAATCCAAATGATCCGGAACAAAAATATATAATTACGGAAAAAGGAAAGCTATTCTTAGCCGGTCGGGAATTTGGTGAATCATGACCCAACAACAACTTGAAAAATATCTATGGGGCGCAGCTACTTATCTTCGCGGACATTTAGATGCCGGTGATTATAAGCAGTACATCTTCCCCTTGCTCTTCTTCAAAAGGATATGTGACGTTTACGATGAAGAGTATGAACTCGCTATGAAAGAAAGCGACGGCGATACTGACTATGCTTCATTTGAAGAAAATCATAGATTCCAAATTCCAATTGGCTCACATTGGAAGGATGTCCGTGAAGTAACAACTAATGTCGGTATGGCTCTGCAAGAAGCAATGCGCAAAATTGAAAAAGCTAATCCCGATACTCTTTACGGAATCTTCGGTGATGCAAGCTGGACAAACAAAGACCGTCTCTCAGATGAAACCCTTACCAACTTAATAGAGCATTTCTCAGAGCATAATCTTAATACCGCAAACGTGCCGGACGATCAATTAGGCAATGCTTATGAATATTTAATAAAACAATTTGCCGATGATAGCGGACATACAGCAGCAGAATTTTATACTAATAGAACTGTTGTGAAGCTAATGACTTTTATAATGAATCCTCAACCGGGAGAATCTGTTTATGACCCAACTTGCGGTTCCGGCGGCTTACTTCTTAATTGCGCTCTTCACCTAAAAGAAGAAGGCAAGGAATACCGTACACTAAAACTTTACGGACAAGAAATAAATCTTATAACCTCTGCTATTGCCCGGATGAATATGTTCCTTCACGGTATAGAAGAGTTTCAGATAGTACGAGGCAACACCTTAACTAATCCGTCTTTCCTTGAAAACGATGAGTTAAAAAAGTTCAATGTAATACTTGCTAACCCTCCTTATTCAATTAAAAGCTGGGATAGAAAAAGTTTTGCCGATGATCCTTACGGCAGAAATATTTGGGGAACACCGCCTCAAGGATGCGCTGATTATGCATTCCAGCAACACATTCAAAAAAGTTTAGATGATAAGAATGGCAGATCAATAACACTTTGGCCGCACGGAGTCCTCTTTAGAGATTCCGAAGCAGTTATGCGCAAAAAAATGATTGAATCAGATGCTGTTGAATGCGTAATAGGTCTTGGTCCTAATTTGTTTTACAATTCGCCAATGGAAGCCTGCTTATTGATTACAAACAATAACAAGCCCGAAGAAAAGTAATAAAATCCTCTTTATTAATGCAGTTAAAGAAGTGAGACAAGAAAAAACAATCGCATTTTTAGAAGATCAACATATAAAGAAGATTTATAATGCATATAAAAATTATGAAAACTTGGAGTCATTCAGTAAAGTCATATCAATAGAAGAGGTTAGTAAAAATAACTATAGTCTTAGTATCCCGCTTTATGTCAGTAATGTTCAGAATAATACAAAGGAAGATATTAATTCTATTTTGAGGAATGGCACAATTCTTCAAAAGAATTAAAAGTGCAAATGGAAAACCTTTTGAAGACTTTAGAAAATGAATCATAATGGAATTATTCAATAAAAATATTATTGATAAATCGGAGTGGAAAGAGTATTCCTTCGATGAAATCGCTTATAGTATAAATGAAAAAGTAGATCCCAATACTACAGACCTAGAAATTTATGTCGGTCTGGAACATCTGTATTGGTTCAGCGTGAAAAGGAATTTCGAGTTATTTAAGTAAGGGGAAAAATCAGTTAACATTTTTCACCTCGTAGCGAGCTTTTTTAGCCAACTTCAATTTAGTAATTCTTGCTTCAAGTTTCTCAGTATTTCTGTCATGTAAAAAATCATCAGGTGTTAAGTAAAATAAAGAACTGTGTAACCGCTTTGTGTTGTAGTAATTTATAAAGTTGTCAATCTGCACTCTGGCATCGTCAAGATTGATTAACGATTTGGTTGCTAAAAATTCTTCATGTATGGTTCTGTGATATCGTTCAATCTTGCCGTTACTCTGGGGATAAGCAATCGATGTTCTGATATGCTGCAGCCCAACAAATTTCAGATACTCAGCAAAGTCTTTAGAGATATATTGGGAACCGTTATCGGTAATGAGCCGTGGTTTGGCAAGTGGATATTTTTCTAAAGCTCTTTGAATAGTAATTTGGACGTCATATTCTTGCATGTTTGTTCTTAGTTCGTGGTGCACAATGTAACGGGAGTAACCATCAATAACCGAGATAAGAAAGAGGAAAGTGCCCCGAAAATTTACGTACTTGATATCGGTATGCCAGTGCTGATGAGCCGTAGTCGGCTGATTAAATCCGCTGCCTTTAGATGATGTTTTAATCTTGTTCCAGCGGTTCAATAATCCGGCTGATTTTAATACTCTGTAGGTGGTTGATGGACTTACAGCAACTACGTTATCATCTATCATCATATAGGTCAATCGTCTGTAACCTTCAGTAGTATGTCTTCGTGCATAGTTAATGATTGCTTCTCTTTCCCAGTCAACGATCCAGTGTTTCTTTGGAATAATACCGTTGTGATTATTCGGCTGCTCATGGCGCTCTACCCAAGAGTAATACTTGCTCGAATTAATGCCAATCTGTATCAGCAGTTTATTGAGCGGTGTATTTGTCTTGACAGTCATCATTTTAGTAAAGCGCACAATGTTATCACGTATATCAGGTTCAACCCACTGAGCATTTAACTCTCCCCATCTATACTTTTTTTTATTTCAATATTCTCCCGAATCAGATAACTGATTGCTTCGTCTCGGTCTTTTAATTTAGTTTGCAGCTTTTCAATCTTCTTTTGTTCGGATGTGGTTTGTTTTTGATTCGATACCTTTAAAAGTAAATATATCGGTTGCAGATTCAAAGAGTTTCTTTTTCTGCCATAGGCATTCCTTCGGAACAGTTATATATATCGTTCGGACGGACATCGTACTTTTCGGCTAATTGACTAATTGGAATATTATTTTCTAAGAGTTCTCTTAAAATCATTACTTTTTGTTCTGCTGTGTAGCGTTTTCTTTGATGCATGGAAGTCTCATTTTTTACACTATTGTTAATTTAGGAAATTCCATTTTCATCTGAAGCATTACAA